>NZ_CP014749.1:1797500-2540000 GCF_001592395.1 Geobacillus sp. JS12
GGCCTGTTCGATCCGCTTGGACTTTGTTGAGGCCGAGACGGTCGACTGGGGCTCTTGCTCCTCCCACCGTCCCTTTCTCCACCCGATCCCGTCGATTCGGGCTGCCATCGCCCTCAGAAACGCCCGAAGCCCTTGGTCTTTCCAGCTGCGGCGGGATTTCACCCGATGCGCAAACCGGCTCATCACACTCTCCGCATGGCCCATCGGACGCATGCCGGTCGTCTCCACCCCTTGCTCCGACAGCCACCCCGATAGTCCCGGATGCATCCCGGCATCGACTCGATCCGGCGGATCATGGCAGCCAGCTGCTTCTCTTTCGCTTCGTCCTCCAACGTGCCGACCGCGCTGTTCAGCTCTACGAGAAGCCCTTCTTCATCTTGTTTCGCCAGCTTCTTCCGCACCTCCCGCCAACGCGGATGGCCGGACAGACACTGACGCAGCTCCCGCGCCACATGAAATCGATCCAGCTGAAAGCACGCCCGCTTCCCAAAATACTCCCGGCAGGCCGTGATCCACGACGCCGCGTCGCCGTTGATGACCAACAGGTCTTGGCACGGATCATAGGCATATTCCTTCATCAGCCACTCCTCAAACTGTTCCCACACGTCCCCGTCCCTTCATGGAGGTAGTGGCGCCGGTTCACCAGCTCAAGCTGCGACCCGTTTCGTCTCCATCCCTCGTGAACCGCCAGGATTTTCTCTTCTTTCGCCCGTTTCCCTTTCCCCTGGCGGGAAATAAACAGTCCATCGGCCTCCACAAACAGCACCCGGCCGTGCCGTTTGGAAACAGGGTGATGCAGCGAGACAGGGGCCTCCAGCACCAGTTGGCGAATCGCCTCGTGGCTGAGGACCGCATACCCCACGATCGACTCCAGCGTGCGAGCCGCTTTGCGGTAGGAAGAGCACTCGACGGCCAACTCGACCGCCGTTTCCTCGAGGCAAGGGCTGATCGACTGCGCTCCATCAAAGCCCAGTTCGGCATCCAGCAAGAACGTATACGCCCCCGTTTGTCGATCATAGTAGTAGTTCCGTCGGAACGTCACTTCCCCAAACAGCGTTTGGATCGTAGTCGGCCGTTTGTCTTTCAGCTGATACCGGCGCTTGTCCCGCGCTTCCGCCAGTTGTTGATCGATCTCCTCCAAAAGGGCCGCCAACAAGACAGCGAACACCTTTTGAAGAGTTCTCAACAATTGTTCCTCCAACTCTTTTAATAAAGGCCATTCTGTGGTAAGATGTTTCATGGACTCTCTCCCTCCTGTTTTCGGTTGATGTTGACAATCACCATCATAGCAGGGAGAGAGTCCTTTTTGCATGACATTTGCTTGTTCTACCGCGCTTCGCTTGGTGGCCCCGACGAGCGTCGCGAACAAAAGTTCGCAACCCTCGTCGGGGATCATTTCGGAATGTCACCCACAAATATTTTACTCACACTTCTCTTCTTATTACCGCGTTCATTTCGTCGCGGCAATTATTCATTATACGCAGTGTTAACTATTTGTCAATAGTTTTTTTATTTCATGATTGTTCGATCGTTGCACTCCGACATTCCGTCGAAGCGGCGATTTTTATTTTATACACTATCTCACTTTATGTCAACTACTTTTTTAGGTTGAACGCTCTCCCACCTACGCTAACGCTTAGAGGTGGGAGATTCTTGGGAATATCCGCCCCACGGCAGGCTGTCAACCAAGCCATCCCCGTGCGTCCCACGGTTGGGCTGCCTTACTTACAAAGACAGCAAACGAAACCAGCCCCACTATCTACATTCGACTTGGCCTCCCGAATCGCTTCGACTGCTGTATGATATAATTTCTTAAGAATATGTTGCAAGGAGCAGACCTCGAGGATCGCTATGCCTATTTTTTAAGGAGGGAAACAGCCGTGACCTATCCATTTTCTGCACTGCTTGACGCCTACCGCCGCCTTTGGCCGAATCGTTCGATCACAGCAGAGACGCTCGATGAACAGAATAGCAAGGCTCTTTTATATGAAACGATCAGGCAAGAGTTGCGCGATGAATGGACGCATCCGCGCGTGCGGCAATCGTCCGAAGTGAAGTTTTATTACGCAGTTAAGCGGGTGGCCGCTTCTGACTTGCCGGATGGCATGAAAGTAGCACTCATTCAAGCGTATTTGACGGTGATGGAACAATTGCAAGCCAATCATACATAAAACAGACGAATCCGGTTCACACTACTGAGCGGAAAAACATTTCTTGTTAAGGAGGATGGCAGTTATGGCGTTAATTCCGTATGACCCGTTCCGGCACTTGGAATCGATTCGCCGGGATATGAACCGCTTTTTTGCTAGTGATTTTCCATCGCTGTTCACTCATATGGATGAGCAGCACTGGATGCCGCGCATCGACATGCATGAAACGGCCAACGAATACGTCGTTTCGTGCGATTTACCGGGGCTGGAGCGGAAAGAGGATGTGCACATTGACGTGCAGAACAACATGTTGACCATCAGCGGCACGATTCAACGCCACCACGATGTAAGAGAAGAACAAATGCACCGGCGCGAACGCTTCTTCGGTCGCTTCCAGCGTTCGATCACCCTGCCGGCGGATGCGGCGACGGAAAACATTCGCGCGACGTACAAAAACGGCGTGCTGGACATTCATATCCCGAAAACGACGACAGGAACGAAAAAACGCGTTGATATCGAGTTCCATTAATGCGGAAGGGAGCGGCTTATCGACCGCTCCCCTTTTCGTTGCCCTCGCTGCTTGAGCGGATGACGAGCTCTGTCGGCACGACGACCTTTTTGCAAATCGCTCGTTTCGTCGTCAACCGTTCGATGAGCAGCTCAACCGCTGTTTCCCCCATAAATTCCGTGTATACTTTCACCGTCGAAAGCGGCGGGTGAAGAAATGCGGCCGTCGGAATATCATTGAATCCGACAATCGCCGCCTCTTCCGGAACAGCGATCCCGGCTTCATGCAGCGCACGCAGGGCGCCGATCGCCATCGAGTCGCTGGCAATGAAAAACGCCGTCGGCAAGTCGCCGCCTGAAACAGCCTCTTTCATCAGCCGATAGCCATCTTCAGCCGTGAAGGCACCGATCCATACATAGCGGGAATCATACAGCCCTTTGACATACAAATATTCGTAAAACGCCGCTTCGCGCTCATCGCGGATCGGCGTTTCCTCGTCGACATATTCACGGCCGCCGATATAGCCAATTTTCGTATGCCCCAACCGAAGCAAATAATCAAGCACCGTCACCGTCGCTTGACGCAAGTCGATGACGACTGAATCAAACCGATGCTCATCAGGCGAACAGTCGACAAACACAATTTGTTTGGCCCCGGCGGCAAAAACCTCGACTTCCTTCGGCCCGAATTTTCCGACGGCGATGATGCCGTCGAGCGCCTCCATCCGTTCAATCGGATAGGCGCCGTTTTGTTTAAACAATTTGACGAGTTCGATGCCGCGGTCAAAACACTCTTTTTCCACTCCGAGGCGAATCGCCATATAATACGGGTCATCGATTTCCTGGCGCTCCGAATACCAGTGAATGAGCCCGAAGCGAAACGATTCGCGCGCTTGCTGGCTTCGTTCCCGCAATGTTTTGTAGTTCAGCTCTTGGGCGACTTCAAAAATGCGCCTTCTCGTTTCATCGGAAACGGACAGCGTCGCATCGTAATTAAGCACGCGCGACACCGTCGCGACCGAAACGCCGACTTTTTCCGCGATTTCTTTTAACGTAGCCATCGTCTGTTTGCGATCCCTTCCTTATGTTTCATATGAAACGCGTTTTTTCGCCGCATTTAAACAAGAGACGACATGCGCTCCACAGCGTGCTGTATAAAGCGGCGAAACGCGTCCTTCCCTCGCTTGTCCCGCTTAAACACCCCGGCATGTTCCAACACGGTCACAAACCGTTGTCCGACTTCGTGCCGCAAAATGTCATGGACGTTGTCCTTCGTGATGTCCGGGTAGGCCGAGTGAATGGCTTCGCACCAATCCCAATGTTTATGCATCGACTCGTCCCAGTCTTCTTTTTTTGTCCGATGCACGAGATAATCGGCCAGCGTCTCCAGTTCCACGGCAAGCCGTGCCGGCAGCACCGCCAGCCCCATCACTTCGATCAAGCCGATATTTTCTTTTTTAATATGATGCAATTCTTCATGCGGATGGAAAATGCCGTACGGATGTTCCGCTGATGTCCGATTGTTGCGCAAAACGATGTCCAACTCAAACAAATCGCCGCGCCGCCGGGCGATCGGGGTGATCGTGTTATGCGGAACATCGCCGCTGTAGGCCATAATCTCGACACTTGGGTCGCTGTACGTCCGCCATGTTTCATACAAAAAGGCAGCCGCATCCAACACGTCCTCTTTTGGTCCAGTCAAACGGATGACGGACATCGGCCAGCGCACTATGCCGGCTGTGACCGACGGAAACGATGGAAGCGGGATACACTCTTCGATCTCCGCCTTTTCCATCGCAAACGGATAGCACCCGCCTTGGAAATGGTCATGCACTAAAATCGAGCCGCCGACAATCGGCAAATCGGCGTTCGAGCCAATGAAATAGTGCGGGAACTTTTCGACAAAATCAAGCAAGCGCTCAAGCGTCTTCCGCTCCATTTTCATCGGCGCATGTTCGGCGGAAAAGACGATGCAATGTTCATGATAGTACACGTAGGGAGAATATTGGAAATACCACTGTTCATCCAATAACGTGATCGGGATGACACGGTGATTGGAACGGGCTGGATGACGCCACGTTCCTTCATACCCTTCGTTTTCTTTGCATAATACACATTTTGGATACGAGGATGACGGCATCTCTTTTAATTTGACGATTTCCTTCGGGTCTTTTTCCGGCTTCGCCAAGTTAATGGTGATATCCAATTCTCCATAGATGGTTGACACTTTCCAGTGCTGATTGTTGGCGATGCGCGCCGTTTGAATGTAATTGGACGCTTGGCTCAACGAATAAAACCAGTCCGTCGCCTCCTGCGGGTCGCGGCGGTATCGCTCGTAAAAGGCGCGGATCACTTCCGACGGCCGCGGCATGACGCAGTCCATCAGTCTGGCGTCCCATATATCGCGCTCGGTTGTGGTATTCGTTTCCAACAATCCTTGTTCATACGCCCAATCAATGATTGCGTCCAATACGGGAGCGGGCGAGGCCAAGGGAACGTCCTTGATCTCGGCCGGCTGCCATTCCGTGAGCCGGAGCGCAGCCAACAGGCGGTTGCGCGCGTACACCACATCTTCCGGCGCTAAAAGGCCGCGTTGCTCGGCATAACGGATCAGTTGTTCAATCGCCGTCCAAATTCGTTCCATCGCTCACACACCCCGATAGCCGTTTGGCCGCGCTTTGTGCCACTCCCACGCCGAGGCGACGATATCCGTAATGGACAGGTATTTCGGCTCCCAGCCGAGCTCGCGCTTCGCTTTTTCCGATGAAGCGACAAGCCGCGCCGGGTCGCCCGGCCGCCGCGCCACGACGCGAGCGGGGATCGGGTGTCCGGTCACTTGCCGCGCCGCTTCGATCACTTCTTTGACGCTAAATCCATTTCCGTTGCCTAAATTGTATACATCGCTGTCTGCCCCGCTCCGCAATTTCTCGAGCGCCAGCCAATGGGCATCGACGAGATCAAGCACATGAATGTAGTCGCGGATGCACGTGCCGTCAGGCGTGTCATAGTCATCACCGAAAATGTAGATTTCCTCACGCTGGCCAAGCGGCACTTTTAAAATCAATGGAATAAGATGCGTCTCCGGGTTGTGGTCCTCACCGATTGTCGTGCCGTACGCCCCGGCGACATTAAAGTAGCGGAGCGAAATCGAGCGGATGCCATAGGCGCGGTCCGCCCATTTCATCATTTTTTCCATCGCCAGCTTCGTTTCTCCATACGCGTTCGTCGGTTCCGTCGGATCGGTTTCGACGATCGGGATTTGTTTCGGCTCCCCATACACCGCGGCGGTTGAAGAAAAGACGATTTGCTTGACGCCAAATTCTCTCATCACTTCAAGCAGCACTTGTGTGCCGTACACATTGTTGTCGTAATATTTCAGCGGCTCTTCCATGCTTTCGCCGACCAATGAGTTCGCCGCAAAATGAATGACCGCCTCAATGTCGTGCTGGCGAAACACCTCGCGCAAAAAATCGCGGTCGCGAATATCGCCTTGGCAAAACACCGCATCAGGGTGAACCGCCTCCCGGTGCCCCGTCTGCAAGTTATCCACCACGACCACGCGCTCCCCTTTTTCAAGCAGACGGTACACCGCATGGCTGCCGATATACCCTGCCCCTCCGCAAACCAAAATCATCGGCTCATCTCCTCCAGTTCCGTGAGTTCTCTCGCCCCGTCACCAACTTCAACGACATAAAAGCTTGCTTCATAACCGATTTTTTCGGCATACGCGTTTCCGACCCGTTCAATGAAATCTTGAACGCATGCCTTTTTCACAATGTTCACCGTGCAGCCGCCGAATCCTGCTCCAGTCATGCGCGCCCCGACCGTTCCTTCGTGCGACCATGCCGCTTCAACGAGCGTGTCGAGTTCAACGCCTGTCACTTCGTAATCATTGCGCAGCGACAAATGCGACTGTTTCATCAACTCGCCAAAGCGGACGAGGTCTCCCTGCTCAAGCGCCTGGGCGGCTTCAAGCGTCCGCTCGTTTTCCGTCACCGCATGGCGAGCCCGCTTTCGTTCAAGCGGGGAAAGAAGATGTGCATAACGGGCCAGTTCCGCGCTTGTCAGCTCGCCGAGCGAGGCGATGTTCCGCACGCTTTGCAGCTTCGCGAGCGCCGCCTCGCACGTCGCCCGCCGCTCGTTGTACGCCGAGTCCGCCAAGCCGCGCTTTTTGTTCGTGTTCGCGATGACGATCGCACAATCGTCAAGCACCAATGGCAAATAGCGATACTCGAGCGTCTGGCAGTTTAACAGGATGGCGCAATCTTGTTTTCCCATGCCGACGGCGAACTGATCCATAATGCCGCAATTGACGCCGATGTATTTATTTTCTACGTTTTGGCTCATTTTCACAATCTCTAGCTGATCAAGCCCGCGCCTGAACAGTTCGTTGAGCATCACCGCGGTCACAAGCTCAATCGACGCCGATGACGACAGCCCGGCGCCGTTCGGGATCGTGCCGTAATACAAAATATCCAACCCGGTCTCAAGCGGGCCAAGCGCTTGAAACGCAGCCAAGATTCCTTTCGGGTAGTTCGCCCAACCGTGTTCGCGACGATAAGACAAGTCGTCGTAAGAGACCGTGATCACTCCCGTTTCCGGGAAGTTTTGCGAATAAAAGCGGACAAACGGCTCATCTGTTTGTCGAACAAGCGCATACGTGCCGATCGCAAGCGCGCACGGCAGCACATGCCCGCCGTTGTAATCCGTATGCTCGCCGATCAAATTGACGCGGCCGGGGGCGAAGAAGATACGAACTCGTTCTTTACCCCCACCAAATACATTTTTAAAGGTTTCTGTCAAACCGAAACTAACAGCCATGATTATGCCTCCTAAACAATCAATCGCTAGTATATATTTTAGTATAAATTTTACTAAAAAACAATAAAAAAGAATTTTTATTAGGTTGCTTATTTGACATGTAACTTAAAATTACGGTCTTATGCCTTTCTTTCTTTAATCAACGTCTTATCCCTTCATCCTTTAAAAAAGTAAAATTACCCCATATTTTATTTCCTAACCTTAACTCAAAAACAACTCGCGGTATTGTCCAAATCTTAGTATTCGGCTAATCCAAAGCAACAAATAAATACGATAAAATATACCGGGTATCACTTTCAAATTCGATAATTGAATCGCCTCCAATTTCTCTTGTACCATATTGGCCAATCAGAACAGAAAACATAGCTTCAACCACTTTGTTTTCTGCAAAGAAAAAATACAGAGTTTCGCAACGAAAAGTGCAGAGAATTACAACTTGACATGGAGCCTCTGGGGGCGTGATGAAAAAGCCAGGAAGCCAGCAATATCAAGGGCTGGCTATGCCTAAAAAGGCTATCACGCCCCCCTCTCCATGTAAAGTTGGCCTAAGCCAAATTCTCTGCAGATCTCTGCATTTTTATTTTGCAATAAACACCACTTTCCATTTTTGTTTGATAAGTATATCATGTGATGGCATTTTTATTTTTCGAGATAAATAAAAACGCTAAGATGAGAAGTTTACATCATGATGCTGTTGTCGCTAAACTTTATGAATCATAAACTCAAATTCCATGTCTTGATCTGCCTTTATGACGTATTCATCGTGAACAGGGGCGCCCCAGCTGTCGTCTCCGCCAACTCCCATTTGTCGACCTGCTACCGTGACAACCGTATAATGAATATTGGGCAGCTCGTAATGATGATTGGCATGTTCAAGTTCAAAAGCTGTGTATGGCGAAAAGTTGCATTCCAATGGTTCAGTTATAGAAGAAATTTTTATTCCCTGTCCATTGTTGTTCGTTAAGCTTACTTTACGAACTCCTGTTCTGTTTCCTGATTCCTGCGGTTTGAGATAGCGCGATACATTGTCAGATACTTGATTTCTAAAAATTCCAAGTCTTGCCCCCTTTGAGCGATCGACATAGTTTTCTTCGGGCCCCATTGCATACCACTCGAGTTGATTATAGTCGGCTGGAACCTTGAATGATACCGCAAAAATCGGCATTGACGGAAGATTCTCGACTCCATGATAGACCGCCTTCACGCGAATGCTGCCATCAGCATAAACGGTATAACCAAATTTCACTTCCAATTCGGGGTTAATGGAAAATTTGTAGGTAAAGGTGACATTTACTTGGGCCGCTTCCTCTTTCACATCGACTTTTACACATTTACGCGCCAAACTCGCCGCATACCAAAGCCCCGAATAGAAGTCTTGCAAAAAACCTCGGTCATTATCAGTCGTGGCCCTCCAAAACAATGGTGCAGGAGGGACCGCAATCATCTCCTTGCCTGCGTAATTCATTGAAACTAGGCTTCCTGCCTGTTTGGAAAACATGATCGTAAAATCTTTGCCGTGCACCCCAATGTTGACATCACCATGGACAACTTTTAACTTTCCGCTAGGAACAACGAATTCCTTGGAACCAATCTGGAATACAAACTGGCCGAATGCTACCTCATAACCAGCATCAGCCCAAAGTGTTTTTTCTTTCAATTTAAATGATGCATGAATGCAATATTCACCTGCATCTGCCATCATCCCAAGGGGCCAGTCGAACTCGACTCTTTTCTCTTCCTGCGGCGCTACCGATACATTCAGCTTGCTTCGATACAACTCTCTCCCTTCAAGGAATAGGACGTATTCTAAATCATATTCACTTGTGTCAGTGAAAAGACTTTCATTTCTAATATTGACACCGTATTGATCCGGTGAAAGCTTAAAGTTTTGATAAAGATATTTTACTTCCTGCATCTTCGGTGACAACTCCCGGTTAGCATAGACAATTCCGTTCGTGCAGAAACCGTAATCGGTTGGACGGTCGCCAAAGTCCCCTCCATATGCCAAAAATTCTTTTCCATAACGATCTTTTTTCACAAGGGCTTGATCAATGAAATCCCAAATAAAACCACCTTGATACATCGGATACTTTTGTTCCAAATCCGTATATTTGTACATCCCGCCGAGCGAGTTCCCCATTGCATGCATATATTCGCAGCTGATATACGGTTTATCCGGATTTTCTGTTAAATACTTTTCAATTTCATGAGGCTTTGCGTACATACGACTTTCTATGTCGCTTATATCATTATACTCGCGGGCATGAAATACTCCTTCATAATGGACAAGACGGCTCGGATCGACTGACCGAAAATAGTTGGCGACGTTTAACAGAACTTCCCCAGCATACGATTCATTTCCACATGACCAAATCAGGATGGAAGGATGGTTCTTATCCCTTTCAAACATTGAAATCGCTCGGTCCATAACAATGTCTTGCCATTCTCGATTGTTCCCCGGAACATTCCATGTGGGGTCGACACGGCCCATTTTTTGCCACGTTCCGTGCGTTTCCAAATTCATTTCATCAATGACATAGATGCCGTATTCATCGCATAGTTCATACCAATAGCTTTGATTCGGATAGTGTGACGTACGGACTGCGTTAATGTTATGACGCTTCAATGTTTTAATATCCCATAGCATATCTTCCTTTGTGATCGCCCGGCCTCTTCGACAATGAAATTCATGTCGGTTAACGCCTTTAAATACAATCCGTTTTCCGTTAAGGTGCATAACTTTATTGATGATCTCGAATCTTCGAAAACCGACCTTCTGTGGAACAACCTCTACCAATTGGCCAAACTCGTTAAAAATCTGAATATATAGCTTATACAAATACGGTTTCTCCGCGCTCCATAATTCCGGTTCATCGACCGCAATGGAAAATGTCCCCTTTTCGCCATGAAGCTCTCCGTCTTTTTTGGCGACAAGGTCGCCTTTCGCATCATACAGTTCAGCGATAAACCTAGAGCCGGCAGGTACCGGAGACAAAAAGGTAAGGTCCGCCGTTAACATGCCTCTCGTATAGGACGAATCCAATTCGGCGCGAACATGTAAATCATAGACATGAATATCTGGCACTGTATAAAGGTATACATCGCGAAAGATTCCAGAAAAACGCCAGAAATCCTGATCCTCAAGCCAACTTCCGGTGCTGTACTGGTAAACCTCAACCGCGAGCTTATTCTCTCCATCCTTTATAAAAGGTGTAAGTTCAAATTCTGCCGGCGTGAAAGAGTCCTCACTATACCCGACAAACTGCCCGTTCAACCAAACATAAAACGCCGACTCCACTCCTTGAAAAGAAATATACACCGGTTTACCTTTCATACGTTCAGGAAGATTAAAAATTTTTATATAGCTTCCTACTGGATTATAATCCATAGGAACTTCTGGAGGACGAACATCGCAATGACCGTCCCACGGATACATCGTATTTACATACTGGGGAGTTCCATAGCCTTGCAACTGAATATGCCCTGGTACAGAAATATCGCCCCAGTTTGAGCAGTCAAAATCAAGTTGATAAAATTTCGCGGGGCGGCTAGCTGGATTGACCGCATAGTGAAACTTCCAATTTCCATTCAACTCATAGCGCATCGACATGGAAACTCCACTTTTTGCTTCTTCCAACGTCTCATAATAAATATGGTCCGAATGGACAGGCAGGCGATTAACACCGAACACACGAGGATCTGAAAGCCATTCTAATGTGGGGGTTGTTAATGTTTTTTTCATTATTTCCACACTCCTTACTCATCATTTTACTGAACCGAGCATCCCGGCAACGAAGTGCTTTTGCATGAAAAAGAAGATCAGCGCCGTCGGCAAGGTAGCGATCACAATAGCGGTCATGATCATTCCAAAGTCCGGAGAATAACTCGATCCAAGATTTGATATAAGCAATGGCACCGTCTGGTTCTCCGGGGACTGTAATATGACAAGTGGCCATAAATAGCTGTTCCAGCTCGACATAAATGTAATAATCGCCGCGGCCGCATAGGTTGTTTTCATCGTAGGGACATAAAGCCTGAAGAAGATCCCCCATTCAGACAATCCATCAATTCGGCCCGCTTCAATAATTTCCTTCGGGAACATTTTCGTGCTTTGGCGGAAGAAAAAAATCAGAAATGCCGTTGTGACTGTCGGCAAAATAACGGCCGTCATTGTATCAACACCGATGCTTGGAAATATTTGTGACATTGTCCCAAACATTCTAAACAACGGGACCATTAAAGCAGCAAAAGGTATCATCATTGAAAGCAACAAGAAATTGAATACAAAATCTTTTGTTTTGCTTTTAAAAATTTCAAATCCGTAACCAGCCAAAGAGGAGACCAACATTGCGAGTAAAGTTGTTATAATCGCGATTTTCGCTGAATTCATTAATGCATTGACTAGATTAGTGCTATCAAGCAGGTTGCGGAAGTTTTCCATAAAATGACTACCTGGCAATAACCGTCCTTTCGTCACTTCTACTGATTTATTCGTCGCACTAACAACCATCCACAAAAATGGAAACACAGAAACAATAGATGCAATGGTTAAAACAGTATAGTTGAATACGTTTTTGAGATTACTCATTTTTATCACCTGCCACTTTAAACTGAATAATAGAAAAAAATACAATCATAACCACAATCGCATACGAAACCGTTGCTGCATAACCGAAATCAGGGTATATTTAAATGAAAGATTGTAGATATATTGAGAAATCGTCATCGTTGCATTTCCCGGCCCCCCTTGCGTAATGTTCATTACTTCATCGAACAGCTGGAGCGTACCGATTGTTGAAGTGATTGACGTAAACAAAATCATGGGCTTTAACAATGGAATCGTAATTTTAAAAAACTGCTGAACTGGCGAAGCACCATCAATTTTAGCCGCTTCATAAATCGAGTGATCGATATTTTGTAGGGCAGATAAGTAAAAAATCATATTATAGCCTGTCCATCTCCACGTAAGAGCAATAATAATGGTCACTTTAGCCCAAAAAGGATCAGCTAGCCAGTTGATTGGTTCAGATATAAGAGAGCATTTCATCAACATAACGTTGATCAAGCCATCTTGACTAAACAAATATTTAAATATGACAGAATACGCAACTAGGGAAGTGACACATGGTAAAAAAATTGCTGTTCGAAACAATCCTCTCAGCTTTAATTTCGGATTATTCAATAATACGGCTAAAAATAAGGCGAGAATAATCATAATCGGAACTTGAATAATAAGATATATCACTGTATTTTTTACGGTTGTCAAAAAGGTAGGATCACTAAATAAACGAGCATAATTTTTCAATCCCACAAAGGTTAGATTTGTCCCTGAACCTGATTTTAATGAAAGAATTAAGGCTTGGGCCATTGGATAAAAATAAAACGTGCAAATCATAATAACAGCTATTATTACAAAAGACCATCCAATTATTATATTTTTTATGCGGTGTTTCTGATTAATGTTTCGATCCGTTTTTATTATCAAATCTAGATTCACTTTTGTCGGGGAATCACTCTATATCAACTCCTTAACATGTTGATAAATAGAAAGCAACATCCGTGAGAGGGTCTTGCTCTTTACTCAAGCATGAAAATGACCGATCAAGGCGTCGAGGAGCGGGCATCTTCATAGAAGAGCCCCGAACCACTCCGCCTGTTACACACAATGCTCCTACTATGACAAACCAAGCAGACGAGCGGACTCTCGGGGCTTAATTTTTTATGTTTCCCTTAACATAACAGGCGTGCTATATTTATTTAACTTGTTGTTCTGCCTGTTTTTGTGCATCTTCCAACACTTTATCAAGATCTTTGCCTTTTAAGTAATCTTGCAACGCAGCTGCTAAAATATCTTCGATCACATACGTATGTGCACCATAGTTTACTTGAGGAATTTCTGTCATCCATTTGGAGAAATCAGCTGTTACTTTTTGACCTCCAAAAAACTCATCTGCAGCCTTATAGGCCTCACTATTAGCAGCTGGTTTGTATGTGCCAATTGCACCAATTTCTTTGTTTAGCGCTTCATAAAACTCAACATTTGATCCAAACGTTTTAGCTAGAAATTCTGCCGCCTTTTCTTTTCCAGGAATGTTAAGTACATACCAAGAACTTCCGCCTAGGTTCGTAGCATTAACAGAGTTAGGAATGCCCGATTGTTTCGGAAAAGGCACAACAGCCCACTTACCAGCCTGAGAAGCTTCGGCTTTAACAGAAGCTGTAATCCAGTTTCCTGTCGGGATCGATGCAACTGCTCCACTATTAAAAGAGGCAACAAATTGACTCCAGTCAGAAATAGGTTTCGATATCCCTGCGTTTATAATTTCTTTGTAAGTTTTAAATGCTTCCTTCAGCGGCTCATTGTCTGCCAAATTCGGGGTTACTCCGTCTTCTTTCACATACCATGAACCACTAGTTTGAATCATCTCACGAATAATCCCCAGATTTTTAGGATCGAGTGCAAGCATATATTTACCCGTTGCTTGTTTTACCTTTTTCCCAATTTCAATATATTTGTTCCAGTCCAATCCTTGTAAATCATCAACAGTATATCCCGCTTTTTGCAAATAATCTGTTCTCACATATAACCCAGCAACCCCTGTATCAAACGGAAGCCCATAATGTTTACCATTTAAGCTAGTAGGAGCAAGTTTATATTCAGCAAAATCTTCCGCTTTGAAATATTTTGATAGGTCATAGAATGCATCAGGATACGCTTTAAGGAAGCTCTGTGCACGATAGTCTTCAATTAATACGATATTTGGCAAGCCTTTTGTTGTGCCAGAACTTAAACTTGTATTAAGCTTTTGAACGATATCCTCTTGAGCATTTTCAATAATTTTTAATTTAAAATTAGGATTCTCTTTCTTATAAAACTCTTCTGCAATTTTCATCGCTTTTACGTTAAAATTTGGATCCCACGTCCACACTGTTATTTCATTCGTACTTTTTGTACCATCTGTAGCTCCCCCGGTTTTCGTTTCTGAAGAACAAGCAGTTAATAGAAGAATACTTACTAAAAATAGTGTCAAAATCTTTTTCAAAGAAAATCCCTCCTGTTTTTTTAATTCTTATGAACTTTTGGTGAAAAAGGAGTCTAATTAAGAATATACAGCCGAAAAACATACATTTTTCAGTTGTTGTCTTAATGAAATGAGCCTTTTCACTAAGTGCGTAAGATCCAATGTTTATAGACATTATCATCTTATGCATATTATGTTGCCAACTGTCGGAACGAGACTTCTCTAAACCTTCCCGGCTTCATCATGCTCTCTTAACACTGCTACATCAATCCCTTGAATCCTCAATTCACCTCCTCGAAAGCATTTCCCATCAATCATATTCTGGTATATCTTATCTTCTGGCAGTGACAGTGTCACTTCGTAATCATTATGATTGATAATAATTAAATACTTCCATTCATCAGTCTCTCTTTGTTGCACCTCTATATTTTCAGCTACTTCAAGAATGGGATTAATATGATGTTTAGCGAAAACCTGTTCTAAAAGCCTGCCTAAATAATTACTATCTGGATAAGTACCGACGTAAATCCCCTCTCCTTTACCGTAGCAGTTACGTGTAACCGCCGGAAGTCCTGCATACCAATCCCCCTTAAATGTCGCTAGAGGTTCTGCCCCTTCTAATCGGATTATGTCCGCCCACGTCGTACAATCATATTCCCCATCGTTACTATATATTTTGTTTACCTTTGTTTCTGGGTATGGTACAAATTCCTCAACAAAAATCCCCAAAATATCTCGCAGAGGACCAGGATATCCGCCTAAATGTACACGGTCATTTTCATCTACAATGCCACTGAAGAAACTGACAATCAAAGTGCCACCGTTAGCAACAAATTGCCGTAAGTTTTCATCTTCTCCCTCTTTAACCATATATAACATTGGAGCGATAACTACTTTGTATTTTGTTAGATCATCAGATGGCCTTACAAAATCGACAGCAATATTGCGTTTATATAATTCCTTATAATAAGCTTCAACTATAGGAATATATCTTAGTTTATTATGTGGTTTGGAACTTAGTTCGACAGCCCACCAGTTTTCCCAATCAAAAATGATCGCGACCTCTGCCTTGATTCTGGATCCGACCAAACAATCTAACTTTTTCAGTTCTTGCCCCAACTGTGTAACTTCCCTATAAATTCTATTATTCTCGTTCAAAAAGTGTGGCACCATTGCACCGTGGAATTTTTCAGCTCCTGCTCTACTTTGACGCCACTGAAAAAACATAATACCATCTGCACCACGGGCAATAGTTGCATAACTCCATAGACGCATTACACCTGGCGGTTTTGGAACATTAATATCGCGCCAGTTAACATGTGAGGTTACCTGCTCCATCAAAATAAATGGTTGACCTTTTCTTAAACTACGCATAAGGTCATTCATCATGGCGTGCTGAATTGGCAAGCCCTCTCTGGGATCAGGATATGAGTCCCATGTCACAATATCCACATGTTGAGCCCATTGAAAATAGTTTAACGGTTTGAACGAACCCATGAAATTAGTTGATACTGGAATATCTGGTGTTAATTCGCGTAAAATTTTCTTTTCTGTTAAAAACAACTTGAGAATTGAGTCATTCATAAAACGGTAGTAATCAAGTTCTTGGGATGGATTAATAAAAGTTGGTGCCTTTCTAGGAGGATTAATTTCATCCCAATGATTGTATCGCTGTCCCCAAAAATTTGTACCCCAACGTTCATTTAATTCATCGATTGTTTTATATCTTTCCTTTAGCCACTTTCTAAACGCGACAGCACAATTCTCGCAAAAACACTTGGAAACGTGACATGCATACTCATTATTAACATGCCACATTTTGAGTGCCGGATGATTTTTATACCGTTCTGCTATAGCCCTTACAAGTCTCTTTATGTGCGTAATTAATTGAGGATGATTAGGACAATAATGTTGTCTACTGCCAAACGAGAGAATGGCACCGCTTTCATCGATTGGCAAAGAATCTGGATACTTTTTTACAAACCAAGCTGGAGTAGTTGCAGTCGCCGTCCCCAAGTTAATATAAACACCGTGATCATATAGTATATCTATAACCTTGTCTAGCCATTCAAAGTCGAACACACCATCAGACGGTTCAATCTTGCTCCAACTGAAAATCCCTAAAGATACTAAATTCACCCCCGCTTTTTGCATCAACTTAGCATCTTCATACCAAATTTCCTCTGGCCATTGCTCTGGGTTATAATCTCCTCCGTAACAAATTGAGGATAACACATTCATAATTATTCCCCCTAGCTAATTTTCGTTTAATTATAAATTAAGTTAAAATTTAGTATTTGTCAACAACAATATTTTACTAAATAAATATATATTTTTTAATTAAAAACAACCAAATATATAGGCCCTCGCAACGGGAAAATTTCGTCTTCTTCGCAGGATAAAAATATTTTTCTGTCGAATATCGTGAATTGGTGCATTTAGGAGTTTAGGTATTTTCAGAGTAGATAAAAACAGGATCCAGTTTTTAGTATAACACTTATTAATAATCCCTTCTTCATAAATGCATAAAAAATGCCCCTAATCCTCAACCTAAGAAACAAGTGATTCAACAATGGTCGGAGGACGATTTTATGAAGGATACAATAACATCACTAAAACAAGAACTTCAAACCATCATGAACTGGGAACACTCCCAAAAAGACCTATGGTTTTGGGAAAAGCTCGGCCGCTTGCCGTTTCAAGTGCTCGATAAGCTGACGCCAAAAGTCGTCCATCGAAAACTCGGGCAGCTGCTTGATGAATTGGGCAGCTATATTCAAAGCGGCGGGCAATACTTGGTGAATGAAGGAAAGGTATTGGACAAGCTTGGCGTATCGTCGTTGGCCGAAGTGCCGCACTTGCCGCTCGAGACGATGGATCGCGTTTGCGACGAGTTGATCGATGCGCGCGTCACGTTCGCCCAGCTGCAAGGGGCGGCGACTGGAATGGGCGGGGCGCTGACGCTGGCGGTGGACATCCCAGCGCTTCTTGGCTTGGCGCTGAAAACGCTGCAAGAGATCGCCATCGTGTACGGATATGACCCGAAGGAAAAAGAGGAGCGCGTGTTTGTCGTCAAATGCCTGCAGTTTGCCGCGGCGGACATCGTCGGGAAAAAAGCGATTTTGGACGAACTTTCGTCGTTCTCCCATGAACGCGGGCGCGTCTTTTCCGAACTGCAAGGCTGGCGGGAAGTGATGATGACGTTCCGCGACCAATACGGGTGGAAAAAGCTGTTTCAAGCCGTTCCGATCATCGGTGTCATTTTCGGTTCGCTGTTTAACAAATCGTTTATGGAAGACATCGCCGAAACTGGGAAGATGCTTTATCGGAAGCGGCGCATTATCGAGAAGCTCAAACAGTTTGAACCCGGCATCTAACATGCCGGGTTCGATTCGTTTGTTTCGCCCTGATGCATCCGCTCAGGCCGCATCATTCCCCTATCATCGAACAGCTTTCAATCGCCACATCATGCTGATAAAATCGCCCAAGCGGTGCGGCACCGCCACTCCGGCATACATCAGCTCGTCGCCGCCGTAGACGCCAAGGCCTTCGATTTCATAGTCTTGATTCGGGTCAAGCCCTTTGAGCAGCAAGTATGACAGCGGCGCGTTCGCTTCCGCCAGAACACGGAAGTAGGCGACGAGCGCTTCCGACTGATCTTCCGAGACGAACATCCACGCCGCCTCGTTGCCTTCAAACGGGCTGAGCAGCCGATAAAACGTGCCGAACTGGACGAGGCGGCGCACATCTTTGTAAAACGCGACTTGTTCCTTAATGATTTGTTTTTCTGTTTCCGTCAATTTCGTGATATCGAGCTCATAGCCGAAGTTGCCTGACATCGCGACATGACCGCGCGTCTTGAGGGACGCCACCCGCCCGACTTGATGGTTCGGCACGGCCGAGACGTGGGCGCCCATGGCGCTCACTGGGTAAACGAGGCTTGTACCGTACTGGATTTTCAGGCGCGAGACAGCGTCAGTGTTGTCGCTCGTCCACGTTTGCGGCATATAATACAGCATCCCCGGGTCAAACCGTCCCCCGCCTCCTGAGCAGCTTTCAAACAAAATGTCCGGAAAACGCGAGGTGATCTCATCCATCACGCGATAGAGCCCAAGCATATAGCGGTGCGCCGTTTCGCGCTGGCGCTCGGGCGGCAGGGCGGAGGAGCCAATTTCCGTCATATGGCGGTTCATGTCCCATTTCACATAAGTGATGGGGGCGCTCGCAAGCACGTTCGAGATCGTTTCAATCATATAGTCGCACACGTCTTGGCGGGAATAATCGAGCACAAGCTGATTTCTTCCTTCAGAGCGCGGGCGGTTCGGCACATGGAGGCACCAGTCGGGATGTTTCCGGTACAGCTCGCTGTTTGGCGACACCATTTCCGGTTCAACCCATAAGCCGAACTGCAGCCCGAGTTCGTTCACTTGTTTCGCCAACCCGTCCAGACCGTTGGGGAGTTTGCGCCGATTGACCACCCAATCACCGAGGGAACGGCGGTCGTCGTCGCGTTCGCCAAACCAACCGTCGTCCAGCACAACCAGTTCGATGCCAAGCTCCGCTGCTGTTCTCGCGATGTTGACGATTTTTTCTTCGTTAAAATCAAAGTACGTCGCTTCCCAATTGTTGATTAAAATCGGACGTTCGCGGTCGCGGAACGCACCGCGCGCCAGGCGGGTGCGGTACAGTTCGTGGTACGTTTGCGACATTCCGTTCAACCCTTGGTCGGAGTAGACCATAACGACTTCCGGCGTTTGGAACGATTCGCCCGATTCCAATAGCCACGTAAAATCAAACGGATTGATGCCCATCGAGACGCGGGCAGTGCGGAACTGGTCCACCTCGACTTGGGCGAGGAAATTGCCGCTGTACACCAAGCTGAACCCGTACACTTCGCCTTGGTGCTCATCGGCGTTTTTGGCAGCGAGCGCAATAAACGGGTTTTGTTGGTGGCTGCTCGCGCCGCGGCGGCTTTCGGCCGCTTGCACGCCGGTCACAAGCGGGCGGCGCTCGATCCAGCGCTCGCGCCCCCACGCCCCGGGAAGATGGATCCAGTCATAATCGGCAGACGAAAAATCGACGCTCATGCTTAACGCACGCAACAGCTTTAGACGCTCACGCCCCTTGTTTTCGAAACGGGCTGCGCGCGTGATGACGTTCCATTTTTCATACGCCGTATACTGCAACGTGACCTCTAGACCGATCAGCGCATCTCCAAGGACAATTTCGAGCGTCTCCGCTTCCTGTTCATGCTCCACGTATGTCGCCGGCAGCCCGTTCAGTCTAGGCTTCCCTTTGTAAATGCGGTGCGTTTTGTAGCGCAAATCGGTCACGGTCGAGCCGTTCTCAAGCTGCACTTGATACGCTGGAGCCCGGAAATCGGTATTCCCATAGGCTGGATATTCTTGCGGCAGCGTATCGAGCGAAAACGTGCGGTCAGACGGGTCGGGATTGGGGGAAAACGCGCGATCCAGCCGCGGAAACGCCTCCGTGCCCCGAACAGCGCGCACCGCTTTTCCCCAATAGACATGCGCCAAATAGCCGGAGCGGAAAAGCTGCATCACGTAGCTCGCCTTTCCCGCTCGCAAATGAAACTGCTTCGTTTGCGGATTGTATGCAACTGACATTCTCTTCCCCCGCTTTGTTTTTGTTTAAATTTTACTTAATTTTTACGAAAAAATCCATCAAAAAAAGCGCCTCGATTCAGGCGCTCATTTTTTCAACAGATCATTTACTCCGCTCGTCCCCCAACACCGCACGCCGCAGTTCCTTGTCGAGTTCCTTCTGATACATGTCCCGCTCTTCCCCCGTCCACCCGAAATACCGCGCCATAAACGCGATGACCGCTTCTTTTTCCCGCCGGACCGAATCAATGTCAAACAACAGCGCGCCGGTGCGGCGGATGAAGTAGTCGACCGGTTTGGCCGCCATTTCTTCCTCGATGGCGTAGACGAGGCGGATGAACGTTTCGCGCGTTAAGCCGGACGAGCGATCGTACTCGCTGCTTAAGGCAAAGAGGCGGTCGACATTTGTGCCGTACTGTTTTGCCAGCCGCGCCCCTTGTTCTTCTGTCAGCCCATAGCGCACCGCTTCTTTCGCTTTTTCGGCGATGAAGGCCGGCAGTCGGTGCGAGCCGCCGACATCGCCGCCGGAGATCGGCAATTGTGTCGTTCGACACGGTCCAAACGCTTTTCCTTCTTCTTTCTCCAGCTGCTTGGCGACGAGGTCAACGACTGTTTCCGCCATTTTTCGGTAGCCGGTCAGCTTGCCGCCGGCGATCGTGATGAGGCCGGACGGCGATGTCCAAATCTCGTCTTTGCGGGAAATTTCCGACGGGTTTTTCCCTTCTTCATAAATGAGCGGACGGACGCCGGCCCAGCTCGACTCGACATCGTCGGCAGTGACGCCGACAGACGGGAACATGTAGTGAATCGCTTGCAATAAGTAATCACGGTCTTCTTCGGTCATGGCCGGATGAGCGGGGTCATCGTCATAAAATGTATCGGTCGTGCCGACATACGTTTTCCCATCCCGCGGAATGGCAAACACCATCCGGCCGTCCGGGGTGTCAAAATAGACCGCCTGCTTGAGCGGAAAACGCTTTTGATCGATGACGATATGGACGCCTTTTGTCAGCCGAAGTCGCTTGCCGGTTTTCGATCCGTCTTTGTCGCGCAGCGCATCCACCCACGGTCCGGCGGCATTGACGACTTTTTTGGCGCGGATGTCATACAAGAGGCCGCCGAGCATGTCGCGGCAGCGGGCGCCGATCGCGCGGCCGCGCTCGTCGTATAAAAACTGTTCGGCTTTGACGTAGTTGACGGCATCGGCGCCAAGCTCGACCGCTTTTTTGATCACTTCGATCGTCAAGCGGGCATCGTCGGTCCGATACTCGACGTAATAGCCGCCGCCGATCAGGCCGTTGCGCTTTAAGAGCGGCTCTTTTTCCAACGTCTTCCGGGCATTAAGCATCGTGCGCCGCTCGCTTTGCTTGACGCCAGCCAGCCGGTCATACAGCCAAAGGCCGATCGACGTGCTCCATTTGCCGAACGTCCCGCCGCGGTAAATGGGCAGCAGCATCCACTCCGGTGTGGTGACGTGCGGGCCGTTTTCATACACAATCGCCCGTTCGCGCCCGACTTCCGCGACAAGCTTCACCTCGAACTGCTTCAAGTAGCGCAAGCCTCCGTGAACGAGCTTCGTCGACCGGCTTGACGTGCCGGCGGCGAAATCTTGCATCTCGACAAGCGCGACCGTCATGCCGCGCGAGATGGCATCAAGGGCGATGCCAGAGCCGGTGATCCCCCCGCCGATGATCAGAAGATCATATTGTTTTTCGCTCATCGCTTGAAGAACATCGCTCCGATGTTTGCTTGAGAACGTCATGCATGATTCCTCCTTTTGAAAAAGACAAAAAGAGACCATTGCAAACACGATAAGCATGACGCCTACCATGCATGCGTGGTCTCTCCTTGTCTCCTGACTGATGATTAACTTGTTACCTTTATTGTAGCAGACGGCGGCTGATTTGACCAGCTCAACGCATTATCCATTGTAGTGGCGCCAAAGCGTTTCGTTTGACGTCGTCACTGCTGCCGCGCCGGCTTCCAAGGCCCGCTCGACATCGGCCGGGGTGCGAATGAGGCCGCCGGCGTAAATCGGTTTTCCGGTCCGTTCTTTCACTTCGCGGATGATGTGCGGCATGGCGCCCGGGATGACTTCAATGCAATCCGGATTCGTTTTGGCGATCAGCTGGTAGCTTTTCTCTAAAGCGTGGGAATCGAGCAAAAAGATGCGTTGCACGGCCAAGACGCGTTTTTGACGCGCCTTCATAATGACGCCCGCTTTCGTGGAAATGAGGCCATGAGGGCGGAACTCTTGGCAAAGGTATTCCGCCGCATGTTCATCATGACTCAGCCCTTGCACCAAGTCGACGTGAATGATCAACTCCTTGCCATGCCGGCGCGCATAGGCAAAGATGCTTTTTAACTGGGCAATATGCACCTCAAGCAACACGCCGACCGTGTAACCGCTTGACAAAAAGGCGTCAAATTGCTTCATCGTTTTAATGGCCGGAATGATGCGCTGTTTCGCTTCCATTTTCTTTTCTTCGATTCATCCTCTCATTTTGTCGATCTCATCTAAGCATGACAGTGACATCATCGTCCGCGGTTTGCATGTCGCGATTTTCACCCCGCGCTTGCGGAATTTTTCAACGAGGTGATGAATCCCTTTTTTGCTTGCCGCCTCTTCCTCATGGGGATGTCCCATTGCCTCACGCTCCTCTCCTATTCCGCTTTCGGAATGGCGAGCTCCACCGTCGTTCCTTTCCCAACTTCGCTTTCCAACGCAATTTGCCCGCCGTACTTATCGATGATCTCCTTGGCAATCGAAAGGCCGAGCCCGGCGCCGCCTTGTTCGCGGCTGCGCGCCTTGTCGACGCGGTAAAAGCGCAAAAAGACGTTTTTCAGCTCCTCTTTTGGGATGCCAATGCCATAATCACGGATGGACACGATGACAAACGGCCCTTCCTCGCGCAAGGAAATCGCGATTTGTTTCACTCGCTGAGAATATTTTACCGCATTGTCAAGCAAAATGAACAGCAATTGTTCAAAATGATGCTTCGCCATCGCCGCGCGCGCAATCGGCTTATCCGGCTGGTCAATCAGAAATTGGAAGTCCGGGTGCAAGACGCGGAAATTTTTGACGACTTGTCCGACAGCCGCCGCGGCATCCATCGGCGCGACCTCATCCGGCACCGTGATCGCCTCGGCGCGCGACAAGTCCAGAAGCTCGAGAACGAGCCGCTTCAGCCGCTCCGCTTCTTTCACCGCCGCCTCGAGCGATTCTTCTAAAATCTCTGGATTGTGCTTTCCCCATCGCTGCAGCAACGAAAGATGGCCTTGCAAAATGGCGAGCGGCGTGCGCAGTTCATGGGACGCATCCTCGACAAATTGCCTCTGCATGGCGAACGACCGCTCAATTTCATCCATCATGCCGTTGAACATCACCATCAGTTCCGCAATTTCATCGCGCGCCGGAGGCACATCAATGCGCCGTTTCAGCCCGTTGTTTTTGATGTCGGCCATCGTTTTGGCCAGCGTTTGCAACGGCCGGACGAAGCTTTGCGCCACGAACCGGCCGGCGACAGCGCTTGCGGCCATGGCCAAAAAGCCAATCGCCGTCATGATGAGAAAGAGCGTGTTGGTCACTTGCTGGAACCTCGCCAGCCGGCGGGCGATTTCGATCGTTCCATGCAAGTTGCCGATATGAAGCGGCTGACGGAGCAGCAAAAACCGTTCATTGTTGATGAAATGCTCATCCATTTTCCGCTTGTCGGGCATCTCGCTCGGCGATAGCGACACCGCTGCCCCATTTGAAACGGAGACGATGACGTTTCCTTTCTCATCCGTGACGCGAATGAGTTGGTATCGTTCATTCAACCTTTCCAAAAACGCGCGGCTGCGGCGAATTTCCTCCCACGATAGATTACGTTTTTCCGCGTAATAGGTTTCAATTTCCGCCACCGTTTGTTCCATCGTTTTTTCTTCTTCCTTCAGCAGCCATTGTTTCACCACATGATATTGCAAAAACGTAAACACAAAATACGTAATGAAAATCGCCCCGGCAGACAAAACGGTCAGCTTCCCTTTCAGCGAAAGCCGGCGAATCGCCTCCCTCTTCATGGCCGCATCACATATCCCGTGCCGCGCACCGTTTGGATATACCGCTCTTTATCGTGTTCGTCAAGCTTTTGCCGCAAGTAGCGGACATAGACGTCAACGACGTTCGTCTCGACTTCGGCGTCGAATCCCCACACTTTGTCAAGGAGCACATCACGCGTCAAGACGACATTGATGTTTTGCATAAAGGCGACGAGCAAGTCGTATTCCCGCTTCGTCAGCTCAATAAATTCGTCTCCTTTTTTCACGGTGCGCGCCTGCACGTCAACGACTAAATCTTTAAACGTCAACACTTGGGCGTTCGCTTCCGGATGAACGCGGCGGAACAAGGCGCGGATGCGGGCGAGCAGCTCTTCAATGGCAAACGGTTTGACGATGTAGTCATCGGCCCCGTTATCGAGTCCCATGACGCGGTCAAACACGCTGTCGCGCGCTGTGATCATCATGATCGGCGTCGATTTCGCCGCCCGGATGCGGCGGCATACTTCCATGCCATTGAGACTCGGCAGCATCACATCAAGCAAAATGAGATCCCACTGCTCCGAAAGAGCGAGCTCGAGCCCTTCGCGTCCATCGGCGCATACATGCACGTCAAAGCCTTCGTGCTTTAAGTCAAGCTCCAAAAACCGGGCGAGCCCGGCTTCATCTTCAATCAATAAAATACGTCCGTTCATCAGCTGCTCCTCCTCCATTGCGGCAGTTTGCTTTCATTTTATACATCTTTCACTATACACAACAAATCGTCCACCGCCAACGGACAGCCAGCAGTCAAAAAAGGAATGGGGCGCCTGTTCGAGACGCCCTCAAAAATGAATCGGCCAAAAGCGGCGCAGGCAGCTGTTTACGAGTGGCGGTCAACGATCCAATCGACAATGGCTTGAACGATTTCCAACGCTTGATAGGAAAGAAGCGACACGGCTGTTCCAGAAAAAAACAATGTCACCAACCAATGAACCCAATGCATCGCGCCATCCCTCCTCCCGCCGCCGGGCAACCGACAGCGTTATTGATGTGCATCTCATGGATGGTGGTGTCATTATATTCCATCTGGGTTAAAACAAGATGAAAACTCCCTAAAAAAGTACGGAGTAGCTTTTTTTTCGCTCCGTACATACATTGACAGTGAATCGCCTTGCCAATCGGCAGCGTCCCGACAGAGTCATTTCGCTGTTTTGAAAAAAGGGAGGGAAGCGCAATGAATGAATCGTTTCAACCACCAGCCAATGGGGGAGGCCATCACCCGTTCCATCATTTGCGGAAAATGATGAATCAATGGTTTGATGAACGGCCGCTGCAAAAACTGTTTGAAACGCTCGATGACTATTTCGCACAAACGTTTGCTGCCGCGTACATTCCGATCGAGGTGAAAGAGACGAAGCACGATTACCAAATCATTGTCCGGCTGCCTGACATCAAAAGGGAACAAATCAGCTTGCAATGGCAGGAAGATGGGCTGCAGCTGATCGTCGATCACAATGAAACCATTGAATCGGCAGATCATCACGGCCATGTATACGAACGCCGCCACGCACGGCGGCGCGTGGCGCGGCTGATTCCGTTTCCGTATCCGGTCGCTGAGCATGAGGTGAAAGCCTCGTTTCAAAATGGGACGCTCACCATCCAGCTGCCGCAAAAACGGAAATATATCGATATCGATTGAAGACGATCCAGCCTGTGTGTGCGTTCAAAAACCATTTTGGCAACGGCCAGCGCCGCGCTTGGGCGTGAAACAAGCCGTTCCCTGCATTTGTCCGCGACTTAACGCAAGAAGAAAGCGCCTTTTTGGACCGCATTTTGCCCCATGAAATCCGCTATGCGATGGATGAGCGCGATTATGAGCGCGTGTATCAGCTCAATGAAGTGTATGAGTTGCTCATTTGACAACGTGACAACCGCTCCCCGTGCAAACGGCGGAGCGGTTTCCCTTTTTCAAGCGCGCTCGACCGTCGCGCCATGACGCGGTTTCATTTTTTAAACGTACCGAGCAACCCTTTCAACACGCCATTCACTTGATTGACCGTATTGATCATTTGCCCCACGGTACTCATCATTTTGTTGATATCGTACGTTCCGTCGCTGTTTTTAAACTGGGCGAGAAACGACGGGCGCGGCGGCGGCAAAAGCGGTCCTGGCTTTGGATACGGCATCGGATACGAGGGAGGCGCGGCATGGCCGGACGGAAGATGAGGCCAGTGAACCGGCGCCGATGGGAAGGATGAAACCCCATAGTGAAAATAAGGACTATAATGGCCGCCTGAGCCGTATGGTCCATAAACCGGCGGCGAAACTGGGCGCGGATAACGGTGCATGTCTCCTCTCCCCATGTTTGATAATCGATTCCCCCTAGGCTAAGGAGGCGAGCTGCCACTAGTATATGTGCAAACGCCTGACGACGTGTGCGGACATGTCACCTCTTGTCGGAAGTTTTAATTTTCCGAAATCATTCTTTCTTCCTATTTTCATGGTACGATGTAAAAAAGGGGAAGGGGGAAAAGCATCAATGAACGTGACGGAGTTAAAGCATAAGTTTATGGCGGTCAAACATTGCGAACCGGCTGAGGCGAACGAACTGCTTGATTTTGCCCGCCGTCTGTATTTGCGCGGGGAAATTTCGCTCGCCGAGTACCGCGATCTCGTGCGTGAGCTCGAAAAAGCCGGCGCCTCTCAGCCGGATGAAGCAGGGGAATACGCTGGGCTGTAGGACGATGAGGGAGCTTTTCCCTTCTTTTTTTTTGCCCCTGTTCCTCAAGACGCATAAAAAACGATGTTTCTTCCCACCCTAAAGAGGCAAGAGGAATTGTCGTACAAGGGGGGATTGGCGATGGGTCGAGGCGTCCACTTTAACCATAAATTGAAAGGCCATGACCATGAAAAGCCGAAACATGGAAAACCAGCGCCGCCCAAGCATACGGAGCGGGTCGAATACGAGATCAACACCGTCGCTACTGCAGAAGGCGGCCCTGTCTCGATCACAACAGGCAAAGACACATAAAACAAAAAAGGGGGGTAATCCAAAACGCACTCGCGTTTTGGGTCAGCCCCTTTTTCCGTGCGGCCGCTTTCTCCTGCCCCGTCAAAACCTCTCCTTGCCTGCTTCGCTCGTGTCGTCAAGCCGTTCCTTGACAAGCGCCAGCGTATAAGCGACGGCCTGGCTGTATTGCTTGATGCGGCGCTCAGGAACGGATGGATAAAATGCCTCAACGCACAGCTTCGCCATATGGTCGGCGGCGGCCTCAATTTGCCGCTCATGGACATATTTCGGCCGCGCATGGCGGACCCAGCGGGAAGCGGCGTCCTTCCACCGTTCGGCAACGGCCTGCACCTCTTCGGCCATCGGTTTCACGTCGCCAAAAAAATCCGGCTCCTCGTTCCGCTCGCGGGCGCGCCGGGCGATCAAAAGCAACTGTTCGTTGTATTGTTGCAGCCGCTTCGTCAACGCCTTAAGCTCTTTTTCCATGGCGCCTCCTCCTTATCCATGCCGGCAAATCCGGTTTGCCCATGTGCCCTACGGCCCGGAGAACGGATGCGTTTTGCCGCGATGCGCTTCTGTTTGATGATACCATATCGGCCGGCTTACACGAAATACAATTTCGACGAAAGCGGAAGTGCAGCGCTCTGCTTCTCCTTCTCAAGCCGCTGTTCCACGCCGGCGATCTGCCCTTCAAGGCGCCCGAGCTGCGCTTGATTTTGCGCATAACGCTCTTCGATGACATCGGCGATCACTTTTTCCATTTTCGCATCGACCTGCTCGATGAGTGCAACAATTTCCTGCAGCTGCTTTTCGATCTCCTCTTTTTTCACGAGCCGTTTTTCCATTCCCTCTCCCCATTTCTCGCATGATGATATTCCATTCGCGGCGGGAAGGACGACTCCTGCTGCGGCGACAAAAGTAGAACGAATTCGGCAAAGAAAGTGGCAAGCAGCCGCCATTCGACATTGACCTCCTTCGCTTGCCTTCAGTCGAAAGGAGGAAAAGAAAAAGAGCGCATATGACCGGAGCGTATGGTATAATAAAAACCATTCAAAGGAGATGAACGCGATGGCACTCAAATACCCGAGCGGAAAAGAGTATCGCGGAAACAAGCCGAACGCCGCGCGCCGGCCGGCGGCCGATTATGCCAATCGCGGCATGACGCTCGAAGACGACTTAAACGCGACGAATGAATATTACCGGGAACGCGGCATCGCGGTCATCCATAAAAAGCCGACCCCGGTGCAAATCGTGCGCGTCGACTATCCGAAACGAAGCGCCGCCGTCATTACCGAAGCCTACTTCCGGCAAGCGTCGACGACCGACTACAACGGTGTGTACCGCGGCAAGTACATTGACTTTGAGGCGAAAGAGACAAAAAACAAAACGGCGTTTCCGCTGAAAAATTTCCACGCTCATCAAATCCGCCATATGGAGCAAGTCGTCGCCCACGGCGGCATTTGTTTTGCGATTTTGCGTTTTTCTTTGCTCAATGAAACGTATTTGCTTGACGCCTCTCATTTGATCGCTTGGTGGAACAAACAGGAAGCCGGCGGACGAAAGTCGATTCCGAAACAAGAGATCGAACGGCATGGACATTCCATTCCGCTTGGCTACCAGCCGAGAATTGATTATATTAGTGTAGTAGACAACGTGTACTTCACCCGTTGAAGTGAAAACTTGTAAGAAAGGCAGGATTTGCTTATGTCTGGTGAATATCGTTCTCGCGTAGAACGAAAGCAGGCAGCGAAACAAACGAAACAGAAGAAAGCGAAAACGAAACGAGGAAGATCGTGGTTAAAAACCATCGCCATTGCGATATTGCTGATGATGGTCCTTGGCGCCATCGGGGGTATTGCCACTTTCGCCTATTTCGTTAAGGACGCTCCTCCGCTGGATGAGGCCAAAATTAAAGATCCGCTTTCTTCCGTCTTGTACGATATGAATGGAAAACAAGTAGCGGAGCTTGGCGGCTACAAGCGAACGTACATTTCGTATAAAGACGTGCCGAAAGTGCTTGAAGATGCCGTCTTGGCAACAGAGGACGCCCGCTTTTATGAACACCACGGGATCGACATCGTCCGCTTGGCCGGCGCCGTCCTCGCCAACATCAAGGAAGGATTTGGTGCAGAAGGCGGCAGCACGATCACCCAGCAAGTCGTCAAAATGACGTTTCTCTCATCCAAAAAAACGCTGGAACGGAAAGCGCAAGAAGCTTGGCTGGCACTGCAGCTGGAACAAAAATATTCGAAGCATGAAATTTTGGAAATGTACTTGAACAAAATTTATTATTCAGACGGCATTTATGGCGTCGCTCGCGCCGCCGAATATTATTTTGGCAAGACGGACTTGAAAAAGCTCACTCTTCCGGAAGCAGCCTTGCTTGCCGGCATGCCGCAAAGTCCAAACCGGTATAATCCGTATGACCATCCAGAGGCGGCAAAAAAACGGCGCGATACGGTATTGTCGCTTATGGTGAAACATGGCTTTATCAGCCAGGAAGAAGCGGAAAAAGCGAAACAAGTCCCGATTCAATCGATGCTGACAAAACGGAAAAAATCGCAAAATGATGTACCATATGACGCCTTCATTGACGAAGTAATCAAAGAAGTGACCGACAAAGCGAACGTCAACGTCTTTGAAGATGGGCTGAAAATTTATACAACGCTCGATCAAAACGTTCAAACATACGTAGAAAAGCTATTAAACTCTGACAAATACTTTACCAATAAGAAGGATTTGCAATCCGGCATCGCCGTCGTCGACACCAAAACAGGCGCCATTCGCGCGTTAGGCGGCGGTCGCCATCGCGACAATATCGAATTCGGCTTCAACTACGCAATCCAACCGGTCGGCCAGCCCGGTTCGACGATCAAGCCGATTTTGGACTATGGCCCGGCGATTGAATATTTAAAATGGTCAACAGCGCACATTCTTGTTGACGAGCCGTATACGTATTCGGACGGCACGCCGATCCGCAACGCCGGCGGAAAATACGCTGGGCCGGTGACATTGCGCAAAGCTCTCACGTGGTCATACAACATTCCGGCGCTCAAAACCTATCAAGCCGTCGGCAAAGAGCGGGCGAGGGAGTTCGCTAACCGACTCGGCATGGGCTTTGATGAAGTATATGAGCCTTACGCTATCGGCGGAGTATCCCGCTACGTATCGGTGCTGCAAATGGCTGGAGCGTACACTGCTTTTGGTAATAACGGCGTCTATACGAAGCCATATGCCGTGACAAAAATCGTCTTCCCGGACGGCACGGAAATGGATTTGCAACCCAAACCAAAACGAGTGATGCACGACTATACCGCCTACATGATCACGGACGTGCTGAAGTCTGTCATCCGCTCCGGAACAGGTCAATTGGCCAATGTTCCAGGACTTGAGCTCGCAGGCAAAACAGGGACGACGAACTATGGGAAAGATGGAGCAAAATTCGGCCTTGACCGGGACGATGTGCCGGACAGCTGGATTGTCGGCTATACGCCAAACTATACGGCGGCCATTTGGGTCGGCTTCAGCAAGCGAAGCAGCACGGCAAAGCTTGATAAATATGAGCAGAAAATCCCGAAATATTTGCTCAGAGACATCATGTCCCACATCGATGACGGCAGTGGGGAATTCAAACAGCCGGACAGCGTCGTCAAGCTGCCGATCAAAAAAGGCACAAACCCGCCGAAGCTCGCCGGCAAATACACGCCGGAAAGCGAAATTACGTATGAATTGTTCGTGCGCGGCACTGAGCCGACGGAGACGGCGAACGACGTGCCGGAAGAACTGCCGGCGGTGAAAGGGTTGACCGCTGTGTACGACCAAGCGGCGAACGCCATCTCGGTTTCGTGGTCATACGATGAGCAAACCGATGAGACGATCTTCGAGGTGCGCGTCAAAGATGGCCAAGGTCAAACGAATACGATCACCACAAAAGACCGTTCGATCACGATTTCCAATCCGACGCCAGGATGGACGTACACAATCGCCGTGTACGCAAAAGACGGCGAACGAATGAGCAAACCGGCCATAGCCAGCGTTCATGTCCCCGGCGGAGAAGATCAAACTCCCGCGCCACAACAACCGGGGGATGACAGCCAAGGCAGCGGCGGGCAAAACGGCGGCACCGATCAAGGCAACAGCGGGAATAACGGAAACGAAAACGGTCAGGGAAACAACAATGAACAAAACGGCGGCGCAAGCGGCGGACAAGAAAATGGCAACAGCGGCGGGGCCAACCAAAACAATGGCCAAACGGATGGAACAAACAACCAAGGAACGAACAGCAGCGGCCAAACGAACGGAACGAACAACCAAGGAACGAACAACAGCAGCCAAACGAACGGAACGAACGGTGGAACGGGTGCAAACAGCGGAACGCCGCCTGTCTCCCCGCCGTTAAAAAACGGATCCGGAGCGGGTCTTGGCACCCGTCCATAACCGTTGCATTCCCAAAAAACGGATGGCTTTTGCGCCATCCGTTTTTTCATGACCGACCGGCATGCTGCTGGCCCTTCTTCACCAAGCCCTTTCACGGCTCCGTTCACTTCTGATTTGCCGCTTTTTCCTCCCGTTTTCGCATCCGTTTTTTTCCTTCACGGCATAAATGAAGAAGAGGACATGACGGACATTGCGGAGACTGTGCCTTGCAATGGTAGCGGCCGAAAAAAATCATTCGGTGGTGGGTGATCGACCATTCTTCTTTTGGGATGATTTTCATCAGCGTCTTCTCGACTTCCAAAACCGAGTCGTCCCAGCGGCAAAAGCCGAGCCGTTTGCTGACGCGCTCGACGTGTGTATCAACCGCGATGGCCGGCACGCCGAACGCAACGGACACAACGACGTTCGCCGTCTTCCGCCCGACGCCCGGCAGCTTCATCAACTCATCGCGGTCGCGCGGCACTTCGCCGTTGTACTTGTCAATCAACATCGCGCACAGCTTTTGAATGTTTCGCGCTTTGTTCCGATATAAGCCGATTGAGCGGATATCTTGCTCGAGCTCCTCAAGCGGCACCGCAATATAATCGTGCGGCGTCCGATATTTTTCAAACAGCCGTTTCGTCACCTTGTTGACAAGCGCATCGGTGCATTGCGCCGACAAAACAACCGCAATCAGCAGCTCAAACGGATTGCGGTGCACCAGCTCGCAATGCGCATCCGGAAACATTTTTGCCATCTCATCCAAACAGTAGCGGATTTGTTGCTTTGTCAGCACCTCGTCTCCTCCTTATTGCCATATTGGCCCGAACAAAACGACGCCTTTTACCGGTTCGATTGGCCATTTTTGGACAAACAAAAACGAGAGACAGCGCCTCTCGTTACGAGTCGAGCCAATTGAAAAACGGGATCGTCTGTTTAAATTCTCCCGCCGTCTGTTTCGCCGAACGGGAGGACGGCTTGCGAAACTTTTTGCCGTAGTCGTGCGCCTGTTCAATCGTGCGAATGCCGTTCTTTTTCCATTCAAACAAGATGCGATCGATGTAGCGGAAATTCAACTTCCCCGACAGCACCGCTTCGCGCAGCGCCGCTTTAATGATGGCCGGCTCATGGCCGTCTTGATCGATCCACATCGCAAGCGTTTCACACTCGAACGGGAGAGTGGGCGGCCAAACTCCTGCTCAAAAACGGTGTATAAGCTCTCCTCTTCCTCCTGCCGGCCGAGTTCCCCCTGTTGAGCCGCCTGGGTGTACAAATGATGCACGAGCTTCTCCCAAAGCGGTTCAAGCGTATATTTTTCGTTGCGAATGCCTTGTTCATCCGTATGCTCTTCAATCGCGATCATCCCTTTTTGCAAGAGCCGACGCACCATCTCCATGCATTCCGCTGCCGAGACCGTCATTCTTTCGGCCAGCTCGGCCGGCGTCGGAAACAAGACGCCTTCTTCGAAAAACGACTGCATATGCAAAAGCAAGACGAGCTCCCCCTCGCCCAACCCAAGCTGCTTGTAGTGGCCAAGCAACAGCTTCGGGACGGCGATGCTTCCTTGCGCCAGCCATTCGGCCACCTTTTTCTTTTCCATGCCGATGCACCTCAACTATAGTATAACATGACGGCGGCGAAAAAACCCCCTTTTTGCAGGGGTTTTTTACGGATAAAGCCGGTTGAGCAGCCGCGGGAACGGAATCGTCTCGCGCACATGTTCGACGCCGCAAATCCAAGCGACAGTGCGCTCCAAGCCGAGCCCGAACCCTGAATGCGGCACAGAACCGTATTTGCGCAAATCCAAATACCATTCATACGCTTCAAGCGGCAAATGGTGCTCTTCAAGGCGGCGCTTGAGCAGCTCATAATCGTGAATCCGTTCCGAGCCGCCAATGATTTCCCCGTATCCTTCCGGCGCAATCAAATCGGCGCATAGCACAACGTCGGGGCGGTTCGGGTCCGGCTGCATATAAAACGGCTTCAAAGAGGTCGGATAGTGGGTGATGAACACCGGTTTGTCAAAACTTTCGGCGATGGCCGTCTCATGCGGCGCACCGAAGTCATCGCCCCACTCGATGTCGGTCAATCCTTTTTCATGAAGCAGCTTGATCGCCTCATCATACGTTAGGCGCGGAAACGGCGGTTTGACCAGCTCAAGCTTCGACACGTCGCGCCCGAGCCGCCCGAGTTCAAGCCGGCAACGCTCGAGCACCGACTGCACAAGGTAGGAGACGTACTCTTCTTGCAGACGCAAATTGTCTTCAAACTCATAAAACGCCATTTCCGGCTCCACCATCCAAAACTCGATCAAATGGCGGCGTGTTTTCGATTTTTCGGCGCGGAACGTCGGGCCGAATGAGAACACTTTGCCGAGCGCCATCGCCGCCGCTTCCATGTAGAGCTGGCCGCTTTGCGACAAATAGGCATCCTCATCAAAATATTTCGTATGAAACAGTTCGGTCGTTCCTTCCGGTGCGCTGCCAGTCAAAATCGGGGCGTCGACTTTCACAAACCCGCGGTCGTTGAAAAACTCATACGTCGCCCGGATAATTTCGTTGCGAATTTTCATGATCGCGTGCTGGCGCCGCGACCGAAGCCAAAGGTGGCGATGGTCCATCAAAAATTCGACGCCATGCTCTTTCGGCGTAATCGGATAGTCAACTGCTTCTTGAATGACTTGCAAATCGGCAACCGACAGCTCGTAGCCAAATGGGGAGCGCTCGTCGATGCGCACCGTGCCCGTCACATAGAGCGACGTTTCTTGCGTCAATGTTTTTGCGCGTTGAAACACCTCTTCCGAGACGTTCGCCTTTTCGACGACGCCTTGAATAAAGCCAGTGCCGTCGCGCAGCTGCAAAAAGACGATTTTCCCGCTTGAGCGCTTGTTCGCGAGCCAAGCGCCGATCGTCACTTGTTGTCCTACATATTGATTCACTTCCGCAATCGTCGTCGTTTTCACGCACTGATTCCCTCCAATAATCGACACGTCCATCATTCGCTATTATACCGTTCCGTCGGCGTCACGGCAACGACCAGCCAAAGCAGCGCAAAACGATGCTGTCCCCACCAATCGCCCTTCGGCGCAGCCGCCCGGAGCCAGCCGACAGACCGACGCGGAAAAAGCGGCTTTGCGCCAAACAAAGCCGCCCTTTTCTTTCCACTCTGACACCTTGGCGCAAAGCGCCTTAGGCCCGCGCCTCCATAAACCGGCGGATGCGTTCGATCGCTGTCTCGAGCGCCTCAAGCGAGGTCGCGTACGACAAGCGGACGTAATCTGGCGCCCCAAACCCAGAACCAGGCACAAGCGCGACTTTCGCTTCCTCCAACAAGACGGCGACGAACTCGTCGACCGTGCGGCATCCGGCCATATCCGCCGCCTTTCGGGCGTTCGGGAACAAATAAAACGCTCCTTGCGGTTTGATGCAGGTGAAGCCTGGAATTTGCACAAGCTTGTCATAAATGATGTCAAGCCGCTTTTCAAACGCTTGGCGCATTTGTTCGACCGGCTCCTGCGGCCCGCTGTAGGCGGCAATGGCCGCATATTGAGCGATCGATGTCGGATTCGATGTGCTATGGCTTGCTAAATCGGTCATCGCTTGAATGATGTCTTTCGGTCCAGCCGCGTAGCCGATGCGCCACCCTGTCATCGAGTGCGATTTCGATACGCCGTTGATGATGATCGTCTGCTCCTTCAGCTCCGGCGACAGTTCGGCGATCGACACATGTTTCGCCCCGCCGTAAATCAATTTTTCATAAATTTCGTCCGAAACGATCAACACGCCATGCGCCAAGCATACTTCCCCGAGCGCTTTCAGCTCCTCGGCCGTATAAATCATGCCGGTCGGATTGCTCGGGGAGTTGATAATCACCGCCTTCGTCTTCGGGGTAATCGCCTGTTTCAGCTGATCCGGCGTCATTTTAAAGTCGTTTTCTTCCAGCCCTTCAACGTAAACCGGAACGCCGCCTGCCAGCTTCACTTGTTCCGGGTAGCTCACCCAATACGGCGTCGGAATGATGACCTCATCGCCTTCATCAAGCAGCACTTGAAAGAGCGTATAAAGCGCATGCTTCGCCCCGACACAGACGATGATTTCCGCCGGCTCGTACGAAAGCCCTTGATCGCGGGCAAACTTTTTGATGATTTCCTCTTTCAGCGCCGGCAGCCCGCCTGATGGCGTATATTTCGTATGCCCTTCATTCATCGCCTTGATGGCCGCCGCGATAATGTGCTGGGGCGTGTTGAAATCCGGTTCGCCGGCCCCAAGGCCGATCACGTCATATCCGGCCGCTTTCAGTTCCTTTGCTTTCGCCGTAATGGCCAATGTCGCCGATGGCGTCAGCGACGCCACCCGTTTTGCCAGTTTCATCGCTTCTTCCCCCTCACGTCCTCACTGTTGAAAACTGTACCTCTTCAGGAAGGCCCCATCCGCAAAGTGAAGGTAATAAAACGAATACCTTCCTTCCGCATCAATATATGTCAACTCCCAAAGAGGCACGCCTTTTTCCATGCCAAGCGTCGCGTCGATGATGCGCCGCGGTCGGCGGTCGCGTTGCAAAATGGCGCGCGCTTCCGCCTCGCTGATGCCGCTGTCCACGCCCTTGACGACGACACTCCCCTTTTTTTCAGGCACCCAAACGACGACCGCTTTCCCTTGTTTTGTTCTTCCGATGAATACGGTGCACGCTTCGTCGCCATAATATGTATAGACTTTCTTCACATCAGCAAGCCCGGCGGCTTCCTTCGCCCGCGCCAACGCATGTTCCACCATCAGCCGTTTGGGCGCCATCGCCTCGTCATAAATCGACCATGCCTGCCAAATGAGGAATCCAAAAAAAAGCAGAGTGAACCAACCCCACTTTTTCATCGTGATCACGTCCGATAAATCGTAAAGATGGCCTGGCGCTTGTCGTTTTCATCCAAGGCAAGGCCAAACATCAAATTGTCGCGCTTCAGCGTTCGGTTCAAGCAGTCGACAATTTTGTACAAGTCGTCGGAGTGCTGAACTTTGACGGTAGCGAGCACTTCGATTTTGCTTTCCATTTTCGTCGTTTCCTCCTGTGCGGCGCAAATTTTGTTACTTATACACGCCGGCGGCTCCGGCAACAATACAAATACAGCGAAGGTGACATCAAAGGCGTGCTTCTTCGCACCTCTGCGGCCAAGCCGACAAATCCAAACGGCAAGGCGCAAACTGTCATCGCAGTTGTGCTTCTTCCCTATTATAGCAGGTTTGTCCGATCATTTCATAACAAATTTGCCCGCCTACACCGTCAACGCCAATTTGCTTCTTTCCCCCCGCTTCATGCGGGGTTTTTTGCCGCCTGACACCTTTAGATTGCGCCGTTTCGTCCATCTTTATGAAACATAAAGCGCGCTTTAAGAAAGCCAAGTTTCCGCCTTGTCGAGCAGCTCAGAAAGCGCGCCTTCATGCACCGAAAGCGGCGGCAAAGAAGCGAGAAAATCCGCGCCGTACGGGGAAGCCAAAAGCCGCCGATCCAGCACAAATACGGCTCCTTTGTCGTCTTCCGTGCGAATGAGGCGGCCAAACCCTTGCTTAAAACGAAGCACCGCCTCAGGAAGCGCCAGCTCGGAAAACGGATCACCGCCTTCTAGGCGAATGCGCTCGCTTTTTGCCTCCATCACGGGATCGTCCGGGGGCGCAAACGGCAAGCGGGCGATGACAAGCACATCGAGCGCTGAACCTGGCAGATCGACCCCTTCCCAAAAGCTGCTCGTCCCAAACAACACCGCATGCTCAAACTGCAAAAACGTCCGCAAGAGCTTTGCCGGACTGCCGCTTTGCACCCCTTGAGCGATCAAAACAAACGGCTCGCCTTCTTCCTCCGTCTTCAACGCATCAACCGTCAGTTTCAACAGTTCATACGAAGGGAACAACACAAGCACCCGCCGTCCGAGGCGTCGGGCGATCGCAAGCACCGAAGCGGCGACCGCTTCGGCGTAATCTTCAAGCGGCACGGCAGAAACGAGCGGCATGTCCGCCGGCACGAAGAGCGCGGCCTGCTCCTCGTAACGAAACGGCGGCGGAAACGAGCGGCAAAGTGGATAAAAATCCTCAAGACCGAGACGCGCCGCCATATACGTGAACCGGCCGCGGACAGTGAGCGTCGCCGACGTCAAAACGACGCTCCGTTTTTTCATAAACAGTTGATCGGCGAAAAAGTCAGCAAGGTCAACCGGCTGCGAGTAAAGGCGGACAGCGTTCGCCGCCCCTTTTTCGTCCGTTTCGATCCACCGGACGACACCCGGCTCCTTTTCGGTCAGCAAACGCACAAGCGCAGCCATTTGCCGGTTGAGAGCCGCCAAATCAGCCGACAGCAAGGCGGATGGTGGGAAATCGCCACTCGTATCAGCGGATAGAAGCGGCTTCGCTTCAGCGGATAGCGCCGCCGCCAAATCGCGCAGGCGCCAGCATAACTCCACCGCCGCCTGCCACGCCCGGCTCTGTTCGTCCGTCGGCGAAAAGCGATAGCGGCAACGTCCAGCGCGAGCTGGCTTTTTTTCCAACGCATAGCGGCGCAACAGGCGGAACAGCTCGTCCCCTTCAAACTGCAGCTCCTCAAGGCGCTGCTGGCAACGGACAAGAGCCCCATTCGGTGCGTCCTGTTCTGCTTCTTGCCATTTCGCGATCGTCTGCGCGATTTTGGCGGTCAGCAGGCGAAACGACACATAGCCAATCTGCTCGCCAAAACACCGGGCGGCGGCATCTTCAAGCCGATGCGCCTCATCGATGATCAGATGGCGAAACGGCGGCAAAAGCGACGCCGGGGCGGTCAAATCATGAAGCAAAAGCGCATGGTTGGTAATGACCACATCCGCCCGTTCGGAGCGCTCTTTCGCCCGGGCGAAAAAATGATGCCGCCCGCCGTCTTCCTCTTCGCCGATGGCAAGCGCGGACAATAGGAGACGGGCGCCGGATGACACATTCAATTCGTCCAAGTCGCCGCTGTCGGTCTCAAGCAGCCAAACGAGCACCTGACATTTCAAGAGCGCCGCATCGTACGTGTCAGACGGCTCCGACAAAAACGAAGCGAACTTGTCAAGGGATAAGTAATGTTGCTTTCCTTTCAAAACGGCAACGCGGAGCGGAAACGGCGCGATTTGCCGCAATACCGGCCAATCGCGGCGAATGAGCTGCTCCTGCAGCTGGAGGGTATGCGTGCTGATGACGACCCGCTCTTGCTGCTCACAGGCAAAAAAAGCAGCGGGAATCAAATAGGCGAGCGATTTGCCAAGTCCAGTCCCTGCTTCAATGAGCGCGTGCTGGGACGTCGACAGCGCCTCATAAACGAGCCGCATCATCTCCCACTGCCCCGCGCGCCGCTTGTAGCCGGGAAGCGGAAGGGGCGGCTCCTGTTCGCAAAAGGCAGCGAACGAAGCCAAAGCGGGGCGCCGATCGCTCTCATCTGGCTCCGGCGCCGGTTGTTTCAACGCAATGCCGCGGTATACGGCGACAGCGCGGTCGGCCGGCGCCTTGTTCCGCTTTTTGGCGATGGCCGCATCAAGGAGCAAGTAAATATCGCTTTTCAAGTGGCGGGCAAGACCGCGCAGTTGCTCAAGCGTCATAAGCGGCAGACGGGAGAGCCGCTTGAGCAAGGCAATGAACAGCTTGGCGGTCACTTCCGCATCGCTGTCCGCTTGATGAGGACGATCGTGGTGAAGGCCGAGCTGCCTCGCCAAATCGCCGAGCTTATAGCTTTCGGCAGTCGGCAACACGATGCGGGCGAGCTCGACCGTATCGATCGTCGGACCGGCAAACGGCGGCCAGCCAGCCCGTTCAAGCTCGGCCTGCAAAAACGGCAAATCAAAGTCGACGTTATGGGCGACAAAGTAAGCACCGTGCATCAAGGCGGCGATCTCGCCCGCCTTGTCAGCAAACAGCGGCGCTCCTTCGACCATCTGTTCGTTGATGTTCGTCAGCTGCTGAATGAACAGCGGAATGGGCTGTTCCGGGTTAAAAAAGCTGGCAAACCGTTCGACAATCAGGCCATCTTCGACGACCGCCATGCCGAGCTGGATGATCCGATCGCCTTTTTTCGGCCCATTTCCGGTTGTCTCCAAGTCAATGATGACAAAGCGCGGTGCCATAAACGATCACCTCAAAACGAAAAGGGGCGGAAAGCCCCTTTTTGCCCTCATAAAACCGTATGCGCCGGCTCTTCGGCGATGAGCTGCACAATTCGGTTGTTTTCGTCCATAATCGCGATTTTCGGTCGATGGGCGGCGATTTTTTCCTCTGGAACGAGCACATATGAGATGACGATAATAACGTCCCCTTTTTGCACAAGGCGGGCGGCGGCGCCGTTTAGGCAAAAGACGCCGCTGCCGCGCTCACCGGGGATGACGTATGTTTCAAAACGGGCTCCATTATGATTGTTCACTACCTGTACTTTTTCATTCGCCACAATGCCGACGGCATCCAAAATATCTTCATCGATCGTGATGCTGCCGACGTAATCGAGATTGGCCTCTGTTACACGAGCGCGGTGAATTTTGGCGTTCATGAGCGTGCGAAACATGCTTGCTCCCCCTTTCCATCCCCTTGTTCGCCGGTTTTGGGCAACTCAATCATGATATTGTCGATCAACCGGGCGCTCGCAAATCGGACGGCGACAGCGATCAGCACTGTCCCGGCGAGCGTCTCAAGCGGCGTCAAGTCCGGATATGAACATACTTCGACATAATCGATCTCAGCGTGCGTATGCGCTTCAATATGCTCTCTAACCATCCGGCGGATGGCCGCTGCGCTCCGCTCCCCTCGTTCGACGGCGGAAGCGGCTGCTTGAAGCGCTGCATACAGCGCCGGCGCCTCACTCCGTTCTTGCGGCGACAAATAGACGTTGCGCGAGCTTTTCGCCAGCCCGTCCGCCTCGCGGACCGTCGGCACCGGCACGAGCTCGATCGGAAAATTGAGATCGCGGATCAAGCCGTCGACGACCGCCACCTGTTGGGCATCTTTCATCCCAAAGTACGCGCGGTCGGGCATCACAATGTTGAACAGCTTCATGAGCACCGTCGCCACGCCGTCAAAATGGCCGGGGCGCGACCGTCCGCACAGCACGTCGGCGCGCGCTTGAACGATCGCTCGTACGGTAAGCGGCTCCGGATACATCTCGTCCGCTTCCGGATGGAACAAGACGTCGACTCCATGCTGTTCGGCGATGCGCCGGTCGCGCTCGAAATCGCGCGGATAACGGGCAAAGTCTTCGTTCGGTCCGAACTGAAGCGGGTTGACGAAAACGCTTAGGACGACGATGTCGTTTTCCGCGCGCGCCCGATCGATGAGGGAGGTATGCCCTTCATGCAAATAGCCCATCGTCGGAACGAACCCGATCGTCTTTCCTTCACGGCGATATTGGCGCATGAGCGCCTGCATCGCTGCAATCTGATCCATCACGATCATCCTTGCTTTCCTCCGTAAAGCGCCACCCATTCTTCTTCCTTCATCGTAAACGTGTGCACCGGCTCCGGGAACTGGCGCAGTTTGACATCAGCGACGTAGTTGGCTAACGCCTCGACGATCGTCTCTTGGATGGACGCGTATTGTTTCACAAACTTCGGCACGCGGGCGACACCGTAGCCAAGCAAATCGTGATACACGAGCACTTGGCCGTCGACTTCCGCCCCGGCGCCGATGCCGATGACGGGAATGGTGAGTTCCCGGGCCATGGCCGCCCCGAGCTGCTTCGGAACACACTCTAAGACAAGGGCGATCGCTCCCGCCTGCTCGCATTGTTTCGCATCATCGAGCAGCTTTTTCGCACTTTCGGCATCTTTGCCTTGCACTTTATAGCCGCCAAGAACGCCGACCGATTGCGGCGTCAACCCGAGATGGGCAACGACCGGCACGCCGGCTTTCGTCAGCGCGGCAATCATGTCGACGACTTCATCCGCTCCTTCGACTTTAACGGCGTTCGCCCCTGACTCTTGCATGATGCGGCGGGCGTTTTGCAGCGCCTCTTCTTTGGACGCATGGTACGACATAAACGGCATATCGGTGACAATAAACGTGTTCGGCGCACCGCGGCGAACCGCCTTCGTATGGTGGATCATATCATCGACCGTCACCGGGATCGTTGAATCATACCCGAGCACAACCATGCCGAGCGAATCGCCGACCAAAATCATATCGACGCCGGCTTGCTCGGCAAGCTTCGCGGACGGAAAATCGTAGGCGGTCACCATCACGATCGGCTCACCCGCCTGCTTCATGTGGAAAAAATCGGTTTTCGCTTTCATTTTCGTTCCCTCCTCTTTGACTGCAGAGGAGATGAACCGCCCGAAACAAAACGTCCTTCTTTCCCGCCTTGAGAAAGAAGGACGCCATAAAACCGCCGTCGGTTTCGTTCATCCCTCTGTCCTAGTCCTTCAAAAAAGGATCAAGGCAGATCATTTCCTTCACCTATTCGTGCTGTCGGCCTCGGTGCAGTTCTTCTTGCGAAAGATACTGCCCTTTTCCTCGCTTTGTATTTTAACAAAATTGTTACAATTTTTCTAGTGGCAAATTAGAACTGAATATCGGCAGAATGGATGTAATGGATGTTCTTTTGCTCATCTTCAAGGATGAGCAGCCCGTCGTCGGTGATGCCGCGGGCGATGCCGTGAATCACGCCGTTCAGCGTTCTCGCTGTCACCGGCTTGCCGATCGAAACGGCGTACCCTTCCCAAAGAAGCTTAATCGGACGGAAGCCATGCGCCAAATATTGCTCATACAGCCGCTCAAGCCGGAACAAAATTTCCTGAATGAGCGGGGCGCGCTTTACGGGCCCGCCCTTTTCAATGGCCAGCGATGTCGCGATGGCCCGGATATCCTCCGGAAACTGCTCGATCGTTTGGTTGACGTTGATGCCGATGCCGATGATGACCGAATGGACGCGGTCAGGGTCGGCTTGCAGCTCTGTTAAAATGCCGACGCACTTTCTGCCGTCAAGCAAAATGTCATTCGGCCATTTAATGTCTGGGACAAGCCCGGTCACTTCCTGAATCGCCTGGCTGACGGCCACCGCGGCAAGCAACGTCAGCTGCGGCGCCCGCTGCGGCGGGATGGCCGGCCGCAAAATGAGGCTCATCCAAATGCCCGTCCCTTTTGGGGAAAACCATTTCCGATCCAAACGCCCGCGCCCGGCCTTTTGCTCTTCCGCGACGACGAGCGTTCCTTCCGGCGCCCCTTCATACGCGAGCCTTGCCGCAATGCGCTGCGTCGAATCGACTTCGTCAAAAAAGTGGATCGTGTGGCCAAGTTTTTCCGTTTTTAAGCCGAGCTGGATTTCGTTGGCCGTCACTTTATCCGGCGTGCTGATAATCCGGTAGCCAAGGCGGCGCACTGCTTCGAGTTCAAATCCTTCTTTGCGCAGCTCCTCGATGTGTTTCCATACGGCCGCCCGCGAACAGCCGAGCTGTTCGCTGATTTTTTGCCCGGACAAAAACTCGCCGTTCGCTTCGGCAAACAACTCTAACAGTTTTTTTCGTGTGTCCGATTGCGCTCCATGAGCCATGCGTAAATCCGCTCCTTCTCATTTTCGACTTCGCTGCTGACGACCGCCCGCCAGATGGCATCCAGCGTCTCTTTCACCCACGGACCGGCCGGTTTTCCAGCCCAGCGAATGACGTCTTTCCCGTTGACGGCAAGCTCCCCTTTCGTTTTGATCGGCAGCGCCGCAAAGCGGCGGCGGAGCTCCTCATGATGCGGTTCAGACGGCGCGCCGCAAAGCGCGGCGCGCACCGCTTCAACCGATAGCGCCCGCTCGAGGCCGGCTGAAAACAACTGTTCGTTCGTCCACTCCTCCGGCCTAGGGACATCATCGAGCGCCGCCAAAATGGCGCCAGCTTCATCGATTACTTTGTTGGGAAGCTTCCAGGCGCGCAAAAACGGACGGATGTCTTTGACATCAAGCGCGCGGCAAAGAAGCGCCCAGCGCTCTTCGCGCTTTGTAAGCCACGGCCAGCGAAAGGCGGCGGCCGAGCGCAGCAGCTGCACTTTTGCGGCCAGCCCAGGCAAATAAGCGAACAGCCCGGTATCGGCCAACAGCGGCAGCGCCTCGGCAACGAACGGACCGGCGAGCAGTTTTTCCATTTCCATGGTCATCCGTTCGACAGAAATGTGGGCCATAAGCGGTGCGTTTTGGACAATCGCGCTCTTCGTATCCTCAGAGAGCGCAAATCCGAGCTGGCTGACGAAGCGAACAGCCCGCATCATGCGGAGCGCATCTTCGCGAAACCGTTCGTCCGCCGCCCCGACCGTGCAAATGAGCCGCCGCTCGATCGCCTCTTGTCCGCCAAACGGATCAATGATCGTTCCGCGTTCATCCATGGCGATGGCGTTCATCGTGAAATCGCGCCGCTTTAAGTCTTCCTCAAGCGAACGAACGAACGTCACCGACTCCGGACGGCGATGGTCCTCATAATCGCCGTCCGTGCGGAATGTCGTCACTTCGTACGCCGTTCCTTCATGCACGACGACGACCGTGCCGTGTTTCGAACCGACGTCGATCGTTTTCGGAAACAAGCGCATCACTTCTTCCGGCAGAGCGCTTGTCGCGATATCGACGTCGCCGATCGCACGCCCGATCAAAAAGTCGCGCACCGCGCCTCCGACAAAATACGCCTCATAGCCATGCCGCTTCAATTGTCGGATAATGCCGAGCGCCTGTTCAAACGGCGGTTTCATCGTTTCACCTTCCTTGCCGCAAGCGAAGCGTACAGCTGTTCATACTGGCCGACGATGTCGGCCGAGCGGAACTTGCGCTCAACCGTTTGCACCGCCTGTCTTGCCATCTCAGCGTGCAACCGGCAGTCTGTCAACAGCGCCATCGCCTGTCTTGCTGCCTCTTTGACATCGCCAAGCGGGCATAAAAACCCGGTTTTCCCATCCTCAATCACTTCCGGAATCCCGCCGATGGCCGTGCCGATGCACGGAACGCCGCACGCCATCGCTTCAAGCAATACGAGCCCGAAGCTTTCTTTTTCCGACAAAAGCATCATCACATCACTGATCGAATACAGCTCTTCGAGTTTATCCTGTTTTCCTAAAAAGCGGACATCATCTTGCAGCCCAAGCTCTTTCACAAGCCGGCAGACGACGGTCATTTCCGGACCGTCGCCGACAAGCAAGAGCTTGGCTGACACGTGCCGGCGCACGATGGCAAACGCTCGCACTACATCAGGCACACGCTTCACTTTCCGGAAATTCGAGACATGGATCACAACTCGTTCATCGTCGCGAATGCCGTACTCGCGCCGTAAATGGCCCGCTTCCCGACGACGGTAGACGCGTTCATCGACAAAATTGTAGACGGTATGGATCGTCGCTTGCACATCGAGCAGTTCATACGTCTGCCGGGCAAGGGCGTCAGACACCGCCGTAACGATATCCGACTGCTCGATGCCAAATTTGATCATATCGGAAAGCGACGGGTCATAGCCTAACACGGTGATATCCGTGCCGTGCAGCGTCGTGATGATCGGCAGCTCGCCGACCATTTGCCGCGCCAACACCGCACAGACGGCATGAGGAACGGCGTAATGGGCATGAAGCACATCGAGCCGTTCCCGCTTTGCCACCTCAGCAATTTTGCTTGCCAATGCCAAATCGTACGGCGGGTATTGAAAGACGGAATATTGGTTGACACTGACTTCATGATAATAAATGTTGCCGTACACTTTATTCAAACGAAACGGCATGCTCGATGAGATAAAGTGAATCTCATGCCCCCGCTCCGCCAGCAGCTTGCCAAGCTCAGTGGCGACCACTCCCGAGCCCCCGACCGTCGGATAGCAAACAATCCCGATTTTCAGCTTCATCGCTCCTCCTCAAACAAATTGGAAAGATGAATCGGCGTTTTCGTCAAAAACCCTTCCGCATACGCCGCGCCGATTTGTTGACCGAACCAGCGCTCGCGGCTTTCAATCATCTCGATGTAGCCGTTGGTCAGCGGGGTGTCAACCGAGCCAGGCCGTTTTTGAAACTGGCTTTCGTACGCGCGCAGGCTGTCCAGCTTGTCATCGATCGTTTCGCTAATATCGATGAGAAAATGCGGGCGGCAAAAGGCATTGATCATATAATAATACACCGCCCGAACGCGGTGCGCATCGCCAAGCTCTCCGGCGCCATAGCGGCGGATGCCGGCGGAAAAGACCGCTTCCTCGACAAGGCGGGCGCATCGCCCGTGATCCGGATGTCGATCTTCCCAATAGGGGGCGAATACAAGGCGCGGCCGATAGCGGCGGATGACCGCTGCGATCTGGCGGATCGCCTCTTCCTCGACGTAAAGGCCGCGGTCAGGCAACCCAAGATTGAACCGCTCGGATACACCGAGCCGGCGGGCCGCCTCGGCCGCCTCTCTCTGCCGCTCGTCGACCGTGCCGTTGGACGACAGCTCGGCTTGCGTCAAGTCGCAAATGACAATACGGTACCCACGGCGTACGTATTTGGCGATCGTCCCTCCCATGCCGATTTCGACATCATCCGGATGGGCGCCGAACGCCAACAAGTCACACGTTTCCATCATCGCTGTCACCTTTCTGTTTTCGATTCCTCCCCGCCTTTTGTTCGGCCGCGCACAATGCTGCGCCATGCCAAATCGCCGCGCTCCAACGCGCGGATGAGCAACTCGGCCGTGCCGATGTTCGTCGCCAACGGCACGGCATAGACGTCGCAAAGCCGCATCAATGCGCTGATGTCCGGCTCATGCGGCTGGGCGGTGAGCGGATCGCGGAAAAAAATGACCAGATCCATTTCATTGCGGGCGATCATCGCCCCGATTTCTTGGTCGCCTCCGTACGGCCCCGATTGGAAGCGATGAACGGGAAGACCGGTCGCCTCCTGGATGCGCAAGCCGGTCGTGCCGGTGGCGTACAATTCATGGTTGGCAAGCACAGGCGCATAGGCGGTCGCAAATGCGACCATCTCTTCCTTTTTTTGGTCATGGGCAATTAACGCGATTTTCATTCCATTCTCCCCCGTTTGCGCAGTTTGCACACTATTCCAAAATATGCTCCAGCCCATAGACAAGCGTATGTAAATGCATCACCGTTTCCACTGCCAGCTTCACCCCGGACATAAACGAGCGGCGGTCGAACGAATCGTGGCGGATCGTCAACGTCTGGCCGTTGCCGCCGAAAATCACTTCTTGATGAGCGACAAAGCCCGGCAGACGGACGCTGTGGATCGGGATGCCGTCATATTCCGCGCCGCGCGCGCCAGCAAGCGTTTCCTTTTCGTTCGGGTGGCCTTGCTTTTTCGACGGTCGCACTTCGGCAATGAGCTGCGCCGTCTTCAACGCCGTTCCGGACGGTGCGTCAAGCTTTTGATCATGGTGCAATTCAATGATTTCCACATCAGTGAAATATTTGGCCGCCATGCGGGCGAATTTCATCATCAACACCGCTCCGACGGCAAAGTTCGGCGCAATGATGGCGCCGATTTCTTTCTCTTCCGCCAGCTTGGTGAGCCGCTCGATATCTTCCGGCGTAAATCCAGTCGTGCCGACGACCGGACGAACGCCGTAACGCAGCGCCAGCTCGGTGTGCCGCTTTCCGGCTTCCGGCGTTGTCAAATCGATCAATACATCCGGCTTCACCTCGGCAAAACAGCGGGCCGCATCGGTGTAAATCGGGGCGTTGACGCCGGAAAATCCGTCGATCTCCGCTAAATTTTGTCCATCGTAACGGCGGTCGATGACCGCAGCCAGTTCAAAGTGATCGGTTTGCTGCACGAGCGCAACCGCCTCTCGGCCCATGCGGCCGCGCGGCCCCGCGATGGCAATGCGAATCGTCATGATCCTTCCTCCTTCCGCGTCCAGCGGTCGCGGTCGCGGGTGCGAAACTTGTCCATCACCCGGTCGTGCGCCGCCTGCAAATCAATGCTGAGCGAATTGGCGAAGCAAATGAGCACAAACAGCAAATCGCCCAGCTCTTCTTCCACCGTTTTTTCTTGTTCGGTCGCCTTTTTCGGTTTTTCCCCGTAGTAATGGTTCACCTCGCGCGCCAGCTCGCCGAGCTCTTCCGTCAGCCGCGCCAGCATGGCGAGCGGGCTGAAATAGCCTTCTTTGAATTGACTGATATAGTCATCCACTTCCTGTTGCATTTGTTTCATCGTTTTCTCCTGCATGGCTTGTCACCTCGTCTGTTTTCATGTTAGCGAAAAGCGGCGCATTTGACAAATGTTTTCGCCCGCTGTCAATTCCGTCCGTTTTCGCTCGTCATTGCCTATATGGACAAGTTCCTCTATAATTAAGGGCGCCGACTATTTTTGCGGACGGAGGGACGGTATGATTTTTGGACTAAAGATCAAAAACTGCCTGTTTATTTTGCTTGGCGCCGCCATTTTCGCCTTCGGGCTCGTTCATTTCAACATGCAAAACAATTTGGCGGAAGGCGGGTTTACTGGCATTACGCTTCTTCTTTATTTTTTGTTCGGACTGGATCCAGCGATCACCAACTTGGCGCTCAACATTCCGCTCTTTTTCATCGGCTGGAAGCTGCTCGGCCGCCAGACGTTTCTCTATACCGTCATCGGCACGGTCGCCGTTTCCGTCTTTTTGTCCATCTTTCAGCGCTACATGATTCATATGCCGCTTCGACATGACATGACGCTCGCCGCCTTGTTTGCCGGCGTCTTTATCGGCGTCGGCCTCGGCATTATTTTCCGCTACGGCGGCACAACCGGAGGCGTCGATATTATCGCCCGCCTCGTCCATAAATATAAAGGCATCAGCATGGGCAAAACGATGTTTGCCTTTGACGCCGCCGTCATCACGTTGTCGCTTCTTCTTTACCTGTCATACCGCGAGGCGATGTATACGTTGGTCGCCGTCTTTATCGCCGCCCGGGTCATTGATTTTCTGCAGGAAGGCGGCTATGCGGCAAAAGGGGCGACCATCATCTCAGAAAAAAGCGAAGAGATCGCCAACCGGATCTTGACAGAGATGGAGCGCGGCGTCACCGTGCTGAAAGGGCGCGGCTCATATACGAAGCGCGACCGCGACGTCTTGTATTGCGTCGTCGCCAAAAACGAACTGCCGCGCTTAAAAAGTGTCATTATATCCGTTGATCCGCATGCGTTCGTCGCCGTCACCGATGTGCATGATGTGCTCGGCGAAGGGTTTACGCTCGATGAACAAAAGCGGCCGCTGGAACCATGAAAAGCCGCTGGCGCGAAAGCCCAACCGGGACAAGCCCGGCAAGCGCCGCTTGAAAGTGCCGGGGCGGTGCTTGCACAAAGCGACGGGAAAACAAAACAGAGGGGGAAATGTTTCCCCCTCGCAAAAAGCGCCGGTCTTTTAATCTTCCGGCTGCCGCGCCCGCTTCTCTTCCTTTTCTCCTTTGTACTTCCGCCAGCCAACGTACGTCAGCGTCAACACGATCACTCCGCCAGTGGAAATCATCACCCAAATCAGCGACGGATCAGCTTCGTCCTTTTTCACCCCGGCAAACAGCGCTTCAAGATCTTGACGCGCATCGGCGAGTTGCTCACGCTGCTCGTCTTCGCCGCGTTGCCAAAACGCGGCGGCCTGCAACGCCTCAAGATCGTCATCGACCTTTGTCGCGATATCCGGCGGCACGTCGATTTTCACACTCGGCTCGATCAATGTATAGCGGTCAAGCAACTGGCGGAGGGCAGCGGCATACGCTTTCTGCTCGCCTTGTTGTGCCGCCTTTTCGACCGCGGCAAACGCCTCCATGACAGCCGGCTCCATCTCCGTCCAAAGCGGCTGGTATGTCGAATGGATGGCGTCAACAACAAGGCGAAACTGGGTGATCGCCGCCACTTTGTCTTCCGCGGAGATCGGCGCCGTCATCGCCTTGACTGCCTGCTCGTGCGTCACGGTCACCGCCCGCAATTCATCGGCCGATTTCAACCGTTCTTTTGCCCCAAGGGCGAAAAACCGCTCGGAAAAATAGCGGAGCACTTCTTTTGCTTCGGCAAAACGACCGTTTTTCGCCAATTGCAGCGCCTCGTCGGAAATATCGTCCAACTGCTCCCAACCGTTTGTTTGTCCAGCCGCGCCAATGGGCGCTGGCCATAAAAAGGCGAGCGACAACAACATGGCTAGCCCGATTCGCTTCATCATCGTCCCTCCCTCATCCACTAGTACAATGTATGAAGGAGTGGACAAGAGTAGACCAGGCAACTGCTATATAGATGCAATTCGAAGCTTTGCCATTTGCAGCTTTTACCGAGCATTTGATCGACTGTCGGGCGACCGAACAACGCCGCTTCCAGACCCATGTATGGGTCTGTGAAGCGGGTGGTTGTTCGGTCTTCCGTCACGCCTTGGCGTGACGGAGGCAAGCCTGTGGCTTGCCTTCGACAGTCGAAAAATGGACAAGTGACTTTTCCATCAAGGATATGTTAAAGTTTTTCGTTGCATCTATATATAGAAAGCTGCCGCCCAACGTTCCTCCTTGTGTTCCACGCTCTACTCTGATGCCTGCCGGAAAGACATGCCGCCCGGCAGAAGCGGCTGGCGCCGGAGGCGGACGCCAAGCTGGTACGCAGCGGCAATCGATGCGATGCTCAACCAAAACGTAAAATAGCCGATTTCGTTGGCGTAGTCAGCCAGCACACTATAGCGCGGCATCATGCCAAAAACGTAGTCGATGACATCGTTATGCAGCGTCCAAACGGCCGCCAGCATAAGGTGAAGGAAGCGGAATCGATAAAACCGGGCGTACAGCATTCCTTCGATCGCCATCGCCCCGTGCGAAACGATGAGCATCCAGCCGGCCCAATCGAGCGTGCCGGTGACGCGCCAAACGAGCACATTCATAACGACCGCCCAAATTCCATACTTCACAAGCGTCACCAAAGCCAACGCTTCAAAAAGCGGCGCCGACCTGCCGAAAAGCCATGCCACAAGGACGACAAGAAAAAAAAGGCTCGCCGTCGGACTGTCGGGAACAAACGGCAAAAAGACGGGCGGAGTATCGGCAAGTTGATAACGATACCAATAATATCCATAGATGGTGCCGGCCGCGTTGACGAACAAGAGCAGCCAAACAACCGGCCGGGAAGCCAACAGCGCATAAAGCCATACCATCATCTGCACCTCGCCTCGGTTTCATGTTGGCACGAAAAAAGCTGACTAACGCGAGTCAGCTTTTTCGTGTCGAAACGATTATTCCGCTTTCAGTCCGGCGATGAATTCGGACAGTTTTTTCAACTCTTCATCCGTGCCCTTAAAGACGCCGGCCGGCATGTTGCCTTTCCCTTCTCTCGCGATTTTCGCGATTTCTTCCGGTTTCAAGCCGGTGCCGATGAGCGACGGACCAGCGCCGCCGGACAAGTTTTGTCCGTGGCACGATGTACATGTGTTCGCTTGGGCGATTTTATAGCCTTCCGCGTTCGTGTCAATTTTCACTTCCGCCCGAATTTTCCCTTGTTCAGCCGCTTTTTTCCAGTCATGTGTAACGACCGATTCCCATGTCAAATAAATCATCGCTGCAAGCGCCAACAGCATCATCCCGGTCGCGACCGGACGCTTCCAAGGACGGCGCTCTGGGCCGCGGTCCAAAAACGGCGCCAACAAGAGCGCGCCGAACGCCAACCCCGGGATGATGATCGCGCCGACGACCGTATACGGACCAGACGCATACGAATATTTGAGCAATTGGTATAAGAACAAGAAATACCAGTCAGGCAGCGGCACGTACGTCGTGTCCGTCGGGTCGGCGATCCGCTCAAGCGGCGACGGATGGGCGACCGTCAAACATAAGAAACCGACGAGAAAGACCGATCCGACCAACCATTCCTTAAGCAGGAAGTTCGGCCAAAACACTTCCGTTTTCCCGGGATATTCCGAATAGTCCTTTGGAATATTCGGTTTTCTCACCGCGGGAACACGGGAATCGCCGACGAATTTCATTCCTTTTCCGCGATGCATTGCGTGGTTCCCTCCTTTTTTCTATCACCTCTAAACGCGGGCCGACCGATCATAGCGGACCGGAAATGCCTTGTCTGCGAATCATTAAAAAGTGCGCTGCCATTAAGCCGAGTAAAGCGGCCGGCAAGAAGAAGACGTGAATGGCAAAGAAGCGCGTCAACGTTTGCGCGCCGACAATTTCTGGGTCCCCAGCTAACAGCGTCTTAATGGCCGGGCCAATGAGCGGCGTCGCTTCCGCGATTTGCAAACCAACTTTCGTCGCAAACAGCGCTTTCATATCCCACGGCAACAAGTAGCCGGTGAAGCCAAGACCCATCATCACCATAAAGATCAATACGCCGACGATCCAGTTCATTTCGCGCGGCTTTTTATAAGCCCCTTGGAAAAAGACGCGCAGCGTATGTAAAAACATCATGACGATGACAAGGCTCGCCCCCCAGTGGTGCATACCGCGCACAATTTGGCCGAACGCCACTTCGTTTTGCAAGTAATACACCGATTCCCACGCGTTTTTAATATCCGGGACGTAGTACATCGTCAAAAACATGCCTGACAAAATTTGAATGACCGTGACAAAAAACGTCAGCCCGCCGAAACAATAGACAAAGGCGGAAAAATGATGGGCGGGGTTGACGTGCTCCGGAACTTCGTGATCGGCGATATCCCGCCATAAAGGCGTAATATCTAAGCGTTCATCGACCCAGTCATACAGCTTGTTTAACACGCATTACGCCTCCTTTCTTGGTTTCGCCTTGCCTAAATACAGCTTGCCGTCTTTCACTTTGTACTCGTAACGGTCAAGCGGAGCTTGCGGCGGCGTCCCCTTAACGTTCGTGCCGTCCTTCTCATAGCGCCCATAGTGGCATGGGCAGAAAAACTGGTTCGGATGCTCTTTGTCCGTGTTCCAGTCGACCGTACAGCCAAGGTGTTTGCAGATCGGCGAAAGGGCGATGATCTCCCCTTTTTCATCCTTGTACACCCAAGCTGACTTCGGCTCTTCCGACTCATACCAAGCGTCTTTCACCTTCACTTTAAAGTCGAAGCGCTTCGGTTCGGTCGTAATCTCTTTGACGTCTGCTACCGCGACCATCTCCGTCCCTGCTTCATCCTTCAAGATCGGATCGAAAGCAAAACGGAGCATCGGCATCAGCATCCCTGCCGCCATAAAACCGCCGACGCCGGTCAGCGTGTAGTTTAAAAACTGACGTCTCGTTACACGATGTTTGTTGTCGCTCATCGTCTTCCCCCCTCTATGCAAAATCAAGTCCGCACCGGACGATTGTATGTATAACACATATGGAAAACTAGGACATTCTAATGATAGCTCAATTGCTGGACAAGGTCAATATCGCAGGCGGCAAAACGTCGGACTTTGCCGCATCTACTCTTGCACCCATCGACCGATGAGAAAGCGGAGCAGCTCGGCGGCCTGCTCTCTGACAAGCTCGTGCTTGTACGATTCACCCATGCTCTCGAGCGGAACAACCGGAACGAACCAAACGCGGTCAGCTTCTTCGCCCTCTTGCCACGCACGGTCGCACGTCACATAAAACAGATGCTTCATTCCTTCCCGCCTAAGCCGGTTGGTCCAATCCGCCAGCCTTTCGGTAAGCAGCGCCCGCGGCTCATCGGCAAAATACACAAACGACGGCATCAAAAACAACCGGCCCTTCAGCTGCCGCTCGACCTCGGCCGCGATGAGCCCGACAAGCTCCCCGCCGGAAGCGAGCCGCTTCGCTCCTTGGCCGAAAGCCACCGGCAAAAGCGGAAGGAGCGCCGTGTCGATGTAGTCGCGCTCTCGTTCATAGAGGGCGACGTCCTCGCCTGTCCACTTCATTCGTACTCTCCTTTTCCTTAAAGTTTCTTCCCTTCATCACCATACCATATTTTTCGGCAAAAGAAAAACCTTGCCGGCGGCAAGGTTTTTACAATTTGTTTAATTCATCGGTCAGGCGGCGGAACGCCTCTTCATCATGGCGGTCAAGCGCCTCATCGATCAGCTTCATGAGCCGCCCGCGCCGGAATTCGTAAATGGAGCGTTCCAAAAACTGCTCGGCGAGGCGCTGGTCGTTTTCGCTCACTTGCGCCTGCTTCGGCGCATACGGGTTTTCCTCAAGCACAGCGACATATTGCGGCGAGTGAAAAGAAGCGCGGAAATTCAGTTGAATGTAAATATCTTCGTCGCGGTTTAAACGGATGTCATGGAACGATTTCTCTGCATCGGTTGTCATCACATTGCCTTTGTAAAAACGGAACGGCACATCGTCGACGCAGTGAGTCGACATAATGATGCCGCGCGGGCAATATTGGGCATTCTCGACAAAATGCACCTTTTGCATGAGCTGGTCATGGCTCATCAAATAGTTTAAAATCCAGACACACTCGCGCCGCTTCAACTGATAGTGGCTTAAAAACCAACGGATAAACTCTTTTTTCTCATTGACGGATACGTGCGTCATTCTGCGCTTCCCCCTCGATCGGTTTCCAAGAAAGAGGTTGGGCCACCGCTTCTCCCCTACTCTTCGAGCTCAAGCAGCATCTCCGCCGCCTCTGTATGGGTTGGGTCGAGACGGACGATCTGTTGAAATATTTCTTTCGCCGCCGCCCGATTTCCTTCCTCGATGAGAAAATATCCGTACTCTTCGAGGAACTCGACATTGTGCTTAAAGAAATTATATGCCTCGCCGTAATGATTTAATGCATCGTCGTACATCTCAAGCCGATGTTTGGCGCGCCCAAGGTCCCATTCAAACTGCGGATCGTACTCGCCATCGGCCATCGCCTGCTCAAGAAGCGCTACGACATCCTCATAGCGCTGTTCATTTAGCCAAAGCGCCGATAAAACCGTGAGCGCCTCGATGTACCCGCCATCGATCTCAAGCGCTTTTTTCAAATGTTCCTCTGCCTCCTCCGGCTTGTTCAGCTTGAGCGCCAGCTTGCCTGCGTAAAGGCGGAGCTCTTTGTTCCATTCGTCGACGCCAACGCCCTCAAGCGCCGTCTCATAGCTTTGCACGAGCCGTCCTTCTTGTTCATACGCTTTCGCCAAATAAAGGTAAAGCGGAGTGTAGTCCGGATCGAGCTCTTTTAAAGCGCTGAGCTTATCGATGGCCGTTTGTGTATAGCCGGCCTGCAACGCGGTGAATCCGTAGGCGAACAGCGTCCGGCTGTCCATTTTTTCATTGAGCGCCTCCTCATAATACGGAAGCGCCGCCTCGAATTCCCCGGAACGGCTGAGCGCCTCAGCGATCCGCTCAGTGATCAAGACGCCGGCCATCTCCTTATTCGTCTTCCGCACCTGTTCATAAAGCGGCACGCTTTTTGAGTATTCACCGTGCGAAAAATACAACTCAGCCAACGCAAACTGCACGATCGGCTCATCTGGAGCTTTCTCGTACGCTTGACGCAGCTTCCGCTCGCTCACTTCCGCCAGCCCTTGCATTTCGTACAAATCGGCGGCAAGAAGGCACGCGCGGACAAACTGCGGATCGTCTTCGTCGATCTCCGACAAAATGGCGAGCGCTTCCTCTTCGGCTTCAAGCTCCGTATACACTTCCGCCAAAAACAGGCGAATGTCGCCGTCATCCGGATAGCGGGCAGTCAGCTCCTCAAGCAGCTCCTTCGCCTCTTCCGGCATTCCCCATCCGTACAAGCAGTCGGCAAGCGCGTATTTTTCTTCATCACTTCCATATTTTTTCACTTTCGGCACGAGCGCCAACGCTTGGTCGACGTTTCCGTTTTCCACTAAGCGAATGATTTGTTCGACGCGTGTCATGGTTTCGTCAGCCCTCTCTTGCGGCAGGCGGCCGGGCGCCCACAGGAGCCCATCCGCCTTTGCCATTCAAATCGTTATGTACCGTTACAACGGGAACATGAATGATGATAATCGATCATGGCCGTTTCCGCAACCAAACCGCTCGCTGTCTGGAAGATGCGCCGTTTTTCGGCCAGAAACCGGGAATGTATCCGCTTTCAAAAAATGCGAAGCCAATTCCTCTCACTGACAAAATATGAACGAACAACGCAAAATATGACCTCCCGCCCGCTTGGGGCGGGAGGCCTTTTACAGCAGCGAGCGGAGATCGGCAAAAAACGCCGGATAGGAAACGGCGACCGCTTCCGAACGCTCGAGGCGGACTGTCCCTTTGGCGATGCAGGCAGCAACGGCGAGCATCATGCCGATGCGGTGGTCGCCATGGCTGTCGACAACAATCCCGTCGGCATAAAGCGGCGTTTTGCCGCGGATCATCATGCCGTCGTCGGTTGCTTCGATGTCAGCGCCGAGTTTTTTCAACTCGGTGACGACCGTATGGATCCGATTCGTCTCTTTCACCTTCAGTTCGCTCGCGTCTTTGATGACGGTCGTTCCTTCCGCCTGCGTCGCGAGCAAGGCAATGATCGGAATTTCGTCGATCAATCTTGGAATCAGATCCCCGCCGATTTCGACCGCCCGAAGCGTCGACGTGCGGACCGTAATATCACCGACCGGCTCGGTTTCCTCGTTGCGGACGTTGTCAATCGCAATATCCGCCCCCATTTGTGCAAGCACATCGATGATGCCGGTCCGCGTTGGATTTAAGCCGACGTTTTTCAGCGTAATTTCGCTGTTTGGCACAATGGCGCCGGCGACAAGGAAAAAGGCGGCTGACGAAATATCGCCGGGAACGTAAATGTGCGTCCCACGCAAGCGTTGCGGACCGGCCACCGAGACGGTCAAGCCATCCACATTCACTTCACCGCCAAACAACCGAACCATCCGCTCGGTATGGTCGCGCGAGCGGTGCGGCTCGGTGACCGACGTTACGCCGTCGGTGAACAAGCCCGCAAGCAAAACAGCTGATTTCACTTGCGCGCTCGCCACCGGCGAAGTGTAGCGAAGCGGACGAAGCGCGCCGCCGCGGATGGAAAGCGGCGTATAATTGCCGCCCTCACGCCCGTCAATACGCGCTCCCATTTCGCGAAGCGGTTTCGTCACCCGCCCCATCGGCCGCTTGGCGATCGATTCATCGCCGACAAGGCAGGCGTGAAACGGCTGGCCGGCCAAAATGCCCAAAAGCAGGCGCGCCGTCGTTCCCGAGTTGCCGACATCAAGCACCGCAGCCGGCTCGCGCAGCCCGCCGGGGCCGGCTCCTTCGACAACGACTGTCGTCCCGTCCTGGCGAATGTCAACGCCGAGTTTCCGGAAACAGTCGATCGTGCTTAAACAGTCCGCCCCAGGCAAAAAATGGTCAATCACCGTCCGTCCAGAAGCAAGCGCCCCGAGCATGACGGCGCGATGGGAAATCGATTTGTCGCCAGGGACTTCGATCATTCCTCGGAGCGACGACACGTTGGTTGGCAACTGCATGCAAAATCCCTCCATTGTTTTTCCTTGCTACCCTTCATAGGTGGCATAGTTCGTATGTTTGGCGAGGCACGCTTTCGCCCGCGCCCGATCGTCTTCGCTTTGGAAGCTGAGGCGGAGCACGCCGTAAATTTCTTCGCGCGTCTCAATGATGCGGATGTTCGTGATGCTGATGTTTTCCTCGGCCAAATAGCCGGTCACTTCGGAGATGACGCCCGGATAATCCGGCACGTCGACATACAAATCGTAAAACGACGGAATCGCTCCTTTCGTTCTCGACGGCAGCCCGTCGCGAAACTGTTTCGCCTCCAAAAAGTAATGGTAAATCGCGATGCTGTTTTCTTCTTCGACAAACGAACGCAGCCGCTCCATTTCGGCGATCCAGCGGTCAAAGAGCGCAAGCAGTTCATGCTTGTTATGGATAAAAATATCGCGCCACATTTCCGGATTGCTCGACGCGATGCGGGTGATGTCGCGGAAGCCGCCGGCCGCCAGCCGGCTGACGAGGGCGTTTTCGCACTCGTATTCGCGCGCCTGATGAACGAGGCTCGCCGCAATCAAATGCGGAAAATGGCTGATTACGCCAGTGATGCGGTCGTGCTCTTTGGGCGTTAAGATGACAAACTGCGCTTTCGTTCCCGCAAGCCACTGTTTCAACGCCTCGACTTGCTGCGGCGGCACATCGTCCGTCGGCGTCAAAATGTAAAAGGCGTTTTCAAACAGATGAGCCCTTGCGGCCGCCACACCGCTTTTATGCGACCCGGCCATCGGATGGCCGCCGATGAACGCTACGCCATGATCCAACAGGCGGCGGGCGCCTTGAACAATGCGCTGCTTCGTGCTGCCGACATCGGTAACGATAACGCCGCGCTTCAACCGCTCGAGCGGCATCGACGAAAGCAGCGCCTCCGTCTGCATGACCGGAACGGCCAGAACGATCAAATCCGCCTGTCCGTATCCGTCTTCGGGCGAACGGGCGGCTTCGTCGATCACCTTGAGCGAGCGCGCCAAGCCGAGCTGCCGCTCATTGACGTCGTAGCCGATGATCATCGCCTCCGGATGCGCTTTTTTAATCGCCAATGCAATCGATCCGCCGATCAAGCCGAGGCCGACAATGAACACTTTTCCTTCCAATCGTCCCACCTACTTTATGTAAACGTGCGCCCGCTGCTTTCGAAAAGCAACGGGCCGATCTTTTCTATCCATCCCGCCGCTGAACGGTCAGGCGAGCTGTTTTTCCCGAAGCAGTTGCGAAACGAGTTCCAACACCCGGTCGTTTTGCTCTTTCGTGCCAACCGTCACACGCACGCCGGTCGGCAGCCCAAGCGCTTGGCCAGAGCGGACAATGACGCCGCGCTCCAGCAAATAGCGGAACACTTCGTCGCCATCCAACCCGAAATCAATGAACAAAAAGTTTGTCTGCGATGGGTAATACTTCAGGCCGTTCTCCTCGCAAAAGCGATAATACCGCTCAAGCTCAGCGCGATTTCGTTCGACGCAGGCGCGGATGAACGCTTGATCGTCAAGTGCGGCCGCCGCGGCCGCTTGGGCGATGGTCGACGTGTTAAACGGCTCGCGCGCCGGCTCGACGGCGCGGATGAGCGTCTCACTCGCCACGCCGTAGCCGACGCGGAGCGCAGCGAGCCCGTATGCTTTCGAGAACGTGCGCATGACGACAAGCTGCTCGTACTCGTTTAAAAGCGGCACCGTTTGCGGGTAGTCGGGCGCCGTCGCATATTCGTAGTACGCTTCGTCCACGACGACAAGCACATGACGCGGCACGCGATCCAAAAAGGCGCGCAGCTCGGTGTCATTCACATACGTGCCCGTCGGGTTGTTCGGATTGCAAACCCAGACGATGCGCGTGTTTTCATCGATCACAGCAAGCATCGCCTCCAAATCATGACGCCCATCAACAAGCGGCACTTCGCGCACCTCGGCCCGCTCGATGATGGCATTGTGCCGGTATTGCGGGAATGTCGGCGCCGCCATCACCGTATTCGCCCCCGGCTCTAAAAAGGCGCGGCAAAGAATTTGCACCACCTCATCCGAACCGTTGCCAAACAGAAGCTGTGTTTCCTTGACGCCAAGATGCTTTGCCACCTTTTCGCGCAACGTGCGGGCGTAGCCGTCCGGATAGACGGCGAGGCGGTCAAGCTCAGCGGCGATGGCCGCTTTTGCCGCTGGCGACGAACCGTACGGATTCTCGTTAGAAGCAAGTTTGATAATCTCAGGCAAGCCATATTCCCGCTTGACTTCTTCGATCGATTTTCCCGGCTGGTACGGAGAAAGACCCCGGAGCGATTCCTTTACTTGCATGATTGTCGCCAACTCCTTCAATTCGGAACTTTTAGCGCGAAGAATAGGCTTCTCGAAGCGGCGCGGCAAGCGAACGGGCGTAGGCAGAAAACTCGGCGACGGCCGCTTCCCTTTCGTCCGGCGCCTGCAACCTCGAAGCCAGCTGCTCGACTTTTTGCACGAGCGCGCTGCCGACGACAACGCCGTCGCACACCTCTTTCAACATCGCGACTTGCTCCGGCGCCGAAATGCCAAAGCCGACGGCGACCGGGACGCGGCTATGCCGCTTCACTTCGCGGAGGAAATCGCCGAGCGTCTCCGGCAGCGTCTCACGCACGCCTGTAACGCCTAGCGAGGAGACGCAATACAAAAACCCTTGCGCCGCCGAAGCGATCCGCTCGATCCGCTGCTTCGACGTCGGCGCAACAAGCGAAATGAGCGGGAGACCAAACCGTTCGCCAAGTTCGCGGAGCGGACCGCTTTCCTCAAACGGCAAATCGGGAATGAGCACGCCGTCGGCGCCATTTTCCCGCGCTAAAGCAAAAAAGGATTCTTCTCCTAATTGTAACACAGGATTGTAATACGTAAAGAGAATAATCGGAATGTTTACCCCTTTTTTTCGCATCTCGCCAATAAGCTGAATGGCTTTCGGCAGCGTCATGCCCCGTCAAGCGCCCTTGCGGCGGCGCGTTGAATCGTCGGTCCGTCAGCGAGCGGGTCGGAGTACGGCACGCCAAGCTCTAATATGTCAGCGCCGGCCTCCTCAAGCGCCAAGGCGAGATCGATCGTCACATCGGGAGCCGGATCACCGGCAACGATAAACGGGATAAATAGCGGCGGATTAACGGACAGTGGCAATGTCTTCACCTTCCCTCGCACCAAGATGGCGCATCATCGTTTGCACATCTTTATCTCCGCGGCCGGACAGGCAAATGAGCACCGTTTCATCCGGCGGCATCTCGCGGGCGAGCTCGACGGCTTTCGCCACCGCATGGGCCGACTCGATGGCCGGAATGATGCCTTCCGTTTGCGCCAACAATTGAAACGCAGCGACGGCCTCGTCATCGGTCGCGCTTTCGTAGCGGACGCGGCCAATGCTCGCCAAATACGCATGTTCCGGGCCGACGCCGGGGTAATCAAGGCCGGCTGAGATCGAATACGGTTCGAGAATTTGTCCGTACTCGTCTTGCAACAGGTAGGTCATCGCCCCGTGTATGACCCCTTTCGTCCCTTTTGTGATGGTCGCCGCATGGTGCGGAGTGTCGATCCCTTTGCCGGCCGCCTCGACGCCGACGAGGCGGACGTCATCTTGCAAAAACGGGTAAAACATGCCGATGGCGTTGCTGCCGCCGCCGACGCAGGCAACGATGACATCCGGCAGCTTCCCTTCACGGGCGAGAAACTGTTCTTTCGCTTCATCGCCAATCACGCGCTGAAACTCGCGCACCATTTTCGGGTACGGATGCGGACCGACGACCGAGCCGATCATGTAAAAATGGTCGTCGCAGTGGGCGACCCAATAGCGAATCGCTTCGTTCGTCGCATCTTTCAACGTTCGGTTGCCGCTTGACACCGGCACGACTTCGGCGCCCAACAGTTTCATGCGAAACACGTTCAGCTCCTGCCGCTTGATGTCTTCTTCGCCCATAAAAACGATGCAATCCATGCCGAAATGGGCGGCCACCGTCGCCGCGGCGACGCCGTGCTGGCCGGCTCCGGTTTCCGCGATCAGCTTTTTCTTGCCCATCCGTTTTGCCAAAAGCGCCTGGCCAATCGCGTTGTTGATTTTATGGGCGCCCGTATGGTTTAAATCTTCGCGCTTTAAATACATTTTCGCGCCGCCGACTTGCCGTGTCAAATTCGGCGCGAACGTGAGCGGGGTCGGGCGACCGGAGTAATGCTGCAAAATGCGGATGTATTCTTGTTTGAACGATTCATCGGCAAGCGCTTTGTCAAGCTCCGCTTCGATTTCCTCAAGCGGAAGCATGAGCGTCTCAGGGACAAACTTGCCGCCGAAATCGCCAAACCGGCCGTATTCATTCGGAACGCGTTCCATCATCTAACCCCACCTTCTCCTTCATAAAAGTTGAAAGACGAAGAGCCGCATTTCTTCAGAGAGCCTGCGTTTGTTCATCGTCCGAGCGTCAGCGCCGTCTTTTGGCCCTTCGTTTTGTTATTTTTTTATCAGGTGTGTTGATGAACCAATAAAAAGTCTGTCGAGAAGGCTCTAGTCCGAGCTTTTCTGCCGTAGTCGGCAAGCGGCTCGCTCATGCTGCCGCATGCCCCCTCGAACAACGAACGCTTTGCGGGCAAATGTCATTCGCCCGCCGGCGTTCTTGTTCGAGGGAAAAGGAAGAAAATTGTGTTCAGCCATATCATTCTGTGTTTTTTCGTGCATAAAACGGATCATCGACACCCGTGATTCTTTATTTTTTCTTCGATTTGTTTCATCTTCGTTGGATCTTTGCGTCCGTCCGTTTCAATGCCGCTGCTGATATCGATGCCATCCGGGCGGTAGACAAGCAGCCGCTCGATATTGTCCGGAGTGATGCCGCCGGCGATGAAGCACGGCACGCCTTGGCGGGCCGCCTCTTCCAAATAGTGCGGCACCGCCTCCCAATCAAAAGCGACGCCCGTCCCCCCCAGGCGCCGGCGGCGCGGCTGTCAACGACGTAGCCATCGGCAATGCCAGCGTACTGCCTCATCGCCGCAAGCGCACCGTCGCCATGGTGGATCGCCTTCCAGACGGAAAGCGGCACCACCTCTTTCACCGCCGCCAGCTCCGCCGCCGTTTCACGGCCGTGGCATTGGATGACATGAAGCGGCAGCTCGGCGGCGACAGCGGCGATCCGCCTAACAGGGGCGTTGACAAAGACGCCGACAAGCTGCTTTGCGCCAAGCTTATGGGGCTCAAGCCATTGCTGCACTTCACTCGGAGAGACGTTCCGCCTGCTTTCGGCGAAAATAAAGCCGAGGTAATCAGCCTCGCTCGCGATAGCGGCCTGCACGTCTTCAGCCGAACGGTTGCCGCAATATTTAATTCGAATCATCCCCATCTTCCTCCCCAAACAGCCGGTAGACCGCTCGCTCCACATCATCTTGGCGCATGAGCGACTCGCCGACGAGCATGGCCTGCGCTCCGTACGATTTGACCGTCTTCACATCATGGAAGGAACTGATCCCGCTTTCGCTGACGATGACGCACGATGGCGGGATGAGCGGAGCGAGCGTTTTGGTCGCCTCAAGTGTTGTCACAAAGGTATGCAAGTCGCGGTTGTTGATGCCGACGATCTCCGGCGTAAACCGATCGAAAATCCGCTCGAGCGTCTCTTTTGCATGCACCTCGACCAGACATTCGAGCCCCAAGCTGTACGCTTCATGATAGAGCTCCTCGAGTGTTTCCGGCGGGAGCGCCTCGCCGATCAATAAAATCGCATCCGCCCCGAGTCGGACGCTTTCCTCGACTTGCCGCCGATCGATGATGAAATCTTTGCGCAGCACGGGAACGTTAACCGCTTCTTTCACCGCTCGCAAATAGCGGCGATGCCCTTGGAAATACCGTTCATCCGTCAGCACGCTGATCGCGTCGGCACCGGCGCGCTCATATGCTTTCGCGATGGCCACCGGGTCAAAATCCGGGCGAATGATGCCTTTTGACGGCGATGCTTTTTTCACCTCAGCGATCAAGCCAAGCATCCGCCGCGGCCGACGGAGCGCCTCCGCAAATGGCCGGCGCTTTCGCTCTGGCAATGGCGCCGGCAGCGTCAACGTTTCCACTTCTTCCCGTTTGGCTGCTAAAATTTGCTCAAGCATCATGAACCACTTCCTTCGCCCGCAGGCGTTGCAGTTGTTCGTATGCGGTTTTGGACAAAATGGCCTCTTTCGCCATCGCCACTCCTTCGGCAATCGTTTCGGCTTTGCCGGCGGCATACAGGGCGGCGCCGGCGTTCAGCGCAACGATATTGATGGCGCTCTCCGGCGCTGTTCCCGCCATCACCGCCTCAAGAAGCGCGGCGCTCTCTTCCGGATCGCGCACTTGCACATCGGCAAGCTCGCCGCGCGGCAAGCCGGCGTCTTCTGGTGCGATGACAAAGCGGCGGATCGCACCGTCTTTCAACTCCACGACATCCGTTTCTGCAGCGATGCTGCATTCATCAAGCCCATCGCGCCCGGTGACAAACAACACATGTTCCGAGCCGAGGCGGCGCATCGCCTCCGCCAATTTCTCAGCGTAGCAGGTCGAATAGACGCCGACGACTTGCCGCTTGCAGCGCGCCGGATTGGCGAGCGGGCCGATCAAGTTGAAAACGGTGCGGAAACCGATTTCCTTCCGCGGCCCGGCGGCGTGTTTCATCGCCGCGTGATAGAGCGGGGCGAACAAAAACGCCAGCCCTTTCGTTTCCAACGCCTGTTTGGCGGCCGACGGCGACGTTTGAATGTCGATGCCGAGCCGCTCGAGCACATCAGCGCTGCCGCTTTTTGACGAAACAGCGCGGTTGCCGTGCTTGGCGACTTTGACGCCAAGCGATGAAATGACGATCGCCGCGGCGGTAGAAACGTTGAATGTCGCCGCCCCATCGCCGCCCGTGCCGCACGTATCGATGACATCATCACTAGCCTCAATGGCAGTCATCCGGTCGCGCATCGCCCGCACAAATCCGACGAGCTCATCGACTGTCTCTCCGCGCAGGCGGAGCATGGACAACAGACTTGCGATTTGACTGTCCGTCGCCTCGCCGGACATGATGATATTCATCGCCGCATACGCTTCGTCTTCCGTCAACGCTTTCCCTTCCGCACATTTTACAAGCAGCTGCTTCAACATACGGCCCTCTCCCTTTCGCAAATAGTCGTTCCGCTTGTTCAATCGCATTCATCAAGGCGCTCGCCTTATTGCGCGTCTCTTTCCACTCCAGTTCCGGAACGGAGTCGGCGACAATGCCGGCGCCGGCTTGCACATAGGCATAGCCGTCTTTCACGACCGCTGTCCGGATGGCGATGCACGAATCGATGTTGCCATCAAACCCGATATAGGCAATCGCTCCGGCATACAGCCCCTTGCTGTCGGCTCGAGTTCCTGCAAAATTTGCATCGCCCGCACTTTCGGCGCCCCGCTCACCGTTCCAGCCGGAAAGGCGGCAAGGAGTGCATCGATCGGGTGGACGTTGTCGTCCAGTTCACCGACGACTTTGGAAATTAAGTGCATCACGTGTGAAAACTTGCCGATCTGAAGCAACACCGGCACCTCGACCGTTCCGTACTTGGCGACCCGGCCGATGTCGTTGCGTGCCAAATCGACAAGCATATAATGCTCAGCCCGTTCTTTCGGGTCGTGGTACAGCTCATCAGCCAGCCTCTCGTCTTCCTCCGGCGATCGGCCGCGCCGCCGTGTGCCGGCAATCGGATCGATTTCAACGCGCCGACGGTGCACTTGAATCAGTTTTTCCGGCGAACTGCCGACAATTTCCACACCGTCAAGCTGGAAATAAAACATGTACGGCGACGGGTTGATGTATCGGAGCAGCCGATAAATGGCAAAGCCTCCGGCTTGAACCGGCACGCAGAAGCGCTGCGACAGAACCGCTTGAAACACATCGCCGGCCGCGATGTACCGTTTCACGGCCTCCACATCGCGCAAAAACTGTTTTTTGTCATAGTTGGACACCGCTTTGGCAAACGAGGCGGTCCGCCCCGATTCGCTTTCCGCCGGCAAGAGCGGCTGCTCGGCTTGAGGGCGGGCCGCTTTCGCCGCGAGATCGGCCATGCGCCGTTCGGCCGCGCGGTACGCTTCGATTTTCTCTTCCTCCGTTTCGTTGCCGCTCAACCGAATATAGTGAATGACGAGCAACTCACGCTTTTTTTGGTCAAACGCAAACAGCGATTCACAAAACACGAAATAGGCCGTCTTCATCGGCACATCGCGGTTTTTGTGGCGCGGCACTTTTTCGATGGCGGAAATGAAATCGTAGCCTAAAAACCCAACTGCACCGCCTGTAAACGGCACCGTCTCGGCAAGCGGCTTGACGGCAAGCGTCCGCTCGACCCATTGAAACGCTTCTTTCAGCGTCGGTGCGGTGATTTGTTCGTTCCCGTTTTCGTCCTTCACCGAAAACGTTTCGCCGGTTTCGCTCTCCAGCGTCAAAAACGGCGCCACACCGATGAACGAATAGCGCGCCCACGGCGATTCGTCATCCTTGCTTTCAAGCAAAAACACGGCTTCCTCGCGCAAATTGGCAAACACGCCGAGCGGCTCAATGACATCGGCTACAAATTTGCGCACAATCGGGATGGTTCGAAATTCGTTCGCTTCCGTCAAAAAAGCGGCCAGCCCATCAGCAGACATCACTTCTCCTCCCTTCATGATCAGCGGGCGGAGAATGAGGGTTTATGAGGCGAAAAAAGAGAGGGAAAATAAAACGCCCAAAGACGACCGTCTTTGGGCAGATGTCGGCGAATGAAAAAACGCTCACCTCAGCTAAACTCGCTCATTCTCATCTACCCTACGCTCGCTCTCCACTCTCGCTCCACTTCTAACGCCCCGATGTCTCAGGGGGCAAAGAGGTTATTTTCACTATATTACATTTCTGTTTTTTTTGTCAACGACAAATCCGGGCGCAACACGACCGCCCTTTTAAATACACGTGGCAGATCTCTTCTTGCTGTTTCTCAGTCGCCACCGTCATCATGACGCGAATGCAACGCGGCAATGAACCGGGCACCGGAATTTCCCTCGTGCACATGACCGGCACATATGTCCAGCCGTCCAAACGGCGCAGCGCCTGCGCCGGAAACGCGGCGGTGATGTCGTCGGTGACGGAAATGAGCACAAACGACACATCAGAAGCGGCGACATCGTTTGCGCGGATCATTTCACGAAGCAACGTTTCCGTTGCCGCCACGATTTCCTCGGCGTCATTTCGATCCACTGTAATCGCTCCGCGAATGCCGCGAATCATCCTTTCCCCCCTGTCTGGAAAACTCGTCCAGCCACGTGAGCAGGTTGTCGTCTTCGAGTTCCACCACTTCCACGTCGCCGATCTCACAGAGAAGCACCATCCGCACTGTTCCGGCGTACGCTTTTTTGTCGCCTTTCATCTTCTCAAGCAGGCGGCGCGTCTGAACCGCTGCCGGCAGCGACACCGGGAAGCCGTATCCGGCGAACCAGTCGGCCAATCGATGCTCAGCGAACGACCGGCCGTAAAACCGTTCGCTGACAAAGACGGCAAACAGCATGCCAACCGCAACCGCCTCCCCGTGAGTGAGCGCGCCGTAGCCTAACTCGCTTTCCAGCGCATGGCCGAGCGTATGGCCGAAATTCAAATGGGCGCGCACCCCGGTTTCTTTTTCATCCTCACGCACGACGGACGCCTTAATGTCAATGCCCTTTTCAATGCAATAGGCGAGTTTCTCGCCGCGCAAGTCGGCGAGCGTCTTGATTTCCGCGCGCAGCCAGTCGTAAAAGCGGCGGTCGCGGATCAGCGCATGTTTGATCACCTCGGCAAACCCGGACCGAAGCTCGCGCTCGGGCAGCGTGCGCAAAAAGGAGGTGTCATACACAACTGCTTCCGGCTGATGGAAGGCGCCGATCATATTTTTGCCGAGCGGATGGTTGATGGCGACTTTGCCGCCGACGGCGCTGTCATGGGCCAAGAGTGTCGTCGGCATTTGAATGTAACGGATGCCGCGCATATAGGTGGCGGCGACAAACCCAGCCAAATCGCCGACAACGCCGCCGCCAAGCGCAATGATAACCGAGCGGCGGTCGAGGCCGCACTGCAATGCCGCTGTCTGGCAAGCGTAATAATGATCAAATGACTTGGCCGCCTCCCCGCTTGGAATGACGTAGGCGTACACGTCATACTCAGCGGCGGCAAGCAACGCCCGCACCTCATCCAAATAAAGAGGCGCCACAGTATCGTCGGTAACGATGAAAAGTTTTGTCCCTGGCGGACAGGAGAGCGACCGAAGCAAGCTTGGCAGCACGCGGGCCGCCCCATCGCCCAAAAGAAGCGGATAGCGCTTCGTCGCCGTTTCAATCGTCCGTTCGATCATCGTCAAAACTCCTTTGCATAGCGGCGGGCGCGTTCCACATTTTCCTTAATCAAGTCCATCCGATCCTGCCCAAACTGCTCAACGATCGCCGCCGCCACTTCCCAGGCGACAACGGCCTCAGCGACAACGCTCGCCGCCGGCACGGCGCAGCTGTCCGATCGCTCAATGCTTGCCGCAAACGGCTCTTTCGTCTCGATATCCACGCTTTGAAGCGGCTTGTACAGCGTCGGGATCGGCTTCATCACTCCGCGCACGACGATCGGCATCCCGGTCGTCACCCCGCCTTCAAAGCCGCCCGCCCGGTTCGTCCGGCGCGAAAAGCCTTGTTCTGGGCTCCAAATGATTTCATCGTGCACTTCGCTTCCCGGGCGGCGCGCCGCCTCAAAGCCGATCCCGAATTCAACGCCTTTAAACGCGTTGATGCTGACGATCGCGGCCGCGATTTTCGCATCAAGCTTTCGGTCGTAATGGACGTAGCTGCCCACTCCGGCCGGAACACCTTCAACGATCACTTCAACGATGCCGCCGATCGAATCACCGTTTTTCTTCGCCCAATCGATCGCTTCCATCATTTTTTGCCCCGCCTCCGGGTCAAAGCAGCGCACCGGTGATTCTTCCGTCACTGCCTGCAATTCTTCAAGCGAACGATAATCGAGCTTCTTTGCGCGCACGCCGCCGATTTCGATGACATGACCGGCGACGCGGATGCCGACCTCCTCCAAAATGCGTTTTGCCACCGCTCCAGCCGCCACGCGCACCGTCGTTTCCCTTGCTGACGAGCGCTCCAGCACGTTGCGCATATCGCGATGTCCGTATTTCAGGGCGCCGTTTAAATCGGCATGCCCTGGGCGCGGACGCGTCACTTTCCGCTTCACTTCCGCTTCGTCATCAATCGGCTCAACCGCCATAATCGTTTGCCAATGTTTAAAATCGCGATTCTCGACAACGAGCGCAATCGGCGAGCCGAGCGTTTTCCCGTGCCGAACGCCGCCTGTGATTTTCACTTCATCTTTTTCAATCTGCATGCGGCGGCCGCGTCCGTATCCTTTTTGCCGGCGCGCCAGCTCTTTATTGATGTGCTCGGCGCGCAGCTCAAGCCCGGCCGGCACTCCTTCCAAAATGGCCGTCAATTGCGGCCCATGCGATTCCCCTGCCGTCAAATACCGCATGTTTGTCTCTCCCTTCAGGTCTTTAACGCGTTTAAGTAAAAATATATCATAAATTCGAAAAATGAAAATAGTTTCAGGAAAAAAAGAAGCCGGCGCGGAGCTATTTTTTTCGGTAAAAAAACGTCTCTTCGACTTCAAAACCGTACAGGCCGGGATTGAAAATCTGCTCGGTGCTGCCGACAAACAGCACGCCTCCCGTCCGGAGCGCGTCGTGAAATTTGCGATACAGCATCCGCTTCGCCTCTTCCGTAAAATAAATGAGCACGTTGCGGCAGACGATCAAATCCATGTTGCGCGGAAACGGATCCGCGAGCAAGTTGTGCTTTTGAAACTTGACCGTTTGTTTAATCTTTTCGTCTATTTTATAATATTCGCCTTCTTTCGTAAAAAACTTTTTTCTCATTTCCTCGGGCAGCTCTACAAGCGACCGTTCGCTGTACAAACCGAGGCGCGCGCGGGCGAGCGCATTATCGTCAATGTCGGTCGCCAACACCGACACGCGGTGAAGCGGCAATCGTTTTGCGAGCACCATCGCGAGCGTATACGGCTCCTCGCCCGTTGAGCAGGCAGCGCTCCACACGTTCGGGCGCGGGTTTTCCGCCAATAGCCGCGGCAAAATGGTGTGCTCAAGCACCTCCCAACGCTTGGCGTTCCGGTAAAACTCCGAGACGTTGATCGTCATCCGATCCAAGCATTCATGCCATAGCGCCGGCTCTTTCTCCATCGCTGCAAACAGCTCGGCAAAGCTTTTTAGCCCTTTTTTCATGTACAACGACGCCAAACGCCGCTTCATTTGGGCTTCCTTATATAGCGATAAGTCAATGCCTGTTTTTCGCTTTACTTTGGCAATGAACTGCGCATAATCGTCCATCGTCGCCTGTCCCTCTCCCCTGTCAATGTACAAAAACGGCAAAAACCGGCCGAATGGCGGCCGGTCTTCGCATCAGTACAGCCATGCATTGATCTGTTTTGAATAGCTGACGAGCTCTTCTTCTTTAAAGAACAAGCTGATTTCGCGTTCGGCGCTTTGCGGCGAGTCGGAGCCGTGGATGACGTTTTTGCCGACCGTCAAGCCGAAATCGCCGCGGATCGTGCCAGGGGCAGCCTCCTGCGGATTGGTTTTCCCCATCATTTGCCGGGCGGCGGCGATCACGTTCTCGCCCTCCCACACCATGGCAAACACTGGCCCCGAGGTGATAAAGTCAACAAGCTCGCCGAAAAACGGGCGCTCTTTATGTTCAGCGTAATGTTGCTCGGCGAGTTCGCGCGACACTTGCATCAGCTTCGCGCCGACAAGCTGGAAGCCTTTTTTTTCAAAACGGGCGACAATCTCGCCGATCAAATTGCGCTGAACCCCGTCCGGTTTTACCATGATGAATGTCCGTTCTGCCATTCGCTCTCCACCTCTACTGTCGTATGTACTGGGAAACGGATTCCCACCCATCATAGTATCATTGTTTTCCGCCGTTGGCAACAGCGTCCTTGAAAGCGCTAATAATCCCTTTTCCCAATGTAGAGGGCGAGATCATGAAGCAGCGTGCGCGCTTCGTTGGCCGGCAGCTCGCCAAGCAGGCGAAGCGCCTTTTCCAAATAGCGGTCGCTTAGCGCATACGATCGTTCGATGGCGTCTGTCTGTTTAATGGCCGCTAGCACCGCCGCCATCTCCTCGGCATCCGTGTCCGCGTTGACGGCCGTAATTTTTGCCCGCACCTGTTCATCACAAAGGGCATACAGCACGGGGAGGGTGACGTTTCCTTGCTGCAAGTCGCTTCCGGCCGGCTTGCCGAGCTGCTCTTCCGTGCCGGTGAAATCGAGAATGTCATCGGTAATTTGAAACGACATGCCGACGTAATGGCCGAACCAATACAGCCGGTTGGCCACCGCCTCCGGCGCGCCGGCGGCAAGGGCGCCAAGCTGGCAGCTGGCGGCGATCAATAGCGCCGTTTTTCGGCGGATGCGCCGCAAGTACGTGCGAAGCGGCTGATCAAATCGGTATTTATCCTTGATTTGCTCGATTTCCCCGTGGCACACTTCAACGATCGTTTTCGCCAGCACTTGATGAGCGCGGGGGCTGTCAAGCTCCGCCATCCGCTCAAGCGAACGGGCGAAGAGGTAATCGCCTGTATACATGGCAAAGCGGTTGCTCCATCTCGCCTTGATCGTCGGCCGGCCGCGCCGCACGTCGGCGTCATCGATGACATCGTCGTGAACGAGCGATGCCATATGGATGAGTTCGAGCGCTACGGCTACATGTTTAATCCGTTCGAAATCATAATGGCCAAAGCGGGCGGACAGCAAGACAAAAACGGGACGGATGCGCTTTCCGCCCGCTTGCAATAAATGGAGCGCCGCTTCCCCGAGCGGCCCGTATTCGGATCGGACCGTCCGCTCCAGCTCCTCTTCGACCGCCGCCAAATCATCGCTTAAAAACGAATACATCGCCTTTAACTTCATGGTGTTCACCTTGACTCATCGTTTATAGCCTAAATGCATGGCCGCTACGCCGAACGTGTACGGTTTGACCTCGACATCGACGAAGCCGGCTTCGCGGAACATCTCGGCCAGCTCGTCCCGCCCTGGAAATTCGCGCGCCGATTCCTGCAGCCACGAGTATTCCTCATAGCTTTTCGCCAACAGCTTGCCAAACAGCGGCATAATAAATCGAAAATAAAAATAGTAAAGCTGGCGGAAACCAAACAACGTCGGCTGCGACGTTTCCAGACAGACGGTCATGCCGCCCGGCTTGGTGACGCGGTGCATTTCCTTCAGCACCGTCATATAATCAGGAACGTTGCGCAAGCCAAAGCCGATCGTCACATAATCGAACGAATTGTCGGGAAACGGCAGCTGCATGGCGTTGCCGTGAATGAGCTTGACATTGCCGAGGCCGCGCGCCTTCACCTTTTGTTCGCCGACTTTCAGCATGTTTTCGCTGAAGTCAAGGCCGTACACTTCCCCCTCCGGCCCGACCGCCTCAGCCAGCGCGATCGCCCAGTCGGCCGTTCCGCAGCAAACGTCGAGCGCCCTTTTCCCTTTTTGCACATTCATCCTCCGCATGACGTCTTCGCGCCATTTCAAATGGCGGCGGAAGCTGATGACAGAATTCATCCGGTCATAATGTGCAGAAATGTTTTCAAATACGCGATGGACTCGCTCTTCTTTCGATTGATGCATCGTTCTACCCTTCTTCCACCGACTTTTTGACGATGGCTTGAAATCCGCCGGCAAGTTCCGCCATGCGAAACCGCAGCAGGTCGTTCATCGGCAAATTCGCCGCCAGCAGCGCTTCCTTGCAATGGTCAATATAACGCTCGCAAAGGCGAAGCAAATGCCGCTTTTGTTCTTTCGTCAGCCCTTTGGCCCATGGAAAGGCGATATGCGCCATTTGCTCAAACAGCATCGATGACCCAGTGCGGACGAACGCTTCCTGCTCGAGCAGCAAGCGCCGCAACAGCAAGTAATGGCCGGAAAATCCCCCCCATTGCCGCGCCCCGATGCGCTCGGCAAGCTTCGCAAGCAACGCCGACTCGATCGTGCCGACCGCGGCGAACAGCGTCTCGATCCGCTCCACCTTTTTTTCATACAGCCGCACTTTTTGCTCATTCATCTCGCGGACCGCTTCGGCGAACAAACGGATGAGCGCAACATCGCCCGAGCGCGCCAGCAAGTCGTAATAAAGCCCGCTGTACAAGTCGCCGGCCAAAACGACAAGCTGCCGCGTCCGCAAATCGCCGCCGCGGTCTGTCACCTGATCATGGGTGTCAAGGGCGATTTGCATGAGCATCATGGCGATGATGCACCGGTCCGGCTCATTTGGCGCCGCCGGAGCATCCATCATCATCGACAGCGAAAGCAGCAGCCGGTCTTCATCAACAGCCGGCGCCGGCACATGCGCGCGCAAATACGGATGGTCAAGCAGCCGTTCGATTTGTTCCTTCAATGACGCCAATTTCACCATGATGTCATTCACTCTTCTCACCCTTGTCCCCCAAAAAATATCCGCACCGCCATGACGGACTCCATTATAACATAATTTTGTCGAAAACGCTCTAGTTTGCTAGAAATTTGCCGGTTTACTTTTTCCCTTCCGATTCAACCACACCGTGGCGCGTTTGAATATACGCTTTTCCTCTCACTTTGATCGCCGACGTATGTTCCGTGAACTGAGCAATCAACACTTCGCCTTTGTCAAGCTTTTCCGAATGGTGAAATCTTGTGTCCGCGCCGCGCGTCAGCCCGATGACGTTCACCCCGTCTTCGAGCGCTTTAATGACGACAAAATCACTGTTTGTGTACATCCTCTTCCCTCCTTACGCTTTGATTAACGAAAGCACTTCAGCGCGGGCGTTGGCATCTGTTTCAAACACGCCGCGCACCGCTGTTGTCACTGTTTTGGCTCCCGGTTTTTTCACCCCGCGCATCGTCATGCACATATGCTCCGCCTCAACAACGACCATCACCCCATGCGGCTCAAGCGCCTCGACGATCGAATCAGCGATCGTTGCCGTGATGCGCTCTTGCAGCTGCGGGCGGCGCGCCACCGCCTCAACGGCTCGAGCGAGCTTGCTCAGCCCGGTCACTTTCCCTTCCCGCGGAATATAGGCGACGTGGGCAGCGCCAAAAAACGGCACTAAATGGTGTTCGCACATCGAATAAAACGGAATATCTTTGACGAGCACAAGCTCCTCATGTTCCTCGCTGAATACGGTTTGAAAGTGTTGCTTCGGGTCTTCCTGCAGCCCAGCGAACACCTCGGCATACATTTTCGCCACCCTCTTCGGCGTATCGACGAGCCCTTCGCGGTTTGGATCTTCCCCGATCGCCTCAAGAATGAGGCGGACCGCATATTCAATTTGCGCAAAATTGATCTCTGGCATACAAACAACATCCTCCTGCATCATAAAAGCTGCATGTAATCCGATTCTAGCATAGGGAGCCAAAAAAAACAAAAAAGAAGGGCCGGTGGATCACCTGCCCTTCCCTCCTGCGCTCCTGCTATGTAGGCTTACTTGACGGCATCTTTCAATGCTTTGCCCGGTTTGAATGCAGGAACTTTGCTTGCCGGAATTTCCATTTCTTCGCCCGTTTGCGGGTTGCGTCCTTTCCGGGCGGCGCGCTCGCGCACTTCAAAGTTTCCAAAACCGATTAATTGCACTTTATCGCCTTTTCGCAGCGCTTCTGTAATCGAATCAAACACCGCATCAACGGCTTTTGTCGCATCTTTTTTGGAAAGACCGCTTGTTTCAGCGACTGCGTTGATCAATTCCGTTTTGTTCATGCCATTCACCTCCTCCCAAAGGGCTGGTCTTGTTTACTACCATTTGTGCACACTTTTCTGCTTTTCTATACATAGACATCCAATTCCAGCGGCAAGAAGGCCCGCGCGCCGGCGCAGCCAATCATTCTATGTTTGCCCCGCGACAGTCCGCCTAAGATGCATCTATGCCGCCGGCTGAAGCCCCTTCCCAACAGTTTGGGCTCCTCCTGTTTTCGCCGGGCGCAAACGAAGCCAAGGGCGAGGAAAACCGCCTTCTTCCCGCCAACAGGCGGTGACATGCCTAATCTTAACCAATTGACCGCGGAAATTCAACATCTTTTTTCGCAAAAACGGCCAATTTTAGGCATATTTCACCAAAACAACGATTTCAGATAAAAGATTACCATAACGCCATGCCCATAATCAAGTGCCAATCCTGATTTCTCAAGGGTTTTGGCGATTTTTCCCTTTGCCACTTAGCAACTGAAAAAATGGCATCAAAAAAGCTCCCTTGTCGGGAGCTTGGCGCGCGGCCTCCGCTTTTCTTTCTGTCTAGCTGCGGCGCCTAGCTCTCTTCTGCCAAATAACCTTCCCCCTCGGGGTGCAAGCACCCCCTGCGGGTGAAGAACATTTGGCTTCGAGAGCTAATCTCGGCGCCTCCGCTTTTCTTTCTGTCTAGCTGCGGCCGCTAGCTCCCTTCCGCAAAATAACCTCCGCCCTCGAAGTGCAAGCACTTCTGCGGGCGGAGAACATTTTGCCTCGGGAGCTTGGCGCGCGGCCTCCGCTTTTCTATAAAATAATCGCGATGAGGCCGCCAGAGCCTTCGTTGATGATGCGCTCAAGCGTTTCTTTCAGCTTGTAGCGGGCGTTTTCCGGCATGAGCGCGAGTTTCGCCTGAATGCCTTCACGGACGATGGAGCTGAGCGAGCGGCCGAAAATGTCAGAGTTCCAAATCGACAGCGGATCGTCTTCGAAGTCTTGCATTAAATAGCGGACGAGCTCTTCGCTTTGCTTTTCCGTGCCAATGATCGGGGCAAACTCCGATTCGACGTCAACTTTGATCATATGAATCGACGGCGCAACGGCTTTCAAACGGACGCCAAAGCGCGACCCTTGGCGGATGATTTCCGGTTCGTCAAGACTCATGTCAGACAAAGCGGGCGCAGCGATGCCGTAGCCGGTTTGTTTGACCATTTTCAGCGCGTCGGCGATTTGGTCATATTCCGCTTTCGCATGGGCGAAGTCTTGCATGAGCTGAAGCAGATGGTCTTTGCCGCGAATCTCGACGCCGACGATTTCTTTTAAAATTTGATCGTACAGCTCATCCGGTGCATACAAGTCAATTTCGGCGATCCCTTGCCCCATTTCGATGCCGGCAAGCGCCGCTTTTTCGATGAAATCGTACTCGGCAAACTGCTGCACAACCCGGTCGACGTCGCGCAGCCGTTTGATGTCTTTGACGGTGTCGCGCACCGCTTCTTGGTAGCTTTCGCGCAGCCAATGATCTTCGCGCAGCACCATCACCCAGCTCGGCAAGTTGACGTTCACTTCAAGCACTGGGAATTCATATAATGCTTCGCGAAGCACGTTATACACGTCGGCTTCGCGCATGCTTTCCACGCTCATGGCGAGCACCGGAATGTCGTACTTTTCGGCGAGCTCGCGGCGAAGCGCCTCGGTTTCCGGATGGTGCGGCCGAACGGTGTTGACGATCATAATGAACGGCTTGCCGACTTCTTTGAGCTCGCTAATGACCCGTTCTTCCGCTTCGACATAGTCTTGGCGCGGAATTTCCCCGATCGTGCCGTCCGTCGTAATGACAACTCCAATCGTCGAATGTTCTTGGATGACTTTTCTTGTCCCGATTTCCGCCGCCTCTTGGAACGGGATCGGCTCTTCATACCAAGGCGTGTGGATCATCCGCGGCCCGTTTTCGTCTTCATATCCTTTTGCGCCGGGCACGGCGTAGCCGACGCAGTCGACAAGACGGATGTTGACTTCAAGACCCTCATCAACTTTCACCGTCACCGCCTGGTTTGGCACGAACTTCGGTTCTGTCGTCATGATCGTCTTGCCGGCGGCGCTTTGCGGCAGTTCATCTTGGGCGCGCGCTTTATCGGCTTCGTTTTTAATGTTCGGAATCACGACCAACTCCATAAACCGTTTAATAAACGTCGATTTTCCGGTGCGGACGGCGCCGACAACCCCTAAATAAATGTCGCCGCCGGTCCGCTCGGCGATATCTTTAAAAATATCGACCTTTTCCAAATGACTCCCCTCCAGTCCTTCGGTCGTTATAAGAAACAGTGGAATGAGCTAGCATAGTCGGACACTATATGCATATGATGTTGTCCGATTCGGTTATGACTAAAATAGAAAAAATCCCTTCTCTAGAATGTATTTTCCTAGAGAAGGGAAGATGACTCATTTTGTGAAAAAAATCGGTTCATTCGTCTTGACGTCGATCGTATAGGGCAACGAATACGCCGGCACAAACAGCGAATGGTCGGTCAAAATCGGGCGAATATCGTCACCCGGCTTGTAGTGGTGCGGATATTTTTTCAACGCCGCATACAAATCAGAACGGTAGTCAATGTAAATTTCTCCATTCCCGTCGATGACAAACGGCAAGTTGTTGCCGGAAAACGGGCTGACGACATAAGGCGGCTCTTTATAGCCGAGCTTTTTGTAATCGAGCGTAAATACGCCCGGCGCAACGACGTCTTGAAACGGCGGATATTTATGCTTGTCCGTGTACATGCTAAGCCGCAGCTTCAGATCGCGGATGCGTTCGGCTAAGCGCAGATCAAGCAGCTTGACCGTCGGGTTCGTTTCCGCATCGATGATCATATACTGGAAGACGCCCCCGCTTTCATAGGCGTTTCCCGGCGGCTCCTGCATATAGCGGGGAACGAGCTTTTGAAAATCGACTGGATACTTCAAATACATCGGCGTGTTCATGTCGCGTGTTTTAATCGGCAGAAGCCCGCCGGTCGCCTTCCGGTACTCATCCACCGCCGATTGGACGGCCGCCACTTGGTCTTTGTAAGGAATTTGGTTTTGTTTCAGCCGCTCTTGTGGATACAAGCAGCCGGAAAGCAGCGCCAAACATATACATGACAACAACAAGCGAGCGATTCGTTTCATCTTTCCCACCTTTTTGCCTATTGCGGTGTCGGTCCGCTGAATACGACGAAAATGATGATGATGCCGGCGAAAATCAAAAGAATGTAGGCGACGAGCGCCAACAGAAAGCGAAGCCATTTCATCTTGACTTTGTAGCGGCTTAAGTAAATGAAGCCGACGGAAATAAACATAAACACCATCGAGGCGATGGCGATCCACATTTTCGCTAACGCCGGTGACATGGACGCTCCTCCTTTTTTTCGACAACTATCATTATAGCATTGGCAAAAAAAAAGCTGAAGTAAAGCGGGGCTTTCTTTACTTCAGCATCCCCTCATACCCTTCCGGAAGCTCAAGCCGATGATGGTTCGCCATATTGTATGCAGAACGAAGACGACTTGTACCGCCATTGGCCTATTTTCATCATTCTTGTTCGGCAAAAATGTTGTTTAAGTCATCCATTTCTTCTTTTTTTCCGCGCGCCATGAGCGAATCGACCGTCTCTTTCGGGTCTTTTCCCGCAAACAATACGTCATAGAGAGCTTCGGTGATCGGCATCTTCACACCAAGCTCTTTCGCCAGCTCATAGGCGGCTTTTGTCGTTCGCACCCCTTCGACGACCATCCCCATGCTCTCAAGCACCTCGTCCAGCTTTTTTCCTTGGCCAAGCATGTAGCCGGCTCGCCAGTTGCGGGAATGAGCGCTCGTGCACGTGACAATCAAATCGCCGACTCCCGTCAAACCAGCGAATGTCAACGGATTGGCGCCGAGGGCGCAGCCGAGGCGGGCAATCTCGGCGAGCCCGCGCGTAATGAGGGCCGCTTTGGCGTTATCCCCGTAGCCAAGCCCGTCGCTGATGCCGGCGGCCAAGGCGATGATATTTTTCAGCGCCCCGCCGACTTCGACGCCGATTAAATCCGGGTTCGTATACACGCGAAAATAGTGATGGTTCATAAAGATGTCTTGAATGCGGCGCGCCGCTTCCATATTGGGCGACGATACCGCCACGGTCGTCGGGTGGCGGAGCACAACTTCCTCGGCATGGCTCGGCCCGGAGAGAACGACAACATCTGCAAGCCATTCCCCCATTTCCTCGGCGACCATTTCCGACACCCGCTTATGCGTCCCTGGTTCGATTCCTTTGCTGACGGCAACAATGGTGATCGGCTTGGCCAAGCAGGCGCGCACGTCCGCAAGCACCGTACGGATCGCTTTCGTCGGCACGGCGAGCACAACGATCGCAACGTCGTCAAGCGCAGCGCAAAGGTCGTCATAGCCGATAATGGCGTCCGGCAGGCGAACGCCTGGCAAATATTTTTCATTTGTCCGCTTTTCGTTGATTTCGTTGATCTGCTCGGTCCGATGACCCCAGAGCCGGACGTGGTGCCCATTGTCAGCCAGCACGAGCGCCAACGCCGTCCCCCAGCTTCCAGCCCCCAATACGGCGATGTTCTCCATCGTTTTCCACTTCCTTTATCCGATTGTCGCGGCCTCCGCTTTTCTTATTTCCGCGGGCGGGCGATGATTTTAATCGGCGTGCCTTCAAAACCGAATGCATCGCGGATGCGGTTTTCCAAAAACCGTTCATATGAAAAATGCATCAGTTCTGGGTCGTTGACAAACGCGACAAACGTCGGCGGTTTGACGGCGACTTGCGTCATGTAATAAACTTTCAGACGCCGCCCGTTATGCGTCGGCGTCGGATTCATCGCCACCGCATCCATGATGACTTCATTGAGCACATTTGTCTGGACGCGCATCGCATGATTGTCGCTCACAAGCCGGACGAGCGGCAAGAGCTTATGCAGCCGCTGCTTCGTTTTCGCCGATACGAACAAAATCGGCGCATAGTCCAAAAACGGAAAATGGTCGCGAATCTTCCGCTCAAATTCGACCATCGTTTTGTCGTCCTTTTCAATCGCATCCCATTTATTGACGACCAAAATGACACCGCGACCCGCTTCATGCGCGTATCCGGCGATTTTTTTGTCCTGCTCGATGATGCCTTCCTCAGCGTTTAACACAACAAGCACGACGTCCGAGCGCTCAATGGCCCTTAACGCGCGCAAGACGCTATATTTTTCCGTGCTTTCGTAAATTTTTCCTCGTTTGCGCATCCCTGCCGTATCAATGATAACATATTCCTGCCCTTCGCGCACAAATGAGGTGTCGACGGCGTCCCTCGTCGTACCGGCGATGTCGCTGACGATGACCCGCTCCTCACCTAAAATGGCGTTGACAAGCGACGATTTGCCGACATTCGGCCGGCCAATGAGGCAAAACTTAATGACGTCTTCTTCATACTCTTGTCCACCGCCCTTTGGAAAATGACGGACAACAGCATCAAGCAAATCGCCAAGCCCTGTCCCATGAGCTCCGGAAATCGGATACGGCTCCCCAAAGCCCAGAGCGTAAAAGTCGTAAATCAAATCACGCATTTCCGGATTGTCGATTTTGTTCACCGCGAGCACAACCGGCTTATTCGACCGGCGGAGCAGCTTGGCCACCTCTTCATCAGCCGCAGTCACACCGTCCCGGCCGTTCGTCATAAAGATGATGACATCCGCCTCATCGATGGCGATTTCCGCCTGCTGGCGAATTTGCACAAGCAGCGGCTCGTCGCCAATGTCAATGCCGCCGGTATCGATCAAATAAAACGAATGGTTCAGCCATTCGGCTCGGCTGTAAATGCGGTCGCGCGTCACTCCAGGCACGTCTTCGACGATGGAAATGCGTTCCCCGACAATGCGGTTGAAAATCGTCGATTTTCCTACATTTGGACGGCCGACAATGGCCACGACTGGATTTGCCATGCTACCACCCTTTATCTTCGTTTTCTCCTTACCTTTGTCGCTGAAAAAAAACGCCCTTTTCGGAAGGGCATCGGTCCATCAACGCCAAGGGCACTTGACTGCGAGGCTAGGAAGGAAATGACTTTTTGCCAATCAAGTGCATCTTTTAGCGATGAACCAGGGTAGGCTACAACTGCTTTATTTTATCAAAAAGCGAAACGCTCAACAACTAATGTTTGACGATAATAAGAAGCCCCTCGCTCAATTCATGGGCGATGCCATCCAAAATCGCCTCTAAATTCGCGGCGATCTGTTCCATTTCCTCTTTCGTTTGGCAAATAAAGATCGGTGCACCGCCGGCGACTCGCCCGCCGTTCATCGTAATGACGGCCAAAATTATTTTTTCATGCGTCATCGCCGCTCCACCCCTTCCGCTTCCAACGCCGTTTCTTCGGCATGCGGATGGCGCTCTCAAGCACCGGCACGTTTTCGATGACAGCCTTCGCCTTCTCGACATCCTCGACTTGCGGCAAAATAAAAATGCCGACGCGTCCGTCATTCAAATCGCGCTTGGCGAGCGGCACGAGCGCCGGCGTTCCCGAGTCGCGGTAAATGCCGAGGGCGGTCGATACATCATGCAAAATCGCCTGCCGCTGCCCAAGATTGGCGATCGTCGTGCGGGCGTTGAAATTTTTCGGCGTTAAAATAAACCCCATTCCATAGCGCAAAATTTCTTCGCGCCGCGCCGGCAAGCCGATGTTCATGATATAGATGTTGTCAACATACAGCCCTGCCCCTTCAAAATGCGGCTTGACATATTGGACCTCGGCAATGTCTTTCAGCCGGCTTCCGCTCATAAACCGCCGCGCCGTCATAAGGCCGATGATACTGGCGGCAAGCGCGGCCCAAATGTCCCATACTAAATAAAAGAGCGTCGATAAAAAGGAGACGAAAATGACTAAATAGTTCCGCCCTTCAAACACAATCGCGATGCCTTCGATGTATGTTTTTCCTCTCGGCACCAGCTCATACTGATCCAACTCGTTCAACGTATTGCGCTCCATATTGCGTACGTCGCGAAATTGTGAGGCGGCCAAGGCCAAAAACGTGATCGCTGCGAACTCTTTTTCCATAATCGCCGGCACGGCGACCGTTCCCAGGCCGGCGGCAATGGCCCCTAAGGCGATATGGATCGTCCGACCGTGCAAATACGTCGGGTATTGCCGGTAATCGGTGCGCAACAAATAAAGCCGCGTCAACACCCCAGCGGCAACACCGTATAAAATCGGAAACGTGTATTCGTTCACGGCTGCCTCGTCCTCCTTACAGGCCGTTTTTCCTCAAGCTGCAGCGAGAAGAAGCGGATCGATTCCCAAACGAGCAAAGATGATGCGCTAATGGCGAGCGCATCCAAAAAGGAAAACGACCCAAGCACATAACCCGGCGCCATGCGCAAGATAGACATGGCGTACACCACTTCCCCTTGACAGCCGCCGAGCGCCAGACAAAGAAGGCGGGCGGATATGCGGCGGTGGAACAGACTGCTGATCAAGGCCATCCACCAGCCAAGCATCCATTGGCCATCAAGCCAAATCCAGACCGGATCAAACAAGGCAAGCAGACGAAAAGCGGCATAGGCAAACGCCAAGCCGGACGCTGACAGCGCCATCCGCAGCCATCCGCATGGCCGCTGTGTGACCGCCGCGTAACAAGAGAAGAAAAAAAGCACAAAAAAGGACGCCGCCATATGAATGGGACTGATCTTCACCGTCATCGAGGCCGAACTGATCATGAAAAGCGAAAATGCAGCCAGCTTCGTCCGCTCGACGGTCTTTTTCATCAAAAATGTCGCTGCAATCCATAAAGCCCAAAAAAAGAAATAAAAATAAGCTCCTTCCATCTTTTCCACTCCTTATTATGTTCATTATGTCATCTTTTATGAACGTTCATTCCTGTATAGAAAAAACAGCATTCGTTCATAGTAAAAATGATCGCTGTACCGAAGCAGAAAGGAGCCCTGGCGAAATGGGAAAAGATCGACAGGAAAAAAAGCTGAAGCAATCGCGGCGCGTCGAGTCAGATCGAGATCAGTCCCTCTCCTATAAAGGAGCGGCTCGGCTCGACACGCTGGAGGAAGCGCGGGAACGGAACCGCCATTAAGAAAAAGCGGTCCTTCTCTTCCCTTGCGGCCGCCCTTGTCCCGATGCGAGCAACAGCCGCACAATTCCGTTGCAATGAATCAAGCAAAAAAGCTCCCTCCGTCCAGATGGCTCAAGCCATCGGACAGAAGGGAGCTTTCGCTTTGTTTTGCCAGCTAGTTGATCTTGCGGCTCTGCATTACTTTAATTTTTTCAGCTGCTCGCCAATCACTTCGCCGAGCTGAAAGCCGCGCGTTTCCGACGTTCTTGTGTATTGGCTGTAATCCTCGGCCGGCGCGGCCGCCTCTTCCTCAAGCAGCGCACGGATGCTGAGGGAAAGGCGGTGATCCGCTTCGTTGACGTCGAGCACTTTCGCCTTCACCACGTCGCCTTCTTTCAGCACTTCATGCGGCGAGCCGATGCGGCGGTTGGCGATTTGCGACACATGCACCAATCCTTCGACGCCTGGGAAGACTTCCACAAACGCGCCGAACGAAGCGAGCCGTTTCACCGTCCCGGTGACGACATCACCCGGTTTCACTTTTTCGCTGAGGCCTTCCCATGGGCCCGGCAGCGCTTCTTTGATCGACAGCGACAGGCGCCCGTTCTCCGGATCGACGGCCAACACTTTCACTTTCACCACATCGCCTTCTTTCACCACTTCCGACGGATGAGCGACGCGCGTATGGGAAAGCTGGGAAATATGTACGAGCCCATCAAACCCGCCGACATCGACAAAGACGCCGAAATCGGCAATGCGGCGGACGACGCCATCCAACACTTGCCCCGGCTCAAGGCGGAAGAGCAGTTCTTTTTGCTGCCGCGCTTGTTCTTCCTCAACGACCGCCCGATGCGACAAAATGACGCGGTTTTTCTCGCGGTCAAGCTCGACGACTTTCACGGAGAGCGTTTTTCCTTTATAATCGGAAAAATCTTCGACGTAATGCGGCTCGACAAGCGACGCCGGGATGAAGCCGCGCACGCCGACATCGGCGACAAGACCGCCTTTGACGATGTCTTTAATGACTGTTTCAAATGTTTCGCCGCTTGCAAATTTGCGCTCTAGATCTTCCCACGCCCGCTCGGCGTCCACCGCTCTTTTCGATAAAATGAGCAACCCTTCTTCCCCGTCTTTTCCTTCTTCCACTTTTTTGACTTTGGCCGTCACTTCATCGCCGACAGCGACGGCATCGCTCGGTTTTTCAATATGCAAGTTCGACAGCTCGCTGATCGGAATGATGCCGCTTTGCTTGCTGTTTTCCACCTCGACCAGCACTTGCTTGTCCTCAAGCTTCACCACTTTGCCGCGGACGATATCGCCCACTTCATACACATTGACTTGCACATTCATCTCTTCTGTCATCGCAAAAACCCTCCTTCATCGACTGACAACTGTCAAAAGCGCGCCTCGCGCCGAGGCCGCGGCCGGCTGTCGGCAAAATAAGGACGCTTTTCTAGTTAGTATACCATATTTTCTCAATCAACATGTACTATAATGCTCATTGAGGAGGCGGAAGAGATGCCTCAAACAGCCTGTTCCTTTCATGCCCGCTGATGCTCTTCCAGCAGCCGGCGGATATGATCCATAATGTAATCGGCCGCTTCTTCTGGGCTCGCTTTCCGCGCGCGCAGCGGCGCCATATCGATCGGCGCTCCGTACACAACCTTAAGCGGCGCAAACGGACGATACGGACCGACAATGGCGCACGGAACGACGGCGGCATCGGTGCGCAAAGCGAAAAAGCCAACGCCGGGGAGCGCCTTTTTCAGCCGGCCGTCTTTGCTGCGCGTCCCTTCCGGAAAAATGCCGAGCACTTCACCTTGCTTCAGCACCTCAAGCCCGGTGCGCAGCGCCTGGCGATCGTTCATGCCGCGCTTGACCGGAAAGGCATGCAAGCTTTTGACAAGCGTTTTCACGACCGGTGCGCGAAACAGCTCTTCCTTCGCCATAAACCGAATCGGCCGCGGCGCCGTAATGCCGACGACCGGCGGATCTAGGTTGCTGATATGGTTGGCGCAAAGAAGCACGCCGCCTTCCTTCGGAAATTGTTCAACCCCGATCGTTTGAATGCGGTACAAAGGAGTGAGCACTCCCTTGACGATCCCCTTGGCGAATGAATAAAAGTCCACCGTCATCCAATCCTTTCGTTGACAATCTCCATAATCCGCTCCACCACTTCCTCAACCGACAGCGATGTCGTATCGATTTCCACCGCATCCGGCGCCTTGCGAAGCGGCGCTGTCTCCCGTTCCGAATCGAGCCGGTCGCGGCGGGCGATCTCTTCTTTCAGCTTTTCAAGATCGGATGGAAAGCCGCGCGCAAGATTTTCCTCATGCCGGCGCCGCGCCCGCTCCTCGACCGACGCTTTCAGGAAAATTTTCACTTCGGCGTTCGGCAGCACATGCGTTCCGATATCGCGCCCGTCCATGACGACGCCGCCCCCTTCCGCCAAGGCGCGTTGGCGGGCGACCATCTCCTCGCGCACAAGCGGATGCTTCGCGACAAGCGACACCGCATTCGTCACCGCCTCACCGCGGATGATGTCGGTCACATCGTCGCCATTGACTAAGACGATCTGTCCATGCGGCGACGGTTTCAACTCAATCGATGTATCGCGAAGCAGCGACAGGAGCGCCTGCTCATCATGGATGTCGACGCCGCATGCAAGCGCCCGGTACGTCAGCGCGCGATACATGGCGCCGGTATCGATGTATACGTAGGAAAGCCGCCTAGCAATCCGTTTGGCGACCGTGCTTTTCCCCGCCGCGGCGGGTCCGTCGATCGCGATGCTGATTCGTCGTTTCATCATTTCCTCCTGCTTTACCGAAAATCGCTTGATGAGTGCACAAAGAAAAATGCAGGAAAACCCTGCATGTCTCCATGTTCATTGTACCATATCCGCCGTCAACGGTCGACGGCCGTTTCAACTGTTTTCGTTTTTTCCGGCTTGGCTACCCCTTCGTATTCGTACACCTTGCCGATATACAAGGGCGCTTTCGTGTACAACACAAGCCATTGGGCGACTAGCAAACAAATCGCCTGGATGACGACAAGCTTCCACAACAGCTGTTCGATCCGTTTCATGGCGCAAGCCTCCTGCTTCCCATTTTTTCTAGCAGTATTCCACGCGCCCAGCTCATTTATTCTGTTCGTTCTCCCATTTTCTCTCCTCAAGCTGCCGTTCAAAGCTGTAGCGAATGAGCCGGACGCGGTCTTGGGGGGCGAGGTCTGTGAACTCCACCGACATTTTCGCCATGCCGCGCTCGTCATCAGCCATGCGCACAATCGACGCCTTCGTTTGCACGTAATGGTATTCGCCGGAGCGCATCGCCAACACGAGCCAAAGCTCGACCGCCATGCCGGGGCGAAGAAGCGGAGCGTGCGCCGGCGGCACAAGGAGGGCGGCGCCGCCGGCGCTGATATCCACCGTCATCGTCACAAACGGAGCGAACTCGCTGTCAGACGGATGGACGGCCGCATCGACATTCGCTTTCACCCGCACATAACGGCGGCGCTGGATGCGCACGACGTATTCCTCGCCCGGGTAAGCCAAGACGACCATCGGCAACGGATCGCGGATTTTTCCCTTCACTTCGGTATCAAACATGTATAAACCGCCGTCTTGCCCGACAAAAGTCGCTTTAAACTGCATCCCGTTCAACAAATAAACGGTTTTTCCACTCTGTTCATCGATCGGATAGCTGATATGAACCGCCCCGTCAGCAACGGCGAGCGCTTTGCTTCGGTATTGCCGCGCTGAGCCGTCCGACGGCTCAAGCCGGATCGAATCTCCGATTTTGATCATCATGGTTCCTTTTCCCCTTTTCAGTCAGCTGCCGAACCGGCGATCGTTTCGCTGACCCGCATGATGTCCCATGACGATTATACCATACCGTCCGGCTGCCTTTGACCAAAAAAAGAGGAAAAGCCGACAGCCCCAGCTTTTCCTCCCTTTGTTTTCATCTGTAATTCGGCTCCACGCTTTCAAGCTTCTCGACTTTTTCTTCAAGGCCGGTTGCGGCGTTAATGAACAGTTGATACGTTTCATCGCCAAGCGTTCCTAAAAACTCATAGCAAAGCACCGGTTTTTGCAAATCGTTCATAATGACCGCCTGGCGCTCTTCCATCACTTTCAAATGTGGGTTTACCTTTTTCTTCGCCGCCTCGACGGTGAGCGTCGGTTTGGGCAACGGACGCGGAATGGACGATGACAAATAGTCGCGCGCCGTAAAGCCGACGACATGGCCGTTGTCAAGCGCCACTTTCATTTGGATCGCTTCCGGGTAAATGCGGACGCCGTTTTCGCTTTTGACAAACGTCAGCACGGCGACATTATCGTATTGCGTGCTGTCGTACAACTCAAAGCCGGTGAATTGATGCCGTCGCAAAAACGCCATCCCACGGTTGGCCGCCTCATGCAAGCTGATCTTCGGCTTGCCGATTGGCCGGCTGTTTAACGCCCAAATCGGATATCCGCCGTTTTTCGTCACATCCATATAAATGTCGCCCTTTGTTTTCGGATCGTGAATCGTTAAACTGTAAAAACGCTCATCCGCCCCATTGCCGCTGTCCGTCACCTTGATGTTCTCCGTTCCCTTTAATCCAAGAAACTCGCGGGCGATCCGTTTGGCTTCCGCTTTGGAAATCGGGCGCCCTTTCGCGCGGACAAAGCCTTTTTCCTCATTGGCGAGGCCGATGAACGACGGGCCGAACTCGGACGAACTTGAGAATGTATCAACATTTTTCTCCACTGCTTTCAAGCCGTCAATAATGATGTTGTCGCCTTTTTCGTCGTTCGTCGCCAGCGCCAGTTCGACGTCCATCCAGCGCAAATTGTTTTCCAGCACTAAATGCTGCACGTTGCGCAATTCTTGGCGGATCGCGCCAGCGCTTTTGTACAGCGCCTCGAGCGTCTTATACTCTTCTTTCGTCAGTGGTTCTTTTTCCAAATCGCGCACGGCCGTCCGGTAGCTGAACTCGCCGATTTTCGATAAAAACTCTTGCGTCTTGTTAAACGGCAAAAGCGACAGCGGCAGTTGGCCGACATCAGAATGGGCTTCAGACGCGATTTTCCACACTTCGGCGAGCGCCGGCGATAATGAGGCGTGCGAATTCATTGCCAGCGTCGCTCCAAGCTTGTCATGCAGCAAATCGATCTGATAGGCTAAATCGTGAAACGCGCGCTGGTAATTGTTTTCCGCATGAATTAAGATCGCGTTTTTTTCCTGATGCTCGCGGTAGCCCCAGTAGCCAGTGCCGACGACAGCGACGACAAGCGCTGCAATCAGTAAGTTTCGCACCATCTCGTCTCCCTCCTTTTATTTGCAAAAAATATGGTTTCCAATCCGCTTGATTTGCGGGCGGCTCCAAATCCAAGCGCTCGTCGCCGTGGCTGGGTTAAAGTAGTAAATCGCTCCGCCGGTCGGGTCCCAGCCGTTGATCGCATCCAACACCGCTTTTTTCGCCGTTTCATTCGGCGTCAGCCAAATTTGCCCATCGGCGACCGCGGTAAACGCGCCGGGCTGAAAAATCACCCCAGCGACCGTATCCGGAAACGACGGATGCTCCAGCCGATTTAAAATAACGGCGGCAACCGCCACTTGTCCGATGTACGGCTCCCCGCGCGCTTCCCCGTAAACGGCGTTTGCCATCAGCCGAATATCGTTTTGCGAAAACCCTTTCGGCACGTTCGACGCCGTCGTTTTCGCTGCCCGCGACGATCCTCCGCCGCGTTTTTTCACCTGCTGGCTGAGCGGAATGCCGCCGTAATGGGTGAAATCGTTTCCTTGGCGGATTTGCTCTTTCACAAACTGCTCGTAATATTTTGAAGCGTTCACAAGCTTCCGTTTCGTCTCCGATCCGGCTAGTCCATCGACCGGCAAGCCGTATTCGTATTGGAAATTGCGCAGCGCCCAATACGTTCGCCAGCCAAACACGCCGTCAATTTTGCCGTTGTAAAACCCAAGGTATTGCAGCCGCGCCTGCAGTTCAATGACATCATCGCCAACTGCTCCACGCTGAATCACTTGCGGGGAAAACGCGAAAACATGGCCTGATGGGTAAATGCATGTCCAAACAGCCAATGCGATGAATAGAACCCATTTTCTTGCCATATGTGAACCTCCCGTCAACAATCACCGTTTTTACCCCTATTTTCCTTCCGTTTCCCTTTTTTATGCGAAAAAAAAGAAAAAAGCCAAAGCTTTTACGCTTGGCTTTTCACAGGCGGCACCGCTTGAGGGCGGGCGTATCCTTTCGCTTGTTTTACTTTGCGCAACGCCGCCCACCATAAGGCGAGCATAAATGGTCCCATATAATAGCCCCAACGCTCTTTGGCGAGCAGCAGCCAGTCATAGACGCCATGAAGGAAAAACGGCAACAAAAACGACGCCCATAAATAATAGCGGCGCTTTTTTACGGCAAACTTCGCCTTGCCGAAATAAAACCCCATGATGACGGAAAAGAGCGCATGACTGGACACCGGCAAAAGCGCCCGGGCAATGGCCGTCTCCACTCCGTTGGCCAACAAGTACAAAATGTTTTCCAGCGTCGCGAATCCAAGCGAGACGCTGGCGCTGTACACAATGCCGTCATACGGCTCGTCAAATTCGTCGTGGTCATACACAAAAAAATAAACGACAAACCATTTGACAAACTCCTCAAGGAGCGCAGCGGAAAGAAACGCCTCGGCTGCCGGCGACGCGACGATCCCTTCTGCCGACAGCACGTATTGGATGAACATGATCGGAAACACAAGCAAGACGCCGAACAAAAACATGCGCAACACAAACGAAAGCGGCTCAGCTTCATACTCGTCCTTTAAATAAAAATAACTAAGCAGCGCCACCCCGGGGGCGACGCCGGCGGAAATCAACGAAAACATCCTCGATCCCCGTTTCTTTGGCATTTTTACCTTCATCGTACCACGAAACAGGGGAGAAAAAAAGAGGAATTGCTGGGCCGCTTGTTGCCTAATAAGCGAACAAGCCATCAACGGCGGCGTCGGCAGCAAGAGCGACAGCGAGCTTGATGCGCGCCTTTTTCGCATCGTAGTCGCTGCCAAGAATAACCCCTTTCTTATGCAAATCGTAGGCGCTGCCGGGGTAATCGTACGTTGTATACACCGCCCCTTCCTCGGCGCTCGTCGTCACCACGACTTTGATCCCCGCTTCGATGGCTTTGACGATTTCATCGACCATTTTTGGCGCCACTTGCCCGCGGCCGACCCCTTCGAGCACAATGCCAGCGACGCCGCTTTCTCGAGCCGCTTTAATGAACTTGCCGTCCGCTTCCAAGTAGCATTTCACAATGTCCACCGGCGGAAGCGGGCGCACAAGCTTGTAATATTCGCGTCGGATCGGCTTTTGGTACACGTGCACTTCATCGTTGTCGATAATGCCCAAATAGCCGAACCCGAATGCGTTGAACCCTTGAATGTTGGAAGCATGCTCCTTTTTCACATACTTCGCGGCAAAAATGCGTTCATTGAACACAACGACCGTCCCCGCCCCACGCAACGGCTCGGCGCACGCGGCGTAAATGGCATGGCGGATGTTGATGTACACATCGCTGCCCAAATCAGACGGCGCCCGCTGCGAACCGGTGACGACGATCGTCCGCGGGTCATCGATCGTCAAATCAAGGAAATAGGCCGTTTCTTCGAGCGCATCGGTTCCGTGAGTGACGACGATGCCATCAACGGATGGATCGGTGAAATGCGCCTCAATCCGTTTTTTCAGCTCAAGCCAATGCGAAAACGTCAAATGCATGCTTGGCAATTGAAATACGCTTTCCACGATGATTTCAATTTCTTTCGGCAAATGGCACATCGCCGCGAGTTCTTCACCGCTTAGCGCCCCAGCCCGCAGGCGGCCGGAACGTTCGTTTCGCTTGCTCGCAATCGTGCCGCCGGTTGTCAGGAGCACCACTTTCCGTTTCGTCACGCAAGCCACCCTCGCTTTCTCGCTTTCGCATCATGACACGAGTGTTGATGATCCATTATTTTACTAAAAAACAAAGAATGGGCTCTTCACCACAACATGTACTTGACAAGCAATGCGGTTTCCTGCACAAAGATGTGCCAAAATCACGGATTTGTTGATTTTCCCTCACAAGCGTAAATAGGGTATGTTCAGAAAAAATCAAGTACAACTTTTGGTGAAGAGCCAAAGAATGATATGGCTGAACACAAGCTTTTCTGTCTCTTCCCTCGAACAAGAACGCCGGCGGGCAAATGTCATTTGCCCGCAAAGCGTTCATTGTTCGAGGAGGGCATGCCGTCATATGCCCAGTCGATGTATTGGCCAAGAAGCGCTACTGCAGCTGCTTGGCTGACCCCTCCCGTTCGCGCTTGGCGATGCAGGCGGCAATAGCGTCTCCATGGAAACGGCCGTTTTCGATAAAAATTTCATTCGCATCGTTGCCAGCGGCGATCACCCCGGCGATAAACACCCCTGGCACGTTTGTTTCCATCGTGTCCGGGTCATAATGCGGCCGGCCGCTGTCCGGATCGACGCCGACGCCGATGTTCATTAAAAAGCGATGGTCCGGATGGTAGCCGGTCATGGCGAACACGAAATCATTTTTGATCGTTTTCGTCTCCCCGTTCACTTCGTAAATGACCGCATCTTCCGTGATCTCTTTCACATGGGCATGAAACTCCATGCGAATGACGCCTTTTTTCACAAGGGCATCAAATTCCGGCAAAATCCACGGCTTAATGCTTTTGGAATATTCCCCGCCCCGGTAGAGGACCGTCACGCGCGCCCCAGCTTTGACGAGCTCCATCGCCGCATCGACGCTCGAGTTTTTGCCGCCGATGACAACGCAGTCGGTGTTGAAGTACGGATGCGCTTCTTTAAAGTAATGCATCACTTTCGGCAGCTCTTCCCCCGGCACGTTCATATAGTTCGGATGGTCGTAATAGCCGGTGGCCACGACCACGTATCGGGCCCGATATAGCGCTTTTGAGGTTTCAACGAGAAACGTCCCGTCTTCCTGGCGCTTAATAGCTTTCACTTCTTCGAACGTATTGATGCGAAGCTGTTTGCGGACAACGACTTCACGATAATACGCAAGCGCCTGGTTTCTCGTCGGCTTCCGGTTTTCCGTAATAAACGGCACCCCGCCGATCTCGAGCCGGTCGCTCGTGCTGAAAAACGTCTGATGCGTCGGAAACCGATAAATCGAATGGACGATGTTTCCTTTCTCGATCACCAGCGGCGAAAATCCGGCGTCTTGCAAAGCAATCGCCGCCGCCAGCCCGCACGGACCGCCGCCGACAATAATGATTTTCTCCTCTTTCATCGTTTTTGCCACCTCGCATGAAGCACAAAATCCCCTATCTTATGATAGGGGATTTCACCAAAGCTTGCAAATATCACTGCTTGCTCGCCTCACACCCAGCCGCGGAACCGGCACGCTTCCGCCATTTTGCGGACGCCGACCATGTAGGCGGCAAGGCGCATGTCGACGCGGCGCGTCTGCGCCATTTCATACACGTTGTTGAACGCTTTGACCATCACTTTTTCAAGCCGCTGTTCCACTTCTTCTTCCGTCCAATAGTAACCTTGGTTGTTTTGCACCCATTCGAAGTACGACACCGTCACGCCCCCAGCGCTTGCCAGCACGTCCGGAACGAGCAAAATGCCGCGCTGCGTCAAAATTTCCGTCGCCTCAAGCGTCGTCGGCCCGTTCGCCGCCTCGACGACGATGCTCGCCTTAATGCGCGGAGCGTTTTCGGCCGTAATTTGGTTTTCGATGGCCGCCGGCACCAAAATATCGCAATCGAGCTCAAGCAGCTCTTGATTCGAAATCGTATTTTTAAACAGCTTCGTCACCGTGCCAAAGCTGTCGCGCCGTTCAAGCAAATAGTCGATGTCGAGCCCGTTCGGGTCGTACAGCGCGCCGTACACATCGGAAATGCCGACGACTTTCGCCCCGGCGTCGTGCATAAATTTGGCCAAATAGCTGCCGGCGTTGCCGAACCCTTGAACGACGACGCGCGCCCCCTTGAGCGACAAGCCGCGTTTTTTCGCCGCCTCGCGGATGCAAATGGTCACTCCTTTGGCCGTCGCCGTTTCCCGGCCGTGCGAACCGCCGAGGACAAGCGGCTTCCCGGTGATAAACCCTGGCGAATCGAACTCGCGGATTCGGCTGTACTCATCCATCATCCACGCCATAATTTGCGAGTTCGTAAACACATCCGGCGCCGGAATGTCTTTTGTCGGTCCAACGATTTGGCTGATGGCGCGCACGTAGCCGCGGCTTAGCCGCTCAAGCTCGCGGAACGACATCGTGCGCGGATCGCAGACGATGCCGCCTTTGCCGCCGCCGTATGGCAAGTCGACGATGCCGCACTTTAAGCTCATCCAAATCGACAGCGCTTTCACTTCTCGTTCCGTCACATCAGGATGGAAACGCACGCCGCCTTTCGTCGGACCGACGGCATCGTTATGTTGCGCGCGGTAGCCGGTAAAAATTTTCACCGACCCGTCGTCCATGCGCACCGGAATGCGGACTGTCAACACGCGGATCGGCTCTTTCAGGAGCTCATACACTTCTTCCGGGTAGCCGAGCTTTTCCAACGCTCTATGTATAACAATTTGTGTCGACGCCAGCACGTCGTATTGTTGTTCTTTCTCTTCCGTATGCTTATCGGCTGCCATACGTAAACCTCCTATAAGCTCGCTATAATAATTTGTCGCCTTTCATGTCATAGTATACACCTTCTGTGGCCGGATGCAAAGGAAAAATGGCGAAGCGGCGTCGAACAGTTGGCGCAAAAAAATAGACTCCTTGTCCATTTCAAGGAGTCTTTCTATGCCTTAGTTGGCGCGGAAATAACGAACGAGCTGTTCGATCGCGCGGCGTTCAATCAGCCGCTTCCCATATTCTTGCACACGATGTATCGTTATCGTAGCCGGGTTGCCAAACTCGGCCAGCAAGGCGACAAAGTTGTCGAGCGGAATCGGCGGCTCTTCGGGAACATGCAAGTAAAAGCGGCCTTGGTACGAATAAAGCGTGCCGTCGAGGCAGCCGACCGCATGCAGGCGATGAGCGAGCTGGATGACATCTTCAAACGTTTGGAATTCGTAAAATATGTCATCGCTCTCATCGAGCGTTACTTGCATTTCGATATAATCGTCGGCGAATTCTTCTTCCATGTCGTCGTAGTCGCCTTCGTTCGTAACGATAACGACCATGCCCTGCGCCGGTAAAGAGTACACTTCGACCGCGATCGATCCGTTCACTTCAAAACCGAGCTCTTCGCTTGCTTCCTCGATCATATCGCGGAACAGCTGATGGACTTTAAACGTATCTTTCCATAAATCGTCTTTCGTCAACCCGCGGTCCAGCAAATCGTCAAACGTCAAGAAAATTTTGATTTTGTTGTGGGTCAAGCGCTCAAGACGCATCGGCACCCCTCCTTACCTACAGAGCCATCTCTTACCGTTATTGTATGACGCAAGCGGCAATTGGTTCGTTTGTTGTTATTAATGAGTTTACATCGTTTCCCCGGTTTTAGACAAGCATTTTTTCTCGAGTGTCAGTTTTCCGGGCACAATCGTGATGAGATGAGTCTCTGCCGGCGCTCCGAGGCGAAGCGGCACTCCGGTCGTCCCGTAGCCATTGCTCGTAAACAACGCGGTGTTGTTGCGCCATTTGAGCCCTCCTTTCTCATACAACCCAAACGAAAACAACCGAATTTGCCCGCCATGTGTATGACCGCTTAGCACGAGTGAAATGTAGTGTTCCTCCCTCAGGCGGGCAACGATCGCCGGATTATGGCAGGCTAAAATACGGAACGATTGAGGCGGAACGTGTTCAAGCGCCCGATCGATATCCGCCTCCTTCCGGCTTACATCACCGACGCCGATGAGCGCGACCGGCACACCGCCGTGCTCCCATACTTTCGCTTTGTTTTTGAGCACATGGACGCGCTCTTCCTCGAGCAATGATTGAAGATCGTAGTCGACCTCGTCATCATTGTTTCCCCAGACAAAATAAACGGGAGCGACCGCTTGCAACCGGCGCACATTTTCGCGGACGCGCGCTTCCGGCACCCCTTTTTCAACTAAGTCCCCGCCAATCACGACGAGGTGAGCCTTTCTCCTCACTTCCTCAAGCATGCGAAACGAAACGACCCGCCGATGAATATCAGAAATAAAAAAAATTGTAAGCGGCGGGCAATGGTCGGGAAAATGAGGAAATGACAGCGTCACATGACGGACCCGGTTGCTGTGCGCTTCTTTCCACATATAACCAAGCAAAACAAGAAAACTCGTGATCATTCCCCCGATGACCATACTTCCTCCTGCTAAAGCCGGTCATCTTTCGTCAACCGGCGGTCTCTCATCGTCATCATACCATAAAAAAAGGAAAAAACGAAAAAAAGCGCCGCCAGCCGCCAATGAAACCGAAACGCCCAATAAAAATGGCCGAGCGCCGCCAAGCTGAACAACCATTGGCCTAAGCGGAGCCGCCGGCCGGACAACAGGCGCACCGTCCCGCCGACTACCGCGCGGATGAGCGCCCCGTTGGCAGCCGCCCCGAACCAAAAGCAAACGAGCGCAAGCCATGTCCGCAGTGGGGCAAACAGCAAATCGGTCAAAAATCGCTCCAGCGAGAACGGCTCAAGCGGCGACAGCCAGCGAAAAAACAAATACGTGCACAAAATAGCGGCCATGGCGGTCATCGATAGACGGCCCATGGTTTCCTCCTTAACCCGATCCTCATTATTCGTCATGGCAAACAGGCATGAACGACATGGCTCCATCATACATATAGACTGAACTTTGCCAAAAAAAGGGGGGGTTTTATGTTTACGACCCGCAAACAATATGAGCCGTACATCAGCCCGTTTGACCCGTGCCCGCCGATCCGTGTCAAAACGTACGTCACCGCGCCGAACTTGTACGTCGGATTCCAGCCGCCGAACTTGCCGCAATTTCCGCTTCGCGAAGCATTAATGAAAGGAACGCTTTGGCAAGTGTTTTACGACCCGTATTACAGCCCTTACGAAACGAAGACAAAAGGTGATGGCTCATGAAACAAATGCCAAAGGAGTATTATGAGCAGCTCGAGGAGCTGCAGGCTGTCGACTTTGCCCTCGTTGAGCTCACGCTTTATTTAGACACCCATCCAACCGATTACCAGGCGATTCAACAATTTAACCAACTCGCGCAAAAGCGGAAGCAGCTGAAAAAACAGTTTGAAGCCGCCTACGGCCCGCTTGAGCAGTTCGGCCATAGCTATTCGAACTACCCGTGGAATTGGGACGACACGCCGTGGCCTTGGCAAGTGTAGCTGATCCATCACGAGCGCAAGGAGGAACGGATCATGTGGATTTATGAAAAAAAATTGCAGTACCCGGTCCGCGTCAGCACGTGCAACCCGAGGCTGGCAAAATATTTGATCGAACAGTACGGCGGAGCGGACGGGGAGCTCGCTGCTGCGCTCCGTTACTTAAACCAACGTTATACGCTGCCCCCGAAAGTGATCGGGCTGCTTAACGACATCGGCACCGAAGAACTCGCTCATTTGGAAATGATCGCGACAATGGTGTACAAACTGACGAAAGACGCGACGCCGGAGCAGCTGAAAGAAGCCGGCCTTGAGCCTCATTACGTCGATCATGAGCACGCCCTCTTTTACCATAACGCCGCCGGCAACCCGTTTACGGCGACGTATATTCAAGCAAAAGGCGACCCTATCACCGACTTGTACGAAGACATCGCCGCTGAAGAGAAAGCGCGCGCCACCTACCAATGGATCATCAACATGAGCGACGATCCGGATTTAAACGATGGGCTCCGCTTTTTGCGCGAGCGGGAAATCATCCATGCGCAACGATTCCGCGAAGCAGTGGAAATTTTGAAAGAAGAGCGCGGCCAGAAAAAAATATTCTAAACAAAACACAGCTGGATGGACCCTCCATTCAGCTGTTTTCATAATATAGGTTGATGTCGTACTCCCTCTTCAGCCATTCAAACAGCCGGTGGCGCCCATTCCATTGTTCTTCATTTTTCCATAAATCGATGCTTTTCTGGATAATTTCGCAGCGGAGGGCATGAAAGTCGTCTTCCGCCTTTTCACTTTTTCCTTTATAATAAACAGCCAGCCAATACACCGTACATAACAGGAGCAAGATGAAAATGTGGGCCGGGGCGGCAAAAAACCAGGCGAATCGTTCGCTCCACGCCGTGATCGCTGCAGCGTTGGCAATGATATAAAGAAGGAACGCGGCCAAGCTGGCCAACGCGGCCGCCTGCAAAAGCGTCGACCGCTTTTCAAGCCGCTCCCATTTTTTCTTTTTTTCAATGACGGCAAGCAACATTTCTTTTGTCACTTCATCGAGGGAAAATTCATCCGGAAACCGGGTCATGGCGCTCTCCCCCTTGTCCGTATTCTATTGTCCATCATATGCGGGCAACAGACAGATTAGAACAAAGGGGAACGCGCACGGCCATTTTTTCGGCCGGCGGGCGCAACCGCTTATTCCGTCTGAGCGGGGAGTGGAATGCGCAACGTTTGCCCCGGCTCGAGCCGGCTCGTTGACAAGCCGTTTTCTTTTTTGATGATCTCCATGGCGGCAGGCGTGCCGTAATATTTCATCGCAATGCTATAGAGCGTTTCGTTCGCCGCCACCACATGGGTGATGGTCTGCGCGTCGGATTCGCTTTTTGCCTCGTCACCCGCGGCGCGCTTCGGCTCTGATGTTTGTTCCGCCTTCGCGCCATCTTCTTGAATAATGCGCACCGTCTCCCGGCTGCCGCTTTCCTCATGGCGGACGACTGTGACCGTTCCAGGCTTTGACTGGGCATAGTAAACAGCCGTCACCGCAGCCGGCAGCGTGAAAAACAAAAACGCGAGCAAACGGGCGGGAATGTATTTTCGTTTTTGCTCCTCTTTTTGCCGCCGCCGTTTTAGGCGCGATGGCGGCGCCCCCGTGCTTGACGGTGGACGTTTTTTCCGCGCCAGGCGCCCCGATGCTTCTTCCATCGCTTCACTCCCTTTCTTCCTCTGCCCCCCGTTTGAGCCGCACATGTAAAGCAAGCACAAAATCGATCAAAAAGTGAGCGGTGATGGCGGCCCATAAGCTGTCAGTCTGTTCGTAAAGGACGCCGAGAAAGAGACTGAGCAGCACGACGACCATAAACAAAAACCATTTTTCCAAATAACGGACGTGCAGCACGGCAAAAATGGCGCTTGCCGCCCAGAGCCCCCAATGCGTCTGCACAATGCCGCGAAACAGCCATTCTTCCGTCACCGCAATGAGCGCACATAAAAAAAAGAGATGCGGAATCGAGCGGCCGCGGAATATTTTTTCATTGACGCCGCCGTCATCATGCCAGTCGTCCGGCAAATAGCGCATCGCCAAAAACTCGGCAGCGAGCACGAACGCCGCCCCGCCGGCTCCGTACACGAGCACATCGCGCAACTCAAACTGCCAAAGCCGACGCCACTCCTCCCGAGCAAATAAAAACAGCGAGCTGCCGCCGGCCAAAAGCAGCAGCAACCCTTGCGTAATATAAAGATGGATGAGCACTTCGCGGTCTGTCATCTGTTTGATTTGTTCACTTTGCCGCCTCATCGCGCCGCCTCCCGCCGAAAAACATATGCCATAGCTCCTCGCGCCAAGGCCGGACGGGCGCCGCCTCGGGACGGCGGCCGTCCGTCATAAAACGGTCCGTCTCCAGGCCGCAGTTGTCGCAGCAAGCATCCGGTTTGTCCGATAGCTCCTCCCCGAACGCGCGGACAATCGCCACGCGCCGGCATGAAGAGGCGTGCACCCATTCCTCCATTTCGCGCAATTTTTTCCGCTTCCAACGCCGCCGCGCCTCGATGGCAGCGGCCATCCGTTCATACAGCCGCTCCTTCGCCGCGGCCGTCAGCTGTTCGGGCGCCGCTGTTTGTCCCCATTCTAAAAAGTACGCCAACAGCCGTTTTTGTATGTCCGTAAATCCGCCGGCATCAACCATAGCGCGCCATCCACCGCCGACGTCGTCTTCCGGCAGCCGCCGGCACCACTCGCGGAGCGCAGCCGAGTCGGGAAGCTCCGCTTCGGCGACCGCCTGGGCGATCGCCCGGTCGCCGTCCGCGTAAAACAATACCGCAAGGCTTGGCGCCCCGTCACGCCCGGCGCGCCCGATTTCCTGCACATACGCCTCAAGCTGGGCCGGCATATGAAAGTGAAGCACAAAACGGACGTTTCCTTTGTCCACCCCCATGCCGAACGCGCTTGTGCAACAAACGATGTCGAGCTCGTCATATAAAAACTGCTGCTGCACAAGCAGCCGTTGTTCCCCATCCATGCCGGCGTGGTAATAGGCGACCCGCCCCGCCCCGTTTTGCGCCAGCCGGCGCGCCATTTCTTCAGCCCACTGCCGGCTTGAAAAGTACACGATCCCCGGTCCTCGGAGCCGTTTCGCGCATTCGGCCAAGCGCGCAGCTTTGTCCTCAACCGATAAGCAATGTTCCACCGCCAAGGCGATGTTCGGGCGGTCGACGGAATAAATATGGCGGCGCGTCCGCTCCATCCCGAGCGTGCGGATGATGTCCTCCTGCACTTCCGGCGTAGCCGTCGCCGTCAGCGCCAGACACGACGGCGAACCGAGCGCATGGCGGACCGCTCCGAGCTTCAAAAAGTCCGGGCGAAAATCATAACCCCACTGTGAAATGCAATGCGCCTCATCGACGACAAACAACGAAACACGAGCGCGCCGGAGCGCCGCCAAAAACGTTTCAGATTGCAGCATTTCCGGTGAGGCATAAATAAAGCGAAAATCTGGAAGCGAGGTGAGGGCGTGCCATTTTTCTTCCGCATCAAGCAAACTATGGAACGCGACAACGCGCTTTTCACCGCGCCGGCGCAGCTGCTCGACTTGATCTTCCATTAAGGAGACGAGCGGCGAGACAATGAGCACGCTCCCCGGGAGGAAATACGCCGGCAGCTGATAGCAAAGCGATTTGCCGCTTCCAGTCGGCAGCATCGCCAGCACATCGCGCCCGCTGAGCACGTCTTCGATCACATCGCGCTGTCCGGGCCGAAACGACACGTGCCCGAACCGCTCATGCAATGTTTTCGTTAATTCATCCAACGTCCCACTTCCTTTGCCAACACGAGCCGAATTTCAAAATAACTCGCTATTCCGCCAAGCGCCTCGCGAATACGCTTCAGCTTGCGCGTCCCGAGCGCCCGCGCCGCGGCCTGGATCGCCGCCGCCCTTTCAGCGGCGACAAACGGGGCGATCGAAAAATCGGGCACATTGGCGGCCAGCTCGACGACATGATCCTCGATTGTACTTTTTTTCAAGCGCCGAAGGGCGGCGATTTCGTCGATCGTCTTTCCTTTTTGCAGCCATTCGTACGTTTTTTGCGCCGATTGTGTCAGCTGCACCGGCGCCAGCCCGGCCATCAGCTCGGCCATCACCGGGGCGCGCCCGGCTTCGGCTTCAGCCATCATATAATGAAGCACGTTGCGAAACTGAAACTGCACATACAGCACATCTTTTTGCAGCCAAGCGGCAATTTGCTCCGCCGTCCAGCCGATGCGGCGGGCGCTTGTCAACCGGAGCACAAACACCGTCGCCGCTTCTTCAGAAACAGCCGCAAGCAGCCGGATGAGCTCGTCATAAAGCGCCCGCGCCAACGTTTGGCGCGATCTCTTGTCCAGCAAATACTGTTTCACCCATAACAGCGTCCGCTCGTCGCGGCAAATGGGGATAAAACGCTGTCCATGGGAGAGGTTGGACAGCGTCTGCCCAATGAGCGACAGCCGCTGCCAAAAAAGCGGCTCGACCTCATGGTAGCGCCAGCCGTTCACATAGCGGGGGAACCATGCCGCCTGTTCATCGAGCCAATGCCGCCCTTTTTCCGTCAATATATATGTCCGGTCATGGACGGGCGCGGCCCGCTGCTTCCGAACGAGCACGAGAGCCGCCTCCTCCAATCGGTCCATCGTCACGTCTTTCCATGTGCCGAAAAACGGCGCAAGTTGAAACCATTTGCAGTCTTGCAGCGTCTGGGCTGATTTTTTTCCAGACAACAAATGGTACACCGCTGCCAGCGTCCGTTCACCGTTTAGGCGGCGCAAGCAGTGGGCAAGCAAAAACGAGGCGTAACCGTGCCGCATCTTTGATTCCTCCCCCGCCTCTATTGTAACAAAAATTGCACAAGCCGTTTGCAATGAAAAAACGATTTTGGAACAAAAATAAACAAGGGGCATATGTGTAAAAATACAGGAGAACAATTTTTTAGTTGAAAAGCGGGGCGAACGGTCTTATTATAAAAGTGAAAAGTTCATTTCCGAGCAGGCAACACGGAGATGACCCGTCCGTTTCCAAAAAATTGGGGAGGTTCGATTTTTATGCCAAAGTATACGATTGTCGATAAAGAAACATGTATTGCCTGCGGAGCATGCGGCGCGGCAGCTCCGGATATTTACGATTATGACGAGGACGGCATTGCCTACGTCACGCTTGACGACAACCAAGGGATTGTCGAAGTGCCGGACATTTTAATCGACGATATGATGGATGCGTTTGAAGGCTGCCCGACCGAGTCGATCAAAGTCGCTGACGAGCCGTTTGACGGCGATCCAAATAAATTCGACTGAAATCTCCCCTCTTGCCGAATCGGCAAGAGGGTTTTTTGATGAAAGCGTGAAAAAATGCCATTTGACAAGTGGCGCGCCGCAAGGGAACATGCTACAATAAGATTGTCTTGCCCGCCCTGCGCGCCGGCGGGCGAGTTTTCATGCGTACATAACAACCAAAAAAGGAGGAACGGGTTGTGGCATTCGAAAATAAAATTGTCGAAGCGTTTATCGAAATTCCAACCGGCAGCCAAAACAAATACGAGTTCGACAAAGAGCGGGGCGTTTTCAAACTCGACCGCGTCTTGTACTCCCCGATGTTTTACCCGGCTGAGTACGGCTACTTGCAAAATACGTTGGCGCTCGATGGCGACCCGCTCGACATTTTAGTCATCACAACGAATCCGACATTCCCGGGCTGCGTCATCGATACACGCGTCATCGGCTTTTTGAACATGGTTGACAGCGGCGAGGAGGACGCCAAGCTCATCGGCGTGCCAGTCGAAGACCCGCGCTTTGATGAAGTCCGCTCGATCGAAGACCTGCCGCAACACAAGCTGAAAGAAATCGCCCACTTCTTTGAACGGTACAAAGACTTGCAAGGCAAGCGGACGGAAATCGGCACATGGGAAGGGCCGGAAGCTGCGGCGAAATTGATCGATGAGTGCATCGCCCGCTACAACGAACAAAACAAAAAATAATCGCCTGAAGCGTTGTACATCCAACGCGAACCTCAGCTATTTCCGAACAATCCCGCCTATATCTTTGGATATGGGCGGTTTTCTTTTGGAAACACGAACATTCCCCAAAACAGAAAGCGTTGTCATTGGTATGACTTCTTCGCTTTCCATTGACAGAAAGCGCTTTGCTATGTTAAATTATCAGAAATTTAACATCTTCGAAACAGAAAGGGGCACCTGCTGTGGTTCGCGTACTCGTTTCCGACGCCATTAGCGAAGAAGGCTTGGCGCCGCTCCGCACATCGGCGCACATCGACATCGTTCAAAAAAACGTGAGCGAAGCGGAGGACGAATTGCACACGTTTGACGCCTTGCTTGTGCGCAGCGCAACGAAAGTGACGGAAGAATTGTTGGCGAAAATGCCGAAGCTGAAAATTGTCGGCCGCGCCGGGGTCGGCGTCGACAACATTGACGTCGACGCCGCGACGAAACGCGGCATTGTCGTCATTAACGCGCCGAACGGCAATACGATTTCCGCCGCAGAGCATACGTTTGCCATGATGGCTGCGCTCGTCCGCCGCATCCCGCAAGCGCACATTTCGGTCAAATCGCGGGAATGGAACCGCTCGGCGTTTGTCGGCAACGAGCTGTTCGGCAAGAAATTGGGCATCATCGGCTTCGGCCGCATCGGATCAGAAGTAGCAAAGCGGGCGCGGGCGTTCGGCATGACCGTGCACGTCTACGACCCGTTTTTGACGAAAGAGCGGGCGGAGAAGCTCGGCGTCTCCACCCATTCACTTGATGAGGTGCTGGCAGCCGCCGACATCATCACCGTTCATACACCGCTGACGAAAGAAACAAGAGGCTTGCTTGGCACGGAAAATTTGGCGAAGACGAAAAAAGGAGTATACTTAATCAACTGTGCTCGCGGCGGCATTATTGATGAGCAGGCGCTCATTCCGTTTTTGGAAAGCGGCCATGTCGCCGGCGTCGCTCTCGACGTCTTTGAACAGGAGCCCCCGGGCGACCACCCGCTGCTGGCGTTTGATAATGTCATCGTTACGCCGCATTTAGGGGCGTCGACGGTTGAAGCGCAACTGAACGTTGCCACCCAAGTCGCTGAAGAGCTGCTCCACTTTTTTGAAGGGCAGCCGGTCACATCATCGATCAACCTGCCGGCGCTGTCGAAAGACGTCTATGAGAAAATTCAAGCATTCTATCATTTAGGCCGAAAGCTCGGTTTAATTGCATCGCAGTTTATGAACATCCCGGTTCAAGAGTTGTCGGTCACCTACGCCGGCACGGTCGCCGATTTGGAAACGACGTACATCACTCGCAGCTTGCTTGCCGGCTTCCTGCGGCCGCGCGTCGCTTCCACCGTCAATGAGGTAAACGCCGCCATGGTCGCCAAAGAGCGCGGCATCACGTACGGCGAAAAATTCTCTGATGAGACGCACGGCTATGCAAACTGCATTTCGCTCACTGTCCATGGCGAGAACAAAACGTTTACGATCAAAGGAACGCACGTGCCGAACTACGGCGACCGCATCGTCCATTTTGACGGCGTCACGATCGATTTCGCGCCGGAAGGCCATCTCCTTTACATTCAGCACCACGACCGCCCGGGGATGATCGGGAAAGTCGGGAACGTGCTCGGGGCGCATAACGTCAACATCGCCACGATGCAAGTCGGCCGCCAAGAAGCGGGCGGAAAAGCCATGATGATCCTATCGCTCGACAAACCGGTCGATGACGCAGTATTACAAGCGCTGGCGCAAATTGACGATATTGAAACCGTCAAACGGCTCGAAGCGTAACGAAAACAAAACAAGCAGGGTTCCCAAACGGGAAGCCTGCTTTTTTCATCGTTGGCGGCGCAGCGCCTTGCAACAGGCGCTGTGGCTGCCTTCTGTGCATGGCGGCCTGTTTCCGCCGTCCATTCCGCTTAACCGAGCGGCACCGCTTTCCGCTCGCCTTTCGAGAACGTCATGAGTTCGGTATAGCCGACGCTGCGGGCAAGTTCGACCGCCTTGTCAAAGTCGGCGCCGACATCGCCCGGCACGTGTGCATCGGATGACAGCACGATCGGAATGCCTTTGTCGTAGCACATTTTCAACAGCCGCGGGTCGGGATACAGTTCGCCGACCGGCTTGCGCAGCCCGGCGGTGCTGATCTCAACGCATGTTTTCGAATTGGCGAGCGCTGTCGTCGCCCGGTCGTATTGCTCAAGCAAAAACTCTTCATCTTCCGGAACGTATTTAAAAATTTTCACCAAATCCAAATGGCCGATAATATCAAATAAGTTCGACTCGGCGAGCGTTACGACTTGATCGAAGTATTTGCGATATGTATCATACAAATCGCGCCGTTCCCATTCACGGCGGAACTCGACTAAGTCGATGCCGAAATCGTCGACCCAATGGATCGAACCGATGACATAGTCAAACTCGTACGAGCGGATAAACGCGGCCATTTCCTCATGTTTGCCGGGGGTGTAATCCATTTCAATCGACATTTTCACGTCGATTCCGGCATCCCACGCTTCATGGAACAGGCGGACATAGTCGGCCATATCGTAGCACCGGCGCGCCTCCACCCACGGGTTGGACAAAATGTTTTTCGTTTGGTAAAAATGGTACGCATGCTCGGAAATGCCAAAATGCTGAATGCCTTTTTTCGCAGCCTCATCAGTGAACTGGCGCAAATAATCGAGCGTCAGCGTCCCCCGCTCCAAATGGTTGTGATAATCAGTCAGCACAGTGTTTCTCCCCTCCTGCTGTTTTTTTCATTATAACGCATCACCGCAAGAAAGGACAACCATTTGGCGAATCGTCATCCAATCATCCGTTCGCGCCGACGAGAAACAACAGCCCGACGCATACCGCGACGCCGGCGACCGCCAAGAGCCGTGTCATGAGATCATCCATCTGCCACCCCTCCTTGCCTTCTTTGCGCCATATATGTCTTATGCCAACATCATCCCCGATAGAACAACAAAGTGAAGATCGTAACAAAACGACGCAAACGGCGGCTACCGGCCGGCCGCCATCAACAGAGCGTTCGGCCCGGCCGGCACGCGGATTCGCGTTCCAACCGGGTACGGGCCCAAGTTCGACAAACCGTCAGCCGCGAACGTCACCTCACGGAAGCCAAACTCTTTCGCTGTCAGCAGCACAGCCTCCGCCATGCGCGCCGCGTCCTCCGCACGCGGCTGAGCGGCCAGCTGAATCCGGACCGTCGCATGCCGCGCATCCATATCAGCCAGCTCCACTTTCACTCCCGGCGGAATGGCCGGCTCGAGCCCGCGGATCGTCGATGTTTTCATCTGCTTCAGCGCCTCCGGAAACGTGCGAGCGCTGCCCGGCGCCGGGACGAGCACTGTATAGCCGAACGAAGCGCTGTTTTTATAATACATTCGCTGCCGCTCCTTGATTTTTGTTGCTTTTACCATTCCGAGCGCCGGCAACTCAAGCCCTTCCTTCTCTCCGGTGAAAAAGCGGAGGCGCCGCTCCCCCATTTGCCGCGCTGTTTCGACGAGAGCGTCGACAAACAGCTTCTGCTCTTTGCGGCTGGCCGAAAACACACGGTGATGAGCCGGGACGTGCACCATCCATTCTCCCGTCCCCCCGGCGGCCGGCTGAATGACCACTCCATTAAACCAAGCGGACGCCGCCCGCAGCGGAGAGCGCCCAAGCACGCGCAGCGCTGCCGTGAACCGCTCTTCGGGGGCCAATCGGCCGCTGAGCGGAACCGCCACTGGCACCACACGGCCGTTTGCCTCATCAGGCAAGCCGACCACCATGACGCCGGCATCTTCCTGTGCCGGCGCCGCATCAGCGGCCATTATCGTCTCGACTTGGGGGAAGCGCTCCCGGCTCGCAGCATTTTGACGGTCGAGGATCGCTGCTGCTGTTCCGCGCGCTCCGGAACGGCCGCATTCATCCCGACGGCAACAACTGCAAGAAAGAGGGCCATCGACGCCGCCGGAAGCCAGCGCCGTCTCCAGCGCATCTTGCGCTGGGCGCGCTGAAGCCGTTCGTAAACAGCCTCTTTTGTGCGCCGGTCTTTCACCAAGGGCAGCTGCTCAAGGTTATGTTCGATGCATCGCTCATTCCAGGGAAATTTTTTCATGCCGCCACTCCTCCCGTTCGGCCTCTTCCTCCATATATTGTTTCAGCGCCTTCAACGCGCGATGCTGCGTTGTTTTCACTTTGCTTTCCGTCCAGCCGAGCGCAGCCGCCGTTTCAGCAATCGACAGCGACTGGATGAACCGGAGGACGAGCACAAGCTGTTGGTCGACCGTGCAGCGCGCCAAGCAGCGGTACATGAGTTGAATTTCCTCGTTTTGAATCGCGATTTCCTCCGGCATCGGCTCGTCGGCGCCGAGCTGCTCCTCGCTCCACTCCGATGCCTTCACCCACTGGCGCCGTTTTTGCTTGCGAAAAAAATCGATCGCCACATGGCGCGCAATGGACAGCAGCCACGTCTTTTCACTGCATTGCCCTTTAAACCGTTTGTACGAACGCAGCACTTTCACATACACTTCTTGCACTAAATCTTCGGCATGCTCTCGATTTCGCACCATGTAAAACAAAAAATTAAACAAATCATCGTGATATTGTTCGTACAACTGTTCAAAAACGGGGTCCATCGTGTCTCTCCCCCTATTCGTTTCCATGGACCAAAGCCGAACCATTCCGTTATCTTCATGATAACGGGTTCCATACAAAAAGGGAACCATTTTTTTGGACGAAAAAGGAAGACGGCCGAGCGAACCGGCTATCGCTCGGCAAAGAGCGGAAAAAAGAGGCGGCCGGCTTGCTTCCGCAATGCGCCCTCTGCCGCCCGGTCATAGCTGATCAAAAACGACGTCGCCGGGCCGCCAGAGGCAAAAAGCGGCAGCGGGCAGGCGCAAGCCCGCCCTTGGCGGCCGTTGGCGGCCAACAGCTGCATCCATTCGTAGTAAATGCCTTTGGAACCGATCGGAACGAGCTCATAAACAGACGGAGAGGCGAGAAGCTCAACAAACAGCGAAAGCGGCGCGACCCATTGAGGATGCGCCAGCACGGCCGGGCCGACGAGCGGGCGGCCGATGACGGCAAACTTCGCTCCCTCCGGCGTGACGCCGATCCGCTTCCGTTCGGCCGCCACCGTTCCGACCGCCATCACGCCAAGCGCCGACTGGACGGTGGAAAAATTCGATTCCGTGCTGCCGGTGACCGGAAGGCGAAGGGAAAGTTCATGGCACGCTCGTTCAATGCCGCGGCAAAGCGCTTCCCATCGGTCATCAGCCACGAAGTTTTGCAAGACGACGGCGTTTGCTTCCGCCCCGACGCTCAGCAATTCCATCAAGGCGACGCGGGCGGCAAAATATGCGACCGTCTCCGCGGGAGCATATACCGCATCGCCCGGCTTCTCCCCGACCGCCGCCGAGCCGTCTGCGGCAATGGCGAGCTCTCTGCCGTCAGTCAATGGAAGGAAGAGCACATCACGCATGCGGCGCCCCCGCCTTCGTCATCAAACGGGCAGCCGCCGGGGCAACGGCCAGCGCGATCAACACGTTGGCCAAAGCGGCGGCGGAAAGCGGCGGAATGACGGCAAGGACAAACGGCCAGCCGAACGAAACCGCAAGCGGCAGCGGTGCTAACAACGCATTGCCGATGAAAAAGACGACGGCGCTGCCGATTTTCCATCCCCGCCGATGCAGCACGGCGAACAGGGCGCCAAGCCCGGCCATTTCCAATGCGACAAGCCAATGGAACGGGCCGAGCGGCCACCCGCCGACCACCGCCGAAACGAGGTGCCCCAGCCCTGCAACCGCCGCTCCGGCGCGCGGACCAAGGATGGCGGCGGCAACGAGTGCCGGAGCGCTGTCTAACGCGATACTGCCGACAAACGTCGGCAGCTTGATGAACGACCCGGCAACCGAAAGCGCTAAACAAACAGCCATCCAAGCCAAGCGGCGGTTCATTGTTTCTCCTCCTTGTCGCGGAACACAATCGCGCTCCGTTCATACTCGATGTCCTTCACCCCTAAACGCGCATTCACGACCCGGGCAGCGGCGAACAAATAATCGGACAGGCGGTTCATATATTTGAGCACAACATCGTTGATCGGCTCCGCTTTTTGCAAGGAAACGATGCACCGCTCCGCCCGTCTTGCCACCGTACGCGCCATATGGAGCGCCGCAGCCGCCTTGGAGCCGCCCGGCAAAATGAATTTTTGCAATGGCGGCGCTTCTTGCACGTGCGCATCAATGCGCTCTTCTAAAAATGTGACCATCGCCTCGGTCACCTTATACGGAAGCTTGCCGTTGACGATGGCCAAGTCGCCGCCGCAGTCAAACAGCTCGTGCTGGATTTTTTGCAGCTCAGCGCAAAGGTCGCGAAACCGTTCATCGCCGGCCAATAACGCAAGCGCCCATCCGATGCACGAATTCGCCTCGTCAATCGTTCCGTACGCCTCGACGCGCAAATGGTCTTTGTCCACGCGCCCGCCGACTAAACTCGTTTTTCCTTGGTCTCCTGTTCGCGTATACAATTTCACTTTTCCTCTCCCCCTTATTTCAATCGTTCCGCCAGTCCGCACCAAATGCGGTCGACGCGGCAGCACAAGGAAGCTAGTCGCTGGTAGCACATTCCCACGGCGTCGCGCCAGCGCCGCTCTTGTGGATCAACCGGAACAACGCCTTGCGTCACATCGGTGCCGATCCAGACGACTGTGCGGCCAGACACTGCCGCTTCCCACCGCTGCCAAGCGCGGAAATAGGATTCCCACTCGTCTGGGTCCGGACAAGGGCGGATGGCGGCTTCGAGCCCATCCAAGACAACTGTTTTCGCCGTCTTGGCGCCATCCGGCCACCTGTATGGCTCCTGATAGCCGTCATGCCATACGATATGAACACCGTCGCTTATTCCATACCGTTCCCTCACCCATTTTCGTTTTCCTTGAAACGCACCGCCGATAACGAAATGCACCGCTCTCCCCCTTTCCAACGCTCGATCGTCGATTCCAACGTATATCCGCCGGCAAATGGCACCTCCCATTCCCAGAACGAACGGGCATCGGGCGCATACTGCTCGAGCAGGAGGCGAATCGGGCCGCCATGGGTGATGACAGCCACATGACGGGCGCCCGCCCGCTCAGCGAAAGCTATCGTCTCCGCAAGCGCCTGTTTGATGCGCGCTTGAAAGTCGGCATAACGCTCCCCGCCGGGCGGCGCCGCAGAAAAGGGCGACGCAAGCCATTGGCGGTAGGCGGGCTCCGCTTCCAGCTCAGCAAACGTTTTTCCTTCCCAAGCGCCAAAGTGAAGCTCGCGCCAGCGGCTGGTGCACCAATCTGCCCCGCGTCCGCCAAACAGCAAGGCGGCCGTTTCTCGACAGCGGTGAAGGTCGCTTGTGACCATGCAGTCGACCGGATACGGCCGCTCAAGCTGCAAACGGCACAACCGATTGCGCTCCGCGGCCGCAAGCGGCGCGTCCGTCCAGCCGATATACGCCCGACGTCGGTTTTGTTCCGTCATCCCATGACGGATGAGTGTAAGAGCCAAATGACGCCCCATAGCACCGTCTCTCCTCCTTCGATCAGCGCGCCGAGCACATCACCGGTGATGCCGCCAAACTGTTTTTCTGCCCACGGCTTGGCCGCCGCTGCCAAAACGACAGCCGCTGCAGCCAGCGCCGCCCCTGTTTGCACCGAAATGGCGGTGGATGCACAAAGAAGCGAAAGCAATACAAAAGCGAGTCCAAGCGCCCAAATGGCATCACGCCATGAACTATATTCGCGAAGCGATGCCGCCATTCCTGTCGGCTTTGCCAGCTTGCCGACGGAAAGAAGCCAGGCAGCCCCGGCCCGCGACAACAGCGGAACGGCGGCGAACAGCGCCGGCGGAACGCCTGTCTGGAGCGATTCGTACAGAAACAGCCAACGAAATGACAACAAACAAATAAGCGACAACACCGCAAACGCGCCGACGCGCGAATCGGACATGATCTCTTGCCGCCGCTTGACGTCGCGGTACGAAAAAAACGCGTCGCTCACATCCATAAAGCCGTCAGCGTGCATCCCCCGGCCATCCAAATGCCAAGCCAAAGAAGAAGAAGCGCCCAAACAAGCGGCGAGCTGAATGAAAACGAGGAAAAGAGTGCATACACTCCGGCCGAAAGCGCCCCGATCAGCGCCCCCGCAAGCGGCATACAGCGCACGAGCCAGCGGACATGGGCGGCGTTCCATTCGATCGAGCGCCGAATCGGGATCGTGGTAAACAGCTGCAGCGCCAACAGCCATCCGTTCCATGCTTGCTTCATCCCGGCCACCGCCCTTTTTTCACGCGGAGAAGGCCGCATTCAACGACCGCGGCGGCCGCCGCTTCCGCGACCAACTGTTGGTGAAGCGAGCCAAGCGTTTTCATGTAGCGAAATGTGCCAGGATCATCCGGAACACCCCCGGCAAACAGCTCGTTCGATACAATCACGACCGCGCGGCAGGCGGCATCCCACGCCCGCACTCCGTCAAGCAAGCGGCGTGCGGTGGCCCGGTCGTCCTCTTCTGTTTTCCAATGTTCCCCGGAAAACAGTTCGTAAGCCAGCCAGGCCGTCAAGCAATCAAGCAGGACGACATCATCTGGGCGCAGGGAAGCGGCAATCTCCTGAGAAGAGAACGGGTTTTCCCACACTGTCCAATGCGCGGCCTGCGCCGCGCGCCGCTCTTGATGACGGCGGATGCGCGCTTCCATTTCTTCATCCATTGCCTGCGCGGTGGCGATATAGTGAAGCCGACCGCCGCGAGAAAGCCGGATGGCGCACATCTCTGCCGCTTCACTTTTGCCGCTGCGCACCGCGCCGCTCACAAACACGATCATCCATCCCACCTCTCAAGCGCCTCAAGCAGCCGGTCGTTTTCCACCTGCGTTTTGACGGCGAGCCGGATGTAGCGGCCGTCAAGCCCCGGGAAATTCATCGTATGGCGCGGCACAACCCCTTCCTTCAACAAATGAAAAAACAGCTCCTCTGTCCGCCCTGAACGCGGACGCAACAAATAAAAGTTCACGACCGATGGCGAGACGGCATACCGGCCGGCCGGCAGCGACCGAAACACGCGCTCCCGCTCGGCGGCGATCCGTTCTTTCGTCCACTTGACAAACGATTCCATCGCCATGAAACGAAGCGCCAATTGTTGGGCGATGCCGTTTGTGCTCCATGGCGGCTGATGCGTTTTCAGCGAAGCGATCACCGCCTCGTCGGCAGCAACATAACCAAGGCGCGCGCCGGCCAGATGATGGATTTTCGTCAACGATCGAAGCACAATGAGGCGCGGATAGCGATCCAGCCACCGCATGGCTGTAAATCCGCCGCGCCAAAACGGATAGAACGCCTCATCCACCACGATATACGTCCCCGCTTGGTCCGCTGCAGCGACGAGCGAGCGGAGATCACGCTCCGGCATCACGGTTCCGGTCGGATTGTTCGGATGACAGAAAAAAACCGCGTCGCATTCCGCTGCCCATGCCGCCGCTTGGTCAATGTCGTACGAAAAACCGCGGTTTTCCTCTGCCAGCAAAGACTTGACTTCGCATCCGTAAGCAAGGCAGGCGCGCCGATACTCGGAAAACGTCGGCTCCAAGATGCCGACGCGCCGGCCGGCAAATAGCGCGGCCAACAAATAAATCGCCTCCGCTGCCCCGTTCGTCACCAGCACTTGTCCGGGTCGAATCTGCTCCTGCTTGGCAACGAGCTCCCTGAGCGCCTTCGCTTCCGAATCCGGATACTCACCGGCCCAGCGAATCCATTCCTCGCCGTTCGGCCAAGCCGACGGCGGCAGCCGGTACGGATTCGTATTGACGCTGAAATCAATGTATTCGTTCGGAGGGGCCAATCCGCATTGCTCATACAACGCGCGCGGATTCGCCCCATGCGCCGGCCAACGCAACGATCATCCCCCCGATCCATAGCAGCAATAACGTAAAGGCGAGCACCGTTCTGATCATGATGCCGACCGCCTGGCGAATATGAACCGAGCGCAGCGGAACATCGGGATCGCCGAGTGTCGGCCGCTCAGAGACGACGCCGCCATATGTATTCGTCCCGCCCAGCTGCACCCCAAGCAATCCAGCCATCGCCGCCTCGGGCCAGCCGCTGTTCGGGCTTGGGTGGCGGCGGGCATCGCGAAACAAGATCGACAGCGCCAAACGAAGGCGGCGGCCGCCGCAGACCAACACCATCACGAGCGCCGTCAGCCGCGCCGGAATGTAGTTGAGCGCATCGTCCAGCCGGGCGGCCGCCCAGCCAAATTCGCGATACGTTTCATTTTTATAGCCGAGCATCGAATCGCACGTGTTCACTGCCCGGTACAGCATGGCAAGCGGCGCGCCGCCCAAGGCCGCGTAAAAGAGCGGAGCCGTGATGCCGTCGCTCGTATTTTCCGCCACCGTTTCGACGCAGGCGCGGGTGATGCCGGCCTCATCGAGCCGCTCGGTGTCGCGGCCAACGATCATCGACAGCGCCCGCCGCGCCTCGGGAAGATCGCCCGCTTCAAGCGGCCGGCGCACATCCTCAGCCGCTTCAGCGAGGCTTTTCGTCGCAATGGCGGTGAAAATGAGGGCCGCCTCGATCGCCACCCCTACGTATACGGACAGCGCGTAGCCCACATAAACGATGAACGCCGATATCCCGTAAACAGCGGCCAACACGACCGCCACGGCCGCCGCCCCTTTCGCCCGCCGCTTCGTTCCTTGATTCCAGCGGCGGTCAAGCCACGCAATCAGCGTTCCCATCCCGCGCACAGGGTGCGGCAGCCAGCGCGGGTCGCCAAGCAGCGCATCCAACAGCAAAGCCAACGTCATTGCCAGCAAATGCGTCATCGCCGCCCCCTCCGCCGCTTGTAGCGGTCAAGCGCCTCGATCGTCGCTTCATACACGAGCCGACCGATCGCGCGCCCGAGTTCCGTCGCCGTTCCGGCATAGGCAAACGTCCGCCCGGTTTGCGTCGCCGCCACGGCGAGCGAATCGGTCGACGTGCCGGTGGCAAGCGTCCTTGTTTCCGGGTCGCAAACGGAACGATCGGCGAGCGCTTTTACCTTCGCTTCCGTCGCCGTCATCATCGCCTGGACAAACGCCGCTTCCGTCAGCACTCCGTCAATGACAATCACCATATTGATCGTTCCCGGCCTTGCCGCAAGCGGCTTATGCTGCCACGCCCGAGCGGCATCAACCGCATTGCCGACGCCAGCGGTTGCCATGACCGCCACCGAAAACGCTTCCCCTTCTTTCTGAAGCCAAACGGCATCACGGACATCAACCGCCGTCATCATGCCGATCGTTCGTTCCGGCGAAAACCCGTGCTGCTCCAAATAGCGGCGCATGTCTCCTTCCGCATCGCCGCAATCGTAATCCAACCCGACTTGGCGGTTGACAAAATGGGTCGCCCATTGAAACCCAGCGCCGATCAATGCCGAGGACAGGACGCGAAGCGGCTGGCAGGAGGCCAGAACAGCGGCGTCATCAAGAAAGGACAAACGCAGCCCGCCGGCCGACGATTCTTCTTGTTTCCCTTTCGGCACGAACGAAAACATCGGCTTTGCCGCCGCCGGATGAGCCAGACGCACAATCGGCGCGGCAAACACTTCCTCAAGCAGCGCCGGCGTCATCACATCTGTCGGCGTTCCAAGCGCCGCTGTTTTTCCTTCTTTTAACACAAGCACCCGGTCGCAATATAAGCTAGCGACGTTCATATCGTGAAAGACGGCGACGACCGTCAAATCGCGGGAGCGGGCAGCTTCCGCGAGCCGGTCCAAAAGCCGGACTTGGCCGCTCACATCCATATGGTTCGTCGGCTCATCCAGCAAGAGCAGCTGCGGCTTTTGGGCAAGCGCCCGCGCCAAATAGGCGCGCTGCCGCTCGCCGCCGCTTAGCCGCTCAAGCGGCTCATCGATTTTATCAGCCAAGCCGACCGCACGAAGCGCTTCTTGAACCGCCGCTTCATCCTCTTTTGTCCACGTCGGAAACAAGCCGCGCTGATGGGCGTAGCGGCCGAGCGCCACCGTTTCTCTCACCGTATAGCCGGCCGCCGCCTCCACTGTCTGCGGCAGGACGGCGGCAAACCGCGCCCATTGCTTCGCAGACAGCGCCAAAAGCGGCTGGCCATGAATCTTGATCTCACCGCTGGCAAGCGGAAGCTCTTTGCAAATGAGTTTCAGCAGCGTCGTTTTTCCGCTGCCGTTCGGCCCGACGATGCCAAAAAGCTCCCCTTTTTCCACGGAAAACGTCACACGATCAAGCACTTGCTTTGGTCCATACCGATGCGATACGGCCCGCACCTCGAGCATCATCATCCCATCTTTCGCTTCATTTTTCGGAAAAACAAGACGGCAAATAGCGGGGCGCCGATCAGCGCGGTGATGACGCCGATCGGCAGTTCGCGCGGTTCGATGATCGTCCGCGCCGCCACATCGGCAAGCACAAGAAACGCCCCGCCATACAAGAGCGACAGCGGCAGCAGCACCCGGTAGTTTGGCCCGCACACAAGCCGAACCATATGCGGAACAACGAGCCCAACAAAACCGATCGTCCCGGACACCGACACCGCCGCGCCGGTGAGCAGCGCCGCCGCCGTCAAAATGATGACTTTTCGGCGCGTAACATCAACGCCGACATGAAGCGCCGCCGCCTCGCCAAAAGCAAACGCGTTCAACTCGCGGCCGTTGGCGAGAAGCACCGCCGCGCCGATGAGAAAAAACGGCAACAAAAGCCCGCTGTATTTCCAGCCGCGCATCGCGACGCTTCCCATCAGCCATGAGATGATTTGCCGCAATTCTTCCCCGGTCAAAGCGATCATCAGTGAAATGAACGCGCTGAAAAACGCGCCGAAGATAATGCCGGCTAAAATGATCGTCTCAACCGACAGCTGCGGCTCAACCGCGCGAGTGAACGCCAAAACGGCGACAAGCGTCGCCATGCCGCATAAAATGCTCACGATCGGCAGCGTGAACGTGCCAAAGAGCGGCCATTGCCAGCCGAGAAAGATGACGAGCACCGCCCCGACCGAGGCGCCGGACGAGACGCCGAGCGTGTACGGATCGGCGAGCGCATTTTTTAACAGCCCTTGAAACGCGGACCCGGCCAGCGCCAATGACGCCCCGACCAAAAAAGCGAGCACGACGCGCGGCAAGCGGATCGCCATCACGATCGGCACCCAATCGGCCGGAATGTCAGACGGAAGCGGCATACCAAACCATTCGGACGCAAGAATGCGAACAATAGAAGAAAAGGGAATCGACAGCGATCCTGTCGATATCCCTACGAGCAACGATAACATGGCCGCCGTGACGGCCAATATATACATCCACGTTTTACTTGAACACATCCGGGTAAATGGCTTTGGCAAGTTCCTCGACCCCTTCGACAAGGCGCGGACCCGGGCGGCTTACTAAGTCGGTGTTGACGTCATACACCCGCTTGTTTTTCACCGCCGGCACGTCTTTCCAAGCGGCGCGCGCAAACACTTGCTTCGCTCCGCCGTATGTGGTGATGATGACGTCCGGCTTATAGGCCACTGCTTTTTCTTCCGTCACCATCGGCCAGCCTTCCAAGCTGCCGGCGACGTTTTTCGCTGAAATCACTTGAAGCATCTCATCCATAAACGTCCCTTTGCCGGCTGTATAAATTTGCGGCGGCGGCGACACTTCAATCCAGACGTTCGCTTGTTTGTCCGCCGGGATTTGTTTCGCTTTTTCTTGAATTTGCGCAAGCTTCTCTTTCATATCCTTAATCACTTGCTTCGCTTTGTCTGTCGTCCCGGTCGCTTTGCCGATCAATTCGATGGACGCATACACATCGTCGAACGACTTCGCGTCATTCACGACAAGCACGGTGATGCCGGCGTCTTTCAATTGCTTGAGGCCATCGCGCGAGTTATGGGCGCTTGACGCGTGGGCCAAGACAAGGTCGGGTTGGAGCGAAATGATTTTCTCGACGTTGAATTCCATGCCGCCGATTTTCGTTTTCGTTTTGACGTCTTCCGGATAATTGTCAAAATCGCTGACGCCGACGATCTTATCGCCCAACCCCAACGCATAGGCGATTTCCGTATTGCTTGGGATGAGCGAGACGATCTTTTTCGGTTCCGCTTTGATCGTGACATCCTCGCCAAGCCCGTCTTTCACCGTCACCGGAAACGCCGCTTGTTCCGTTTTCGGTTCTTCTTTTTTCGCAGGCTCGGTGCTGCCATTCGCCCCGCCGCAGCCGACGAGCACGGCGGCCAAAAGGAAGAACACCGCCACCACCGCCGGCCATGTCCAACGTTTCATCCGTCATTCCCCCTTCAGTGATGTATGTACAATAAAAAACGCCCATTCCGCCTAAATCTGGGAATGAGCGCGAAACAGACCGCCAATGGGCACAACAATGCCCTGTACGACTGTTTCCGCGTCTCACCCCCGAAGATTCGGAAACTGCGGCAAGCAAGGCAGGTCTACTGGCTCATGCTTCATCCTACTCTGAAGCCTTCCCGTACGGAAAACAGCGCAAGCCATCTGTCCGTACAGTGGCGATTTCATTTCGTCCGCATTGACAGTTGCGGGGACAGCTCCGGATTCCCACCGGATTCCCTATTAAGCCTTTTCGGCACCTTGCTGCGAATGGATTCAGTTATGGGATATGGACATTTTTATAATAATGCAGCGTTTAGCATTTGACAACTATGAATTTACAGCACTTCACCTTCCCACTCTTGTAGATAATCGAGACGGATTCATGACCCATGCTTCATACGGAACAGAGCATCCCCTTTTCATCGCATCGAGCACCCGCGATTTCAAATGCGGCCATGTCACATATTCATCAATATTCGACTCATCGATCAACACAAACTTCGCCTCTTGAATTTCCTCAGGCTGGGAAAAACGTTTCCTTTCACATATGTCGCTTTAAATGCAATGTTTATGATATTTTTAGTTTCATTGTAGTACACGCCGCTGACCCCAATGAGACGGATGTCAACGCCAGTCTCTTCATGCACCTCACGATGAACGGCCCGATCGAGCGGCTCGCCCGGTTCAACTTGTCCACCCGGCATTTCCCACGTATCGGAGCGGTCATAGCTTTTAACAAGCAAAACCTCTCCCGTGTCATTCGTAATATAGGCTGAAACGGTGATAATGGCTTGTTGGTGTTTATCCATCAAGCTCTCCTCCTACATCGCGGAATGATCCTAGCTCTCTCCTGCAGAAAAAAAGCAGCTGCCCCATCTATACTGCCATCTTGAAAAAAATAAGGAAAATCCGTGGTGCTAGTTGAACATTAACGCCTCACGTGATGACACAGCGCAAGAGGGACAAGATCTCCACAACAGCATAGGCATGATGTTGTCCGTGCCTCGCTAGTTGGTGACGGATCTATTAGAAAAACTCTATTTAACGGAAAAACGGAGCAACCGACAACAACAGTTATATCGAGAGCGTTCAGGGAACATCTCCCTAGTGAATAAGTTTCCAATGACATACTGATACCCTGCTCGTTCCGAAGTAAAACAAAACAACTTTCCAAGAATATGAATGGCGATTATGACCCATTTCCTTGCTTTAACAAATGACGATTTCAGCGCTACAATACATTTAGAGCCGCCAGACAGTTGCGCTGATACCAAGAACAAGATCGCCGTATATTGCTTTTGAATTTCCGCTTGATCCGTTGTAAAATGAAGACGCTCTTGTATGGGATATTTCTCCTTTCTAATGTTAGGTGAGCACTTTCATTTTAAAAGGAGATTTTCATACAAGGACTATTTTTATGCTCGTCTGATTTTATCTAGCACCACGGGTAACTAAACATCATGCAATACATATCTTTTTATATATATTCAGAATTTAACTTCTTCTTATAATTGATAACGCGGTAAAAATAGAGTGTAAATTAAAAATTTCCAAACCTATATTTTAATATTCCTTCTGTGTCTTAAAACACTTAATTCAAAAAAGTGTTTATCCACCAGACTCTCGGCATACTCGCATTATATACTGGCTTGAACATTAATACAAAACCGTGGAAATTCTTTATTACAGCTTATATACCTTAAACCCGTGGTGCTAGTTGAGCGCTAGCGCTCAACTAGCCCGAGAACAACAAGTGAGTAAGCCAGTAAAATACCATCCAGTGCCGTTTCAAATCCAGAAACCGAGTTCGCGCGAATCTTGGTGATCCGATACGAATCGACTAAAATCGAAAACACGGTTTCCACCACTTTACGTTTTCGCTTCATCCATTGTTTCCATGCATCCGATTGGCGAATTCGCTGATTGTTTCGGACGGGCGTCCAAAACGCGACTCGGTGCTCTTCGTACAGCTTCTTTCGCAGCGTTTGGCTGATATACCCTTTGTCACCGAAGTTATACGGATGTGGAATTTGCGTCATGACGGTTTCAGCGGCCACCCGGTCGTGACAAGACGCTTCGGTGATAACATATCCCATCGGCAGCCCTTGATCAGTCACTTGAAGGTGCAGCTTCAATCCGTAGTACCATTGCTTTTTGGAAGCGCAATATCCGATGTCTGCCATCTCTTGAAATTGTTTGACGCGATGCATTCTTGCCGTATGGCACAACGGGAGCGGCAAGCTGTCAACGACGGCATAGGCATGATGTTGACCGCGTTTTGCCAGCTCATGACGGATCCATTTGATGGCGAAACCAAGCGCCCGGCAACGGCGGTTGTATCGGGAGCGTTCAAGAAACGAGCCGTTTGTGAACAAATTTCCCGTGACAAAACGATGCCATGCCCGTTCGGATGTAAAACCGAGCAGCTTTCCTAAAAGATGAATGGCGATGATGACAGCGTCCTCTTGCTTTACCAAATGGCGATTTCGACGGTGAAGATGCACCTGAATGCATGAAAGTTGAGCAGAAACAAAAACGAAAATGGCGGCATATTGCTTTTGAATCTTGGCTCGATCTGTAGTAAAATGAAAGTGCTCTTGCATGGGGATTCTCCTTTCGAATGGCAGGTCGCACTTTCATTCTACAGGAGATCCGCCAGCAAGGGCTATTTTTATGCTTGCTCAAGTTTATCTAGCACCACGGGTTAAGGAAAGATACCTCGCCTCTGGCACGGCGTCTTTCCCCGATACAACCTTCATCTCGTCACTGTTGAATATATTTGTCAAACACAAAGCCGAAATCCTTCACCGTATAGTTCTTTTTCGCTTCCGTCAGCCAGCGAAAAGCGTATTCATTCACGGCTTGAAAATCCGCCGACACATTGGCGCCGTCACCGCGCATGTTGGCCAACACCTTGGCCGCCAGTTCCAAACTCCGCTCCGCATAGTTGAACTTCGTTTCGTTTTCATGGCAAATGTCCGCGATCGCCAGCAGCGATTTATACAAATCTTTCAGTTCCTCAATATGCTTTTTATGCACATCAATGGAGTAGGAATGTGATCCAATTTTAAATTTAATTTCCGCGTCCAAATCGACCGTCCCGGCCGTCTCAAGCGACACGTCGGAAATCGGATGCTTGTAGTAATCGTAGCGGCGCAGCGTCCGTTTTTTGCTCGCGGCGCTCGTGCCGTCCAAATGAATGAGCGCGCGGTTGGTGAAGCAATATTCATCGGATTTCGACTTGATGAGAAAATAGATTTTTTCTCCATCCTCGTGCATCACATAATCATCGGCATCCACTTTGTCGTAGTCTTTCGGCTGAATAACCGAGCCGATGTCGCTTAGCCCAAGCACATCGGCGGCGACTTTTCCAAACATGCTCATGTTCCTCCGGCTCCTTCCACGTTTTATCGGTGCCCACCTATTGGCGGATGAACGGCGTTTTGCCTTAACAAGGCGCCGTACCCTCATTCTGTAATACGTCGCGATCGAAAAAATGTTTCATCGTCGGCAAAAAACGAAAGACCCAACGCCTTTTATGACGGCGTCAGGCCTTACAAGCGACTACAGTTCCCCGCTTAGACGGGAGTCTTTGTTCGTGAGCCGCAAAAAGATCAGGTAAAATTCAACAACAGCAAATCCGCCCCAAACGCCGCGGCCAGTTCGGCGTTGGTGACCGCCGGATACAGCGGCGCAAATTCCCCGATGACTTCCGCGACGATCACCCTGCCTTCTGACGCTTGAATCGATTGTTTTAACTTCCCTCCGAAAGAAGTCTCCTACTTCTAAACGTGAAGGTGCGCCAGCACCAGTGAAAGTGGGAGATGAATTTCGGTTGGCGTTAGCCAACGAATATGATAGAATATGGCTAGAACGGACACCTTCGGAACGAAGGGAAGCGTAAAGGGTTCTTGTGTGTGGCTTACCGTTCAGCGAACACACACAAGTCGCTTGAAGCCCCCACCTCTAAGCGAAGCGTAGGTGGTGGGTAGTTCACCACATGGTGCAATCCGACTGGAATGAGCAGCCGGTTGAGGAACCCGAAAATGCCGACGCCAACCGCCCCGGCGCCAACGATCCAATGGCCGACCGCGTTGATGCCATCTTGAATCGGCGGCCATACATAGCCAAAAATCAAGGCAAGCACGAGCATGACAAGCGATGTCACGATCGGCACAAACCGCCGTCCGCCGAAGAAGCCTAGCCAGTCGGGCAACTTGATATCATGATAGCGATTGTATAAAAGCCCGGCGATCACTCCGGAGATGATGCCGCCCAACACAGACATATTGATGTCTTTATCAATCGCGGCGGCCCCTTTTGTCAAGACAAAGTAGCCGATCGCCCCAGCAAGCGCCGCCGCACCGTTGCCGTCTTTCGCAAAACCGATCGCCACGCCGATGGCGAAAATCAACGCTAAGTTGGAAAATACCGCATCGCCCGCGGCGGCGATAAACGGAATATTCAATAAATCAGGCTGGCCAAGCCGAAGCAGCAATCCCGCCGCCGGCAATACGGCAATCGGCAACATTAACGCTTTTCCTAGCCGTTGCAAAAACCCTAACATCATGATCCTCCCCTTTTCATCTCAATCATAAATTTGTACCGGTCGCCGCGGTACACCGATTTGACGACTTCAAGCGGCCGACCGTCGACAAGGTGCGTGCGCCGCTCAAGCAACAGCACCGGAGCCCCTTCTTTCATCTTCAGATGCTCCGCCTCCACCTGGCGGGCGACCGAGGCTTCCAATGTTTGAACTGCAGAGCCGATGACCAGACCTTTTTCTTTTTCGATAAATTCATAGACGGAACCGCTTACAACATCACGCGTCAGCCCGGGAACAAGATGGACAGGAATGTACAGCGTCTCCAACGCCATCGGCAAGCCGTCGGCCAACCGAAGGCGGCGGACTTCGTAAAGGTCATCGCCTTCCGTGACGCCAAGTCCTTCAGCGAGCTTCTCGGAAGCCGGAACCGTCTCAAAGCTGAGGACGATCGTGCCCGGCTCCAAGCCACGCGCCCGCATATCTTCGGAAAAGCTCGTCAGCCCTTTCAGCGGCTGCTCGATTTTTTGGGCGGCGACAAACGTCCCCTTCCCGCGCCGGCGGATGAGATAGCCATCGTTCACTAAATTGTTGACCGCCTGCCGAACGGTCATTCGGCTGATGTCATACATTTCCGCCAACTCGCGCTCAGACGGGATTATCTCGCCCGGCTGCCATTCTCCTTTTTCAATCTTTTCTTTTATATATTGCTCGAGCTGATAGTAAATCGGAATCGGCGACTGTTTATCGATCACGGCGCATCCACCCACTGCTTTTCCTTTGGGATGAGCGAGAGCGCCTCTCGGTCGGCGATGATCGTCACGTCCGGATGAAGGTGAAGCGCTGAAGCCGGCAAGTCCGGTGTGACAACGCCTTCGAGAAGCCGGGCCATGGCCTCCGCTTTTTCCTCCCCTGACGCCAACAGCACGATGCGGCGGCTGCGCAAAATGGTCGCAATCCCCATCGTAATGGCATAGCGCGGCACGTCATCAAGCGATGGGAAAAAGCGGGCGTTCGCTTCCCGTGTCAGCTCGGTCAGCTCGACGACGTGGGTGGCTGTCGAAAACGGCGTCCCAGGCTCGTTGAACCCGATATGGCCGTTGCGGCCGATGCCCAAGAGCTGCAAATCGATGCCGCCCACTTCATCGATGAGCCGTTCGTAGCGGCGGCATTCTTCGTCAAGATCAGCGGCCAAGCCGTTCGGCACATGCGTCTCGTGAAGCGGGATGTCAAGCTTTGAAAACAAATGCTCATTCATATAATGGCGATAACTGTTCGGATGATCCGGACCGAGCCCGACATACTCATCCAAATTGACCGTGCGCACGAGCCGATACGATGTCCCATGCTGCCGATGATCGGCGGCCAATTCGCGGTACACGCCGAGCATCGTCGAGCCGGTCGCCAAGCCGAGAACGGCGTTCGGCTTTTCCTTGACTTGTTTGATGATGATGTCCGCCGCTTGGCGGCTCATCTCTGCGTAGTCAGCAGCTTTCAAAAGCTTCAAAGCCATCGCTCTTCACCCCTTTCATCCTGCTTGCGATAGGCAAGGGCGCCGCGGCAAAACGTCATCATGACTTCATATCGTTCATTCAACACGACGACATCGGCGTCTTTGCCGGGCCGCAAGCTGCCTTTCCGATCAAGCACGCCAAGCTGTTTCGCCGGATTCCAGCTCGCCATGCGGATCACCTCTTCAAGCGTGCAGCCAGTATAATCGAGCACACGGCGGATGGCCTCGCCAAGCTTGAGCACGCTTCCCGCCAGCGTGCCATCGGCAAGCCGCGCCTCTTGGCCCCGAACAGTCACCTCTTGGCCGCCAAGTTCATATCGCCCATCACCTAGACATTTCGCCCGCATGGCGTCGGTGATTAAGATAAGCCCATCGCTTCCTTTATTCCGGTAAGCGAAGCGGACCATCGGCGGCGCGACGTGCAGCCCATCGGCGATCAGCTCGCACATGACTTCTTCAAACATAAGCACCGCACCGGCGACACCCGGTTCACGGTGATGGATGCCGCGCATCCCATTGAACAGGTGGGTCGCATGCGTCACCCCTGCATGGACCGCTGCTTTTACTTCGTCGTAAACGGCATCGGAATGGCCGATCGAAGCGATCACACCCGTCTGTTTCAAGTAGGAGGCAAGTTCCAGCCCCCGTTCCGCTCCGGGGCAAGCGTGACAAGGCGGATGTGGCCGCCTGCCGTCTTTTGCCAGTGTTGGAACAGTGAGATGTCCGGATCGGCGAGATGGCGCGGGTGCTGCGCCCCGGCGCGCTTCGGCGACAAAAACGGTCCTTCCAGATGAACACCGAGCACTTCGGCGGCTCCCGGCCTGTTCGCCTCCGCCATATAGCGAGCGACGTTGCGAAGCGCGGCTTCGATTTGTTCGCTTGGCGCTGTCATCGTCGTCGCCAAAAAGCTCGTCGTCCCTTCCGCCGGCAAGGCGTTGGCCATCTTGTCAAGCGCCTCCGGGGTCGCATCCATGACATCCGCCCCAGCCGCCCCATGAATATGGACATCGATGAATCCCGGCACGATGGAAAACCGTGAGGAAAGCTCGATCACTTCCGCCCCTGCATCAGTTGGGCACGACGACATCGGCCCGATCGCGGCCACTTTTTCCCCTTCGATCAGCACATACCCTTGTTCAATGTTTCCTGTTTCTGCATACACCGCGGCATTTTTCAATATCCACCGCTTCATCGCGATTCCCCACTTTCTGTATCTCATTATAACATTATATATTCTAGTTGTCTATACCACTAAAACAAATCCGTCAACCAGTTCGCTTAAGCATGAAAGAAGCAGGGAAGCCGTGGCTTCCCCGCTCTTCCAAACGGCGCTACGCTCCTTTCGGCCCGCGGGCCGGCAAATAAAACGAAAACGTCGTTCCTTCGTTCAGTTTGCTGTGGACGGTGATGAGCCCTTTATGCGCTTCGACGATGTTTTTGGCGATGGCAAGGCCCAATCCCGTTCCGGAACGGCCGCGCGTGCGCGCTTTATCCGCTTTGTAAAACCGCTCGAACACAAACGGCAAGTCTTCTTCCGGGATGCCGGAGCCCGAATCTTGGACATGGATCGTCACGCCGTCGCCGCTTCGTTCAGCGATCAAGCGGACCGCGCCGCCTGATTCTGTATGACGGATGGCGTTATCGATCAAGTTGGTCAGCACTTGCTCAATCCGATCGGGATCAAACGCGATGTCCATGTCGCCATCGCGGAATTCGGCCTCCAGCTCGATCCCTTTTTCTCTCGCCAGCCCGTGAAACTTGCGGATCACCCGCTCAATATACGGAGCGAGCTTCACCTGTTCATAGTGCAGCTCGATATGCCCAGCTTCCATGCGCGCCAAGTCAAGCAAATCGTTAACAAGGCGGCCCATGCGCAGCGACTCGTCATAAATGACTTTCGCCATCTCTTTTTTCTCGTCTTCGCTTGCCGCGATATCGTCGATGATCGCCTCGCTGTAGCCTTGAAGCATGGCAATCGGCGTGCGCAATTCGTGCGAAACGTTGGCGATAAAGTCTTTGCGCAGCTTGTCAAGCCGCCGCTCTTCGGTCATGTCGCGCAAAACAGCCACCGCGCCGCGCACCATCGTTTTGCCGTACAGCGGCGTCATTAAAATGACCCACGTCCGCCCCTGCAGCGTCACTTCGGTCGATTGCTCCTTCTCCTCGCGAACGACGCGGGCGAACAGCTCTTTCACTTGCGGCGGCAACGGCGCCATCGCTTCCGCGTCGTTTCCTTGCTCAAAATACCACGCCTGCAAAAACCGCTCAGCCGGCGGGTTCGTAATCAAAATTTCCCCGTCGCGGTTAAACGTCAAGACGCCATCGGCCATGCTGCTTAAAATGCTGGCGAGCTGTTCTTTTTCCTGGTTCAGCGCGTTGATGTTAAATTGGAGCCGCCGTCCCATTTGATTAAACGCCATCGCCAGCCCACCGATCTCATCGTTCGTTAAAATCGGCACTTTCATATCGAAATGGCCCCGCGCCATTTCGAACGCGGCTTGCCGCATTTTCCGAAGCGGGGCGGTGATGCGCGTCGACAAGAAAAAGGCAAAAAACGTCGTCATGATAATGGCGATAAAGGCGGCAAGAAAAATGAGCTCTTTCGTATGCTCCGTTGCATCGGCGATCGCCTCAAGCGACTGGTAAATGAAAACAGCGCCGCGGCTGCCGTCCGGCATTGATAGCGGCACGCCGACGATAATCATGTCGTAAGGCAGCTCTTCATTGTGCTGCCACTCCGGCGCATACAGACGTTTTTTCACCGTCGTCCGATCGGTGAAGACGCGGCGCAAATCGGCATCTTGGCGGATGAACGACAGCGGCACGTCATGCAAGTCAGCGCCATCGGGTGAATACCAATAGTGCGACTCGTCAGCGACGATGACCGCCTTCGTGCGATTGTCCACCAGCGTCCAGGCGATCGAACGGGCGAGCTGCTCGTCGCGGTAATCGTGCATCACCTCGGCCACTTTTGTCGCCAGGCGGGTCAAGTCGTTTTCCGCTTCCTGGACATAATAATCCTCGAAAAACTTGATGAGCAAAATGCTTAAAATGAAAAGCACGCATGCCACAAGCAGCAAAATCGTAAACCAAAGCTTGCCGACGACGCTGCGAAACAGCCACATCAGTCGTTCACTGCCTCAAACTTGTAGCCGACGCCCCAGACGGTGACGATCATTTTTCCCGCCTGCGGCGACGCTTTATTCAACTTTTCGCGCAACCGTTTAATGTGGGTGTCGACCGTGCGCAAGTCGCCGAAAAATTCGTAATGCCATACTTCCTTCAACAGCTGTTCGCGGTCGAACACTTTGTCGGGCGAGCGGGCCAAAAAGAGAAGCAGCTCATATTCTTTCGGCGTTAAGCTGACTTCCTTGCCGTCGACCGTCACCCGGTGGGCATCGTTGTCAATCGTCAAATGCGGAAACACAAGCACGTCTTTCGCCGTCGTCTCCACCGGCGCGTAGGGGGCGTTGGCCGCGCGGCGCAACAACGCTTTTACGCGCAGCACGACTTCGCGCGGACTGAACGGCTTGACGATGTAATCATCCGTGCCGACTTCAAATCCTTGCACGCGGTTCGACTCCTCGCCTTTGGCCGTCAGCATAATGATCGGCGTCGTTTTTTGCTCGCGAATTTCTTTGCAGACGTCAATGCCGTCTTTGCCCGGCAGCATCAGATCGAGCAAAATGACGTCATAATCATTCGTCAACGCCTTCTCCAACGCTTCATTGCCGTCGCCGGCCTCATCGATCACATAGTTTTCCCGCTCCAAATACATTTTCAAGAGCCGCCGGATGCGCTCTTCATCGTCAACCACTAAAATACGGATGGTTTTTTCTTGTTTTTCCAATGCTTTGCACCCTCCCATCATCAATGGAAACACTCCCTATTTTCTAGTTTACCGAAAAACCGGATGCTAGCCAACAGAGCATCCGGTTGTTTTCCATTATGTTCCGGCGTACGAGTGCAATCCCGCAATGACGAGGTTGACCGCCACTAAGTTAAACATAATAATGGCAAAGCCGATGACGGCGAGCCATGCCGACTTTTCCCCATGCCAGCCTTTTGACAGCCGGAGGTGCAAAAAAGCGGCGTAAAACAGCCACGTAATGAGCGCCCACACTTCCTTCGGGTCCCAGCCCAAAAGCGCGTCCAGGCGATTTGCGCCCAAATCATCGCGAAAATGAGCGCCCCGAGCGTAAACACCGGAAACCCGATCGCCACCGCCCGGTAGCCGATTTCATCGGTCAAATCCAAGTTGACGTTTTTCACAAGCGGCTTGAGCGCGGCGGCGATGCGCTTGCGCAGCACAAGACGAAAAGCGGCATACAGCACCGCACCGGCCATGAGCGACCAGATGACCGTATTGAGCTTTCTTGCATTGATGATCGCCGGCATCTCAACAAGCGGCTCCATGCGGCCGGCGCTTTCTTTCACCAGCTCTCCTTTATGCGGCCCGACAAGCGCCGGCATATGGTACTCGGCTTCGGCCGCCTGGCCGTTTTTATCAACCCACGTGAACTTCGCTTCATACCCAGAAAGACCGAACGCTGTCGAAACGATGACAAAGCCGAGCGTGGTAATTAAGCAAAACATGACCACTTCGAGCCAAAACGTCCGTTTCGACGGCTTCGATTGATCGACGACGCGAATCAAATAGATGAGCCCAGCGACAAAGCTGATGGCCAAAATCGCTTCACCAGCCGCCGCCGTCGTCACATGGATGTGCAGCCAATCGCTTTGCAAGGCGGGAATGAGCGGCGAAATTTCCCGCGGAAACATGCTTGCGTAAGCAATCACAAGCAACGCGACCGGCAGCGCAAACAAGCCGAGCACACTCAGCCGGTAAATGAAATAAATAATAATGAAAGCAGCAACCAGCATCATGCCGAAAAAGGTCGTAAACTCGAACAAGTTGCTCACGGGCGCGTGCCCGGCAGCGATCCAGCGCGTCACAAAATAGCCGACTTGGGCGAGAAAGCCGATGATCGTCACGGAGATGCCGAGCTGCGACCAACGGTCCTTCTCTTGCCGTTCTTTTCGCTTGTCGCGAATGGCGCCGCCAAAAAAGAACGTGCCGATTAAATATAGAACGAACGCGATATAGAGCAACGTGCTGCTAAGCTGTGCCATGTCCATGTACTTGTCCCCTTGTCCGGCTTTTTTGTCGTTTTCGAGCTGATCAGCCGGCATCATGACGCCGGTGCCGTCAAGCAAACGGCGCAGCTCGTTTTTCAAGCCGAACCAGTTTTTATTCGTGTGCGCGGCAATCCATAGCTCACCGTTTACCCGCTGCACCCAAATGCGGCGGTGGTTCCAATACATCCCTTGGATGAGCCCGATCATGAAAATCGCGCCGCCTACCCCTAAAATCCAAAGCGTAAAGTCGCGGCGGACGGTCAAACCGGAGACATTGCGGGTTTGAAGCCCTGCGAACGCCATTTTGTATTTGTTGTTGCCAAACGGTTCGATCGTTTGCCGGATGGCGACGAAACTCACTTCCCCTTTCGGCCGGTCCGGCGCGTACATTTTGAACACGAACGCCGGATTGTTCGGCACGCGCGACTTCGTTGACGGATTGCCGTCTTCATCAAACTCAAAATCAGGGAAATAGCTTAATAGCTCAACGCGATACCCATGTCCGAGATTGTACGACTCTTTCGGATCATACAAGTCGACCGTCACTGTACCGAACGTTTTCCCCGACTGCTTGTCCGCCAACTGAAATGACATCGCTTTCGGCTCATTCAAGCGGAAATCGACTTGGTAGAGCGAATAATGGTCGAACTCCAGCGGCTCGTTGACGCGAATCGGATACTCCTTCACTTTTTCAAGCTTCGGCTTGGCGCCAGGGATCACAGGACCGACGCGCTTATACAACACGACGTTTGTTTGATAATTTTTGGCGATCATCCCGTTGCCGACGCGGTCGATGGCAGCGTTGAACACTTCGTTGTCTTTGCCTTTCTCATATGTTTCAAAAATAAATTTTTCACTCTTTAAAAAGTAGCGGCCGTTCGTCCCAGGAATTTCTTTCGTCTCCCCTTCCGGAATCCACATCACCCGATCGATGTACATGCCGGGAACGGAACGAAGCATCGCCCCGATCAAGAAAATGATGAGGCCGATATGATTGACGTACGGCCCCAGCGGGAAAACCGCCCTTTTTCAGCGAGCAAATGCCCGTCTTCCTCACGGACATGGTAGCGCCGCGCAGCCAGCCGTTCTTTCAACACCACCATCGTCTTGTCGAGATCGCTCACATGCGAGACGCCAAACAACCGCTGCCGCTCTAAAAAGCGCGGATGGCGCTTCACCCCTTGCCGCTTCAAGGCGCGGTAAAGCGGAACGACCCGGTCCAAGCTGCAAATGACAAGCGAAACGCCGATTAAGGCGATGAGCAAAATGTACCACCATGAGCCGTACAAGTTGTTAAAGCCGAGCTCATAATACAGCTTCCCTGCCCAGCCGTACTGCTGCTTATAATACTCCGCCGGATCAACGTTCGGCGGAATATACATTTGCTGAGGGAAAATCGTGCCGATCGCCGAAGCGATGAGCGTGATGACGATGAGCGCCACCCCGACTTTGACCGACGAGAAAAACGCCCAAATTTGGTCGATCATCGTTTTTTTGTACGTTTGCGATCGGCGCGCGCTTCCTTCGTAGCGCATGTCCAAAATCAGTTTTTCTCCCAAATCGGCAAGCGGCTTGCCGCACGACTCACAAAACGCCGTGCCGTGCGGATTGACATGGCCGCATTCGCATTTGACGTGTTCCATGGCGCAAAACTCCTTACGGTTTGATGCTTTCTAGATGCCGTTCGATGTCTTCTTTCGTCATCGTTCCGGTAATGATTTGTTTTACTTCGCCGTTTTTGTCAATCAAAAACGTTGTCGGCAGCGGCCCGACGTTATAGGCGTTCAATACTTGATCTTGACGGTCGATCACAATCGGAAATGTCAGGCCGAACCGTTCCGCGAATTTTTCAACGCTCAACTTCGGTTCACCGACATTGACAGCCAAAATTTCAACCCCTTGTTTTTTGTAAATCGGGTACAGCTCGTTCATATACGGCATCTCCCGCTCGCACGGCTTGCACCACGTTCCCCAAAAGTTCAAAAAAACGCCTTTGCCGCGATAGTCTGAAAGACGATGTTCATGCCCTTTCAAATCGGTCAGCACAAAATCAGGCGCCGTCGAACCAACAGCGACAGCCGTTTTCTCCGTGAAAAAATTCGTGTAAATCGTATAGCCGATCGCCGCGAGCAACACGAGCAAAATCGCTGTCCTCATCACTAAGCGCTGTTGTTTTTTCATCGTTCAAACCCCTTTACGTTTCTCCTCCCCCACAGCCAACGCTAGAGGGGGAGGCAAGCGGTTCACAATCTCCCATTTTCCATTATAGCAAAGTCCCTCGCTCGTTTATGCGCAAGGATATGAACGTTATGTGACAATCTTCGTCATTTTCTTCCCCCGGATTGGGCAAGGACGCGCAGCAACTTCACCTCATGCGGCGTCAGCTCGCGGTATTCGCCGGGGCGCAGCCCTTTCAAATCGAGAAACGCGTACCGCTCCCGCTTCAGCTTCAGCACCTCGCAGCCGATCGCCTCAAACATGCGGCGCACTTGCCGGTTTCGTCCTTCGTGGATACGGATTTCCACAATGGCTGTCCCCTTCTTCCGGTCGGCGGAGAGCAGCTTCACTTTGGCTGGCGCCGTCATGCCATCTTCCAACTGCACTCCTTGTTCGAGCCGTTTCAGCTGCTCGTGCGTTGGAATGCCTTTCACTTTGGCAATGTACACTTTTTCAATTTCATACCGCGGGTGCATAAGCAGGTTGGCAAAGTCGCCGTCATTCGTCAACAAAAGCAGTCCAGACGTATCGTAGTCAAGCCGCCCGATCGGATAAATGCGTTTGTCCAGATCTTTGAAAAAATCGGTCACCACTTTGCGGCCTCTGTCATCTTTGACGCTGGAAATCACCCCGCGCGGCTTGTACAGCAAATAATATACCGGCTCTTCGCGCTCGATCGGGATGCCGTCGACTTCGACATCATCGCGCGGCCCGACCTTGACGCCAAGCTCCTTGACGACGCGGCCGTTCACTTTCACCCGCCCTTGCAAAATGAGTTCTTCCGCCTTGCGCCTTGACGCGATGCCGGCGCGGGCGATCACTTTTTGCAACCGTTCCATTCTCTCTCACCTCTTTCATCATCTTACCCTTTCCGTCTAACAGATACAAGTGCGGCACTTTTATTTTTCACCTTTCCCGTTCCCTTTGCAAACAAAAAACCCGCCGGACGAGGGGAACGAAAAAAGGCGCCGCTAGCGCCCGAATACAAACAAAACGATGAAAACAGAAACAATAAAGCTGAGAATGTCGGCCAAAATGCCGACTTTTAACGCATCGCCCATTTTTTTGACGCCGACGGCGCCAAAATAGACGGTGAGCACGTAAAGCGTCGTCTCCGTACTGCCTTGGATCGTAGAAGCAAGGCGCCCGATGAACGAATCCGGGCCGTAAGTAGCGATCAAATCGGTCGTCATGCCGAGCGCCGCCGTGCCGGAAAGCGTGCGGAGAGCCGCAAGCGGAACGACTTCGGCCGGCAGTCCAATGGCATCAGCCAGCGGTTTGATCACTTCCATCATGGCATCAAGCGCCCCTGAGGCTCGGAAAATGGCGACCGACACCAACATGCCGACCAAATACGGGATGAGCGAAAACGCGATCTCGATCCCTTCCTTGCCGCCTTCCACAAACGCTTCGTACGTCGGCACTTTCTTTGCTGTACCGTAAAGCAAAATAAAAGCGATGAGCGCAGGGATCAGCCAAACAGAAAGAAGTTGGACGATGGCCATTATGGCTTCCTGCCTTTCCGCATCCGTTTCCAATAATAGTACCGGTCAATCAATACCGCCCCAATCGTCGAAATCGTCGAGGCGACGATCGTCGTCCCAATGATCTCGCCAGGCGCCGCTGAACCGTACGTCATGCGGATCGAGATGACGGTCGCCGGAATGAGCGTAATGCCTGATGTGTTCATGGCCAAAAATGTCACCATCGACCGGCTCGCCTCGTCGCGGCCGCCGTTGAGCTTTTTTAGCTGCTCCATCGCCTTTATGCCCATCGGCGTCGCCGCATTGCCAAGGCCGAACATGTTGGCGACCATATTCGAGACGATATAGCCGAGCGCGGGATGGCCGGGCGGCACCTCTGGAAACAAGCGGCGTACGAGCGGCATAAACAGGCGCGCCGCTTTGTCAAGCAAGCCGGCGCGTTCCGCGATCGCCATCAGCCCGAGCCAAAACACTAAAATGCTGACCATGCCGATGCTGATCGTCACCGCTTCTTTGGCGCTTTCAAACACCGCTTTGTTCACTTCGTCCATCGTGCCGTTGGCCGCCGCAAAGACGATGCCAATGACCGCCATCATCACCCAAATGAGGTTAACCATCGCTTCTCACACCTAAAAAGCGAAATGCTTGCCATAAAAACCCTCGGCCGCTTCCTTCCTTTCCCGGTTCATACAGCAGCGGCACCGAATCAACCGCCTTTTGATGCAAATAAAGCACCGCCTTTCCGACCTCTGTCGGCACCCGTTCTGGGTATTTTTTCCATTCTTTGCGCGGCTTCAGCAAATACACTTTCACCTGCAGCCCGCTCTCCTCTTTATCGGTCACCGGATATCGCAAATCGCGGACCGCCTGCAGCCGCCCGCGGTAAAACGGATCAGAAATTTTGTCGACCACCCGCTCGCTGCTCACTTTGGCGATGTGATAATGAGAAAATCCATATTCGTACATAGCGATATGATCATTCCAATCGTCCGGTGCATCCAACGTCACGGCGATCAAATCGACGCCGCCTTTGGACGCCGTCGTCACGAGCGTGCGATGGGCCCGTTTCGTATAGCCGGTTTTGCCGCCGGTGCAATATTCGTAAAGACTTGTCAACAACTTGTTTTTATTTCGCCACACACGCGCGCCGTCTTCGCCGGGCGGAGCGGGGGCGCGGTACACTTTCGTCCCCGAGATGCGCCGAAACTCTTTGTTTTTCATCGCATATTGCATGAGCAGCGCCATATCGTACGCGGTTGAGTAGTGGTTTTCCGCGTCATCCAACCCGTGCGGATTGGCAAACTTGGTATCACGCATCCCGATTTCAGCCGCTTTTTGGTTCATTAAAAAAACAAATCCTTCGACGCTGCCGCCGACATGTTCAGCGATGGCCACCGCCGCGTCGTTGCCGGAACGAAGCATCAGCCCATATACCAAATCGCGCAGTTTGATTTTCTCCCCTTGGCGCAAGTAAATTGACGACCCTTCGGTCCGGACAGCGCGGGCGCTGACCGTCACCGTGTCGTCCATCTTCCCCGATTCAATCGCCAAAATGGCGGTCATAATTTTCGTAATGCTGGCGATGCGCCGTTTTGTATAGGCATCCTTGGCAAACAAAACCCGCCCGGAATGCTGCTCTATCAAAATCGCGCTTTTTGCGCTCACCCCATCCATAGCGCGCATCCGCTCTGGAACAAATGCCATAATCCCCGCAGCGAGTGCAAGAATGAGCGCAATGAGCCGCTTCTGCTTATTCATCTCATATCGGCGAGGATCCCCCTCCTTTAAGGAGCGGGGAGGAATCGCCTGTTCCTCCTTTCCGATTAGGCTGAACGGGCCGCAGCCGAAGAAACGTCGCGGCGGAAACAGGCTGAACCCCAAAGCCGCGTTTTGTACAAGTGTATGCGTCGATGGGACAAATATGATGAAAAAATGCCGTTGCAAGGGGAGACAGCCCTGAACGATCCGCTCCGGCGCTTGCGCTGGGCTCATTGATGACATTTCCCTGCAAAGAGAAAGCCGCTCCCCGAAAAGACGGACAGGTGTCCTGATGGATCGCAGCGCCTGCTCTCCCAAAAAAACGGGCAGGGGGTTCCCCCCCCGCCCGTTTAAAACGGCTGCCAACGAAGCTTCCGCGCCTCATGAAAGCGCTCTTCAACGTTGCGCCAGTTGACGACGTTCCACCAATGTTCGATGTACGCCGCCCGATCATTTTTGTATTGCAAATAGTAGGCATGCTCCCACACATCAAGCACAAGAAGCGGGATCACATCCCATTGCGCCATGAGCTGGTGTTTTTCCGCCTGCAAAATTTCCAACCGGTGCGCTCGCGGCGCCCAAACGAGCAGCGCCCAGCCGACCCCTTCGGCGCTTTTCGCCGCTTCGGTGAAATGACGGCGAAAGGCGGCAAAGCTGCCAAAATCGCGCTCGATTTGCGCCCGCAGCTCCCCGCGCGGCTCGCCGCCACCCTCTGGATGCATGTTGTACCAAAAGATAGTGTGCAAATAATGCCCGGAGCCGTGGAACGCCGCTTCCCGCTCCCAATGTTTCAACAGATCAAAATTGTTCGTCCGGCGCGCCTCGGCCATCATCCGCTCCGCCTGATTGAGACCGTCGACATAGCTTTGATGATGCTTCGTATGGTGGAGGCGCATGATTTCTTCGGAAATATGCGGCTCGAGTGCATCATAACGGTACGGCAGCGGCGGCAAGACATGACGGCCGGGCGCTGCTTGTTGACGCGGCTCACCGCCGTCGTCCGCATCCACCCAGCGTCGCTTTCCATCGGTCACGTTGTCCGCTTGACCCGGCTCGCCGTCAGCTATATCAGGCAGCGAGTCGGAGAGCTCCGCCATAAAAGCCGGCTCTTTTCCGTCCTCAACCCGCTCTGCCGTCCCGCTGGTGTCAAGCCATCCGTCTTCGTTCTCTTTGTTTTCACTCTCCAGTTCAGGCGACACCGATTCCCCTTCGACTTGTTCTTGCGTCGCCTCTTCTTCCCGCTCGGCAGCTGACGAATCAGCCAGGCGGACGGCCCGAGTGTATACGTCATCGACAAGACGCTGGAGCTCGTAAATCGCTTCTTCGGTCCATTCATCGCCGTGTCCATCGATGTACGCCAACAAAGACGAAAGCCCAACATCCTCAGCCATCCTGCGTGCAGACAGCGCCTGTTCAACTTGTCTTCCCCACGCAGCCGCTTCCATGACATACTGGCGAAGCGCACCGACATACACGTCATCGGCAAGGCGCTGAAGCTCGCGGACGGCCTCTTCCGTCCACTCGCCGTCATGCTCGGCAATAAACTCGAGCAGCGACGAAGCGCCATCCGTGCTTGCCCCACGCAAAGCGAGCGTCTCCTTGACTTGATTTCCCCATTCGTTCACCCTAGCCGCATATTGGGCGAACAACACCTGATCGTCCATTTGGTAAAAACCTCCTCCTGTTTTGTTCGCCATATCGTATGCTGTCATGGGGAAATCGTTCTTGTCCGCATTCACCCAAATTCCCGGCCGCTCATACATAGAGGAGCGAGGGCAGTCATCATAGGAAAAGACAGCAAGGAAGAACAGAATCGCCGCAATGCTTCCCTGCGGCGGGTCTGCAAATGAGCCATAGATAAACCGCTCAAAAAAATCGAGCTGACCCAAAACATATTCGCGTTTTGGGTCAGCCCCCCTTTTTTCTGAAAAAGGCAGGCTACTTTGGCAAACTGCCGGCTGCACCAAACGGTTTCCTTGTCCGGACGCACAGAAAACGCGGCGCCAACCGCATTTTCTCGTTACGCCGACCGTTCAGGCAAGCGGCACTCGCCGGTTTCCACCCATTCGCTGACAAGCGCCTGCAGCGTTTTGGCGTCTACCTCGGCAAAATAACGGCGCAATTCCTCTTCATCGTGAATATAGACGCGCTTTCGCTGCCGATACGCCGGATTTTTCCATAAACAGACAAGAGCAATGATGTCGCGCAAATGAATGTCGCGCCCATTAGCCGTAAACAGTGGATCGCTTTCATACGGCAGCCAATCAAGCAGCGCCGCCTCAAAATGGCGCAAATACAACACAGACAGCGTCCGCTCTTCGCCCCCGTCGCGGTACGTGACTTCCGAGCGGTTGAAATAGTCTTCAAACGTGTTCGATTGCGACTTTTGCAGCTCTTCACCGTACAGGCGGCAAACGTTCATGAGCGCTCTCCTTCCCGATCAGCCATTTTTCTTTAGTTTACCATATTCCGGCTGCCCATCGCTCAAATTTTCTGCTAATTTTTCGAAAAATAAATCCGCTTCCCGCTCGGATTCGCCATCGTCCGCCCATTCCGGCAGCGGCGGCAGCTCCTCGAGCGTTTTTAGCCCGAAATAATCGAGAAATTCCGGGGTTGTCCCGTACAAAATCGGCCGCCCGGTTCCTTCGGCTCGTCCAACCTCTTTAATGAGCGCCCGTGCCATCAGCGTCTGCAATGGCTTGTCGCTTTTTACGCCGCGAATTTCCTCAATCTCCGCGCGTGTAATCGGTTGGCGGTATGCGATAATGGCGAGCGTCTCAAGCGCCGCCTGCGACAGCGGCGATGCTCCCGGCGCTTCGACCAACTTCTTTAAATAGGGGGCGTGTTCTTTTTTTGTCGCCAACAAAAACACGCCGCCAAGTTCGACAAGCTGGATGCCGCGCTCTTCCCGTCGGCAGTCTTGTTGAAGCTCCTCGATCACCGCTTTCGCCTCTAGCTCGCTGACTTCCAACACAGCGGCAATTTGTGAAAGCGACAGCCCTTCGTCACCAGCAGCAAACAACAGCGCTTCGACAATCGCCTTCGCCGGCTTGAGCGCGCCGGCGCCCTTTTTTTCTCTTTCGTTTTGTTCCATCGCCCTTCTGCCACGCCAAACTCGTTGGCGCCCCTCCTCCTTTCCTCCTGTTTTCGTCGTTTCCCAAGTCTTCTCACCCCAATGTGAGTCAACTCTCCGCCTTATCATGGCATGGGCAAACAAACAACAAAAGAAAAGCGGCCCGCCGCAGCGAACCGCCGCGGCCAAACCGCACCGCCTCAACCGGCTGGTTTCACCGCAAGAAACAAATCGCTGAAATTCCGTTCTTGCTCAACGATGATTTCGTCTTGCTTCATCAACTCTAAAATGGCCAAAAACGTCACGACGATATACGAACGATCGTAGGACGGAAACAGCTCGTAAAAGTTTTTCCGCCCGTTCGCCTGCTTTAGTTCATGCAAAATTTCCGCCATGCGCTGTTCGACGGAAATATCTTGGCGGGAGATTTTCGCCCGCATCGGTTTTTGCAGTTTTTTGCGGCGCAACAGCTTCGACAAGGCGCCAAGCATATCGTATACGTTCACATCCAGCGGCGCCGCCTTTTTCTCATCCGCGTATGCGCTTAAGTCGCTCGGCGGCTTTGTAAACAAAAGCGCCCGCTCCTCTTCGCGCCGCTTCAGTTCGCGCGCCGCCTCTTTAAACTTTTTATATTCAAGCAGCCGCTGCGTCAGCTCCTCGCGCGGGTCCCCGTCATCGCCCCACTCGATGTCGCCGTCGACCGCTTCTTCATTGGAGGGCGGCAGCAGCATTTTGCTTTTGATCGCAAGCAAGGTGGCCGCCATCACTAAATATTCGCTGGCGATATCCAACTCAAGCTCCTGCATGGCGTGAATGTACGCCATATACTGCTCCGTAATTTGCGCGACCGGAATATCGTAAATATCAATTTCATAGCGGTTGATCAAATGCAAAAGCAGATCAAGCGGCCCTTCAAACGCTTCGATTTTGACGTTGTACGGCAATTGCACATCCATCCCACCATTTTTTCCAGAACCACCGCCCGGTAGGCTCGTCTCCAGCTGCAGTACATTTATTGTATCATAACGAAGCGGCGAAGCGAACGGAAAACAGTCTCTTTTTTGCGCTGCAAGTCGCCGAAGCCGTATAATCGAAGAAGAGCCGTCCGCCTTCACATGGCGCGGCCCACTTTTGAAAGGAACGATGGCCGATGTATCCAAACGCGTATATCGAGTATTTGGTCCATTTCCATAGCGACCGCGATTATTTTGAATGCCACGAAATTTTGGAGGAACATTGGAAACAAGACGGTCGAAACAAAGGTTGGCTTGTGCTCATTCAAATGGCGGTCGCTTTTTACCATTACCGGCGCGGCAACACTTCCGGCGCGCTCCGCCTCATTCGACGGGCGCGGGCGCTGCTTGACGAAGCGCAAGAGATGATCCGGCGGCTCGGCCTCGATGACGAGGCGCTCGCCCGCTTGCTCGACGAGACGGCTGGGCGGATCACTCGCGGCGAACCGTACGAAAGCGTCGAACTGCCGATTCGCGACCGTTCCCTTTATGAGCAATGCCAGGCCGCCTGCGCCCGCCGGCAGCTCGTTTGGGGGCAAGCCAGCGACCTAGCCAACCTTGATCTTGTGGATAAACACCGGCGCCGCGACCGCTCGGACGTCATCGCCGCACGCGAACAAAAAAAACGGGCCAAAGCGGAAGGAGTTGGCTTCCCTCCCCCTCCGCCGCCCGCCTGAGCGCGGCGCCGCGCTAGTTTCGTTATTCGTTGCACGCATGGCATTTATCGAAAAACGAGGCGGTCCACTCGTTGGCGCACAATCGGCGGCCCGGGTACACCTCTTTCAATGCCTTGACCATCTGTTTTCCGATCCCTTGGTGGCGGTGTGACGGATTGACGCTGATGTGCTGGATTTCCACAACATCAGGAGCGCGCAACAGGACGCCGATAATGCCGACGATGTCATCCCCTTCTTTCCATAAAAACAGCTGCCAATCGTTGTTTGTTTCATACTGTTTCATCGTCTGCTGCAGCCGTTTCAGGTCTTTTTCCGTCGGCATAAACGACAACAGTCCCATGGCGATTTTCTCATAGTTTTTTCGGTAACGGATTAACATAAAAATCCCTCATTATCGACAAACGCTTTTCCGAAATGGAAAAGTTTTTGTCATTTTCTCTATACGTATTATAAACATTCTCACCGATATTGTGAACCATTTCATGCCTTTTTACGCAAATGTCCGCAAGACGTTCGCCATTTCGATCGCCGACACCGCCGCTTCCCATCCTTTATTGCCCGCTTTCGTGCCGGCCCGCTCGATCGCCTGTTCAATGGTGTCCGTCGTCAACACGCCGAAAATGACCGGAACACCGCTTGCAAGCGCCGCGTGGGAGACGCCTTTGGCCGCCTCGCTGCAGACGTAGTCAAAATGGCTCGTTGCCCCACGGATGACGGCGCCAAGCGTAATGACAGCGTCAAACTGCTTCGATTCCGCCATTTTTTTCGCCACAAGCGGGATTTCAAACGCACCCGGCACCCAGGCGACCGTGATGTCGCTGTCGCTCACGCCATGGCGCGTCAAGCCGTCGATCGCCCCAGATAAAAGCTTGCCCGTGATGAATTCGTTAAAACGAGAGACGACGATGCCGATTTTCAATCCGGTGCCGACTAAGTTTCCTTCAATGATGCGCATGTTCGTTGCTCCTCCCATCATTAAAAATGAAGCATATGTCCTAATTTTTCATGTTTCGTGCGCAAATATTTTTCATTTTCCTTTTTCGCTGGCATCTGAATGGGCATCCGTTCAACGACTTCGAGTCCATGCCCTTTTAAGCCGGCGATTTTGCGCGGGTTGTTCGTGAGCAGGCGCATTTTCGTCACGCCAAGATCTTTCAAAATTTGCGCCCCGATGCCATAATCGCGCAAATCGGCGGGGAAGCCCAGTTTTTCGTTCGCTTCGACCGTATCATAACCTTGCTCCTGCAGCTTGTAAGCGCGCAACTTGTTCATAAGGCCGATGCCGCGCCCTTCTTGGCGCATGTAAAGCAACACCCCGCGCCCTTCCGCCTCGATTTGCCTGAGCGCCGCATGCAGCTGCGGACCGCAGTCGCACCGGTACGAGCCAAACACATCGCCCGTTAAGCATTCGGAATGGACGCGCACCAAGATCGGCTCATCCGGGATGATCTCTCCTTTGACAAGCGCCACATGCTCTTTTCCGTCGAGAACGTTTGTGTAGCCGATGGCGCGAAATTCGCCGAATTCGGTCGGCAGCCAAACGTCCACCTCCCGTTTCACGAGCTTTTCCCGCTGACTCCGATAGGCGATCAAATCTTTGATCGTGATCATTTTCAATCCGAACTGATCGGCGATTTGCCGCAAATCAGGAACGCGAGCCATCGTCCCGTCCTCTTTAATGATTTCGCAAATGACGCCGGCCGGCTTCGCGCCGCACAAACGGGCCAAATCGACCGCCGCTTCCGTATGGCCGGCGCGCCGCAAGACGCCCCCCTTTTTCGCAATCAACGGAAAAACGTGGCCAGGACGTTTAAAATCGCTCGCTTTCACATTCGGATCAAGCAGCGCCTGAATCGTCGCCGCCCGCTCGTAGGCGCTGATTCCCGTCGTTGTCGTTTTGTAGTCGACACTCACCGTAAACGCTGTGCCATGCGCGTCCGTGTTATGAGTGACCATCGGCTCAAGCTCGAGCCGCTCCGCCAATTCCTCCGTAATCGGCACGCAGACGAGCCCGCGGCCATGAGTGATCATAAAGTTAATGACATCCGGCGTAGCTTTTTCGGCCAGCACGACAAAATCGCCTTCATTTTCGCGGTCTTCGTCATCGCAAACGATGATCACTTCTCCGTTTTTCAGCGCCGAAAGCGCTGCTTCAATCGTGTCAAACATCAAGCTTGCCCCCCTTTTCCACTATTTATAGCCGTGCTGCTCCAAAAATTCGACCGTCAATTTGGAGGTCGGCGTCGCTTTCGCGTCGAGGAAAGCGGCGACGTACTTGCCGATCATGTCGCACTCGATATTGACGAGATCGCCCGGCCGCTTTTCGCCTAAAATCGTCGCCTCACGCGTATGCGGAATGAGTGAAACGATGAACGTGCGCTCGCTCAGACCGAAAATCGTCAAGCTCGTCCCATCGACAGCGACTGATCCTTTCTCAATCATATAGGCGCGCAGCGAGGCCGGCACTTCAATTTCATAGTAGACGGCGTTCGCTTTCGGCCACTGCCGGATGATGCGCCCGACGCCGTCCACATGCCCGGTGACGAAATGGCCGCCAAACCGTCCCCCAGCCGCCATTGCCCGCTCCAAATTCACCTTCGATCCCGGCTTTAATGTTTTTAGCGCCGTCGCTTTCACCGTCTCCGGCATGACATCGACCGTAAACTGCCGTTCGGTGAACGATGTGACGGTCAAGCAGACGCCGTTGACGGCGATGCTGTCGCCAAGCCGCACATCTTCGAGCACCCGCTTGGCGCCAATCGTCATCACGATGGCGTCGCCGGTTTGCTTCATTTGTTCGATCGTGCCGATCTCTTCAATAATGCCAGTGAACACAACGATTCCTCCTTCCGTTTCGGCGCGGCGACGATTTTGATGTCCGGGCCGATCGTCTCGATGCGGCGGATGTCAAGCTCCACCGCTTCAGCAAGCCGGGCGAAGCCAAGGCCGCCGACCGGCGTCGGCGCCCCGCGGCCGCCGATCAGCTTCGGAGCGATATAGGCGATGACCTCATTGACTGCTCCCGCGCGGAGGAAGCTGTCATGAACGCGCGAGCCGCCTTCGACAAACAGCGACATGACTCCCTGCTCCCCAAGCAGACGGAGCACATCGCGGACATCGATCTGGGCCGTCGGCATTGAAAATACGCGCACTCCAAGGCGCTCATACGCCGCCGCTTGTTCCCGACTGACGCCGCCGGTGATGATCCACGTTTCTGCTTCCTTGTCAGCGACGACATGGGCGTCAAGCGGTGTACGCAATTTTGTATCCAAAATGATGCGGAGCGGATTTTTCCGCTTTTCCCCAAAGCGGACGGTAAGCTTCGGGTTGTCGGTCAAAACGGTGTTGACGCCGACCAAAATGGCGTCATGCTGCGCACGAAGGCGATGGACATCCTCACGCGCCGCGCTTGATGTAATCCATTTGCTTTCCCCCGTCGCCGTCGCGATTTTGCCATCGAGGCTGCATGCGAACTTCAACGTGACAAACGGCGTTTTTGCGGCGATATAGTGGAAAAACATCCGATTCAATTCGTCCGCTTCGTCTTTTAATACGCCAACATCAACGTCAATGCCCGCTTGGCGCAGCTTGGCAATCCCTTTTCCCGCGACAAGCGGATTCGGGTCGGTCGTGGCAACGACGACGCGACGGACGCCCGCCTGGATGAGCAAATCGGCACATGGCGGCGTTTTTCCATAATGGCTGCACGGCTCAAGCGTCACGTACACCGTCGCACCGCGCGCCTTCTCGCCAGCCATGCGGATCGCATAGACTTCCGCGTGCGGCTCACCCGCTTTCAAATGGGCGCCAAGCCCAACAACCGTCCCACCGTTGACAACGACCGCGCCAACGGCAGGATTGGGAGACGTTTGCCCGACTCCAGCTTTGGCCACATCGAGAGCGAGCCGCATATAATGTTCATCGTTATGCACCGCACTCCCTCCTTCAATAAAAATGAAACCCCCGGGATGTCCCCGGGGGCTCATCGATGAGAGAATGACCAATGATGCGCAAACAAACACATGTTCGCAAAGCAGGCTATACCGGCCGGTCGGAAACAAAAGATACTACCATGCCTAGTCGGCCGACAGACGCTGCCCACGCGGTCTGAACCGGCCGAAAACAGCCGTGCGCATATTGGCATCCTTCTCCCATCCAGACTATACTGTCGGCTCCGGAATCGCACCGGATCCTGCCTTTCGGCTCGCGGGCTGAGGGCGGAAAGCCCCATCACCGCCGGTCGGGAATTTCACCCTGCCCCGAAGGATGCATCACGATATCGTTATGTTCATTATACCACACGAAACGCCCTGCATCATCATTCCGCAACCCAAATCCAATACGCCGCTCCCCACAACAGGCTGGCCGCAAGCAAAAAGAAAAACAAGCGCCAGTTGTTTCGAACAGTCCGATCATCCTCGCTCATGCGCTGTTTACGGTTCGTCAAATACTTTCACTTCCTTCATCACGTCGCCGTTTTTCATCGTCTTCACGACGTCCATGCCCGATGTCACTTGGCCAAAGACGGTGTGCACCCCATCCAAGTGCGGCTGCGGCTCGTGGACGATAAAGAACTGGCAACTGCCGGTATCGCGGCCGCGGTGCGCCATTGACATCGCGCCGGTGACATGTCGGTGTGGATTGTTGTCCGTCTCGCACGGGATCGTATAGCCGGCATCGCCCGTTCCATTGCCGCGTGGACATCCTCCTTGGCTGACAAATCCAGGGATGACGCGGTGGAACGTCAACCCGTTATAAAAGCCTTCGTTTGCGAGCTTCTCAAAATTGGCCACCGTCGCCGGCGCCTCGTTTGGGAACAGTTCAAACTCGATTTTCCCGCCGTTTTCCATGAGAATATATCCTTTTTTTGCCACAAGCATCCAGCTCCTTTTCGACATCGAAACTGCTTTTATCATACCATGATGGCCGAGTGAAACAAAAGAAAAAATGTCTTTTCAAATTCGCACGCCGCCTGACCGCGTCGCGTTTTTCCGATAGCCAAGCAGGCGAGCGTACGGTATAATGGTAATGCATTTTCGTAAACAGGAGGCGAGCTATGTGAAACGAATGATCGCTTCATCGCTGCTTTGGGCGGTGCTCTTGGCATCTCCGGGCATCGCAGCGGCCGATGCCGCGCCGGGCGATGTCATTGTGACGCTCGGGGAAAACTTAACGAATGAACAAAAGCAAAAAGTGCTCGACGAAATGAAGGCGCCGGACGGGGCGCAAACGATCACCGTCTCAAACGTTGAGGAGCATAAATATTTGGACGGACTCATTCCGAAAGCGCAAATCGGCACGCGCGCCATCTCGTCGTCGATGATCACGATAAAAGAGCCCGGCTCGGGGCTTCATGTCGAAACGCACAACATCACATGGGTGACGAAAGAGATGTATACAAACGCCTTGATCACCGCAGGGGTGAAAGATGCCGATATTTACATCACCGCTCCGTTCCCGGTTTCCGGCACCGCAGCGCTGACGGGGCTGATGAAGGCGTATGAAATTTCCTCGGACCAAGCCATCCCTGATGATGTCAAAAAAGTGGCGAACGAGGAAATGGTGCAGACGGCGAAGCTCGCCGATTCGATCGGCGCGGACAAAGCGGTCGCCCTGCTGGCGAAAATCAAACAAGAAATCGCCAACAACCCACCGCAGACGGACGCTGATTTGCGCGCCCTTATTGAAAAAATCGCCAACGACCTTGGCATTACGCTGAGCGAGAATGAAATCAACAACCTGATTTCCCTTTTCCATAAAATGCAAAATGCCCATATTAATTGGGATCAAGTGAATGATCAGCTGAGCAAGGCGAAAGAACAGCTATCGGCGTTTTTGCAGTCAGAAGAAGGGAAAACGTTCATTCAAAATCTGATCGACATCTTGAAAGAAATTTGGAACGCGATCAAATCAGCATTTTCCTCAAATCAACAATGAAAGAAGGCGCCCCAAAAAAGGCAGCGGGCGCCTTTTCTTTGTGAAGGCCCGTTCTCTTTCCAACCGGCGGCCTTCACTTTTTCACTTTCGTTTTCAAAGGCAAATCATATTGGATCAAATCTTCATATGTCTCCCGTTTCACAACGAGCTGGGCGTCGCCGTTTTCAACGAACACAACGGCTGGGCGCGGCAGACGGTTGTAATTGTTCGCCATGGAATAGCCGTAAGCGCCGGTGCAAAAAACGGCCAAATAATCGCCCGGCTTCGCTTCCGGCAGGGCGATGTCCCAAATGAGCATGTCGCCTGACTCACAACACTTCCCGGCGATCGATACGACTTCCGTCGGCTCGCCGAACACCCGGTTGGCGAGCGCGGCTTCGTATTTCGCTCCGTAAAGCGCCGGACGGATGTTGTCGCTCATGCCGCCGTCAACGGCAATATAGGTGCGGACGTTGGGCACCTCTTTGCGCGAACCGATCGTATAAATCGTCGTTCCGGCATCACCCACGAGCGACCGGCCCGGCTCGATCCAAATTTCCGGCAACGGCAAGCGGCAAGCTTCGGCCTGCCTTTTCACCTCTTCCACGATGCAGTCGACGTACGCTGTCACCGGAATCGGGTCGTCTTCCTCCGTATAGCGGATGCCAAAGCCGCCGCCAAGATTGACAACCGCTGGGACAAATCCGTGCGCCTTGTTCCACTCCGCCAGCTTGGCAAACACTTTTTGCGCCGCGAGCACAAACCCAGCTGTTTCAAAAATTTGCGAGCCGATATGGCAATGAACGCCGAGCAGCTGAAACGCGGCCGATGCCATGACACGGCGAAACGCCTCGTCCGCCTGACCGTTGTTTAAGTCAAAGCCGAACTTTGAATCTTCTTGCCCGGTTAAAATGTAATCGTGCGTATGCGCCTCGACCCCCGGCGTCACGCGGAGCAAAACCGGCACCGTCCGACCGGATGACTCCGCCAGCTCTTCGATCAGCTCGAGTTCGTAAAAGTTGTCGGCCACGATGCAGCCGATGCCGTGTTCAAGCGCCATCGCCAATTCGTCCCGGCTTTTGTTGTTGCCATGAAAATGGATGCGCTCAGGAGGAAAACCGGCCGCAAGCGCCGTATACAGCTCACCGCCTGAGACGACGTCAAGCGACAATCCCTCCTCAGCGGCCAGCTGCACGATGGCGACGGCGGAAAACGCCTTGCTCGCATACGCGACTTGCGCCCGCACGCCGTGGCGCTGGAACGCTTCTTTAAACGCGCGCGCCCGAGCGCGGATCAACGCAACGTCATAAATATAAAGCGGCGTGCCATACGTTTTGGCCAACTCGACCACATCGACACCGCCGATTTCCAAATGCCCTTGTTCATTCACGCGGCTTGTCCCGTGAAGAAACATCGCAAACCCCTCATTCCTCTATCGAAATCGCATGGCAAAAGCAAAAAAGACAGTTTGCAAAATCGGCAACTGCCTTTACAAAATGGAAAACCGCAAAGCGCCATCGGCTCTGCCTTGAAACGGAAGGCCGCACACCCCGCGCTGGGCCATGCCCATTCCGCCCGTGCAAACGTGCGAAGCACTGAGGCAAGCACCATCAGTGCAAGCAATTACATATAACTTATCATAATGATAAAAAAGTTGCAATAGCGCTAAAACGAAAAAAGCGGCCGCCAATAGGTGGAAACGGCCGCTTCCAAATGGATCGTTCGCGTCATGACGGCTGTTTTTGCCGGTCTTGCGGATGAACGATGCTCGGACGCACTTTCGCCCCGGCAACCGAGCGGCGGACGACAATTTGCATAAATGCCGCTGGATCGAACGGGATGAACGGCCATAAGTACGGCGTATTAAGCGAGCGGATGCTGGCGAGCCAAAGCAAATAAACGGTCGTGCCAATGACGAGCCCGGGCACTTTAAACAAGGCGACAAGAATGACCAATGCCAATCGAGAAATCTTATTCGCCACGCTCAACTCATAGCTTGGCGTCGCAAAGGAACCGATCGCCGCCACCGAAATGTACAAGATCACTTCCGGCACAAACAGCCCGACATCGATGGCGATTTGTCCGATCAAGACGGCGGCAATCAAACCCATCGCGGTTGATAGCGGCGTCGGGGTATGAATGGCTGCCATCCGCAAAAACTCAATCCCAAAATCAGCGAGCAAAATTTGCACAATGATCGGGATGTTCGTTTGTTTGTTCGGCCCAATAAACGCCCATGATTCGGGCAGCAACGACGGTTCAAGGACGAACAGCACCCACAGCGGCAGCAAAAACAACGACGTCAAAATGCCTAAAAACCGCACCCAGCGCACAAACGTCCCGACCCCTGGCGACTGCCGGTATTCCTCAGCATGCTGGACGTGGTGAAAAAATGTTGTCGGCGTGATGATGACGCTTGGCGATGTATCAACCATAATGAGCACGTGCCCTTCAAGCAGGTGCGTCGCTGCTACATCTGGCCTCTCGGTGTAACGGACGAGCGGGTACGGGTTGTATCCTTGCTTGACTAAAAACTCTTCGACTGTTTTGTCGCCCATCGTCAGTCCATCGACGTTGATTTGCTGCAACTCTTTCTTGACGAGTTCAACAAGCCCCGGGTCAGCGACGTCTTTAATATAGGCGATGCATACGTCCGTTTTTGACCGCTCGCCGACTTGCAAAATTTCAAAGCGCAGCCGCTCGTCGCGGATGCGGCGGCGGGTGAGCGCCGTGTTGACAATGATGTTCTCGACATAGCCGTCGCGGGCGCCGCGCACAACTTTTTCCGTATCCGGCTCTTGCGGCTGCCGACCCGGATAGCTGCGGACGTCGACAGCAAATCCGGTCGATTCGCCTTCAATCAAGACGATGATCAAGCCCGACAGCAGCTTATCAACCGCTTCGTCGAGGCTCGTCACCGGACTGACTTGCTGATGAACAAGTCGATTTTCGATGATCTGCCACGCTTGGGACGCCTGGCGTTCATCATCGTTGACGCGCACAATTTGTTTTAACAATTCGATAATGTATTGCGTGTCGCATAAACCGTTGCAGTAGTAAATATGTACTTCCCGGTTTAGCACATGAACCTTCCGCACGCCCAAATCAAAACTCGTGCCGACGCCGATCCGCTGTTGCAAAAACTTCGCGTTGTCAACGAGCCGCTTCGCGATCGGCGCTTTCGGTTTCTTTTCTTTTTCCGGCATGGCCACCACTCCTTTCGAGAATCAACTCGACCGCCTTGCGCGTAATCGGCGCTCCGTATTTCGCATGGTCTCGGTATCCCATTTTGCCGATGTCGCCGATGCCGACGATGAGCGGAATGTTCAGCCGGTCAAGGCAGTAGACGGTATCGCCATTGATCCGCCCGATCTCGAGGTCCCGGAAGCCTTCTTTATCGACCCCATATTCGGTCATCACGCCGTCACGGTCGATGCTCACATGCACTTTTGTCCATTCATGCTGGTGCGTATTGGAGGCAACCGCCAGCGCCCCAAGCACCTCAATTTGCTCATGCCCCGCCACATAGCGAAGCGCCTGCTCTCCGGCCCCCTCCCCGAGGGAGCCGCAATCGTCAAACATGACAAACACTGGATCGTGCGGCGTTTGCAAAATGAGTTCGACCAACTGTTCACCGCTCAGTTTCGTCGGATTGCCTTGCGAGCGGGAAATGCAACGGCCGCCGATCTCGGCGGCAACCCGCTCAATCGCCCGGCAGGCGAACTCGTCCCCATCGGTTACTAAAATCACCCGTCTTTTTTTCATGATCCCTACCCTTTCGGTTTGCAAATGAGCGCGGCGACGAACGACCCGGCCACCATGAAAGCAACCAAGGCGCCGGCCAAGCGGAACACCGCCGCACCGGTCTCCATCAGCCCTCTCGGCTGCGGCTCGCCCGCCACGCCTTTGGCCAAAAAGTAGCCAAACCCGCTCAGCGGCATCGTCGCCCCCGCGCCGGCCCAGGCGGCGAACCGGTCGTATGCGCCGCTGAAGCCGAGGAAAACGCCGAGAACAACAAGCGTGACAGCGACGCCAGCCGGCGTCCATTTGCCGCGGTCGATGATGAGCTGAACGATGGCGCACAGCAGTCCGCCGGCGAGAAAGGCACGGACGTATTCCATATCACATTCCCTCCTGATCGTTTCCAAATAAAAGGCGTCCTACGGCGGCAAATCCGGCTCCGGCTCGGCCGCTTCAATGACGACGCCGTGGGCGATGGCCGGAATCGATTGTTTTTGTTGCACCATCGTTTGACTCAAGAGCGCCCCGGTGGCGACGACAAACAGGCGTCGAAACGTTCCGCGGGCGAGCTCTTGAAGCAAATACCCGTACGTGACGACCGCCGAGCAGGCGCAGCCGCTGCCGCCGGCGAACACCTTTTGATCCGGCCGGTAAATCATCAGCCCGCAATCGTTGTAAACGTCGGTCACATCGTAGCCTGATTCAGCAAGCAACTCGCGGACGATGACGCTGCCGACGCGCGACAAGTCGCCGGTGACGATCAAATCGTAATCGCCCGACGAGACGCCTAAGTCACGGAAATGCTGCTCGATCGTATCGGCCGCCGCCGGAGCCATCGCCGCCCCCATATCGAGCGGATTTTTCAGCCCGGCATCGATCACTTTGCCGATCGTCGCCGCCCGGAGGCGCCAGCGCCCCGGGGTGCGACCGACGAGCGCAGCACCGGCGCCCGTGACCGTAAACGTCGCCGTTTTTGGCTTTTGCACCCCAAGCTCAGTCGGGTAGCGAAACTGCCGTTCGGCCGTCGCGTTATGGCTGCTTGTGGCGACAAGCGCCCGATCAGCCAATCCACCAGCGACAAACGCAGCGGCTGCCGCCAACGTTTGCATCGAGGTCGAACAGGCGCCGAACAAGCATAAAAACGGAATCGGCAGCTCGCGGGCGACATAATTCGATGTCGCATTTTGGTTTAATAAATCACCGGCCAAAAATAGATCGACTTCTTCGGCAGAGACGCCCGCCTTTTGCAAGCAGCAGTCCACCGCCTCCCGCATCAGCCTCCGCTCGGCCAGCTCCCACGTCGCTTCGCCGCAATATAAGTCGCGATGGCAAACATCAAAATAACTTCCGAGCGGCCCGTCGGCTTCAAGCGGCCCGACCGCGGCAGCGGCCGCTTGGATGTAAACACCATCGTCAAACACCCATGTCTGCTTTCCGACACGTTTCATGGCCAATCCCTCTTTTCGTCACGGCCAAACAAGGCCAAGCACATAGGCGGCAATCAGACCATAAATGACCGCTGCCCCACCGGCTTTCAACATCTGCCCGGCCACCCCGGCCGTCCATCCTTCGCTGCGATGCTCGATAGCGGCGCTGGCGATCGCATTGGCCAGCCCTGTAATGAGCATCGTCGCCCCCGCACCGGCAAATTGGCTGAAATCATCATATTTCCCGACGGCCGTCAGCACAATCGCCAATCCAGCCATCACCATAGACGCCCACAGATGGGCCTCGAGCGGCGAAGCGGCAAACGTGCCGCCATACCAATCAGCGAGCCATTGCGCCAACGCACAAAACATCCCACCGACAAAAAACGCTTTTACCGCATTGGCGGCGTATGGGGGAGAAGGCTGAAACGCCTTCACCTCGCGGACATAATCGGACTTTAATCCCACGTTTCCTTCCCCCTTTGTCAGCGAAAGTGATCGACAAAATAAAGCCAATGAAACAACGAACCGGCCACTTTGCCAAAGGCGATGGCCATAAGTAAAATGACGATTTTATCATCGACGCCGATCCGCTTCGCTAAAATCGGCCAAACGTTCAACACCTCTGTTAAAGCGGCAGCGAGCATTCCGATAAACACACCATGAAACAATCCGATCGGCGCTAGCCAATATTTGGATAAATGCCAAACCGAATGGCGCAAACTCATCCAACCGCCAACGATGGCGCCGGCTGCAGCCCCCCATTCATAGGCGTGAATGCGTTTTGGCGTTTTCGTCAGCTGCGTCAGGCGCGGGATGACGCCAAGCACGACCAAAAAAGCGACAAATCCGGTTCCGACCGCCAACCCTCCGGCGAAGCCGACGAACACTACCAGCAAAATCTCAAGCGTCGTCAAGAGGCCTCAAGCTTTCTTTGTTTTCATGCAAAATGACGTACTGATCGATCGATTGCTGGTAGTTGAACATTTCGACTTCAAGAGGGCTGGGCTCCTCGTTGATTCGTTTGCGGAACCAATGGTTGAAAAATAAAATCATCCCGATGCCGAGCCCAAGCGAATACGGAATTTGCAAAAGCAGCGGTTTATCGACCGCTTGGCCGGTCATCATTTCGTACAGATGGCGATGCACTTGTTGCATGCTGACGTCCTCGTGAAAGTTCATGATCGCCATCGCCGAACCGACGAACAAAAGAAGCCAAACGAGAACGAAGGAAGCGGTCGAAACCTTCCGTTTTTCATAGACGACTTCAATGATCGTCTGTGATGGACCGATCATCTGCACATCAAGCGAGGAATCCACGTCAAACACAGCCCTGATCATTTGCATCATATCGATGATGACGATATTTTTATCGCTGGGCTGGATGCGATAGAGCGGAATCGCCTTCAGCCGGTGAATCAGCCCGCCATCCGGCGCAGCGATTTGCGCCGCCTGCCCGAGCGTCACCACCGCCCCCGGCTTGACTTGCACGCGATGGCGCGGCTTGATAAATACGGTGTTGGCCATTTGCTTCACACCTTTGTCCCCATTTTGTTTTTCTTTAGTTTGGTTGGCAAAAACACCGATCATGCGGCCTGTCGGCGTTCACCATTGATTTCATAAAAATAGAAAAGAATGGGCAAAGAAAAAAACGCCCATTCTTTTTTAGACTTTTGTTGCTTGCTCCGGAAAAAGCGTTCCAAGATGCGCTTACACACCAAAAGACGGATGCGATTCATGGTTCACCGCCGATGAATTGACATCCGTCCATTTTGGGAACACCTTGTGCGGACAAAATGGTCGATCTGTCCATTTTGTTGCCCACTCCGTGCGGACAAAATGGTCGATCTGTCCATTTTGTTGCCCACTCCGTGCGGACAAAATGGACTATCCGTCCATTTTGTCCTTTATGTGCTGCAATATTTTCTTTTCCAGCCGGGATACTTGCACTTGAGAGATGCCGAGCCTCGATGCCACTTCGGACTGGGTTTGGTCTTTGTAATAGCGCAAATAGACGATCAGCCTCTCACGCTCGTCGAGTTCTTCGATCGCTTTTTTTAAGGCGATTTTGTCAAACCATGACGCCTCGTCGGCGTCAGCAATTTGATCAAGCAACGTAATCGGATCGCCGTCGTTTTCGTACACCGTTTCGTGAATCGATGTCGGCGAGCGGACCGCCTCTTGAGCCAGAACGACGTCTTCTGGCGAAATGCCTAAATGGTCGGCGATTTCCGTAACCGTCGGCGCCCGCCCGCGCGTTTTCGACAGCTCATCTTTCGCCTTGCGGATTTTGTTGCCCATCTCTTTCAGCGAACGGCTCACTTTGACGGTGCCGTCGTCGCGAAGAAACCGCTGAATCTCCCCAATGATCATCGGCACGGCGTACGTCGAAAACTTGACGTCATACGACAGGTCAAACTTGTCGACCGACTTTAACAAGCCGATGCAGCCGATTTGAAACAAGTCGTCCGCTTCATAGCCGCGGTTTAAAAAACGTTGAACGACCGACCAGACGAGGCGCATGTTTTTTTCAATAATTTCATCACGCGCTTCTTGATCGCCTTCTTGGCTGCGGCGGATCAGCTCTTTCATCTCCTGATCTTTGATTGGCGACTGATCTTGCTTGACATCGACATCCATAGGCATGTCTCCCTCAGTTACATAACGCTTTGCTTTTCGCAATATGCTTTTTCAAATACACAGTCGTCCCTTTGTTCACTTCCGACTCAACGATGACTTCGTCCATGAAGTTTTCCATAATGGTAAAGCCCATCCCTGACCGCTCGAGCTCGGGCTTTGTCGTAAACAACGGCTGGCGCGCTTCTTCGATGTCAGGAATGCCGACTCCTTCGTCTCTCACCGTCAAATGGACGACACCGTCTTCAATGATGACCGAAATGGAGACGATGCCGTTCGGATCGTTGTTGTAGCCGTGAATGATCGCGTTTGTCACCGCCTCAGAGACAACCGTTTTAATTTCCGTCAGTTCGTCCATCGTCGGGTCAAGCTGGGCGACGAACGCCGCCACGGTCACACGGGCGAACGATTCATTTTCGCTGCGGGCAGAAAATTGGAGGTGCATTTCGTTGCGCATTTACGCCACCCCCAATGCTTGCAAGGCGAATTGCTCATCCGCCTCAACGCGGATGATTTTAAACAGACCCGACATGTCAAACAGCCGTTTGACGGCCGGCGATACGGCGCATACAACCATCTGCCCGCCGACGTTTTTGATTTGTTTATAGCGTCCGAGAATGACGCCGAGGCCAGAGCTGTCCATGAACGTCAATTGTCCTAAATTGAGCACGATGTGGCGGATCGCTCGGTTTTCGAGCACATCCGTCACTTGTTCACGCAATTCTTCGGCTGTATGATGGTCAAGCTCCCCAGACAGGCGAACGATGAGCACGTCTTGCTTCACTTCCAAGTCGATCGCGAGACTCACAGCGTGTTCCCCCTTGTCCATTTCAGGATATGGAGACATTTCGCTGCTGTCCGCCCGAAATCCTGCCGCCCGACAAAACTAGTGGTCGTTCGCCAAAGAGAGCGAAAAGACCGCAAAACTTGACATTATCCCGCTTGCACGAAGCGGCCAAACACCCGCTTAAACAAGTCCCAAAAGCTCGCTTCTTCGACCGTTTGCTTCGCGACGATCGGGCTGCGCAAAATTTCTTTTCCATCCTGTTTTAAAATGAGGACGCCAAGCTCATCGCCTTTGCGAACGGGTGCTTTCACATTGTCTTTCACTTTGATCACTTTTTCGATCTGCTCGACCGACTGCCCTTTTTTCGTCAGCACCGACACCGGCTCCGACGTCACCGCTTCGACGGATGACCGTTTGCCTTTGCTTATGTTGACGCGGGCGACAGTTTCATTCCGTTTGTACACCGGGTGAGTTCGATATTGGGAAAACGCGTAATCGAGCATCTTCGTAATTTGCGCATTGCGCGATTTCGGCGTCGGCGCTCCAAACACAACAGCGATGACGCGCATGCCGTTCTTTTTCGCCGTGGCGGTCAAACAATATTTCGCTTCGGCTGTATATCCGGTTTTCAGGCCGTCAACGCCCGGATAAAATTTGACAAGCCGGTTCGTATTGACGAGCCAAAACTTTTTGTCCGTATTTTCGCGCAAATAGTCTTCGTATTTGCTCGTATATTTGGTAATATCTTCATATTTCAACAGTTCGCGCGCCATCATGGCCATATCATAAGCGCTGCTGTAGTGATCTTCCGCCGGCAGGCCGGTCGCATTGGCGAAATGGGTGTTTTTTAAGCCAAGCTGTTTCGCTTTTTCATTCATCATCTCGACAAATGCTTCTTCCGACCCGGCGATCTGCTCAGCCATAGCGACCGACGCGTCGTTGGCCGAACCGATGGCAATGCCGCGCAGCAACTCATCGACGGTCATTTCCTCGCCCGGCTCGAGGAAAATTTGCGATCCACCCATTGACGCAGCGTATTCGCTCGCCCGCACTTTTTCATCGTAGGACAGCTTTCCTTCATCGATGGCTTCCATGACTAGCAGCATCGTCATAATTTTCGTCATGCTCGCCGGCGGCAATGGTTCATGGGCATTTTTTTCATACAATACTTTGCCGGTGTCGCGTTCAATCAAAATGGCTGATTTCGCCTCATCGGCCAGCTTCACTTTCGCCTCCTTCATCTCTTTCGCCTCGGCATGAGCAGAAAGAGGAAGAAAAAGAAGAAACGGCAATAAAAGAAGACGAGTGACTTTCGTTTTCATCTCCCAAACCTCCATTCTTTATACATGCCATTTTTTCCAGACGAGATATTTTTATACAAAAAACAGCTCATTTTCCAAAAAACAAAAAAACGCCCGAAACACGCGTTTCAGGCGTCTTCTACTTGAACAACTGCTTTTTTCCTTGCGGATCGCCAGCGTCCCTCTCTATACGATGGTCTCATAAATGAGCGGCGGCCGAGCAACCGGCTGCGGCGACAGACGAATAGCCGCCTCGATCTGTTCTTTCACGTCAAGCACATCTGGCCGGTTGCTGTGAATCGTGGCGAGCGCTTCCCCTTTCTGCACGCGATCGCCGATTTTTTTATGGAGCACAATGCCGACCGCCAAATCGATCATGTCTTCTTTTTTCGCCCGGCCGGCGCCGAGCCACATGGCGGCCGTGCCGATGTCATCGGCAGCCATCTCGGCGACATAGCCGTCGGCAGCCGCCGTGACGGTCGACGTATAGGCCGCCTTTGGCAATTGATCCAGATCGTCGACGACCGATGCATCTCCACCTTGAGCGGCCAAAAACGTTTTGAACGCCGCGATGGCGGCCCCGCTGCGAATCGCCTCTTCAAGCAAACGGCGCGCCTCATCAAGCGATGGCGCCTTCTCCGCCAAATAGACCATATGGCTGCCGAGCGTCAAACAAAGTTCGGTTAAATCGTGCGGCCCGTTTCCTTTTAACGTTTCGATGGCCTCTTTCACTTCCAAGGCGTTGCCGACGGCATAGCCGAGCGGCTGGCTCATGTCAGAAATGACCGCCATCGTCCGGCGGCCGACGCGCTTGCCAATGTCGACCATCGCTCGAGCGAGCCGGCGCGCCTCGTCAAGTTCCTTCATAAACGCTCCGGCGCCCGTTTTCACATCCAAGACGATGGCATCAGCCCCAGCGGCGATTTTTTTGCTCATGATCGACGAGGCGATGAGCGGAATGCTGTTGACGGTCGCCGTCACATCGCGAAGCGCATATAGCTTTTTGTCAGCCGGTGTCAAATCGCCCGTTTGGCCGATAATGGCGATTCCGTTTTCATTCACGAGTCGAATGAACTCGTCTTTGCTGATCTCGACATGAAACCCGGGCACGGACTCGAGTTTGTCGATCGTGCCGCCCGTATGGCCGAGGCCGCGCCCAGACATTTTCGCCACCGGCACGCCGACAGAAGCGACAAGCGGCCCTAAAACAAGCGTCGTCGTATCGCCGACCCCGCCGGTCGAATGTTTATCGACTTTCACGCCGCGAATACTCGACAAATCGAGCATTTCGCCGGAGTGCACCATCGCCATCGTCAGCGCGGCCGTTTCTTCCTCGGTCATGCCGCGGAAATAAATCGCCATCGCGAGCGCGCTCATTTGGTAATCGGGAATGTCCCCGTTTGTATACCCTCGGACGATCCACTCAATTTCTTCCTTCGTCAGCGCCTTTCCGTCGCGCTTTTTCGCAATCAAATCGACCATTCGCATCGCGATCACCTTTTTCGTTTTGATTTCGCCATTTCGGCGACAATCGCTTTCACAAACCGCAAAAAGTCCGTCTTCACCCGCTCAGCCGTTTCAACCACTTCGTCGTGGTGAAGCGGAGCATCCGACATCCCTGCAGCCATATTCGAAATGCACGAAATGCCGAGCACCTCAATGCCGCCGTGGCGGGCGACGATCACTTCCGGGACGGTCGACATGCCGACCGCATCGCCGCCGAGCGTACGAATCATGCGGATTTCCGCCGGCGTTTCGTACGACGGCCCCGTATTGGCGACATATACTCCTTCATGCACGTGAACGCCAAGTCTCGCCGCCGTTTCCTTGGCGAGCTCGCGCAGCCGCCGGCTGTACGCTTCCGTCATGTCCGGAAAGCGCGGACCAAGCTCCGGATCGTTCGGACCAATGAGCGGATTTGTGCCCAGCAAGTTGATATGGTCGGAAATGATCATCAAATCGCCCGGCCGGAACTGTTCGTTCACGCCGCCGGCGGCGTTCGTCACGATCAATTGACGGATGCCGAGCGCCTTCATCACCCGGACGGGAAACGTCACTTCCTGAAGCGAATACCCTTCATAATAATGAAACCGCCCTTGCATGGCGACAACGGTCGCCCCCTCAAGCCGCCCATATACGAGCCGTCCAGCGTGTCCTTCAACGGTCGACACTGGAAATCCGGGAATATCTTCATACGGAATGCGAACCGCCTCTTCGATTTCATCAGCGAGCACGCCGAGCCCCGAGCCGAGAATGAGACCGATTTCAGGCGGAGTTGGCATCAATGGGCGCAAATGACCGGCGGTTTTTTCAATCGCTTGTCGATCCATTCTTTCCCCCCTCATCGTTCTTTATGAAGTTAGGCCAAATCAGCCAAAAAGCTTGTTCCGTACGGCGGCCGGTTGACTTGGAAGTTATCCGCAATCGTTGCGCCGACATCGGCAAACGTCTCGCGGACTGGGAGCGGCTTGCCGCCGCGAAATCGCGGGCTGTACACAAGAAGCGGCACATATTCGCGCGTATGGTCGGTTCCGTGGTGAATCGGGTCGTTGCCGTGGTCAGCGGTGATGATAAGCAAGTCGTCCGCTGTCAAGCGCGGCAACACATCGGCAAGCCGGGCGTCAAACTCTTCGAGCGCGTCGCCGTAACCTTTTGGGTCGCGGCGATGGCCGTATTTAGCGTCAAAATCGACGAGATTGACGAAACTCAACCCGGTAAAGTCCATGCCGAGCGTGTCGACGAGCTTATCCATTCCGTCCATATTGGATGTCGTTCGCAACGACTGGGTAACTCCTTCATTGTCGTAAATATCGGCGATCTTCCCGATGGCAATCACTTCATAACCGGCGTCTTTCAATTCATTCATCACCGTTTTGCCAAACGGCTTAAGCGCATAGTCGTGCCGGTTGGCGGTTCGCTCAAAATGGCCGGGTGTGCCGATGAACGGTCGGGCAATGACGCGCCCGACCATATACGGCTCGTCGCGCGTCAATTCACGAGCGATTTCGCAAATGCGGTACAATTCATCAAGCGGCACAACTTGTTCATGGGCGGCGATTTGCAAGACGGAGTCGGCTGATGTATAGACGATGATCGCCCCTGTTTTCATATGCTCTTCGCCAAGCTCTTCGATGATCGCTGTTCCGCTCGCCGGTTTGTTGCCGATCACGTTCCGGCCGGTGCGCCGCTCGAGCTCAGCGATCAATTCATCTGGGAACCCGTTCGGAAAGACGCGGAACGGCTTGTCGATGCGAAGGCCCATCAGCTCCCAATGGCCTGTCATCGTATCTTTTCCAGCCGATGCTTCCTTCATTTTTGTATAGTACGCGAGCGGTCGATCGACTTTCGGCACCCCTTTGATCTCACGAATATGGCTTAGGCCGAGCTTCGCCATGTTCGGCATATAGAGGCCGCCGCGATACTCAGCGATATGGCCGAGCGTATCCGCTCCTTTGTCGTTGTATTTCTCGGCATCCGGCGCTTCGCCGATGCCGACTGAATCCATCACAATCAAAAAGACGCGCCGGTATGTCGCTTTCACATTCATTCCCCCTGCCTACAATGAAAAATATGGAGTCTCTTTCTATCGTTCCCGTATTTTCGCGAAAACACGCCTATGGCCAATTGGTCAGAAGTCTGACAACTAAAACGACAGGCAAGCGCCTAGCATACGGCAACTGCTAGGCGCGCGGGTGGTACTGTTTGTACACGTCTTTTAGGCGCGTTTTCGTAACATGCGTATACATTTGCGTCGTCGAAATGTCGGCATGCCCAAGCAACTCTTGCACAGCGCGCAAATCGGCTCCGTTCTCAAGCAGATGCGTCGCAAACGAATGCCGAAGCGTATGCGGCGTCAATTCTTTTTCGATGCCGGCTTCTTTCGCGAGCCGCTTTAAAATTTTCCAAAACCCTTGCCGTGTCAACCGCTGGCCATAATGGTTCAAAAATAGCGCCTCCGTTGCCCGCCGTCGCGGATTGACAAGCTGCGGGCGCCCTCGCTCCAAATAGTGGGCAAGCGCTTCAATCGCCATGCGCCCGATCGGCACGATCCGCTCTTTCCGCCCTTTTCCATAGCAGCGGACAAACCCCATCGTCAAATGCACGTCAGCCAAATTCAGCTGCACGAGTTCGCTGACGCGCATGCCGGTCGCATACAACAGCTCGAGCATCGCCTTGTCGCGCAGCCCAAACGGTGTGCTCACTTGCGGCGCTGCAAGCAACGCCTCGACTTCCTCGACCGACAACACTTTCGGCAACGTCCGTTCAAACTGCGGCGTTTCGATATGGACGGTCGGGTCTTGCGCCGCGATTTTCTCTCTTAGCAAAAACTGATGAAACGAACGGATCGACGCCAAATGGCGGGCAATCGTCCGCGCCGATTGCCCTTGTTCGCTTAAAAACTTTAAAAAATGGAGAATATGGAGGCGCTCCACTTCGCCCCACGCCTGAAGCTGCTCGACTTGGCGCAAATAGCGGACGTATTTTTTCAAATCGCGTTCATACGAAACGATCGTATTGTGCGCCAAATTCCGCTCCACCGTCAAATAATGCAGAAAATCTTTCAATTCGTATTCCAACGCTCTCTACTCCCCATCGCGATAAAAAAATAACAGCCGGTCGAGCCAACTTGGCGGCGCACTCTCCGCCGCCGATACTTTGACCGCCGATCCCTTCGGCTCATCGTATCGGTGGTAATACTCGTACTCGCGGTTAAACCATACAAGACTATAATAAAATAAAATGGTGCATCCCGTAAATAAAAGAAACACTTTCACCATTTGCCAAACGGTTTTCATGGCATCCTCCCTATCCGCTGCTTGTCAGCTTGCTAGTATGAGGATATGCCATTTGTTTCGTTGTTTATACGCAAAAAACCTTTCCCGTTGGAAAAGGTTTTTATTTTTCTTCATGCTTTTGCTGGCAACGGTGACAAATGCCGTGGAACGTCAAACGATGGTCTTTAATTTTAAATTTCCACTTCTCCTCAACAATCGCTTCGACATCCTCAAGCAAATCTTCTTGAATTTCCGCCACCGATCCGCATTCCAAGCAGATGAGGTGGTGATGGAAATGGGCCGCTCCTTCCTTGCGGAGGTCATAGCGCGACACCCCGTCCCCGAAATTGATTTTATCGACAATTTTCAGCTCGGTTAACAGCTCGAGCGTCCGGTAAACGGTCGCCAACCCGATTTCTGGGGATTTTTCTTTCACGAGGAGGTAGACGTCTTCCGCGCTTAAATGGTCTTCTTCATGTTCAAGCAGGACTCTTACCGTCGCTTCCCGCTGCGGCGTTAACTTGTAACCCGCCGAATGCAGCTGCTTCTTGATTCGTTCCACACGATCTTCCATCTTTTCATTCCTCCCTCGCCATTCACCCATCATTATAACAAATGCACGAGGGAAGTATCAAAGTAAAATCACTATTATGAAGAAATGATAATGGTTATTATATAATATTCATTATGATTAAACTCATTGTCCATTGAACCGCCTGTTTCATCAATGCCGGCGAAAGATATGCCTCGACCGCTGAGGAAAGAAGCAATCCAAGGGCGACAGCCGCCATCGCCGCTGCGTAGCGCATCACCATCGGAAACATCGATCCATGCGGCCGCTTCATAAACTGGTTGCGCACCATGTGCAAGGAAAACGAAATCGAAATGACGCCCATGACGATCATGAGTGGAATGGCCACCAAATTTTGCGGCATGATGGACACAAACGACAAAAGAAACCCGCGCCAACCCATTTGGTTGACTAAAAAGCCAACCGTAAAGCCGACGACGACGCCTTTGAAAAACAGCAAAACAAGAATGATCGGCAAGCCAATGACAGAAATGCCAAGCACCCACATCAGCGCGGTATATTTGACGTTGTGCATATAGCTTTGCCGGAACATATCATGGGCGCTTGCGATATTGTCTTTTGACACTTGTCCAAAAAATTGCGTCAAGTAATAGTACAAGTCTTGCTTTTGACTGAAACCGAGGCTGTTGACGACAATGGCGCCGAAAATGACGCCCATGAGAAACAGGACGATGACAAACACATACAGCGAAGCATGTTCACGCCAATGGACAGCGATAGCCGATTTCAGCGGATGGGTTCTCATTGTGCTTCGTCCTCCTACTTTGTCTCTTAGTAGATTGTATGTCCATCCGCTTTCGGTATGACTGTTTTTCTAAAAGGCTGGTGATGGAATGAAAAAGCAGCTCAACACCGACGTGTGACCAACTTCACGGGCGGCACGCCGCCTCGGTCCATTGGCGCATGGCTGGGCTGGGCCAAGCAGCACGCACGGCATGATGATGAACGGCAGGAGCGCTGCCCGAGTGGTTACCCCTCCCGCACTTTCCCGTATCTCCCACCGCCCCCGGCCTCGATATAGAGCGCACCGCTGCGGGCAAGGACGATCAGCCGGGCCAATTTTTCTCCGACCGTCTCCGCGATCTCTTCCTCCGCCGCCTCATGAAGAACGCGCATTTCCGTGCCAAAACGGGCGAGCAGCTTTTCATACGCCCTTGGGCCGAGGCCGGGGATGAATTCAAGCGGCACTTGATAAATGTATGGCGGCCGTTTCGGCCTGCGTTCCGCCGTTTTCAGCTCCGCCAGCCGGTCAAACACGCCTTTCACGACACGATGATGGCCGCACGCCGCACAGCGGCCGGCTTCCGGTTCAACCGGTGCAAAGCAGCGTTCGCAAACGGTTTGATGGTATTTTCCAAGCTTCGGGTTTAATCCGTAGTTGGCGACAATCGCGCGCCCGTCTTCACCGCGCAGCGCTTTTTCAAATTCGGCAAACGTCGGGGCGGCGAGCCGCACTTCTTCATATTCACGGGCGATTTTCCGCAGCGAATGGGCATCGGAATTCGTCAAGTACGGGTAGCGATGCAATTCGGCGATCTGGTCGGCCATCGCCGTGTCGGCGCTTAACCCAAGTTCAATGGCATCAATCCAATCCGGGTCAAACACTTCTGTCAGGCTGTGCTTGACCCCTTTTCCGTACAAGCTTTTAAACGGGGTGAACGCGTGCGCGGGAATGAACCAGCCGCCCTGCTCTTTCGCGGCAGCTTGCAGTTCACGGCCGGACACGTAAATGCGCTGTGAACTGAGCGACACGTTCTTTACCCGTTTGCCAAGCCAGCCGGAAAACGTGCGCATCGTCTGCACAGTCGGCAAAAAAACGAGCACGTGGATCGGTCCATGGCAATGGTCGTCATATACTTCGATTTCACTGCCTAACAAAAGCGTCACCTTCCCGGCGCTGACGCCGCCTTCCTCATGTTCGCGCCAACCGTGCTTCTCCATTGCCCGCTCGAGCTCGTCCAGCACTTCGGGCACATGGCTGTCAATGACACCGACGAGGTCGATCCCTTTCACCTCAGCCGCCTCATGCAAGATGTTCTCAAACGTCAACGTCCGCGCTCCGGTAATTTTCACCGGGCGGCCCGAGGCGGTGCGGCCGATGTGAATATGTAAATCAGCGTAATAACGGCCGAGGCCGCCCGCGTGTGTTTGATCAGGCATTTTGCCCCCCCAACGCGCGGCGCAGCTGCAAATATTGCAAAGCGTACGCCGTTTTGGCGTCATAAATTTCACGTCGTTCCAGCATATGAAGCGCCTCCTCCAATGTCACTTCCAGCAATTCGACGAACTCGTCCTCATCCAAACCGGCGCCGTCCTCCACTTGTTCCAGCCCCTCGGCGACATACAAATGAATGAGCTCATCGGCAAACCCAGGGGATGTATAAAAAGAAATGAGATGGCGCATCGATTGGGCGCGGTAGCCAGTTTCTTCTTCGAGCTCGCGGTGTGCGGAAGCGAGCGGCTCCTCTCCTTGTTCTAGCTTGCCCGCCGGGATCTCGACCAATGCGCGCTCGAGCGCTTTTCGGTACTGGCGGACAAGAACGATTTTCCCATCCGGCAACAGCGGCAGCACCGCCACCGCGCCCGGGTGCTTGACCACCTCGCGCCGGCTTTTCTGCCCGTTTGGCAGCTCCACTTCCTCCACATACAACTCAATAATGCGGCCGCTGAACAGCTTCTCTCTGCGGATCGTTTTTTCATACAGCTCCATGTTCATTCTCCCCTATCAAATTGGATCGATTCTTTTCCATTGTACTACATGTTTGGCCATTTTTTCGCTTCCGTTGTACAATGAACATATCATCATCGATCGCGAAAGGAGGCGCAAAACATGAACAAACGCCGCATCGGCACATCGGACTTGTATGTGAGCGAAATCGGCCTTGGCTGCATGTCGCTCGGCACGGATGAAAACCATGCCATCTATCTCATCCATGAAGCATTGGAGCGCGGCATCAACTACTTGGATACAGCCGATTTATACGACCGCGGCTTAAACGAGGAATTTGTCGGCAAAGCGGTGAAAGGAAAACGCGGCCAAGTCATCATCGCGACAAAAGTCGGCAACCGTTGGCGGCCGGATGGCAGCGGCTGGGACTGGGATCCGTCAAAAGCCTATATCAAACAAGCGGTCAAAGAAAGCCTGCGCCGCCTGCAAACGGACTACATTGACTTATACCAGCTCCACGGCGGCACGATCGACGACCCGATCGATGAGACGATTGAAGCGTTCGAAGAGCTGAAGCAAGAAGGCGTCATCCGTTGGTACGGCATCTCCTCGATCCGCCCAAACGTCATTCGCGAATATGTGAAGCGCTCGAACATCGTCAGCGTCATGATGCAATACAGCTTGCTTGACCGCCGCCCGGAAGAATGGTTCCCGCTTCTTCGCGAACACAACATCAGCGTGATCGCCCGCGGCCCGGTCGCAAAAGGCTTGCTCACGAGCCGCCCGCTTGAGCAGGCGGGCAGCGCGGTGAAACAACACGGCTACCTCGATTATTCGTATGAAGAACTGCAGGCGCTCATCCCGAAGCTGAAGGAAAAAAGCGAAAAACACCGCTCATTGACCGCCACCGCTCTGCAATTTTGTCTTTACGATCCCGTTGTTGCCGCTGTCATCCCGGGCGCCAGCCGCCTTGAACAGCTTGAGGAAAACGTCGCCGCTGCGTCAGCCCCGCCGCTTGGTCGCGACGAATACGAATGGCTGAAACAAACGACAAAACGCTCGGTGTATGAAGCGCACCGATAAGCGCCGGAATCGCCATCGTGCTTCATTCCGACGCCTATTGCCGGCGAAGCCAGCAACAACCGCAGGCCGCAGCCTCTATTCCCTGCCTATGTGCGTCACTGAACTTGCCGGCGGCCATGGCGCTGACAAGAGGCAAAACGAAAAAACAAACCAAAAGAGCCCGACGGCTGCCAATGTCCGTTACGGGCTCTTTTTTCCAAATGGACCGGCCGCTCCCACAAAAGTCGATCCATCCTCTTCCACATACCGATTCCTCGCCGCCCCCAACCCGAACGCCATCATGGCCGCACAAACGACCAACAACATGCCAAGCGGAGCGGTAAACCGTCCGGCCGCATCATACAATACGCCAAACAACGGCGGACCGGAAGCGGCAAGCAAGTAGCCGACCGATTGCGCCATGGCGGACAATTGGGCGGCGGCGAGCGGATGGCGCGTCCGCAGCGTAAACAGCATCATCGCCAGCGAAAACGCCATGCCGGCGCCGATGCCGGCAACAAGCGCCCCCGCCCACAGCCACCACCCTTGCCCGCCGAAAAAGACAAGCGTCCCAGCTCCCATGCAAAGCACAGCTGAACCAATCAGCACCTTTTGATTGTCCATCCGCTCCGCGAGCATCGGAGAGACGAACATCATCGGCAGCTGGGCAAACTGAAAGAAAAAGAGCAGCCATCCGGCCGCCCCGGCGGCCAACCCCTTGCTTTGTCCAAGCTCCGGAAGCCAAGTGACGACGCAGTAAAAGAAAAACGATTGCAATCCCATAAACAACGTCACTTGCCAGGCGAGCCATGACCGCCAAAGCGTTGAGCGGCGGCTTCCGGACGGCGCGCCGTCCGGCTCCCGGCCGCGCGCTTGCGGCAGCCAAACGAAAAGCGCCAACACCGCAAACAAAGCCCAAAAGCGAAACGCCCCTTGCCAGCCAAGCCCCCAGTCATCCGCAAGCGGAACGGCGATCCCGGAAGCGAACGCCGCGCTCATGTTCATCGTCACTGTATAAATGCCCATCATGAAGCCTACTCGTTCAGGAAACGATTCTTTCACCAGCGCCGGCATCAAGACGTTGTCCACTGCAATGGCCGCACCGATCAGCACCGTGCCGGCAAACAGCCAAGAACTGTCGGAGAGCGGCCGGAGAAGCTCGCCAACGAGCAAAACGATCAACGAAAAAAAGAGCGTCCGCTTCATCCCGAACCGGCGGGCGAGAGCCGCTGCCGCCGGCGCCAGCAAGGCGAACGCCATAAGCGGAATTGTCGTCAACGCCCCGGCGGCCGCGTAGGAAAGGCCAAGCCCCCGCTGCAAATCAGGCACGAGCGGGCCGACCGTCGTAAGCGGCGCGCGCAAATTGACGGCCAACGCGACGACTGCTCCGGCCGTCCAGAATGGAAAAGAAGAGGGGCGCGCCGCTGCCGCATTCGATTTCATCGTCCATCCCCTCCGCTACTTAAATTTCCGCCAGTCTAGCTCGCTTTCCTCAAGCAGCTCGGCAAACGATTTCTGTTCCTCGCGGCGGCGCGCTTCCTCTGCCGCCCGACGCCGCTGTTCTTCCTCGGCAAGCACCCGCTTTTTCTCAAGCAGCTTCGCTTCCACCGCGGCGCCAAGCCGGTCGGCGATCGTCAAGGCCTCCGTCCCTTGCTCTTTTTTTCGCCCGATCTTCTTCATCATGTCCGCCCCCTTGCATAACAATCGTTCATTTGTCAAACGATACAACTACACGACAAAGAAAAGGAGAGATGATGGATGGCGAAAAACCGCGCCCAAAAAGGAAAACCGTCCGCTGATACGGTCAAGCCGGTGATCGCAAAAGAAGAGCTGGAAAAAGCAACCCACCCGACCAAGCGGCAAAACAGTCCGCAATAACATTGGAAAGCGCCATTCGGCGCAAAACACGGCTTCTAACGATGGAAAGGGGCGCCCCCGACCGAAACGGGTTAGGGGCGGCCCCTTTACAACACCTCGGTGATGTGCGGCATATGCTCGCCAAGCCAAGCAATGGCCGCCTCAAGCGTCGGAAACTCTTTCGTTTCAAACGTCATTTCGTTTTGCAGCAGCCAGACGTCTTTCGCCTCATGATACGGGCCGGCGACCGACCAATGAAGCAAGCTGTACGGATCGTTTTCATGGGTGAACGACACCCATGTTTTTTGCTTCGCCGTCTTTGCGAGCTGCTCTAACTTACCGTTCATCGCCGGATTTCACCTCAACAAGCGGCATATGACCATTCAACGTTTGCCCTGGGCTTTTGAGCTGAAAAACGGTCGTTCCCGGCTTGACGTCAATCGTCATCGCTTCATCAAAAAAGATGAGCCGCGACCGTTCCACGAGCACCGGCACGAAATTCGTTTCGACGGCCCAATCATCGTCATCGGCCTTGTCGACAAGCCATAGCGCCGGCACGCCGTCGACCAAACAGCCGCAGCCGTCCGTGTCAAACGCCAGCTTTAACTGCCGTTCGGATTGCGCTACAATAGAGGCAAGCGCCCGTTTGGCTGCATCCGTAAACGTGATCGATACACTCATGCCTGACTCCTTTTTCCTTATTGATTTTCCTTTTCATTTTACCTGCCAACACGCGAAACTGTCAAAGCAAAGGAGGAACAAGCGATGGCAAACGTGCAAATCAAAGTGAATGACAACGGTTCGCTGCGCGTCACCGGCGATGTGGAACTGCTCGATGGAGAAGGAAAGCCGTTTGTGACGAAACAAACGTTTTCGCTCTGTCGGTGCGGGCTGTCGAACAATAAACCGTTTTGTGACGGTTCACATAAAGGCCGATTCCAATCGGTCGTCCGTGCCCCGTCGCCGGAATCGAGCGAATCGTAACGAACGGCCGTTTCTTCCCAGCCAACAGGCAAGGACGTCTTTTCCTAAGTTTTATAACGGACGGTGAAATCGATGAATGAACGTTGGCTGCAAAAACAAGCGCGCAACTGTCTGCGGCATTACGGCTACGATGATGACATGATGCCGCTTGACGAAGACGACTGGCGCGAGCTTTGCGCCCGCATTGCCGCCGCCAAAGAGAGGCAGCCAAACGCGGACATCTATGAACTTGTCCATGACGCCGTCTACCGGTTCATCGCCGGTTCTTGACCCGACTTGTGTCAAATGCCCCTAATGAGAAAGAAAAGCGGCGCTGCGATTGTGAAAGGGTGTCCCACAAGCTCGGGACACCCTCTCGTATTCCATAGACGCAAAACGATCAAACAACATGACCGTTTTCGGACCCGCTTCTTTGACTTACTTTTGGAAAAACGCCCGTTTCGCCACCTTTTCCACCAAACCCGGCGCAAGGCGATACAGCCGGCTGCCGAGATCCATCCAGCGCGGCATGTTCACTTCGCGCGTTGGCGTCATCATCGCGGCAACAACGCGCTTCGCCACCGCCTCCGGCCTTAACATCCAACGCGAGACATTGCGCACATACTCTCCCGATTCATCAGCGGTCGAAAAAAAGTTTGTCTCCACCGGCCCCGGATTGACGGTCGTGACAAAAACGCCAAAGCGCCCCGCCTCGAGGCGGAGGCTGTCGGTAAAGCCAACGACCGCGTGTTTCGTCGCGGAATAGACGCTCGACTTCGGCGTCGCGATTTTGCCGGCTTGCGAGGCGATATTGAGAATGTGGCCGCTTCGGCGTTCTTTCATATGCGGATACACCGCCTTCGTGCAGGCGATGAGGCCGAAGACATTGACGGCAAACATCCTCTCCATTTCATCCAAGTCGATGTCCTCGACATAGCGAAAGACGCCAAACCCGGCGTTGTTGACCAACACATCGATCGCGCCAAGGTCCGCAATGAGCTGGGAAACGACCGCCTCGATCATGCCGCGGTCGCTGACATCAAGCGATGCATACGGGGCGCGAATGCCGGTTTGCGCTTCGATCCGCGCGCTGATTTCTTTCAGCCTTTCTTCACTGCGCGCCAAGAGCACCGGCACCGCCCCTTGGCGCGCCGCTTCATAGGCGATTTGCTCGCCGATTCCTCCCGACGCTCCGGTAATGACGACATGGCGCCCCTTCAGCCGCACACCGACACCCCCGCCGCTTCGTAAACGTATCGGCCGGCTTCCTGTTTTTTCGTCACATACCCGTTCGCCTCGAGATAATCAAGCTGGCCGATTGTCTCCGACATCGTCAGCATGAGCTGGCGTTCGTAAGCGGTGGGAAACAGCTTTTGACAAACGTCAAACACCGTATGCGGGCGTTCTTTCACCATTTCGAGCACCCGCTCGGCGCGCTGGCGCTGCTTACCCAGCCGCTCGCGAACGAGCGCCGGAATATCGGTCGCATCGTCGCCATGGCCGTTTAGCGAGCGAACGATATCGTATTGCAGCATTTTTTGCAGCGACTCGTTGTACTGCAACAACGGTTTCGGCCGTCCCGTCTCCCCTTCCGCCGGCGGCTCCATCATTGGATTCGGGGAAATATGAACAAGCAAATGATCGCCGCCGATCAGCAACCCATCCGCCTCGCGGTAGAGGGCGATATGACTTTGCGCATGCCCCGGCGTTTCGATGACCTGCCATCCGGGCATCTCCGGCACCGCGTCCCCTTCCGTCACCATGATGTCAAGCCCGCGCCGGCTTGCGTATCGAAGCGATCCGCCTTCTTTGGACAGCTGACTGAACAAACGGCGGTCGACGCCGCATTCCGTAAAAAATTCCTGAAAAAATTGGACGTACCGCTCCATAAACGAACGTTCACGGCGCAAAAACGGATCCGCTTTCGGATGGCCGATGATCGGCGCATGCGGAAAATAATCAAGCAAGCCGACATGATCCGGATGATGATGAGTAATGACGATTTGTTCAATATCCTCTGGCGCATAACCGACCTCGCCAAGCTGCTTCACAAACAGCTGCCATGCTTCCTCTGTTTTCACTCCGGCATCGACCAGTGTCAACCGATCGCCGGCGATCACGTACATATGCACATCGCCGACCGGAAACGGCGTCGGCACCGTGATCCGATACACTCGTTCCTCGTTCATTGCGTTCCCTTCTTTCCTCAAGTTCATGAACCATCCCGTTCGAACCGTTTCATCAGTCGAAATGAATAGTGATTCATTATATTTTATTTTACAGTTTACACCGATTTCATCCATTTGTCATGCCTTTTTCTTCCGCACGACGAAATTGCAAAAAAATTCGCTCTCCTCTCTTGACAACAGCGCCTGTCCCGCGGCATAATGACTAATAACATCACGGATACGGCAAACCGGCGATGAACAGGGCCAGTAAACCGCAAACGGCACCAGAGAGCGAAGCCCGCGGCTGGAAGGCTTTGCGGCCCTCTTTGCGGTTGAACCTACCCTAGGAGCTGTTAGGCCAACCTAAACGCCTCCCCGGCGTTATCGGGGCAGAGTCGGGCCTGTTTGGCGCTTGGGCCAAATCGGGCCAAAAAAGGTGGTACCGCGGAAACGAAGGTTTTCCGTCCTTTTGCAGGACGGGAAACCTTTTTCTTTTGGATGGATACACCAAGGCAAGGAGGAGTGGAATGATGAACAACGAACGAACGATCGCGCTCATCGGCGCCGGCTCGATGGCGGAAGCGCTCATCGCCGGCATGACGAAAGCGTTTTGCCATCCGTCGCACATTGTCGTTGCCAACCGACAAAACCGCGCTCGGCTCGAGGAGCTGGCGCGCCAATACGGTGTTTGCACGGCGGGTTGCGCGCAAGAAGCCGTCAAACAAGCGGATATCATCATTTTGGCGATGAAGCCGAAAGATGTCGTCGAAGCGATGAACGCCATCGCACCGACCCTCCGCGCCCATCAGCTCATTCTTTCACTGCTCGCCGGCATCACGACCGAGACGATCGAACGGCTCGCCGGACGCAACATCCCTGTCGTGCGCGCCATGCCAAACACATCCGCCGCCGTCGGCTTATCGGCGACCGCGATCGCCGGCGGCCGCTTCGCCGCGAAAGAACATCTTGAGGTCGCCAAACAGCTGTTTGAAACGGTCGGCATCGTCGCTGTTGTGCCGGAGAAGGACTTGCATGCGGTCACCGGCCTGTCCGGAAGCGGTCCGGCGTATGTGTATTACTTGGTCGAAGCGATGGAAAAAGCGGCGGCCGACATCGGCCTTGAGCGAGATGTCGCCAAACGGCTCATTTTGCAAACGATCATCGGCGCAGCCGAGATGCTAAAAGCGTCCGACAAACATCCATCCGTCTTGCGCCGCGAAGTGACAAGTCCAGGCGGCACGACCGAAGCCGGCATTGGCGTGCTTGAGCAATACCGGTTCCAAGAAGCGGTCATCGCCTGCATCCGGCGGGCGACGGCCCGCTCCGAAGAGCTCGGCAGCGCTCTTCTCGCTGCCATCGCCGAAGCGTAAAGAGCGGACCTCCGGAGCGCGCCGCCCCCGCACGGCGGATGGGCGGGGAAGTTTCGGCAAAACCGGGCGCAATGAACAAGGAAACAAACGAACCTTTTCATCCGGTTATGGAAGATTTTTTTGGTTTCGCATAACGGAAACTCGAATTTCGCACATGACACAACCGCATAAGCCCATCTTTACCCAAAACAGACCATGTTAACAGGGCCGCGGCTTTTCCACCGTCCGGCTCAGGCAAAACAGTCCGTTTCACTTTGTTTTTGACAGGCAGCGTGCTATCATCAGTCATGAACCACTCATTGGCTTAGAAAGGAGCTGCTTGTCATGAACACGGTATTGTTTTCGCCGTATACGATCCGCGGGCTGACGCTGAAAAACCGAATTGTCATGTCGCCGATGTGCATGTATTCGTGCGACACGAAAGACGGCGCCGTACGCACGTGGCACAAAATCCACTACCCGGCTCGCGCCGTCGGCCAAGTCGGCTTGATTATCGTCGAGGCGACCGGCGTGACGCCGCAAGGCCGCATTTCTGAACGCGATTTAGGCATTTGGAGCGATGACCATATCGCCGGGCTTCGCGAACTCGTTGGGCTTGTGAAAGAGCATGGAGCCGCCATCGGCATCCAGCTTGCCCACGCCGGAAGAAAATCGCAAGTGCCGGGAGAGATCATCGCTCCGTCAGCCATCCCGTTTGATGATTCGTCGCCGACGCCAAAAGAAATGACGAAAGCCGACATCGAAGAAACGGTGCAGGCGTTCCAAAACGGGGCGCGGAGGGCAAAAGAAGCCGGCTTTGACGTTATTGAAATCCATGCCGCCCACGGCTACCTGATTAACGAATTTTTATCGCCGCTCTCCAACCGGCGCCAAGACGAGTACGGCGGCTCTCCGGAAAACCGTTACCGTTTCTTGGGTGACGTGATTGACGCTGTCCGCGAGGTATGGGACGGGCCGCTGTTTGTGCGCATCTCAGCGTCCGACTATCACCCGGAAGGACTGACAGCAAAAGACTATGTTCCATACGCCAAACGGATGAAAGAGCAAGGCGTCGACCTTGTTGACGTCAGTTCCGGCGCTGTTGTTCCGGCGCGCATTGACGTCTATCCGGGCTATCAAGTGCCGTTTGCCGAACTGATCCGCCGCGAAGCGGACGTGCCGACCGGCGCCGTCGGGCTCATTACATCCGGCTGGCAGGCGGAAGAAATTGTGCATAACGGCCGCGCCGACCTCGTCTTTTTGGGGCGCGAGCTGCTGCGCAACCCATACTGGCCATACGCCGCAGCGCAGGAGCTCGGCGTCAAAATCGACGCACCCGTCCAATACGAGCGCGGCTGGCGGTTTTAACCGCGCGAAATCGAAAATGAGGCGAAATCAGCGGCGAGATCGGTGTTCGGAAACACCTTCCGCGCTTCGGCGACGAGCCGCAGCGCCGCCGCACCTTGATAGCGAGAGCTGATATGGGTCAAAATAAGCCGCTTCGCTCCGGCCCGCCTCGCCACCTCGGCTGCGTCTGTGGTCGTGGAATGGAAATAGTCACGGGCCAGCCGCTGTTCCGCCGCGGCAAACGTCGCCTCGTGGACGACGACATCGGCATCGCGGGCGAGTTCAATCGCCGCTTCGCAAAAACGGGTGTCGCCGAGCACCGCGACGATTCTCCCCTTTTGCGGCGGCCCGACAAATTCGCGCCCGTCGATGACCGTGCCGTCATCCAGCACGACCGTTTTTCCTTGCTTAATTTCTTGATAAATCGGGCCGGGGCGGACGCCGAGTGCTTGCAATCGCTCGACCAAGAGCGGGCCGGGCAAATCTTTTTCAACGACGCGGAAACCGTATGACGGCATGCCGTGATCGAGCCGTTTGGCGATGACGAAAAACCGTTCATCGTCAAAAATGACGCCCTCATCGATCTCCACAATGTTCAGTTCATACCGGAGCTTTGTCCCGCTGACGGCAAGGGCCGTTTCGACAAACGCGCGAATGCCTTTTGGACCGAAGACCGTAAGCGGCGTCTCGCCGCTTTGGAACGAGCGACTGCCAAGCAGCCCAGGTAGACCAAACAGATGATCGCCATGCAAGTGCGTAATAAAAATATGCTCGATGCGGCGCGGGCGAATGGCGGTATGCAAAATTTGATGCTGCGTCGCTTCGCCGCAGTCAAACAGCCATGTCGCCCCCGCTCGTCAAGCAGCTGCAGGGCGACGGACGATACGTTGCGCTCTTTGGCCGGCACGCCGGCACCCGTGCCTAAAAACAACAGTTCCAACGCGCTTCACTCCTTTTTCTCGCTCAACATTGCCTGTTGTTAGCGTACCAATGTCAAAACGGCTTTTCAACTTTCTTTTGCGCTCAAAAACGCCGGGTTGGCGCCCGGCTCTTTCATGAACATAAAACGCTTTGCCGCCGGAATGCAACAAAGTGTTTGCGTTCCGACCGGCAAACCTCTACAATGGTTTCATTGAAGAGACAAATTTGGCTAAAGCGAGGTACATACGGTGGACAACATGAACCCGAAATCGATCATCGTCATTTTCGGAGCGACGGGAGATTTGGCGAAACGGAAACTGTTTCCGTCCCTTTACCGCTTGTATGAAAAAGGGCATTTGCATGAGCAATTCGCTGTCGTCGGCGTCGCGCGCCGCCCGTTGTCGGCCGAAGAGTTCCGGAATTATGTGCGCGACTCGGTCGAAACGGCGTTTCACCAAAAGCTCGCCGACGGCCGATTCACCTCCCATTTCTATTACCATCCGTTCGACGTGACGGAAGCCGAGTCGTACCAGCGCTTAAAGTCGCTCCTCGAACAGCTCGACGGCACATACGAGACCGAAGGCAACCGCATCTTTTATTTGGCAATGGCGCCGGAATTTTTCGGCACCGTTACTTCCCGCTTGCAGTCGGAAGGATTGACGGAAACGCGCGGCTTTAAGCGGCTCGTCATCGAAAAGCCGTTCGGGCATGACTTGGCGAGCGCCGAGAAGCTGAATGACGAGATTCGCCGCGTCTTTTCCGAGCGGGAAATCTACCGGATCGACCATTATCTTGGCAAAGAAATGGTGCAAAACATCGAGGTCATCCGCTTTTCAAACGCCATTTTCGAGCCGCTTTGGAACAACCGGTTCATCGCCAACATTCAAATCACATCAAGCGAAACGCTCGGCGTCGAAGACCGCGGCCGCTACTACGACCATTCCGGGGCGCTGCGCGACATGGTGCAAAACCATATGCTGCAAATGGTCGCTCTGTTGGCGATGGAACCGCCGATCAAATTAACGACCGATGACATCCGCCATGAAAAAGTGAAAGTGTTGCGCGCCTTGCGCCCGATTGCGCACGATGAAGTCGACCGCTATTTCGTGCGCGGCCAATACGGACGCGGAGCCATCCACGGCAAACACGTGCCGGCGTACCGCGAAGAGCCGAACGTCGATCCGAACTCGAACACGGAAACGTTCGTCGCCGGAAAACTTTTGATCGACAACTTCCGCTGGGCCGGCGTGCCGTTTTACATCCGCACCGGCAAACGGATGGCGGAAAAATCGACAAAAATCGTCGTCCAATTTAAAGATGTACCGATGAACTTGTATTACCGGACGAATGAGACGATCGCCCCGAACTTGCTCGTCATCCACATCCAGCCGGACGAAGGGATCACCCTTCATTTAAACGGCAAAAAAACCGGGGAATCGACGACCATAACAGCTCCATTTCAACTCGACTATTGCAACAACTGCATCGACGGCATCAACACGCCCGAAGCGTACGAAAAGCTGTTGTACGACTGCATGCGCGGCGATGCGACGAACTTCACCCATTGGGACGAGGTGGCAGCGTCATGGCAATTTGTCGACCCAATTTCTGAGGTGTGGGCGAACACAAAAGCTTCCGACTTTCCGAACTACGCGGCTGGCTCCATGGGCCCGGCGGCTGCGGACGAGCTGCTCAAACAAGACGGCTTCCACTGGTGGCCGATCGAGCATCCGCGCCCATAACGGCGAATGGTTCGCGCCCGCCGCCTTTTTGGACAAGCGAACATGACCCTTAGGCAAAGGAGCGAATGAACGATGAAAGTGTATGACGTCACCGCCCCGATTTACGAGGGCATGCCCGTGTATAAAAACAAACCGGAAAAACAACCGAAGCGCACCACCGTCACCAACGGCTATGTGACCGAATCGCGCATTGACATGGACGTGCACACCGGCACGCACATTGACGCCCCTCTTCATATGGTCGAAGGCGGGGCGACGTTTGAAACGATTCCATTGAACGACCTCGTCGGCCCGTGCAAGCTGTTCGATTTAACCGATGTCAACGACCGGATCACGAAAGACGACATCGCGCATCTTGACATTCAAGAAGGCGACTTCGTTCTGTTTAAAACGAAAAACTCCTTTGATGATGCATTTAACTTTGAGTTTATTTTCGTCGCCGAAGACGCGGCTCGGTATCTAGCCGACAAACGGATCCGCGGCGTCGGCATCGACGCCCTTGGCATCGAACGGGCGCAAGAAGGCCATCCGACCCATAAAACGCTGTTTTCGGCCGGTGTCATCGTCATCGAAGGGCTGCGGCTGAAAGATGTCCCCGAAGGCCGCTATTTCATGGTCGCCGCTCCGCTCAAACTCGTCGGCACCGACGCCGCCCCGGCGCGCGTCTTGCTGTTTGACCGCGAGCCGTAAAAACAGCCGGTCCCTTGATGGGACCGTTTTTTTTCATTCTCATTCAAGAAGACCCCATGTCTATGTGTGAACGGGGCAAGAGGGCGTTCAACGTCCGTTCTCATATCGTTGCTGACCACACATGTTTCTTGCTGGACAAAAAATCATACGATTTTTAATGATTGATTCAACACAAACATAAGTATAAAAAGCGTTCTCGAAAGGAGTGAACGCATCGATGGAGAAGGGGAATGTTTCTGCTCAACCATCGCCTATCGTCATGAAAGCGACAAGCAAACTGTCTAGCCGAGGGCAAGTGGTGATTCCCGTTGAAATCCGAAAAACATTAGGCCTCACCGAAGGAGACGATCTGACGTTTATGGTCAGCCAAGATGGAGAAATAAAAGTGGAAGTCACGAAGAAATATCGCTTGTCACAATTAATCGGCATTCTCAAAACCAATCATCCGTTCCGCCCCGTTGAGGAAATCCGAGATGAAGCATATCGGACGATGGGAGCAGAGGAATTGAAAGACGGGGAGGAAAAATAAGTGGCTCGCAAATATTTGAAACGATTGAACATTCGCCACGATCGTCCAAAGAACTGGTGAAAAGGCGGGGCTTCCCCGCCTCTGTTTACAGCTCTTCCCCGTTCGTGCGAATGACGCGCTGGAACCAGTAGAAGCTTTTTTTCTTATAGCGCTTCAAATCGCGCAAGTTCTCGTCGTCGCGGTTGACGAAAATGACGCCGTAGCGCTTGCGCATCTCCCCTTGCGAGCTTAATAGATCCGTCGCCCCCCACATCAAATAGCCGATCACCTCGACCCCTTCTTCCATGGCCATCTTCATTTGTTCGATATGGCGGCGCAGATAGTCGATCCGCTCGTCATCGTCGACCGTTCCGTTCTCATTCAGCTCCTCCTCAAGCCCGATGCCGTTTTCGGTGATGAAAATCGGCATCTGGTAGCGGGCGTACACGTCTTTTAAGGCAATCCGCAACCCGATCGGATCGATCGCCCAGCCCCATTTCGTCTTTGGCAAGTGCGGGTTCGGTTCAAGCCCTTTGATGATCCGCTCATCCTGTTCCTGATGGCGGACGATTTGGCTTTGATAGTAGCTGAACGACAAAAAGTCGACCGTCTGCGAACGGAGCAACTCCTCATCCCCCGCTTCGAGCGGCAGGCAGATTCCTTTTTTCTCAAGCCGGTTGGTCACATAACGCGGATAGGCGCCGCGGGCGAACACATCAAAGAAGAAATCAAGGAACAGCTCTTTCGCCTGCACGTTCGCCAAAGCGTCTTCCGGCCGGCATGTCGCCGGATACGTTGTCAAATACGTCACCATCCCGCCGATCTTCGCCTCGGAAGCGATTTCGCGCAGCGCCTTCACGGCTTTCGCGTGGGCGATGAACACGTTATGACAGACGCGGTAGGCAAACGCTTCCGGGTCTTCGTCTTCCGGCCCAATCGCCCCCCATAAATGCGGCTGTTCGAGCACTAAATTTTGTTCGTTGAACGTCAGCCAATAGTTCACTTTCCCGCGGTAACGCGCAAATACGGTGCGCGCGTACCGCTCAAACAAGTCGACGACTTTCCTTGATGCGAAGCCGTTGTATTTTCTCGCCAAAGCCAGCGGCAAGTCGAAATGGTACAGCGTAATGACCGGCTCGATGCCGTTCGCCCTCAATTCATCAAACACAGCGTCATAAAACGCCAACCCCGCCTCATTCGGCTCCCCTTCCCCGTCCGGAAAAATGCGCGTCCAAGCGATGCTCGTCCGGTAGGCGGTAAAGCCGAGCTCCTTGAACAACGCGATGTCTTCTTTGTAGCGATGGTAAAAATCGACCGCCACTTTCCAGTCGGAATGCCCTTTTGGAATCGGGCGCGCATCCACGATCGACAGCCCTTTGCCGCCTTCGTTCCACGCCCCTTCCGTCTGAAACGACGTCACCGCTCCGCCCCATAAAAAGTTGTCGGGGATGATCGATTTACGCTGTTGTGACATGGAAAGACCCTCCTATCTGTGAACAGACGTGTTTCAGTGATTGAACGCCTTGGAAAATTCACCCTTGGGCATCATCCTCATTATGACATATTTGCTTCTTTATAAAACGAGACGGGCGGAGGTACGAAGCCCGTCTAGACGTTGTGAAAACTGTTTCATGCGCTTTGGAGAGCACCAACGCTCCCAGCAATGGCAATTTTATTGAGACAGTTTTTGCTTAATCAAATAATGGTTCGTAGCCACTTTTCGATACGTGAAGATCATTCCATCATCTCCAGCCGTTGCGAGCAACGCTTCAGATGACAAATCGGCGATTTTCGTTCCTGTTGCCCGGTTATAAATGGCACGGCTGGTGATGATATATTGACGGCTCGCCGCCCGCAGCGGCTCCGGAAATTCAGCGGCCACCAATGCGCCGGGCTGGGCTGGATTGATGCGCGCCTTTCCGTAAAAAATCTCCCCGCCATTCCAATCCCCCGTCAAACGATGATTGCTAATTCCTATACATTCCTTGCGCATAGCATAGCTCAAACAATCGAGCACCGACATTTGACCATTCCTTATCCATCCTCAATATCCATGATAGCCCACCGTTGATCATCACTTCAAGCTCTTTTTGCCATACGCCCCCTGTTCGGCCGCATGCACCAACTGCCGCCGATCACGAACAGCGGCCATCGCTTTGCTGTCTAATACATTTTCATGCTTTCCATTTTGAACCTCCTTTCCCCCGAACGGTCAAACAAATATAATGAAAACGGAACTCCCAATAGAAACAAGTGGGGTGAGGCAAAGTTGAACATTTTGCTCATTGAAGATGATGTGACGTTGTTTCAAGAAATCAAAGCCCGTTTGGAACAATGGTCGTACGACGTTTGCGGCATCCGCGATTTCGGTCGTGTGATGGAAGAGTTTTCTGCTTGCAAGCCGCACTTGGTGATCATCGACATCCAGCTGCCGAAATTTGACGGGTTCCACTGGTGCCGCCAGATTCGTGCTCATTCGAACGTCCCGATTTTGTTTTTATCATCGCGCGACCACCCGACTGATATGGTCATGTCGATGCAGCTTGGAGCTGATGATTACATCCAAAAGCCGTTTCATTTCGATGTGCTGATCGCCAAAATCCAAGCGCTGCTCCGCCGCGTGTACAACTACAATGCCGGACCCGTTCAGCTGCAAACATGGTGCGGGGCAACGGTCGACTACGAAAAAAGCACAGTCTCAAATGAACACGGAACAGTGGAGCTGACGAAAAACGAGCTGTTGATTTTGAAACATTTATTGGCCAAGAAAAACCAGATCGTTGCTCGGACGGAGCTGATCAAACGGCTATGGGAAGACGAACGGTTTGTCAGCGACAACACGCTGACCGTCAACGTCAACCGCCTGCGGAAAAAACTCGACGAACTCGGTTTGGGCCGCTTCATTGAAACGAAAATTGGGCAAGGCTATATGGCTACGGAAGAAGGGAGCCACTGATGATCAAAGACTATTTGTGGGAACGAAAAAGCTGGATGGCCCTCTTTCTCTTTCTGGAGCTGTTCATCCTGTTTGTCGCTTATCTGGATCCGACGATTCCGCTCTCCTCCATCCTTTACATCGTCTTTTTAACGACTATCATCTTTGTTGTCTTTGTCATCATCCGTTGGAAAAAAGAAACGGCATTTTATCAACGTTTGCAAGAGTGGGAGCGCGGCCTCGATCCCGTCTCTGCCCTGCGGGCGGCAAGCCCACTGGAGAAGATCGTCGAACGCGTCCTCGCCAGCCAAACGGACCAATGGAAACAGGAGCTGAAAGAACACCTCGCCACGTTGGAACAAGAGAAAGATGAACTGTTGTCATGGATTCACGAAATGAAAACGCCGCTGACGGCCATGCGGCTCATCATCGAACGGGTCGGGGACGAAAACACGAAAGCGCAACTCTTGTACGAGTGGCTGCGCATTCATCTGCTTCTTGATCAGCAACTTCATCAACGACGGCTTCCACACATGGAAAACGACTTATATATCGAACAAGTCGAGCTTGAGCCGCTTCTCATCAATGAGATTAAACCGCTGCAATCGTGGTGTATGCAAAAAGGCATCGGCTTTGACCTTCAATTGGACGTCCGCTCCGTCCTAAGCGATGCCAAATGGCTTTCTTTTATCATCCGGCAAATCATCACGAATGCGGTGAAATACAGCGAGTCATCTGACATTGTCGTGAAAAGCTTTATGAAAAACGGCCATGCCCGCTTGCAAATTCAAGATTTCGGCTTGGGCATTGATCCAAAGGACTTGCCGCGCATTTTCGAGAAAGGATTCACCTCCACCACCGAACACCAAAATGAAGCGGCAACGGGGATGGGGCTGTATTTGGCGAAAAAAGCCGCCAAACCGCTTCTTCTTGACTTTCATGTCGAATCCACGCCCGGACGCGGAACGACATTTACGATCCTATTTCCACAAGAAAATGACATCATCCGCACGCACCGCATGTGACGATTTTGTCACACGCGGTTTCGTTTTGTTCGGCCAAACGCAGGAAAAAACCAACCCCATTGCTTATGATAGAAACGAAGGAGGGAAAACGAGATGGTCATATTGGAAGCAACCAACATCTACAAAACGTACGGAACGAAAAAGAACCTACAAGAAGTGCTCAAAGGCATCGATCTGCGTGTGGAGAAGGGGGAATTTCTCGCGATCATGGGGCCTTCTGGATCAGGGAAAACGACGCTCCTCAACGTTCTTTCCTCAATCGACCGGGTGAGCGAGGGCGCTATTTTCATCGAAGGAAACAACGTCGTCGCCATGAAAGACCGAGAGCTGGCAGAATTTCGCAAACGCCATGTCGGATTCATCTTTCAAGAGTATCATTTGCTTGACACGCTGACGGTGAAGGAGAACGTCCTTTTGCCTTTATCGATTACGAAAACGCCCAAGCGAGAAGCGGAAAAGAAATTTGCAGAATTGGCAGCTGAACTTGGCATCACTGACATCCAAAACCACTATCCGAGCGAAATTTCTGGTGGGCAAAAACAGCGCGCTGCGGCGGCGCGGGCGTTCATCCATGAACCGAGCATCATTTTTGCCGATGAGCCGACGGGCGCACTCGATTCAAAATCGGCTTCCGATTTATTGCACAAGCTGCAACAACTTAATAAAAAACGGAAGACGACAATCATCATGGTCACCCACGATCCGGTCGCCGCCAGTTTCTCAGGCCGTGTCGTTTTTATCAAAGACGGACAATTGTATACGCAACTGTATAAAGGAACGGAAACGCGGCAGCAATTTTTCCAAGCCATTATGCAAACGCAAGGTGTGCTGGGCGGTGTTCGACCATGAGCATGAAGCAACTCCTGTTCCGCAACTTGAAACAAAACATCCAACATTATTATTTGTACGTGTTTGCCTTGATGTTTGCTTCCGCCTTGTATTTCGCGTTCGTGACATTGCAGTACGATCCATCGCTTGATGCCATCAAAGGGGGAGTGAAAGGCGCGGCGGCCGTCCGCACAGGCGCGGTGCTTCTTATCGTGATTGTCGCCGTCTTTCTTTTGTACGCCAACGCCCTGTTTATCAAGCGTCGGAGCCATGAGATCGCTCTTTTGCAGTTGATCGGCATGACGAAACGAAACATCTTTTTGATGCTGGCGGCCGAAAACGTCATTCTTTATTACGGCACACTGATCATCGGCATATTGGTGGGATTTGCCGCTTCCAAGCTGTTGATAATGATTTTGTTTAAAATCATCGATATTCCGCTAGCGGCATCTCTCTCCTTTTCTGGACGAGCATTGGTGCAAACGTTGATTGTGTTCAGCGTGATTGATGTCCTCATGATGGGGATGAACCGCTTGTTTCTCAAAAAACAGACGATTTTATCCTTGTTCCGCACTACATCCACAACCGAAGCAAAACACGTATCCGTATGGAACATGGTCGTGGGGATGGTGGGGATCATCCTCATCGGCAGCGGCTATGGTATATCGACGAAATTGTTTAGCAGCGACTGGAAGAGTGTTCAAGGATTATTCATGGCCATGGCGTTCATTTTAGGCGCTGTCATCATCGGCACCTATTTATTTTTCAAAGGAACGATCAGCTTTCTGTTCCACCTATGGCGAAAACAAAAAGGTGGCTATTTGTCGATCAACGACGTGCTATCGGGATCGTCGCTCATGTTTCGCATGAAATCGAACGCGTTGCTGCTGACGATCATCACGACCGTGTCGGCCATCGCGATCGGGTTGATCTCACTAAGCTATGTTTGATCGTTTGCAAAAAGAAACCGATCCACAAAAGAAAAAGGTGCATATCGGAATTCATCTGACTGACGAAACAAATATTGAACGGGCTGATCAGTTGTTTCAACGCATGGAGTTTTCCTCCATCGCCGATTCGCGCCTGATGATGAGCCGCCACCGAAAGCAAACGTTCGGATTGATCATGTTTGTCGTCACCTTTTTAGGACTCGCCTTTTTGGTCACATCCGGCTGCATTCTTTACTTCAAGCAAATGGGCGCCGGCGAAGAAGAGCGGCCGAATTACACCATTTTGCGCAAACTGGGATTCACCGAAAAAGACTTGCTCGGGGGCATTCGGCGGAAACAGCTGTTCTACTTTGGCATTCCGTTGCTGCTCGGATTATCTCACAGCTATTTCGCCGTCCGTTCCGGCTGGTTCTTTTTCGGCACCGAACTGTGGACGCCGATGTTGACGGTGATGGCGATTTACACGGTCTGCTATTCGCTGTTTGGCGTGTTGTCCGTTCGTTATTACAAAAAGCTAATTCGCGAGGCGCTTTAAAACGATGTAGCGAGTGAGGGAAGAACCAAAACCGTTCCAACGTTCGCCCACTCGATCAGTGGTCATCCCATTCTGAAGATGCAGTTCCAGTTGACGGAACGAATTTTAGCTTTATCGAACACGAAAAGCCCTTAGAGTGGTGAATGACTCTAAGGGCTTTTTTCTTATTTCAACCATTCCGTATGGAAAATGCCTTCCTTGTCAACGCGTTCGTACGTGTGGGCGCCGAAGTAGTCGCGCTGCGCTTGGATTAAGTTGGCTGGGAGCACCGCGGTGCGGTAGCTGTCGTAATAGGCGAGGGCGCTTGCGAATCCTGGCACCGGAATGCCGCGCATCGCCGCGGTGGCGACGATTTCGCGGAGCGCGTCTTGGTAGCGTTCGACAATGTCTTTGAAATACGGATCCAAGAGCAAATTCGAAAGCGCCGGATCGCGGTCGTACGCCTCTTTAATTTTTTGCAAAAATTGCGCGCGGATGATGCAGCCGCCGCGGAAGATCATGGCGATATCACCGTAGCGCAAGTTCCAGTTGTATTCCTCAGAAGCCGCCTTCATTTGCGCAAATCCTTGGGCGTACGAGCAAATTTTGCTCATGTAAAGCGCGCGGCGCACCGCTTCGATGAAGTGAGCGCGGTCGCCTTCAAACGGCTTCACCGCTGGGCCTGCCAGCACTTTGCTTGCTTTCACGCGCTCGTCTTTCATCGCCGAGAGGAAACGGGCGAACACCGATTCCGTGATGATCGGCAGCGGCACGCCCAAATCGAGGGCGTTTTGGCTCGTCCATTTGCCCGTCCCTTTTTGCCCGGCTTTGTCCAAAATGACGTCGACAAGCGGCTTGCCTGTTTCTTCATCGATTTTCGTGAAAATGTCGGCCGTGATCTCGATTAAGTAGCTGTTCAGCTCGCCTTTGTTCCAGTCGGCGAACACTTCGTGCAGCTCTGCAGCATCCATGCCGAGCACATGTTTGAGCAAGAAGTACGCTTCAGCGATCAGCTGCATGTCGCCGTATTCGATGCCGTTGTGCACCATTTTGACATAATGCCCGGCGCCGTCCGGACCGATGTACGTCGTGCACGGTTCGCCGTCGACTTTGGCGGCGATGGCTTCAAAAATCGGGCGCACGAGCTCATGCGCTTCTTTTTGGCCCCCTGGCATGATCGACGGGCCTTTCAGCGCCCCTTCCTCGCCGCCCGAGACGCCCGTGCCAATAAAGTGGATGCCAAGTTCGGCGAGTTCTTTGTTGCGGCGCTGCGTATCTTTAAAATACGTATTGCCGCCGTCAATTACAATATCGCCTTTTTCCAAATGCGGCTTCAGCTGTTCGATCGTCGCGTCCGTCGGCGCGCCCGCTTTCACCATCAGCAAAATTTTCCGCGGTTTTTCCAAGGCGTTGACGAATTCTTCGATGCTGTATGTACCGACAATGTTTTTTCCTTTCGCTTCTTGCAAAAACTCGTCCGTTTTTTCGCGCGAACGGTTGTACACCGCCACCGAATAGCCTTTGCTTTCGATGTTGAGCGCCAAGTTTTTCCCCATGACCGCCAGTCCGATGACGCCGATTTGCTGTTTCGCCATTGTCCAACGTCCCTTTCCGTTTTGGTTTGTTCATCAAACAACATACCATACGTTTGCGCTTGCCTGCAAGTTTTTCTAAACCGATTTAGGAACAAGGCGGCACGACGGACTTTGCTTGACCTGTCCATGCGAAAAGGGGCGTAACGCCCCTCATGCTTAGTAGCCTCCATAATGCGGGAAGCCGTATGGTCCAAACGGGTAATGACCATAAGGCACGCCATACGGGAAGTGATGATAGCCGTCATACCCTCCATGCCAATGAGGATGGTGATAACCGTATGGAGGATAGCCGTAGCCGCCAACGTACGGCGGATAAAATCCGCCCATATACGGACCGAACGGTCGAACCATGGAATGCGCCTCCTCTCATGTGTTGAAGTTCATTTCCATGGTTAGGATATGCGCGGAAGAAAAAACGGTATAGGCAAACACCTATACCGTCTCTTCCTCTTGGATGACCTGGGCCGCGGCCTGGGCGGCGGCCACTTGCTCGCGAATCGCGTCCGCTTCTTCCAAATGGGCAAACAAGACGCGCGGATCCAGCACCGTGAGCAGCCGCTCCGGCAGCGTCGCGATCCCGACGACATACGGCGTGCGCTCCGCGGATACGAGCTGCAGCGGTTTGATGGCTTCCGGTTCAATATCGACAATTTCCTTTGCTTCGTCAACGATAAACGCCACCGACAACCCGTCGACCGCGGCGACGACAAGACGCGTCTGCTCGGTTTCCTCGATCGCTTTCCCATATAGAAGCTTTCGCATATCGAGCACCGGCGCGAGCTCGCCGCGGATGCGCGCAACGCCCGCCATACAATCCGGCATATGCGGCACGGCCGTCGGCGCCGTCATTTTCTCAATCGAGACGACATACGCGATCGAGACGGCGTACTGTTCCCGCTCGACGCGAAACACCACGTATTTGTCCATTCCCCCGCCACCTCTTTCGTGATTCGCACTCTGCTTTTTTTATCGGCTCATTCCGGCCGAATGTTTACCGAAAGGTTCAAGAAAAAAGAGCATCCAGCCTCGGGATGCTCATTCGGCATTGGCGACTTCCTCGACAATGGCGACAACCATCTCTGTCAGCTTCACCAGCTCTTCAATCGGCATCCGCTCATTCGTCGTATGGATTTCTTCGTAGCCGACTGCGAGGTTGACCGTCGGAATGCCGAAGCCGGCGATGATGTTGGCATCGCTGCCGCCGCCGCTTTTCTCCAGCTTGCACGGCCGTCCGATTTTCGCCGCCGCCCGTTTGGCGACCTCGACGACATGGTCGCCGTCGCTGAACTTAAAGCCCGGGTACATCACTTCCACTTCGACATCGGCGCGCCCCCCATTTCCGCGGCAACCGTTTCAAACGCCTCTTTCATTTTCGCCACTTGCGCTTCCATTTTTTCCGGAACGAGGGAACGGGCTTCCGCTAAAATATCAACGCGGTCGCAGACGATGTTCGTTTGCGTGCCGCCTTCAAAGCGGCCGATGTTGGCCGTTGTTTCCTCGTCGATGCGGCCGAGCGGCATTTTCGCGATCGCTTTCGCCGCAATCGTAATGGCTGACACCCCTTTTTCCGGCGCCACACCGGCATGGGCAGTTTTGCCATGCACAACGACTTTCAGCTTCGCCTGCGTCGGGGCGGCGACGACGATGTTGCCGACTTTGCCGTCGCTGTCCAAGGCATAGCCGTATTTCGCTTGGATGAGCGACGGGTTAAGCGCCTTCGCCCCGACAAGCCCCGACTCTTCTCCGACGGTGATGATAAACTGGATCACGCCGTGCGGGATGTTTTGCTCTTTCAACACGCGAATCGCTTCCAACATCGCCGCCAAGCCCGCTTTATCATCCGCGCCTAAAATCGTCGTCCCGTCGGTGACGACATAGCCGTCTTGAATCGATGGCTTCACGCCTTTGCCCGGCACGACCGTATCCATATGCGACGTGAAATAAATCGGATCCACCCCGTCTTTCGTCGTCGCGAGCGTGCAAATCAAGTTGCCTGCCCCATGCCCCGTTTTCGCGGCCGCATCGTCTTCGATCACATCGAGGCCAAGCGCTTCAAACTTTTGTTTGAGCACCTTCGCAATGTCCCTTCATGCTTCGTTTCCGAATCGATTTGCACGAGTTCCAAAAATTCGTCGACAAGACGCTGTTCATTGACCATCGCTTTTTTCCTCCTGCTTATGTACTCCACCTTAAGTATACCGAAATGTTCCGCCAAGAGCCAAACCGGACGCCGGAACGATCCGCACGATCAAGACGCATACGGACGCGCTCGAAATGCACCAGCGCGGACGGCCGGATCAAATGTCAGGTCCGTATATAGGCGAAAAATCCGGTGAGTGATTGGAAAGCGCGTCATCGGAAAGAGCCTGACATACGTGAATCCCCGTGCGAAAATGAAGAGCCGAGCAACAAAAAAGGGCCCCTCGGCCCCGTTCGTTTACAGCGGAATATTTCCATGCTTTTTCTTCGGCCGCTCCTCGTGCTTGTTTCGAAGCATCTCGAGCGCCTGAATGAGCTTGATTCTCGTGTCGCGCGGGTCGATGACGTCATCGATCATGCCGTATTTGGCGGCGACGTACGGATTGGCGAATTTCTCGCGGTATTCGGCAATTTTTTGCGCCCGCGTTTCTTCCGGATTCGGACTTTTTTCAATTTCGCTCGCGAAAATGATGTTCGCCGCCCCTTGCGGCCCCATGACCGCCACTTCCGCGTTCGGCCACGCATAGACGACATCGGCGCCGATCGATTTGCTGTTTAAGGCGACATAGGCGCCGCCGTACGCTTTCCGCAAAATGACGGTGATTTTCGGCACGGTCGCTTCCGAGTAAGCGTACAAAATTTTCGCCCCATGGCGGATGATGCCGCCGTGCTCCTGCTTGACGCCTGGGAAAAAGCCGGTGACGTCCTCAAACGTAATGATCGGGATGTTGAACGAATCGCAAAAACGGATAAAACGCGCCGCCTTGTCCGACGAGTCGATGTCCAGCCCGCCGGCCATAAACTTCGGCTGGTTGCACACAAGCCCGACCACTTCGCCTTTGATGCGGGCAAAGCCGATCACGATGTTTTTGGCGAAATCTTTTTGCACTTCCATAAACGATCCGTCATCGACGACTTGGGCGATGACGTGGCGCACATCGTACGGGCGGACGGCGTCAATCGGCACGACATCGGCCAAATCGGGGCGGTAGTCGTCCCCGTCCGGAATCGGGCCAAACGGCGGCTTTTCGTTATTGTTTGACGGCAAATAGCCAAGCAGCCGCCGCACCTCGGCGAGCGCCTCCTCTTCATTCGCCGCCGCAAAATGAGCGTTGCCGCTGATCGTGTTGTGCACGCGGGCGCCGCCTAAATCTTCGGCGCTGATTTTCTCCCCGGTCACCGCTTCAATCACTTTCGGACCGGTGATGAACATTTGGCTCGTTTTTTCGACCATGAACACAAAATCCGTGATGGCCGGCGAATAGACGGCCCGCCGGCGCACGGCCCCATAATGACGGAAATTTGCGGGATGACGCCGGAATAAATGGCGTTGCGGTAAAAAATGTGCCCGTACCCGTCAAGCGACAAGACCCCTTCTTGAATGCGGGCGCCGCCCGAATCGTTCAAGCCGATGACCGGCGCCCCGGTTTTCGCCGCCAAATCCATGATGTTCGTGATTTTTTTCGCATGCATTTCCCCAAGCGCGCCGCCGAAGACGGTGAAATCTTGCGAGAACACAAATACGGTGCGTCCATTGATCTTCCCGTAGCCGGTGACGACCCCATCGCCCGGCCCTTCTTTTCGCCAAGTCCAAAATCGGTGCAGCGGTGCTCGATGAACGGATTGAGCTCGACAAACGTCCCTTCGTCCAACAGCAAGTCAATCCGCTCGCGCGCCGTCAGCTTCCCTTTCGCGTGCTGCTGTTCAATTTTCTCATCGCCGCCGCCAAGCTCAATTTCGCGACGGCGGTCATACAGTTCGTTGATTTTGTCGTACATGTCGCTCATTGGTGTCCCTCCGTTCGGTTCGTCCGTTCACAAAGTTCGTACAACACGCCGCCGGTCGATTTCGGGTGCATGAAGGCCACCCACGCCCCGCCGGCGCCGCGTTTTGGCGCATCATGAATCATGCGAATGCCATGCTCCTTCAGCTCACGGATGCGCTCGGTGATGTCCTCGACGCCAAGCGCCACGTGATGGATCCCTTCGCCGCGTTTCTCGATAAATTTCGCCACCGCGCTCTCTGGCGACAGCGGCTCGAGCAGCTCAAGCTTCGCCTCTCCGGCCTGCAGAAACGCCACTTTCACCTGTTCCGACTCAACTTCCTCGATGCCGAGAAACGGCAGGCCGAGCACATCCGTATAAAACGGAAGCGCTTTCTCGATCGAACGGACGGCAATGCCGATATGGTCGACTTTTTTCACTTCCATCGTCTGCATCCCCTTTGCCGCAAAATGATGAGGCCAACGTTTTATTATTCGCCGTTTCAACAAAAAATCCTGCTTTTTTTTGTTTTTCTTTGTCTGCGCAACGGTCAAGCCATGGAGCGGTTCGTTTCATCTCTCATCCTGCTTTTTCCTTGTCCGCTCCGCTGTTTGCCGTTACAATAAACGTAGAACAGCGGACGGAAGGAGGACGGACCGTTGTCGCGCAAAACGCAAAAATTCGTGGTTTACTTGATGCTCATTTGCATGCTGCTGACGACGCTCCTCGCCGGCATCAGCATGTGGTTTTAAACCTGCCCAAAAAAACGCAAGCTCCGAAACGGAGCTTGCGTTTTTCATTGGACAGCGCCGTACCGTTTGGCAATGGCGTAAAACGATTCGTTGCTGCGGAGAATGAGCACGTTGGCGCCGATGGGCACCCGTTCATACAGCTGCTCGACATTGCGGTTGTGCATGCGCACGCAGCCTTGGGAAACGTAGCCGCCAATCGACGCCGGGTTGTTCGTGCCATGAATGCCGTACGTGCGCCCGTCCGTCCCGCGCGCGTTAAAGCCGATCCACCTTGTGCCGAGCGGATTGTTCGGCGCCCCGCCCGGGATGTTCTTTTTCCGATAATACGGGTGTTTCGCCTTCACCGTCACCGTAAACATTCCTTCCGGCGTCAAATCGGCATTGACCCCGGTCGCCACCGGATAAACGGCTTCGATGCGGCCGTCGCGGACGAGCGCGAGCTTATTGATCGCTTTGTTCACAATCACGAGCGGCTTCGCCTCCGCCGCTGTCTGGAAAGGCGCCCCCAACACGGCGGTGAGCACGAGACAAATGGCCAACCATACCCGCATATCCGTCCATCCTTTGCTTGAATGTTTGGCTATAGTGTGCGCCAAAACAGATGGACATATGCCCTGCATCATGCCTTCAGCCGCTGCGGTTTTCGTTCGTTTCCGGGGTGGAATTCGCTTTTGATGATTAAATATCGCTCCAATTCGCGCACCAAATGAAACAATGCCGCCCGCTCTTCAAACTGCTCGCGCGTCTTTGGCAGCGGCATCGCTTTAAACTGTTCGCGCATCTCGGCAAGGCGCCGCAAAAAGCGGTCCGCCGTATTCCCCGGATGAATGGCGTCGCTTAATTCGTCGATAAAATCCGCAATCCTCATCCGCTGCTCGACCGTGTAGGTAAGTGACGTCACAAGCGGAAGCATATGCTCAATGATTTCCAACTGCCGCTCGCGCATGCGGAAGTAGCGGACATATTCATCCTCATTCCGCCATAATTGGTTGTCGGCGTGGCGCATGGCGAGTTTTTTCGCTTTTTCGAGCGTCTCCGCGGCGAGCGGCAGCTCTTTTCCATCCCAATCAAGCTCATTTGTGCGCAAGTAGCGGACGATTTCTTTTAAAATGATGCGGAACAAATCCTCAACGATGCGTTGGTACTCTTTGAGCTGCTTCTCGGCGCTCGGCATATACATGTTCATCAGCAGCGCTACACCAATGCCAACCGCCACCAGCAAGATCTCATTGGCGACCAATCCCACGTGATGTCCCCGGCCGCATACAAATGCAAAATAATGACCGAGCTTGTGGCAATGCCCTCGTTCACCTTCAGCCTGACGGTCACTGGAATGAACAGCAGCAGCAACAGCCCGATCGTCCACGGATGATAGCCGAAGACGGTAAAAAACAACGCCGCAAACCCAATGGCGACGACGCACGCCGCAAAACGAGCCCGGGCGGTCTCAAGCGACCGCTTTTTCGTCACTTGGACGCATAAAATGACGATAATGCCAGCGGAAGCGAAGTTATGAAGACCGATCAGCTGAGCGATGGCAATCGCCAGCGCCGCCCCACCGCCGTTTTCAATGTCCGATAGCCGATTTTCATCGCGAGTCTCCTTTGCCAATGGTTGCCGACTTCATTGTACCGATGGCGGCGCTTTCGGTGCAAGAAAAAACGGACAATCCTGGCCTCCGCTCCGAAGCCGATCTGTCCCAACAAGCGCAGAAGGACAAAAAAGGCGGCTGTCCACTCATGCAGGGCAAGCCGCCTACGCTCACGACGGAGATTTCTCATAAATCGTCTTCCCGTCGCGCTCGATTTCCCGCCGGATCGCTTCGTTCAGCGCGTCAAAAAAAAGCACGTCGCACGAATAAATGCCGACGATCTCGTCAATATCCTCTTTGATTTTCCACTTTTGTTTGCCGGTGTAGTCCACGCACAAGTCAATGTCGGAGTTGTAGCGGGCCGTTCCGCGCGCCCGCGAGCCGAACAACACGACTTTTTGAATGTCTTTTTCGCCGGCGAAATACGCCATCAGCCGTTCAAACACGGTCGGGCTCATTCCATAGGTCACGATCGATCACTTCTTTTTTGATGTGTTCGAGCAGTGCTTCAATTTCATGAACATATTGTGATACAATTCGGTCTTTCATCTGTTCATAGTCTTCTTCGTTATATACATGGGCTGTAGCGTTTCGCGAGTGCAATATATCGTTCCATACATCAATATTCTGAATCCACCCTTCCTTAAACGCCTGGCGGTAACATGCCCGCGGGTTGTTCAATTCCAGACCGGACGCTTTGAAAATTCGCGACAACAGCTTCCAGAGCTGGTCTTCCAAAATTTCATACTTTTTCACGATCGAATCACGATATACTTCCTTCAGCAGTTCATCTTCTGCCGACACTTGCTTCGACACGGCAATGACATTCTTCAAATGAAGCAACAATCGAGACGCGCGCTGGTACGATAATACAATCGATTCTCCGTTCATCCATGCCATCGTGTTCTCCTTTGCCCATTGTCCTAAATGGATCTGCATCTATGGCTTCGAAAACGGCGCTTGATTCGTCTTCATATAACGCTTCAACTCTTCGTAAAAATTTTCACGCGTCCCCACCAAAACCACGACCACAACATATCCGCTGTCATCCTGATCGATGAAATAAGCAATTTCGTAATTGACCCCTTGATGATAAATGTCATACCCATAAACTCCTGCCAAATCTCCTGTTTTCGCTTCCCCTGCTTCGGCGGGATCGGTAAGAATCTGCCGCAAGGCTTCGATCAAACGCTGCTTCAGAGCTGCATCCTTTTTTGTCAATTTTTTAATGGCTTTTTCTGCTTTCGGAAGCAATTGCAGTCGATTATGGTTCATCATCTTCGCCAAATAACTCCTCTAACGTATCCGCCGTATACGTTTTTGCCTTTGGTCTTTCGTCAGCAATCATGGCATCTAAAGCAGGAGCGATTTGCGATTTACGATATACAAATTCTTTGTATAGTTCTTCACCTGTATATCCTTCCCTGATCAAGTCTTTTAAAATCAGATCGGAAAAGTCAAAGTGGTCCTCATGAATCGGATGAATAATTAGCTTATTATCCGCTAGCTCAATCAGCACTTCATTTCCAATCCCTAATTGCTCATAAAAATCTTTTGGGATTGTAATTTGTTTTTTACTTGATACAGCAATGCGCTTCACACGTTTTTTCTTGTCATCTGGGAGTTTGTCCATCGGTGCCTTCTCCTTTGTCATCGAATCTGATGGTACCATATTATTCCCCTCCTTCCAAAAAAATAACCAAATTTCTTGGTTTCTTTACTAATGATCATAGCATGGGGCGAAAGCAAACACAATGATTGGCCCCTGCTTTTGTTCAATGTTCATGAACATCATCTCCACCAATCATATCGAGTAGGAGGGGGCGGCTAACCCCCGTCCCTCACACCACCTAGCATGCGGGTCCGCACTAGGCGGTTCGTCAACCTTGACGGAGTTCGAAATATCGTTGCGTCAAACTCTTGAGCCCCTGAGTGGTCCAGTAGGTCTTGCCCAGGGCCTGGTGGAGTTGCGGCGTTTTCGTTGTTCTCCAAGCTCCTTTTCGGGTATTGGCGATCTCCATCACCGCTGTTTCCTTCAACCCCAGCGCCCTTAACTCACGGATTCTGGTTCTGACCCGTTTCCATTGAAGCCATTGACAGAGTCGAAGCCTCCTCCGAATCCATCCTTCGATGGTCTGAAGGACAGACGGGGTTTCGACGAGCCGAAAATACCCGATCCACCCCATGACGTATTGATTGACGCGATGAATTCGTTCTGGCATCGATATGCTCCAGTTTGGGTTGGTCAGCTGTCGGATCCGCTGTTTCAGACGTTGAATCGACCTTGGGGCGAGCCGGATTCGCGCTTTTCGTTCCGGTGTGAAGCTAAACCCCAGAAAGGCCCGTTTCCACGGGCGGTCCACCGCACTTTTCTCCTCGTTTACTTTGAGTTTGAGCGTTTTCTCCAAGAACCATTGGATGCTTTGTTTCACCCGTTGTCCCGCCCTCAGACTTTTCACATAGATGTTGCAGTCATCTGCGTAACGGCAGAATTTCAATCCTCGCTTCTCCAATTCCTTGTCTAAATCGTCGAGAAGGATGTTCGCCAGCAGGGGGCTGAGGGGGCCGCCTTGCGGCGTCCCCTCCTCGGTCTGCACCTTCACCCCTTCGATCATAACGCCGGCTTGCAGGTAGGCACGGATCAGTTTCAGCACACGTTTATCCTTGACTTTTCGGGCTACCCGGCTCATCAGGATGTCATGATTGACACGGTCAAAGAACTTCTCTAGATCTATGTCAACCACGTACCGATACCCTTCCTGGATGTAGCCTTGCGCTTGCCGCACGGCATCGTGGGCGTTGCGGCCCGGACGGAATCCGAAGCTGGAAGGGGAGAAGTCTGGATCGAAAATGGGTGTGAGTTCTTGAAGAATGGCTTGTTGGATCAGCCGGTCCACCACGGTGGGAATGCCTAGCTGCCGTGTGCCGCCGCCCGGTTTCGGGATTTCGACCCTGCGGACAGGCGCCGGCCGGTAAGTTCCCGCCAAGAGTTGGGCGCGGATTGTGCTCCAGTGAGCGCGGATGTAATCACGGAGTTGATCGGTTGATACTCCGTCGATTCCCGGTGCTCCTTGGTTCGCTTCGACCCGTTTGAGCGCCGTGATGAGGTTGTCTCTCGCTAAGATGCGTTCCAACAAAGCCATCGTGATCTTCTCCTTCCGCGGGATGAGATTCAGGTCTTGCCGGGTTGCGCTCAGCCCTCGACCTGAGGCCCTCTGGGCTTCACCCTTGCTTCCTCAGATGAGTTCCGAAAGGAATTCTGCTTCGACACGCAACATCTCGAAAGAGTCTGATTCATCCCTGAGTTGACGTTCGGCCCTTCCTGTTTCAGGCGTCCCTTACTCCAGTACTATGGCCTCTGCTGACTCCTGTACGTTCAGCAGAGCCTTTCGACTCTGGTTGCCATCGTCAGAAGGCGTTCCGTACAGGCCTCCCCGGATAAGGATGGACACTTTCCACTCATGTACCTGCCCAATCTACCTCCACAGCCCTTGGCGGCTTAGGACTTCGTCTTGTTGTGCAGACTCGTCCGACTGTGACGGCCTCCCATTGGGTTCGTGTACCTCAGGTCGAGTGTTTGCTTCCAGCTTCCTTCAGATTCCACCTCGCGGTGGACACCCTTGCTTTCAGCTAACGGTAGGCGCTCGCCAGCCCCCGTTCGGGACTTTCACCCTATAGCGTCGCACCCATGCCGGGCGTACACAAACACCCGAAGCCAAAGAAGGCTTCGGGTGTTTGTACTCACACTTCCTCACAATATTCATCGAACAGCGCCTGCAGCTTTTGCACGACAGCGACCGGTTCGTGCCCTTCGATGTCGTGTCGGTGCAACATGGCGCACAATTTCCCGTCTTTTAACAAGGCGAACGACGGCGAGGATGGCGGCTCGCCGACAAAATACTCGCGCGCGCGGGCGGTTGCTTCTTTGTCTTGGCCGGCAAAGACAGTTACTAAATGGTCCGGGCGCTTGTCGTAATGAACCGCGTGGGCCGCTGCCGGACGGGCGATGCCGCCGGCGCAGCCGCACACCGAGTTGATGAGCACGAGCGTTGTGCCCGGACGGCGGAATGCCGCATCGACGTCTTCCGGCGTGCGCAGCTCTTCAAATCCGGCTTCGACCGCTTCGCGCCGCGCTTGTTCGACGATGTCGTTATAGAGCGGAAATTGAAATTGGAACATCTCAACACCTCCTTCGATTTGCCTTTATCATATCACAGTTCACCGCCCCGCTTCCGTTCATACGCCTCGATCAGCTCGCGGACGGCGGCGGTGACCGGCTTGGCGCCGGAAATGACGCTGTTCTCGAGCATCGGGAGCTTTTCTTTCACGATCGGGTCTGCGAAAAAGCGCGTTTCGATATATTCTTTGATCATGGCGTGCATCCAGTCTTTTTGCTGCTGGCGGCGGCGGTCGAAAAAGACGCCGGATCGCTTTGTCGTTTCGACAAACGTTTGAATGACGCGCCACATGTCGACGATCCCTTCTCCCAACAGCGCCGAGCATGTGTACGCTTTCGTCTCCCAGCCGGGCGTGGCCGGGCGGAGGTAATGGAGAAACTGGTTGTATTCTTTTTGCGCCGCTTTTGCTTTTTCTTTATTATCGCCGTCCGCCTTGTTGATGACGATGGCGTCCACCAGCTCCATGATGCCGCGCTTCATGCCTTGCAGCTCGTCGCCGGCGCCGGTTAAGGCGAGCAACAAGAAAAAGTCAACCATCCCGCGAACGACAAACTCGCTTTGCCCGACGCCGACCGTCTCGACGAGGATGATGTCATAGCCGGCCGCCTCGCACAGCATCATCGTCTCGCGCGTTTTTCGGTGTACGCCGCCAAGCGCCCCGCCCGATGGGGACGGACGGATGAAAGCGTGCGGATGGCGGGCGAGCGCCTCCATCCGCGTTTTGTCGCCGAGGATGCTGCCGCCGGTCAATGAGCTTGTCGGGTCGACGGCCAACACCGCGACGCGGTGCCCCTGCTCGCATAAAAACGTGCCAAACGCTTCAATGAACGTGCTTTTCCCCGCCCCCGGCACGCCGGTGATGCCGATGCGAATCGAGCGGCCGACGTGCGGAAGCAGTTCATTGAGCACTTGCTGGGCGAGATCCATATGCCTGGCCGCATTGCTTTCGACAAGCGTAATCGCCTGCGCCAAAATGGTGCGGTCGCCGGCGAGCACTCCTTGGACGTATTCTTTAACCGATCGTTCTTTTCGCCGCACTAGCCGCTTTGGCGCCGGCGGGCGCTCGGCTTGCACGTACGACGACAAGCCATTGCCGTCCGCCCATTCCGGGCGCCGCGGCTGCCCGTCCGAAGCTGCGCTCTGGCCGCTTTCCTGTTCCCGCCGTTTCTCTTCCCCGCTCATGGGTTCACTTCCTCATAGCCAAGCCGGGCGTAAATTTCCTCCAACACCTTTTCCGCTGACTCCGGAATCACGGTTCCCGGCCCGAAGATGGCCGCGGCGCCGTGCTCATACAAAAACGCGTAGTCTTGCGGCGGGATGACGCCGCCGACAAAAACGAGAATGTCGCCGCGGCCGAGTTTTTCAAGCTCCGCCACAAGCTGCGGCACGAGCGTTTTATGTCCACCGGCGAGCGAGCTGATGCCGACAGCGTGCACGTCGTTTTCGACCGCCTGGCGCGCCGTTTCTTCCGGCGTTTGAAAGAGCGGGCCGATGTCGACGTCAAACCCTAGATCGGCAAACGCTGTGGCGACGACTTTCGCCCCACGGTCATGCCCATCCTGCCCCATTTTCGCAATCAAGATGCGCGGACGCCGCCCTTCCAGTTCGGCGAACTGCTCCACCCGCCGCTTCACCCGTTCGAGCTGGGTTTCGTTTTTGTATTCCGAGCTGTACACGCCGCTGATCGAGCGGATGGCGGCGCGATGGCGACTCGCCACTTTTTCGATCGCATACGAAATTTCCCCGAGCGTCGCCCGGACGCGCGCCGCTTGGACGGCCAGCTCAAGCAAGTTCCCTTCGCCCGTTTCCGCCGCTTTTGTAATGGCGGCAAGCGCCGCTTCGACCTGCTCGTTGTCGCGCGTCGCCTTTAGCTCGTTCAGCCGCTCGATTTGCCGCTTTCGCACGGCGGTGTTGTCGACTTCTAAAATGTCGATCGGTTCTTCTTTGTCCGGGCGGTATTTGTTCACGCCGATGATCGTTTCCGCTCCTGAATCGATGCGCGCTTGGCGGCGGGCCGCCGCTTCTTCGATGCGCATTTTCGGGATGCCCGTTTCAATGGCTTTCGCCATCCCGCCCAAGCTTTCAATTTCTTCGATATGCACCCACGCCCGTTTCATCAACTCGTTCGTCAACGCCTCGACGTAATACGAACCGGCCCATGGATCGATCGTCCGGCAAATGCCCGTTTCTTCCTGCAAGTACAGCTGCGTATTGCGGGCGATGCGCGCCGAGAAATCGGTCGGCAAAGCAATCGCTTCATCCAAGGCGTTCGTATGGAGCGACTGCGTATGCCCCATCGCCGCCGCGTGCGCCTCGATGAGCGTGCGCACAACGTTGTTGAACGGATCTTGCTCGGTCAAGCTCCAGCCCGACGTTTGCGAATGCGTCCTGAGAGCGAGCGATTTCGGGTTTTTCGGGTTGAACGTTTTCATCATTTTCGCCCACATGAGGCGCGCCGCCCGCAGTTTCGCCACTTCCATAAAGTAGTTCATGCCGATCGCCCAGAAAAACGACAGCCTCGGCGCGAACGAGTCGATGTCAATGCCCGCTTTCAAGCCGGTGCGCACGTACTCAAGCCCGTCGGCGAGCGTGTACGCCAGCTCCAGATCGGCCGGCGCCCCGGCTTCTTGCATATGGTAGCCGGAGATGCTGATGCTGTTGAACTTCGGCATGTATTTGGCCGTATAGGCGAAAATGTCGGCGATGATGCGCATCGACATCTCCGGCGGGTAAATGTACGTGTTGCGCACCATATATTCTTTCAAAATATCGTTTTGGATCGTGCCGGACAGCTTGTCTTGCGTCACTCCCTGCTCTTCGGCGGTGACGATGTAAAACGCCATAATCGGGAGCACCGCCCCGTTCATCGTCATCGACACTGACATTTGGTCGAGCGGGATGCCGTCAAACAAAATTTTCATATCGAGCACCGAGTCGATGGCCACCCCCGCTTTGCCGACGTCGCCGACGACGCGCGGATGGTCGGAGTCATAGCCGCGGTGCGTCGCCAAGTCAAAAGCAACCGACAGCCCTTTTTGCCCCATCGCCAAGTTGCGCCGATAAAAGGCGTTGCTCTCCTCGGCGGTCGAAAAGCCGGCGTATTGGCGGATCGTCCACGGCCGCACGACGTACATCGTCGGGTACGGCCCGCGCAAGTACGGCGGCAAGCCGGGCATAGAATCAAGAAAATCAAGCCCATCGATGTCTTCCTTTGTATAAAGCGGCTTCACCGCAATGTGCTCATTCGTCTGAACCAACAGCTCATCGATCGACGCTTGCACGCGTCGCTCCACCGCGTCTCTCCACTGTTTCTCATCCACATCGGCCGCTATGGCGGAAAGCGTCATGTTGGCAAAATCAACGTACTTCGCCATCCAACGCCACCCCTCTTTCCGTTAGAAACGCCACGATCACATCGTACGCGTTCGAACCGAGATGAATCGATCCGTCCACGCCCGCGTCCGCGTACGTTCTCTCAAGCTCTTCCGGCGGCTTTCCGGCGACATACAGCTTCGCGTTCGGCTTGGCTTGCTTAAACGCCCGAGCCAACGCTGGAACAAACGCCGGGTAATCGTCATCGGCGCCGCACACGATATAATGCGTCCCGCTCGTGCTTTGCACCCATTCGACCGCTTCCGCGACCGAGGCAAAGCCATCGCTCCGCTCAGCCGCCACCCCGCCGGCCGCAAACAGCCCGGCGATGAAATCGGCGCGCGCCTGATGGCGGACAAGCGGCCCGATATTGATCAAGTGAACGGAAAGCCGGCTTCCCGTGCGTTCGGCATACTCCTCGGCTGCCTTCCGCAGCTGCTCAAACGGCTCGGCCAAGCGCCATGCGTGAATCGGCGCAATGCGGACTGACGCGTTTCCGTCAGCAAGCGCCGCTGCGATCTCCCGAGCGGTTGCTCGACGGCGGGCCGCACGAATCGCCGCTTCCATCCACTTTCCGCCGACAAGCGCGCTGCGAATCTCGGCCACCCGCTTTTCATCCAGCGGCGGCGCCACGTTCGCTGCGTCTTGCTTCGGTTTTTCGACCGGCGTTTCCTCCAAATTGGCGTACACGTTCGTGCCAACGATTTTTTCCTTCCGCGTCTTGACACGATCCAGCCGCCGCTTGGCGACCGCTTCCACTTCCGTCTGCACGAAGCCGTCTTCGAGCGCCTTCGCCATGCCGCCTTTTTCCTCCACACGCTGGAACAGCTTCCACGCTTCTTCGGCGAGCTTGGCGGTCAACGTTTCCACATAATACGAGCCGCCTGCCGGATCGATGACGTTCGCCACATGCACCTCTTCGAGCAAAATGAGCTGCGTGTTGCGGGCGATGCGCCGAGAAAACTCATCGGCGAGTCCGATCGCCTCGTCAAACGGCGACACGTGCACGCCATCGGCGCCGCCGACAACGGCCGCAAACGCTTCCGCCGCCGCTCGGAGCATGTTCACATACGGGTCGTACACCGTTTTCGTAAAGGGCGACGTGCGCACATGCAGCTCGATCCGCCTTGCTGATTCACCGCCGCCAAACGCTTCGATCACTTGCGCAAACAACCGCCGCGCCGCCCGCAGTTTCGCGATTTCCATAAAAAAGTCCGCCCCAACCGCAAACGACGCTTGCATCCGCGTCGCGATGTCATCCACCGTCAGCCCCCGATCCAGCCCGGCGCGGATGTACTCGACCGCCGCCGCCAGCGCAAACGCCAGCTCCTGCACGGCGTTCGCCCCGCCGTTATGGTACGGCTCGCCGCGAACCAAAATCGTGCGGACGGCAGGCATCTGTTCCTTCGTCCACTTCGTTGCTTCCGCCATTTCATCATACAGCCGCAAAAACGAACACGGGAGCGTCCCCTGTTCCGCCCATGCTCCGAGCGGATCCATGCCGATCGCGCCCCGTACGCTCGATAGCGGCACTCCCCGTTCCTCTAAATAAGCGGCCAACAGCGCCAAAAACGAAAGCGACCGCGCCCCGGCGTCCACACGGAGCGAATAGCGGTCCAGCGGCACGCCATCAAACATCGCCGCCACATCATCAACCGACTCGACGGCAAACGGTAGCCGACCAAGGGCAAGATGGATTTCCGTCTGCCCCCGCTCCAAGTCGTGCTTCACTGCCTCGTTCCAGTCGGACGGGCTCGCTGCCGAAATCTCCTGGCTCACCTTCCACGGCTCGCCCCGATACCCTTCCGGCCGCGCCCCGCGCACATAGCGGCCAAAGCCCGGGTACTGCTCAAGCGGGCCGAGCGCCTCCACATCGCGGCGCGTATAGAGCGGTTTGACCGCAATGTTTTCGTACGTCATCGATACAAGCCGCTCGAGCGGCTTGCCTTTCAGCGACTTTTCCGCTTCCCGCTCCCACTCCTCCACCGTCGGAGCCGGAAACGCCGCTTCCTTCATCTTCGCGACATCGCTCATTCCGATCCCCCTTTGCCTTCCAGACATAAGAAACCGCTTTCTTTTCAAGCCGCACCTTTCCCTCTCGAACCCGTCTGCTCAGAACGAAGCGCTGATGACGCTTCGTGTGGGAAAAAACGGTTTCTATGTTTATTGTAGTACATCGGCCGCGTTTGGGCAATGAACTAAAAGGCAAACAACTTGCTGATGCCACCATTTCGCCATGAAATGGAAAACAAAGCGGTCAAAAAAACATGAACGATCCCGAAATGGCTCGATGACTTGACGAAACAACACCATCTCAACGATTCACAAATCCTCCAAGAAGCCCTGAAAAAACATGAAAGGAAGAGGGCGTTGTTGCATGCTCTCTTGGACGATGCTCCCTCGTCCCCTCCAAATCGCCGCTTAGCGAAAATCTCAACTGCCATTTATTCATTGGAAAATGTTTCGCAAATCGATCACGAAATCCTTCAATACATGAACCAAAACGGCGTCATCCCGGTTGTACACTCCATGAAGTTCCAATCTTCCTGTTTTTCCGCGCAAATACACTTCCACCACTTGATTCGCCGGGTCAACGATCCAATATTCCTTCACCCCGGCCCGCTCGTACGCGATCCGTTTGTCCATCCGGTCGATTTTGGCCGTGGCGGGGGACAAGATCTCGACGACCAAATCCGGAGCCCCGACAATGCGGTTTTTTTGAATTTTGTTTTGGTCGCAGATGACGACAAGATCGGGGCATACCCAGTTTCGGACGTTTTCATCCATCCATCCCTTTCGATGATCTTCGAAAAGATACACATCGATCGGGGCGGCCAACACGCGGCAATCCTTCCCACGAAGATGCATCCCGAATTCAATGGAAAGTTGGAGCGAAACGGATTGATGTTCCGGTGTCGGCGACGGCGCCATGCTGATGATGTTCCCATCCAACACCTCGCACCGTTTTCCTTCCGGCCATGTCGCATACTCTTTGTACGTCATAGGGGCCTGTTCCTTTTCTGGTGAACCCATATCCTCCACCTGCCTTCTAATTTTATATTGATTATACACCATCCATTCCTGTGTCTTGAACGATGTTTATTCCTCTTCCCGAACGAGCGGCAGGCGGACGAATACGGTCATCCCGCGTCCAAGGTCGCTGTCGAACCGAATCGAGCCATCATGAAGAGAGACGATTTGTTTGACGATGGCAAGCCCCAAGCCGGTGCCGCCTTCTTTGCGGGTGCGGGCGCGGTCGACGCGGAAAAAGCGCTGGCCGAGAAACGAGAGCTGGTCTTTTGGAATGCCTTTGCCCGTATCTTGGACGACAAGCTCGCCTTCCGCTTCCGACAAGCGGGAAAGCCGCACCGTCACCACACCGCCTTCTGGGGTGTAGCGGATGGCGTTGTCAAGCAAGTTGCGCACGACTTGTTCGAGCCGGTCGGCGTCGCCGTTGACGATGATGTCATAGTCCAACTCGCACGCCAGCTCGATCCGCTTTTGCGCGGCGATCGGTTCGTACGTGGCGATGACATCTTCGATCACTTGGGCGAACGCCACCGGCTCGCGCTCGAGCGGCACGCTTTGCCCTTCAAGGCGCGCCAGGTCAAGAAGATCGCGCACCAGCCGCTCCATCCGCTCCGTTTCGCGGTGGATGAGGCGAAGGTACGCCTTTTCTTCTTCCTTCGTTTTCGCGAGGCCAGCAAGGAGCGCTTCGCTGTATCCTTTCATATAGCTGAGCGGCGTGCGCAGCTCATGCGAGACGTTCGCTAAAAACTCGCGCTTCCGCTCGTCTTCTTTGGCAATGGCGTCCGCCATTTGGTTGAACGCCTCCGCCAGGCGGCCGATTTCATCATCGCTCCGCACGGGAATATCCGCCTCGTAACGTCCTTCCGCCATGCGTTCTGCCGCTTGTTCCATCGCTTGGAGCGGTTCGGTCATCTGCCGCACCATCCGCCGCCCGGCCACCAACAGCGCGCCCGCGAACACGGCGGCGAACGGCCAAAACACCGCGGCTGCCCGCTTCGTTGCCGCCTGAACGTCGGCTAACGGCAAATACAAGTAAATCGCTCCTTCAAGCCGTCTGCCGTCCAAAAGCGGAACGACGACCGCCATCACGCGGCGGCCGAACCGCTTTTCGTATCCCGTTTTGACAACAGGCTTTCCATTTAACAGCGTTTCCCGGTCGCGGCCGCTGACCAACGCGTCATAGTGGACCGGAAACGGAAAGCAGGCGCTCAGTTCGCGCGGGTTGTCGATCAACAAGATCGTGGCCGTCGATTTTTCATCATACCATTTGATTTGACGGCGATATGCCTCCGTCACCGCCCGCCGCGATAATCGCGGGCGAGGCTCGTCCCTTCCGCGATCAATGTTCGCTCGACTTCTTTCATGTACACCGTCCGGTAAAAATAATCCAGAAGGCCAAAGGAAAACGCCAGCGTCACCACGACCGCGGCGCCGATCGACAGCCATATTTTCTGTCCTAACCGAAGCCGTTTCATGTTCATCCCTCAAACTTGTAGCCGATGCCCCAGACGGTTTGGATATGGCGAGCGGCGTCTTTCAGCTTCATGCGCAGCGTTTTCACATGCGTATCGACCGTGCGGGCGTTTCCTGTATAATCATATCCCACACTTTGACGAGCAAGTCGTCGCGGCTGAACACCTGACCGCGGTGCTTCGCCAAAAACAGCAACAGCTCAAACTCTTTCAACGTCAATTTCACCGGTTTGCCGCCAACGGTCACGGTTCGGCCTTTTTCGTCGATGGCAAGGTCGCCAAATTGCAGCCGTCCGTCGTGCTCGCGGACGCGCTGCACCCGGCGCAGCACCGCCTCAAGGCGGGCGATGAGCTCTCCCGGGCTGAACGGTTTGACGATGTAATCGTCGCCTCCCAGCTTCAATCCTTTCACTTTATCCCATTCTTCGCCAAGCGCGGTCAAAAACAAAATCGGCACGTCCGACTGCTCGCGGATGCGGGCGCAGACGGCGAATCCGTCCTGTTTTGGCATCATGACGTCCAACAGCACGGCATCAACCGGATGTTGCGAAAGCAGCACCAGCGCTTCTTCCCCGTCCCTGCTTCGAGGCAGCGAAAGCCGGCGTTTTCCAAATACATGCCAACGAGCAGGCGCATTTCTTCTTCATCATCGACGATTAAAACGGTTCGTTCGCTCATGTTCGTCCCTCCCGAATGAATAGCTGCAGCGGGCCATCCCCTGTTTTCCAACGGACAAGCGGACGCAACGTCGCCTCATCGACCACGATGATTTCATCGCTGTCATAGCTCGCGATATACAAACGACCGAACGCCGCTTCCATCGCAAATGGATTGGCGCCGACAGACGCCGAAGCGAGTTTCTTTCCATCTAGGGAAAATTGGTAAACTGTGTTGGAGCCATGGCTTAGCACAAACACGCCGCGGCCTGTTTCGACGAAATCGACCGGCATGACCGGAGCGGCGATCGTCCGGAGCAAGCGGCCGTCTTGCAGCGAGTAGACATGAATGTTCGTTTCCACACGGCTTCCGCTGCCGTGCCCGCCAACCCACAGCTCTCCTTCCTGCTCGCGCACCACTCCGCCTAAGGCGAACTTTGGCACGGCGAACGAACGGATGACGCAGCGGCGGTCCACATCGATGATCCACGCCCGTTCGTCTTGAAAATCGATCACATACAACCTCGTTCCAGCGCGATTGACCAACAACGTCATCGGGGAGCGTCCGACCGAAAGGCGGGCGATCTTGTTCCCATCCCGGTCGACGACAAGCACCGCGTGATGAGTGCTGTCGCCGAAAAACCACATGCGGCCATCCGGAGATGGAACAGCGCTCACAATGCCGCTTCCTATTTTCCATTCGCCAAGCAGCTTCCCGGTCGCGAGGTCGTACCGATAGATGCGGTCGAGGTCCCGCCCGTACAAAAGAAGCGTCCGGCCGTCTGGGCTCAACGCCCCGCCTTGAAACGGTTCGTTGATGTTCCAGCGGGCGATTTTGCGGCCGTTTTCTGCGTTCAAAAAGGTGACCGTTTCCGCTTTGACATCGAGGCTGATGACGACGGAAAGCGAATCGACCACCGGGGGAAACGACGGATTGGCGCAGCCGCTTAGCATAAAGAACAGACACAACAGCATCCACACGCTCGCTCGTTTCATCTTGTTTTTCTCCTTCGCACGTTTGTTTCCGCCCTCATTATACCTCACATTTGTGAAAGAAGTTTGAAATCGCGCCACGCAAAAACCCCCACCGCCAACCGATGGCGATGGGGGAATCGTTAATAAATCGGCGTGTTGTCTTTGTTCATGTTTTCCAAAATCGCTTTGACGCGGGCGAGGAAGCGTCCACAAATGAGGCCGTCCAAGACGCGGTGGTCAAGCGACAAGCATAAGTTGACCATGTCGCGGATGGCGATCATGCCGTCTTTCACGACCGGGCGTTTGACGATCGTTTCCACTTGCAAAATGGCCGCTTGCGGGTAGTTGATAATGCCCATCGACTGCACCGAGCCGAACGCGCCGGTGTTGTTGACGGTGAACGTGCCGCCCTGCATGTCTTCCGGTCGCAGTTTGCCGGCGCGCGTTTTCGCCGCCAGTTCGGCGATTTCGCGGGCGATGCCTTTGATCGTTTTCTCATCGGCGTGCTTGATGACCGGAACAAACAAGGCATCGTCTGTCGCAACGGCGATCGAGATGTTGATGTCTTTGCGTTGAATGATCTTATCACCCGCCCACGTCGAGTTCAGCTGTGGAAATTCTTTCAGCGCTTGGGCGACCGCCTTGACGAAGAAGGCGAAATACGTCAAATTGAAGCCTTCACGCCGCTTGAACTCGTCTTTGATCGCATCGCGGTAGGCGACAAGATCGGTGACGTCGACTTCGACCATCGTCCACGCGTGCGGCGCTTCGTGTTTGCTGCGGAGCATGTTCGCGGCGATCGCTTTGCGCACCGGGGTGACCGGAATCTCGATGTCGCCCGCTCCGGCTTCGACGTTCGGGGCCGCTGGTTTGATCGGCGCTGCCTGCGGCGCGGTTGGCGCGGCAGACGGTTGAGCCGCCGCGGCGGCCGGGGCCGATTGCTCCGCTCTCGGTTCCGCTTTTGGCGCCGCTTGTTCCGCCGCCGGTGCCGCTCCCGCTTTCGGAATTTGTCCAGACTCAATGAGCTTCAGCAAATCTTTGCGCGTCACCCGCCCGCCAAGGCCGGTGCCTTTCACTTGTTCAAGGTCAATGCCATGTTCTTGGGCAAGGCGGAGTACGGCCGGCGAATAGCGGCCGTTGTTTGCCCGGCCGGCCTGTTTCGGAGCGGCTGGTTCCGCGTTGTCTTCTGCTTTCGGCGCTTCATCCGCCGGCTTCGCTTCCGGAGCCGGTGCAGCGCCTTCGACTTCGATCGTGCAAATCGGCGCGCCGACTGGGAGCGTCTCCCCTTCTTTGGCGATCAGCTCGCGAATGACGCCGGCAAACGACGACGGAATTTCCGCGCTCACTTTATCGGTGATGACTTCAGCGATCGGATCGTATTTGTTCACTTTGTCGCCCGGGGAAACGAGCCATTTGCTGATCGTGCCTTCCGTGACGCTTTCCCCAAGCTGAGGCATCGTCAATTGTTCGATGGCCACATCGATACCCTCCTATCTTGGCTGCAATGTCTTCGCCGCGGCGCCCCGGCCGCCTGCGGTTCGCCTCAAGGCTTGGCGCGCTCCGCTGCGGACCGGGGTTCTCCGCTCCTCCACTGCTCCTACATTAAAACGCCGCGAGTTCACGCATCGCTTTTTCGACTTTTTCCGGGTTGACCATAAAGAACTTCTCCATCGTCGGCGCATACGGCATGGCCGGAACGTCCGGACCGGCAAGCCGCATAATCGGCGCGTCGAGATCAAACAAACAATGCTCCGCGATAATGGCGGCGACTTCGCTCATGACGCTGCCTTCTTTATTGTCTTCCGTAATGAGCAGCACTTTCCCCGTTTTGCTCGCCGCTTCGATGATCGCTTCTTTGTCAAGCGGGTAGACGGTGCGCAAATCGAGCAGATGGACGGAAATGCCGTCTTGTGCGACGCGTTCGGCCGCCTGCAAGGCAAAATGGACGCACAGCCCGTACGTGATGACCGTGATGTCCTCTCCTTCACGCTTGACATCAGCTTTGCCGATCGGCAATACGTAGTCGTCTTCCGGCACCTCTCCTTTAATGAGGCGGTAGGCGCGTTTATGCTCGAAAAAGAGCACCGGATCTTCATCGCGAATCGCCGCTTTCAATAATCCTTTTACATCATACGGCGTCGACGGCATGACGATTTTCAGCCCCGGCTGGTTGGCGAAAATCGCTTCCACCGATTGAGAATGGTACAGAGCACCGTGAACACCGCCGCCGTATGGGGCGCGGATGACGATCGGGCAGTTCCAGTCGTTGTTCGAGCGGTAGCGAATGCGCGCCGCCTCCGAAATGATTTGGTTGACCGCCGGCATGATGAAGTCGGCAAACTGAATTTCCGCGATCGGGCGCAGACCGTACATCGCCGCGCCGATGCCGACGCCGACGATCGCCGATTCGGCAAGCGGCGTATCAATCACGCGCTCTTCGCCAAACTGCTCGTACAATCCTTGCGTCGCTTTGAACACTCCGCCTTTTCGGCCGACGTCTTCTCCTAACACAAACACGCGCGGGTCGCGCTCCATCTCTTCGCGAATTGCCATCGTGACCGCATCAATATAGGAAATAACAGGCATCGTCAAATCCCTCCCTTACTCCTCGGCATACACGTAGCGAAGCGCGTGCTCCGGCTCGGCGTACGGCGCCTTCTCAGCGTAGTCAGTCGCTTCGTTCACTTCCTTCATGACGCGCGCTTGAATTTCTTCATCCCGTTCATCGGTCAAAACGCCCGTTTCTTTCAAATAGTTGGCAAATGTGATGATCGGGTCTTTGGCGCGCGCCTCGGCGAGCTCTTCTTCCGTCCGGTAGACGCGATGGTCGTCATCCGACGAGTGCGACGTCAGCCGATACGTCACCGCTTCAATCAACGTTGGCCCTTCGCCGCGGCGGGCGCGGTCGGCCGCTTCCTTGACGACGCGGTATACTTCAAGCGGATCGGTGCCGTCGACCGTATAGCCCGGCATGCCGTAACCGACAGCGCGGTCGGACACTTTTTCGCACGCGAGTTGTTTCGAAATCGGCACGGAAATGGCGTACTTGTTGTTTTCGCACATGAAGATGACCGGAAGCTTATGAACACCGGCGAAGTTTGCCCCTTCATGGAAGTCGCCTTGGTTCGACGACCCTTCGCCAAAGGTGACAAAAGCGACAAAATCTTTCTTTTCCATTTTCGCCGCTAACGCAAAGCCGACCGCATGCGGCACTTGCGTCGTCACGGGCGAGGAGCCGGTGACGATCCGGTTTTTCTTTTGCCCGAAATGGCCAGGCATTTGCCGGCCTCCGGAGTTCGGGTCTTCCGCCTTGGCGAACGCCGCCAGCATCAATTCTCTCGCCGTCATGCCAAATGTCAACACAACCCCATATCGCGGTAGTACGGCAGTACATAGTCCTTCGTCCGATCGAGGGCGAACGCCGCGCCGACTTGCGCCGCTTCCTGCCCTTGGCATGAGATGACGAACGGAATTTTTCCGGCGCGGTTTAACAGCCACATCCGCTCATCGAGCTTGCGGGCGAGAAGCATTGTTTCATACATTTCCAACACCGTGTCATCGCTTAATCCGAGCGCTTGATGACGGTTTTGCGCCATCACAACAACCTCCCTTAGATTCACATAGTCAACCAATGATCACGCGCCGAGCTCATGCCGCCACGAACTAAAAATGAATCGCTTTGCCATCGACCGCCAGCGCCGCTTCCGCCATGGCCTCTGACAGCGTCGGATGCGGGTGGATCGCATGGGCCACTTCCCACGGAGCCGCATCAAGCACGCGGGCGAGCCCGGCTTCGGAAATCAAATCGGTCACGTGCGGCCCGACCATATGGACGCCAAGCAGATCGTCCGTGTTCCGGTCGGCGATGAGTTTCACAAACCCTTCCGCCTCACCGAACACAAGCGCCTTGCCAATGGCTTTAAACGGAAATTTGCCGATCTTGACATCATAGCCTTTCGCTTTCGCCTCTTGTTCGGTTAAGCCGACCGCCGCCGCTTCCGGACGGGTGTAAATGCAGCGGGGCACCATCGAATAGTCAATCGGCGCTGGATTGCGCCCGGCCAAATGCTCAATGGCGACAATCCCTTCATGGGCAGCGACATGGGCCAGCTGCAGGCCGCCGATGACATCACCGATTGCGTAAATGTGCGATTCTTTCGTTTGGCCGAACTCGTTTGTTTGAATATATCCCTTCTCCACAACAATTTCGGTGTTTTCAAGACCAATTCCTTCAATGTTCGCCTGACGCCCGACGGAAACGAGCATCTTGTCGGCCGCAAACGTTTTCCGCTCGCCTTGATGCTCCGCTTGGATCGTGACGCCGTTTCCTTTCTCGAGCGTTTCCGCGAGCACCCGCGCTCCTGTGACGATGTTGACGCCGCGGCGGCGGAGCAGTTTTTCCATTTCGTTTGAGACATCTTCATCTTCTGTCGGCAAAATGCGATCGGCATACTCAAGCACGGTGACCTCCACACCGAAATCGTTGAGCATCGACGCCCATTCCATGCCGATGACGCCGCCCCCGACGATCAAGATAGACGACGGAAGCACCTCCATTTGTAGCGCCTCATCCGATGTCATCACGAATTCGCCGTCCGGCTCAAGCCCCGGTAGCGTGCGCGGCCGCGAACCAGTGGCAATGACGACGAATTTCGGGACAAGCATTTCGTTTTCGCTGCCGTCGTTCATCTCAACCGACACCGTCCCCGGCAGCGGGGAAAAGATCGACGGGCCGAGCAGGCGGCCGATGCCGGCGTACACATCGATCTTCCCTTTTTTCATCAAATGCTGCACACCTTTATGGAGCTGGTCGACAATCGTCGCTTTGCGCGCCTGCACTTTCGCGAAATCAAGGCGCACATCACCGGCGATGACGCCAAACGCCTCGCTATTTTTCGTTTGCGCGTACACTTCCGCACTGCGGAGCAGCGCTTTGGACGGAATGCAGCCGGCGTGCAGGCACGTGCCGCCGAGCTTCCCTTTTTCGACAACCGCCGTTTTCAAGCCGAGCTGCGAGGCGCGAATAGCGGCCACATAGCCGCCCGTGCCGCCGCCGAGAATGACGACATCGTATTCTTTTGCCATCTTGCCTTCTCCTTTCTGTCCATTGCCGCATCAACGCCGGGCTGGAATCGGCGAAACGGCCTCGCCTGGATACACTTTTTCCTCTTCTTCGCCGCGCAGGACGCGAAGCGCGCCTTCCGCGAGCGCCTGCAGTTCGTTTTCGCCCGGATGGACGATGACATCGGCGATCCATTGCACGCGGCGGGTGATCTGTTCGACAAACGATTTGCCATACGCCAGTCCGCCGGTCAAAATGATGGCGTCAACTTTGCCGGAAAGCACAGCGCTTGCCGCACCGATTTCTTTCGCCACTTGGTACGCCATCGCCTCATACACGAGCTTGGCCTTTTCATCGCCGGCTTCGATCATGTTCTCGACTTTCACCGCATCATTCGTGCCAAGATAACCGACAAGGCCGCCGCCGCCGACGAGCATGTTCATGATCTCTTCGCGGTAATATTCACCAGAGAAGCATAAAGCAACCAAATCGCCCGCTGGCACCGTCCCGGCGCGCTCCGGGCTGAACGGGCCTTCGCCATCAAGCCCGTTGTTCACGTCCACCACCCGCCCTTGCTTATGGGCGCCGACCGTGATGCCGCCGCCCATATGAGCGACGATCAAGTTCAGTTCGTCATACCGCTTGCCAAGCTGCTTGGCGACGCGGCGCGCGACCGCTTTTTGGTTTAGGGCGTGAAAAATGCTGCGCCGCTCAATGAGCGGAAATCCGCTGATCCGGGCGATTGGCTCAAGCTCATCGACGACGACCGGGTCGACGATAAACGCCGGGATGTTTAAGGCCGAGGCGATCTCATGCGCCAAAATGCCGCCGAGGTTGGATGCGTGCTGGCCGGAATATCCGCGCCGCAAATCTTCAAGCATCGCCTCATTGACGCGATACGTGCCGCCTTCGATTGGACGGAGAAGCCCCCGCGGCCGCAGACGGCGCTCAACTTCGATAAATTGATCCCTTCTTCATCCAGTGCTTGCAAAATCGTTTGCTTGCGAAACTCATACTGGTCCGCGATCGTTTTATATTGCTGAAGCACCTCCGCCTCATGGCGGATCGTTTTTTCGAGCAACGGCCGTTCGTTTTCAAAGACGCCGATTTTCGTTGACGTCGAACCTGGATTGATCGTTAAAATGCGGAACTTCTGCTCTTGCATCGTTGCTGTCCCTCCGTATGCCGCCGGCGGGGCGGAAGGCCGCCCCTCGCCGCTATTAGCGGGCGCGGCGGCGGCTTAAAATATGATGGCCGTTTTGCAAAAATTGGCTGCGCGCTTTGCGCATCGTTTCAATCCGTTCTTCCGCCATCCGGTCAGCGGCCACATACGTTGGAATGTTGTCGCGCTTGGCGATGGCAAACACTTTTTCGATGTTATCATAAATTTGCTCGATTTTTTTCATCGCCCGTTCGCGATTGTAGCCGTACAGCTCATCCGCGACGTTGATGACGCCGCCGGCGTTGATCACATAATCCGGGGCATAGACGATGCCCATTTCATGGATCATGTCGCCATGGCGCGGCTCTTTCAGCTGGTTGTTCGCCGAGCCGGCGATCACTTTCGCTTTCAGCTGCGGAATCGTTTGGTCGTTGATGATGCCGCCGAGCGCGCATGGGGCGAAAATATCGCACTCCACGCCGTAAATGTCGTTCGGGTCGACCGCTTTCGCTCCGAATTCCTCGACTGCGCGCGCCACCGCTTCCTTGTTGATGTCAGTCACGATGAGTTTCGCTCCTTCTTCGTGCAAATGGCGGCACAAATGATACGCGACATTGCCGACTCCTTGGACGGCGACGACTTTTCCTTCGAGCGAATCGCTGCCGAACGCCTCTTTTGCCGCCGCCTTCATGCCGCGGTATACGCCGTAGGCGGTCGCCGGCGATGGGTTGCCGGATGAGCCGAATTCGGGCGAAATGCCGGTGACATAGTCGGTTTCTTGATAGATGATATCCATATCGGCGACGGTCGTGCCGACGTCTTCCGCCGTGATGTAGCGGCCGTTCAGCCCTTGAATGAAGCGGCCGAACGCCCGGAACATCGCTTCGTTTTTATCTTTGCGCGGGTCGCCGATGATGACCGTTTTGCCCCCGCCCAAGTTGAGGCCGGCGGCCGCGTTTTTGTACGTCATGCCGCGGGCGAGGCGCAAGGCGTCTTCAAGCGCTTCTTCTTCCGAATTGTACATCCACATGCGCGTCCCGCCGAGCGCCGGGCCGAGCGTTGTGTCATGAATGGCAATGATCGCTTTCAAACCCGATTCTTTATCTTGGCAAAACAGCACTTGCTCATAATCGTAAGTTTCCATATATTTGAACAATTCCATCTCAGATGGCCTCCTTCTTTTCATTTCGCTGCCGAACAGATGGCGAGCGCCAACGAATACAGTTTGCTTTCCGCCGAGTCGGCGCGCGACGTCAAGACGATCGGCGCCTTCGCCCCAGCGATGACGGCGCCGACGCGTGCGTTCGCAAAATAGACGAGCGACTTATACAGCATGTTGCCGGATTCAATGTCCGGCACAAGCAAAATATCAGCCTGTCCAGCCACTTCGCTTTCAATTCGTTTATGCTTCGCCGCCGTCATGGACACTGCATTGTCCAAGGCAAGCGGCCCGTCAAGCAGGCAATGTTCGATTTGTCCCCGCTTTTGCATCATCGCGAGCGCCGCTGCATCGACGGTTGCCGGCATGGCCGGATTGACCGTATCCACCGCCGCCAGCGCCGCGACTTTCGGACGCTCGATGCCGATGGAACGCGCCACGCTGACGGCATTGTTCACAATTTGCACTTTTTGCTCGAGATCGGGGGCGATGTTCATGGCCGCGTCGGTCACGATGACCAGCCGTTCGAACGCCGGCACGTCAAACACCGCGACATGGGACAACACCTTTCCTGTGCGCAGCCCGTATTCTTTGTTCAAGACGGCTTTCAGCAAGGTTGCCGTCGGTACGTGCCCTTTCATTAAGGCATCTGCTTCATTCAAATGAACGGCGCGCACCGCCAGTTCGGCCGCTTGGGCGACCGAATTGGCGTGAACGATGTCGACATCGGCAAAACGCGCCCCCCTTTTTCTTTGAGCAACCGTCCGATTCGCTCCCGGTCTCCGTACAGCACAAACCGGCCGAGGCGATGCTCGAGCGCCATCGCCACCGCTTCGATCACTTCCTCATCCTCGGCGGCGGCCACGGCCACCGTCCGACCTTGACATTGACTTGCTTCCTCGATTAATGTGTTCAACTTCATCGTCTGCACCAACCTTTTCTGCCAATCCGTCGAGGCACTTCTTTATATGCAAAAACCATGCCAATCACCAATATGTGAAAGCGCTTTATGAAATAAAGGCTGTTGAAGTTCGTTTGTGCAATCTTTTTCACTATACGCAAATTATTGCACGCTGTTTTTGTCAATGTTGTATTTTTCAAGCTTGTAGTATAAATTGCGCACCGAAATGCCGAGCGCGCGGGCCGCTGCTGTTTTATTGCCGCGATGACGCCGGAGCGCCTCTTCGAGCAATTGGGCTTCATACCGGCCAAGCATCTCGTCAAGCGGCCGGAACTCCCCTTCCGTTTCGGGGCGAACCGACGGCGCGGCCGACGGCGCGGAAAGCGGCGGCAAATGCGAAATATCGATCATCACTTCATGAAACTTCATGAAAATCATCGCCCGCCCGAGCACGTTTTCGAGCTCGCGGACATTTCCTGGCCAATCATAGGCAAGAAGCTTCACCATCGCTTCATCCGTGACACCTTCGACGTTGCGCCCGTAATCTTGGTTCAGCTTTTGGATCAAATGCCGGCAAAGCGCTGGAATGTCTTCCTTGCGGGCGCGCAGCGGCGGGATGTAAATCGGCATCCGATTGAGCCGATAGTATAAGTCTTCGCGAAAGGCTCCTTCGGCAATCGCTTTTTCAAGGTTGACGTTCGTGGCGGCGATGACGCGGACGTTGATCGGAATCGGCTTCGTCCCGCCGACGCGAACGATCTCCCGCTCCTGCAAAACGCGGAGCAGCTTCGCCTGCGTGCTGGCCGACAGCTCGCCGATTTCATCGAGGAAAATGCTGCCGTTGTTCGCCTCTTCAAACAGCCCGCGCTTGCCGCCGCGCCGCGCACCAGAAAACGCTCCTTCCTCATAGCCAAACAGTTCGCTTTCTAATAATGTTTCCGGAATCGCGGCGCAATTGACACGGATGAACTTGTTATACTTCCGGTCGCTCGCGTTGTGAATGGCGTGGGCGAACAGCTCCTTGCCCGTCCCTGATTCCCCCCGCAGCAAAATCGTCGCCGGTGTTTTCGCCGCCAGCTTCGCCTGTTCAATGGCCACTTTCATTTCTTCCGATTCGCCGATAATATCCGCAAATGAATATTTCGCTTCAAGCGTGCGGATGATTTGCCGCGCCCGGTTGAGTTCAGCCGTCAGCCGCTGGATTTCCGATACATCATGAATGACACCGACGCTTCCTTTGAGCACTCCGTCAACGATAATCGGCGCGACATTGACGATGACATCGCGGTTTTTGGGGCCGACTTTCATGCGCGCGCCGCGCACCGGACGGCGCGTTTTGAGCACTTGCATATGCATGCTTTCCCCTTCCGCGATGTCGGCGGTCGCCGGTTTGCCGATGACATCCTCTTCCGTCAAACCGGTCAGCCTTGTATACGCCGGATTGATTAAAATGCCGTTGCCGTTTTCATCAACGACAGAGATCGCTTCTTCTGATGAATGGATGATCGCCTCAAGCATCATGCGGATTTCCTTTAGGTCGGTGATTTCTTCCGCCAATGCGACGAGTTCGGTAATATCTTTGAACACCGCCAACGCCCCAAACAATTTGCCGCTGTCGTCAATAATCGGGATGCGGGTGGCGATAATTTTTTTCCCGTTGGCCAGCTCCACCTCTTGATGAAATTCCGTCTGCCTCGTTTTCAGCACGCGCGGCAAGCCGCTTGACGGCAAGACGGATAAAATATGGCGGCCGATCACCTCGTCCTTGTCCACTCCGAGAAGCTGGGCGGCGCTTTCATTCATATCGGTAATGTAAGCATATTCATCAATGACAATCATGCCATCGTGGGACGAGTGAAAGATGAGAGCGCGCCGGGCCGCCTCGCTTTTCAACTTGGCGATGAGCGCTTCCTTTTCCTCGACGAGCTCCGCCATCATTCGCGCGACGGCGCTTGGAACGATATTCACCCCTTGGGCGCCTGCTGGCGGATTGACTCAAGAACGTCTGCCCTCCCGGTCGTTTCAATAATCAAATCAAGCGGCTCATCCATCCATGGGCGCCAGTCGCTGGCGGCGGCAATCCCCCATCGGCGCGCCAGCTGCAACCCCGGAGCGTGTTCATCTACATCCACGACTGCCACGACTTCAAACCCTGATGCCCCATGGAGCAGCTTCAACAACGATGTCCCACGCGAGTCAGCGCCAATAAGCATCACTTTTTTCATGTCCGTCCACCACACTTTATAGTATGCCAATTTTTGCAGACACTTTTATCATACTTGATTTGCTCTTTCCTTGACAAACGCCCAATAACCGCTATGATAGTCGATAAGGCCACTCTTTTCGGAAAGGAACGCGATCGCGATGGGGCGAATGATTGCGCTGTTGATTTTAGTCATCCCGGGGCTTTCGGCTGCGCTTGGCATCAAATGGATGCGCGATGCGTTGTTTGGCATCATACAACCTCCGTTTGCCGCCTTATGGCTGCAATTTCTCGCCGGGCTTGTGCTGTTTGCAGCCGGGTTGGCGTTTATCGGCGGGTTTTTGCTGCACCGCGACCGAAAACGGAACAAAGTGCAGGCGCGTTTTCAACGAAAACGAAAAACGCCTTGATTCGGAATTGGAAACCATCCATTTCAAGGCAAGCCAAAAAACGCCTTAACGGTTTTCGTTAAGGCGTTTTCTCTTTCCATTCCTTCGCTTGACGCGGATAGTCGGTGAAAATCGCATCCACTTTATAGGCGAACATCGTCTTCGCCGTTTTCGGCTTGTTCACCGTAAAGGGCCGAACTGCGACGCCGCGGCGCCGCGCATCCGCGGCGAAGTCCGCCGTCACCGTTCGGTGGTACGGATGCACCCCGCCTGCGTTCATCGCCTGCACATACGTCCACGGGTCATAGAGCGGCTCCATATAAAGAAGCGCCGTTTCGATCTCCGGCGCCAACTGGCGGCAAAGACGCATGCTGTTATGGTTGAACGACGAGAAAATCGTCCGGTTCTCGAGCCCATAGCGGCGCACAACGGCGATCACCTTTTGCTCAAGCCTTTCATAAGCCACGAGGCTGTTTTTCAGCTCAATGTTGACTAAAAGCCGTGTCGGCGCCAGCCAGGCGAGCACTTCCTCGAGATGGGGAATCGGGCAATGGCCGTAACGGCCGTCCCATTTCGCTGCTGCGTTGAACTTGCGGAGTTCGCGGTATAGGATGTCTTTGACCCAGCCGCTGCCGTCCGTCGTCCGGTCGACCGTTTCGTCATGAATGACGACCGGTTCGCCGTCTTTCGTCAGCTGCACATCGAGCTCAATGCCATCCGCCCCCGCCTTCAGCGCTTCTTCAAACGCTGCCATCGTATTTTCCGGATGGGTTCCCGCCGCTCCGCGGTGGGCAAAAATATATGTCATGCCGTTTCTTCCTTTCCCATATAATTCGCCATTTGGCCGACAAAGCTGGCCGAATGCGGCAGTGATCGGTTATACTAAAAGTAATGTATGAGGCACTGGAGGGGAAGATGATGCAGCCGCTGAAAATTTCCTTGGAGACGGCGCAAAAGCTGGCAAAAGCGCTCGGCGTGCCGATCGAGCAGATCATGCATATGCCGCCGCACATTTTGGTGAACAAGCTGCTGGAATTGGAGAAAAAAGAAAAAGAAAACGACCCGTCTTAACCGTCTGGCCCTTGGCGGTAAAGCCGCCTCTGTACACCACACCGGCGCAAGCCACGTTCCCCCTTTTTTCGTTCCAGCAAGCCGCCAAACGGCAAAAAAGACGCCCCCGATTGCGGAGCGTCTTGCTGCTTTGGCTATCATTCGTTTTCCGTTACGATGCCTTATGCTCAAGCCGGAGCTTATCGGCCACCATGGCGATGAATTCCGAGTTTGTCGGCTTTGCCTTCGAGACGCTCACCGTATAGCCAAACAGCGAGGAAATCGATTCGAGGTTGCCGCGGCTCCAAGCGACTTCGATCGCATGGCGAATGGCGCGCTCGACGCGGCTGGCGGTCGTGTTGTATTTTTTCGCGATGTCCGGATAGAGCACTTTCGTGATGGAGCCGAGCAGTTCGATGTCGTGGTACACCATCGCGATCGCTTCGCGCAAGTACAGATAGCCTTTAATATGCGCCGGGACGCCGATTTCATGGATGATGCTCGTAATGCTCGCATCTAAATTTTTCGGTTTGTTGTCGCGCGCCTGGTAGGCAGAGCCGGTTTTTCTGACCATCGGCGCCGTTTTGCCATGAATCTGCCGAATGTGATGGACCAAATTCTCCATGTCGAACGGTTTTAAAATGAAGTAGGAAGCGCCGAGTTCCACTGCCTTTTTCGTGACATCCTCCTGGCCGAACGCCGTCAGCATAATGACGCTCGGCTGATGCTCACAACCTGCGCGGACTTTCTCAAGCACAGCCAACCCATCCAAGTGCGGCATAATGATGTCCAGAAGCAAAATATCCGGCCGCTTTTCCTCGAGCATATGAAGGCAGTCTTGGCCGTTATACGCCGTGCCAATCACTTCCATGTCCGGCTGGCTCGAGATATATTCGTCAAGCAATGTCACCAATTCGCGGTTATCATCGGCAATGCACACCTTAATGCTCAAAACGATCATCCTCCCCCACTTTTTCTTGCTATGTAACATTCCGTTAACGTACATTCGACAACAGCAGCAAAAAATCCTTCTATTTTTCAAAAAATGAAAATTATAACAAAAAACGAGCTCATTAGACAATATTCGTTTTCACCAGCGATGCGTTTGTCGAAAAATCTTTACAAATTTCATTTTAACGGATGTTTCACCAAATATCTATGCCAAACCGGCAAAATTTTTGCCGCCTTTTTTGAAAAATTTTTAGTGGCAGCCTAACCAATATGGCGGGATCAATCAAGCCGCTCACAGCATTTCGAAACATTGGCCTTGGGATGATCAGGAAGAGATGAATGGTGACCAAATCATCACTCGTCATTTCACCAAATATATGCAAGAATCGAATGTTGGCTGCCGGGAAAAAGCGAGCCGACTTTGTCAGCTCGCTTTCTTTTGTTTGCCGTATAGATCGATGCCTGCCTCTTGCAGCATCCACTCAATGTGGACGCCATAGCCGGATGTCGGATCGTTCACGAAAACGTGCGTCACTGCGCCGACGAGTTTTCCATCCTGAATGATCGGACTGCCGCTCATCCCTTGGACGATGCCCCTGTTTTCTTTAACAAGCGCGGGTCCGTGACGCGAATCACGAGGCCTTTGGTCGCCGGAAATTTCTGCGGAATGGTGCTGACAATTTCCACGTCAAACTGCTCGACTTTGTCATTTTCCACCACTGTCAATATTTTTGCCGGCCCTTCTTTCACTTGGTTCGCCAAGGCAACCGGGATCGGTTTTGTGAACGGACCGTTCGGCAGTGGCTTTGTAAGCTTGCCAAAAATGCCAAACGGGCTGTTGGTGGTGATCGTGCCGATCACTTCTTCGCCGTCGGAAAAGCGGGCTAATTTTTCACCTGGATTGCCGCTCGTTCCTTTTTCGATCGATGTGACGGTCGAGCGCATAATTTGCCCGTTTTGCACGACAATCGGCTTTTTCGTATCCATGTCAGAGATGACATGGCCAAGTGCGCCATATGTTTTTGATTTGGGGTCGTAAAATGTCATCGTCCCGATGCCGGCGGCCGAATCGCGAATGTACAGACCGATGCGGTACACATCGTCATGCCTGTCTCTCAGCGGAACGAGCTTCACCGTCATGGAGTGCTGATCGCGCAGAATTTTTAGATGAAGCGGTTTTCCCGTTTTGCCGGCCTCCTCGATGAAAGGGGAGAGGTCGCTCATGTTTTCGATTTTTTGGCCGTTAATGCCGATAATGATGTCGCCGACTTGAATGCCGGCTGCCTCTCCCGGCGATTTTTTCCCGTTTTCGGTTTCGACAAGGTGGTAACCGACGACAAGAACGCCGACGGTATTGAGCTTGACGCCGATCGATTGTCCGCCGGGAATGACTTTGAGCGTCGGCAGCACGTTGACATCCACTTGCTTGATCGGCATTCCGGCAACCTGCAACACCATCGTTTCATGTCCGCGGCGTTTCGCCTTTACAGACAGAGAACCGTTTTTTCGCTCAATATTGAGCGTTTCGGGAGCGTTTCGGTCATTGACGGCCGCTTGTACGGGAAGGGAAGCGGCAGGAAATTCAACCGCATCGCCTTCAAACAGGACAAGCTGCTTCGGAATTTGCCAATATTCCTTCATCGGTTTGGAAAAAGCGATGGCCGTCAATATACCAAGGAGAAGCACTCCTGCGACTTTTCGCGCCGTTTCTTTATTCAATGTCGTCCACTCTCCTCGCTCCCGCCTACACCATGCCAAAACGGTTACAGTTTTAATTTTGCCTGAACCGGGGAAAATATAATCGCCCTGCCGATAAAAAAGCTGCCCGGAATTGGATGGACTTGCATCCGGACAGCCGCGCGGCTTTTTGCTTATCTTTATGAAACACCGTAGTTCTCTTAAGGAAAGCGGGCGCCAAGTGAGAACAGGCAGGCGGAATCGGCCCGCTTTGAGAGGGATGCGCCTCCCCTCGACGAACAGGGGAAACAGGAATCAATGTTTCATTTTCGCCGCCAGTTCCAACAGCTCTTTGGCATGCCGTTTCGTCAATTCCGTCATCTCGACGCCGGAAATCATCCGCCCGATTTCTTTCACTTTCTCCTCCTCATTGAGCTTCCTCACGACTGTTTTCGTCCGTTCCCCATCCGTCTCTTTGGCGATCAACAAGTGCGTGTCCGCCATCGCAGCGACTTGCGGCAGATGGGAAATGCAAAGCACTTGCGACTGGCTGGCGATGCGGTAAATTTTTTCCGCCATCGCCTGGGCGACGCGTCCGCTGACACCGGTGTCGACCTCATCAAAAACAATCGACGTCACTCCTTGATGTTTGGAAAAAATCGTTTTCAACGCCAGCATAATGCGCGACAGCTCGCCGCCGGAAGCGACTTTGACGAGCGGTTTTAACGGCTCGCCGACGTTCGTCGAAATGTAAAACTCGACGACATCGATGCCGTCTTCTTGGAATCTAACCGGCACGCCGTCGACCAAGGGGGCGTCAAGCGATCCTTCGCGCTTGGCAAATACGATGTCAAATTTCGTTTTGTCCATGTACAAGTCTTTCAGTTCTTGATGAATGCGCTCAATCAGGCGCTGGGCATATGTTTGCCGAACAGCGGTGACGTTTTTCGCCTCCGTAAGCAACTCGTCCGTCACCAGAGCGAGCTGCTGCTTCAGCTCATGCACATGCGTTTCGCGATTTTCGATTGTCTCGATTTCCTCGGCGATCGTCTCGGCATAGTGCAAAATATCGGCGATCGTCGCCCCGTATTTTCGTTTGAGCTGCCCGATTTCCGCGAGACGGCTTTCAATGGCATCGAGCCGCTCTGGGTCGTACTCCATCTCCTCAATTTGATCGCGCAGCTTGTACATGACTTCCTCGAGCAAATAGTAGCAGTTCGACGTCGTTTCATGCGCATCTTTGAGCGCTGCATCCATGCCTGCGACGTCATCGAGATGGCGCATCGCCTCCCCGATCGAATCAAGTCCGCGTCCCTCTCCGGAGAGGGCCTCATAACTTTTCTGCAGCGCGGTATAAATTTTTTGAAAATTGACGATGCGAACTTTTTCCTCCATCAGCCGCTCGTCCTCGCCCGGCTCGAGCGCCGCCTGTTCGATTTCGCGCAACTGAAACGTCAACAAATCAAGCCGGTGCGCCATTTGCTGTTCATTTTCGCTCAGCTTTTTCAATTTTTTTCCGAGCTCCTCATACCGCTCGTAGACGGCGCGGTAGCGAGCAAGCGCCTCTGCTGCCTCTAGGCCGCCGAACTCGTCTAAAAGCGGCAGATGGCGGGACGGATCCATCAGTTCTTGATGTTCATGCTGGCCGTGAATATCCACAAGCGTCGCCCCGATGTCGCGCAGCACCGCCGTCGTGACGAGCTTGCCGTTAATGCGGCAGACACTTTTGCCGTTGGCGAAAATATCGCGGCGCAACACGATCATGCCGTCGCTGGCGTCGATGCCAACGTCTGCGCATTTTTGCCAGCATGGATGGCGGTCATCATCAAGCAAAAACAGCCCTTCGATTTCCGCCTTTTCCGCCCCAAAGCGGACAAATTCAGCGGAGCCGCGTCCGCCGATCAACAAATGAATCGCGTCGATGATGATCGATTTGCCGGCTCCCGTTTCGCCGGTTAACACCGTCAGCCCTTTGTCGAACGACAACGAGAGCGACTCGATAATGGCGAAATTTTTAATCGACAGCTCGGCGAGCATTTCACCACTCCTTGCCTGTCCGATTCATTCCACTTTTGATTATAGCACGTATGTTCGGATTTGCAAACGAGGACCGCCCTATCGTTCCGTCCTTGAACGCAGAACGGGAGCTGGGCCGGTCCTCGCCTAGAGCATGGACAACAGCTGGTCGGACACTTTTTCCGCATCTTTCGGCGTCCGGCAAATGATCAGGCACGTATCGTCGCCGCAAATCGTACCGACGATTTCGTTCCAATCCAAATTGTCGAGCAAGACGCCGACGGCATGGGCGTTGCCCGGCAGCGTCCGCAACACAAGCAAGTTGCCCGTTCCGTCAAGCTTCACAAACACATCAACAAGCGCCCGCTTCAGCTTTTGCAGCGGATTGAAGCGCTGGTCGGACGGAAGGCTGTACTTGTAGCGTCCGTTGGCCATCGGCACTTTGACGAGCTGCATTTCTTTAATGTCGCGCGAGACAGTCGCTTGGGTGACGTTAAAGCCAGCTTCTCTCAGCCGGTCGACAAGCTCGTCTTGCGTTTCAATGTCATGGTTCATAATGATTTCGCGAATTTTAATATGCCTTTGCCCTTTGTTCACACTGCGCCACCTCTTTGCTTGCAAAATGCCACGCTGTTGTTTCCCACCTCTATTCGCCATGCCCCTCTGTCCTGTCGCCACGTAGATGGGCGTGCGCCTCACGTACGATATGTGCGATCGGCATCGACAGACGGTTTTCCCCTTTGCGATTTTCTCCCGAATAAACGGCGTGAAGCAAAAACTCAATGTTGCCATCGCCGCCGGTAATCGGTGAATACGTTAAATGAAGAACATCGAACCCTTCCGCACAGGCGAATTGAATGATGGATTCGAGCACTTCCTCGTGAATGTTCGGGTCGCGAACAATCCCCTTTTTGCCGACCTTTTCCCTGCCGGCTTCAAACTGCGGCTTGACGAGCGCAATCACATCGCCGCCCGGCACCATGACCGTCTTGACGACCGGCAAAATGAGCCGCAGCGAAATAAACGAGACATCGATGACAGCTACTTCCGGCAGCCCTTTCGTAAACTGATCCGGCGTCACGTAGCGGAAGTTCGTCCGCTCCATCACAACGACGCGCTCGTCTTGACGCAGCTTCCAAGCAAGCTGGTTGTAGCCGACATCGACGGCATACGTCAGCTTCGCCCCATGCTGCAAGGCGCAGTCGGTGAAACCGCCGGTCGACGCGCCGATGTCAAGAACAATTTTATTTTCCACGCGAATATGAAACTCGCGCAACGCTTTTTCCAGTTTCAACCCACCGCGGCTGACGTACGGAAGCGGGTTGCCTTTCACCTCAAGCGGAATGTCAACCGGCACTTTTTCCCCGGGCTTATCGAGTCGAACGTCGTTTGAATAGACAAGCCCGGCCATGATCGCCCGCTTCGCCTTTTCTCGCGTTTCCGCCAGCCCTCGTTCGACAAGCAGCACATCGAGCCGTTCTTTTTTTCCTTTCATGTCTCAAGCCCTTTTCTGTTTTCTTGGCACCATCGTTTTGATGCGGTCGATGATATGGGTCGACGTCAGCCCGATTTCATTGAGCAGCTCGCTGACGCTTCCATGTTCGATAAAGCGGTCCGGGATGCCCATCCGTTCGATGACCGCTCCGTGATAACCATGATCATGAGCAAACTCCAACACAGCACTGCCAAAGCCGCCTTGCAGCACCGCCTCTTCGACCGTTAAGATCGGCAGGCGGCTCTCAAGCAGTTCGTGAAGCATCGCCACGTCCATCGGCTTCAAAAAGCGAGCGTTGACGACTTTCACCGATATGCCGTCTTTCGCCAGCTCGTCGGCCGCCTTAAGCGCCATCGAAATCGTCGTGCCAAACGTCAAAATCGCCGCATCGCAGCCGTCGCGCAACACTTCCCACGTGCCGATTGGGATTTCTTTCAGCTCCTCATCAAGCGGTACGCCAAGCCCGTTGCCGCGCGGGAAACGCATGGCGATTGGTCCGTCGTCGTAGCGGATGGCGGTGTACACCATGTGCTGTCCTTCGTTTTCGTCTTTTGGCATCATCAACACCAAGTTCGGCACATGGCGCAAAAAGGCGATGTCAAACACCCCTTGGTGCGTTTCGCCGTCCGCCCCGACCAACCCAGCACGGTCAATGGCGAAAAAGACATTTAAGTTTTGCCGGCATACATCATGGACGACTTGGTCATAGGCGCGCTGCAAAAATGTCGAATAAATGGCCAAAAACGGTTTCATCCCTTGCGTCGCCAATCCAGCCGCAAGCGTTGTCGCATGCTGCTCGGCGATGCCAACATCAAACATCCGATCGGGGAACTCGCTTGCGAACCCTTCCAGCTTCGAGCCGACCGGCATCGCCGGCGTAATCGCGACGATGCGCGGGTCGGTGCGGGCGAGCCGGCGCACGGTTTCGCTGACAAGCGCGCTCCATGACGGACCGGCCTCTTTCGTTTTGACAAAAGCGCCGGTTTCGATTTTGTACGGCCCTGTGCCGTGCCATGTGCCGACTTTGTCGTTTTCCGCCGGACTGTACCCTTTTCCCTTCTTCGTGATGACATGGACAAGCACGGGGCCTTTCATCTTCTTCGCATAGCGCAAGTTCTCAAGCAAATCCTCAAAATCGTGGCCGTCGACCGGGCCTAAATACGTAAACCCGAGCTCTTCGAAAAACACGCCGGAGACAAGCAAATATTTCAAGCTGTCTTTCAGCCGCTCGGCCGTCGCCGCCAACTTGCCGCCGACCGCTGGGATGCGCTTGAGCAGCAGCTCCAGTTCATCTTTCACCCACTGGTATTTGCCTGCGGTGCGCAACCGACCGAGGATGTTGTGCAACGCGCCGACGTTCGGGGCGATCGACATTTCATTGTCGTTTAAGATGACAATCATATCCGTTTTCTCATGCCCGATATGGTTGAGCGCCTCAAGCGCCATGCCGCCGGTGAGCGCCCCGTCGCCGATGATCGGCACGATGTATTCATCCGTCCCTTTCAAATCACGGGCGATCGCCATTCCCATCGCCGCCGACAGCGACGTCGAGCTATGGCCCGTTTCCCACACGTCATGCTCGCTTTCGCTCCGTTTCGGGAATCCGGACAGCCCTTTGTATTGGCGGAGCGTGTCGAACGCGGCGGCGCGTCCGGTCAAAATTTTATGCACGTATGACTGGTGTCCGACATCCCAAATGAGCTTGTCTTTTGGGCTGTCGAATTCGCGGTGGAGGGCGATCGTCAGCTCGACGACCCCTAAGTTCGGGCCGATATGTCCGCCTGTTTTCGACAACTTCTCAATTAAAAACCGCCGAATCTCGGCGCTTAACCGTTTCAGCTCAGGAATGGACATGTTTTTGACAACGCGCGGATGGTCAATTTTTGTCAAGTCCAACAAAGATCACTCGCTTTCATTCTGTCGTTCTCCGAGCCGTTTCTCCTCGTACAGGTAGTATTATTATACATGATCCGGCGCGAAAAATCGACTTTTCCCGCCAACGCAGCCCGTCACCACTAGGACGCGTTTTGTGGTGTATCTATAGAACTTGCGGCGGCCGCCCGGCGGAAAACAACCAAAAAAACAAGGCCGCCTCCGCCCCGAAGGAAAGCGAACAACGGGAACAAGAGTCGGCCGCCCCGCATCAGTGGTCGCGGACCGCGACAAGCTCGCAAATGTAGGCCAGCACCGCGTCATCGATTTTGGCTTGCTGCAAATGGCGCTTCGCGGCGTCAATGTGAAACGCCAGTTTCTCTTTAGCACCGCCTAGCGAAAGAAGCACCGGATATGTCGCCTTCTTGTTGTCGCGGTCGCTGCCGACTCGCTTGCCGATTTTTTCTTCCATTCCTTCAATGTCCAAAATATCGTCGCGAATTTGAAAGGCGAGGCCTAAATGTGCGGCGAACTCGTTGAGTTCGCGCGTCTGCCGACCATCGGCGCCGCCAAGCAGGGCGCCGGCGTGCACGCTGTATTGCAGCATTTTCCCCGTCTTATGGCGGTGGATGTATTCCAGTTCCGCAAGCGCCAGCGTTTTTCCTTCCGCCTCCATATCAGCCGCCTGTCCAGCGACCATGCCTTCCGGGCCGGCCGCCTTCGCGAGCTGCTCGATGAGCTGCAGACGGACGGGAGGCGGCACGCGATCATCATCGATTTCGGCCATCAATTGAAAGGCATACGTCAACAAAGCGTCCCCGGCCAAAATGGCCATCGCCTCGCCGAACACTTTATGGTTCGTCGGTTTGCCGCGCCGCAAATCATCGTTGTCCATGCTTGGCAAATCATCATGAATGAGCGAGTACGTATGGATCATTTCAATGGCGCAAGCGACTGGCAGACCGATCGCCGGGTCTTTGCCAAGCGCTTGGATGGTCGCCAGCAACAAAAGCGGGCGGATTCGTTTGCCGCCGGCCTCAAGCGAGTAGGCCATCGCCTTTTTCAGCGTCTCCGGCCCACGAAGCCGCGCCATATAGGAGGAAAGCGCCGCCTCGACGGCCCGTTTTTGTTCGTTGAGAAACTGTTCAACCGAAAGCTGCGCCACCCGTCACTCCTCCTCCGGCGAAAAAGGGACAAGCTCGCCGTCTTCGCGCAGCATGTACTCCAACTGTTTCTCCACATGCTGCAATTTATCATGGCAAAGCTTGGACAGTTTCATGCCTTCTTGAAAAAAGGCGATCGCCTCCTCAAGCGGCACGTTCCCTTCCTCGAGCTTTTCGACGATTTCCTCCAGTTTTTTCATCGCTTCTTCAAACGTCATCTCTTTTTCTTCGCTCATACTTGTTTTTCCTCCACTCCCGTCACTTGACAATCGACTCGTCCGTCTTGAACTTGAATGGAAAGATGCTCGCCGATTCGAAGCTGGTTCGTTCGTTTCACGAGCTCGCCCTGCTCATTGTACACCAAGCTGTAGCCGCGCTCCATGATGCGAAGCGGACTGAGCGCCTCAAGCCGGGCGAGGTTGGAGCGAAAGCGGAACCGATGGCGCTCCACCGCGGTGCGCATCGCTTTTTCCAGTGCATTGGCGGTCGCCTTTTGCCGTTCTTTCATCCGCTCAAGCTCTGCAGCCGGATGGTGCCGCCATAGTCTCATGTCAAGCTCATGCAGCCGCTGACGATGTTTGTCGACGAGCCGTTCGCGTTGGCGGCTAAGCCTCTCAAGCAACGCATCAAGCTGCTGTTCTTTTTGTTCATAGAGCCGCTTGGGATAGCGGAATGCGTAGGATCCTTGCAGCCGGCGAAGCTGCTCTTTATCAGCGGCAAGCCGCTCTTTCATGGCGCGGATGAGCCGCCATTTCCGCTCGGCGAGCCGCTCAGCGAGCTCCCCAACATGTGGCGCCGCCATCTCAGCTGCTGCCGTCGGCGTCGGCGCCCGCAAATCGGCGACAAAGTCGGCGATCGTAAAATCTGTTTCATGGCCGACAGCGGAAATAATCGGTATTTTTGAGGCGAAGATGGCGCGGGCGACGATTTCTTCATTGAACGCCCACAATTCTTCGATCGAGCCGCCGCCGCGGCCGACAATCAGCACATCAACCTCGCCGAACGCATTCGCCCGCTCGATGGCGCGCACGATGGAGGGCGCCGCCCCGTCCCCTTGAACGAGCGCTGGAAACAAAATGACTTTAGCGAGGGGATAGCGGCGGCGAATCGTCGTCATAATATCGCGCACCGCCGCTCCAGTCGGCGATGTAACGACGCCGATGCAGCGAGGGAAAGCTGGAAGCGGCTTTTTATGGACCGGCGAAAACAACCCTTCCGCCTCGAGCCGCTGCTTCAGCTGTTCGTAGGCTAAATAGAGGCTTCCGACACCTTCCGGCTGCATTTCTTTGACATAAAGCTGATAGTTGCCGTTCGGTTCATAGACAGAAATTTCCCCGCGCGCGAGCACGTTCATCCCATCTTCAGGACGGAACGGCAAATGCTGGTTGTAGCCGGCGAACATGACGGCGGCAATGCGTCCTTGGCTGTCTTTCAACGTAAAATACATATGGCCGCGCGAATGCTGCTTAAAATTCGAAATCTCGCCCTTCACCCATAGATCGCGCAAATGCGGGTCGACATCGAACTTGCGTTTGATGTACTTCGTCAACGCCCCGACCGTCACATATTTCACTTCCACTGATCCTGCCCTCACTTTGCGGCCAACTGCCGTGCCGCTTCAATCGTGTTGTGCAAGAGCATTGTAATCGTCATCGGCCCGACTCCGCCCGGCACCGGCGTCATATAGCCAGCCACTTCTTTCACAGCGTCAAAATCGACATCGCCGCACAATTTGCCGTTCTCAAGCCGGTTGACGCCGACGTCGATGACGACCGCCCCGGGCTTGACGTGTTCCGGGCCGATGAGGCGCGCCTTGCCGACAGCGACGATCAAAATGTCCGCCTGCCGAGTGATGGCGGCCAAATCCGGTGTTTTCGAGTGAGTGTAGGTGACGGTGGCATGTTCGCGCAAAAACAGCTGGCCAACCGGTTTGCCGACGATGTTGCTTCGGCCGACGACGACGACGTGCTTGCCGGCGATGTCAATGCCGGCCGATTGCACCATCACTAAAATGCCATGCGGAGTGCACGGGAGAAACGCCCGTTGGCCGATCATCATTTTTCCGACATTGATCGGGTGAAACCCATCGACATCTTTTTCCGGTGCGATCGTTTCAATGACCGACCATTCGCAAATGTGATCCGGCAGCGGCAGCTGCACTAAAATGCCGTGCACCGCCGGATCGACGTTTAACTCGCGGATTTTCGCAAGCAGCGTCTCTTCGTCGATCGCCGCCGGAAACGTGTAAAGGAACGAGCGAATGCCGACCTCGGCGCACGCTTTTTGTTTTCCTTTTACATACGAATGCGACGCCGGATCGTCGCCGACTAGAATGACGGCCAGCCCCGGCTCAACGCCATCCGCTTTCAACTGTGCGGCTTCATCCGCCAATGCGGTGCGAATCATCCTCGCCATCTCCGTTCCGCTAATGATTTGTGCTGTCATCGTGTTTCGTTCCCCTCTCCTCGTTCATCGTTCAATATCAGCCCGCGATGCAGCCGGTTTTATTTTTGCAGCGCCGCCTTCACTTTCGAAAGCACGCCGTTGACAAAACTTCCGGATTTCCAATCGCCGAATTTTTTCGCCAACTCGACTGCCTCATCGAGGCTGACGCTTACCGGCACATCATCGGCGTATTTCATCTCGTACGTCGCCATGCGCAAAATGGCGCGGTCAACGTTGGCGACGCGTTCAAGCGTCCATTTTTCCAAATTGGCGCGCAACAGCTCGTCAATCTCCTCCTGGTGCTCGACGACGCCAAAGACGAGCTGGCGCAAAAACGGGTCGATGTCGCCGCCGCCCGTGACATTGTAAAGCGCCTCGTCTGGTGGAATGCGTCCGACATCGATTTGAAACAGCGCCTGCAACGCCTTTTCCCGTGCTTCATGCCGCTTCATGGCGGTCCCCCTTTCCAAAAAAACGAACATTCACAATGAAATCATATCATATTTTTCGGAAAAAGCCAGCCTTTTCCCACAAATCATTCGCGCTGCCGTTGGTTGCGCCATAACGGCCTCGTTCATTACAATAACAAACTTTGGCCAAAAAAACAAAAAGGCAGCCGCCGAAAAAGCAACTGCCTTGCGAGATCACTGTTCGATGACGCCTTGTTCCTGCTTGCCGCCCTCAAACTGGATGCCAACGATATGAACGTTCACTTCGCTCGCCTCGAGGCCGGTCATGTTCCAAAGCGCCTGGCGCACATTTTCCTGCACCTTTTTCGCCACGTTCGGAATCGATGCGCCAAACTGGACGAGGCAATAAAGATCGATGACGACGCCGTCGTCGCGCAAATCAACCTTGACGCCTTTGCCATGGTGTTTCTTTCCAAAACGCTCGGCGACGCCGGCGGCAAAATTGCCGCGCATTTGCGCGATGCCGTCGACTTCTGATGCCGCGATGCCAGCGATCACCTCAATCACTTCCGGTGCAATTTCCACCTTGCCGAGCGCCGGGTATACTTGCTCTGTTTCAAAGACATGCTCAGACATAAGGCACCTCCTATTCCGCCTTCATAATATCATATAACTCCAAAAACTTCGTATTAAACTCACCGCTTTGAAATTTCTCATGCTCCATTAATTTTATGTGGAACGGAATCGTTGTATGAATGCCTTCGATGATAAACTCCGAAAGCGCCCGTCTCATGCGGGCGATCGCTTCCGCACGCGTCGGCGCATGAACGATCAATTTGGCGATCATCGAATCATAATACGGCGGGATCGTATAGCCTGGATAGGCGGCGGAATCGACGCGCACGCCCGGGCCGCCCGGCGGCAGGTACATGGCGATTTTCCCCGGCGACGGCATAAAGTTTTTCGCTGGATTTTCGGCGTTGATCCGGCACTCGATCGCCCAGCCGTTAAACGTGACGTCCTCTTGGGTGATCGACAGCTTTTCACCGGCGGCGATGCGGATTTGCTCCTTGACCAAATCGATGCCGGTGATCAGTTCCGTGACCGGATGCTCGACTTGAATGCGCGTATTCATCTCCATGAAGTAAAATTGTTTGTTCCGGTGGTCATAAATAAATTCAACCGTACCGGCGCCGGTGTAGTTGACCGCTTTCGCCGCCTTGACCGCCGCCTCGCCCATCTTCCGGCGCATCTCGTCGTCAATGGCCGGCGACGGCGCTTCCTCGACCAGTTTTTGCAGCCGGCGCTGGATCGAGCAGTCGCGCTCACCGAGATGAATCGTATTGCCGTACGAATCAGCGAGCACTTGAATTTCGACATGGCGGAAATCTTCGATATATTTTTCAATATAGACGCCTGGGTTGCCAAACGCCGTCGCCGCTTCCTGCTGGGTGATGTTGATGCCTTTGACGAGCTCTTCTTCGTTGCGGGCGACGCGGATTCCTTTCCCGCCGCCGCCGGCCGTCGCTTTAATGATGACCGGATAGCCGATCTCTTCGGCAATCGCCCGCGCCTCATCAAGACTTTCGATCACCCCGCGCGACCCAGGCACGATCGGCACCCCCGCCTCGCGCATCGTCTCGCGAGCGATGTCTTTCATGCCCATTTTTGCAATCGCTTCCGGACTTGGGCCGATAAATGTCACGTTGCATTCACGGCACAGCTCCGCGAACGCTTCATTTTCCGCCAAAAACCCGTAACCGGGATGGATGGCGTCACAGCCAGTCAGCGTGGCGACGCTCATAATGTTTGTGAAATTTAAATAGCTGTCTTTCGAAGCGGTCGGCCCGATGCAGTACGCCTCATCAGCCAGCTGCACGTGCAAGGCGTCGCGGTCGGCTTGCGAAAAGACAGCGACCGTCTCAATCCCAAGCTCGCGGCAGGCGCGGATGATGCGGACAGCGATTTCCCCGCGGTTCGCCACCAACACTTTTTTGATCATCGTCCGTTCTCTCCCTTATTCAGGCTTGACTAAAAACAACGGCTGGCCATATTCGACGAGCTGGCCGTTTTGCACCAACACCTCGACAATTTCGCCATCGACTTCCGCTTCAATTTCATTAAACAGCTTCATCGCCTCGATGATGCAAACGACCGTATCTTTTTTCACTTTGTCGCCCGGCTTCACATACGGCGGCTTGTCCGGCGCCGGCGCTGCGTAGAACGTGCCGACCATCGGCGAAGTAATTTGATGCAAGTTGCCTTCCACAGCCGGCTTTGCTTCTTTGACCACCGGCGTTTCCGCTTTCGGTGCCGGCGCTTCCGAGGCCGCTGCTTGAACGGGAGGAGCTGCCGGAGCCGGTTCGACCGCGGCCGGAGCGGCAGGCGCCGGCGGCGCGACCGCCGTCTGTGCGGCCGCAGCCGACGCAACGGCAACAGCAGCCGTTCCTTTTTTCATATGTACTTTTGTTTCGCCTTGTTCGTATACGAATTCGTCAATCGAGGACTGGTCGACCAAGCGGATCAATTCACGGATTTCTTGAATTTTCATCGATCTCACACCTTTCTCCAAGTATCGTGCAGCCCGTTCCTTTCTGGCGGTGCCTAAACGTGTCCATAACGATTATACACACAACAGTAGGACAAACAAAAGACTTTTCCGCAAAAAAAGAAGCTGCCCTAAAGAGCAGCGCGTTCATCCAGCCGGCTGAAACTCAACCGTCACGTATTCAGCATCGGGTATTTCTTTTTTCACCATATGAATGACTTCATTCGCCGATTTCGCTGAGCTTTGTTTCGCTTTGATCGTCACGCGCACTTGGTTGTCATCGGCGCGCACGAGCACGTCTTCATAACCGCCTTTTGATTTGATGAGCGTCTCCAACGTGGCTTCTTTTTCGGACAATGCTTGCAATTTTTCAATTTTGTCGAGCGCTTCATTTTTTTCTTCCGCTGTCGCGTTCGCTGAAGCGACAATGGCGTTCAGCTCATCGCGCAGCCGGCTCCGTTCATCCTCAATTTTCATGCGCAGCGCTGTAAACAAGTCGTCGCCCGTTTCGCCAGACGCGGACGGCTTTTTCGCCTCTTCGACAGCGACGCTCGGCTGATCGGTTGTTTTTTCCGTTTTCTTATTGGCGGTAAATGCCGGACTGTCGTTCATATTTTTTGGCGCTGTCACGTAATAGACCGACAGCACAACGACCAAGCTCAACATCGTCAACAGCCATACGGTTTGTTTTTTCAACATGCCGATCTCCTCCCCTTACCCGGTCATTTTTTCGGCAAGACAGCGACGCGGTAGCTCGGAACGTTTAACACGCGCGTCACCGCCTCGACGATCCATTTTTTGATTTGCAAATTATCCGCCCCTTTGGCGACAACGAGAACGCCGCGGATGTCCGGCTTTTTCGTGGCGACGACAAGCGGCGTTTCTTCTTCGCCGTTATGAATAATGATGACTTCTTCATTGGTCGACTCGTTTTCGATCGTCCGCTTCCCGCCTTCCTTGTCGCTCTCTTCCGTTGTCTGTTGCTGAGTCGAACGCTTTTTCTCATACAGTTTCAACTCCGTGGAATCGAGATTGACGACGACCGTGACATCATCCACCCCTTCGATCGCCTCAAGAGCGGCTTTCAGTTCTTTTTCGTACCGCTCCTCATAGGCGGCGATCACTTTCTCTTTCGTCTCCTTGCTTGCCAGGAATGCCGGCTCGGCTGGAGCGGACGGCTGCCCGGCGGAAGGCTTCGCTTCGGCTTCCTCTCCACTGTTTGCCCAATGGCTTGCCGACATCAAGGCGACACCAGCCAACAGCAGGACGACGACGTACGAAAACGGCCATTTTTTCTGTGCTCCTTCCCCGTCTTTCGGCGCTGAAGAAAAGAGCCGTTTGATGAGCGGCAACATCCCCCCTCTATTCCCTCCCCCTAAATTGCACGTCAATTTTATCTTCATCGATTTCCCATCGGCCGGCGAGAAAAGCGCGCACCTCCTCTGCCAGCGAAGCATCGCCCTCCGGCAAAGCCGGCGGCTTCGTCGTATCGATGACAACCGGTTCGACCGAACCGGCTGACTTCTGTTTCGAAAGGACGACCTCAATCGTCTTGATGTCATCCGGCATGCGCCAGTCGTCGCCTGGCTTGGCGTAAACGTTGACATCCGCTTTCAGCCCATACTTTTCCATCAACTCCTCATTGACATCGTTTTCGAGCTGGACAGCCATTTGTTTTAAAATATATGCGCGTTGCGAGGCTTGTATTTCTTTTTTCTGCTGTTCGATTTGATTTTTTATTGCCTCTTCCCCCGCACGGCCATTGGAAAAATGGACGAGCGCCGACGCGATGAGCTGCTCGGGATCAACGGAAGCGAGCCGGAGCATCGGAGCGAGCATCACGAGAACGAGCATAAGCCCGACAGCCATTTTAACGTATTTTTGCATCGTCCCCGACGGCAGCAAAAAATCGATGACGACAGCAAACAACAAAAACAAAATGATGTTTGTCACCCACTCAATGACTAGCTGCATAGCGCTCCCCCTAGCGGACCATCATCGTAATGTTCCCGGCCATCACCATGACGGTGAGGCTTAAGAAAAACATGAGCGACACAATGAGCAGCGCCGCCAGCACGTAAGCGATGCTTTTGCCGATGATGTTGAGGCAGGACAATACCGGTCCGCCGCCAAGCGGCTGCAGAAGAGCAGCCGATAGTTTGTAGACGATGACGACGGCGAAAATTTTCACCGCTGGAAAGATGGCGATCATGAGCAAAATCGCCGCCCCGACCAACCCGACCGTATTTTTCAACAGCATGGAAGCGGCGACGACCGTATCGGCGGCATCGGTGAACAGCTTGCCGACGACCGGGATGAAATTGCCGGTGACAAATTTCGCCGCCCGGAGCGCCACGCCGTCAGCCACGGCCGCTGTCGCTCCTCGCACGGACATGACGCCAAGGAACACGGTCAAAATGAGGCCGAGCAAACCGAGGGCGGCTTTGTTGAGCAAATCGGCGAGCTGAGTCGCCTTGTAACGGTCGCTGAGCGTGCTGACGACCGAAAGCAGCGCAGCCAGAAGCAAAAGCGGCAAGGTGACGTATTCAACGACCGTGCCGGTGGTGTTCATCACAAACAAAATGATCGGGTGGAAAAACGCCGCCGACGCGACCCCGCCGGAAGTGGCGAGCAGGGCGAGCAGCAGCGGAACGAGGGCGATGATGAAATGGCTCATCGTCCGCACCGCCTCAAGCGCATAATCCGCCGCGAGGCGAAAGCTGTTTAAGGCGATCAACAAGAGCACCATATAGACGACCGCCTGGGCGATTTTGCTTACTTCCTGCTGAGCGAATGCATTTTGCAGCGATTGCAGCACCGTGCTGAAGACAGCAAGCAAAATGAGCGTGCCGAGCAGTTTGCCGTTCACCTGCAGTTCATAAAACAAATAGCGGGCGAGCGCCTTCAGCCATTCGGACGGCGACCATTGCTTGTCGCCGCTTAAAAAATCGGTGAGCGGCCCTTTCTCGCTTTCCGGCAAAAACCCCCATACTCGCTGACGATCGTTTCCCAATAACGGCGGATATCGCTCACATCGAGCTGAGCGAGCTGCTCGCTGACCGACGGTCCATCGCTTGCGGCTTGTACGACCAACGGACAAAAAAAGAGAGAAAGCAGCCCGACAATAAGGAACGCTGTTCGCTTCAATCCGTTCCCCCCTTTAGCGCGCCGACGGGATGAGGCCGATGACCGCTTCGATGATCGCGGTTAAAATCGGAACAGCCAGCGCCAAAATGACGATTTTGCCGCCGAGCTCAATTTTGGCAGCAATCGCCCCTTGGCCGGCGTCTTTGGAAATTTGCGCGGCGAACTCGGCAATGTAGGCAATGCCGATGATTTTCAGCATCGTCTCTAAATACACCATCTGAATATGGGCGCCTTCGGCCATTTTTCGCAACATCGCCAAAATGCTGCTGATTTGATCGACCAACAACAGAAAAATGGTGCAGCCGACAAACACGGTCAACAAAAAGGCCAGATTCGACTTTTGCTCTTGCAGCAACACGACCAAAAACGTCGCGATCAACCCGAGGCCGACGATTTGCAAAATGTCAATGGCCGATCCCTCCTACCCGCGGAACAAAAAGACATCCTTGATTTTTTGGAACAAGTCGCTGACGATGGAAGCGACCATAAACAAAATATAAATAAAGCCGAGCAGCGTCACCCATTGGGCGTATTCTTTCCTCCCCATCTGATCGAGCACCGTATGCAAAAACGCGATGACGATGCCGACGCCGGCGATTTTCAAAATGAGATCGACATCGATGCCCATGATTCTGCCTCCTGTCTACATGAGTAAAATGACGAGCAGCAGGCCGGCCAACACGCCTAAACTTTTCGCCATCTTGGCGTAGCGCGCTTGGTTGTCTAGCGCTTCCGCTTCCTCCCGCTCAAGATGGGCGAGCGCCAGCGCGATTTGCCTTTGCTGGGTGAGCCGGTCGTATTGGCCAAGCGTGGCGCCAAATTGTTTCATCACTTCAAATTCTCCTTGCTTTAGAGCGGTTTTTCCCCATACGGCTCGCAAGCTTTTTTCCCATGCCTCGGCGGCGCTCGTTTCTTCTGTGCATAACGCGGCGGCAAACCGCTCGAACAATTCGGACAACGGGGCGGCCGTTTGCCGGGCGAGATGCATAGCGGCGTCGGCAAGCGGCGTATGGCCATACATCACTTCCGCCTCAAGCGCCCTCAGCGCCGCTTTCAGCTGGCGGAGCTGGCGCGGCCGCTCGTGCAACACGCGGGCGGCGGCAAACCCAAGCCATGTTGAGGCGGCGAGAATCAACAGAGCGCCAAACCATTTCATCGATGGACCACCGCCCTTTCATACAGCACCGTTCCGCCAGCGTCGAGAATGCGTCGGATTGAGCCGGGATGGGGAATGTTCGTCAGCTCAATAAACCGTTCAAACACCTTTTGTTCCATCACCGGGCCGAGCGTCGGACGCTGCCAGACGTCTTGGATGTTGCGGCCGTGCACAGTCGTCCATACAGAGACGCCAGCATTGGCCGCTTCAAGCACTGCCTCGCTGTCCTCCTCGCGTCCGATTTCGTCGACAATCATGACATCAGGGCTCATCGCGCGGATCATCATCATCATCCCTTCCGCTTTCGGGCAGGCGTCCAACACGTCAAGGCGCGGGCCGAACGAAAACTGAGGAATCCCTTTCACACAGCCAGCGATTTCCGACCGTTCGTCAACGATCGCCACCTTTTGCGCCGGAATGCGCCCCGTCCCGCTGCTAATCAAGCGCGCCGCATCGCGCAGGAGCGTCGTTTTTCCCGTCTGCGGCGAGCCGATGATCATCGTATGACGCCAGCGGCCGTCGTACACATACGGAATCAGCGGCTCGGCGATGCCGATCTGTTCCTTGGCGATGCGAATGTTAAACGAGGAAACATCGCGGATCGCTTTCACCTTGCCCCCTTCCGTAATGACTTTGCCGGCCAGCCCAACGCGATGCCCCCCTCAATCGTCATAAATCCGCGCTTCAGCTCTTCTTCGACGGCATAGATCGAATAATGACTCAATTTGTTGAGCAAATGCACGCCGTCTTCTTTCGTCACTTCATACGGCAGCAATCGGGCCGTTCCGTCGACGATCACCTCAAGCGGCCGGGAGACGCGGATGCGGATTTCTTCAATTCCGCGGCGGCATGAAGGAAGATGGTGCTGCAACGCGGCGGCGACCGTTTTCGGCAAAATTCCCCACACCGCTTCCATGGCCCTCCCCCTTTTCTTGTGGACTAGTTCATATGTATGGGCGGAATGCGCCGTTTATGCCTTACTTGTAAATCGCGAACAAAATGAGCGCGATCCCGAGCGCCACAAGCCCAAGCCGTGAAAACGAGAGCTCGTCCGCAAGCGAAAGCAGTCCAATCGCCATGGTCACCATCATGACGGTTGGACCGACGACAGCAAGCGCAGCATTAACGGCAAGCGCTTTTTTCACGTCATTGAACACAAGCATCAACAGCGCCGCGCTCAGTTCAATGAACGCGGACACCATCCGCATGCCAGCCATGGCCATAACGGACGGGTCGATCGATCGCAGCCAATGTTTCATGTTCCCCTCCTGTTTTGCCAAATGGGATCGATTAGTACAAACGTATGCGAAAACAAGCCGTTTCAGAAGAAGTTTTTACTGAGGAAAACGATGGGGGAGAGCAAAACGGCGCCCATTTTGCGCATAAAAAACACCGCCCCGGAAGGTGTCCGAGACGGTGCCTGTCGGGCTTGCGCTTACGCCCGCGAAACGTACGTGCCATCGGCCGTATTAATGATGAGCGTGTCGCCTTCGTTGACGAAAAACGGCACTTGAACGACAAGGCCGGTTTCGAGCTTCGCCGGCTTCGAGCCGCCAGAAGCGGTGTCACCTTTAATGCCTGGCTCTGTTTCAACGACTTTCAGCTCGACGGTGTTCGGCAGCTCGACGCCGATCGTTTCGCCTTGGTACATCATAATAAATACTTCCATATTCTCTTTCAAGAACTTCAGTTCATGCTCGATTTGTTTCGCCGGCAGCTCGATTTGTTCATACGTTTCCATATCCATAAAAACGTGTTGGTCGCCGTTGGCGTACAAATATTGCATTTTGCGTGTGTCGATTTGCGCCCGGTTCACTTTTTCGCCGGCGCGGAACGTCCGCTCCTGAATGGCGCCGGTGCGCAAATTGCGCAGCTTCGAACGGACGAACGCCGCCCCCTTGCCCGGCTTGACGTGCTGGAATTCAAGGACGCGCCAAATCTCGCCGTCCACCTCAATCGTAAGTCCTGTGCGAAAATCGTTGACTGAAATCATTAGCCGAAATCCTCCTCACGCAATCCATTATAAAATGATCAGTTCTTTTGGCGAATGGGTGAGCGCTTCGTTCCCGTCAGCAGTGATGACCGTATCGTCCTCGATGCGCACCCCGCCAAGCCCCGGGATGTAAATGCCCGGCTCGACGGTGACAACCATGCCTGGCTCAAGCACGACATCCGAACGGAACGAAAGCGTCGGCCCTTCGTGAATTTCCAATCCAATCCCATGGCCGGTCGAATGGCCGAAATAGTCGCCATACCCTTTTTCGCGGATGTAATCGCGCGTGAGCGCATCGGCTTCCTTGCCGGTCATGCCTGCCTTGAGCCCGTTCATGCCTCGTTGCTGCGCTTCAAGAACGATGTCATAGATCGTCCGCAACTCCGCGCTAATGTCGCCGACGGCGACCGTTCTCGTCATATCGGAACAATACCCTTTATAGTAAGCCCCGAAATCAAGCGTGACGAGCTCGCCGCGCTCGATCGTTTTCTCTGACGCCACCCCGTGCGGCAGCGCCGAACGGTAGCCAGAGGCAACGATCGTATCAAAGGAGGACGAAGACGCCCCTTGTTTGCGCATAAAAAATTCCAGCTCATTCGCCACTTCGATTTCTTTAACGCCTGGACGGATGAACGACAAAATGTGCGAAAACGCCGCATCGGCGATTTCTGCTGCTTCCTTTAATATCTTAATCTCTGCCTCTGACTTAATCAAGCGCAATTTTTCTACGAGCCAAGACGTTGGCACGAGTTCAGCGCGGATGGCTTCTTCATACGACTTGTATGCGGCATAGGTGACATGTTCTTGCTCAAAGCCAAGCCTCTTGATGCCAAGCCGCTTCACCTGATTGGCAATTTCTTCGATGATCGGCCCGCTGTGCTGGACGACTTCAAACCCTTGGGCTTGCCTCGATGCTTGTTCGACGTAGCGGAAGTCCGTAACCAACACCGCCCCTTGACGGCTGACAAGTACAGCGCCGGCCGTGCCAGTAAACCCGGTCAAATAGCGGCGGTTGTAGCCGTTTGTGATTAACAGCCCGTCGATATGCTGCTCGTCAAGAAGCTCCCGAAGCTTTTCCAGCTTTTCCATGTTTCCGTCTCCTCTTCCCTTAGAGTGTGCTCGTCTCCTTGGCTGCCTGCGTCGAGAGCGGAGAAAATCTTCGCGGTCAGGATGACGCGAAAGACCTCGTAGGCGCGCCAGTTTCACGCAGCGCCCGCAGCAGCCATGGACTGATGGTGAAACACAAGTGTTGATGATCCATTATTTTACTATATAGGTGCAACCAAAACGTTTAACATATCTTTGACAGAAAAGCCACTTATCGATTTTTCGACTGTCGAGGGCAATCCTTTGCTTGCCTCCGTCACGCCGATCCAATGCTCAGTAAAAGCTACAAATGCGAAAACTTCAAATTGATAAAAAAACACAGAATCATATGGCTGAACACAAGCTTTTCTGTCTCTTCCCTCGAACAAGAACGCCGGCGGGCAAATGTCATTTGCCAGCAAAGCGTTCATTGTTTGAGGAGAGCATGCCGTCATATGCCCAGTCGGCAAGCGAACCGCTTGCCGACGACGGCAGAAAGACTGGGAACAGAGCCTTCTCATCTGGTTTTTATTGGTTCATCAACACGCCTGATGCTGAAACGTTCCAAAACCTTCTTTATTTTACCATAAAGATGGTCGTTTCCGCTAGACATCCGCGCGGCGCTTGATGCAGCACTCACTCGAGCGGGTGAGAGCGAAAAGAAGCTTCATCAGTTTCCTTCATTTGCCTCCTCTTTTCCGACATTTGACGCCGGTCGATTCATTTCTTGCGTTTCAAACGAAATCGAATAGCCGACAAATACGCCATATAAAATGTATAGGCAAAGCGTCGTAATAATCGTATTCGCTTCTAAGTCTGCAACTGGTTGGACGTTTGGAAACAGTGGATTAAACAAATAAAAGACCATCATCCAAAGCACCACGCCATATACAATTCCCGCCCACATACCGGCGATCTTGCGCAGGAACGCATAGTACAAAAGCGCCGCCGCAATGGAAATGATGCCGATCAGCACGATGGCCGCATAATTGCCGGCTTTCCCATATTTCCAGTCCCCGGCCACCCACGGGATGAGAATCATATTCGGACTGATTTCACTGAAATGGAAAAAATAGGCCAAATAGCCGATCAAACTCCAAAACACCCCGCCGACAAACCCGATGATGATCGTTTTTTGTATGAGCGTCATCGGCCGCTCCGTTTTCTCTTGCTCGAGCTCCCCTTTTTGTTCCGCCATCATCGTGCACCTCCTTGTCTGGTAGTATGACCGAAAGCCGACCGTCCCATGAATCAAACGAAAAAAATGGGTTCATCACCAAAAGTTGTACTTGCACCTGTCATGAAAGTATGTTAGCTGTTTCTAGCCGAACCCGCAATGCAAAACGCTGGATATTTCTGTATCCGTATCCCCGACGTTTCATCAGCTTGATCTTGTTATTTGTTCCCTCCATTTTCCCATTTGAATAAGGGGATAAAATGCACGATATGATTTCGTCTGTTCGTTTGACGAGTGATTTTGCGATGGCGCGAACAGCAGAACAAGGACAAAACAAATACCGATGAACCCAGGCGTTCAAACGACGTTTCGCTTGTCGCTCGCTTTGGCTTTTGGATACATAACGAAAATGTTGAAGGGATTGATAGACAGCCTGCAAGGAATCGCTCTCTTTCTGCCACTCCCGCACCGTTTGGCGCTCCTCCTCGGTGAGTTTCTCGGGGCACTGGGTCAATAAGCGGCAAACATACCGAACATGCCCATGTTTCTTGTTCCCTTTTCCGAAGGATTGGCGGCATCGATCCAACGCTTCCGTAAACAATTGAATCACATGAAAATAATCGACCACATGCTTCGCTTCCGGACACACCCCTTGAATGGCTTTTTTCATCGCTGGAGCCAAATCACTCACGACATACTGAACAGAACCAGACACAGGAGCCAACACACGTCCAATGGCTTCCTCGTTCTTTCCTGCTTCAACGGCATACACTTCTCCCGTTTCGGCATCCATGACTGCCACTCCGTAATCATGTCCTTTTCGAAACGCAAACTCATCGACACAAACTGCCTTTGGTTGGATGTCATTCGATAGGAAGGAAGGGGCATGGGTATAAAACCAGCGTTCAACGGTCGTGTACGGAAGCTTGAGCATACGAGCCACCGCCTGAATGGATGTTCCGATGCAAGATTGCGCCACCCATTGCTGAAACGCATCCGTCGCTGCACTTCGAGGGGAAATTCCGGGATAAGACGTGCTGAATGTCATGCCACATGTACAACAACGTCTACGCTCCACAGGGAGTTCCACCCAAAAGATGCCGATCCGTTGAGCATACCCATGCATCCATTGCTTCTTTTTTCCTGTCATTTTGATCGTGCGTTTCAAGCAAACAGGACATAACGGGCATTGTTCGGGAAGAGAAAGTTCGAAAATCCAACGTTCTTCTTCTTTTCGCACCTTTTGAATCAAAACATCTGGTAAATCGATGAGTTCTTTGATAAACTGAGCGTACATGCGAATTTTCCTCCAATGGTTTGGTTTGGACACCTTTACCATACAGGAAAATTCGCATTTTTTGTATCCTCCCTCTAGAAATGTTGATTTATCAAGGCTTTTCGGCCCCTCAGGGGTGTCCAAAAAATATTTTTCGACAAAATCCCTTACATTCTTTTTCAGTTTTGTGGATATCTTACAGACCTAGGGTGCGCTTCGCGGCCACGGCTGGACATATTTTCCTGCCGTGGGAGGAAGCGTATTCGATGCACCCTTTGGATCTCCGCGTCGCTGATGAGGACGAACCCTCCCATGTCTCCGGGCGTCTTTGCGCCAACATTCCCTCGTTCGGTCTCGTCATCAGGCGGAGGCCGGCCAAGCTCCTTTGGGGACTCAAGGTCGAATGGATACAATCACGCCAGCTTCTCCGGTGTCATCCTGTTGTCCAACGATTCTTCCGTTCGCAGGGGGAGGCCTTAGGCCGCCCGTTGCACCTGGGACAAGACGTCCTGTTTCATTCGCTCCGCGTCAAAGGCTTGTTTCTTCGTACAAATCGCAAACAGCACATTCAACAGCTTCCGGCACAAGGCGACGATGGACTGCTTTCCGGTCAGCGGATTGACGGGGCGGGTCGTATAATACTCATGCAGCTCGCGAAACGCCTCGTTGTGCCGAATCAGCGGAATCATCGCCCGAAACAGCACCGATCGCAGCCGTTTCCGTCCCCGTTTGGAGATGTGCTTTTGCCCTTTGCGCTGGCCGGAGGAGTTCTCCTTGAGCGTCAGGCCCGCCAACTTCACCAATTGACGCGGGTCCCGATAGTGGGCGAAGCTGCCGATCTCCGCCAGCAGATCGATGATCGTGGCGTCTCCCAACCCGTCGACCGTTTTCAGCCATTGATACTCCATCGTCGTTTGAACCAACGCCTTCAACTCGGCGTCCAACGCGGCGATCTCAGCCTCCAATTGGCGGTATCGGCGGACGAGCGCGGCGATCTCAAACCGGGCCATCGTCGTCCCTTCCGTCACCCCAATCGAGTCCTTCGCGGCGTTGATCAACGCCTGAATTTTGGCCTTCTGCGGGCATTTCAGCCCTTCGCTTTGCCGGTACACCTCAAGAAGCTCCTCCACCGTCCGGCCGGCCATATCGGCTGGAAGCGGCGTCCACTCCAGCACCGAAAGCGCCGTTTTCCCCAGGTCGCGAAACACCGTCCAAAACTCTGGAAAATATCGGTCGGTCCAGCGGACGATCGCGTTTTTCACCGCCGTCTGTTCCTTGCGGAGCTTCTCTTTGAGCGTGCTCCCGACGCGCAAATCGGCTTCGATCTCGTGCAGCAGCCGGGGGACGAGGAATCGTCCGTCTTTCGCCAGTCTGGCGATGACTAGGGCGTCTTTGGCGTCATGTTTCGTCGGCAGGTTGTCATCGAGTTCTTTCGACCGGCACACATGCGCCGGATTGACCATGACCAACGGGATCTCGTGCTCCTCAAGGAAGTAGGCGAGGTTCAACCAGTAGTGCCCGGTCGGCTCCACCGCGACGATCACCTCTGACTTCCCGAACGCTTGCATCGCCTCCTGAATCGCTTCATACAGCTGGCGAAAGCCCTCTTTCGACTGGAAGATCGGGAACGATTTGCGAAGCACACGCCCCCGGTCATCCACGAAGCAGGCGTAGTGGGTTCGTTTCGCGATATCGATGCCCACCACAAGCGTTTGTTCGGTGACTTGATCAATTTTATAGTTTTGTGTACAATTCATCTGAAGTCCTCCTTGGTATGGTGAGTGATGTGTTTGACACCCCTGCATCATACCAAGAGGGCTTTTTTTGATCAAGTCCCCGGAAAAGCTCCTAACGGGAATGCTCTATTTTCCCTATGCATACCTATCTTAAAATCTCAAGTACAACTTGTGGTGAAGAGCCAAAAAATGACCGCTCTTGTGTAAATCATGGATTTTTTGGAAATCATAATCGTAGCATCAACCTAGAGGTTTCCGGATATTTCTTGTAGAATAAAATAATAAACATAAAAAATAGGTTGGTGTTGGCCTGATGAAATCATCAATGGAGAAACCGTTATACGGCGGCCAAGCGGTCGTTGAAGGGGTGATGTTTGCTGGCAAGACGCACTCCGTCACCGCTATTCGCCGCCATGACGGGACGATTGACTATTTTACGCTGCCTCGCCGCAGCCATCCGACGCTGGCTGCCCTGAAAAAAATCCCGTTTGTCCGCGGCATTGTCGCCATTATTGAGGCGAGCGCAAACGGGGCCAAGCATTTGCAGTTTGCCAGCGAACAATATGAGGCGTCCTCGGACGAAAAACAGGCCGCCGAAGAAAGCCGCTCCAAATTCGGGCTGATTCTCGGCGCCGCCGTCATCGGCGTGCTATCGTTTTTATTCGCCAAAACCATTTTTACGCTCGTTCCGGCGCTCGCCGCCGACGCCTTTAAACCGCTTGTACCGGGGAAAATGGGGCAAATTTTGCTTGAAGGAGCCTTTAAGCTTGCTCTTTTGCTCGGCTACATTTACTTTATTTCGTTGACGCCGCTTGTTAGGCGCGTGTTCCAATACCACGGGGCGGAACATAAAGTCATCAACGCCTTTGAAGCGGGGTGGCCGCTCACTGTTGAGCACGTCCAGCGCGCCTCGCGCCTTCACTACCGATGCGGCAGCAGCTTCATTTTATTTACGGTCATGATCAGCTTATTCCTTTATTTGTTCGTGCCGACGGATCCGCTTTGGCTGCGAATCGCAAACAGGCTCGCTTTAATTCCTGTCGTGCTTGGCGTTTCGTTTGAAGTCTTGCAGTTTACAAATAAATTGAGGGATATTCCGCTGCTAAGCTGGCTTGGCTATCCCGGGCTATGGCTGCAGCGGTTGACGACAAAAGAACCGGACGATGACCAAGTGGAAGTGGCCATCGCCTCGTTTCAGCGGCTTCTTGATTTGGAAGCGGAAGCCGAAAGGAAACAAGCGGTGCAGTAATCGATCAAAGGGGGTGGACTCATTGCGGCGCCGGGCCATTCATCCGCTTGTCGGGCTTATGATTTTGCTTGGAACGCTTGGCATTGTCTATACCCTTTTTGCCCATCCGACGGTGCTGTTCCGCCAGCTGTTGTTTGTTGCGCTGTTTTTGGCCGCCATTTATCTCTTCTACCGGTTCGTATACCAACGCCGCACCGATAAAGATCGGTTATCGTATTTAAAGGCGGTGCGGCAGTCGAAAAAGCTCCATCCCCGCTCCGGGCGCAAACAAGCAAAGCCGGCGAAACTGAAGCGGCCGCTGAAAAAACGGACGGCCATTCCGCACTTGACCGTGATCGAGGGCAAAAAAGGCAAAAAAAAGAATCGAGCTTCGTTTTAGCTTGATTCTTTTTTGTTTGCCTCTGCCGTTCAGCTGAAAAATCGGCGGCAGAGGTGTGCCCTATTGCCGCTTTCCCGTCTAGTACGCCCATTGGCGCAAAAACTGCCGCGTCCGCTCGCGTCCGTAATCGATCAGGCGGCGGCGCGCTTCCAGTTCGATGGAAAATTCCGTAGAAATAACGTTGTCCACCGGCAAAAAGACGATGTTTTTTTCATGGCGACGCGAAATGTAGCGCGCATCATGCGCCTCTCTCATGGCCGCAAACAGCGCCTCATACAAATCGAGCGCATTGGTGATCGTTCGTTTCGGCCGCTCCCCTGGTTTTGGGCTCAGCTGAACGCCCAGCACCGGCCGTTTTTTCTTCTTTTCTTCATCGAACAAAAACAGCGGAAAGTTGCTGAGCACCCCCCCGTCGACAATGAAAGCCACACCGTTTCGCCCGCGAAGGCGGACCGGCTCAAAGAAATAAGGAATGCTGATGCTCATCCGCACTGCTTTGGCGATGGAAAACGACCCAGGGTCAATGCCGTATATGGCTAAATCGTCTGGCAGCACGACGATGCGCCCGTTCGTCACATCGGAAGCGACGATATACAAACTGCCGGCCGGCACATCTTGAAACGTCCGCACGCCGCGGGCGGCGAGCGCCGCCTCGAGCCACCGCTCAAACGCCTTTCCTTGATACAGCCCAAGATGCCAATACAAGCGCACCCATTTCCAAAACGAAAACGGAATCCATAGCGGCCGTTCATCCAAAAACTGCTCCAACTCCAACTCCTCAAGCAGTCGGGCGATGTCGCGGGCGCTGTAGCCTGCCGATAGCAACGCCGAAAGCAACGCTCCCGCACTCGTGCCGGCAAGCCGCTTCCAGCGCAGACCTTTTTCCTCAATCGCTTCATACGCTCCAAGCAACGCAAACCCTTTCACCCCGCCGCCGGAAAAGACAAGATCAATGTCCACCGCCGCCTCCCCCTTTTTGCCGTTTATACATATGTAAGAAAAAAGGAGGGCATTTAGTACGGCAAACAAAAAAGAGCAAGCATCGGCTTACTCTCCTTGTTCATTGCGCTTTTGGACATCGCGCAGCGCTTCAAGGCGGCGTTCGTCCTCTTGAAAATACTGCACCAAATCGCCGATCCGGTCGATGGCGTTCCAGCTCAAATGGTGTTCAATCCCTTCCACGTCGCGGTAAATGTTTTCTTCGCTGACACCGATCAAACGGAGAAACTGCTCAAGCAGCTCATGGCGGTAGACGAGCCGCTGGCCGATTTTTCTTCCTTTTGGCGTCAAGACGAGTCCGCGGTATTTCTCATACACTAAATACTCATCTTTATCGAGCTTTTGCACCATTTTCGTCACCGAGGAGGGATGGACGGACAACGCTTCAGCGATGTCAGAGACACGGGCATAGCCCTTTTCTTCAATCAAAATGTAAATTTGCTCAATATAATCTTCCATGCTTGGTGTCGGCAACGTTTGTCCCCTCCCATCACGTTTGTCTGCCGCAGACAAGTGCAGCGGCCGTCAGCATCTCTCATGAACATGGCCGCCCTGTCCATTTCGGCTAGACGCTGCCGGGCCAGTCGGCCGCCCAGGCAAACAAAAAATAGCAATCAATCCCATTATACCATGAAGGGAACATTACGTAAAATACTGCACTTGGGCCGATGGAAAAAAGCGAGCAATATACGAGCGCGTGGTTTCCTCCAGCTCCCGCGCTTCCTCGTCACGGTACACATATTTGCCGATGCCGTACCGCCCCCACTTATACTTGCGCTTCGATTCGTCCAAATCGAGCTTGGTTTTCGGGTAACGCTGCTCGATGACCCGCTTGGCCGGCTTGGTAAACCGATGCTGGATGAGCTCAAACGTCAAATCAGATAAGTCCACCCCTTCCAATTGCCGGGCGAGCTCCTGAAACAATTCAAAATACCCTTGTTCCCAGCCGTCATGCCGGTAAATCGGCGCGACGACAAAGCCGAGCTGATAGCCGGCACCGGCCACTTTGCGCGCTGCTTGAAGCCGCGCATCAAAGGACGACGTTCCTGGCTCGAAATGGCGGATGACATAACGGGAGTTGACGCTGAAGCGAAAATGCGTCTTACCGTTATGCTTCGCATCAAGCAAATGGTCGACATGCTCATACTTCGTCACAAATCGGAGCCGCCCGTAGTCGGTCGCGCCAATAAACTCAATCGCTTTTTTCAGCGAATGGGTCAAATGATCGATCCCGACAATGTCGGACGTGCATGCCGCCTCGAAGCGAGTAATCTCGGGTGCGCGCTCGTCAATATACTTTTGCGCTTGAGCGAAAATGTCGTCCAAGTTGACATACACGCGGATATATGGCTTGCTTCCCAATGTCGTTTGCAAATAGCAATAATGGCAATGGCCCATGCATCCGGTTGCCAACGGAATGGCGTATTCGGCTGACGGCTTCGATGAATCAAATTTCAGCGTCCGCCGCACGCCAACAACGAGCGTCGATTTCGCATTTCGATACCGGGCCAGCTCCGTCTCTCCCGGAATGCCGCGCACTTGGTTGTGCGATGTCGTCTCGCGAATCTCGATTCCCATTTGTGTAAATTTCTCGTACAATTCCTTTCCGAGCGGGTACGACAACGCCTCCGGTTCGAAATACACAAGTTTTGGCACAAACGGTTTCATCGTTTTCCTCCATTTCGTCCATCTTTACAGTTAGTATGGACGAGAACGGGGGAGTCGTTATCTTACTTTATTTGGAATTCTTTTTTCGTTTCCTTGTCGCCTCCACATCCACATCCATCCGCCTCCCAACGAAACCAGCGGGCATGGCCGTCGATTTCGGCAACGATTTGCCAGCATTCTCGGCCATTGATCATGCGATCCAGATGCAGTTTCGGATCCCACATATTGTTATACACATGGAACAAATCCCGTTGGCGGCCGATTTCACGAAGCTGCTCAAGCAATCCACGCTTTGCCTCATCTGACATTTGGTTCGCGACATGCGTGTGGAAGATGCAAACAACGGTATCGGACGGAACTTGTGCAACAAGATCAGAGAGAAGTTCAACCCTGTCTCCCTCGATCAGACGAATCGGCGTTTGTTCCAGACATCGGGCTGCCTTTTCAAACAATTGGCGCCGGTCTTTATGTTCGGGCCAAATGAGCGCCTTCATCCATCGTCGATCATCCTCTTTTTTCAAGTCAATCACATGCAAATCGATACCGATCCGTTCAGCGACCCATGTGAAATTCAACTTGATCCTCTCCCTTATTCTTCAACTTTTTCACAAACTTCTTCACACTCTTCATATCACTGGATCCCACCAACTAGAAACTCGATCCTTTCGCTTACTATATTCGTTCCAACATACAGATTGCCCTGCAAAACATTCGCACACCTTTGCGATTTGCCATGACAGCTCATGAACGCAATGATACAATAAAACTAAACTGAAAGGAGGGATGCAGAATGTCTCACGAGCTTGTCGAATTGCTTCGCTCAGTGCTGAAAGAGGAGTTGCAGCCCATTCATGAACGCCTCGACCGACTAGAAGCCGGACAGCAGCGCCTCGAAGAACGACAACAACGCCTTGAAGAACGACAACAGCGGCTCGAAGAACGACAACAGCGGCTCGAAGAACGACAACAACGCCTCGAGGAAAAGTTGGACCATTTCATCATCGAGACGCGCAGCCATTTCAAAAAAATCGAGGACGAGCTGGCTGAGCATCGGCGCATGTTCGAGATATTGTCACATGATTGGCGTAACGCGAACATTGCGATTGAATATTTAAATCATAAGATCGGCCAGCACGATCTGGAAATGTATCAACTCAAAAAGCGGCTCGAACTCCAAGAAACAAAATAAAAGCGCATGCCCGATGACCGGCGCATACGCTCGAACCGCTTATCCCCGCTTGCGAATGCGGAAATTGTCTTCCAACAGCACCCAGTTTTCCGGATACGGATACCCGAGCACCCAGTAGCTGATTCCGCGCAATCCGTATTCTTTCACCAAGTCAAATTTCGCCAACGCGCTGCGGGCGTCCTCAAACCACACTTCATGTTGTCGCCCTTGTTCATCTGTATAGCGGTAAAACGGCGAAGCCGCCGCCGCATCGTATTGGATGGACGCCCCGTAGCGAATGGCGCGCTCTAGCGCCTCTTTCGGACTGAACGTTTCCGCCTCTTGCCCTTGCACGTGCGGCAGCACCCAGTCGCGGGCATAAATTTGAAACCCCATCATGATTTTGCTACGCGGAATGGCGGTCACCGCATAATCGAGCACGCGCCGAATTTGATTCACCGGCGAAATGGCTTGCGGCGGCCCAAACCGGTAGCCCCACTCATAGGTCATAAGGACAACAAAATCAGCGATGCGTCCGTGGGCTGGGTAGTCGTGCGCTTCGTACAGCAGCCCTTTTTGTTCAGCGCTTATTTTGGGCGCCAGAGACGTCGATAAAACATACCCTTCGGCGTGAAGCCGGTTGGCCGCCCGCTGCAAAAACTCGTTATACCGCTTGCGGTCGGACGGATAGACATTTTCAAAATCGACATTCAACGCGCGGTACCCTTTTGCTCGCATCACTTGAATGACGTTGTCAAGCAATCGCGTTTGCAGCGCAACGTCGGCCAGAATCGTCTGCGCCAGCCTCGAGCCCGGGTCTTGGTACGTAAAGTTCGTGATCGTCATCATCGGCACGACACGGGCGGCATAAGCCGCCTGAATGAATGCTGTATCATTGATCGGATTGAGCCCGCCATCGGCGCGGATCGTGTAGGCGAATGGCGCGGCATAGGTCAAATGGCGGCCGACTTCGCGCACTTGCTCCGCTCCTTTCTCCCCTTGGTCCACCGTAAATGCGTTCACCTCGATGAGCGGCTTCGCCGGCGGGATGATGAGCCGCTGTCCGGGGACGATCCGGTTCGGATCGGTAATATCGTTTACTTCGATCAGCTGCTGAACCGTCACTCCGTAGAACAAAGCGATTTGCGCCAGCGTCTCCCCGCTTCGCACCGTATGGATGCGCGCTGGGATGAACAACGTTGTCCCTGGATAAAGGAGCGACGGATTCGTGATCCGGTTCGCCTGTATAATCGCTTCGACCGCCACTCCATACTGGCGCGCAATTTGCCATAACGTTTCCCCTGTGCGGACCGTATGGTAACGATATGGAACCGGGATGACGAGCGCTTGGCCAACGGCTAGCCGGTTCGGGTCGCTCAGTTCATTGGCGGCGACAATCCGCTCGAGTGGAACGCCGTAACGCTGAGCCAACTGCCAAAGCGTCTCCCCGCGCTTTACGACATGAACAATCATGACGCTCCCCCTTTCGTTCCCTCCTTTTACCACTATATTTTGGCTTTTGCCTTTTATGTAAAAAAAACGCCAGTTCCTCTACGGAAACCAGCGTTTCATCCATCCAAACCCATCCGTATCACCATTACAGGCCGCACTTCAGCTGCGCGCCGCAGTTGGTGCACGTGTTGCAGCCGCCGATCTCTTCGACCGTCCCTTCGCGGCAAATCGGACAAATATTGCCAACTTCCGAACCAATCGTCACATCGGTGGCGCGCACATCTTGAATCGTATCCACAAGCACAACGGCGCGTTTCGTCTCTTTTTCCTCGAGCTCCTCTGGAAGCAGTTCAAGTTGCTCTTCAATCCGATTCTCCTCAGCCTTTAACGTCAACACTTGCGCATCGCGGCTGCCGTCGACATAGACGGTTCCGCCTTTCGCACCGCAACGCCATAAACGCTCGTACACTTTTTGCACTTGCTCGACGGTGTAGCCCTTTGGCGCGTTGACCGTTTTCGACAAGCTCGAGTCGACCCAGCGTTGAATGATGCACTGCACATCGGCGTGCGCTTCCGGAGGCAAGTCCATCGCCGTCACAAACCAAGGCGGCAAGTGGTTCGGATCGGCTTCCGGATGTTTGTCCAAATATTCTTGGACGATGTCCGCTTTCACTTCGATAAATTTGCCCAAGCGCCCGCTCCGGTAGTACGAGAACGAGAAGTACGGCTCAAGCCCGGTTGAGACGCCGACCATTGTCCCTGTCGATCCCGTCGGCGCCACCGTCAGCAAGTGCGAGTTGCGGATGCCGTATTTCAAAATATCTTGACGAATATCTTCCGGCATCCGTTTCATGTAGCCAGTGTTGATGAACGCTTCACGCAGCTTGCGCGTCTCTTCCTCCGTTTCGCCGACCAAAAACGGGAAGCTGCCTTTTTCTTTCGCCAGCTCGATCGATGCCCGGTATGCGGTCGTGGCGATCGTGCGGAACAGCTCATCGACAAGCTGGTTTCCTTCCTCAGAGCCGTACGCTTTTTCGCAGTAAATGAGCAAGTCTGCAAGCCCCATGACGCCAAGGCCGATGCGGCGCTCGCCGAGCGCTTGTTTTTTGTTTTCCTCAAGGAAGTACGGCGTGGCGTCAATGACGTTGTCTTGCATCCGCACCCCGATTTCGACCGTGCGTTTCAGTTTTTCGTAGTCCACGACCTTCCGTTCTTTGTCGACCATGTTCGCCAAGTTAATGGCGGCCAGATTGCACACCGAATACGGTGCCAACGGTTGTTCCCCGCACGGGTTGGTCGCAACAACTTTTTGCCCGTACGCGCGGGCGTTCGTCATTTCGTTGGCGTTGTCGATGAAGAAAATGCCCGGCTCGGCCGAATACGTCGCGCAAATGTTGATCAGCTTCCACAGTTCGCGGGCGCGGATTTTCCGGTAGACGCGGACGCGATAGCCCATTTTCTCCCATTCGCGTACATCGCCGACTTCATGCCATTTTTCGTTGTAAATGCGCATTTCCTCTTCGGAATAGGTTTCCACGTCCGGGAAGCGGAGCGCGTATTCTTCGTCCTTTTCGACCGCTTCCATGAACTCTTTCGTCAAGCAGACGGAAATGTTCGCACCGGTCAAAAAGTCTGGGTTGTGTACCGTATATGTACCGCCGGTGCGCAGTTTTTCTTCGGCGTCTTTGATGATGTCTTCGGTGAAACCGCCGTAGTCAGGCGCGTTTTTGTAGCGGACGATCGCTTCGTACATCGCCCGCTCCCGCTCGGTGAGCGGCGTAAATTTCAGTTTGTCGCGCGCTGCTTTTTTGATGCCTTCGTCTTCCATATTTTCGAGCAGGTAGCGCAAAATGCGCGGGTTTTGCATTTTCGAGACGATGAATTCGATAATGTCCGGGTGCCAGTCGGCCAGCATAATCATTTGGGCGCCGCGGCGGGAGCCACCTTGCTCAACAAGGTGGGTCAGCTTCGCAATGTCGTCAAGCCATGAGACCGACCCGGACGATTTGCCGTTCACCCCGCGCGCAAGCGTATGGCGCGGCCGCAATGTCGAGCCGTTCGTCCCAACGCCGCCGCCGCGGCTCATGATTTCCATCACCTGCTTCCGATGTTCGGAAATTCCTTCGCGCGAGTCTTTCACAAACGGCATCACATAGCAGTTGAAATACGTCACTTCCTTGCCCGAACCCGCCCCGTACAACACGCGGCCGGCCGGAACAAAATTCAAGCTTGCGAGCTCTTGATAAAACTTTTCGAACCACTCTTTCCGCTTTTCTTCCGTCTTTTCCACCGCCGCCAGCCCGGTCGCATTGCGCTTGGCGATTTGCTCATAGAAAATCTCGAGCGGCTTATCAATAATGTCGAGCGACCGAACCACAATGCCGGTCTCCGCCTCTTCCCCTTCGAGCACGTGCCGGTATTCGTCTTCAATCAACACGCGCGCCTTTTTCGCCTCCCAATCGATGTCGACGATAAACCCGAGCCCTCGTGCCGGGAATTTCGGATCCTCCTTGATCGTCAACACGACGAAGTCGCCCGGTGTGAGCGTCAGCTTCTCCGTATCTTTGAATGAATACCGGTCAAGCATGACCAAACGGGATACGCCTTTATGGGTGATGTGCATATCCGGCGTAATCGGATGCACTTGCGGAAATAGGCGGATATCCTCGTTCAGCTTGTCAATATTGATCTTCATTTTTTCGGATGACGCCACCGTCATTCTCCTATCTCTCCTCTTTTATATAATCTCTCATGTTTTTGGCAAAGTTGTCCTGTCTTCTCTACCTTACCATATCAAACAGAAAAAAACAATATATAGTATGATTTTTTACGAAAATCATACTATATATTGTTAAAGAGAACAAATGATTTCATTTTGTCAAGCAAAAAAAAACAAAACAAGGCGAAAAGCGGAGAAAAACGGGGAGTGCCGCTGTTTTTGCCGGAAAACGAACGATTTACCGCGTCGCTGCTCAGCGCTTGAAGTTCCATTCGTCGCTTTCGTATTTCGTCCGCGCCAGCTCTTCGACGTACGCCCGCTCTTCGGCGGTGAGCGTGTACGGTTCCAATACGATGTTCAATCCTTTTTCAAATCCTTTGTAAAACGCCTCTTTCGCTTCCTCGATCGTCACCGTGCGGCTCGTCAACTCATTGATCGCGACCGCCTTCTTTTTAAAATCGCGCTGCAGACGCTCTTTCACCCGCTCGTTTGGATATTTAAACAAGCTGAACAGCAAGTCTTCGTCCAAATCGAGCAAAATCGAACCATGCTGCAAAATGACGCCTTTTTGCCGCGTTTGCGCGCTGCCGGCGATTTTCCGCCCCTCAACGACAAGTTCGTACCATGACGGCGCGTCAAAACAAACAGCCGAACGCGGGCTGCGCAAATCGGCTTTCTCTTCTTCTGTCCTCGGCACGGCAAAATACGCATCCAATCCAAGATAACGAAATCCCTCTAAAATGCCTTGGGAAATGACGCGGTATGCTTCCGTCACCGTCTTCGGCATCGCCGGGTGCAACTCGGAGACGATCACGCTGTATGTCAATTCTTTATCGTGCAGGACGCCGCGCCCGCCGGTCGGCCGACGGACAAAGCCGAGGCCGTGCCGTTTCACCGCCTCTAAATCAATTTCTTTCTCCACTTTTTGAAAATAACCAATCGACAACGTCGGCGGATTCCAGCCGTAAAAGCGGATCGTCGGCGGAATTTTGCCTTCGCTGTGCCAATCGAGAAGCGCCTCATCGAGCGCCATATTGAACGCCGGCGGGCAATAGCCGGAATCGATAAAGCGCCATACTTCTTTTGCCATCGTTCCACCTTCTCTATTGTTCCATACTCTAAACGCTGCGGCGGCTTGTCGACCACCGCCAAGGGGCGGGACGCTTTTGGCCGCCTTTATTAGTTTAGCAAACAACGCCGGTGAAGGAAAGAAAAATGGCATGGCGAAAATCTCTTTGCTTCCCGGCGGCGACTTTATATAATAGGAAATAGCAGACGAAGCGAAGGGAGGCATGATGGGGTGGAAGCATTGCTCATTATTCTCGGCGCGATCATCATTTATTCGGTGATCACATACATTTGGCAAAGACGAATTGTCAAATCGTTGACGGAAGAAGAATTCCGCGCCGGCTACCGGAAAGCGCAATTGATTGATGTCCGCGAACCGGATGAGTTTGCGGCTGGACATATTTTAGGGGCGCGCAACATCCCGCTCACGCAGCTTCGCGTGCGCATGAAAGAATTGCGCAAAGACCAGCCGATCTATTTGTACTGCCAAAACGGACTGCGCAGCGGGCGGGCCGCGCAAATGCTCTACCGAAAAGGATACCGCGACTTGTACCATTTAAAAGGCGGATTTAAAACATGGACCGGGAAAGTGAAGAAAAAAGCGTAGCCCGTTAACCAAAAAGGCGCTCTGCCGAAACAGGCAGGCGCCTCTTTTCGCATGCGCTAGACCGCCGCAAATTCCGGCGGCAGGACGACCGCCTCAAGCACCGAAGCAGCCGCGCCGATGGCGCAGCTTTTCTCTTTCAGCTTGGAGGAGATGATGGACGGCTCGCTTTCTTTTTTGACGAGAATTCGCTTTCTCACTTCTTGGCGCGCCGGACCGATCACATACTCGCCCGCTTGGGCAAGCGGGCCGCCGATGATGACCGCTTCTGGATTGTACGCATAAATCACCTGCAACAATCCAACGCCGAGATAGCGCCCTGTTTCCTCCAAAATGCGCGCCAGCTGTTCATCGCTTTCTGCTGCCAACGCCATCGCAGCGATGGAAAAGCGTTCATCGAGCCATTCGGAACGCCCTTCTTCAGCCAAACGGCGTTCAATGTATTTTTCCGACGCATACATTTCCCAGCAACCGATGTTGCCGCAGCTGCAGCGAATGCCGTTGACATCGATCGTATGATGGCCGATTTCACCAGCTAGGCCGCTGACACCCCGATAGAGCTGATGGTGAAGAACGACGCCGGCGCCAATGCCGATTCCGGCGCTGATGTAAACAAAGTGGACGAACTCGTTGCCGGCGCCGAACCACTTTTCTCCAAGCGCCGCCAGTTTCGCCTCATTCTCGACAATGACAGGACGCTCAGGCCACCGTTGCCGCAAAACAGCCGCCAAGGCGACATCGTCCCAGCGCAAGTTCGGAGCAAACACAACGGTCCCGCTTTCGGTATGGACGACGCCCGGCACGCCGATGCCGATTCCCATCACGCCGTACGGCGTCGCCGGCGCCCGGCGGATGGCCGCCTCGATGAGCTCCATCATTTCGCCGATGATCGCCTCCTGTCCTTCAGACGGGCGGAACGAACGCCGTTGCTCCCAAAGAATGTCCGCGTTTAAATTGGTCAACACGGCATACAAATAGTTCACCCCCAGCTCAACGCCGATAAGCGAGCCGGCGTCGGCGTTGAAGCGAAGCATGAGCGGCCGGCGCCCGCCGGTTGACTCGCCGATTCCGCTTTCATGGACGAAATGCTCGGCGATCAGTTCGTCAACAAGCGCGGAGACAGTGGCCTTGTTCAATCCGGTTGTCTTGGCGATATCGGCGCGCGAAATCGGATGCTGGTCGCGAATCAATTTTAAGACGAGCTGTTTATTCATTTTTTTTACAAGAGAAATGTTTCCTGTCCGCACGTCTCTGTCATCCTTTTCATTTGATTGATCGAATGTGTCTTGCGAAAGGGCAGGGGCGCCTCGCTATTATGGCGGTTGCTGCATCCGTCGATTCCTGCCGTGTTCGACTCTTGACCATCAGCTTTTTCGCCCAAGCCGTCAGGCGCCCGTGCACCGACTGTTAAGGCTAACTTCTCCATATGGACACATGCTTTTTCTTTCTTGATCTTAGTTTATATAATAAACTAATTCGACATTTCTGTCAATGACTCATCCGTCGTACAAAGAAACGGCCCGCTCCGTTAGGGAGCGAGCGCTCATCAATGCTCAAACATCAGTTGTCGCTATGTTTTGGTTTTTGATAGCGCAAAATCGGCTTGCGCGCCGCGGTCGTTTCATCAAGTCGCTTCACAACGGTCGTATGCGGCGCTTCTTGAACGATTTCCGGATTTTCCTCCGCCTCTTTGGCGATTTGGATCATGGCGTCAATAAACGCGTCGAGCGTCTCTTTCGACTCCGTCTCCGTCGGCTCGATCATCATGCATTCTTCAACGATGAGCGGGAAGTAAATCGTCGGCGGATGAAACCCGAAATCAAGCAGTCGCTTGGCGATGTCGAGCGTTCTGACACCGAGTTTCTTTTGCCGGCGGCCAGAGAGAACGAACTCGTGCTTGCAATGGCGGTCATACGGCAAATCGTAATACTCAGCAAGCCGACGCATCATATAGTTGGCGTTTAACACCGCATATTCGCTCACCGCTTTTAAGCCGTCCGGCCCCATCGAGCGGATGTACGTGTACGCCCGAACATTGATGCCGAAATTGCCGTAAAACGGCTTGACGCGGCCGATCGATTGCGGACGGTCATCATCAAGGTAATAACCGTTTTCCCCTTTTTCGATGACCGGCTTCGGCAAAAACGGAACGAGGTCGGCTTTCACCCCGACCGGGCCCGAGCCTGGGCCTCCGCCGCCATGCGGGCCGGTGAACGTTTTATGCAAGTTCAAATGAACAACGTCAAAGCCCATGTCCCCCGGGCGCGCCTTGCCAAGAATCGCGTTTAAATTCGCGCCGTCATAATACAGCTTGCCGCCGGCTTTGTGGACGATTTCGGCCATTTCGACAATATGCTCTTCAAACAGCCCGAGTGTGTTCGGATTCGTGAGCATAAGCGCCGCTGTATCCGGACCGACGACGCGCTTTAAGTCCTCTAAATCGACAAGTCCATCGGCGGTCGATTTGACCGTCACCGTCTCAAAACCCGCGACCGTTGCCGACGCCGGGTTCGTGCCGTGCGCTGAATCCGGGACGATCACTTTCGTCCGGTTGAAGTCGCCGTTTGCTTCATGGTAAGCACGGATCATCATCAGCCCGGTCCATTCGCCGTGGGCGCCGGCCGCCGGTTGCAAGGTGACCGCATCCATGCCTGTGATTTCTTTTAAATGCTCTTGCAAGTCGTACATCAACTCAAGCGCCCCTTGCACCGTTTTCTCTGGCTGAAGCGGATGAATGTGAGCAAACCCGGCGAGGCGGGCGACGTTTTCATTGATTTTCGGATTGTATTTCATCGTGCACGACCCGAGCGGGTAAAACCCGGAATCGACGCCGTGGTTTCGTTTCGAGAGCGCCGTATAATGACGCATTAAGTCAAGCTCCGACACTTCCGGGAGCTCCGGCTCTTCAGTGCGAAGATAATCGGCCGGCACGAGCTCGCTGACATCGACAGCCGGCACGTCAAGCGCTGGCAGGCTGTAGGCGATGCGCCCCGGCTTGCTTCGTTCGAAAATGAGCGGTTGATCGTTACGCATGGCCATCCCCCAATTCATTGACAAACCGATCGATTTCTTCTTTTGTCCGCAGTTCGGTGACAGCAACAAGCATATGACCGGCAAGCTCCGGATAGTCAGCCCCAAGGTCATAGCCGCCGATGATTCCTTTTTCGAGCAGGCGATCGTTCACATCAGAAACCGGTCGTCCAAGCCGGACGACAAACTCGTTGAAAAACGGACCGGCAAACGGCGACGACAGTCCGCGCTTTTCAAGTTCCACCTTCGCATAATGCGCTTTTTGCATATTCATCGCCGCCATTTCTTTCACGCCCCGCTTGCCAAGCGCCGACAGCGCAACGGAAGCGGCCAAGGCGTTTAACGCTTGATTGGAGCAAATGTTGGATGTCGCCTTATCGCGGCGGATGTGCTGTTCGCGCGCTTGAAGCGTCAAGACAAACCCGCGGCGCCCGTCCTCATCGGTCGTCTGCCCGACAAGACGGCCTGGAATTTTGCGCATGAGCGGCGCTTTGACAGCGAAATAGCCGCAATGCGGGCCGCCAAATTGCGTCGGGATGCCAAATGGCTGCATGTCGCCGACCACAATGTCGGCGCCAAACGCTCCGGGTGGAGTCAACACACCAAGCGCCAATGGGTTGCTGGCGACGACAAACAAACTTTTCTTTTCATGCGCAAGCGGCGCGATCGCTTTCAGCGGCTCGATTTGACCAAAAAAGTTCGGGTATTGGACGACAACGCACGCCACATCATCCCCCATTTCCGCTTCAAGCGCCTTAAGATCGGTGATGCCGCCGTCATACGGAATTTCTTTCACTTCGAGCTTCTGTCCTTTGGCGTACGTACGCACGACTTCCCGATATTGCGGATGAACGGCGGTCGAGATGAGCACTTTCTTCCGCTTCGTATGCGCGGCGCTAAGAAGCACCGCTTCGGCAAGCGCCGTGCCGCCGTCGTACATCGATGAGTTGGCGACATCCATGCCGGTCAACTCGCACACCATCGTTTGAAACTCAAAAATCGCCTGCAGCTCGCCTTGGGAAATTTCCGGTTGATACGGCGTATAGGCCGTATAAAATTCAGAGCGCGACAGGACATGGTCGACGACAGCCGGAATATAATGGTCGTACACCCCGGCTCCTAAAAAGGAAACGTATTGTTTTACGCTGGCGTTTTTTTCCGCTAAGGCCGCAAGCTCTTTCCACAGCTCCGGCTCGGATTTGGCCGGTTTCACCTTCAGCTCGCCGCGGAAGCGGACTTGTTCTGGAATATCGGCAAACAAGTCGTCAATCGAGGCAACGCCGATCGTCTTCAGCATCTCCTGTTTGTCTTCTTCCGTCATCGGCAAATAACGATGGAGCACTGCGTTTTTCCCCTTTCCTTGTCGCTTTGGAATCGTCACTTGGCCCGCCTGTAAAACGGAATCGGCACGATGTTCGCTTTCAGCCGCTTGCCGCGGATGTCCACCTCCACCTCCCGGCCGATGGCAGCCACATCCGCTTTCACCAAGGCCAAGCCGATGTTTTTCTTCAGCGTCGGCGACTGCGTGCCGGTCGTGACGAACCCGACCTCTTCGCCGTCGGCAAATACAAGGTATCCGTGGCGCGGAATGCCTCTGTCGATCATTTCAATGCCGACGAGCCGGCGCGGCGGCCCTTCCTCTTTTTGCCGTTTCAATACAGCTTGGCCGATAAACGGCGGCTCTTTTTCCGTTTTGACGGCAAAACCAAGCCCGGCTTCAACTGGTGAAATCGAGTCGGACAGCTCTTGACCGTAAAGCGGCAGGCATGCTTCAAAGCGGAGCGTATCGCGCGCCCCCAGTCCGCATGGGAGAACGCCGTCACGAGCTCCGGCCGCTAGGATCGCCTCCCATAGCGCGGCGGCGTCTTCCGCTTTACAATATAGCTCAAACCCGTCTTCCCCCGTATAGCCGGTGCGCGAAACGAGCGCCTTCACGCCCGAGACTTCGACGCCGTCAGCGAATGAAAACGGGCGCAGCGCCGCCAAATCAAAATCCGTCAATCGCTGCAAGACGCGCTCCGCTGCCGGCCCTTGCAAGGCAAGCTGAGCCGTTTCGGACGATACATCTTGAAGCTCGACGTCGCCCTCAACATGCCCGCTTAGCCAAGCGAAGTCTTTTTCCGTATTCGCCGCGTTGACGACCAGCAAGTAGTCATTCTCTCCTTTTTGATAGATGAGCAAATCATCGACTGTGCCGCCGTCCTCATAGCACATGAGCGTATATTGCGCCCGGCCGGGCCGCAGTTTGGCGACGTCATTGGTCATGAGCTTTTGCAAAAACGCGAGGCTCCCACGGCCGCGGACGACAATTTCCCCCATATGGGAGACGTCAAACAGCCCGGCGCGCGTTCTTACAGCCTCATGTTCTTCCTTTATGCTGGAAAACTGCACCGGCATTTCCCAGCCGCCAAATTCAATCGTTTTGGCGCCGTAACGGGCGTACACCGAGAATAGGGGCGTGCGCTTTAGCATCTGATTCCCTCCTTTGATCCACGTCACACAAAAAAGGACAGACTTCCCCCTATCAACAAGTAAGGGGGCTCTGTCCTGGCACCTGAAAGTTTCCCGCCGGCCCGTTTGGCGCGTCCGTTCGCGGTCCATGGGGCCGATCGGTTTCCTCTTGGGTGGCCTGCGTGAACGCAGGCGCTCTCCAGAGCTGCGTCAAGCAAGAGTCTTTTTGCCTGAGAGATTCGCGTTTCCGCTTGCTCCTTCGGCGCTACATTCCGTAGTCTCTCCCCTTGCCGTCATCCGCCCATCAATAAATTGTTTCCATATCGGGCATACTAACAAACACCATGATCAACGAGTCATGAGAATGTTCTAAATTTATACTACCATCAATCACAGTCAAAGGGCAATAGGAAATAATCGAACTTTCATGGCAATTAGTCATAATAATGTTCTTGTTTTACCCAACATACCACATGCAATCTATATAAACATTCGCAACAAGGGAAGGGGATCGCCATGAACATTGACCTTGAAATGGATGAAACATGGAAGGAGGAATTTTTGGCACGCGTCGAAAAAGACGGTCCGTGGGCGAGCTGGGAAATGTACGAACTGGCGCTTGAGGCCGCCCATCATTTAAGCGTCCCAGAATTTCATGGCTTGCAGGCGCCCAAACACCTGCCCCACTTGACGATCCTTCCGCACCAGCTTGAAGTGGCGCGCCGCGTCGTCGAGGAGATGAACGGCAAAGCCATTTTGGCGGATGAAGTCGGGCTTGGAAAAACGATCGAGGCCGGGCTCGTCTTAAAAGAATATATGATTCGCGGCCTTGTGAAAAAAGCGCTGATTCTCGTTCCCGCCTCCCTTGTTTCGCAATGGGTGAGAGAGTTGAACGAAAAATTTTTCATCCCGGCCGTCCAGCAGAAAAAGAGCTACGTCTGGGAGCAGTGCGATATCGTCGTTTCCTCGATCGACACGGCGAAAAAACCGCCGCACCGTGACATCATCTACGGGCAGTCGTACGACATGATCATCATCGACGAGGCGCACAAACTGAAAAATAACAAAACGAAAAACTACGAGTTTGTGCAAAATTTAAAAAAGAAGTTTTGTTTGCTCCTGACCGCGACGCCGATCCAAAACCGGATCGAAGAAATTTTCAACCTCGTCTCGCTGTTGAAACCCGGTCATTTAGGCAGCTCGGAACAGTTTGCCAAAACGTACGGAAAAACGCGGGCCGTACAGACGAACGACCATTTAAAAGCGCTCGTCAACAAAGTGATGATCCGCAACCGCCGCGCCGATACGCCGATCGAATGGGCGAAGCGCCACGTTGAACCGGTGCTGATCGAGTTTACGAATGAGGAACGGGAACTGTATGAAGCGGTCAAGGCGCTCCGCCGCGAATCGTTCGCCGGCTCGTTTTCGCTCATCACGCTTCTTCGCGAGGCGTGCAGCAGCCGCGAGGCGCTGTTTCTCACGATCAAAAACATGATCGATAAATGCGGCGGAGCGGTTCCAGAGCCGCTTGAACGCGTATTGGAAAAAATCAACGCCGTCAAGACGAATTCAAAGGCTGAAAAAGCGCTCGAGCTCATCCGTTCCATTCATGACAAAGTCATTATTTTCACGGAATACCGGGCGACGCAGCTGTACTTGCAATGGTTTTTAAAGCAGCACGGCATCTCGTCCGTTCCGTTTCGCGGCGGCTTCCGGCGCGGCAAAAAAGACTGGATGCAGGAACTGTTTAAACACCACGCCCAAGTGTTCATCGCCACCGAGGCGGGCGGCGAGGGCATCAACTTGCAGTTTTGCCGCTATGTCATCAACTACGACTTGCCGTGGAACCCGATGCGCCTTGAGCAGCGAATCGGCCGCGTCCACCGGCTCGGGCAGACGGATGACGTCTACATTTATAACTTCGCTGTCAAACAGACGGTCGAAGAACATATTTTAACGCTTCTGTACGAAAAAATCCGCCTGTTCGAACGAGTCGTCGGCGAGCTGGACGACATTTTGGCGAAAATGAACCTCGCCAACCTGGAGCGCTACTTCGAAGACGCCTTCGTTCATTCACGGAGCGAAGGGGAGATGAAAATCAAAATGGAAAACATCGTCGCGATGATCGAGCTGGCGGAGCAGCTCGGAAAGGAAGGAGGAGAGCGGCATGCAGCAACATGAAATCCGCCGCTTTGTCGAACGCTATTTTGCCGCCAACGGCTGCACGTTTGTGGAAGCAAGCGACGACTACCTTACCGTGCAGCTGACGGCAGAAATGGACAAAGAGCTGATGAATCGGCCGTTTTACTGGCATTATATTGAACGGACAGGCGGCGTCCCGCAGCCGATGCGACTGACGCTCATCACCCGCGCGAGCGAGCGGACGGACAAACTCAAAGGCGAGCGCCTCCATTTCGGCGCTCCCCGGCTGCACCAGCTGTTCCGCTCAGCGCAAAAACGCGGCAGCTTCATCCGCCTGTATGAGGAGCCAAGCGCGCCTTTGGACGGCAACGCCGCCCTCCATCCATGGCTCGGCATGAACGTCACGATTTCGTACGAATGCGACCGAAAAAAAGATGAAATCGTCTCCCTTGGTCTTCATCTCATTAGCGGAACGATCGTCGAGTCGTTTCATGAGCGGATGCGCGAGCGACGGCTGACGCCGAAAATCCCTGATTACTGTTTCACCATCTCCCCGCTCATTAAGCCGAGAAGCGGCATCGGCCGTCTCGAGCAATACATACGCAGCCGCATCGCCGCCGACGACCATGCGTGGGCGGATGAGGCGCGCCGACGCTGGGCCGACGATTTGGCGTTGCTTGATGAATTTTACAAAGACTGCGAAGAAAAGCCGGAGTGCTATTATATTGAGAAGGAAGCGTTGGAAAAGCAGTACAAGCCGCGCATCACCGTTTCCGTCATCAACGGCGGACTGTTTTATTTGCTGCCCCGCTCATCGTGAATCAACTCCGAGATGGGTCCATCCGACTCGGAACGCTCAAACCGACGAACCCCCTTCCGTCGGCACGAAAACCGCCCGCCGGCCTAGGCCAGCGGGCGGCTGCTACGGGCGGCGCCGAAACAGCAAGCGAAGCGAAAGCGGCACCATGCCAAACAATCGGTATGAAAGCGGAAGCTGCTCTTGTTTCCGCACCTGACGCCGCTGCCTCCGCTCCTCTTTCGGCAAGTCCATGTAGGCGACAAATTGTTGGGTGACAAACTTGACATAATCATTGACCGCCATCAAATCCCCCCTTTTTTCTTTTAGTTTTTCCGCTTCTTTCCTCTTTTAACCGTTTTGCTCGCTCCATTCGACAATATGAAGCGCCGGAAGCGTGACAGTAAACATGACAGCGCGCCTCAGCCCAGAGGCCGAACGGATGGACAAAGAAACCCGAACGTGCGCTGCATCTTCCCGCACCCACCGGTAGGCGGCCATTCCGCGCGGATAGGTCCATTCCCCAGCCTCTCCCGCGGTCGACGGATCTGCTGATGCGATGCGTTCTTTTACGTCAAACACGGCCATCTGCACAAGCTCGTCCGCCTCGGCTGCCTGCCGGGCCGCATAAGCCGCCTGTCGTTCCGCTTCATAGAGGAGCAAGACATGCATGACAGAAAAGACAAGCAACAAAGAAACAACAGCCACAATCGGAAACATGACGCCATCTTGTCGACCCATTTCCCCTTCCCCTCGTTTTTCCAGTCTAAAAGGGGAAGCGGCGGTCAAGGGGGTCTCACCGTACAAGCCGCCCGCTAAAACGCCCGCGCCACAAACGCCTCGCAAACGGTGCCGTCATCAGCCGTCACTTGCAAAAATATCCCGCGTGCGCCGGCGCGGTACGAAACAGTGCGCACATGACGGAGCGCCGTTTCATTGCCAGCGCCGTCCACCTGGCGGATCAGTTCGGCTCTTGACGCAACAACAGAAAAACTGACTGTCTTACCGTTCCATTTTTGCAAATAGAGGACACGGCCGCCAGTCGACCATTGCTTCGTTTCATTCAGCTCGATTTGCAGCTGTTGCACAAACAGCCGCCATTCCAATCGGGAAAACGCGTCCGTCGGCTCCGGAGCCAGCAAGCGGACGGACAACAGCGCCGGAACGGCCGCCGCCACCGCCATCGCAGCCGCCAGCGCCAACAGTGCTTCGATCATCGTAAACCCGTTTTCTTTTGCCGCTACCGCTTGCCATACCCGCACCGCTCCATCTCGCGGCCGGCGTAATCGTTCCAACGCACGCATACTTTCCACATTCGCCCCCTTCATCGCTCGCTTGCAGCCGAAATACCGTGCGCCCGTCGGCAATGGTGGTTTCTCCGACAAGCGGCTCCTCATACAGCGCGATGGCCAACAGCCGGCGCGCTTTCTCCTCGAGAATGAGGCTGTTGCGCTCTTGCGCCATTTGCGTCAACAGCGGGAGAAGAACGGCCGCTGTCGTCCATAGCAGCGCCAAAGCGAACAACGCTTCAACAAGCAAAAATCCGCCGCTACATTTTTTGCACATAAAATCGCCCTTTCCCCAGCAAAAAGGTGACTTTATACGTCATTGGGCCACCCCTATCCAAATGGTTCCAGCCCGTTCAATGTTGCCGTTGTCGGTAAAGATGAGCGGATTGCGCAGCGTGCCGAGCCGAAACCGCCACGGAGAAGGGAGCGAACGAGCGACAACCTGCCGGCCGCTCGCTGCATCAATCGCCTTGTACCCAGCGCCACCGTCGGTAAAAAAAACCGCTACATTCACCCGCCGGGCGATGGCATGCTGCTGCGCGCCATACAAATCCGCGCGCAGCACAGCCAGCATATACATCTCCTCTTGATGGCGCACAGCGCCGCCAAGCGTCGGAACAGCCAGCCCGGCAAGCACGAGCACCACCGAGAAAACGATCAGCATCTCAAGCAGCGTAAACCCGCCGTTACGAGCCACTTTCACTCACATCGCCGTTCGTGCTGATTTGGATCGCATGACCGTTCGGACATTTGTCCGACTTGATATAGCGGCCAGCGAGCAATTCCTGCACCGTCGGAATTTTGTTATGCTCCATCTCATACGCTTTCACCTGCGCTTGCACGGTGTTCAAAAACGCCTCGCATCCTTTCGAATTGATCATGCTGTTGTGCTTTGTTATATTCGGAATGGCAATCAGCAACAGAACAGAAATCACCATCATCACGATCAACATTTCGATCAATGTGAATCCCTTTTGATTCATTGTCACTCCTCCTCGCATACGAAATTTCAGAAAGAGCGCTTAGCGAATGACCGGTTCAGTTCGATCGGTTCCTTGACCATCGAATCTGTTCATTGATTGGGCCTTGGGAGGAGGGGCGCGCCCCTCTTCCAACTCACATTTCGCACCCTCCCGACGAAAATCGGGAGGATTTTTTGTTCCGATGTCGAATGAATCCTTGACACACAAGGAATGTAAAGGAGTTTTTCTCTCATGAATGTGAAAGTCAAAGGGGTCTATCGTAATGATTATTTGAATATAATAAGTGTTCTAGTCAAAAAGCTGGACATCCCCCGCTTGATTGACCATCTTGTACCCGTCGATCCACAGTGCCAAACACGAGTCAGCGATGCCGTTCAGGCCATCCTTTACAATCTATTTGACGGCCGGCAAGCCCTGGTTCACTTAGAACGATGGGCTCAGGAGATCGATTTAGAGAAACTCATCCGTCCCGGTCTCCAACCTTCCTGGTTGAACGACGATGCCTTGGCTCGTCATCTCGATCGCTTGTATGAGGCCGATATTCACAAGGTCATCAGCACTTGCTTGATTCATATTTATCGCAAAGAAGGCCTTTCCCTCCGAGTCTTTCATGCCGATACGACGGACAAGACGGTTTACGGAGCCTATGAATCGGCCTCGTTGGAGGCTCTGCAGATCACACATGGCTACAACCGCCATCATCGTTGGCAAAAACAGATCGGCTTTGGACTGGTCGGCAACGAGGACGGCATCCCGTTTTACGGCGATGTGCACGACGGCAATCGATCGGATAAGGCGTGGAATCCTGAGGTGCTGTCGCGGATCCACGAACAGTTCAAACAAGCCAAGATCGACGATGAGTGGATTTACGTGGCCGATTCCGCCGCGATGACAAAAGACACCTTGGCGCAGACCAAAGCCGCCCGTGCCTTTTTGATCACCAGAGGCCCTTCATCGCTCCGGATCGTGAAACAGGCGCTCGCGGAGGCCGATTCGCCTCACATCCCGTGGAGCAAACCCTTTACCCTAGCGGAGAGAAACGGCGCTACGTATCGGGTATGGGAAACGGCCTCGACCTATGAAGGCCACTCGGTTCGGCTGATCGTCGTCGAATCGAGCGCCCTCGACCAGCGCAAAGGAAAGACGCTCGAAAAAGAACGAACCAAAGAAGCGGAGCTTCTTTGTGAGGAACAAGTCCGTTGGGAGCGCCACCCCTTCTCCTGCCGCGAAGACGCCGAACAAGCCTTGACGTCCCTCAAGGCGTCCCTTCGCCCTCGGTTTCATCGAGTGGAGGCCGCGGTCGAAGAGATCGTGCGTCCGAAAAAACGGCGCGGACGGCCGAAAAAAGGGGCGGAGCCCGAGACGGAGACGCTGTACACCCTTCGCCTAAACGTCGAATTCGACCAACCGGCATGGGAACAGGCAAGACGGAAAGCGTCCCGGTTTGTCCTCGTCACGACCGTTCCGAAGGAATGGAAGGGCCAACCCATGGATGCCCAAGAGATCCTAAAGCTGTATAAAGGGCAAATCTCGGTGGAAATGAACTTCGCGTTTTTGAAAGATCCGTTTTTCACCGATGAGATTTACGTCAAAAAACCGGAACGGGTCGCCGTATTGGGCTATTTGTTTCTGTTGGCCCTAGCGATTTACCGCGTTTTTCAGCGCCGGGTGCGCCAGTTCATCACACCCGAACGTCCGTTAAAGGGTGCGGGAGGCCGCAAGTTGACACGGCCAACGGGACAGGCGATTTTTCAGCTGTTTCAATATGTGAACGTCATCCTGCTGGAGCTGCCAGACGGGCGCATCCAACGCGCACTCGATCGCCCCTCAACCCGGACCAGCGAAGGATTCTGCAGGGATTGGGCATGGATGAGAGCATCTACGTGTAACGTGATACGGAACGACCAGCGATGGTAAAAAAAGGATTGCCATCGCTCGTTGTGTTGGCCAAAAAGTTATTCTGAAAAACTAAATAAAAAATCCTTCGTTTTGACCTTGTTAGGGTGCGAAATGTGAGTTCCAAGGAGCCAACCCATCAAGATTAAGCATCTTGTTCCTACAGAGCCGTCCCATCCTTGCTACATTTCATTCAACATCGAAAACATCGGCAGCAAAATCGCCAAATACATCCCGACGACAAACGAGCCAACGACTGCCAATAAAAGCGGCTGCATGCATTTTAAGACCGACTCGATTCGTTGTTCCATCACCTGCAGCAAAAACTCGCTGTAATGTTCAAGTTCTTTGCCAAGTTCGCCGTTCGACTGGCCGTGGCGGATGACAAGCGCCAGCTCTTGTTCGTAATAGCGGGCGGCGCCGATTAATCCGTCAAGCGTCATCCCTTTCATCAACCCGTCGCGAAGGCGCCGGCCTTCCATTTGCAAAAACGGCCAGGACGACGGCTCGCTGAACACGCCGAGCGCATCATAAACCGACAATCCGGCCTGCAGCAGGCGCCCGAGCTGGCGGGCGGTCAGGCAGGTGACAAACAGTCTCAGAAAAGAAGCAAGCCCTGGAATTCGCAAAGCGAATTGAAGTTTTCGGGAGACCGGCCAGCGGCGGAAACAAGCGGTGTAAAACAGCCCGGAGAACACCGCCAAGACGGCGATGGCCGCCATCGCCATAGGGGCATGGGCGACCACCGCAAGCAGCCAAGCGGTGTGCCCGCGTTGTGGAGAAAACGCCGCCGCCGCCCGTTCAAACTGCGGCAGCAGCCACCATTCCATCAAGACGAGCATGATGATGAGCAAAGAAAGAAGGAACATCGGATAGCGGCTGAAGCGGCGAAGTTGCTCTTGGAAGCGCGCTTTTTGCGCCAGCGTTTCCCCTGTCTCTGCCATGCCGCGCGGCAAGTCGCCATGCCGTTCGGCAAAAAAGAGAAGGTTCACCGCCATGCGGTCGACCGACAGCGCTTCGACAGCCGCAAACAGCGGCAGCCCGGCGCGCAGCTGCTGCAGGCAGCGCTCTATTTCCAGCCGCCGGTGTGTTGGAGCTTGGATGGCCAAAAACTCAAGCGCTTGCCCAAGGGGGTAACCGCGTTCGAGCAGCCGGCCGAGCCGGGTGAAAAACAACGCCTGTTCAACAAGCGGCCACATTTTGCGCTTCATCTTTCTTCCCCTCCGACGAGCTCAAGCATGCGGACGGGCAGGTAGCCGAGCGCAATCCCCTTGCGGATCAAGCGAGCGAGCGTCATATAAGAGCGCTTGGGCTTCCCTCTCCCATTGGAGAGAAAATGAATCACGTCCTCCAGGGCTGAACCGCAAAGCAACTCATAAACAGCCGTGCGCCGGCGGCGCCCAAGACGGCCGCACGATGGATGGCAATCGTCGCCGCACAACGGGCAGCAAAGCTCGACAAGCCGCTGGGCAGAGACGGCAAGCAGCGTCTCAGCCAAATCGCCGAGCGGAATGCCGAATTCATGCAGCCGGTAGACGGCGCCGACTGCATCGGCGGCGTGCATCGTCGATACGACCAAATGGCCGCTCAATGCTGAACGGATGGCAATGGCCGCCGTGTCATGATCGCGGATCTCGCCGACCATCAACACATCCGGGTCATGACGCAGCGCCGCTTTTAACCCAGCTGCGTACGTGATGCCTGCTTTTTCATTGATTTGCACTTGCAACAGTCGTTCGTTCTGTTTTTCGATTGGATCTTCAAGCGTGATGATATTGCGCTGCCTTTCCGCTTGACAAAGATCAAGAAGGGTGTACAGGGTCGTCGTTTTTCCTGACCCCGTCGGACCGGTCAACAGCACGAGTCCTTGCGGATGCTGCATGAAGGAAAATAATCGTGCGGTGGAGTGGAAGAATAAGGATAGTTCGCGAAGCGGCAGCGAGAGGCGCTGCGGCAGAAGTCGAATGACGAGGCTTTCATCGTAGAGCGTCGGCAATGTCGATAAACGCAAATACACCGTTTCCCCAAACTCCGCTACTTCCATGGCGCCGCTTTGCGGACGGCGTCGTTCCCCGATGTCCATGCCGGCTAAAAATTTAAAGTGAACGATGAGGCGTTCCGCCGTTTCTTTCGGAAGAGCGCCAACGTCGACAAGCATGCCATCGAGCCGAAGACGAACGGCGGCATCACGGCGGCGCGGAACGAGGTGGAGATCCGAGGCGCGGCGCTGCACCGCTTCAGCGAGGAGGCGGTTTGCCGTTTGTTCGATCTCGTTCAGCACAGATTCCCTCCTTTCGACAGGTTGCTTTCTATTTCGACGAGCATGAGTCGTTATCCTGCTTTTGGCGCAGCTTTTTTGTGAAATTTTTTTGAATGTCAGTCCACTCACTGAAAGCAGTGACAAAAATCATTCCTCGCTTTGGACGATTTCATTATAATAACCATATCAATGATTCATTTGGGAGGGAAACCGATGGAACAAACATTGAAAATCACAAGCGTGTTGTCTGACCCGACAAGATTTCATATTTATGAATACATGGCAAAAGTGCATCGCGAAGTTTCCGTTCAAGAAATCGCAGAAAAATTCCATATCCATCCAAATGTCGCACGCCTGCACTTAACGAAGCTTGAGGACGTTCGAATGGTCGTATCGGATACGCAAAAAACGGGAAAAGGCGGACGGCCGAGCCGGCTGTATCGGCTGTCCGACGAAGTGATCGGGCTGTATTTTCCGTTCCGCGATTATCAACTCCTCGCCCGCATCGCCATTCAAACGATGGCCAAACTCGGTCCCGTTGGAAGCGAGGCGTTGCGTGAAACAGGAAGACGATTCGGCCGTGAGCTCGTCGCCAGCCGTTTGCCGCATAACAGCGCAGCGAGCGCGCTCACCATGGCAGACAAAATCGCTATAATGGAAGAAGCGGCCGAAGCGGCTGGATGTTTGCCGCAGTTGCACCATGATGAAGAAAAAGGAGTGCTTTACCTCGATATTTTCAACTGCCCGTTCAAGGAAATCGCAGCGCAAGCACCTGATACGGTTTGCGGTATGCATCACTCCTTTTTGGAAGGAATGGTCGAGACGCTGTTTGCCGGTGCTGAAGTAACGGAAACGGAAAATATGATGGAAGGCAGCCATCGCTGCGCCTACCGCATCGTCATCCGTCCGTGACAGCGTCCCTCCTTCCTTCTTTTTTGTCTAAAAAAATCAACGGCCGGCCTTAGCTTTATTTCTTGCCCCTTGTCCGAAAGCGTTATTTACATTCCCAATCGTTGTACATTATAATAAGTAAGGACCAATGGTTTCAAACAAAGGAGGGATATAGAATGGACCGTATGTTCCGCGTGCTCGCCTTTTGGACCGGCATTTTTGCTGTCATGTTTTACCTCGGCCACATGCATACGACGTCGCTCATCTTCTTTGGGCAAACGGTGTTTTTCCTGTTCCTCGGCTTTTTAAAGCTGACCGAAAGAATGTACATTTACATTTTCGGGGCGTATTTGACGATCTTCTTCGCGGCGTTTACGTATTGGACGACGTTTATGATGGTGCCCGGCATGGGCGAATAAAAAACAGGCAGAACCTCCTGCCTGTTTTTTTGCCGCTTTGACCAGAACTCCTTTTCTCCATTGCAGATCAGCGAAGGAAGCCGTTAATCGGCCGGCAAAAACTCGGGCGCTGGCCAAAAGTCGCGCGCGGCAAAACTCATCCCTTTCTGCAAGATCAGCACGTCAAAAAAGCGGCTGACGCCATCGTCAGCGATCAGCGCGCGGATCATTCGATTTTGGCGGCTTGCCAGCGAAAAGACATCGTCGCCTTCTGAAACGTCCCATTCATGCAAAAGGCCGGCTGCGAGCAAAAACCGATCTTGGCGAACGAACGCCACTTCCTCCCACCCGGCCTGACGGGCGTACAAGCGAAGCGCATCCCATTGTACATGGCTCGTCAAGTCCATCTCCCCCGGATGGCGAAGCGGGTCGGCAACAAGCTGATGACGGAAATATCCGCGCAAGCTTCCATGCCGCCGCGCCGGGGCGCGCAGCTGTTCGTCCGTATAGCCATAGTCGATCGTCACCATCACCGCCTGATGAAACAGCGTCCCAACCTCGAGCCAAAACGCCTTCATCGCGAGAGGCACCTCAAGCCTTTGCCCTTCAGCAAGATCCAATCCGCGCTCATGTAAATAGCGGACAATAGCGGGACGGCAAAGCGGCGCCTTTTCTTCAACGAGCCGGCCATCGCGGGCGGCGACAAAACATTCGTGCAAAACGCCGCCTTCCTTTACAATGACGTGAACGGGAAATGCATCAAAAAATTCGTTGCTAAACACAATGCCGGAAAACGGCCCACGCTCGGCCAGCCAGCGAGAGACATCGTCATATTGCTCCACCTTCTCGGCTGCGGGTTGAAGCGTTTCGCGCTGGCGCCGGCGGTGGAACGGGCTTTGGTCGATGATCGTATACGACAAGCGGTCGTATGTATGTGGACTTTTTTTCTTCCATTCTTCCAATACCGAAAGCGCCAATCTTCCGTCTCCGCCCCCCACTCGCAAACAGCCGGCGGCAGGCCGCTCTGTTCCACCATCCGAACCCAAAGCGAAGCAAGCGCTTTGCCAAACACCGGCGCGAATGAGCTGTTCGTAAAAAAATCGCCTCCCTTGCCGATTTTCTCCCGCTCTCGCATATAGTAGCCGAATCGTTCATCGTAAAGAGCCATCTGCATGTAATCGGCGTACGACACCCGCCCACCCGGCGCCGCGGCAATCTGTTCATACAATCGATCCATCACCATTTCTCTACCCCGTCTTCCTCATCATTCCGAAAGAAGCTCCCGCCTCAAGCAAAGTGAAGTGGGAGTCGTTCACTTTTTTACTGTTGACATAGTGAAAATAATCATATATTGTTATAGTAGCAGCTTAACTATATCCCCTCCCATTATTGTGGATAGAACATCCCCCAAAAACCCTTCTTGGCGCGGCTAAGAAGGGTTTTTTTGTGTTCCGGCGCCAGGAGGCCTTCCGTTGCGCTTTTCCTTGTCCAAAGGAGCCCCCTGCGTTTGCCCGAGGGGATTGCTTGTGTGAAGCCGGCGTAGACGGCTTTTTTTCTTACGAAAACCCATGCAAAAACGGATTTGCATCCATCTCTGCGGCGATCGTCGTCTCTGGCCCATGGCCTGAAAGAACGATCGTTTCCTCCGGCAGCGTAAGCAGTTCGTCATGAATGCTTTTCAACAGCTGCTGATGGTTGCCGCCTGGCAAATCCGTGCGTCCGATGCTGCCGGCAAACAGCGCATCGCCGGAAAACACAATATTGGCTTGTTTGCAATAATACGAGACGCTGCCCGGGGAATGACCCGGCGTTTCGCGGACATCCAACGCAAACGGACCAATGTTCAGCGCCGTCGGTCCTTTCAGGCATGTCGGTTCGCAGCGGACAGCGACCGGACCGCCGAAATAAAGCGAGCCATTCAATGCCGGATCTTGCAGCCATTGTTTTTCCTTTTCGTGCACATACACTGGAATGTCCCAGCGGGCAAGCACGTCCGGGATGCCGCCAATATGGTCAAAATGCGCATGCGTCAGCAAAATCGCCAACGGGGTCAGCCCTTTTTCCTCGATCCGTCGGACAAGCTCCGCGCCTTCCGCGCCGGGGTCAACGATCAGGCATTGTCGGTCTGCAGACGACAACAAGTAAGCGTTGGCCTGAATCGGACCGACAGGGATGCGCGTCCATTCCATACGATCTCCTCCTTTTCTTGGCATGTCCAATATTTAACTTTATTTTACTGTTTTTTTTCAAGCGATGGAAGAGAAAAGAGAAAGGGACCTCGACAAATGGGGGAAAAAAGATTACAATGAAAAAGAATGGACACGTTTGTACATACTGTTTCATGAGGGGGTAAAACGATGGGTACGGTCATTATTTTTGCACTTGTAACGCTGCTTGCCCTTTATGGAATGCTCCGTACATTGCGCGAGAAAAACGTGCTCGGATTTTTGTTTGGACTTGCCACTACCGCCGTATTCGGCTGGTTTACCATTATGACCATTTTACATCACGGCATTCCAACCGGCACGCACTGAAAACGCAAGAGGCCAATCATGCCTCTTGCGTTTTTTTATGCCATTTTGAGCGCTGCTAAAAACAGGCCGAGGCTGTCGCGGTATATTCGTGCAAACTGCGAGAGCGGCAACGGATTGACACCCTCGCCGAGCTCTACGGTGTAACCGCGCCGCTTCCACGTTTGAATGAACCAATCGCGGTAGCCGGCATGGCTGTCAATGTAGCGAACAGCCTGGTAGCCGCTTGCTTCGGCCATCGCCTGAACCGTTGCCTTCGCCTCCGGCGGCTCGAACCCTTCATATCCCCAATAAATTTCCTTGCCTTGTGTATGAAACGCGACGACCATCGCAAAATCGCCTGACTCGGCGAGCGCCGCCATCGCTTTCGCCTCCGGCTCCGTAAGCGGGGCGAATCCTGGAAAATCACGCGGTGCCGGCGCTTTCGGCGGTTTGCGGGCCTGTTCTATTTCCCAGTTAGCTGGGAATTGATTGTTTAAATCAACGCCGCGGATGTTCGCTTTCCATTGCGAAAAGTCGAGCGATCCACCGTTGATGCAGACGACTTCACTCCGATGCGGCTCTTCTTCCGGCGGGCCGTTCAGCACAAGATTGACGCCGTCGGGATTGACCATCGGCACAACGGAAAGAGTCACTTTACGGTAATAATCAAGCACCCGATGGCCATTAAGCTCGTCATCGTTAACCAACGCCCTCGCGTACTCGTCGATGAGCGCCATGATCACGGCCGTCGTGATCCACTCATTCGCGTGGAATGATCCGTTCATATGCACGCGCACCGGTCCTCGGCCGATTTGCAGTTCAACGAGCGGCAAGCCGAGAACGCTATGACCGATCGTCCGCTGACGCACAAACGGATAGCGACAGACGAGGGCGGTGATATCCTCCATCAAAGCGGCAAAATCATACGGACGGACGCTGCGGACGACCGGGGACGAAATCCGCTTCGGCAACGGCGCTGTTCCGTTGATGACCGCCATCGCCCCCGGCAGCCGCCGCAGCACCTCCGTCGGCAGCGATAGGCGGTCAGCGAGCGCTTCCCACGTATCGATTGGCGCGTATCCCGGGATGGCAACGATCTGCCCAGGGCGCAATCCCTCTTTGACATGCGGATTCGAATCGATGATCAGTTCAGTCGGCACCGAAAACCATCGCCCATATGTTTCAAACGTATCGCCGGGCCATGCTTGAAGGTGCATGCGCCGTCTCCCCTTCCCATTTCTTTACCTTAACATATGTCGGCAGACGGCAAAAAATGAACGCCTGGCAGGCGGCAGTGCGCGAATGTTCACAAACATCTCCTTCTTCAAAGTTCGTTCCCATCTCATAATCATCAACAATAAGAAAAGGCGCCCCGACCTTTTTGGGACACCTTCCGTTGTTTACGCGCCGACAAGCTCTTTCGCCAGCCAGGCGGCGCCGATGACGCCGGCATCGTTGCCAAGCGTCGCTAAAACAAGCTTCGCCCCAGCGGCGACGCGCGGGAACGCGAAGCGGCGGAAATGGGCGGCCACGCGCTCGACAAGCATGTCACCCGCCTTGGACACGCCGCCGCCGATCACGATTTTCTCCGGGTTCGTCACATTGGCGGCATTCGCCAACGCCCAACCAAGATAGTACGTTGCTTCATCGACCACTTCCAATGCCAGCGCATCGCCCGCTTTGGCGGCGTCAAACACCGCTTTGGCCGTCACATCCCCGTTGCGAAGCTCACTCGGACGCTCATCTGCGGTCAATTTCTCCTTGGCGATCCGCACGATGCCAGTGGCGGACGCAATCGTTTCCAAACATCCGGTTTTGCCGCAGTTGCAACGGGCGCCGCCATCAGGGATCATCGTCATATGTCCGATCTCTCCGCCGGCACCGTTTATGCCGCGCACAATGGCTCCGTTGGCAATCACACCGCCGCCAACGCCGGTGCCAAGCGTCACAAACAACAACTGGCGCGCTCCTCCCCCTGCTCCTTTCCACATCTCGCCAAGCGCGGCGAGATTGGCGTCATTATCGACCGAAACGGGCAGCCCCGTCGCCTCTTCCAGCCGTTGCTTCAATGGATAATTCGTCCACCCTATATTGACCGTCTCATACAACATGCCGGTTTCCTCTTCGACCGGTCCGGGGGCGCCGATGCCGGCGGCAAGCAGCCTCTCTTTCGCTCCGCCGAGCTGGGCGAGCGTCTTTTCAAGCGATCGGGCAATGTCAGCGACGATATGCTCACCGCGACTGGCGGTGTTCGTCGGAATTTCCCATTTGTGCACGATGTCACCCTCGGTGGTGACAAACGCCATTTTGATTGTCGTGCCCCCGAGGTCAATGCCTACCAACCATGGTTCCATTGCATCCTCATCCTTTTTTCATCCGTTTTTCCCGCTCCATTTGTGCTTCCTGCCGCAAAATAAACAAAGCGGCTTGCAGCTGTTTCGCATCGATCAGCTGGGACTGGTACAGCTCTTTCACTTCCTCTTCCATCAGCTCCAAATCAGCAAGCCGATCGCCCACGTAAATGATCGTGCCAAACTGCTTCAACAGCTGCTGAACGTCATATACGGTCTTCATGGCCACTCATTCTCCTTTTTTCCTCTTTTAATGTAGCGGCAAACGGACGCGGCCGTCAAGATCGAGTAGGAGGGGGCGGCTAACCCCCGTCCCCTCACACCACCTAGCATGCGGGTCCGCACTAGGCGGTTCGTCAACCTTGACGGAGTTCGAAATATCGTTGCGTCAAACTCTTGAGCCCCTGAGTGGTCCAGTAGGTCTTGCCCAGGGCCTGGTGGAGTTGCGGCGTTTTCGTTGTTCTCCAAGCTCCTTTTCGGGTATTGGCGATCTCCATCACCGCTGTTTCCTTCAACCCCAGCGCCCTTAACTCACGGATTCTGGTTCTGACCCGTTTCCATTGAAGCCATTGACAGAGTCGAAGCCTCCTCCGAATCCATCCTTCGATGGTCTGAAGGACAGACGGGGTTTCGACGAGCCGAAAATACCCGATCCACCCCATGACGTATTGATTGACGCGATGAATTCGTTCTGGCATCGATATGCTCCAGTTTGGGTTGGTCAGCTGTCGGATCCGCTGTTTCAGACGTTGAATCGACCTTGGGGCGAGCCGGATTCGCGCTTTTCGTTCCGGTGTGAAGCTAAACCCCAGAAAGGCCCGTTTCCACGGGCGGTCCACCGCACTTTTCTCCTCGTTTACTTTGAGTTTGAGCGTTTTCTCCAAGAACCATTGGATGCTTTGTTTCACCCGTTGTCCCGCCCTCAGACTTTTCACATAGATGTTGCAGTCATCTGCGTAACGGCAGAATTTCAATCCTCGCTTCTCCAATTCCTTGTCTAAATCGTCGAGAAGGATGTTCGCCAGCAGGGGGCTGAGGGGGCCGCCTTGCGGCGTCCCCTCCTCGGTCTGCACCTTCACCCCTTCGATCATAACGCCGGCTTGCAGGTAGGCACGGATCAGTTTCAGCACACGTTTATCCTTGACTTTTCGGGCTACCCGGCTCATCAGGATGTCATGATTGACACGGTCAAAGAACTTCTCTAGATCTATGTCAACCACGTACCGATACCCTTCCTGGATGTAGCCTTGCGCTTGCCGCACGGCATCGTGGGCGTTGCGGCCCGGACGGAATCCGAAGCTGGAAGGGGAGAAGTCTGGATCGAAAATGGGTGTGAGTTCTTGAAGAATGGCTTGTTGGATCAGCCGGTCCACCACGGTGGGAATGCCTAGCTGCCGTGTGCCGCCGCCCGGTTTCGGGATTTCGACCCTGCGGACAGGCGCCGGCCGGTAAGTTCCCGCCAAGAGTTGGGCGCGGATTGTGCTCCAGTGAGCGCGGATGTAATCACGGAGTTGATCGGTTGATACTCCGTCGATTCCCGGTGCTCCTTGGTTCGCTTCGACCCGTTTGAGCGCCGTGATGAGGTTGTCTCTCGCTAAGATGCGTTCCAACAAAGCCATCGTGATCTTCTCCTTCCGCGGGATGAGATTCAGGTCTTGCCGGGTTGCGCTCAGCCCTCGACCTGAGGCCCTCTGGGCTTCACCCTTGCTTCCTCAGATGAGTTCCGAAAGGAATTCTGCTTCGACACGCAACATCTCGAAAGAGTCTGATTCATCCCTGAGTTGACGTTCGGCCCTTCCTGTTTCAGGCGTCCCTTACTCCAGTACTATGGCCTCTGCTGACTCCTGTACGTTCAGCAGAGCCTTTCGACTCTGGTTGCCATCGTCAGAAGGCGTTCCGTACAGGCCTCCCCGGATAAGGATGGACACTTTCCACTCATGTACCTGCCCAATCTACCTCCACAGCCCTTGGCGGCTTAGGACTTCGTCTTGTTGTGCAGACTCGTCCGACTGTGACGGCCTCCCATTGGGTTCGTGTACCTCAGGTCGAGTGTTTGCTTCCAGCTTCCTTCAGATTCCACCTCGCGGTGGACACCCTTGCTTTCAGCTAACGGTAGGCGCTCGCCAGCCCCCGTTCGGGACTTTCACCCTATAGCGTCGCACCCATGCCGGGCGTACACAAAAAACGCAGGCGCTAAAAATCAGCACCTGCGTCAGCGGTCAGGATCGCGCGGGTGAAGAATCGCCGGCCGCCGGTTTTTGAGCGGCATCGGCGACCGGATGAGCACGTCGCGCATCGCTCGGTAGGAGAACGGGATGAACGGCCATAAGTACGGAACGCCAAATGACGTCATCCGCGCCAAGGCAAGAATCCAAACGGTGATGCCGATGACATAACCGTACAGGCCGAACAGGCCCGACAAAATGAGCAAGGCAATGCGGACGAGCCGGTTCGCCAAGCTCATTTCATAGCTGGGCGTCGCAAACGTACCGATGGCTGTAACAGAAAAATACAAAATCACTTCATTGGAAAAGAGTCCAACTTCCACTGCGATGCCGCCGATCATAAGCGCGGCGACGAGGCCGAGCGCGGTCGCCAGCGAAGACGGTGTATGAATGGCGGCCATTCGCAGCATATCCATCCCGATTTCAATCATCAAAATTTGTGCAAACAGCGGAATGTCTCCCAATTTGGCCTTTCCCAAAAACTGGAGTGGATCCGGCAGCAGTTCCGGCTCGATCATGAGCAAATACCAAAGCGGCAGCAAAAACACCGACGCCCAAACGGCCAGAAAGCGGACGAGCCGCAAATACGCCCCGACGATCGGCTTATTTCGGTACTCTTCAGCGTGCTGCAAATGATGCCAAAACGTTGCCGGGGTAATAATGACACTTGGCGATCCATCGACGATCACAAGCACATGGCCTTCATACAAATGGGCCGCTGCCGTATCGGGGCGTTCCGTATAGCGGACAACCGGGTACGGATTCCAATGCCGGCCGGAAATAAACTCTTCCACCGTTTTCTCAGCCATAACCAGCCCGTCTGTGTCAATAGCGGTAATCGATTCCCGAACGCGGCGAACGAGTTCTGGGTCGGCTATTTCCTCGATATAGCAAATGCAAATATCGGTCTTCGAGCGCCGCGCCACCTGCACGTACTCCATGCGCAAGGAAGGGTCGCGTACGCGGCGGCGGATGAGCGCAGTGTTAAAGACGATCGTCTCGACAAAACCGTCGCGCGCCCCGCGTACGACCCGTTCCGTATCCGGCTCTTGCGGCCCGCGCACCGGATACGTGCGAGCGTCAATCAAAATGATCCGCCTAACGCCGTCAACGACTAATGCCGTCGGCCCAGCAAGCACCATCGCGACCGCTTCTTCCAAGTCGTCTGTCTGTCCGATCTCGACGTACGGAAGATATTTTTTCAGGAGTTTCTCAAGCGGGTGAACGTCTAGTTCGTGTTCCTCAAGCCGGGACAAATATCTCATCAAATAATGCAAAATATCGTCTTTGACAAATCCGTCAATCATAAACAACGCCATCGCCCGGCCGCCATATTCGACGTCAAGGCGAATGACATCGAAGCTCTTGCCGACTCCAAGCCGTTCGGCTAAATAGGATGCATTGTCATGAAGGCGACGGGACGCCGGGCGTTTGGGCATCTGTTTCTCCATCGTCATCCCCCTGCATCGTTTGCACTGTATACTCCCCATCATAGACAAGCATGAGGAAATTCATACATAAATGTTCCTTGCAATGCATATATTGGTGAAAACCTTGTCCAATCCGGGAGGATGTCATGAAACGATGGATGATCCCCTTCATGGCGCTTGCTTTTTTCCTTGCCGCCGCGCTCGCCTCGCTGTGGGAGCACGATCAGACCGCTGAAACAATCAAGTTTTTCCCGCTTGATCGCGAAGCGGCGTTCATCGAAGCGAAAACATCGCTTGCGCTTGAGGGCGACAATGAACCCGGACGCTACGCGCTCCGCTGGTCAGCCGCCTCCATTTTAAACCGCCGCGCCTATTTGCGTCAGGACGTCTCGTTGTTGTTTGCCGATGGCCGCTTGGCCGATGTGCTGTCGAAATGGAAAACGAACACGGACGCGATCGACATGGAAAAGACGGTCCGGATGCGGGACAGCCGCTTTTTTCAAGCTGTCTCGTTCCATCACGGCGAGCTGCATACAAGAGAGAACATCACAAGCAGCCAAACGATGTCAAGCAGCTATTTGTACGTCATTGACTCACCGTACCATCCGCGCGCATCGTTCCGGCGGCCAAGAACAGATGACGAGCGCGAATGGCAACGCGTCTTGAACAAAGCCACGAATGAATTTCTTCGTCATAAAGCGGACGAGCTGATCACCCACTTTTCTTTGTCAAAGAAAGATTATTACACCCTTTATTTGCCGGAGCTCGTCGCCTACACGGAACAACCGTTGCCGGGGTTGTCAACGGCAAAAACGCAAACCGTCATCGGCCGTCTTTGGGAAGGATTGTACAAGTCGTACATCCTTGGCATAAAAAAAGAGGATGGATCCATCCTCTCGCCAATCGGCAGCACGATGCCGCTCATTCTCATTCGCAAAGATTACAGCAGGCTCTTCGTTCTCATTGAAGCGAAAAACGGGGAAAAAGTGATGCTCGTGCAACTTCTTTAACACATTTCGAAAAGAGACCTCCCACTTCAAACAAAGCGAAGTGGGGGCGTTTACCGAAATCCGATCCATAAGCCAGCGGCGACAAGCAGCGCCGACACCGCCAACGCTCCCGCCTGCCGCCCTAAAGCGGTGTGTTTTGGCAAATGAACGACGCCAGCCGCCAAAAAACCGCCAACCAGTCCGCCGATATGGCCGGCGTTGTCGATGCCGGGAACAAGCAGGCCAAACAACAGGTTGACGATGATTAAACTGATGACGTTCATTCCCATCGTTCGAAAAAATAAATGCCGGTAGACAGTGCCGAAGTAAAGAAGAGCCCCGAACAGCCCGAAAATGGCTCCCGACGCCCCGGCCGATAATGATGGTGTAAACAAAAAACTCGCCAGCGCTCCGAAAAATCCAGCCGTTACGTAAATGAACAAAAAGCGAAGCGAGCCGTACAGCCGCTCAACCGTGATCCCTAAATAATACAAGGCAAGCGTGTTGGTCAGCAGATGCAAAAAACCAATATGCAAAAACATCGGCGTCAACAGCCGCCACCATTCTCCCGCCTCAATGAGCGGATTGAATTTGGCGCCGTAGTGGATCAACACATCCGGATTCGTGCTCCCGCCGCTCCATTCGAGAACCAAAAACATCGCAACCTGCACGACGATGAACAGCCGGGTGAACATCGGCTTGCCATACTCAAAAATGCGCCGTTCCTCCTCACGGCGGCGCCGCCATTCGCGGACCACCTCGCGCTTTAAGCGCTCGGCGGCAGCAAACGGATCGGACGTTTCCACAGGCGGCTCAAAACGGAGCGCAACACCCGTCATCTCCGCAAGCCGCGGCAGCACGTCCCCCATATTGCCGCTGTGAAGGAGGAGCGTATGAAGCACGCCATCGGACGCTCCAGAGAGCGGCAACGGCTCGGCGACAAGAAATTCCCAATCGTCAACCGGCGGATACGCCATCACATAAACATTGATGACCCGGCCCGCTTTGCTGAAATTCCATCCCCTCATTTGCTGAACGAATTGCCATGTATATTCCATATCAAGGCGCAACGATCGGCTCCAATCAAAATCAGCGCGCACGAGGCGGATGAGTGTTGGGCGACGCCAATGGTTTGATTCCAGCCATACTTCATCGGCCTGCTCAGACATCCGTACGATGCGGTAGCCGCCGCGAGACAAACACTGAACAAGCTGCCAAAACAGTACATCCATCGTTCCCATCACGTTCTCCTCTCCCTTTCCCTGGCGAGGCCAAGTCCGACAAACAGCAACAAAGCCAACTCATCGACCGTCCGGCAAACCGGAGCGAATGGGCCGGCGGGCGCCGGCCGCCGCGGCCGGTTTTTTCATAACCGACTTCTTCAAAAATGATTCACCGCTATTGCATCATGGACGCAACATTTGCGAAACAAGGGCGTTGCGCACAGGAGGAATGTGGAGCGCAAATCGGACAAGTTGCTTTCGCAACGGCGGAACGCGCAATGCGAAGGCGGCCATTCGGTAGCGATAGCGGTAAGCAAGACATAAAGCGGCAACGACAAGCAGCGAGTACGACCATTTATTCATCGTTGTTCCTCCTATCATATGACATGCTCGTTATTCTTTTTCCCTTTTTCTCTCCAAATATGAAGCGGGGCGCGCCTAACGCGCCAGCACGAAGGCGGCCAGCACCGCAAAGATGACGGAAAGAACGTTCACCGCATCATTGTCAAGCCACCGCCAGCCTTTCATATGAATGGTCGCCTGCCCGCAATGCCGTTTCCGCTCAGTCGTCGCCCCGCATGCCGGACAGCAGTAAGCCGCCTGCCAAGCCGCGCCAAGCCACGTATCAAACCAGCTGCCGAGCCAACCGAAAAAGGCAAGAGTAAAAACGGGTCGGACGTCGAGAAAAAACACGCCAACAGCCGCAATAAACAGTGCGCCGGCAAACGAAGCAGCCGTGCCAAGGAGCGTCACAGCCCCTGAGGTGCCGGCTTCCACCGGCCGAAAACTCGGCCAAACCCGAGGCGGCCACGGGCTTAAAGAACCGATTTCAGACGCCCACGTATCAGCGTTCGCTGCAGCGACGGCGACAACAAACAGATCATCCCAAATCGGGTCGGGACGGACAGCGGCCAATAGCGCCAACACGGCCGGCACCCCTCCATTGGCCAGCACTTGGATGGCATCGCGCCGCCCGCCTTTCGCCAATTTTTCAGACAGTTTTGCCTTGCGTTGCTTTCCGATGTGGCTAAAGAAGCTGGAGCTGACAAAAAAGCAGCCTAACACCCATATTCCGCCCCATGAAAAGCCGCATCCAACCGCTGCGCCGATGACAACGGCTGCCGCCGCTCCTGATATGGACAACGAGCGCAACAGCCATCCTCCGCCGGCAGCGAGGGCAGAGACCGCGATATACCACCATTCATCGCTCACAGTGAAGAACTCCTTGATCCGTAATAATGAATTTCACCGGCACATCATGCTCCTCGGCCGGAATGTCGTCCATCACTTGAAAGGAGTAAGCCAGCGCTGCCGTCACCGCCGAAGCTCCCCGCAAATATCGGTCGTAATACCCGCCGCCATAGCCGATCCGGTAGCCGGTTTTGGCAAAACAGACCCCCGGGACAATGATGAGATCAAACTCATCGCGGTCGATCGGCGTTGTTTGTTTTTCAATCGGCTCAAACAATCCGGCGTACGCTTTTTCGAGCTGGGAAAACGACTCAAGCCGCCGAAAGGACATCGTTTTTGCCCTTGGATCGCATTTCGGGACGCCGATCGTTTTTCCTTCCCGCCACGCCTGTTCCATGATCGGCAAGGTGTTGACTTCCGTCTCTCTCGACACCGTCATGGCGATCGTCCGCGCCGTTTGCCATAATGGCCACCGATATAAATGAGCGGCGATTTGCCGATCGTACATCTCTTTTTCTGCCGCTTTAAGCTGCCGAAGCTGATTCAACATGCGCTGGCGCCATTCCTGTTTGCCGTCCATCATCTTCCCCTTCCTCCCATAAAGATAAAAAGCAGCAGGAATCATCTTCCCACTGCTTACTTCGTTTCGCGGTGCAACGTGACTTTGCGATCGCGCGGGCAATATTTTTTCAATTCCAAACGCTCTGGGTTGTTGCGTTTATTTTTCGATGTAATATAGTTGCGTTCGCCGCATTCTGTGCATGCCAATGTAATGTTCACGCGCATCTTTTTTCCCTCCAAACGAGCTTTATACTTTATATATAATCAGACCTTTCTATGATACCATTTTTCTTCGGCGATTTCCACCTCTAAATTTCATCTTTGTTCAATAAGAGCGCCACAAGCAGAGAATGGTATGGTATAGTGAAAAGGGGAGGGATGCATGTGGTGGAATACGCAATCATCGCTTTGGCAGCTCTAGCCATTATTCTCCTTGTTCTTTCCTTTTTTGCGAAAGATGAACTGAAACCGCTCGAAGAACAAATCGATCATTTGACCGTTTCCCTGGCGCAAGAAACGTACCAGATCAAAAAGCGGCTGCAAGTCATCGAGGAGGAGCTCCTCATTCCGGAGCGGCAACGGTCCGCTTCGCCGCGGCTTGGCGGATCATTGTCGCCGGCCGATCGGCGCATCTTGTTTTTGCATAAACAAGGATTCCCGCTCGAAGACATCGCCCGTGAGACGGGGCTGACCGTTGCGGAAGTCGAGCGGGCGGTAAGGAGGTTGCGCCGATGAACAAGCGATCCATGCGTTCGTTTGCCCTCGGGCTGCTTGCATCGACAGCACTGATCGGCGCCTCGTATTACGCTTCACCCCCGGCTGCACCGACGGAAGCGGAAATCAAGACGTTCCTCAAACAGCATGGGCTTGTCGCCGTGGCGAAAGAGGAATACGACAGGCTCCGCAGCGCTCAGCCGAACGCCGCTCCGAAAGCGGCGTCCAAGCAGATGTCCGAACCATCAGGGCAAACCGTTTACGTCTATCGACTCGTTATTCAAAAAGGAGATACGCCAGAGACATTTGCCCGCGAACTTGAAGAGGCTGGCATCGTTCAAAGCGCCCGCGCCTTCAACGACTACTTGGAACAACATGGGCTGACGCGCTCCATCCGCCCCGGCGTCTACAACGTGCGGAGCGATATGGACTACGCAGCCATCGGCCGTTTGATTGCCGAACCATAACGAAAGAAGGTGTCCCTCCCAAAGGACCGGGACACCTTTTCTTAAGGCTGTGTCTGCGCATCAAACAGCGTTTTTTGAAAAAAACACATCTTTTTTGAAACGAACTTTTTGTCCGTCATGCCTGACGCCCTCCGGCCGCTTTTATCATCCGAACCGCCCGGCGATATAATCCGCCGTCCGCTGATCAGCTGGACGAGAAAACAACGTTTTTGTCTCGCCGTACTCAATCACTTCTCCGTTTAAGAAAAACGCTGTCCGATCGGAAATGCGAGCCGCCTGCTGCATATTATGCGTGACAATGATGATGCTGTATTTTGTTTTCAGCTCGCCCATCAACTCCTCGACCTTCGCTGTCGAAATCGGATCGAGCGCTGATGTCGGTTCATCCATTAAAATGACATCCGGCTCGACGGCCAAACAGCGGGCGATGCACAGCCGCTGCTGTTGGCCGCCCGATAAACCGAGGGCATTTTCATGAAGCCGATCTTTGACTTCCTCCCAAAGCGCAGCTTGGCGCAAGCTTTTTTCGACGATCTCATCGAGCAGCCGCCGGTCGCGGATCCCGTGAATGCGCGGCCCATAGGCGACGTTGTCATAAATCGACTTTGGAAACGGGTTGGGCTTTTGAAACACCATGCCCACTTGCGTCCGCAGCTGTTCAACAGGGTATGACGTGTCAAAAATGCGGCGGCCGCGATACAAAATCTCCCCTTCGAGCCGGACGTTTGGAATGAGCTCGATCATTCGATTGAGCGTTTTGATATAGGTTGACTTGCCGCATCCTGACGGGCCGATAATCGCCGTAATCTCGCGTTCATAAAAAGACAGGTGAATATGTTTTAACGCATGATGCTCTCCATACCATACGTTCAGTCCATTCGTTTCGTAAACGACCTCTTTTTTCACCAACTGGGCCGAAGGAATGTCCTCTTTTCGGCGCTCCACCACCGCCATCGTCCTCATCGGCGTGACTCCTTTCATTTCCTTCCGCCCTCACTGGCAGCGGAAGATCGAGTTTTTCCTATCATGAGCATACAAAACGATCGTTAACGCTGTGTGGACGGTATGTAAAGTTTTTGTAAACAAACATCATTTTTTTGGCTCTTCACCACAACATGCACTTGACAAGCAATACGGTTTCCGGCACAAAGATATGCAAAACGTGCTGATTTTCCCTCCCAAGCGTAAATAGGGTATGTTCAGAAAAAATCAAGTACAACTTTTGGTGAAGATCCATTTTTTTGCAAGCGCAAAAAAGAGGCGCCTGGCTAGGCGCCTTTCCTGTCAGCGCGCATCGGCGGCCTCCGCGCCGCCTTGCGCATCGAAGCTGCTCCCGCCTTCAGCGGCTCGCTTCGCTTTCAATTCAAAATAGGCGTCCAAAATGCGGCGGCCGATCCGGTCATTAATCCCGTCGCTCTCCCCTTGCGTCGCCCACGGAACGACAACAGCGAACGACACTTCTGGATCGTTGTACGGCGCATAGCCAACGAGCGTCAAGTTGTACGTTGGATCATTCCGTCGGCTTTGGATCGGTCCATCGTAAAACGCCTCTGCCGTCCCCGTTTTGCCGGCCGGCTTGTACGAAGCACTCGCAAAGTACGAATACGCCGTTCCGCCCGGCTCTTGCATCACACGGCGGAATCCTTCTTGCACTCGCTTGATGTATTCCGTCTTCATATCAATCCGGTTTAGCACAACCGGTTCGAACCGTTTCATGATTCGGCCAAGTTTTTTTCCGTCAGCCGACGGCTCACGAATTTCTTTGACAAGCTGCGGCTTCATTCGATAGCCGCCGTTGGCGATCGTCGAGACGTATTGCGCCAGCTGCATCGGCGTATACATATCGTACTGGCCGATGGCTAAGTCAAGCAAAAATCCGCCGCGCGTGCTTTGTCCTTGGAAGCCGCTAAGTTCGTTCGGCAAATCGATCCCGGTTTTCACGCCAAGGCCGAATTGGCTGAAATAGTGGCGAATCGTCGTAAATGCCTCTGGATTGATGCGAAGCGGCGCGTGCGGACGATACACACCGCCCCCAATGGCGATCGCTGTTTTGAACATATAGACGTTCGATGACTGCTTGAGCGCCGTCAGCTCGTTGATCGTCCCCATCGTCTTCCATGATTTTTTCACCGGGGTTCCTTTAATATACAGCGGCTCATCCTTGATATACGTATTCGGATGAAGCACCCCGGTTTGAAAGCCGGTGAGAACGGTCGCCCCTTTCACCGCCGATCCCATCGCATAGGCGGACGTGATGTTGCCGATGGCAAAGTCGACAAATTTGCCATCTTGAAGAAGCTTGCCGGCCATCGCCAACACTTCGCCCGTCTTCGGGTTCATCATGACGACAAACGCCCGGTCCAAGAGCGGCGACCGGCCTTTGCGCTTCGTCGCCAAAATCTCCTGCTGAATGATCTCTTCGACTTTTTGCTGCAATTCAGCATCGATGGTCAACACGAGATCTTTGCCGCGCTCGCCTGGATACACTTGCTCAACCGAGATGACATTGCCCGATTTGTCGACAACGTTTTTCACTTTTGCCTTTTTGCCGTGCAGCACTTCTTCATACTGCATCTCCAAATAGCTTTTGCCGACGCGGTCGTTGCGGCTGTAGTCGCGGGCTAAAAAGTAATCGAGCCGTTCACGCGGGACGCCTTCATCTTCTTCCGTCACACTGCCGAGCACAGAGCGGAATGTATTGTCATAGACGTATTTCCGGTCCCAATCCACCGTCGTATTGACGCCGGGCAGCTCGCTCAAATGCTCGCTGACGACCGCATATTCGCGGTCGGTCACTCCTTTGCTTTTGACCGTTTGCGGCGTCAAGGCGTAGCCGCTCTCCATCTCATGTTTAATGGCGATCACTTCAAGCTCCGACTTCGAAATTTGCGCCAAATCTTGCTTGGTGATACGGTCAAGCGTCCATTCGTACACCTTTTTGTCGATCTCTTTTTGTGTCAGCCCTTGGTCAGCGAGCTTTTTCCGTTCTTGTTCGCTCACTTTCTTTTTGGCTTCTTCCGGATGGGTCAAAATCCAATAATCTTTCATATCGCGCTCCGTCACTTTTTTCTCTGCATCGGGAATGTCGATGTATTGGGCGAGTTTCCTTGCTACGTCCAATATTTCTTCCGGCTGAGTCGTTTTGGAGCGCGTGTACGTAATCGCCTTTTGCGGCGTATTGTCGACGATCACGCGGCCGAATCGATCGTAAATTTTGCCGCGCGGCACCGGTGTGCTGACAATCTCATCCTGCGTTCGCTCCACTTCACGCCGATAATCTTCACCGTAGACGATCTGCACGACGCCAAGGCGCAAAATCAGCGCTGAAAACAACAAAAAAACAAAGAAAAACAAAATGTTTAACCGAATCGGCACTTGCGCCCGCTTTTTCCGTTTCATCCCCCGGTCCTCCTTTCCCTCCTTCTATTGTAAAAGAAAAAGGCGGGCATGGCTAGGGAAAAACTTGGCCCCTCACACCGGCGAACGGCCTCGTTCGCCGGCCAGCTTCGGCCGAAGCAAAAGCCGCTCGCGCCGGCCGTGCTCCGGATGGCCATCGGTGAAACGAATGCGGCGGACAAACCAATAAATCACCAAATGCCCGGCTCCGCACACAAACATCAACACGCGGATGCCAGCTTCTTCGCCAAAGAGCGCCACAGCCGTCAAAAAGGCGAAAATCGACGCCACCCGTCCGGCGTTTAAAAACAATTCGCGGACAACGATGTATTCGACGCGCGCCTCGGCCGATTTCCAGCTCTTTCCGATGACGTCAAACGTCAAGGAGGAATACGGAACAAGCAGCAATGGATACGCAATGGCGATCGTGATGGCATAAAGAATGAGGCGCGGATAGGTCGGATGGAAAACGATCAAAAAAATCGCCCCATATAGCAGCGCTCCTCCCAACAAAATCGCTTTCATCCGATATTCACGCTTGATCAGCCGGGAGACGGCATAATAGGCGACAAACGACGTAAACGAGTTGACAAGCCCGAATTTGCCGAGCGCCCATTCACTTCCAGAAGTGACATACACAAGCACGGAAATGATAAACACAAACGTGCCTTCACGCAATCCTTGAAAAAAGTGGGCATTCGTAATGAGCCGCCAGTTCCGGTTTTCATTCCGCTCCTTTAAAATGCGGACGAACAAATATTTCCCCGAGGCCGCGCGGCGCTTCAAGAAAAAGCTGAGCAGCACAGCGACAAGAAACAAGCCGAGCGACAGCGAGAAAACGAACGTATACCCTTTCGCTCCATGGAGCGATGAGATGATATAACCGGCGACAATCGGCCCGATCATGCCGGCTGATGAGGTCAACACCCCGAAAAAACCGTTAAAAAAGTCGCGCGTCTCCGGTTCGGTAATTTCAAATGTCAACACGTTAAATGCCAGCCAATAAAAACCATAGCCGACGCCGAGCAGCGCACCGAGAAAAAGCAAATATTGATGGGCGCGAGAGCCGACCAGCAAAACCGTGACAAAAAAAACGGCTAAACACGACACGCCAAGCCGCAAAACGAGAATGCGGTCAATTTGTTTTGCCATCCGGCCGGCGAAAATAAACGTCAGCGGCTGCATCGTGACAATCGCCAAATTGTATAGCGCCAAGTCGCGGAAATCGCCGGTCTGTTTCCATAAATAAATGTTGACAAACGTGTTCGACAGGGAAACACCGAGCGCGTAAACCCCACCGATGCAAAGCAAAAGCAACAAATCGCGGTTCACTTGTTCTTGGCCGGTTAGTTTTTGGAAAAATGCCATTGCAAACTCCCCTTTTCATCTATCCGGTAGTGTGGCCGTTTCCGCAGCCTCTATGCACCCGGCGCAACGAAAACCGCTCCCTTTGCCTGCACCCTTCGTCGAAAAAAAGCGGGGCGTTTTGTTTCGCCCCGCTTTGTTGATTACTTCGCTTTCGCTTCGCTGTACCGTTTCGCCACTTCGTCCCAGTTGACAATGTTCCAGAATGCGGCAATGTATTCCGGACGGCGGTTTTGGTATTTCAAGTAGTACGCATGCTCCCAAACGTCCAAGCCGAGAATCGGCGTTTTGCCTTCCATAATCGGCGAATCTTGGTTCGGCGTGCTCGTAATTTCCAGCTCGCCGTTGTTCACGACAAGCCATGCCCAACCAGAACCGAAACGGCCAGCCGCTGCTTTCGAAAACTCGTCTTTAAACGCGGTGAAGCTGCCGAATTTTTTGTTGATCGCCTCAGCCAGCTCACCTGTCGGCTCACCGCCGCCATTTGGCGACAAAATCGTCCAGAAAAGCGAGTGGTTCGCATGGCCGCCGCCGTTGTTGCGCACCGCCGTGCGAATGCTTTCCGGAAGGGCTTCCAAATTGCTGAGCAATTCTTCGAGCGATTTGTTTTGCAAATCCGGATGCCCTTCAAGCGCCGCATTCAAATTTGTCACGTATGTGTTATGGTGCTTCGTGTGGTGAATGTTCATCGTTTCTTTGTCGATGTGCGGCTCCAGGGCATCGTACGGATACGGCAATGCTGGCAATTCAAATGGCATACCGATCTCCTCCTTTTTGGTTTATGTACACGAACGCCAACGCGTTCGCTTGAGATTAGCTTACCAAAGTTGGCACAATGTTTCAATCGATTTGCTTGTCCTCGTTTTTTGTTTCCATATTTTCAACACACATATCGTCGAACCCTGTTGCGGGGGGGGAACGAGCTTTTTATTTACATATTTTCAACACAACGTTGACCATTTCTTCATAATGGCAAGTTATAGTATAAAATAGCTTCCAGTTAAGGGGGAACTCAGCGAAAATGGAAACAAAGCGATCACGTTCTTTATGGAACGCCTTTCGACTTGAGACCATTGCCATGATGGCCATGGTGCTTACAACGACGTTGTCGGCCCTTGTCATCACCTCAATCGGCTATATTCAAGGGCGCCATTCAGCGATTCAGTCGATCCAACAACAGTTGCAGCTATCAAGCGAAACGATGGTTGAAAAAATTTCTATTTTAAAAGCGACAACGACCAATGAAGCGTTTTCTCAAAAACTGAATTATTCATTGACGTTAAATGAACGGAAATTCCACGCCTTACACCTTCATCCGGTGCAATTGATTGTAACGAAAACGGGAAGGGCGGTGGCAAAACGGCCATCCTCGCCTAACCAAATGCTGCCCGAACAGGTCGTGCGCGATATATTGAAAAAGAAGCAAGGTGTTTTGCATACAGACCAATGGCTGGCTGCATTTTCTAGTTCAAGTGATTTGCAAGGAGCGGTCTACATGATTGCCATTCCAGAAAAGGACTATTTGTGGCCGCTTTTGAAACAACAAGCAGCAAACTTAGCAGGGTCTGTTTCCGCCATTTTGATCGTATGCCTCGCCGGATGGTGGATCATCCGCCGCGCCACTCGCCCCATTGCTTGGCTCCAGCAAGCCATGGAACGGCTTGGATCTGGCGATTGGCGGTCGCGCATCGAATTGCATGCAGCGACAAAAGATATTCTCGCCCTCACCGATGGGTTCCATCAGATGTCCAGCAATTTGGCCGTTCTGATCGAACATATGCGCTTCAGCTCTGAACAAATCGCAGCGGCTACCAACATTTTAAACCAAACATCCTCTGAGACAACAGCAGCTTCTGAACAAATCGCTGCGGCGGTGGCAGACACGGCGTACGGGGCAGAGCAGCAAGCGCGCAAATCGGCTGATATCGCTTCTTTTTTTCAACAACTGGCGGATGAAATGGAACAAATGTCCTTTCGAATGGAGGAAGCCCGTCGTTCCACAGAACAAGCCCATTCCCAAGCGGAAAGCGGCAACCGGCTTGTTGAGCGGGCAAGCAACGACATGGCTTACCTGCAACAATCCATTGCGAAAACGATGTACACAATCGATGCATTGAAAGATCATTCGCGCCATATTGCCAGCATTCTGTCACTAATCGGAAACATCGCTGAACAAACGAACTTGCTCGCCCTAAACGCTGCCATTGAAGCAGCCAAAGCAGGGGAGCATGGCCTAGGGTTCTCCGTTGTGGCGAAAGAAATCCGGGCGCTGTCGGCGCAAACAGGACAAGCGTTGGCACAAATTCAATCCATTGTCCAAGATGTGCAAAGCCAAATCGAGGCCGCGGTTCAATCGATGAAAGAAAGCGCAAAACAACTCGATGAAACGAAAAAAACGTTCACGGAAAGCCAACAAGCCTTTGAAGAAATCACCACCATGGTGTCGCATTCATCCGCACATACGCTGCAAATTTCAGAACAATTCGCCGCCATCGAGCGGCAAATCAGCAAAATGCGTGAACATATCGCAGAGATCGCCACCGTCGCCCAACAGATTGCTTCGTCGATGGAGCAAATTTCAAGTTTTACCGACGACCAGCACAATGCCATGGCTGCCATTCGTTCCGAAGCCGATGCACTAAATGAACGGGTGTTGCAATGGCGCGCCTTGCTTGAAACCTTTCATTTGCCTTCTGACTAAAGCGGGAAGAGGCCCGCTTTTTCTTTGTCTCAAGTTGAATTCTTCCTCTTTCCCGGCTACAATGGAAAAGGAGACAAAGAAAGGTGTGTCTGCGATGAACGTATTCGTCCAACTGTGGAAAAGCTTATATTCTCCAAAAGACATCGCCCGCTTTCGATTTCAGGGAATTGGGAAAACGATCGGTTATTTGTTTTTGCTGACGTTGCTGTCCATTCTTCCGACGTTTTACTATTTCTCCTCGTCGCTTATGGAAGGCATCCGCACAACGAGCGCCTTATTGAATAACGAGTTGCCGCCGTTTTCGATTGAAAACGGCGAACTTCACTCGGAGGCGGCTGCGCCGATTCATATTGATCAAGGCGGATTTACGATCATTTTTGACAGCACCGGCAAAGTGACGAGTGAGAACGTCGAGCAGTTTCCGAACGCCATCGCGCTCTTGAAGCATGAGGCCGTGCTCGTCGCCGGCCATCAGGCGCAGCATTACAACTATGCCACGTTTCCGGATGTGACCATTACCGACGAAGACGTTCGCGCGTTCATCGCCGGTCTTCAGTCGCTTCTCCCTGTCCTCATCCCGCTTTTTGGGCTCGTTTTATACGTGCTCGCCTGCGCCGGGAAATTCATCAGCGTGTGCATCTTTGCCTTTTTCGGCTTGATTTTGGCCGGCGTGCTCGACAAAACGCTGCGCTACCGCCATACATGGGTGATGTCGGCTTACGCCATTACGCTGTCGACCGTCTTTTTCACCGTGATGGAAACGGTGCAAGCGGTCGTGCCCTACGGCGCGTTGATCCATTGGTTCGTTTCGCTTGTCGTTCTCTTTTTGGCAGTCAAGGAAGTGCCATCAGCCAAACGGGAAATATAAAAAGGCTGCCTGTTGATACAGGACAGCTTTTTTTGTGCTTACGCTGCTTTGCTTCTTTCTCCTCGTCCTCGACGCGCGCGCCGCCCCCGGAGAAATGCCGCGCAAGCAAGGAAGAAGCGAGCCGTGCGGCCAAATTGAATAAAAGAACGGCCACCATCAATACAGCCGCCGATTTGGCCGCGATCAGCTTTGCGTCTGGGACAATGCCTTCCGAATTCAATTTCCAAATATGCACCGTCAGCGTTTCGGCCGGCCGGAACACGTTCAGCGGGTTGGCTTGGCTTGACCAATCCGCATCCCAACGAAGCATCGGAGTCGTCAGCCCAGCGGTATAAATGAAAACAGCCGCTTCGCCGAAAATGCGCCCAGCCGATAAAATGACGCCGGTGACAATTTGCGGGATGGCGGCCGGAAGCACCGCTTTGACCAACGTCTGCCAGCGCGTCGCTCCAAGGGCAAGACTCCCCTCTTTAATGTTGGCTGGAACATCCAAAATCGCCGTTTCGCAAATGCGCGTCAATCCAGGCAAATTGATGATCGTGACGGCTAACGCTCCGCCGAGCAGCGTATAGCCCCAACCCGTCAAGGTGACAAACGCCAACAATCCAAACAATCCGACGACAATCGACGGCAATGATGCCATCGTTTCCAAGCAAAGGCGAATGAACCCGACGATCCGCCCTTGTTTGGCGTATTCAGCCAAATAAATTCCAGCTCCCAACGAAAGCGGAACCGACAAAAGCAATGTCACAACCAACATATAAAATGAATTGATGAGCTGCGGACCAATGCCGCCGCCCGCTTGCGTATTGCTCGGCCGTCCGAACAGAAACTCAGGTTGCCAAAACCCCGCTCCTTTCGACAACACAACGGCAAAAAAGAACATGAGCAACCCGATGACTGCAGCAGCCACCGCATAGAAAATGCCTGTCCAAACTTTATCGATCATTCGCGCTGTCATCTTATCGCTCCTTTCTCGGGCCGACCAACCGGATCACGGCAATGAAGAAAAACGAAATCAAGAGCAAAATGAGCGCCAATGTCCATAACGCGTTGTTCCATGGTGTTCCGTTGATCGTATTCGCCATATCCATCGTCAATACACTTGTTAACGTCGCCGTCGGGCTGTCAAGGCCTGAAGGCAGCTTAATCGTATTGCCGATCACCATCTGCACGGCAAGCGCCTCGCCAAACGCCCGCGCCAAGCCGAGAACGACGCCGGTGGCAATCCCGGCTTTCGCCGCCGGAACGATGACGCGGGAAATGGCCTGCCAACGCGTAGAGCCAAGCCCGTATGATGCTTCCATATACGTCATCGGGACATTGGCCAAGGCGTCGGCCGCAATGCTGGTGATAGTCGGCAAAATCATCATACTAAGGACGATGATCCCCGCCAACAGACTAAAGCCGGAGCCTCCGAACCATTCGCGCAAGAGCGGAACGAGAATCGTCACCCCAAGCCAGCCATACACCACCGACGGAATGCCGACAAGCAGCTCCAGCACCGGCTTGAGCAACGAAACGAACCATTTGGGAGCGATAAAGTTCATGAAAATCGCCAACGCCAACGCGATCGGCGCACTGATCAACAAAGCGCCAAGCGAGACGAGCATCGAGCCAACAATAAAAATGAGCGCCCCATACTTCGGCGGCGTGCCGTTTGGATCCCATTGCATCGAAAGCAACATGTCGGAAAGCGAAAGACCGCTGTCCGTAAAGGACTGAATTCCCTTTACCGCCAAAAAGATGATCATCGTCACCGTAATCAGAACGATCAGCCAGCCGCAGATGACCGCAAACGTGCGGCCGATGTACTCTTCAAGCCAGCGATTCCGCCGTTTCGTATGCATTTGTTGCATGGCTTCATCCCTCCATTGTCAAAGGCCGGCCTAACGAGCCGGCCTTCCGCCCTTCTCTACTCCAATTCCGTCATCGGGATATACCCCATCTTTTTAACGGTCGGCGCAAATTCTTCGCTCTTGACAAAGTCGATAAACGCTCGCACTTCTTCCTTCGCTTCCCCTTTGGTAATCATGTATTCATACGACCAAAACGGGTACTTTTCCGTGCGGATGTTTTCCACCGTCGGTTCCGCGCCGTCAATTTTGACCGTTTTCAAGTTTTTCTTTTCCCCAATTAAATACGACATGGCTACATAGCTGACAGCGCCCGGCGTCGAGCTGATCGCCTGTTCGACCGCTCCGTTCGAATCTTGCACCGTACCGATGGAATCATCGATTTTTACGCCTTTCATGATCGTTTTCTCAAATGTCGCCCTTGTTCCCGATGACGCCGGACGGTTGATCACGTGAATGGCTTCATCTGGTCCGCCGACTTCTTTCCAGTTTTTAATCTTTCCGCTGAAAATATCTTGAATTTGCTTCGTCGTTAAATTATCGACCTTCACATCGTCGTTAACCACAATCGCAAAGGCGATGCCGGCCACTTTATGGTCAACAAGCTCTGACGCTTTCGATTTGTCGTCCAGCTTCTCCGCCGCCGGCACATCCGAGTTGCCGATTTGCACGGCGCCGGCTGCCACTTGGTTGACGCCCGTACCGCTGCCGCCGCCTTGAACGGTGATCGATACGTCCGGATACTTTTCCATAAACGCGTTTGCCGCTTCCTCTGCCAGCGGCTGAAGCGCTGTAGATCCCGCTAGTGCAATGGTTCCGGAGTAGGTTTCTTCTTTCTTTGCTGTTCCTTCGTTGCCGCCCGCGTTGTTGTTTTCAGTCTGCCCGCAGCCGGCCAAAACGCCGGTCATCAACAAGGCGGCCAATCCCAATTTGACTCGTTTGCTCCACATGCAGAAATCCCCCGTTTTGTTTTCGTACTTTCAACGTACAAGACCATTGTAGCGAGACATTGTTAGGCCCTTATAAAGCAGTTGTTAAGTTTCTGTAAAGACAAAAAACAGGAATATGTTCAAAAAGCCGTCAAGCGAGCCTTGAAGGCAAAGAAGAACGGTGATGCCGTTTTTCAAATTGGAGACATTCTTTTGTTGAAGTGTTTTCCTCATGAACTCAACGACCTTGCTAAGGAAGACATATTTTCGCTGGACAAGCATACATATGAAATAGATATACGCATGCGGAGGAAGCGTCATGAAAAAATTCATGTTTCTCCTGCTTCTCTTTCTTTCCAGTTATATCGTTTACCGCGACCTTGCCATCGGAACGCTTCACCCTTCATCTGAAACAGCGGCAGCCGTTGTCCAGTCGAAACAGGCGGCCATCCCGTACCGGACGGTGACCGTTCGCCCTGGCGATACGTTGTTGTCCATCATCGAGAAAGAACTCAACGGTCCATTGCCCGTTCCGCTCGAGCAGCTGATCCGTGATTTTGAACGGTTAAATCCAGGCGAACATGCGCAAACATTAAAAATCGGGAAAACTTATAAAGTGCCGATCTATCGCTAACCGGCGAATCGCTTGTCAAACGGCGGGTGGCACTGTTACAATAATGCAGAAAGCGACTTGAATGTTAAAGGAGCGAATTCCCGTGGGTGAAATCATCCATCGTTCAAAGACTCGGCCGGTCCGCGTCGGTCCGCTGACAATCGGCGGCAGCAACGAAGTCATCATTCAAAGCATGACGACGACAAAAACGCACGATGTCGAAGCGACGGTGGCGCAAATCCACCGCCTCGAGGAAGCGGGGTGCCAAATCGTCCGCGTCGCCTGCCCGGACGAGCGGGCGGCTGAGGCCATACCGGAAATCAAAAAGCGAATCAACATCCCGCTTGTCGCCGACATCCACTTTGATTATAAATTGGCGCTGAAAGCGATCGAAGGCGGCGTCGATAAAATCCGCATCAATCCAGGCAACATCGGGCGCCGCGAAAAAGTCGAAGCGGTCGTGAAAGCGGCGAAAGAGCGCGGCGTACCGATTCGCATCGGCGTCAACGCCGGATCGCTGGAAAAACGCATTTTAGAAAAATATGGATATCCAACAGCCGACGGCATGGTTGAGAGCGCCTTATATCATATCCGCATTTTAGAAGAACTTGATTTTCATGATATTATCGTTTCGTTAAAGGCGTCCGACGTACGCCTCGCCATTGAAGCGTACGAAAAAGCGGCGCGCACGTTCGACTACCCGCTCCATGTCGGCATCACCGAAGCGGGAACGCTTTTTTCCGGCACGATCAAAAGCGCGGTTGGACTCGGCGCCATTTTAAGCAAAGGCATCGGCAATACGATCCGCGTTTCGTTAAGCGCCGACCCGGTTGAAGAGGTAAAAGTGGCGCGCGAAATTTTAAAAACGTTCGGACTCGCTTCCAATGCGGCGACGCTCATTTCCTGCCCGACGTGCGGGCGGATTGAGATCGATTTGATCAGCATCGCCAATGAAATCGAGGACTATATCGCCAAAATTCAAGCGCCGATCAAAGTCGCTGTGCTCGGATGCGCCGTCAATGGACCCGGGGAAGCACGGGAAGCCGACATCGGCATTGCCGGCGCCCGTGGCGAAGGCTTGTTGTTCCGCCACGGCAAAATCGTCCGAAAAGTACCCGAAGAGCAAATGGTGGAAGAGCTGAAAAAAGAAATCGACAAGCTGGCGGAAGAATACTTTGCAAAGCAAAAGGAAAACAAAGCCGCTCTGAAAGGCAACGCCGCCCAATGAGCGGAATGTTCCTGCACAACGAGAAAGGGCGTCCCACTTGGGGACACCCTCGCTTTTTACGTATAAAACGGCATAATAAACAGGCGGACGAGAATCGCGATGACGCCGATGCCGATGGCCCACGCACCGAGCGTCTCTGCACCGCGCCGGCGCGCGATAAACCCGACAATAATGCCGGCCGCCCCTAACAAAATCGGCCAAATAAACAAGGCGATGATGGACAGGGCCAAAGCGAGCCAGCCGAGCCCGGCGCCGTCCGCGCGTTCTTCGTCCCGTTCGTCGCCGCGGCGAATCGGTTCAGCGACTTCCGCCGCTGTTTCTTCCATAAAATTGCGTTCTGGTTCCTCTTTTCCGATCGATTGCACGTAACTTCCGTTATACGTGCGCTCGCGGTCGTCTGCCATATGCTTCCCTCGCTTTCCTAAAGTAAGAAGCATTATTAGTATGAGAAACCGGCGTTATTTTATCAGTGTGAATATTTTCTAACAGGAGGATGAAGCGGTGAAAAAACGGCTTGGCATCGACATTGACGGCACGGTGACATGTCCGAGCACGTTCATTCCGTATTTAAACGAAGCATTCAGCAAAGAGCTCGCATTAAACGACATTACGCAATACAATTTGGCGCCGTTATACGGCGTGGCGGAGGAAGAAATGGACCGCTGGCTTGAGGAAAACGAAGCGGATATTTATGAGAGGGCTCCGCTTGCCCGCTATGCGCTTGAGGTGATTGACAGCTGGAAAGACAAATACGAGCTGTATTACATCAGCGCCCGTGGCCGCCATTTGTACGATCTCACCGAGCGCTGGTTCCGGCGGCACGGCGTCCATTACCACCATATTGATCTGATTGGGTCGCACGACAAAATCGCCGCCGTCCGCCAATATAAGCTGTCGGCCTTCTTTGAAGACAAGTACGATAATGCCTGCGAAATCGCCGAAACATGCGGCATTCCCGTCATTTTGTTTGACACTCCGTACAACCAAGGCCCGCTCCCCGAAAACGTCATCCGCGTCAATAACTGGCTTGAAGCAAAGCGAGAAATCGAACAGCGCCTCCGGCCATAAACAAGGGGCTGATCCAAAACGCGAATGCGTTTTAGGATCAGCCCCTCTGTTGACATTGCGGACATGTGCCGTAAATTTCAAACTTATGGTCAGTGATCTCATACCCATCGAGCTGCGCCGCAAGCCCATCCATCGGACAAGCGTCAATCTTCTTCGTTTTTCCGCACTGGATGCAAATGAAATGATGGTGGTGGCGGCGGGCGCCGCAGGCAAAACGGAAATGTTTCTCCCCGGAAAGCTCGGTCATTTCCAAAATGCCAAGCAGCGTAAAGAGCGACAAATTGCGGTACACGGTATCAACGCTCAAGCCCGGATAGACGGGACGGAGCGCTTCAAGCACGTCTTTGGCCGTCAAGTATTTGTCGCTTTCGGCAAACAACTCAAGCATTTGTCTCCGTTTTTCCGTATATTTAAATCCTTTCTCTTTCATCAACTGCAACGCTTCGTCGATATTCATCGCTGCCGCCCCTTTTCCATCCGAGTGCGAAAAGCAAAATGACAACCGCTGCGATGACGATCGTTCCACCCGGCGCCCAGTCTAGCTCATACGCCGCCCAAAGCCCGGCGATGACAGCCAGCTCCCCGAACAAAATCGAAAGCCCGATTACCTGTTTAAAACTTTTGGCGATGCGGATGCTCGCCGCCACCGGCAGCGTCATGAGCGACGAGATGAGGAGCACGCCGACGATGCGCATCGATGCAGCAATGACGAGCGCAACAAGCACAATAAACAAAAAATGGATCAATGTGGTGCGAACGCCGGAGACACGGGCGTATTCCTCGTCAAAGGAAAGAAGAAACAGCTCTTTGTAAAACGTCAAAATCACCATCGCGGCAGCTGCGGCGACAGCAAACGCTGTCCAAACGTCAGCACGGCTGACGGCGCTGACGCTGCCGAATAAATACGAAAACAAATCGGTCGTAAACCCGTTGGCCATCGAAATGAAAATGACGCTCAAGCCAAGACCGGACGACAACACGATTGGAATCGCAAGCTCTTCATAATGCCGATACACAGCGCGCAGCTTTTCGATAAACAGCGCCCCGACGACGGAAAACCCCATTCCGATGTAAAGCGGGTTCCAGCTCGCGGCTGCCGGAATCGTTTTTTCAAGCAAGAGCCCGGCGGCAATGCCCGCAAGCGTCACATGACTCAATGCATCAGCGATGAGCGACAGCCGCCGAACGACAATAAAAACGCCGAGCAATGGCGCCGTAAAACCGGTCAAAACGCCGGCAACAAACGCATTGCGCAAAAATTCGTATTGCCAAATGGCTTCCCACACGTGTCATTCCTCCACCGTCACCGTTTCATTCCGCCCGTTCATGCTCGTGAGAGAGGACGTGGAGCGGATGGCCATAAAACTGCGAAATCGCCTCGTTGCCAAGATGTTCAAACTCTTCCGCCTTTCCATGGAAATAGAGGCGCTTGTTCAAACAGGCGATATCGGTCACCCGGTCCGTGATCGTCCCGATGTCATGCGTCACTAAGATAAGCGTCAAGCCTCGGCGGTTCAAGTCGCCGAGCAGTTCGTAAAATTCGTGCACATGGCGCGCATCCACGCCGACCGTCGGCTCGTCTAAAATGAGCAAATCCGGCTTGCTCGCCAGTGCGCGGGCGATAAATACCCGTTGTTGCTGGCCGCCGGACAGCTCCGCGATATTGCGCTTTGCCAGGCCGCTCAACCCAACGGCCGCGAGCGCCGCTTCGACCGCACGGCGGTCTTCGTTTGTCAGCGGCCGAAATAAGCCGCGTTTGGCCGCCAACCCACTCGCCGCCACTTCCTCAACCGTCGCCGGAAAGCTGCGGTTGAAGCTGTTCGCTTTTTGCGACACGAAACCGATCCGATGCCATTCGCGAAACGATTCAATCGGCTCGCCGAACAAAAAAATGCGGCCGCTGTTCGGTTTTAACAAGCCGAGCACACATTTGAGCAGCGTCGATTTTCCCGAACCGTTCGGGCCGACCAATCCTAAAAATGCCCCTTTCGGCACGGTTAAACTAACATGCTCAAGCACGTTCTCGTTTTCATAGCGGAACGACACATCCTCAATTTGCACAACAAGCCCATTTTCCATGGCGGTTCTCCCTTGCTAATTCAGAATCATTCCGATTTGCTTCACTATGCAAGTATACCCCACCACCCGCGTTTTGTAAACCTCAATGAATCGCTGATTTAAAGCGGGCGCCGCGCACTTCATGCGTCGGCATAATGGTGATGAACGCATCCGGGTCGATTTCATTGACGATCGATTTTAGTTTTGTCACTTCCAAGCGCGTGACGACTGCATAAATGATTTCCTTTTGCTCGTCCGTATATCCGCCTTTGCCGAGCAATTTCGTCGTCCCGCGGCCGAGCCGGTGCAAAATGGCGTCGGAAATTTCCTCATAATGATCGGTCACAATAAAGGCCGCCCGCGTCTCGTCAAGCCCTTCAATGACCGCATCGATCGTTTTGGAGGCGATGTAGTACGTCATCACCGAATACATGGCTGGCTCGAGGCCAAACACAAACGCCGCCCAGCCAAAAATAAAAACGTTGACAAACATGACAAACTCGCCGACCGAAAACGGGATCCTTTTCGTCATCAAAATCCCCAAAATTTCCGTCCCATCGAGCGATCCGCCATGACGGATGACCAATCCGACGCCAAGACCGAGCGACAACCCGCCAAAAACGGTGGCCAAAATCGGCTCGGTCGTCAGCGGGGAAAGATGGTGAAACAGCCGTTCGGTGACGCCGAGGATCACGACGCCTAAAATCGTTGACAGCATGAACGTTTTCCCGATTTGCTTGTAGCCGAAATACATGAACGGGGCGTTTAAAAGGATGACGAGCGTGGCGAAATTGAGCAGCCGCCATTCGTCCGGAGTCAAGTAGTCCAGAATCAGCGATATGCCAATGATGCCGCCGTCGATCATTTTGTTTGGAACGAGCAGCCGCTCGATGGCAAACGCCGCCAAAGAGGCGCCGATGGCGATCATCAACACCCGATACAACACATGGCCTAGCGGTTCTTTTTTATGCTGTTTTGGCGCCAAACTACCACCCTTTCCCTTTTTGTTTTTTTCCATTATACCATACACGCCTTTTCCATTCACGTCATATGATGGAACAGAAGCAAGGAGGCGGCTGCGATGAACATTTACCAACAGCTTGTCAAGCAAAAATTAAAAACGATCACTCCGGAAGAACTCGTTGCGTACAGCCGAGAGTACGGCTTGCCCATCACGACGAGCCAAGCGAAACAAATTCTTCATCTCGCCCGGAAGAACGACATTAACGTCTTTGACCCCGAGGAGCGGAAAAAATGGGTGCGAGAGTTAGCGAAAATCACCTCGCCGGACATCGCTCGAAAAGCGAACGAGCTGTTTTTGAAATTCGTGCAAAAAAAATAAAAGGGCGCATAGCCCTTTTCTCATTCCGCCCCAGCGTTGATTTTTTCAAGCAACTGGTCATCGAACAACTGCGCCCGCAGCATGGCGATTTCGTGCTTGTACGGCGGCTTTTTGTTGTGTTTGTCTTCGCCCACGTATGGGGTTTCTAAAATTTTCGGAATATCCTCAAGCTGCGGGTGATGGACGATATAGTTGAGCGCAGCAAACCCGATATGGCCGAAACCGATGTTTTCATGGCGGTCTTTCCGGCTGCCGCGCGGGTTTTTGCTGTCGTTGATGTGCAGTACTTTCAGCCGCCCGAGGCCGATGATCCGGTCAAACTCCTCAAGGACGCCGTCAAAATCGTTGACGATGTCATAGCCGGCGTCATGCGTATGGCATGTATCAAAGCAAACGGACAGCTTATCATTATAGGCGACGCCGTCGATAATGTACGCGAGCTCCTCAAACGTCCGCCCGCATTCCGACCCTTTGCCGGCCATCGTTTCTAGGGCAATTTCAACCGTCTGTTCGCGCGTCAACACTTCATTTAGGCCGCGAATAATTTGGCGAAGTCCGGCTTCCACCCCTGCGCCGACATGAGCGCCTGGGTGCAGCACAAGCTGCTTTGCTCCAATGGCTTCCGTCCGCTCGATTTCCGCGCGCAAAAAGTCGACGCCCAGCGAAAACGTATCGAGATTGGTCGTATTGCCGATATTGATGATATACGGGGCGTGGACGACAATCTCTTCGATGCCGTGCGCTTGCATATGCTTGCGCCCGGCTTCGATGTTGAGCTCTTCAATCGACTTGCGCTTTGTGTTTTGCGGCGCCCCGGTGTAAATCATAAACGTGTTGGCCCCGTAGGAGACAGCCTCTTCACTCGCGGCCAGCAGCATTTTCTTTCCGCTCATGGAAACATGTGAACCGATTTTTAACATGTTCTTCTCTCCCTTTTCTTTGCGTTAAAGGCGGACGGCGATTATGATTTTTTGAAGCGGCCAAGCCGCTTTTTCTTCTTCTCCAGCTCCGCGCGCAACTTTTTTTTGTAGCCCGGCTTCACCTGCTTCGTTTTTTTCAGTTTGGCGAAAAGCAGCGCCAGTTCGTCATCCTTTTCGCCCGCCCGCTTGCTCCGCCGGTTCCACGGCGGCAGCTCCTTCCATTCGCCGCGCACGAGATCACGGTGGACAAACGAAATTCCTATTTTTTCCAACCGGGCAATCGCATCTTGGTCAGACGGCTCGTAAATCGTCGCCGCAATGCCGCTATAGCCAGCGCGCGCCGTCCGTCCGGCGCGGTGAATATAAAACTGCAGATCATCAGGCAACTCGTAGTTGATGACATGACTGACGCCTTCAATATCGATGCCGCGCGCCGCCAAATCGGTCGCGACGACATATTGAAACTCCAAATCGCGGATGAGATTCATCATCTTTCTCCGCTCGCGCGGCGTCAAATCGCCGTGCAGCACGCCGACTTTCAACCCTTGCTCAGCGAGACGGTCGGCGACCTCGTCAGCCATTTTCCTTGTGTTGACAAATACGATGGCCAAATACGGGTTGTAGCTGAGGAGCACATCACGGAGAAGTTTTGTTTTCTCGCGTCCGCGCAGCGGGATGAGCACATGTTCGATGTTTTCGTTCGCCGTCTGCTTCGGGTCGACGTGGACAAAGGTCGGGTTTTCCATATATTTTTTCAAAAACGGCTTCAGCTTTTCCGGAATCGTCGCTGAAAAGACGAGCATTTGCAAGTCTTTCGGCATCCGGGCGGCGATTTGGTCGACATCCGTGATAAAGCCCATATCGAGCATCAAGTCGGCTTCATCGACGACAAGGATGTGGGCCGTATGCACATCAAGCGCCTGCTCGCGGATGAAATCGTTGATGCGCCCCGGCGTGCCGATGACAATATGCGGCTGCACGTTGAGCTTTTCGAGCGCTTTTTGCTTATCCGTCCCGCCGATCAAACAACGGGCGACGATCATCCGATCTTTCGGGCAAAACTTCGTGATTTTCAGCGTTTCGTGGTAAATTTGCGTCGCTAATTCGCGCGTCGGCGCCGTGATGACGGCTTGCACTTCGGCGCGTTCCGGCTTGATTTTTTCAATGATCGGCAATAAGTACGCATGTGTTTTTCCCGTTCCGGTTTGCGATTGGCCGACCATGCTTTCGCCGCGCAGCGCCCCCGGAATGATGCGCTCTTGAATTTCCGTCGGTTTATAAAAACGAAGCGTCTTGATCGCTTCGATGATAAACGGTTGAAACGGAAAACGAGTAAACTGCGTTTCTGTCATCAAGCACCACTCCCTTCTATATTAAATAAACGCAACTGGAAGGTTTCCCATCTCGTTGGCCCAAAAGCGTGCCGTCTATTTTTCCAACTGTCGGCGGCAAGCTTTGACGCGACGGAACAACCAACCGTTTCACAAATCCATGCATCGGTCTGGAAGCAGTATGGTTCGGTCACCCGACAGTCGATCCAATACCGGCTGGCTCCATAAAAGAGCGTAAACGTTAACGTTTCAAATGGCATATGGGCACCGCTTCGTCCGCTTCACCATTATAGCGAATCGCTGCCCCTGCCGCAACTAAAGACGATCCTGCAACAAACCTTTCCCGCCTTGCCCGCATATTGTAGATAAGGAGGACATTCGTTCATCCGCACGACCGAAAGGAGGAAGCTGCTATGAGATACAGTCGGCCCCCGATGATGCCTTCTCCGTTTGCCGGAAGGCCGCCAGCCCCGTTCGCCCGCATGCCGGCGCCGCCTTTTGGCCCCAGCGGCCCCGGCGGCTTCTTGGCCCGCTTGTTTTCGCGCGGGCAGCCGCCGGCTGCTGCATCGTCTCCGTGGGGGCTGCCGTTTTTGTCCAACGCCGCTAACACCGCCGCATCCAACACGGGCGGCGGCTTGGTTGGCATGTTAAACAACGTGCAAAAAATGCTTGGCATCGCACAAAACGTCATGCCGATGGTGCAACAGTATGGACCGCTCATCCGCAATCTTCCGGCGATGATCCGCATTTTCCGCGAGTTGAAACCGGCCGATGAAGGGGAAGGCGAAACAACGTCGGAAAGCGCACCGGCCAACGAAACGAAACAAAAGCCGGCCGCCAAGGCGCCAAAAAAACGCTCCGTTCCGCAGGCAAAGCGCGAAGAGCCGCAAGAAAAAGAAGCACCGGCCGCCCCGAAGCCGTCCAAGCCGAAACTGTATATCTAGTTTCTTTCCCCGCCCTAGCGCACCCGCTGTTTAGGGCGGTTATTCTTTGTCTTCTCCCCGGTGCTCCGATATAATGGAAGGTGAACAACCGCCGCACAACCGGCGGCAGGGAGGGAATATGATGGAAGTGATTAAAATTACCCCGCGCGGGTATTGCTACGGGGTGGTCGATGCAATGGTCATCGCCCGCAACGCGGCGTTGGACCCATCTTTGCCGCGTCCTATTTACATTCTCGGCATGATCGTCCATAATAAGCACGTCACGGACGCGTTTGCCGAAGAAGGCATCATCACGCTCGATGGAGAAAATCGTTTGGAAATTTTGGAAAAAATCGACCATGGCACCGTCATTTTCACCGCCCACGGCGTCTCACCGGAAGTGAAAAAACGAGCGCTCGAAAAGGGACTTGTCACGATTGATGCGACATGCCCCGATGTGACAAAAACGCATCGGCTCATCGAACAAAAGCTCGCCGATGGCTACGATATCATCTATATTGGCAAAAAAGGACATCCGGAACCGGAAGGAGCGGTCGGCATCAATCCGGAAAGAATCCATCTTGTGGAAACCATCGATGATGTCGAACGGCTGTCCATTCACAATGAGCGCATCATGGTGACAAACCAAACGACGATGAGCCAATGGGACGTCGCCGATATCATGGCGAAAGTGAAAGAAAAATACCCGCACGTGGAAATGCATAAAGAAATTTGCCTGGCCACCCAGCTCCGACAAGAAGCGGTCGCTGAGCAGGCGAAGGAAGCCGATGTGACGATCGTCGTCGGCGACCCGCGCAGCAACAACTCGAACCGCCTCGCCCAAGTATCGGAAGAGATCGCCGGCACGAAGGCGTATCGCGTCGCTGATGTGACGGAAATCGACATCAACTGGATTAAAGATGCGAAAAAAGTCGCTGTCACCGCCGGCGCTTCCACCCCGACGCCGATTACGAAAGAAGTGATCGACTTTTTGGAGCAGTTTGACCCGAACGACCCATCGACATGGAAGAGGGAACGGAAAGTGCCGTTGCAAAAAATCTTGCCGAAAGTGAAAACAAAGAAAGAAGAGTGACGGTTGTTTCATCCATAAAGAGAGGCTGTCTTGGACAAACGGTTGAACCGCTCATCCAGGACAGCCTTTTTCGTTGGCCGTTCATACGAACTGAAACGGATCAGTATGGACGCTGGAAGCAACCACTTCCGCCTCCCATTGACGTTTCGAGAGCTCAGTGATTAAGTATCGGGCTACGCCTTCTTTCATGATTTTTTCTGCATGATGTCCCGGATCAATGATGTGAAGGCCGAGCGCTTGGGCGTCATGGGCGGTGTGGTAATACACATCCCCTGTCACGTATACGTCCGCCCCGGCCGATGCGGCGGCAGCGACAAACTTATTCCCATCCCCGCCAAGCACCGCGACCGTTTGCACGAGATCATCCAGCCGGCCAACGACGCGCACCGCCGGAACGGAAAACGCCGTTTTCACCTGCTCGGCAAAAGCGCCAAGCGTCACCGGCTGCGGCAGCCGGCCAATGCGCCCGAGCCCGAAGCGGCGGCCTTCATTGTCAAGCGGATAGATATCATAGGCCACTTCCTCATACGGATGAACAGCCAGCATCGCCTGAATCGCTTCCCGTTCAAGAGAGGCCGGCACGATCGTTTCGATGCGCACTTCCTCAACTTCCTCGAGCCGCCCTTGCTCGCCGATGAACGGCCGCGCCCCTTCGTGCGGCAAAAACGTGCCGACGCCGCGGCTGTTGAACGTGCAATGGCTGTAGCGGCCGATATGCCCGGCGCCGGCATCGCCTAAGGCCTTCCGCACCACCTCAGCATGCGTCACCGGCACATAAACAACGAGCTTTTTCAACGGTTCGGTATACGTCGGCACAAGCACAGCCGTATCGTTTAAGCCGAGCGCCTCGGCAAGCCAATCGTTCAGACCGCCATCGGCCACATCCAAATTCGTATGGGCGGCGTACACCGCAATGTCATGCTTGATGCACGCGGCGATCATCCGCCCGTGCCCATCATCAGTCAGCAATTGCTTCAGCGGGCGGTACAGCGGCGGGTGGTGGGCGATGATTAAATCCACTTGCTGATCGATCGCTTCGACAACGACATCTTCGAGCACATCAAGAGCGATCATCACTTTTTTGACCGGCTTGTTTAGCGTCCCGATTTGCAGACCGATCCGATCCCCTTCCATCGCCAACTGTTTCGGAGCAAGCTGCTCAAGAAGCTGAATGATTTCATAACCGTACGGAACGCGGCTCATAACAACGCCTCCTCCACCAATTGAACTTTTCTCTCCAGTTCACGCTTTTTCCGCTTGGCCGCTTCACTTTGCCCTTTGGCCGTCAAATCAGCGATGATCCGTTTCCAATTTTCAATCTCGCGCTTCCACTTTTCGCGGAACACCTCGCTGTTTTCCCGGCGCAAAAACGGTCCAAGGAGCAGCTCCGCCTCGAGATGGCGATACGGCCGTCGGGGGGCGCCAGGCTCGGCGACGAGTACTTCATAAATTTGCCCATCTTCTTTCAAAATGCGCTCAGCCACGAGCTCCCACCCATGATCAAGAAGCCAACGGCGAACAAGTTCCGCACCGATGTTCGGTTGCAAAATGAGCCGTTTGACACCGGCAAGCTTTTCCTTTCCGTCGCCCAAAATGCGGGCGATCAGCGCCCCACCCATGCCGGCGATCGTGATGCAGTTCACCTCCCCCGGGGCAAGGATCGAAAGCCCATCCCCTTTGCGCACGGAAATGAGATGAGAAAGCCCGGACTTCTCGACTTGCTGCTGCGCTAGGCGGAACGGTCCGTCCGCCACCTCGCCGGCAATGGCTTTTGATGCGTAGCCGTGCAAGCAGGCATAGCAAGGCAAATACGCATGATCCGATCCGATGTCAGCAAGCACTGCCCCTTTTGGAATGAATGAGGCGACCGTTTCCAGCCGTTTCGACAGGCGAAATTCGTTCATAGCACCGCAATGGCTACCAACCTTCCGCCACCTGCAGCGCGAAGGCGGTTCGCCTTCCCCTCCTTTCCTCTCCAACACCGCGCGCCTCTATTGTACTAAACAAAACATCCCCTTGCCAAAAAGCAAAGGGATGTTCACCATCCATTATTTTAAACCGGCGAGCCATTTCGCCATGGCATCGGCTTTATCCGCCGGCACAAGCCCTGGCGGCATGTTGCCGCGCCCGTGTTGGATGACGTCTTTAATTTGGTCCATCGACAGCCGTTGCCCGACCCCTTTCAACGATGGACCGACGCCGCCTTCATAATTTTGGCCGTGACAGCCAGAACACGTTTGTTGGTAAAACTGTTCTGGGTTGAATTCGGCCGTTTGTTCCGTTTTTTCGCCGCCTTTTTTCTCTTTGGCCATTTCCTTCGCATCGCCTAGCCCTTTAAACGACAAGACGAACGTCAGCACAATCCCGAATGCCATGATGATGAAAAACGGGATGAGCGGATTGCGGTTCATCTCTTTTACCTCCCTTATGTATAATGAAGAACGCTGCAAACAATTTTATTTTACTGTAAATAATGGACAAGGAAAAGCCCTAAGTTGCCGAAATGGCAACAACACGCCTCAGCGCCACCAGATGGCGGCGGTTACAAGCAACGCCCCGCTGACAGCGGCGAGCGAAAAGTAGCGAAGGTGAAGCAGGCGGCCGACAACAAACCAGAGAACACAGTTTCCGAGCACGACAGCTGCTAGCGCACCCGTTTGCCTGGGAAAATACCGATCAACCTCAAGAATGGATGCCACAAGCAAAATCCAGGCGCTTCCGATGAGCGGAAAGTGAAGGAGCTCCCGCTTGTTCCGCCACCGCCAACAAAAGAACAAGCAGGCAGCCAAAAATAGGGCGAAAAGGAGCGTTTGCAAAACGAATGACAATTCAGTAAAATAAATGACAAGAGCAACGGCTGGAAGCAATAAACAGAGACCAGCGGCGAGCGAGCTGCGCCACCGTCGTCCGTGCGAACGGGCGTCTCCTTCCGTGTACAACGCGAGCAAATAGTCGCAATAATGTTCCGGCAGAAGGCGCGAACGTTTCCAATATTCGATTTCTTGGATGATCGTTTCCCGTCGTTGCCGATTCATAGATAGACCACCTTTCCCATAAAGAAAGAAAAAATAGTTTACTTCCGAAGAAGTAAACTATCGAACAAAACAGTCACTCTAAAAAGTCTTTCAGCCGTTTGCTGCGGCTTGGATGGCGCAGCTTGCGCAACGCTTTGGCTTCAATTTGACGGATGCGTTCGCGCGTCACGCCGAACACTTTGCCGACTTCTTCGAGCGTCCGCGTCCGTCCGTCGTCAAGCCCGAAGCGGAGACGCAGCACATTTTCCTCGCGATCCGTCAGCGTATCAAGCACATCTTCGAGCTGCTCTTTCAACAGCTCGTAAGCAGCGTGCTCGGATGGCGATGTCGCGTCTTGGTCTTCGATGAAATCGCCAAGATGCGAGTCATCTTCCTCGCCGATCGGCGTCTCGAGCGACACCGGTTCTTGGGCGATTTTCAAAATTTCCCGCACTTTTTCCGGTGTCAAATCCATTTCCTCGGCGATTTCTTCCGGCGTTGGTTCGCGCCCGAGGTCTTGGAGCAATTGCCGTTGGACGCGGATCAGTTTATTGATCGTTTCGACCATATGAACCGGGATGCGAATCGTCCGCGCCTGATCGGCGATCGCCCTTGTGATGGCTTGGCGGATCCACCACGTCGCGTACGTGCTGAACTTGTAGCCTTTCCGATAGTCAAACTTTTCGACCGCCTTGATCAGCCCCATGTTCCCTTCTTGAATCAAATCAAGAAAGAGCATGCCGCGGCCGACATACCGTTTGGCGATGCTGACGACGAGGCGGAGGTTCGCTTCCGTCAGCCGGCGTTTTGCTTCTTCATCGCCTTGCTCGATCCGTTTCGCCAGCTCGATTTCCTCTTCCGCCGACAACAGCGGCACGCGGCCGATCTCCTTCAAGTACATGCGCACCGGGTCATTGATTTTGACGCCTGGAGGAACGGACAAGTCATTTAAGTCGAATTCTTCCTCTTTGGCCAAGTCGTCGATGTCCGGATCGGCCTCAAGGTCAGATTCGCTGATCACTTCAATGCCCTGCTCAGCGAGGTATTCATAATACTCATCCATCTGGTCGGAGTCCAAATCAAAGCCAGACAACCGCTCAGCGATTTCCTCGTAGGTGAGGATCCCCCGCTTTTTGCCGAGCTCAGCGAGTTGCTCTTTCACTTGTTCAAGCGATTCTCCGGCAGCTTCAGCCTGCTTTGATTGGGCTGGTTTTTCAGCCATTTCATTACCTCCTTTAAAAACTCATACCACCATGTTATGAAGAAGATAACATTTTTTTCATCTCAATCATCTCTTTCGCGATGCGGGCGGCCGTCAAAAAGTCTTTTCTTCGCTCCGCTTCCGTCTTTTCTTGCTCTTTTTCCTTTAGCATTAACCATTTCGGGTGATTCAACACATGCCGGATGCAATCGGCAAGCTCCCGCTCGGAAACGTCGTCTGCGACCAAAAAAAGCGACAGCTCGCTCGCCAGCGTCCGCAACTCGCCGGGAAGCCGAGACATGAGCGCGCTGGGGTCGGCTTCATGCCCCTCTTCGTAAAAGGCGTAAATGTAAGCAGCCAACGCCCGATGCTCTTCGATATTAAATCGGCCGCCGACCTTCTCCTGAACGATGAACGCCACATCGCGGCTCCGCATCATATGGGCAAGCAGCAACCGCTCGGCATTTTGAAAGGCCGGAAGCAATTTTTTCGTCAATGCCGGCTGGGACGGTTTTCCGCCGTCGTTCACCTGCGGCTTTGGCTGTTCCGGCTTGGAGCGGGACAACTGTTCGTAAAGCGCGGAGAGCGACAGCGAAAACTCATCCGCAAGCTGGCGCATATAATAATCTTTTTCCACCGGGCTCGACAGCTTGCTGATTTCTCGGAGCGCTTCCTCGATATAACGGAGCCGGTCGCCTTCTTCCTGCAAATTTTTTCCCCGCCGCAAACGATCCATTTTAAACGCCATGAGCGGCCGGGCGGCGGCGATCTCTTCGGCAAAACGGTCGGCGCCAGAAGTGCGTATATATTCATCTGGATCCAGCCCGTCCGGGAGCAACGCTACCTTCACGCGGCACCCGAACGCGCTCAATTGTTCGGCGGCGCGCCAGGCGGCTTCCGTTCCGGCGCTGTCGCCGTCATAGCAAATCGTGACCGTTTCAGCATGGCGGCGCAAAATGCGTGCCTGCTCCTCGGTCAGCGACGTTCCCATCGTTGCCACCACATAGTCAACGCCGGCCTGCACGGCAGAGATGACATCGGCAAACCCTTCAACGAGCAGCGCCTCTTGACGCTTGCGGATTGACACGCGCGCCTCGTGAAAAAAATACAAAAGCGTGCCTTTGCGGAAAATCGGCGTTTCTGGGCTGTTCATGTACTTTGGTTGCCCGTCGCCAAGCAGACGGCCGGAAAAACCAACCGTCTCGCCGCGATGATCATGGATCGGAAACATAATCCGATTCCGGAAGCGGTCGACGTATCGCCCGTCTTCTTTTTTCACCAACAAGCCCGCCTTTTCCATCAACACCAACGGAAACGAACGGCTCTCCAGCAGCTTGACGGCGGCATCAGGAACATCCGGCGCATAGCCGATTTCAAATCGGTCGATCGTTTCTTTTGTCCACCCGCGCACCTGCAAATAATCGAGCGCGGCTTGTCCTTCTTTTGTATGGACAAGCAAATGATGGTAAAATCGTTTCAACAACGTGTGTGCTTCGACCATCGCCTTCGCCTCGTCGGCTCGGCTGCCATCACTCCCGCGGCCGTCCAGCTCATAGGCGGACAAGTCGATCCCTGCTTTGGCCGCAAGACGTTTCGCCGCTTCCACAAACGGAATGCCTTCGATATCCATTAAAAACGTAAAGGCATTCCCCCTGCCCCGCAGCCGAAGCAGTGGAAAATTTGCTTTTCTGGGGAAACGGAAAACGATGGCGTCTTTTCTCCGTGAAACGGGCATAAGCCAAAATAGTTGCGGCCTTGCTTTTTCAACTGGACGTATTCGCCAATGATGTCAACGATGTCAACGCCGCGGCGGATGGCTTCAATCGTTTCCTCGGGAATGCGATGTCCCATACGAACAACCCCGTATCGTATTTATTCTCGGCAGCAAGCCGATTTTCCTTTCCATTTCGACAAATTTTTTCAAAACGTTCGTTTCGCCCCCTTGCCCGTAAAGTCGGCTGGCTTGATCATCCGCTTCCCGCCCCTCAGCCCGCCGTCTGGACAAAGATTCATCAGAGCGGTGCATCTCGAAGATGCGCTTCGGTATATTATATTTCAGCAAGAAAAAGAAAATTTCACTTTTTTCTTGACGATCTTATGCAACAGATGACCGCGCTCTCAAAGCAAGGGTTGCTTTACACCCCTATTATTCTACACCATCGCAAAAAAATCCTGCTTTTTTGCCGAATGATTGACAACTTTGTCGAAAATCTTTTTTTCGTTCTTCTTGACAAGCGGCTATAAATAGTTTACTCGTCTCATGGCCGCTCTAAACCTATATAGGTCATTTTTCTCGCAATTTTTTATTATAATATAAGTCGCGGCAATATGCCATAAGAAAACGCACGACTCCAATCAAGAAATCGTGCGGATAAGGCGAAGCTAGCGCTTCAACTTTTTCATAATGATGCTCGCCGTCTCTTCGACCGCCTTGTTCGTCACATCGATGACGTCGCAGCCGATTTTTTTCACGACTTCATCAAAATAAGCGAGCTCCTCTTTGATTCGATCCATATTGGCGTAAATCGCCTGGTCGTTCAGGCCGAGCGATTTCAGCCGCTCGCGGCGGATCGAAAGCAGTTTATCCGGACTGATTTTCAAGCCGAAGCATTTCCCCGGACCGACTCGAAACAGCTGCTCCGGCGGCTCGACCTCTGGAACGATCGGCACATTCGCCACTTTCAGCCGCTTATGCGCCAAATATTGCGACAGCGGTGTTTTCGATGTGCGCGATACGCCGATGAGCACGATATCGGCGCGCAAAATGCCGCGCGGGTCGCGCCCGTCATCGTATTTGACGGCAAATTCGATCGCTTCAATCTTTTTGAAGTAATCTTCGTCAAGTACGCGCACTTGACCCGGCTCATATCTTGGCGTCAGCTGGAACAAATGGCTCATCTTTTCAATGAGCGGACCGATGATATCGTATGCGACGACCCCTTCGCGCGCCGCTTCGGCGAGCAAGAATTCCCGCATCTCCGGAACGACGAGCGTAAACGCGATAATGGCGCGGTTCATTTTCGCTAAAGCGACGACTTCAGCCAATGTCGTTTTATCTTCCACATACGGGACGCGTTTCACTTGAATCGGCGAGGCGTGAAACTGGCTGGCCGCCGCTTTGACGACAAGCTCGGCCGTTTCCCCGCCGGAATCGGATACGACATAAACAAGGCGCTGGTTCATTCTTCTCCTCCTTTGTTTGGATTAGTCCTCTTTGGCTAGCGACACGAATGCTTTCGTTATATTCGTTTTCGTAATACGGCCGATCACTTCATATCCTTTCTCCGTTTTGCGCACGACCGGCATAGCATCGATCTGTTTTTCAATCAGCTGTTCAGCCACGTCAATGAGCGGGTCGTCCTTGTAGCAAACGGCGATGTTCGGCATCCGCGTCATAATAATATTGACCGGGATCGCCGTCAGTTCCTGCTTGCCAAGGCTTGCGCGCAACAAATCTTTGCGCGACAAAACGCCCGCAAGCAACGATTCGTCATCGACGACAAACAGCGTGCCGACATCCTCTAGAAACATTGTGACGATCGCATCATAGACGCTCACATTCTCATTGACGACAACCGGAATCGATTGGTAATCCTCGACTTTCATCTTTTTCATTTTATCGGCGAACAGCTGCTTGCCGGTCTTTCCCGTATAGAAATAGCCGACGCGCGGCCGCGCTTCCAAGTAGCCAGCCATCGTCAAGATGGCCAAATCCGGCCGCAGCGTCGCCCTCGTCAAGTTCAGTTTCTCCGCGATGCTTTCTCCGGTGATCGGCCCGTAGTCTTTCACAATTTGCAAAATCTGCTCTTGGCGTTTATTTAGTTCGATCGTCGTTCACCACCTTGCCAAAAAAGGTCCCACACGCTATCACTCTCATTTATATTATACTACACGCCCCATTCACAATGAAAATGATGCTCCTTGCCCTCCGTCGGGGCTGAGCTTGTCTTTCAGTTCACCGATTTGCTGCAAAAAACGCTTCGTCTTCAGCGACAGGCCGGCATATTCATCATAATAGGCGGACAATACGGCGCCCAGCTCCATCTTTGTGCTTTCTTTCACCGATATGGACCCAAGCCGAGCAAGATCGATATGAAAAAAGAGGCGCAACAGCCGGACGGAAGCCGAAGAGAGCGGGAACCGATGGGGATCGGACGCCTCGCAGCGATGGCAAAGGAAGCCCGCCTCCTTGACGGAAAACGAGAAGCGCCCCTCCGTCGCCCCGCAGCGGGCGCAACGGTCCAGCACCGGCGGAATGCCAAGCACTGCAAGCATTTTCATTTCGTAAATGAACGTCAAAATCTCTAAATCGCGGCCTTCGCTCATATATTGTAGTGTCTGCAAAAGAAGCTCAAACAAGTACGGATTGCGCTTTTGCTCTTCCGTGCTTTTGTCGGTGAGCTCTACAATATACACCGCATAGGCGGCGGCAAACAAATCTTCGCGCAGCGCCCGCATCGAGTCGATGAGCTCTCCCTGGTGAAGAACGCCGACGCCGCGGCTGCGGCGGATGACATAATGGCCGTATGAGAGCGGCTGCGTAACAGCAGAAAGGCGGCTGCTTGGCTTTTTCGCTCCCCTTGCCATCGCAGCCACCTTTCCCCATTCTCGGGTAAACAATGTGACAATTTTATTTGTTTCGCCATAATCGACCGTCCGCATGACGATCGCTTCACACGTTTCGAACATCCCATCACCACCGCTTCTACCAACAACGATGCTACGAGATCGGCTGGTCGATTTCGTTCTGTTCAGCGTTTTGCTCTTCACCGCCAAACTGTTGCTCTCGTTCCAACTCTTTAAATAGGAGGTACGTGTCGATATTGCCTGTTTGGCTAAACAGCTTCCACGTAAACTCAAGCATGGAATGACACCTCTTTCCGCCTGCAGGCATTGCGTATTGGTGGTCTACCTATAGGTTGGCTCAGGCAAAAACGGTTTATGTCGCGTAAAATTTTCTAACCGTCAATACTCGTCTTCACGGAACCCGAAATCACGCAGCTGCGCCATACGGTTGCGCCAGTCTTTTTGCACTTTGACCCACAGTTCCAAAAACACTTTGGATCCAAGCAGCGCTTCGATGTCAGCGCGCGCCCGCTGTCCGATTTCCTTCAGCATCCGGCCTTGCTTGCCGATGATGATTCCTTTTTGCGAATCGCGCTCCACCACGATCACCGCGCTAATGTACACCGCTGGCGATCCTTCTCGCCGCTCGATGCGTTCGACGACGACAGCAATCGAGTGCGGAACTTCCTCGCGCGTTAAGTGAAGCGCTTTCTCGCGAATGAGCTCGGCGATGATAAACTGCTCCGGATGGTCAGTAATCTGGTCCGGCGGATAATATTGCGGCCCTTCCGGCAGCCGCTCTTTAATTTGCTCAAGCAGGCGGTCGACATTGTTCCCTTCAAGCGCCGAAATCGGCACGATTTCAGCAAACGGGTACAAATCTTTGTATCGGTCAATGAGCGGCAGCAATTCATCCGGATGGACGCGGTCGATCTTATTGATGACTAAAAACACCGGGGTGTCCACTTCTTTCAGCCGTTCGATGATGAACGCCTCACCGCGCCCAAATCCTTCCTCGGCATTGACCATAAACAAAATCAAATCGACTTCGCGAAGCGCATTGAGCGCCACTTTCATCATAAAGTCGCCGAGCTTATGCTTCGGTTTGTGCACCCCAGGCGTGTCGATAAAGATGATTTGCGCGTCATCGTCCGTGTACACGCCTTGAATCTTATTGCGCGTCGTTTGCGGTTTATCGCTCATAATCGCGATTTTTTGCCCGATGACGCGGTTTAAAAACGTCGACTTTCCTACGTTTGGTCTTCCGATAATGGCAACAAATCCTGATTTGTATCCTTCTTTACGCATGCAAATCCTCCGCTGAAAAAGCTTCTGGCAGCAATTCGCTGACTGTCATGACTTTCACATCGCCTTTGAGGTTGGCTAAAATGACTTTCATATCGCCGTGGCAAAGTTCGGCGATCACTTGGCGGCATGCGCCGCACGGCGGCACCGGGCGGGGAGTGTCGGCGATGACCGCAAGAGCCGTAAACTCCTTCTCCCTTCCGAATATGCCTTAAACAACGCGGTCCGCTCCGCACAATTGCACACGCTGTAGGCGGCGTTTTCAATGTTGCAGCCGCGGTACACACTGCCGCCTTTCGTCAACAGCGCGGCGCCGACTGGAAACTTCGAGTACGGCACGTAGGCGAGTTCGCGCGCTTTTTTCGCTTCGGCAATGAGCTGCTCCATCTCCACGAGTGACTCTTCCTTTCCTGCAAGCAAACGCTGCTTTCTTTTATTTTACAAAAAAACGCCATCCATTTCATCATTTGAAATCAAAATGTAACAGAAAAATTAGAATTTTCTCTCTCATTCGTTTAGCGAAGATGCGGCCAAAACAGCAAAATGCCGATCACAACCGCAAATCCGGCCGCCGAGAGCACCGCCGCGGCAGCGATGTCTTTCGCCGCTTTCGCCAACGGATGAAACTCACCCGTCGCCAAATCGACGGCGCGCTCAATAGCCGTGTTGACGAGCTCAAGCGCAATGACCGTGCCGACTGTCATGAGCAGCACGATCCACTCCCAGCGCGACAGCCCAACGACCCACCCGGCGGCAAAGGCGACAACAGCGGCCGCCAAGTGGAAGCGCAAATGAGCTTCCTCTTTCACCGCCGCCTTCATTCCCGCCCACGCCCAAGCAAACCGGTCTCGCTCTCGTTTGCCGCGCATTATCTTGTCAACCCGAACCTCGCCAAGATGTCTTCCTGCTTGGCGAACATGACGCGCTCTTCCTCTTCTGTCCCATGATCGTAACCAAGCAGGTGCAAGAAACCGTGCACAGCCAAAAACCCGAGCTCGCGCATGAACGAATGCCCATAGGCCGCCGCCTGCTCTTTCGCCTTCGGAATCGAAATGACGATATCGCCGAGCACCGGCGGCATATCAGCGCCGACGATGTGAACCTCTTCTTCCCCTTCCTCCTCAAGAGCAAACGAAAGCACATCGGTCGGCGCATCTTTGCCGCGATAGTCACGATTCATCGCGCGGATGCGTTCGTTGTCCACAAATGTGACGCTCACCTCCGCCCCGTCCGGCACGTTTTCAAGGGCCGCCGCCTCAGCGAGCAGCCGCTCGATCGTCTCGATTTGCTCAGCGGTCACCTCGTTCGTTTCATCTAGAAAATCAATGTGAATGGTCATGCATGCTTCACCTTTTCCTTTCGTACTTCTGGGTATTCGATGCGCGAATGGAAGACGCCGTTTAACGTCTCGCAAAGCGAACGGGCGACGAGTTCCAACTCCTTCAGCGTAATGTCGCACTCGTTCAGCTGGTTGTCCTGCAAGCGATCAGCGATGATCGACCGGACGATCTTCTCGATTTTTTCCTGCGACGGGTTGGATAGCGAGCGAACAGCCGCTTCGACGCTGTCGGCGATGTTGATGACCGCCGCTTCTTTCGTCTGCGGCTTCGGCCCGGGATAACGAAACTCCGCTTCCGAGACAAACTCGGTTTGCTCGCGCGCCTTATGATAAAAATACTTCAGCAGCGTCGTGCCGTGGTGCTGTTCGGCGATGTCGATGATCTCCTTCGGCAGCCGGTGCTTGCGCAGCAAAGCGACGCCGTCGGCGACATGGGCGATAATAATATTTTTGCTCAACTGCGGCGACAAATGGTCATGCGGATTGCCGCCTATTTGATTTTCGATGAAATAGCGCGGCCGCTTCGTCTTACCGATGTCATGGTAGTAGCAGGCGACGCGCGCCAGCAAGCCGTCGGCGCCGATCGCCTCGCACGCCGCTTCGGCCAAATTGGCGACCATAATGCTATGATGGTACGTCCCCGGCGCTTCAGTGAGCAACTTGCGCAAGAGCGGATGGTTCGGATTGGATAGTTCAATGAGCCGAAGCGGCGACAAAATGCCAAACGCCGCCTCCAACACCGGCAAGAGACCGATCGTCAAAATGGCAGAAAAAACCCCTGAGGCCGCCGCCATCAGCACCAACAAACCGATTTCCGTCGGCGAATAGCGGCCGTTTTTTAACAGCAACAGCGAAAAAAGCGAAACGATATTGACCGCGGCGACAAACACGCCGGCCCGCCAAATGTTCGCTTTCGCCAGCTCCTTTGGCAGACAAAACGTCCCGGCCAAGCCGCCGGCAAGAAAGTAAACAATCAACGACACCGACACCGCGCCGGCCGTTCCAATTTCCTCATTGAACAGCAAACTGCCGCACACTGCTCCGATGATGGTCGTCATCATCGCGAGCCGCTCTCCGAGCAAAATGCGGACGAGCATCGGCCCGAACGCCGCCGGCACAAGGTAACCGATGGAAACAGCGCCGCTAGATGGAAGAAGGCGAATGAGCGCCATTGTCGTCATCATCAACGCAAAAATGGCTGTATAAAGCGACAGCTTTTCATTCGTCGTTTCCGTCCGAAAATAGGAAATGAGCGGAGCAAGCAGCAACAAAACGAACACCAAAAGCCCAGCGGCGGTCCAAGACGGACGCCCGCTCTCAAGCAAGCCGACCAGCTCAAGCCGGCGGTAAACATCATTCGTGATAAACTGTCCTTCCTCGACGATCACTTGCCCTTGCAAAATTTTCACCGGCTTCACTTCATCCATCGCCTGCCGCCGTTTTTCTTCCGTCGCCGCCCGATCGTAGACGACGTTCGGAATGACCGCCTGTCGGCAAAGCTTCGCGACCGCCTCGCGAAGCGGCGGCGACAGCGCAGCGTATTCAAGCTCTTTGGCCGCTTCCGCCCGCGCCGTGTCAAGTTCCGCTTGGGAAATGCGCTCGCTCATGACGGCATGCACCGCGGTCAAGGCGGCTTCCTTCGCCGTCTTGAGCTCCTCCGGCGAGGCGGCAAGCAACCGTTGCCATTCAGCGGCAGACAGATAGGCAAGCCATTCCGGTGGCAGCCGTTCCTCAAGTTTGGCGATCATATCGCCGAGCGAGCGGTCCGGCTCCGCCTCGTGCTGCACGCTCTCAATTGCAGCAAACAGCGAGGAAAGAAGGTCGACCCGGTTTTCGGCATATTCTTTTTTTAACGTATAGACATCCGCTACTTTCGCCGCCGCCTCTTCTTTCAGCTTGGCGGTCGCCTCTTTGTCCTCGACCGTCACCGGCGAACGGATCGTTTCCTTCGCGACGTCAAACAGGCGCAGCTCATACTGGCGCGGCTTCACTTGCCCATACAAAACGGCAAACAACAGAACAGCCAAAAGCAAAAACAGCCAAAAGCGGACAAAGCGGACTGTTTTTGTCCGCTCAAGAAAAAAACGAAACCTTCCCACCGGTTTTCCCCTCGCTTTGCAAGAAAAGACCGATCCCGTCGCTCTCGTTCTATAAGCCCGCCTCATCATAGGCGTCAATAATTTTCGCGACGAGCGGATGGCGAACGACATCCGACTGTTCCAAAAACACAAAGGCGATGCCGCCAATGGAGGCCAAAATGCGCTTGGCGACCGAAAGCCCCGATTCGACGCCCTTCGGCAAGTCGACTTGGGAAATATCGCCGGTAATGACCATCTTCGAACCGAAGCCGAGCCGGGTCAAAAACATTTTCATTTGCGCTGGCGTCGTATTTTGCGCCTCGTCAAGGATGACGAACGCATCCTCCAGCGTCCGGCCGCGCATGTAGGCGAGTGGGGCGATTTCAATCGTGCCGCGCTCAATCAACCGCTGCGTATACTCCGCTCCCAACACATCGTTTAAGGCATCATACAGCGGGCGCAAATACGGGTCAACCTTCTCTTTTAAGTCGCCTGGCAAAAAGCCGAGGCTTTCTCCGGCCTCAACGGCCGGACGAGTCAAAATGATGCGCTTGACGCTGCCGTTTTTTAACGCCTTGACCGCCATGACGACCGCCAAATACGTTTTTCCGGTGCCGGCTGGGCCGATGCCGAACGTCAAGTCATACTGTTCAATTGCTGCAACATAATAGCGCTGGCCCAACGTTTTGACGCGGATCGGCTTCCCTTTGGCGTTTTTTGTAATCTCCTCGTCATACAGCTGAACAAGGCCGTCAAGCGCTCCTTTTTTTGCAAGCTGAATGGCGTAAAGAACGTCGCGCTCGCTGACCGCCGCCCCTTTGCGAATGACGATCAATAAATGGCGAAGCAATTCATCAACGAGCTGAACTTGCTGCGGCGTGCCGGAGACGTTGACCGTTTCCCCGCGCGTCACAATCGACACGCCGAGCTCTTCCTCGATCCGCTTCAAATGGATGTCATGGACGCCAAAGAGCGCCGCCGCTTCCTGCGGGTTTCGCACATGTTGGCTGATCGTAACGAACTGCTCTGACATTCTCAATCTCCTTGGACGATGGGTTGTGGTACAGCAATATTTTCAATGACTTCGTAATGCAATTCTACCCTTACTTTACCATTCTCTTTCGCCTGATGCAAAACTTTTTCGCTGCGAATGGCCGCCTCCTCCGGCAATTTCGCCCGCAGCTCGCGGCGGGCGATCTCTTTCGCTTCCGCGAACGCTTCTTCCCACGTGTAGCGCCGCTTCACTTCTTCCGCCTCGCGGATCGTGATGCGCTCGTAATAGAGCGGCAAGTCCCATTTCCAAAAACGAAACGGCCGTTTTTCTGTCTCAACGATGGTATGGGCAAACACCGGCTTCTTCCATCCCCAAACGGGAATCAAAAGGCGCCCGATTCCGACATAATGCCGTTCGGTGAACTTGCCGGTCAACACATGAAACGTCGTCTCAAGCGGCAGGACGACCGTAGACTTGTACCATGTTTCGCCAAACACTTTCCCTGACGCCGGCACAAACTTCGTCCTCCCTTCAGCGCCGATAATGCCAGAAACAAGCAGCTGGCCTTTTTGCACATAGTCGTTGACGGAAACGAGCGGTTGTCCCTCTTCAACGAACAAATCAGCGATGACCGCCTCTTTTTTTGCCACGAGATGACGCGGCGGAATCGGTTTTTTCGGCTCCGGAATCTCTTTTTCAACGACGCGGAAGTGAAGCGACGTCCCTTTCCACTCAACGCCGACCCACGTGATGTCCGGAACGCGTTCCGTCAGCTTTTTTTGCAGCGTCTCCGGGTCATCAAGCAGAAACTGAAATGCGCCGCGCTCGACTCCCATTCGCTTCAACTCGCGGGCGATTTGATGCTCCGTCTCTGGAGCCGCCCCTTTGATTTCGATCTTCCAAACGATGTTCGAAAGCAAAAACACCATCGCGATAAAAAGGAGCAAGCCGAGCCAAAACCCGCTGTTCCGCCAGGCCCGCCGCCAAAAAAACGGCAGCCCGGTTCTCCCGACAAACGAAAGTTTGCATTCGCTTTGCCGGGCGACATGGCGCAGCCGTTTCACGTCGCTGAGCTTAATGAAAAACGTCGCGGTATCCGCGCTATGCTTTTTCACGTTCCAGACGGCAATCCCTTGGCGGACGCAGGCGTTGATCAACCGTTCGATCCCTTTCCCTCTCGCTTTGACCCGCACGCTGCCGGCGAGCGTGTCGACCCATTCGTTTTTCATCTCCGTTCCTCCTCGCTATTCATCTATATAAACGACTTGGCTGATTTTTCCTTCCAACAAAATTTCTTCCGGCAAAATCGTTTTAATCACAAACTGTTCGCCGCGGACAACGAGCTGTCCGTTCCGCAGCAAAAGGCGGAGCTCTTTATCGCTGAACGCGAGCAGCCCGCGGTGGTTTTCAATGTAAATATGTATGTGCCCAACCATCGTAATGCGGGGCAGATCCATCATAATGTCGGCGGGAAGTTCAAGCTTTTCCGCCATCCACCGCTTCATCTGCTGGCGCCATTTTTTCACCATCAAAAAGAACCCCTTTCATCTCATATGTATGAGACAAAAGGGGGTTCTAGCACCGCTTTTCAAAAACAACGGGCCCGCCTGCCGGCAAGGCCCATTGCATTTATGACAGCTGTTGTTGGACAAGTTTGTTGACGAGCGAACCATCCGCTCTTCCTTTCACTTTCGGCATGATCGCGCCCATCACTTTTCCCATATCCGCTTTCGAAGAGGCGCCGACTTCCTTGATCGTCTGCTCGATCAAATCGCGCAGCTCGTCCTCTGTCAGCGGCGTTGGCATATACGATTGAACAATTTCAATTTCGGTTTTCACTTTTTCGACAAGATCTGAACGGCCAGCGTTTTCAAATTCTTGGAGGGAGTCTTTACGCTGTTTCAGTTCGCGAGAAAGAACCGTCAGCTCTTCGTCTTCCGAGAGCGGGCTTTTGCCGAGCTTGATCGCTTCGTTTTGCAGCGCCGCTTTCAGCATCCGGAGAACAGACAGTTTTTCTTTCTCCTTGTTTTTCATCGCCTGCTTCATATCGTCATTCAAACGATCGAGAAGACTCACCGATTATACACCCTCTTTAATGCATGCTCTTAGTGCTTGCGCTTTCTAGCCGCCTCAGATTTTTTCTTCCGTCTGACGCTTGGCTTTTCATAAAATTCGCGCTTTCTCACTTCTTGCAAAGTGCCCGTTTTCGAAACGGCACGCTTAAAGCGACGAAGAGCGTCGTCGATCGACTCATTTTTGCGAACGATCGTTTTGGACATCCTGCTTCCCTCCCTCCGAACAACAACCATTGCATATTGTACTTGTCAATTATAATACATGCTGACAGAAAAGGTCAATAAAAAAAGCAGCGGCGGCCTGCTGGCCACCTCTTCCCCGCCCTGAAAAAACGGTCATCACCCGCGGACAAGGCCCATACATATAGGGTGAAAGGGGAGATCGCCCATGGGATCGTTTTGGATGCTGTTTGCCATTTACACCGCTTTGTTTCTTCTTGGCATGTTTATGATGAAAGCTGGGCTTTACACGTTGTCCGGCCATCGGTTAAAACGGTGGCTCATGCGCTTTACCGCCACGCCGCTGCAAGGATTTGCCGCCGGTTTGGCGACGACCGCTCTCCTGCAAAGCAGCTCAGCGGTGATGGTGATGACGGTCGGCCTTGTCGCCGCCGGCTACTTGTCGTTCCGCCAATCGATCGGCATCATTTTAGGCAGCAACATCGGCTCGACGGTCACGACCGAGCTGATGACGCTTGATATCGGCGATGGCGCCATCCCACTTCTTATAAGCGGCGCGCTGCTTGTTTTTTTCGGCCGCCATCGCCTTGTTCTCGGCATCGGCATGACCGCTGTCGGCCTCGCCGCTGTGCTGTTTGCCATGGACGGCTTTGGCAGCCTCGCTAAACCGCTTGCCGCCTATCCGTTCGTTGATGCATGGCTGAAAGAAACGAACCGATCCGTCGCTGTCGGCCTTCTTGTCGGCATCGTCCTCACCGCTCTCGTTCATTCGAGCGCGGCAACGATCGGCATCGCCATGGGATTTTTAAACGAACAGCTGTTGACGCTGTCCGCGGCGATTGCTCTGTTGCTTGGCGCCAACATCGGTACGTGCATCACCGGGCTTTTGGCTTCGATCGGCTCCAGCAAAGAGGCCCAGCTGACCGCCTACACCCATCTATGGCTGAACGTCGTCGGCGCCGCTTTGTTCGCCTTTTGGACCGAGCCGTTCGCCAGTTTTGCCGCCAGGCTCAGCCCAGCGCCTGATGTGCAGCTCGCTCATGTGAGCGTCTTGTTCAACGTCATTTGCTCAGTGGCTGCTCTTCCATTTGTCGGCGCCATCGAAAAGGTCATTCTGTTTTTGCATGACCGAAACCGAGCTTAGTAGTCAGCGCGGCCCGTCCCGCCGGTGACGATCTCCACTCCAGAGCTCGTGCCGATGCGCGTCGCGCCGGCGTTGATCATCGCTTCTGCCGTTTTCCGGTCGCGAACGCCGCCTGATGCTTTGACACCTGCTCTGTCGCCGACCGTTTTCCGCATCAGCGCCACATCCTCCACCGTCGCACCTCCGCCGGAAAACCCGGTCGACGTTTTCACATAATCAGCGCCGGCTTTCACCGCAAGCTGGCAGGCGCGCACTTTTTCCTCATCGGTCAAAAGCGCCGTTTCAATGATCACTTTGACAAGCGCCCTGCCAGCCGCCGCCTCGACGACCGCGCGAATGTCGCGCTCGACAAGCTCGTCTTGCCCGCTTTTTAACGCGCCGATGTTGATCACCATATCGACTTCGCGGGCGCCGTTTTCGATGGCGTTCATTGTTTCAAACGCCTTTGTTTCCGGCGTCGTCGCCCCAAGTGGAAAGCCGATGACCGTGCAGACGCGGACATCGGTGCCGGAAAGTTCACGCGCCGCCGTTTTCACCCACGTTGGGTTGACGCACACGGCAGCAAAGCCGTATTGCTTTGCTGCCGTGCACAGTTGCACGATTTGTTGTTCTGTCGCTTCCGGTTTGAGCAGCGTATGATCGATCATTTTCGCGATATTCATCGTCATTCGGAGAAACCCCTTTCTGCCATTTCCGTCAAGATGGAAGGTCTGACGTCTACCATCATACCATGCTCCCTCGACAAAAACTAGCCATCCGTATTGTCTCCGGAAAAAGACAGAAAAAACCCAGCAACTAGGCTGGGTTATGAGCTCCATTTGACCGAACGGGCCATTTCATCCGGCACAACGCGGACGAACTCTCCTTCATTGTACGGATAGCCGGCTTTCGTAATCTTCACTTTGACAAGTTCACCGACCATTTCCTCGGTTGCCGGGAAGCGGACTTTCAAATAGTTGTCTGTATAGCCGACGTACAAATCCGGCCGCTCTTTGTCGCGCTCTTCCGGGATGACCTCGAGCACTTGCCCTTCAAAACGGGAGGCGTACTCTTTCGCCAATTGATCGGACAGAGCGATCAAGCGGCGGACGCGGTCATGCTTCGTTTCTTCATCGATTTGGTTCGGCATGCGCGCCGCCGGCGTGCCGGTCCGCTTCGAATAAGGAAAGACATGCAGCTCGGAAAACCGTTGTTCACGAATAAAGTTGTACGTCTCCATAAATTCGTCTTCCGTCTCGCCTGGGAAGCCGACGATGACGTCAGAAGTCACCGCCAGCTCTGGAAACACTTCGCGCAGCCGGGCGAGCCGCTCCGCGTAAAATTCCACCGTATATTTGCGGCGCATCCGCTTGAGCACCGTATTCGACCCAGACTGGAGCGGAATGTGCAAATGGCGGACGATTTTCTCCGACCGCTTCAGCACATCAATCACTTCATCGGTGATTTGGCTCGCCTCAATCGACGAAATGCGGAGCCGCCGGAGCCCCGGCACTTGCTCGTCTAAATCGCGCAACAAGGACGCAAAGTTATAGTCTTTCAGATCGGTGCCATAGCCGCCTGTATGAATGCCGGTCAGAACGATTTCTTTATAGCCGGCGGCAACCAACTGGCGCGCCTGGCGGATGATTTCCTGCGGATCGCGCGAGCGCATTAAGCCGCGCGCCCACGGGATGATGCAAAACGTGCAGAAGTTGTTGCACCCTTCTTGGATCTTAAGCGACGCCCGCGTCCGATCCGTGAATTCCGGCACATCCATCTCCTCAAAAACGCGCGTTTTCATAATGTTGTGAACAGCGTTGATCGGCTGGCGCTCGCGCTGGAACTGCTCGATGTACTCTAAAATTTTATGCCGGTCTTGCGTGCCGATGACAATATCAACGCCCGGAATGGCCATGACCTCAGCCGGCGATGTTTGCGCATAGCAACCGGTCACGCAGACGACGGCGTCCGGATTACGGCGCACCGCACGACGGATGACTTGACGGCTCTTTTTATCGCCGGTGTTCGTCACCGTGCACGTGTTGATCACATACACATCCGCACGGCTTTCAAACTCTTTTCGCTCGTAGCCGGCTTTTTTAAACAGCTGCCAAATCGCTTCGGTTTCGTAATGATTGACTTTGCAGCCTAGTGTATGAAAAGCCACTGTCGGCATCTTGTTCACCTCGCTCTACCCCCCGCTTAAGGATCAGCGGGACCGAACTTTTATAAGAAACAGCCAATGTTGCTCACTAAGCGCGCTCCGCTTCGCCGTTCGGCGCGCGCAGCTCCCATTCATAAGAGGCGGCGGAAAGCAAATAGAGCGGAGCTGTTTCGGTCCGCAAAATGCGCGGCCCAAGGCTGCACGGCGAAAAACCGTGCTGCCGAAGCTGTTCTGCTTCTTCCGGGCTGAACCCGCCTTCCGGCCCGAAGACAGCCAGCAACGCGCCGCCCGGACGGAGGCGGGAAAGAAGCGCCGGAAGCGCGGCATGCCGGGCGTTTCGCGCCTCTTTTTCGTAGGCAAACAGCCGAACATCGACCGTTTGGCCAAAGGCGAGGAGCTCAACAAACGAAAGCGGCGCCCGCACGTCCGGCACCACCGTTCGTTCAGCCTGCTCAGCCGCTTCTTTCGCGATTTTTTTCCATCGCTCGACTTTTTTCTCCGCCTTTTTCGCGTCCCATTTCACGACCGACCGGGCGGCCTCGAACGGAAGAAAGCCGGCGGCGCCGAGCTCTGTTCCTTTTTGGATGACGAGCTCCCACTTTTCACCTTTCGGCAGCCCTTGGGCGATGTAGATGCGCACCGGCAGCTCGCTTCGCTCCTCTTTCCATTGTACAATACGGGCTTGCACATGCTCATTGGCAATTTGTTCAATTTCACACACCGCCGTGCGCCCGTCTGGAAAGACGCAAATGATCCCGTCCCCGGCTTCATGCGCATGACGCGGGCGATATGATGGGCATCATCGCCGCTGATCGCGACGATCCCGCCTTGTTGCGCCTGGCCGGAAACGAAATAGCGCTGCACAGCCATCCCTTCTTTGCTTACGGTTTCATGGCGACAACCGCCACCCAGTCTTCCATCACGTTGATTTCCTCAATGGCAAAGCCGGCGGCAAGCAACCCGTCTTTGACGTCCTGCTTTTTCGCCTGAATGATGCCAGACGTGATGAAGCGGCCGCCTGGCTTTAACAACCGGTAGGCGTCACCAGTAAAGCGCAAAATGATTTCCGCTAAAATATTGGCGACGATCACATCAGCCGGTTCCTCGATATGGTCGAGCAAATTGTTTTGTGAGACCGTTACGATATGCTGCACCTTATTGAGCTTCACGTTCAGCCGCGCGCTGTCGACCGCCACCGGATCCAAATCGAGCGCCCGCACCGACCGAGCGCCAAGCATCGCCGCGGCGATGCTTAAAATGCCGGAGCCGGTGCCGACGTCAATGACATGATCGCCGGGGCGCACGTACTTTTCAAGCGCCTGCAGACACATGACCGTTGTCGGGTGCGTGCCGGTCCCAAACGCCATGCCCGGATCCATTTCGATGATCAGCTCATCACGAGACGCCGGCTCGTACGTTTCCCACGTCGGCACGATCGTAAACTTTTCGGACACTTTCACCGGGTGATAATGCTTTTTCCACGCCGTTGCCCATTCCTCTTCATTTACTTCGCTCAATGTAATTTTATTTTTGCCAAGGTCGATATCATACAGCCATAAATTGTTAATCGCCTGCTTAATTTGTTCGACCGTTTCGCCAAGAAAACTGTTGACCGGCAAATATGCCTTAATGATCACCCCTTCTTCCGGATAGTCGTCCGGGTTGAGCTCGACGATCTCGCCGTACCAGTCGTCCCGTTCTTTGACCAAATCGTATGGGTCTTCGATGACGACGCCGCCGGCGCCCGCTTCATGCAAAATGTTCGAAATCGCCTCGACCGCCTCATGCGTCGTATGAATGCTGATTTCTGACCATTTCATCGCGCTTACGCTTCTCCTTTAAACGCCTTTTTGACTTTCTCAAAAAAACGGCCGTGCGGCCCGTCGTGCATCGTGTCCCCGCCGAGCCGATCAAACTCGCGCAACAGCTGCTTTTGCTTTTCGGTCAGCTTCGTCGGCGTCACAACGCGGACAATGACGTGCTGATCGCCTTGGCCGTAGCCGCGCACGTTCGGCACCCCTTTTCCCTTCAAGCGGAAGCGCGTGCCCGTTTGCGTGCCGGCCGGGATTTTCAGCTTTACATGGCCATGGAGCGTCGGCACTTCGATCTCATCGCCGAGCGCCGCCTGGGCGAACGACAACGGCACTTCGCAATAAATATCGTCGCCGTCGCGTTTGAAAAACTCATGTGGTTCGACTCGGAAGATGATGTACAAATCGCCCGGCGGCCCGCCATTGACCCCTGGCTCCCCTTGGCCGGCGACGCGCAGCTGCTGGCCGTCGTCGACGCCGGCTGGAATTTTGACGTGAATTTTTTTCCGCCGTTTGACGCGTCCCGTGCCGCCGCACGTTGGGCATTTCTCCGGAATGTACCGGCCCGTGCCGCCGCAGACGGGACATGTCCGGCGGTTGACGATGCGGCCAAATGGCGTCGCTTGTTCGCTTGTCACTTGCCCGCTGCCGTGGCAATGCGGACAAGACGTCGGGCTTGTGCCCGGTTTCGCTCCGCTGCCCTGGCACGTGTCGCACGTCTCTTCCCGCGGAATTTCAATTTCCGTTTCTTTTCCGAACGCCGCTTCTTCAAACGTAAGCGTCATCATATACTCGACATCCGCGCCTTTGCGCGGACCGCTCGCCCGCCTGCGCGGACCGGCGCCGAAAAACGTTTCAAAAATATCTTCAAAACCGCCAAAGCCGCTAAAGCCGCCGAAATCAAACCCTCCGCCTTGGAATCCGCCGCCGCCAAACGTTTCGTTCGGGTCGGCATGGCCGAAGCGGTCGTAGCGGGCCCGCTTTTCATCATCGCTTAACACTTCGTACGCCTCTTTAATTTCCTTAAACTTCTCCGCGGCGTCCGGGGCTTTGTTCACATCTGGATGATACTGCTTCGAAAGCTTTCGATACGCTTTTTTGATCTCGTCTTTCGTCGCGTTTTTGCTGACGCCGAGAATCTCGTAATAATCGCGCTTCGCCATCGTTGATCATCCACTCCCGATTCACTCACATAAATTTAATTTTATCATTTCCCTCTGCGGCAAGGCAATATGTCAATGCTAGAAAAAAAGTCAAAGCCAAGGCAGGCCTGACTTTGACTTTCGGTTGCATTATTTATCGTCGTTCACTTCTTCAAACTCGGCGTCCACCACGTTGTCTTTATGATTGGCAGCGCCGCCTTGCGATCCTGCACTTTGCGCCTGTTTCGCTGCTTGTTCATACAGCTTGATCGACAGCTGCTGCACCGCTTCTTGCAGCGCGTCTTTTTTCTTGCGGATGTCGTCGATGTCATTTTTCTCGAGCGCCGCTTTCAACGCCTCTTTCGCATCCTGCGCCTTCTTGATCTCATCGGCGCTCACTTTTCCTTCGACTTCTTTTAACGTTTTGTCGGTCATGAAAATGAGCTGGTCGGCTTCGTTGCGCAACTCGGCGGCTTCTTTCCGCTTCCGGTCGGCTTCGGCGTTTTCTTCCGCTTCTTTAATCATGCGCTGAATTTCTTCTTCCGACAGGCCGGACGACGATTTGATCGTAATCGACTGCTCTTTGTTCGTTCCTAAATCTTTGGCGCGCACATGAACGATGCCGTTGGCGTCAATATCAAACGTCACTTCAATTTGCGGCACGCCGCGCGGCGCCGGCGGAATGCCGGTCAGCTGAAAGCGGCCGAGCGATTTGTTGTCCGCCGCCATCGGGCGCTCTCCTTGCAAGACGTGAATGTCGACCGTCGTTTGATTGTCAGCCGCCGTTGTGAACACTTGCGATTTGCTTGTCGGGATCGTCGTGTTCCGTTCGATCAGTTTCGTAAATACGCCGCCCATCGTTTCAATGCCAAGCGAAAGCGGGGTCACGTCAAGCAGGACGACATCTTTCACTTCGCCGGCGATCACCCCGCCCTGGATCGCCGCACCGATGGCAACGACTTCGTCCGGGTTGACGCCTTTGTGCGGCTCTTTGCCAAGCTCGCGCTTGATCGCTTCTTGGACAGCTGGAATGCGCGTCGAACCGCCGACCAAAATGACTTTATCAATATCGGCTGGCGTCAAGCCGGCGTCTTGAAGCGCCTGGCGAACCGGCCCCATCGTCCGCTCGACGAGGTGGGCGGACAACTCTTCAAATTTCGCTCTTGTCAACGTCATTTCCAAATGGAGCGGACCGTTTTCATTGGCGCTGATAAACGGAAGCGAGATTTGTGTCTGCGTGACGCCGGACAGCTCTTTTTTCGCTTTTTCCGCGGCATCTTTCAAGCGTTGGAGCGCCATTTTGTCTTTCGACAAATCGATGCCGTGCTCTTGCTTGAACTGATTGACCAAATAATCGATGATCACTTGGTCGAAGTCGTCGCCGCCCAAATGGTTGTCGCCGGCCGTCGCCTTCACTTCAAACACGCCGTCGCCAAGCTCCAAAATCGAGACGTCAAACGTCCCGCCGCCTAAGTCATAGACGAGAATCGTTTGGTCTTCTTCTTTATCAAGGCCGTAAGCAAGCGCCGCGGCCGTCGGCTCGTTGATGATGCGCTCGACTTCGAGGCCGGCGATGCGGCCGGCGTCTTTCGTCGCTTGGCGCTGGGCGTCGTTGAAATACGCCGGCACCGTGATGACCGCACGCGTCACCGGCTCGCCCAAATAGTCTTCGGCGTACGACTTCAAGTATTGCAAAATGATCGCCGAAATTTCTTGCGGCGTATATTGCTTCCCTTCGATTTCGACTTTGTAATCCGTCCCCATATGGCGCTTGATCGAGATGATCGTGTTCGGGTTCGTGATCGCTTGCCGTTTGGCGACTTCGCCGACTAGGCGTTCGCCGTTTTTAAACGCGACGACCGACGGGGTCGTGCGGTTTCCTTCCGGATTCGGAATGACTTTCACTTCGCCGCCTTCTAACACGGCGACGCAAGAGTTCGTCGTTCCTAAGTCGATGCCGATAATTTTGCTCATCACTGATCACCCTCCGTTTCCGTTTATTGGCTTACTTTGACCATGGCGGGCCGCAGCACGCGGTCTTTCAGCTTATAACCTTTTTGCAGCTCCTCAACAACCGTGTTCGGCTCATAGCCTTCCGCTTCCGCCTGCATGACGGCTTGGTGCAAATAAGGGTCAAACGGCTTTCCGACCGCCTCGATCGCCTCGACGCCTTCTTTCTTCAAGGCGTCAACAAGCGACCGGTACACCATTTCCATCCCTTGCAAAATCGATTTCGCCTGTTCGTTGTCCGTCTCTATTTTCAACGCGCGTTCAAAGTTGTCAAGCACCGGAAGCAAATCGCTCGCCAAGCTTTGGGCGCGGTATTTTTCAGCCGCTTCCATCTCCTGGCGCGTCCGGCGGCGGAAGTTTTCAAAATCGGCGTACAGGCGGAGATACCGGTGTTCCATCTCTGAAAGCTTCGCTTCCAATTCGGCGATCTGCGCCTTGGCCGCCGCCAACTCCTCGGCCGTTGGCGCTTTTTCCGCCGGCTCCGCCGCTTCCTCCCCACCGGCCTCTTCAAGCGGAACGCCGCCTGATTCCCCTCGGGCTGCGGGGCGGCTTTTTCCTCGATCGGTTGCTCCCGCTCCGGCTCATCGTATGTAGCTTGTTCCATCACTTGTTTTTCTCCTTGCTCCATCGCTTTCACCTCCCTGCCGGGGCTCTTCCCTTTTATGTATCAATGGCCACAAGGAAAGGATGGATGCGCGATCCATCCGTTATCCAATATGGCCATTCTTATTGACTTTGATACCATTTCGCGAGCGCGGCCGACAAATCGGAAGCGACACGGTTTAAGACCGTGATGACGCGCGAGTATTCCATGCGCGTTGGACCAAGAATCGCGATCGCCCCGAGCGGCTCATCGCCGACCGAATAGGTCGCTGTAATCAAGCTGCAGTTTTCCATGCCGCGCAGTTCGTTTTCATGCCCGATCGAAACCCGCACTCCTTTTTGGGTTTGCTTGCGGAGCAGGCGATAAATGTCTTTTTCCTGCTCAATGATGTCCAGAAGCGGGCGCACTTTTTGGATGTCGCTGAACTCCGGCTGGTTGAGCATATTCGCCTTGCCAGCGAAAAACACTTTTTCTTCTTCAGGGGCATCGAGCGTCTCCATGAGCGTATTGAGCACGATGTCGTAGTTGCGGATGTGCCGGCGCAATACGTCGGCCACTTCCGTCTCCATTTTTTCTTTCAAATCCATGAGCGGAACGCCGGCGAGCCGCTCGTTGAAAATGTTGACCATTTTTTCGAGGTCGCCTGCGTCCATTGATGACGGAATCGTCACGACCCGGTTTTCAACATGGCCGGTGTCCGTCACGACGATGGCGACAGCTGTCTGCTCGTTGAGCGGAACGATTTGCATCCGCTTCAGTTTGCTTTCTTTAAACGTCGGCCCGAGCGCAATGGATGTATAGTTCGTCAGCTCGGATAAAATTTGCGCTGACTTTTGCATCAGTTTTTCCAGCTCATAGATGCGCTCAGCAAACACAGAGCGGATTTTTTGAATGTCCGCCCTTGTCAGCCGCTGCGGCGGCAGCAAATGGTCGACGTAGTAGCGGTACCCTTTTTCCGACGGCACACGGCCGGAAGAAATGTGCGTTTTTTCAATATAGCCGAGCTCCTCCAAATCCGCCATCTCATTGCGGATCGTCGCCGAGCTGAACGCGATTTGATGCTTTTTCGATAACGTCCGCGAACCGACCGGCTGCCCAGAACGAATGAAATCGTCGATAATCACCTGCAAAATCAGCAGTTGGCGGTCCGTTAGCACGTGTCTCACCTCTGTTAGCACTCGAACAATTCGAGTGCTAAATCTACTACTAGGGTAGCAAATCGCCCGGCAAATGTCAATGTTTACATTTCGCAAAGGAACGCGGCAAACACTTCATTGCCGAGCAGCTTGCCCCGTTTTGTCAAGCGGATGTGAGTCTCCGTTTCCTCGAGGCGTCCGTTTTCGATTTCCCGGCGGATCGCCGCGCCAAATATGTCATGGAGGTCGCGGCCGAACTTTTGCCGAAAGCAGACTTTGGACACCCCTTCCGTCTTGCGCAGCCCTAAAAACATTTCCTCTTCCATCTGCTCGCGAACGGTCAAGCGGCGCACATCGCGGTGCGGCCATTGGCCGCGTTCGATCGCGCTGATGTAATGCCGGATGGGGCCGATATTCGCCCGCCGCACCCCATCGATATAGCTGTGCGCCCCAGCGCCGATGCCGTAGTACTCCTCATTGTTCCAGTACGTCAAGTTGTGCCGGCTTTCAAATCCCGGCAAAGCATAGTTGCTGATTTCGTATTGCCGATAGCCAGCGGCAGCCATCTGCTCCATCGCCGCTTCGTACATCTCGGCTTCCATCTCTTCGCCCGGTAGACGGAGCCGCCCTTTCCGCCATTCGTTATAAAAAATCGTCCTTGGCTCCAAAATGAGGGAATAAGCAGAGAGATGCGGCACATGAAGCGAAAACGCCGCTTCTAAATCGGCCGTAAACTGCTCAAGCGTCTGCCCCGGCAAACCGTACATGACATCAATGCTGATGTTCTGAAACCCGACTTCTCTGGCCAACGCTACAGCCCGTATGACGTCGCCTCGCCGGTGCGTGCGGCCGATCGTTTGCAGAAGCTGATCGTCAAATGTCTGCACCCCCAGGCTCAGCCGATTCACTCCGGCATCGCGCAAAATAGCGAGCTTTTCTTTCGTCAAGCCGTCCGGGTTGGCTTCGACGGTAAATTCGGCCGTTTGTGGGTCAAACTGAAAATGGCGGTGGATGCTCGCAAGCAAACAGCCGAGCTGCGTCGGCTCAAGCACCGTCGGCGTACCGCCGCCGATAAACAGCGTCTTGAGTTGGCTGCCAAATTCCGCCGCCGTCCACGCCATTTCTTTGTCCATCGCTCGCAAATAGTCGTCAATCGGCTGGCCGGCGGCGAATACTTTGTTAAAATCGCAATAATGGCAAATATGGGCGCAAAATGGAATATGAAAATACGCTGAAACGGCCATCGGTCCTCCTCCTTTCAGCCGGCGGCGCCGCAGGAAACAAACAAGGCTATCCCCAACGGAGACAGCCTTGCTCGTTATTTTTTCTGGTCGTCGATTTTCAAGACGGCCATAAACGCTTCTTGCGGCACTTCGACCGACCCGATTTGTTTCATCCGCTTCTTTCCTTCTTTTTGCTTCTCAAGCAGCTTCCGCTTCCGCGACACGTCGCCGCCGTAACATTTTGCGAGCACGTTTTTGCGCAACGCTTTGATTGTCGAACGGGCGATGACCTTGTTGCCGATCGCCGCCTGCACCGGCACTTCAAATTGCTGGCGTGGAATCAAATCTTTCAGCTTTTCAACGATCGCTTTGCCGCGCTCGTACGCAGAGTCGCGATGAACGATAAACGATAAGGCATCGATTTTTTCGCCGTTTAGCAAAATATCCATCTTGACGAGATTGGACGGCCGGTAGCCGATCAATTCGTAGTCGAATGACGCGTACCCTTTTGTGTTCGACTTTAAAGCATCGAAAAAGTCGTAGACGATCTCGGAGAGCGGAATATCGTAAATGAGCATGACGCGCTTTTCATCCAAATATTGCATATCGACAAACGTGCCGCGCTTTCCTTGACACAGCTCCATCACCGGCCCGACATAGTCGTTTGGCACCATGATCGTCGCTTTCACATACGGCTCTTCAATGCGGTCGATTTTTTGCGGGTCGGGCATGTTCGTCGGGTTGTCGACGTCAACTTCCGTTCCGTCGGTCAAATGCACCTTGTAAACGACGCTCGGCGCGGTCGTGATCAAATCGATATGAAATTCGCGCTCGAGCCGCTCTTGGATGATTTCCATATGAAGCAAGCCGAGAAATCCACAGCGAAAGCCGAACCCAAGCGCCTGCGACGTTTCCGGCTCAAAGTGGAGCGCCGCATCGTTCAATTGCAGCTTCTCGAGCGCCTCGCGCAAATCGTTGTAGCGCGCCGTATCGATCGGATACATCCCGCAAAACACCATCGGATTGAGCTTCCGATAGCCCGGGAGCGGTTCAGCTGCCGGCCGTTCGGCATCGGTGATCGTATCGCCGACGCGCGTATCTTTCACGTTTTTAATCGAGGCAGTCAAATAGCCGACATCACCGACCGTCAATTCATCGACGACTTTTTGCTTCGGCGTGAACACGCCGACTTCCGTCACTTCAAACTCTTTGCCGGTCGACATCATTTTAATGCGCTGTCCCGGCTTCACCGTTCCGTCGACGACGCGGACATAGGCGACAACGCCGCGGTACGGGTCATAAAGGGAATCAAAAATGAGCGCTTTCAGCGGCGCATCCGGATCTCCCGAGGGAGCCGGAATTTTTTCGACGATTTTTTCCAAAATTTCTTCGATGCCGATGCCGACTTTGGCCGAAGCAAGCACCGCGTCAGAGGCGTCCAAGCCGATGACATCCTCAATTTCTTGACGCACACGCTCCGGTTCGGCGCTTGGCAAATCGATTTTGTTAATGACCGGCAAAATTTCCAAATTATTATCGATCGCCAAATACACGTTGGCGAGCGTCTGCGCTTCAATACCTTGCGCCGCATCGACGACCAAAATCGCCCCTTCGCAGGCAGCCAAACTGCGCGACACTTCGTACGTAAAGTCGACATGGCCCGGCGTGTCGATCAAATGGAAAATGTACTCTTCGCCATTTTTCGCTCTATATGTCAACTGGACCGCATTCAATTTAATCGTGATGCCGCGCTCGCGCTCAAGCTCCATCGTATCGAGCGTCTGCTCGCGCAATTCGCGCTCCGACAACGCCCCCGTTTTTTCCAAAATGCGGTCCGCCAGCGTCGATTTTCCGTGGTCAATGTGGGCAATAATCGAAAAATTGCGGATCCGTTCCTGCCGTTTCAACCGTTCTTCCCGGTTCATCGTCTCTCACTCCTGCTTCTTCGCAAAACTACACTAGCTTTGATTATAGCAACAGCGCGAAGAAGATTCAATGATGAACGAAAAGCCAAGCCGCCGTTCGAGCTTTCCGGAAAGACGCGAAACAGAAAGAGCCGCGCCAAGAAAACAATCGACAATATGGAAAGCGCAGCACTTTGTGCTCCAGCCGGCGGACGGCGTAAAAAAGAAAAAGCCGCCATTGTGACGGCACGTTCCTGTTTCGTCCGCACATGAACGGGCTAGTCCAACACCCGGCCGACGAGCGAAAACAGCATTTCCATGAGCACGGTGACGGCATCGGCAAAAAGCTGGCCGAGCCTAGAGAACAAGTTGAACGTTTTCAGCTCGCGAATCGTTTCTTGCTTTTCTCCTAAATCTCCAGCAACGACCGGCCGGCCAAACACCACCGCTTCCACCTCACCATTTTCCCTTTTTTTCATATCGATGACGGATGGAAACGACGGATCGGCATAACCGCGCATCCGTTCCATGCCGCGATGCGCCTCTTGCATGCCAAACAACACGCCGAAAAAAAGAAGAAAGATCGCTAGAGTAAAGCGGATGAACCATCGTGCCATAGTGACGCTCCTTTACTTTTTCTCCGCCGGAGCCGGCGCTTCGACTTTTTCCGCCTGCCAATAATAGTCGCTGAATACGTCAGCGAGCGCCGACACGGAACGAAACAACTCCGTAAACGTATTGTCAACACCGCCGACTTCAATTAAAATCGCGTTTTCCGATAAATCTTGATTAAACTTGCCGTTCGTCCCGGCTCCTTTTTTCTCGATCACCCCGCGGCTCAACCCTGGATATTTCTTTTGCAGCAACTGATGCAACGCGGTAGCCAGCTGCAAGTTTTTCTCGTATGTCGCGTTTTCTCCGCCAATAATGAATGTGACACGCGCATAATCAACGCCGTGGATCGTAGCCGTCGTATAGTTCCGCCGCCGCGAATCGCGATGGATATCGATGAAGTAGTGCAAGTCACGATTTTGCTTCATCGCTGCGACCACTATTTGGCGAGACATATCATACGATTGGGAGTATTTCATTCCTTTCTTTAACAATTCGCTGACAATGTCGATTTTGCTCACTTCAGCCCCGATGCCGCGCTTTTCCAGTTCTTCCGCTAACTTTTCCCCCACTTTTGTGATGTTGACCGTCGGGTGAAACGCCAAATCCGGGTCAGTGACCCCTTTGAGCGCCGGCAAAAACGACTCATGCGTATGGGTATTGTAAATGTAGACTACTTTTTTCCCTCCGGTCGTCTGCGATGGCGGGGGAACCGGTTTTTCATCTTCGTTCTTGTTTGCTTGTTCGAGTTCATCGACCGAGGCTTGCCGTTCCGCAAGCATCGCCTCAAGCGGCGGCGCTGATTCGTATGGCATGTTCGTATAATCCGTTCCTTCACCAGCGATGAGAATTTTGCTGTCATAAAGGGCAAAGCCAGGCAGCTCGCTGCCAAGCAGGCTGCGCGGGTCATCGGGATTGATGCTCGTCGCCAGGCGGAACAATAGCGATGAGTAATTCGTCTGCCGCCGATCTTTCGGCAGCAGCTGCGCAAAATATCGATTTTCCAAGGCGAACAGACGAATGAACGTCTCTTCCGGAAAATGGGCCGCCATATCGTTCAGCGATGATGACGACGGACGGTATTCCGGCCGCAGCGATGTGAGCGCTCCGACAAGCATAAACATCATCATGCAGCCAAGGATGATGAGCATCAACAGTTTCTTTATGCTGGCTCCTGGAATCGCGATCATGACGTTTGGGGAGCGCCATCGTTTCATATTCCCACCCTTTCCCGGCTTGTCTCCTCAGTTTAACGTATGGCCAAGCGGGAAAAGATAGAACTGTTTTTTGTTTAATGGGTGTAGGAGCCGACATTGCCTTGGTCGACTTGCCGATGCAGCGCCGCATTCAAGCCGCCGGCTAATAAGTTGGCCATATCGCCGATAAACGAATCAATCTCTTTTGGAGTCACCATCAAATTATGCCCGAGCGGGGCGAGCACTTCATAGATGAGACGCCGCTTTTCTTCATCGCCAAGCGTGCCGACCATGCCAAGAAACGTCGACCGTTCTTGCGGCGACGGCATGTCTTGTTCCGTCAATTTTCGTTTGCGCCCAAACGTCCAGCCCGCCGGAGCGAGCGCGCTTGACGGCCGTTTCCCTTCGCGCATTTCGCGGCCGAAGTGCTTCAAAATGAAATCGATCGTGTCGCTCGTGATGGAGACCGCATCGACAACCGTCGGAACGCCGATCGAAATGACCGGAATGCCAAGCGTTTCATAGCTTAACTCTTTCCGCTTGTTGCCGACCCCGGAGCCAGGATGGATGCCGGTGTCAGAAATTTGAATCGTCGCGTTGACCCGTTCGATCGAGCGGGCAGCCAAGGCGTCAATCACAATGACAAAATCCGGCTTTGTTTTCCGGACGACGCCGTCGATAATGTCGCTCGTTTCAATCCCGGTCGTCCCCATCACCCCCGGAGCAAGGGCGCTCACCGGCCGGAAGCCTTCCTCGACGCTTTCCGGCTGCAGCTGGAACAAATGACGGGTGACAAGCACGTTTTCCACCGTGAGCGGCCCGAGCGCGTCCGGGGTGACGTTTTGGTTGCCGAGCCCGACGATCAAGCAGCTCGCTTGATCGGGGATGCGGAGCCGCTTGAAAAAGGCGCTGAGCTGCTCGGAAAAAATGCGCTGCACGTTTTGCTGCAGCTCGGTGTTTTGTTCGCGGATGCCTTGCGCTTCAATCGTCACGTAGTGGCCCGGCTTTTTGCCGATCGAGGCCGCTCCTTGTTCCGTGACATGCACATGCGACAGCTTGACGCCGTTGATCTCCTCGTTATGAATGATGACCCCCTCAATCGGCGCGGCGCTTTCTTGTTTTTGCTGCAAGCGCTCCTCGAGTGCGATCTCATGCGCTTCGATCGCTAAATCCGTGCGCACCGAGTACTGGCGTAAATCGAGCGGCTGTTCCATGTCGTTCCTCCCCATTTCTGCCGTTTTCTTTTATTGTCGCCGCAATCAGGCCCGGTCATTCATGTTTCGTAAAGGATTTTCGCTTGAACACTCTTGCATAATCAAAACACGTTTGATAGAATAACACTTGTTCTTCCTGTTGTTCACAACAGAAATAGGAACGGTAACGGAGGTGAACGAACGTGGCTAACATCAAATCAGCGATCAAACGCGCGAAAACGAGCGAAAAGCGCCGGGCTCACAACGCCTCGATGAAATCGGCCATGCGTACGGCGATCAAAAAATTTGAAGCGCTTGTTGAATTGAAAGACGTAGAAAAAGCGCGCGAGGCGTTCATTATCGCGTCGAAAAAATTAGACAAAGCTGCAAGCAAAGGCCTTATCCATAAAAACGCCGCCAGCCGGCAAAAATCGCGCTTAGCGAAAAAATTGAACAGCATCCAAGCTTCCTAATCAAAAACGACCTGGCGCCAGGTCGTTTTTTTGTTTTTCTTTTGTTCACGGCAAACGGCCGGTCGATCGCTTCACCGCCGGCCGTGGCGCCCCGCTTGCGCCGGGCGGGCGCCCCAGCGCATCAGAAGCAGCTCAACGGCCAACCGGCGATCGACCGCCCCGCTTTTCACTTCGTAATCGGCGTCAGCGAGCTCGTTGATCGCCTCAGCAAGCTCTCCTTCAGCGAAGCGGGCCGCTTGAGCAAGAGCGAGCTTGACGCGGAACGGGTGCACCTTGAGCGCCGCAGCAATTTGCGCCTGTCCGTAGCCTAAGGAGGCAAGCCATTTCACTTGCGAAAGCAAGCGGAAATGGGCGGCGAGCAGCGCCAAAATTTTGATCGGCTCTTCATTGTTTTCAAGCAGATCATAAAACGTCTGCAACGCTGCTGGAATGTCGCGCTTCGCCACTTGCTCGACAAGCACAAATACGTTTTCTTCCGGCGTGCGGGCGACAAGCCGCTCAACCGCCGCCGCCTCGATGGTTCCGCCCGATCCGGCAAACAGGGCCAATTTATCGATTTCATTCGCCAAGGCGGAAAGCTGCGTCCCGGCCCGCCGCAACAGGACATCAATCGCCTCGTCGCTTGCTTGCGCCCCTTGGCTCTCGATGCGGCGCCGCACCCAGGCACGCAGCTCCGCTTCGGCGAGCGGGGCGGCGATGACGACTTCGCTTTGCTCTTTGGCGAGCTTCGTAATTTTTTTTCGCTCATCAAGCTTCTCGTACGGCGCGAAAAAGACGACAATCGAAAACGGCGACGGCGCCTTCAAGTACGCCTCCAGCTTCGCCAAATCATGTTCGATCTCCTTCTCTTTTTCAGACGTAAAAAAATATGGATGCTTGATGAGAATGACACGCCGCTCGCCGAAAAACGGCGCCGTCTCGGCCTCCTCAAGCGCCGCCTCGATCGGCGTTTCCTCGCAGTCGTACACAGCCAAGTTCCACTCCCGCTCCTCGGGGCCAAGCGCTGCGTTCACCAATCGCTCATACGTTTCCGTTAATAAAAACGGCTCATTGCCGTATAATAAATAAAGGGGAGAAAAACGCCGTTTTTCAATGTTTCCCCATACGCGTTCCAGCATGTTCCCGTCTCCATTCCCTAGCAAACGTCTCTGCTAGAAAAGATACACCGTTTTTCGTCATTTTACAAGGGAACCGGCTGCCGAAAAAACCGGTTCCCCTTTATATAAACGCCAGCCTATAAGTCCTAGGACCTTATTGGCCAGCGGGTTATTTTTATGTTTTCCCGGCTGTTTGAAAGTATTTGTGTCAACTGTTGTCAAGGAAGGAAAAGAAGCAAGCGGCGGTAGATTTTTCACGCGTTTTCGTCTATACTAAAAATGATTGAACGAGGAGGGGGAAAACGATGAACGTATTTGAAAAGGAAGTGCAAAGCCAACGAAATGACGCCGTCGATTCCGCCGTCGGATTCATCGTGTCGTTCGGCTTTTTCGCTACCATGTTCATCATCGCAACGTTGATCGAATTTTTCGGTCGATAAGGATTGCTTACATAAGCAATCCTTATTTTTTGTTTTGGCTGAAACGTTCCGTTTTTTTGTGCACTACATCTTATGGTTTCATCACCTGAAAGGTTCCACTGTTTTCGTCATACACATAGCGAATGGCCCCGTTTTCATCCGTCCGCCAAATGATCGCCCGTTGTTGCCCAAGCCGCATAAGCACCTCGGGGACGGATGCCCGTAGCGATTGTAGCGGCCGACGGAAATGATGGCCGCTCGCGGCTTGACCGTCCGCAAAAACGGCTCTGTTGTCGACGTTTTGCTGCCGTGGTGGGCGACTTTCAATACATCGACACGCAGCGTCGGATAAGCGCGGATGAGCGCCTGTTCCGCCTCTTCCTCGATATCCGCAGCAAACAGCCATGTCAAGCGGCCGAGGCGGGCGAGTAATACAAGCGAGCCGTTATTATCCTCATTGTTTCCCGCCTCCGGGTGCAATACGGAAAACGCGGCATCCCCCACCTTCCACCGATCCCCCCGCACGCTGGCGGCCACCGGCACGGAAAACGGGCGCGCCATCGCCTTGACGGCCGGCAGCGCTCCTGGGCTTGTGACAATCTTCTTGACGCGCACGGCTGCCATCACCTCGGGAGCAGACCCGATATGGTCGGCATCATCGTGCGTCAAAATCAGCTGATCAAGCGTCCTCACCCCTTGGGCTTTTAAAAACGGCACGACAACGTCGCGGCCGACAGAAAACGGACGCGACCGCTTGCGCCACGGTTCGCGCGCCCATTCCGGCGTCCCGCCCGTGTCAATGAGATAGACTGCTTTGCGATGCGGAAGCTCAATATAAATGCAGTCTCCTTGTCCAACATCCAATATCGTTACTTCTCCCTTTGGATTCATATACGGAGAAGCCGTATGCAGCGCCGTCGCCGCCGCCACCGCTGTCAATCCGCGGATCAGGCGGCCGCGTTCCCAATCCAAAAACGCCGCCGCGATGGCTGTCAGATAACCAGCTAAGCACCACGGCCCCGGACGGCCGAGCACAAGCATAAACGAGTAATCGACCGAGAAAAAATGGACAACCGCATCCGTCAGCTCAATGAGACGGCTAAACAGCCAAATGAGCGGAGAAAAGGAAAAAACTGCGGATAGAAAAGCGAGTGGCAAGATGACAAATGAATACCAAGGGACAAAGAAGACATTGAGTCCTACGCTCCAAACAGAAACTTCATAAAAATGGTAAAGCAAAACCGGCAGCGCGGCAAGCTGAGCGACGAGCGCGGTCTGAAACAAGCTTTGGAGCATCGAACGAGCAGAGGCGAGCACCGATACATGGGCAAGAAGGGCAAACGTGACAAGAAACGATAGTTGAAAACCGACATCCCAAACCATATAGGGGTCAAAGACGAGCAGGGCAAGCGCTGTCCAACTCAACGCATCCAGCGGATGGATCCTTCCTTTTTTCCACTGGATGGCCAACACAATCATCCCGGTCGCACAAGCGCGCAGCACCGACGGCGAAGCGCCGGCGAGCACCGCATACATAGGCAAGAAAACGAGCAAAGCAAGCATGGCCGCTTCGCGCGTCACAAACCGAATGGCAGCGGCCAACGCAGCACTGACAAGCAGGGTGACATGGCCGCCGGAAATGGCCAACAAATGGATGATCCCGAGCTGCTGGTAACCGCTAATCACTTCCTCGTCCAACGAGCGGCGTTCGCCATAAATGAGCGCAGCGGCGATGCCGGCCGCTTCCGGCGGAAACCGGGCTTCAATGCGGCGGACGCCAGCCTCGCGAATGGCTTCAAGCCGTTCGATGATGGCGGGACGGACGCGCACGCAAGCAGAAAGATCGATCGCCTCAGGGAGAAAGAGCCAATGAATGCGGTGGCGGCGCAAATAAAGGCGGTAATCAAACGCATACGGATTGCCAGCTGGCATGGGGCGCTCGAGCGTTCCCTTTAGCCGGCACACGACCCCAGGCATGAGGTGCGCACGCAGCGCTTCTTTTTCCGCAGCCGTCCGAATGATGTAACGGAGCTGCACCCGCTCCTTGCCAGCTTGCACCGCCGCCTGCAATCGATCGCCGTCGATCGCCGGCGCGGCGGAAAAACGAACGGAAAGCGAATGACGGCCGCCGGAAAGGGAAGTTTTGTTATGATGATCAATGATGAGAAAATAGACAAAAAAGAAGAGAGCTGCAACGAGAGCAGGAAGGAAACAGTGCGGCCGGCGGATGAAAAGAAGAAGGAGATAAACGATAAGGAGAAGACATGTGGTTTTGGACGGTGAGGCCGCCGCGACGGCCAAAAGCGCCGCCGCGGCGGGATAGACGGCTTGTCCCTTCATGCTTCACCTCCGCCGCTGGCAAGAAAGGCAAACACATCCGTTTTCAGCGGCACTTGCACGAGCCGGACGCCAGCTTGAGCAAACAGCTCCAAGGCGTACGGGTGGTTTTTGTAGTCTTGGGCGTAATAGACAGCGCGGATGCCGCTTTGAATGATCGCCTTGCAACAATGCAAGCACGGAAAATGGGTGACATACATCTCGGCCCCCTCGGTCGGGACGCCGAACTTGGCGCATTGCAAAATGGCATTCATTTCCGCATGGATCGTCCGTACACAATGGCCGTCAATCACGTAGCACCCTTCATCGGTGCAATGGGCGCCGCCGGCGATCGAGCCGTTGTACCCGCCGGCGATGATGCGCTTATCGCGCACAATCGTCGCTCCGACGGCGAGCCTCGTGCACGTGCTGCGCAGCGCGAGCAAATGGCTTTGCGCCATAAAGTATTGATCCCATGTGATGCGTTCCATTTTCCATCCCTCCGCTCGTTTCCATGCTTTTAGTCTACCCGCCCCCTCCTGCCCCCGTCAACGCCGAAACGTCCGCAGCAGCCTTGATCCGCCCATAAACGAGAATCATTGCGCTCCCCCGCCTCGCTTACGGCACAAGCAAATACGGTTTCAATTTCTCCAGCGTTTTTTCACCAATTCCGGTTACATTCAACAAATCCTCCACCCGCCGAAACGGCCCGTGTTCTTCGCGATAGGCGATGATCGCTTTTGCCTTCGCCGGTCCGATCCCGGGAAGCTGCATCAACTCCTCTTCCGTCGCTGTATTGACCGCCACTTGCGGCCCGTCCCGAGCCCCATCGCTCGGAGACGTGAAGGTGGCATTTGACGTCGCTGCGGCCTCGCCTTTTGCCGGGACGTAAATCATCATTTCATCGCGCACTTTTGCCGCCAGATTGACTTTCGTTTCATCCGCCTCGTCCGTCAATCCACCGGCTAGGGCGATGACATCGCGAACGCGGGCGTCCGCCGCCACCTCGTACACTCCTGGTTTCGCGACCGCCCCTTTCACATCCACCACAGCGGTTTTTGACGCCTCGTCCTTTTTTTCTTCCGTCCGGGCGGCATCCGTTTCAGCCGCCGCCGGCAAGACGACTTGCCCCTTTTCATCCGTCGGATGACGAAACACCCATAACCCCGCCGCCGCAGCAAACAACAAGAACATCCCTACTTTCCCATAACGTTTGCCAAGCTCCTGCACATGCTCCCACATACGATCCCATCCTTTCCATCTCAAGTCATAAACCGAGCCTTTTTCTCATACATATCGAAAAAGAGAGTCCGGTAAACCAAAACCGGGAGGGGGACAACACATGAACATCGGCGTCATCGGCACGGGGAATATGGGCACCATCTTAATCGAAGCGTTCCTCGACTCCGGCGCCGTGAAAGCGGATCAGCTCGTCATCACGAACCGTACGCTTGCGAAAGCGTTCGCGATACAACGCGCGCATCCCGGCATTGCAGTGGTTGCCGATGCGGCTGAAGTCATCAAACAATCCAGCCTCGTCTTTTTATGCGTCAAACCGCTCGACATCCACCCATTATTGCAGCAACTGGCCCCGCACTGGACAAGGGAGCATTGCCTTGTGTCGATCACAAGCCCGATCATCGTAAAACAGCTTGAAGCAGCCGTCCCTTGCCAAGTCGTGCGCGCCATTCCGAGCATTGCAAACCGGGCGCTCTCCGGCAGCATCCTTGTCACCTTCGGATCACGCTGTTCGACCGCCTGCCGGCAAACGATCGATGATCTTCTCCGGCGCATCGCCTCGCCGGTGTACATCGACGAGGCCATCACCCGCGTCGCCTCCGACATCTCCAGCTGCGGTCCGGCGTTTTTCAGCTATTTGCTTCAGCGCTTCATCGACGCCGCAGCGGCCAAAACCGCCATCACGAAGGAACAGGCGACGATGCTGGCGACCGATATGATCATCGGCTTAGGGGAATTGTTGAAGCGAAACTTGTACACACTCCCGACGCTGCAGGAAAAAGTTTGCGTCAAAGGCGGCATTACCGGGGAAGGAATCGCTGTGTTGGAACAACGAATGAACGGCGTCTTTGAAGAAGTGCTGGCGAAAACACATGAGAAGTTTAAAGAAGATGTGGAGAAGGTGAAGCAGCAGTTTTCGTGAACATGAATTCGACAGCAAGGAGCAAATTCCTGCTTGACCCGACAAAATTTCCATCCCCACCCGGCTTAATAGCCGGGTGCATAATCCTTCTAACTCACACATCTTTTTCAATTTCCCAGCCGTCAATCGCGTCGATCACAGCGCTGGCTATCATGCGCATAAAAAAAGAGCCATCCGGCTCTTTCCTTCTTTTCACCCTATTTCGAACAGTGTTCAAGCATTTCTCCCATCCATCACTGTCAGCAGCGCCTTCGTTTTTGTCGATCTCGCCCCTCACCGCTTCCGCGCGACGAAAAACAACCGTTCCGCCGTCTCGGTCGGAGGCGCATCGGTGAAATCAGCGGTCACTTCGAGCACCTCAAAGCCGGCGGAATCGAGCCATTGCTCATAGACAGCGCGCTCGAACGTGCGCTGTTCGTGCCATTCGTCATAGCGCTCGTAAAGATCGCCGCGGCGGACGAAAAACGTCAGTTCATGCCCGACGCTGTGCGGCCAGTCAAGCGGATGGCACGTCCATATGTAGCTGAGGTCGTCATCCTGGTCCGCAAACACGGCGTCGCGGAACAGGACGTCCATTTTGTAGACCGAATGGACATCAAACAAAAGCAGCCCGCCGCCGCCAAGGGCGCGGGAGACGGCGGCGAACGTCCGCTTCACATCCTCTTCATCCGTTAAATAGTTGAGAGCATCGCAAAACAGGAAGGCGCCATCGAGATCAGAAAACCCGTCGAGCTCCGCCATGTTTTGTTCGAAAAACGGCACCTCCACTCCCGCCGCTTCGGCTTTCGCCTGGGCGACGGCGAGCATATGTTCAGAGAGATCAACGCCGGATACTTGCCATCCGGCCTTGGCAAGGCGGATGGCAAGCTCTCCCGTCCCGCAGCCGATGTCAATGACCCGTCTTCCTGGACGTTTGGTGTATTGGGCGAATGCCCGTTCCACAAACGATTGCCATGCATCATACGGCGCCTCGGCCATGAGCGCATCGTACCAATCCGCGAAACGAGCATAGGTCATGGCTGCAACACAGCCGCGACGTCTTCCGTCGGGGCGTCCCCCCAGAGCCGTTCGAGGTTGTAATACTCGCGCTCCTCTTTGGCAAAAACATGCACAACGATGTCGCCCAAATCGACAAGCACCCATTTCGCCTCCTGGAATCCTTCAACCCTCTTCACCGCTAAGCCGTGTTCTTCCGCTTGGTCTTGAATTTCGCGGGCGATGGCCTGCACTTGTTTGTCCGAATTGCCATGGCAAATGACAAAATAATCGGCGACAAGCGAAATGCCTTTCATGTTCAAGACGACAATGTTTTCCGCCTTTTTATCATCCGCCGCGCGGACGACAAGCTGCAACGCCTCTTGTTCCGTCACCGTTTTGCTTCCCCCTTCACTTCACGCATGAGTGAATTGTACGCATGAATCGTATCTGGATAAATGAGCTGGCGCTTCTCAAGCAAAAACGCGATCGTATTTTTCACCGCCTGCAACAGCGCCCGGTTGAGGTCTTCTTCCGCCAAGCGCCGTACGTCGTCAACGCCCGGGAAGCGGCGCCCTGGTTCCATATAGTCGGCCAAATAAATAATTTTTTCAAGCACCGTCATTCCAGCCCTTCCCGACGTATGGTAGCGAATGGCATCCAGCACCTCTGGATCGTTGATGCCGACTTCTGTCTGCACCAAATAGGCGCCAACGGGCGCATGCCATAGCTCACTGTTGTAAGCAAGCAAATCGTTGGGCATATTTTGCGCCAAAATGATTTGTTTCATTTCCTCGACCGGACGGAATTTGGCATAGTCGTGGAAAATCGCTGCCAGTTCCGCCTTTTTCGCGTCGGCGCCGTATTGCTTGGCGAGCTTAACGGCGGTCTCGACAACGCCAAGCGTATGCTCGTAGCGCTGCTCGGTCAGCTGTTGTTTCACGATCAGTAACGCCTGTTCTCGCTCCATATAGCCCCTTCTCCTCAATATAAAGTCTGACGCCTTCCGGTACAAGATAGCGAATCGTCTGTCCGTTCCGCACCCGCTCGCGGATGAGCGAGGAAGAAACAGCAAACTGCGGCGCCTCAACTTCGATGACCGGATACGGCGTTTCCATGGAAAACCCCGGCCGCTTGACGCCAACAAACGTCACCAACTCGATGAGCTCATCGATGCGGTGCCAATTCGGCAAATATTCGACCATATCGGCGCCGATGATGAAATAAAATTCGTCATCAGGATGCATCGCGACAAGCTGCCGGACCGTATCGTACGTATAGGAAGGCCCCTCCCGTTCAAGCTCGATCGTCTCAACATGAAAGCATGGATGACCGGCCACCGCCAACTCGAGCATGCGCAGCCGATCCTCGCTTTTCGTCACTTGTTCGTGCTGCTTATGGGAGGAATGCGGTTGGGCAGAAACCAAATTTCTGACAACTGAAGGGCGTCAAGCACTTCATTCGCCATAATCAAATGGCCGTAATGGGGCGGATCGAACGTTCCGCCGAGAATCCCGATTTTTCCCATCTTCCTTCCCCCCCGCCGTTTCATCTTGGCCGCGCCGCTTGTCAGTCAGGCAAAACGATTTGTTTGTGTTCTTTCGACTCTTTGTATAAGACGATCGTATTGCCGATCACTTGCACAAGTTCGGCCCCCGTCCCGGCTGCCAGCTGCTCAGCGACGGTGTAGCGGTCTTCTTCGCAGTTTTGCAAAACGCTCACTTTCAACAGCTCGCGCGCTTCGAGCGCCGCCGCAATTTGTTCGGTCATCGCTTCCGTCACGCCGCCTTTGCCGACTTGAAAAATCGGTTTCAAATGATGGGCTTGAGCGCGCAAAAACCGTTTTTGTTTTCCCGTTAGCATATGTTACCTCCTTAACGCTTCGATGACAAGCTGTTTCATCCGGTTGACATCCGGCCATTGGCCGGTCCATTTTTCAAACGCTAGCGCTCCCTGGTACACGAGCATGCCGACGCCGTTTTGCACACGGGCGCCGCGGGCTTTCGCTTCTTTCAGCCATTTTGTTTCCAGTGGATTGTAAATAATATCGGAAACGATCACCCCTGGCCGCAGCCGTTCAAGAGAAAGCGGCTGCACCTCGACACGCGGATGCATGCCGACAGAAGTGGTATTGATAATAATATCGTATTCGTCAAGCCGCGTTTCCGCCTCGGCGAGCGAAAAATACGCCGAGCGGCCATCCCCCCCTTCGCGGACGAGCCGCTCCGCTTTTTCCACCGTCCGGTTGGCCATATCGATGCGCTCGGCTGCCGTCGACAGCAACGAAAAGTAAATGCCGCGCGCCCCGCCGCCAGCGCCGATCACCAAAATCCGCTTGCCGTCGAGACTGACGTCCATTTCCTCCTCGAGCGCCTTGACGTAGCCAGGTCCGTCCGTATTATAGCCGACGAGCCGGCCGTTGTCGTTGACGATCGTATTGACCGCCCCGATGCGGCGCGCCTGCTCGTCCACTTCGTCCAAAAACGGAATGACCGCCAGTTTGTGCGGAATCGTCACGTTCACCCCGGCGATGCCGAGCGCCCGCACGCCAGCGATCGCCGCACCGACTTGCCCCGGTTCGACGGAAAACAAATGATAGCGCGCCGGAATGCCCAAACGGGCGAATGCATCATTATGCATGAGCGGCGACAGCGAGTGCTCGACGGGAAACCCAATCAACCCGTATACCTTTTCCACGTTTCTCCTCCTCCCGCTTTCCATTAAATCAACGATTGACGGATAAATACGTCGACCCCTTTTGGAGCATGGACGACAAGCTGAGCACCCAGGTCGTTGCACGTCACCCAGCCGAGTCCGGAAAAGACGATGTCTGTCTTCCGCTCTTTGACAGACAGCGAGCGCGGCACAAGCGGCGGAAATTCAGCGGCATAGCGTTTGTTTGGCGGCGACAGCAAATCGCCAAGCTGATTGGCATAAAGGGAGTCGGCTTTTTCCAACTTTGTCCGATGAACCGTCAACTCATTGGCCATGTAGCAGACGAACGAGCGGCGCCCGCCTTTGATGTAATCGAGGCGGGCCAAGCCTCCGAAAAAGAGCGTCTGCCCTTCGTTGAGCTGATAAACGCGCGGATGGATTTCCCGCTTCGGCGTAATGATCTTCAAATCGCGCGCATCAACAAAGTGCGCCATTTGGTGATGGTTGATGATCCCCGGCGTATCATACAGCGTCGCTCCACCCTCAAGCGGAATTTCGATCATATCGAGTGTCGTCCCCGGGAAATATGACGTGGTAATCACATTCCCTTTGCCGGTCGCCTCTTCAATGATCCGATTGATGAACGTCGACTTGCCGACATTCGTGCAGCCGACGACGTAGACATCGCCGCCCTCACGGTAGCGGTTGATCGCTTCCATCACCTTCGCCATGCCAATTCCTTTCGCTGCGCTGACAAGGCAGACGTCAACCGGACAGAGCCCGAGCTCTTCCGCCATGCGGCGCATCCAGCGCAGCAGCTTCGGGTATTTGACCGACCGCGGCAATAAATCCGCCTTGTTGCCGACAAGCAAAATCGGATTCTCGGCCGCAAACCGCGGCAAGCCAGGAATCCAGCTGCCGTTGAAATCGAAAATGTCGACGATGTTGACGACAAGCGCCTTCGATTCCCCGATGCGGTGCAGCATGTTTAAAAAATCGCTGTCATCAAGCGGCACGTCTTGCACTTCGTTGTAATGTTTCAAGCGGAAGCAGCGCTGGCAAATGATTTCTTCCTCGTCTTTTTCGAGCACGCTTTTCGGCGCATAGCCCGCCTTTTTCGGATCGTCAAACTGAATGGCCGCTCCGCAGCCGATGCAACGCAGTTGTGGCTCCACGATCATTCCTCCCAGTAAATCATCCCTTTTTTGCGCATCACCTTTAAAATTCTCCGCTCCATTTTTCGATTGAAACGCGTCCATAATCCGTCCGTCTGGGCGACCGGGACGACTAAAATCGTGTTCAGTCCGAGCCGGTTGCCCCCAAGCACATCCGTCAGCAACTGATCGCCGATGACGACGACTTCCTCTTTCTTAAGCTCCATCATCTTTAATGCCTGCAAAAACGCGCGTGTCAGCGGTTTGCGCGCTTCAAAGATGAACGGGATGCCAAGCGGCTCCGCAAACGACTGCACGCGTTGTTGATTATTATTCGATACGATGACGACCTTAATGCCCGCCTGCTTCATCGCATCAAACCATGCGGCCAGCTCCGGGGTGGCGCTCGGCCGATCCCATTCAACAAGCGTATTGTCCAAATCAGTGATGATCCCTTTGACCCCTTTTTGTTTCAGCTCATCCGGAGTAATGTCGATCACACGCTTGGCAAACTGGCTTGGCAAAAAGTAGTGAAGCATGCCGGACACCCGCCTTTCCATTTGCTTTTCCCATCATAGCGAATTTTAACGTTTGTTTCAAAACAAAGTTTACCGATGATAAATAGAAAAAACTTTCGACAAATTTCGCGACTGTCCATCTTGTGGATAACTGTTGCCCACATTATACACAAGCTAGTCATCACACTTCCTGCGTTTTATAAACATGTTTTCCACATGTTATCCACCACCTTCTGTGGATAACAGAACGGTTGTTCTCTCTCCCAAGTCATGGTACATTGTAAGTAACCTACCATTATATGTATGACATGTTTGGCATATTCCATCCAAAAAAGGAGGACACCCCCGATGAAACATTTGTCCGACGAGTTGTTGATCGAGTCGTACTTCAAGGCGAAAGAGCTCAATCTCAGCCCGGAATTCATTGAGTTGATTGAAAAAGAAATCCAGCGCCGTTCATTGACTCACAAAATTAAGCTGTCCTCATAAGAGAAGGCCTTCGGGCTTTTTTTTGTTTCCGACAGCCTTAGTGCTCGTGCGCCTCGCACCAATAGCCGAGCCGCTCGCCGACTTTGATCGGCATGGGCGCAGCAATGCGCGGGTCAGGGGCGAAACTTCCGCGTTCAAACAGCAAGACGACCGTTGAACCGAACGAAAAATACGCCATTTCCTCTCCTTTGACAAGCTGCTCACTCTCATGGGTCAATTCAATGCTGTTGACGAACATGGCGCCGATTTTCACGATCGCCAAGCGCTTGCCGCCGGCTGTGACCTCGGTGATGAGGCGGTAATTTTTCTCGAGCGGCCGACGCCCATATTTTAAGCCAAGACGATTGACCGGATACGACTTGCGGCCGAGCGCCCACTGTTTTTCGATCACTCCAGATATTGGGCTATGGATGCGGTGATAATGGCTCGGGCTTAAATACAGAATAAAAAAGAACCCGTTCACATACGGTTGTGCCGCTTCAACGCTGCCGAGCATTTCCGCAATGGAATACGGCTTTCCCTTGACGATCATTTCACAGTTTTCTCGAATCGTGCCCATGTCTTCAATGACAGCGTCCACCGGGCTGACGACCGTATGCTCATCAGCGTCGACCGGCCTCACCCCGGCCTTCAGCCGGCGGATGAACAGTTGCTGCAACGTCTTATAATTTTTTAGGCTTTTTTCCATTTCGTCTTGGTTAATATGATAAATTTTTGCATACGATGATATCAATAGACCGCTGAGGCGCGATTTGGCAAACGAAGCGAGCAGCTTTGAAGAAAGCGAGTGATTGGTCAGCTCGATGAACAAACGATAAAGCCATTTTCGCAAGCACGTTCCCTCCAGTAGCGCAACATCGCCATTCGTTACTACCTTCCATATTACCGCCAAAATGAGTATAATGGTAGTAGAATTTTCTTTTGGCGTTTTCTGTTGGAAAAGGAGTGGAGAAACTTGTTCTTATCGGATTATTTAGACTATACCTTAAAAAAGCTGAAAGCCAATGCAGCAAACATTTTGACGATGACCAACTTGTCGCTTGGCGGCTTTTCCGTCCTGGCTACGCTGAAAGGGCAGCTTCATATGAGCGTGCTGCTCGTTTTTTTAGCAGCGTTTGTCGATCGCTTTGACGGCGCTGTGGCGCGCAAGATGAACATTGAATCCGAACTTGGCAAGCAGCTCGATTCGATGAGCGACATCGTCTCCTTCGGCGTCGCTCCCGCCTTGCTGATGTATCAGGGGTTGTTCTATGAATTCGGCGCGCCGGGGCAGTGTTCACCATCTTGTATATCGCCTGCGGCGCCTTCCGCCTCGCACGCTTCAACATCACAGAAAACAACGGCTACTTCGCGGGGCTGCCGATCACCGCCGCCGGGGTGCTGATGACGCTCGGTTATTTAGCCATCCCGTACTTTCCGCCACAATCGTTTATGTTTTTAGCGCTCATTTTATCGTTTTTAATGGTCGGCACGTTTAAACTGAAAAAAATATGATGATCACCGGAGCTGCCCTTTCCGTCAGCCTAATGGAGCGGGCGGCTTTTTCCCTTTCATGTCACACCTTTTTCCCTTTTCAACCTCCTTTATTCAGTATATGATAAATATGGTTTCTTTATCAAAACGCCTCATGGCGTAGATCGTTCGTATGGAAAAAGCGGGGGATTCATTTGGACAAAACATCGATCATCGGCATCATCCTTGGCGTCATTGCCGTCGGGTTGGGCATGTACTTTAAGGGCGTTTCGCCTGCTGTATTGATCAATCCGGCCGCCATCCTCATCATTCTCGTCGGCACGGCGGCAGCGGTCATTATCGCGTTTCCAATGAAGGAAATAAAAAAAGTGCCAAAATTGTTCAAAATCATTTTTACTGAACCGCCCACACCGTCGATCGACGAGCTCATTCCACTGTTCGTTGACTGGGCCAACATCGCCCGCCGCGAAGGGCTTCTGGCGCTTGAGGCGAAATTGAACGACATTGACGACCCGTTTTTGCGCAACGGGCTCAGCATGGCCATCGATGGACAAACGCAAGAGTTTATCCGCGATGTCATGACCGAAGAAATTGTGGCCATGGAAGAACGCCACGAAGCGAACGCTGCCATTTTTACTCAAGCTGGCACGTACGCGCCGACGCTCGGGGTGCTTGGGGCGGTCGTTGGGTTGATTGCGGCGCTCGGCAACATGGACAACATCAGTGAATTAGGTCATGCCATTAGTGCAGCTTTTGTCGCCACAATGCTCGGCATTTTCACCGGCTATGTGCTTTGGCATCCGTTTGCCAACAAACTGCGGCGGAAATCGAAGGAAGAGGCGCGCGTGCGCTACATCATGGTTGAAGGAGTGCTCTCCATTTTGGAAGGACAAGCCCCGCGCATGATCGAACAAAAACTCGCCTCATACTTGCCGGAAAGCGAGCGGCAGCAGGCGCTGACACAAGGTGAAACGGCCAATGGCTAAGAAAAAAAAGAGCAGCCACGAAGAGCATATGAGCGAATCATGGCTGATTCCGTACGCAGATTTGTTGACATTGCTGCTCGCACTATTCATCGTTTTGTTTGCAAGCAGCCAAATCGACCAAAAGAAGTTTCAAGAAATTGCGCGCGCCTTCAGCACCGCCTTTGCCGGCGGAACGGGTGTTTTTGATTTTCAAAGCCCCATTGAACCAATCACGCCGCCTGCAGAAGACGAAAAAGGACGGCAGCAATATCAACAGCAACAGTCTCAGAATCCTCCTTCGTCTATAAACGAAGGAGAAAAAGAAGAGCTGAAACAAATCCAAGCGAAAATTGACAGCTATATTCATCAAAAACACTTGACAGGGAAATTGCAGACATCATTGACGGACGAAGGGCTCGCGATTACCATTTTGGATGATATTTTATTCGACTCCGGCAGCGCCGAAGTGCGCATGAAAGACCGGCGTCTTGCGGCGGAAATCTCCGCTTTGCTCGTCATGAACCCGCCGCGCAACATCATGATCAGCGGCCATACGGACAACGTGCCGATCCATAACGAGAAATTCGCTTCCAACTGGGAGCTGAGCGTCATGCGCGCCGTCAATTTCATGAAAGTGCTGCTTGAAAACAAGCAACTCGACCCGCGCTATTTCAGCGCTAAAGGGTATGGCGAATACAAGCCGATCGCCTCCAACGCCACCGCTGCCGGGCGGATGAAAAACCGGCGCGTCGAAATTTTAATTTTGCCGCGCACCGACGTCAATGATTCGTCCACATCCACTCAGTGACCGTCGCGCCTTCAGCGGGCGGTTTTCTTTAGCCGTCGCTTTGCCAAAACTCTCTTCCCCATGTCCAGACAGAAAAACCGGCGGTTCGCCGGTTTTTCCTCCTTCGTCCGCAAAGACCTTTATTCGAAAAAATCAAAGCTTGATCGTCCATTTAATGACTCCAGCTTTGGCAAGAGCCTCAACCAAAATGACAACGACCGGCCCGACGAACAACCCGATAAAGCCAAGCAGCTGAAACCCCAGATAGACACTGACGAGCGCGGCGAGCGGGGAAATGCCCAAATTGGTGGAAAACACTTTCGGCTCGATGATCCGGCGCACGACGGTGATGACGACAAACAGCACGATGAGCCCGATGCCAAGCGTATTGTTGCCGTTCGCCATGCTGATGAGCCCCCACGGAACAAGCACGGAACCCGTTCCTAAAATCGGCAAAATATCAACGACGACGATGACCAGCGCCATCAACGCCGCATAGTCGACCCCCAACACGAAAAGGCCAGACAGCGCGAGGAAAAACGTAATTAAACTAAGCAAAAACTGCGCTTTTAAAAAGCCGATCCCCGCTTTGCTCAGCTGGGCGACGACCATCCCAAGCCGCTGTTCGGTCCGTTCGGACAAATAGCGGCGCATGCCTTGCTTCAGCTGCGGCAAATCGAGGCAAATGAGAAACAGTGCGATCAAATACACTAAAAAATGAATCAAAAACGCCGGAATGGCGGCAATATAATGGACGAGCGACTGCGTCAAGTTGGTCGCAAACGACAAAAGCATTTGCTCGACGGTATTGACGCCGCGTTCAAGCGAATCGATGATTTCCTGCGGAATGGAGCTGGAATACGACTGCCACGTTTGAATGAGACGGTCGAGCACTTTCGTCGCTTCGTTTAACACGTAAGGCAGTTTTTGTGAGAGCGCCATCACTTGTTGCACAAAAATCACGACCAGAAAGTAAAGGGAAAGCCCCAGAATGATGATGAACAATGAAAAAATCGCCGTGACGGCGTGCACGCGCTTCAGCTTATAGTTTTCTTGCAATCGGCGGATGGACGGCTCGAGCAAAAGTGCGGTCGCAAGTGCGAAGAGAAGCGGCACACTGTATGGCACAAGCCATAACCCCACAGCGAATAGCAACGCAATGATCATCCAACGTTTCACGTTCGTCCCTCATTTTTCCTCAAAATTTAGCTAAAAGATGGTTCATGTATATAAATATAGCCGACCGCATGCGGACAGGGCAACTATTTCATGCGCTCATTTTCCAGCGCGGCGTCGTCGTTGCCAAACAATATAAATCGCCGCCACCGCCACCGCTGCTGCGATAGCCGGTCGGACATATGGCGCCGCCATCTCGTCAATTTGCCGCCATCGTTGACCAAGCTGTTCTCCCAACCAAATAAACAAAATGGACCACGGGATGATGGCCAACACCGTGTAAATCGTAAACGGCAGCCACTTCATCCGAGCAATGCCGGCGGGGATCGAAATCGCATGGCGGACGACGGGAATGAATCGGGCGCTGAAAATGACGCCAGGGCCAAATTTCGCAAACCAGCGTTCCGCCACATCCAAATGTTTTTTCTGGATCAATACATATTTCCCATACTGATCTAGAAACGGCCGTCCGCCATAGTAGCCCATCCAATACAAAAACAGTTGCGCCACCGTGCCGCCTACTGTCCCCGCTGCCACGGCCCCAGCAAATGAGACATCCCCCCGCGCTACCAAATATCCAGCATATGCCAACACGATCTCGCTGGGGATTACTTCCACCATCAAGGCGAGAGCGATGCCGACATAGCCTAAACTGGTCAAAAAGGAAAACATCGATTGAATGACTTCGTGCACCGTTTTTCCTCCTTGTCTTTTGCTTCCTTGTCCATTGTTTCATTATACTACACGCCTTTGGCAAACAAAATGAAAAAGCGGCTGATCATTCAGCCGCTTTCACGAGTATCGATGATCATCTATATAGATGCAATTTAAAGCTTGAACATTGTTCGTCTTTACCGGTCATTGCATACGACTGTCGAGTGACCGAACAACGCCGCTTCCAGCCCCATGAATGGGTCTGTGAAGCGAGTCGTTGTTCGGTCTTCCGTCACGCTAAGGCGTGACGAAGGCAAGCCCCACGCTTGCCGACTACGGCAGAAAAGCTAGGAATAGGACGATGTCAACTCGTTTTTAATGGTTAATCAACACATCTGAGCCACTTTTTTCTTAGGCGCTTTGCTGCTGCAACTCAGCGATGTATTGTTTTCCTTGTTCTTCGTTATATTGCCCTTCCCATTTCGACATCACAACCGCCGCCAGCGAGTTGCCGATGACGTTGACCACTGTGCGCGCCATGTCCAAAAGACGGTCGATGCCGGCGATAAACGCCAATCCTTCAACTGGAATGCCAACTGTGCCAAGCGTTGCCAATAAGACGACAAACGATACGCCTGGGACACCGGCAATCCCTTTGGACGTCACCATTAAAACGAGCACAAGCGAGATTTGCTGTGAAATCGGCATGTCGATGCCGTACAGTTGAGCGATAAAGACAGCCGCCAGCGCCTGATACAGCGTCGACCCATCCAAGTTGAACGAATAGCCGGTCGGAACGACAAAGGATGTTACAGCCTTCGAACAACCGAATTTCTCCATTTTTTCCATAACCTTAGGCAACACGGTTTCCGAGCTCGACGTGCTATAGGCAAGCACTAATTCATCCTTTAAGATTTTTATAATATGGAAAATATTTGTATTTACCAATTTGGCCACAGCGCCAAGCACCACCAACACGAAGAACGCCATGACCGCATAAACGAGCACAACAAGTTTGCTGAGCGGAAGGAGCGAAGCGACGCCGAATTTCGACACCGTCACGCCGATTAGGGCGAAAACGCCAAACGGCGCAAACTTCATCACTTGGTTCGTCACATAAAACATCGCTTCCGCCGTGCCTTGGAAAAAGCGAAGCACCGGTTTCCCTTTTTCACCGATCGCGGCTACGCCCAACCCGAACATCACCGAGAAGAAGATGATCGGCAGCATATTCCCGGTCGACAGCGCTTCAAACACGTTTTTCGGCACGATGTTGACAAATGTTTCAACCATCGAATGGTGCTGCACTTCGTTCGTCGTATCGACATACGACTTTATATCCGTTTTCTCAAGCGACTTCATATTGACGCCGACGCCTGGTTGGAAAATGTTCGCTGCCAAGAGGCCGACGATAATGGCAATCGTCGTAATGATCTCAAAATAAAGGATCGTTTTGCCGCCCAACTTTCCGAGCTTTTTCACATCACCGACGTTGGCGACGCCGACAATCAAGCTCGAGACGACGATCGGGATGACGATCATCTTAATTAAACGGAGAAAAACATCTCCGATCGGCTGCAAATACGTCGCTACTTTAGGGTTTCCGTAAAAAATGGCCCCAACCATAATCCCGAGAATAAGGCCGATGAAAATTTGCCATGCCAAGCCGATCTTGCGCATGATGCTTTTTCGCCTCCTTTAGACAAATTTAGACAAAAGACGACAAAATTATTTTACTTTTAAAAATAAAATCTGTCAATATTTTTGATTGAAATCGCTTCATTAAAGGATATAAATGAAAGAATTAAGTTTTTTAAAATAATTTCTATTCTTCCACTACTGAAAAAGCGGGTCGCTGCACCAGCAACCCGCTTTTGTTATGACCGCCGTTTTTCTTTTTCCTGCCGATAAAACTCGTGAAACATTTTCATTAATGCCCGTTTTTCAATGCGCGAGACATAGCTTCTCGAGATACCGAGCTCTTTGGCGATTTCACGCTGCGTTTTTTCCCGCTGCCGACCGAGGCCAAAGCGATTGATGATCACCTCTTTTTCCCGCTCATCAAGCACGCTGATATATTGCTTGACTTGTTCGAGCTCCATGTTCAAGTGGATTTCATCGGCGATGTCTTCGCCTTCGGCTTTTAAAATATCAAGCAGGCTGATTTCGTTTCCTTCTTTGTCCTGGCCGATTGGCTCATGCAACGAGACGTCTTTGCGCATTTTTTTTAATGAACGCAGGTGCATCAGGATTTCGTTCTCGATACATCGAGCCGCATACGTCGCCAGCTTCGTTCCTTTGCCCGGCGAATAGCTTTCAATCGCCTTGATCAAGCCGATTGTGCCAATGGAGATTAAATCCTCGACCTCTTCTCCCGTATTTTCAAACTTTTTCACAATGTGGGCAACAAGGCGCAAGTTGTGTTCGATGAGCCGGTTGCGGGCTTGCTCGTCGCCTTTTGCCATCAGCGCCAAATACTTTTCCTCTTCTTGAGCGCTTAACGGCTGGGGAAACGCATTGTTTTTAATATACGAGACAAGAAACGTCAGCTCTTTCAACAGAAACGTAAACGCCGTGAAAATGCCGGACATGCTCTCACCCCCGCCTGCTGTCATCGGCGGAAACCGCCTATCGTTATGTATATGCAGGGGCGATGTTGTCCGTGTCTTGACGACAAAAATAGACCGGCCCGAAATGAGCCGGCCATGACGCAACGATTGTCGCCAACGTTCTGCTGATGCGGTCCGCCTGCTTATCCCCCTCCCGATGCAGAAGAACCGCCGTTACGCTTTGGCCTCAACGCTGACTTCCGCGGCGACAACAAGCGCAATCGACGCGGTAATGATGATCGACATGACAATGGCGAACATCCCCGTTCCCTCCTTGACCTTCTCTTCTAGATGTTATTTTATCAAAGAAGACAAGGAACGCTTTCGCCTTATTTTGAACAATTCGTGAAATTCGACCGTCAACAACAGCACACGGAGCACCGATCGCATCCTTTTCGACTGAGTCAAGTGGAGTTTCCCCTTTGCTTTATCCACGTCACAAGCCATACGAGTACAATGGACATAAATCTTCTCCCCTTTCATCCTTCATTGCTGGAAATGTTTAAAACAATCGTTGATGGAAAAAGCATTTGCGGTCAACAAGCTCCTCCTCGGCTGCACGGGCGAACCGCTCCTCTTCGATGTTCCGCTGCCGCGGCTTTCTCCGCTCAATCGTGATCGTGATAAAAAACAAATGGATCGTCATGCCTCCCCACCTCCTTTCCATGCAAAAAAACCGCAGAAGGAAAGCGCTTCTGCGGCTCAGTGTGCAAAAAGGCCGCAGAAAGCGAGACTACTCCCCTTCTGCGGCCTGATCGCTGTTTTTCGTCATCGGTGCACGTTCATTCCCGGTCGGCGGAAGGTCGAATAGCCATTTTCTGGAATAAATACGCGAATGTTGACCACATCACCATTGTCATGATCTTCGACCTCCCCTCAGAAATGACGTTACGAAGGTAATTGTATCCAAAAACATTTCCATTGTCAACCATTTTTTATAAAAAACAAGCTCCCCTTTGACGGCAGCATGACGAAACCAAAATGAGGGGGTTGACCTAAAAGGCCGCCTGCCTTCAAGATCGTCACAACGATCGTGCAGCAGAAACAGCAAGCACATATATAGCAGCGAAAGAGGGTGTTCCAATCTTTTTGGAACACCCTCCTTTCTTAATCTATCGCCAATCATAAGCGCAATGACGCTTTTCGTCGAGCCCCACTGATCATTCAAACCGGTCTTCCTCTTCCTCCAAGCGGCGGGCGCAAACGGCGGAGCGACGTGAACAGTACAAAGCCGCCATGAAACAGCCTCCAACCATCAGCAAGGCGAACGGTTTTTTCGCCGCCTCGAGCGCCCCAGGAATCATCGTGCCAAAATAGAAAAACGCCCCGAGCGAGAACAAGACAAGGCTGTACATCTTGAAATCGCCCGCCTTGGCCCGCAGCTCGTTTCGTTGCTGTTCGTTCAAGCCCGATCCCTCCTCTCCCCTTTCACTGTATCATACATGGACGGAAGGGGGAGCGGCAATTTCAGCCAAGCGCTTGCGCCAAATCGTCAAGCAGATCGTTGACATCTTCAAGCCCGACCGACAAACGGATCAGGCCGTCGGTAATGCCGAGCTGTTCGCGCCGTTCCTTCGGGATGGAGGCGTGCGTCATTTTCCCTGGCAACGAAATTAAACTTTCGACCGCCCCTAAGCTTTCAGCAAGCGTAAAGTAGCGCACGCGCGACAGCACGTTCTCGGCGCGCTCCAAGCTGCCGACATCAAACGAAATCATGCCGCCAAATCCGCGCATTTGCTTTTTCGCCAACTCGTGGTTCGGATGATCCGGAAGCCCGGGGTAATAGACGCGCTTGACCGCCTTGTGTTCAGCCAAAAAAACAGCGATTTGGCGCGCATTTTCTTCATGTTCCTCCATCCGCACGGCGAGCGTTTTCATCCCGCGCATCAATAGCCATGAATCTTGCGGCCCGAGCACGCCGCCGGTTGAATTTTGCACGTAATGGAGCCGTTCGGCAAGCTCCGGCGTGCGGACAACCGCCAACCCAGCGACGACGTCGCTATGGCCGCCTAAATATTTCGTCGCGCTATGGATGACGATATCGGCGCCAAGCTCGAGCGGCGTCTGAAAGTACGGAGTGGAAAACGTGTTATCGACGATCAATAGCAGCCCATGCGCACGGGCAATGGCGGCGGCGGCTTGCAAGTCAGTGATTTTCAACAGCGGGTTCGTCGGCGTTTCGATATAGATGGCTTTCGTATTCGGCCGGATGTGCGCCTCGATGTTGGCGACATCGCTCGTATCGACGAACGTCGCCTCAAGCCCGAACCGATTCAGCACGTTCGTCATGACGCGATACGTGCCGCCGTAGACATCGTCAGTGAGCACCAGATGGTCGCCGCTTTGAAACAACATCATGACGGCCGTAATGGCCGCCATACCGGAAGCGAACGCAAAGCCGGCTTCGCCGCCCTCGAGATCGGCGATCAGCTTCTCAAGCGCCGCGCGCGTCGGGTTGCCGGTGCGCGAGTATTCAAACCCTTTATGCTTTCCAACTTCTTCTTGCTTATACGTACTCACTTGATAAATCGGGACCGACACCGCTCCCGTATGCGGATCCCCCGGAATGCCGCCATGAATGAGCATTGTTTTCCGCCTCATCGTTACCTCCCACCTTCATAAATGTGTTTGCTTAAATAGCGTTCGCTCCCGTCCGGAAAAATGACGACGATATTCGTCCCTGGCTTTGCCTTCTCTGCTTCCATCAAGGCGGCATGAAACGCGGCGCCAGACGAACTGCCGACCAAAAGCCCCTCCTGTCTTGCGAGTTCGCTGACGCGCCGGAACGCGTCATCGTCCGCGATCGTGTAGATGGCATCAAAATAATCCGGATCCATAAACGGCGGCAAAAACTCCATGCCGATCCCTTCCGTCCGATGCGGACCCGGCTTGCCGCCGCCTAAAATCGAGCCTTCCGGTTCCACGATGACCGTTTTAATGGCCGGGTTTTTTTCTTTTAAAAACGTCGCTGTCCCCATAAACGTGCCGCCGGAACCGGCGCCGGCGACAAAAATGTCGATCTGTCCGTCCAAATCGTCCCACAGCTCCGGACCGAGCGTCTTGTAATACGTCCTTGGGTTAGCCGGGTTTTGGAACTGCTGGGGGCAATAGGCCCCTGGAATCGTGCGGGCGAGCTCCTCCGCTTTGCGGATGGCCCCTTCCATTCCCTCTTCAGTCGGTGTATGAACGATTTGCGCCCCGAGCGCCTTCATCAGCTGTTGCTTTTCGATGCTGAATTTTTCCGGCACACAAAAAATGATGTTCACGTTTTTGCCGATCGCTGCCAGCGCCAGACCGATGCCGGTGTTGCCGGCCGTCGGCTCGATGATCGTGCCCCCCTCTTTCAGTTTTCCTGATGCAAACGCCTCGCGCAACAGCTCTTGTCCGAGCCGGTCTTTAATGCTTCCGCCAGGGTTGAAGTATTCAAGCTTGGCGAACAGCCGAACGCCTTCCGGGAGGGGGAAGCGCGTAATTTCGACAACCGGCGTATGGCCGATCAACTCATGGATGCTTTTTGCTACGCGCATACAAGTCACTCCGTTTCTTCACGCTCAGTTTAGCAGCAAAACGGCGGTGTTTTGTTGTCTATATATATAAGTTGAAACTTTGTTTTACATCCAGTAGAGCGCCCGCCGCATTCTATCAAACTGACTTGTATGAAGGAAAACAGAATCGAGCAATCGGAAAATCTTTTATAGATGCAATTTGAAGCATCACCATTTGCAACTTTTACCGAGTATTCGATCGACTGTCGGGTGACCGAACAACGCCGCTTAAAGACCCATATATGGGTCTGTGAAGCAGGCGGTTGTTCGGTCTTCCGTTACGCCTAGGCGTGACGGAAGAAGCCTGCGGCTTGCCTCCGACAGTCGAGAACATAGACAAGCTGCTTTTTCGCTGCATCTTAATCGCGCTTCTGTTTCATAACGGAAAGCATCGACAAGACAAGTTCAGCAGAATGTTTCGCCGCCGTCTCCAAAAACTGTTCAAACGACACGTCCGACTCCTCACCCGCAATATCAGACAACGCCCGGATGATGACAAACGGCGTCCCAAATTGCATGCACACTTGGGCGATCGCCGCCGCTTCCATTTCGACGGCGCACAATTCCGGAAACTGACCGCGCACAAATTCGACTCGCTTTGGATCGTTCATAAACGAATCGCCGGTGGCGATCAAGCCGGTCACTGCCTGCAGGCCATCAAGCCGCGCCGCCGCCTGCTTGGCCGCCTCAACAAGCGTCTCATCCGCCCGGTAGCGCGCCGGCAGGCCGGGCACTTGCCCGTAAGCGTAGCCGAACGCGGTCACATCGACGTCATGATGGACGACTTCCTTGGAAATGACAAGATCTCCGACACGAAGCGAAGGCAAAAATCCGCCAGCTGACCCCGTGTTAATCACGAAGTCAGGGCGAAAGCGGTCAAGCAGAAGCGTCGTTCCCATGGCGGCGTTCACTTTGCCGATCCCGGATTTCAACAACACCGCCTCCACGCCGTCAAGGCGCCCTTTGGAAAATTCGCACCCGGCAATGACCGTTTCCTCGCGCCCTTCCATGCGCGAACGCAAAATCGCCACTTCCTCTTCCATGGCTCCAATAATGGCTGCTTTCATCGTTCTCCCTCTTTCTATGTCGTTTGTTTCACCGCCTCCATCACCCAGACGAACGCGTTTTGCTGCGCAAAGGAGGCGGAAAAGCCATGCTTGGAAAACAGTGATGCCAATACGTCAAGCGTCGTATAATATTCGCGTTCCAAATCGTCGGCCAAATCGTGGAAGCCGCGCGCCCGGGCTTCCTCAATCGCCTGGCGGAACGCCTCTTTGTCGCGAAACGCCGTATCGGCAAACACTATTTTACCACCCGGATGGAGCAATTGACTATATTTGGCCAGCGCTTCGTCTTTTTCCGCATCCGTCAAATGATGAAACGCATACGTGCTGGCGATCGTGTCGATCGGCTCCGGCGGTGTCGGAAATTGCAAAAAATCTCCGTCCAGAATGACCGCTCGCCCGCTGAGCTTTTCCGCTGCTTTTTTCCTCATCGGCGCCGATGGCTCGATCCCGTACACCCGCTTGCCGCGCTCAAGCAGCTTTTTCGTCAAGTTTCCTGTGCCGACGCCAAACTCGAGCACAACTTGGCCGGCTTTGTCGGCGACCGTGCTTAAAATGCGGTCATAACCGGCAAACACGTCTCGATATTGCTCATCGTATCCTTCGACCGATCGGTCATACGATTCCGCCCATTGCTCAAACAAGTCAAGAAACTCTCTGCCCATATGGTCACACCCCAAAAAGTTTATAATTCCTATAAATATAGTATGTTTTTTTCGTATTGCCTGCTCTCACTGTAGCATATGTTTTTCCCTTGTTCAACGATCATGTTTCGTTCGTATTGTTCCCCCTTGTACATCGGTGGATGAGGGCGGGAAAATTTGCTACACTGACAATGGAAAGGAGGAAGAACGATGCCGAACATTTCTCTTGATTTGATCGAGGACAAAATCGAATTTTTTGAAGCGGACGACTTGCGGACGCTCGAGAAAAAAATCAACGAACAAATTGAACATAACAAGGCGCTCTTGCTTTCCGTCCATCATGTATCCCATCAAATGCACGTCATGGAAAACGGAAAGCGGTTCTACAGCGCAGTCGTTCATTTCAAAGCGAAAAAATAACAGGCGCCCTTCGTTTTTGGGCGCCTGTGTATGTTTCCGCCGCTGGTGAACCGCCATTGTTTCACTGATGCCGCCAACGTTTCGAATATCTCCGCTTCCCCTCATCATGCCGCTTATGGCTTTTGTTTCAACTTTTGCACCTTCGTCGGCTTCCAGCCTTCGTTCGTCACCCATTCAATGTACACTTTGTAATGGGCGGCTTGATCTTTCGTCGAAATCGTCGCGACTGCTTTGTTCGGTCCGTTGTTGCCGATGAACCAAACGATCATCTCCTCCGGAGCGATGCCGGTCGCATAGCTGACGGCATCGAGCATTTCCTTCCAGTCGACGGAATCTTTCTTAAACACCGTTTCATGCGGCTCCGATTGCGTCGTACCGATCGGCTGCCATGCCGGATTGACGATTTCTTTTTCAACGTTGGACCCCGGCGGGCCCGGCGTTTCTGTCGCACCGGCTTTACTCGTTTCATCGGTGGAAGCAGCGTCTTCTTCCTCGGCCGGCGTTTCAGCTTCCGTCGGCGCCGCCGCTTCGCCTGTTTCCACTTCCACCCGCTTCGCATTGGCCGCTTCTGTTTTGGCTTCGCGATCCATCTCCTTCTTGCTCGGTTCGCCGCCAAACAGCAAGTTCCCGCCGACAATCAAAATGAGCAGCACGACAACGGCAATGGCTCCGTTGAGCCAACGGTTGATCCTCCGCCGCTTGGCGCGGGCGGCAAAGCGCGTCTCGATTTGCGCCACCGTCTCCTCTCCCTTCTTTGGATGATGTTCGTGCTGGAAACATGGATTCCCCTTACATTTGGTTCGTCACTTCACTTCATTTTTGGCGCGGTCATAAGCATAAAGCGCCTCGACTGCAGCGGCGAACACATCATTCGTCGAAGCCCGCCCGCTCGGGCAGTCGAGCTCAACGACAGCAAGGGCGTATTTCGGACGGTCGGCTGGAAAATAGCCAGCAAACCATTTATTAATCAATTCAGCGCCGCCGTCCATTTTTCCTGTCTCAGCCGTCCCGGATTTGCCGGCGACCGGATACGGCAGCGAACAGAAGCGGCGGCCGGTGCCATCCTCTTTGGTGACAACGCCGCGCAAAAGCCGTTGCAGCTCTTCGGCCGTCTGCGGCGCGATCGGCGCCATGTCTGAAGCCGGTTGAGGCGGAAACGAAAAGAGGGTCGCACCGTTTTTATACAGCACTTTGTCAACGGCCCGCACCTGAAGCGCTTCGCCGCCGCGGGCGATGGTCGCCATCATGTTGGCGACGCCAAGCGGCGAGACGCGTACATTTTTTTGCCCGATCGCCGTTTGCGCCACCGCAAGCGGCACCCGCTTGTCGCGCGGATCATGCCAAATCGTCCCCTTCTGCTCCTCCGGGAACTGACGGAAATGCTCTTCATGGTACACCGCCCCTTCCCATCCGGCCGTCGGATACAGCCCGAGCTTTCTCGCATACGTTTCAAACGCATCCGGATCGTGCTCGATCAACTGCTTGCCGAGCGTGGCGAACGCATTGTTGCAACTGACGGCAAAGCTGTCCGCTAAATCAAGCATGCCGTAATCATGCTCCTCATCGCGGGTTTTGCCGTCAATTTTTCGGCTGCAGTCAAACGTTGTCTCAAGCGAGGCGAGCCCCTCATCAAGCGCCGCGGCCGCAATGACGGTTTTCAAAATCGAGCCAGGGATTTGCGGCAACACGATTTGGTTTTCCGCCCCGCGGTTTTTGTACGGATCACGCGGGTCCATGTTTGGGCGGCTGACCATGGCGAGCACACTGTTTGTGTCAATATCCAGCAAAACGAGACCGCCTTTTTTCAACCCGTATCGGTCAACGATCTGCTCCATCTCTTGCTGCAAGTCACGGTCAAGCGTCGTTTGCACGGTGACGGGATAAAACGGGTTGCCCGTGTCGCTGTATTTGACATCGAGCCCAAACAGCGGCCGCCCTTCGGCGTCAACGTGATAAAGCAGCTTCGTTTCGCCGTCGGCGAGCAAAAATTCATCAAACGCCTTCTCAAGTCCTTGAATGCCCACTTCGGTCTTTGGCGGCAGCGGCCGTTTTGGATAACGCTTCTTGATGAGCTCCTGATCTGGACGAGTGAAGCCAAGCAAATGCGGGGCGTACACCGTTTCCAGCGGATATTGCTTGTTGACGGCAAATACCCCCGGAATGCGCAAATCGTTAATTTGCTTCATTTGCTGGGCGCTCAAGGCGAGCGGCTCTCCATCCTTCTCTAAGACGAACGGACCGTCCGCCTGCTCAAGCTGGCGGCGAATCTCTTCTTCAGAGACGCCGGCGATGCGGGCGACTTGTTCCATCGGCCATTTCATTGCCGTTAAAAACGGGAATAAGACAAGCGACGGCACGTATCGCTTCGTGAGCGGCGCGCCATTTCGGTCGACGAACGAGCCGCGCCCGTCGTCAATGATCAGTTCTTGTGTCCGCTGGGCGACGCTTTCGGCAATTAAATTATGATTAGCAAACGACTCGGTGTCAATGAGCTGAATTTGCGCGAGCCGCCCGACAAGCAACAACAAGCCCAATTGAATGAGAGCAAGCATGACAAGCGTTCGCTTTTTCCACATAAAGAAAACACCTCATCATCAGTGTTGACGAGGTGTTTCCGTTTGAAACGTCAAGCGGCGGCAATTTTCTTCGCTTCGCACACCGCCGCTTGTTCAGGTCGGCCGCCTTTATTTCACAGCCACGATTTTCACAAGCATTTCCCCGCCCGGCGTTTGCACCGTCACCTCATCGCCGACGCGGCGGCCGAGAAGCGATTTCGCAATCGGCGAGTCGTTGGAAATTTTCCCTTCAAACGGATCGGCTTCAGCGCTGCCGACGATCGTATACGTCTCTTCCTCGCCGTCCGGCAGTTCAATGAACGTGACCGACTTGCCGAGCGAGACGACGTCCGGGTTTTCTTTGTCTTCTTCAATGATGACGGCGTTGCGGATCATGTTTTCAAGCATTTGGATGCGCGATTCGACAAACGCCTGCTCATCTTTGGCAGCATCGTACTCCGAGTTTTCCGACAAATCCCCGAACCCGCGCGCAATCTTAATGCGCTCCACCACTTCTTTCCGCTTGACCGTTTTTAAGTACTCAAGCTCTTGTTCCAGTTTCTCTTTTCCCTCTTTCGTCATCGGATACTGCTTTTCGTTCGCCATTCATCTCACTCCTCTATATATTCTGCATTATGTAAAACGTACGAACAGCAAAAACGGCTGTTCGTACGCTTACTTGTTATATAATATATTGTTTTGTCTCTGTTATGTTATTACAAAACCGCTTTTTGTTCAAGAACTGTGCGAATTTTTGCCACCATTAAATCGATGGCGACGACGTTCTGTCCGCCTTCCGGAATGATCACATCCGCGTAGCGCTTCGTCGGTTCGACAAACTGGTTGTGCATCGGCCGGACGACGGACAAATATTGCTCGATGACCGAATCGAACGTGCGGCCGCGCTCTTTCATATCGCGGATGAGACGGCGGATGATGCGGATGTCCGGGTCGGTGTCGACATATACTTTAATGTCCATTAAATTGCGGAGTCGCTCATCCTCCAAGACAAGAATGCCCTCCACGATGATGACATCCTTCGGCTCCACGCGAATGACGTCGCTTGAGCGAGTGTGCAGCGTATAATCGTACACCGGCTTGTCAATCGGCTCATAGCGAAGCAACTTATGAATATGCTCAATCAACAAATCGTTGTCAAACGCCAGCGGATGGTCATAGTTCGTCTTCAGCCGCTCTTCAAACGAAAGATGGCTTTGGTCTTTATAGTAAAAGTCTTGCTCCAAGACAAGGATCGAGCGGTCGCCGAAATGGTCGTAAATCGCGCGGGCGACGCTCGTCTTCCCCGAGCCGGAGCCGCCGGCGACGCCGATGACAACGGGCTTCTTCCCCATCTTAATTCTCCTTTCTCATCATGTTGTACGGGAAGAGAGGGCGCTTGACCTTAAACTTCACGATTTGCAGCGGATGGCGCGCCGCATCAAGCTCGTTGCCGTCTTCGTCCCAAATTTTCTCAATCACTTGGGTGAAGTTTTCAATTTCCGGACCGAAAAATTCGACTTCATCGCCCGGGCGGAAATGGTTGCGCTGCTGGACGGTGGCGATGCCCGTCTCCGGGTCATAGCCAAGCACCAAACCGGCGAATTCATGCGTCGTTTTCCGGCTGTGCGTCCCGTACATATGGTTTGTATAATCCGGGAAGCCGTCAAAGAACGACGGCGCCGTCTCGCGGTTGGCGCATTTCTCCAGCTCCCGCACCCACTCTTCGCGGATCGTGAAATGGTCTGGGTCAGCGCAGTAGGCATCAATGACTTTCCGGTAGACACTGACAACCGTCGCCACGTAATGGATCGATTTCATCCGCCCTTCAATTTTCAAGCTATCCACACCCAATTCGATCATCACCGGAATGGCGCGGATTAAGTTCAAATCTTTCGCGCTCATCGCAAACGGGGCGTCCCCTTTTTCAAACAACGGAATTTCCCGGCCGTCCGAGAGCTGATACAAATCGTAATCCCAGCGGCACGACTGGCAGCATCCGCCGCGGTTTGAGTCGCGCGCCGTCATATGGTTGCTCAATACACAGCGGCCGGAGTAGGCGGAACACATCGCCCCATGGATGAACGCCTCGATTTCAATATCGACTTTCTCTTTGATCTGCCGGATTTCTTCTGCGCCCACTTCACGAGCGAGCACAACCCGCTCGAGCCCTTCCTCTTTCCAAAATTGGACCGCTTTCCAGTTGGTAAGCGATTGCTGCGTGCTTAAATGCACTTCAAGCTTCGGCGCCACCCGGCGCGCCGTTTCGATGATGAGCGGGTCGGCGACGATGATGCCGCAAACACCGGCATCTTCAAGCGCCCGCAAATAGTCATCAAGGCCAGGGATGTTTTCGTTATGGGCGTAAATATTGGCCGTTACGTATACTTTGGCTCCGTATCGATTGGCAAATTCGACCCCTTCGCGAATTTCCTCGATCGTAAAGTTGTCGGCGTTGGCGCGCAAGCTGTACTCTTGGCCTCCGATAAAGACGGCGTCTGCGCCGTAATGGACGGCGATTTTCAGTTTTTCCAAGTTGCCGGCCGGGGCGAGCAACTCTGGCTTTTTCACAATGACGCGCTTGCCGTCAATGATTTCAGAGATGCGATCATTTTTTAAAAGCATGCTGCTTCCCTCCTTTTCTCAATAAATGGTCTCTTTGAAGAAAAATCCGGTGTCGATGCGGCGATGCGGCGGCTGAAGCGCTTCAACGGCCGCAAGCAGCTCCTCTTTTTCCCGTTCGTACCGCTCGCGGTCATCGGCGCATAAATCGATGGCGCGGCGGTACAGCTTCGTCACTTCGGTAATGTAGCGCGGCTCGTGCAAAATCCCGTCAATTTTAAAGCTGTCGATGCCGGCCTCGACCATGTCGCCGAGCTCATCGATCATGCAAACATCGTTCGGGCTCATAATATGCGTGCCGTTTTCGTCTTCAAAAATCGGATATTTGTTGTCGCGCTCTTTGTCGTAAAGAAACATCCCTTTTTCGTACTTCTTCCGTTCAACTTCCATCACTTTCCCTTGATATTCAAAATAGCTGCCGATCAGCGAGCGCTTCGATTGGTACATGCACATCGCGCCGTGCACTTGCACCTCGATTTCCACTTCGGCATGGGCTTTGATTTCCAAAATGGCGTCCATGTTCAACTCGCGGGCCAAGACGGCGCGCTTCGCCCCTTTCCGGCCCCAATAGTTGCACGCATACCAGTTCGTCGCTGTCGTCTCCGTGCTCCAGTGGAGCTTCATGTGCGGCGCCGTTTCTCGGACAGTCAAGAGCACCGCGGGATCGCCGAAGACGATGGCATCGGCGCCGACATCAGCCAAAAACGCGACGTAGTCGCCAAGCTCGTCCACTTTATCGTTATGGAAAATGGCGTTCATTGCCACATACACGTTCATGCCGCGCCGGTGGGCGGCTTTGACGGCGGCAGCGACATCATGGCGGGAAAATTCGCCGGCAAGCCGCAAACCGTAGCGCTGCTCGCCAATGATGACCGCGTCCGCTCCGGCTTCAGCCAGCTCGTCGATATGGGCAACGCTCGTCGGCGTCACGAGCAATTCGGGTTTTTTCACTGTTCTTCACCTCGTTTTTTCGATATGGCGAGCCCATCGCCGACCGGAATGATGACCGTATCATAACCGCTTCGACTCATGAGCCACTCATTGTAGCGGCGAATTTTTCGGGCGATGTTCCAAAGCCGTCGATTGTCCGCCGGCGCTTCGGCGGCGACGAGCCCCTTAAACAAGACGTTGTCGCTGATGATGAGGCCGCCTGCAGCCACAAACGGCTCATAGAGCGTAAAAAAGCGCTCATATTGCCCTTTGGCGGCATCAATAAACAGCACATCAAACGGCGCGGCGGCCGCCACATCGGCCTCGACCGCGAGCGCATCGCCCAACACCGCCTCGATTTGCCGCTTGGTGTTCGTCTTTTCGATGTAAAAACGGGCGCGCTCATACCGCTCCCGGTCTTTTTCGATCGTCACAATGCGCGCATCCGGCAGCGCCTTTGCCATCCGGATCGCCGAATAGCCGATCGCCGTGCCGATTTCCAAAATGCGGCGCGGCCTGATCAGCTTCAAGATGAATAACAGCACTTCGACGCTCACCGGATCGATGATCGGTATGCAGTGCCGATAGGCGTACTGCTCCATCTCCTCAATGTCCTCATCCGGCGCCGGACGCAGCTTTTGCAAGTACGAAACAATGTCATGGGAAAGCAAGAGGAATTCCTCCCTGCCGTCAGCAAACTGAAAAGCGCTCGCCAAAGTTGAACTATATAGATGCAACGAAGAAGTTTAATATATCCTTGACGGAAAAGCGGTTTGCCCATTTTCGACTGTCGGAGGCAAGCCACAGGCTTCTCCGTCACGCCTTGGCGTGACGGAAGACCGAACAACCGGCCTGCTTCACAGACCCATATATGGGTCTTTAAGCGGCGTTGTTCGGTCGCCCGACAGTCGATCAAATACTCGAAAAAAACTACAAATGGCAAAGCTTCCAATTGCATCTATATACAACCCGGCATTTGCGCTTTGTCGTCATGAAAAATAAGAGCCGCAAAGGACTCTTATCGTTGGTCTGTTCAACTATACTACCATAAAACAACGGAAAAGCGAAGCCGTTTCACCCCACCGGCCATTACCTTCCGTTTTGACCTATTGTTTTCCAATATGCTTCGCCTTTTCCCGGTTATGCTCGGCCAACGTTTTCGTAAAAATGACCTCGCCGCCCGGTGTCGCCAAAAAGTATAAATAGTCGGTCGCCGCCGGTTCAAGCGCCGCTTCGATCGACATTACGCCCGCGTTGGCGATCGGCCCCGGCGGCAGCCCTTTATGCATGTACGTGTTGTACGGCGAATTGACCTGCAAATCTTTATACAACACACGCTCTTTATGTTCGCCAAGGGCGTACAAAACGGTCGGGTCGGTTTGAAGCGGCATGCCGCGGTGCAGCCGATTGTAAAACACGCTGGCGATTTTTTCGCGGTCAGCTTTTTCCGTCGCCTCTTCCTCAATGAGCGACGACATCGTCAACAGCTGATGCGGCGACATGTTCTTTTCTTTCATCGCTGCCTTATATGTGTCAAGCACAGCTGCCGTTTTCGCCACCATCGCCTCAATAATCTCTGAGAGCGGCGGCTTTTCGTCAGCAAACACATACGTCGCCGGGAACAAGTAGCCTTCCAGCGGATAGCGGATGCCTTTGTGAAAAATATCATCAGTCAACAAATCCGGGTGCATTTTCATCAGCCGTTCGATATACGCGCGATCGTTAAGCAATTTCATAATCTGTTCTTGTTTGTACCCTGTTTTCGCGGCAATGAGGTCAGCGATTTGCACCAATTGCGACCCTTCCGGAACGGTCAGCTTCAATCCGATTTTTAGCGATTTCCCCGTTTTTAACAGCTCGATGATGCGCGCCATTGGCATCGCCCGCGTCAACTCATACTCCCCAGCCTGGAAGCCGGATTCATGTTTCCAGCGGACATATAAGCGAAACACGGCCGCGCTTTTAATGAGCCGCTTTTGTTCGAGCTGCTCGGCAATCGCCGCCGCCGATGAACCGATCGGAATCGAGACATGGACCGGGGTGCGGTCATTCGGGTCGACGGGCTTAAGCGCTGAACGGATGTATAAGAAACTGCTGGCGCCGGCAATGACAAACGCCGCCAGCAGAACAGCACAGACAATCAAGACGATTTTCCGCACAAGCCGCGCCTCTGGCGCCCTAAAATCGTTCTGTTTCATCTTTGTCCTCCTTTCACCCGGCCATATTATACTACAAAGTTCCGCATTTTTCGCCCTTGACGGTCAAAAAATGCAAAGCCAGGGGAGGAAACGCGCCGGTCAATCGAAGCCCTTCGCAACATTTGTCGGACAAACAAGAAGATGTCTGAACCATTGCATGGAACACAACTTATCGTTTCTCAGCGCATAATACGACAATAAGAAAAGGGGCCCCGATCCTTTTGGCCCCCTCTGCTGTCCGTTATTCGTCGTCTTCCTCTTCCTGTTCAGCACAAAACGTATTCCATACTTCTTCGATCATGTCCCACTCTTCTTCCGTCTCGATTGGGAGCAGTTCGCCTTCTTTGTTCTCATCCCCAGGGATGAAGGCGGAAACGTGCACTTCCGTCTCGCCGTTCTCATCTTCCGCCTCGACGCCGACCGGATAGTAAAACACATACGATTTGCCGAAATCATCTGATTCAAACGTAAACAAAATTTCGCACAGCTGCTCGTTGCCATGTTCGTCGACAACCGTAATATGACGGTCTCCGTGTTCCATGTTTTCTCCTCCAATTTATCGTTTACTGTCCAAATATGACTGCAAAATGACGGACGCCGCCATTTTGTCGATCACTTTCCGCCGCTTTTTCCGGCTGACGTCGGCAGCGATCAACATCCGTTCGGCGGCCATCGTCGACAGCCGTTCATCCCAAAGCACAACGGGCAAAGAAAACTCCTCGCGCAATTTGGCGGCGAACCGCTCGCTTGCCTCAGCGCGCGGCCCGAGCGTGCCGTTCATGTTTTTCGGCCACCCGACGACAATCGTATCGACGCCGTACTCATCGATGATGGCGCGCAGCCGCTTTAAGCCGTAGTCGCCGCGCTCCGTATCAATGGCGATCGTTTCCAATCCTTGCGCTGTAAGGCCGAGTTCGTCGCTAACGGCAACGCCGAGCGTTTTCGTTCCCAAATCTAATCCTAGCGTCCGCATCAGGTTAATCCTTTCGTTGCCCCTGTAAATAGAATTTCACCAATTCCTCGATTAATTCGTCGCGTTCGATTTTGCGGATGAGCGCACGCGCATCTTTATGGCGCGGAATGTAAGCTGGGTCGCCGGACAACAAGTAGCCGACAATTTGGTTGATCGGATTGTAGCCTTTTTCCTGCAAGGCGCCATACACCGTCAACAACACTTCGCGAACGTTCGTCTCGGCCGGCTCCTCTGAAAAATGAAACTGCATCGTTTGGTCAAACGAGCTCACCGTTTCCACCTCGCTCCTTATTCAGGCACCCCGTCCTTTTACATCCATTGTACACGATCCGCGCCAATTAGGAAACGGATTTCACCCATGTTTCGACATAACCGAGCGCTTCGCCGACCTTGCTTGGGTCCTTGCCGCCAGCTTGCGCCAAATCCGGGCGCCCGCCGCCGCCCCCACCGCAACGCGACGCTACTTCTTTCACCAGCTTGCCGGCATGGAATCCTTTTTTTACCAAATCGTCCGTTACTGCGGCAATCAGTTGCACTTTTCCGCCCTGGGCGGACGCCAACACGATGACCGCCGTGCCGAGCTTTTGTTTCAAATCATCAGCCATGGCCCGCAGTTGGTTCATGTCATTGGCCTGCACTTTTGCCGCCAACACCGGCACGCCGTTTACATCTTTCACTTGACGGGTGAGGTGCTCAGCTTCCATATGGGCGAGGCGGGCAGCAAGCGATTCATTTTCGCGCTCGAGCTCTTTCAGCTCGGCAAACAGTCCGTCAAGACGCGCATTCAATTCTTTCGGGCTTGTTTTCAGTTTTTGCGCCGCCTCTTGCAAAATAGCAAGCTGTTCGCTCATAAAGCGGTATGCCGCTTCCCCGGTCACCGCTTCAATCCGGCGCGTGCCGGCGCCGATGCCGGACTCGGAGACGATTTTAAACAACCCGATGGCTGATGTGTTGGGCACATGGCAGCCGCCGCACAGCTCGAGGCTGTAGTCGCCGACTTTGACGACGCGGACGATGTCGCCGTATTTTTCGCCAAACAGCGCCATCGCGCCCATCGCTTTCGCTTCCTCGAGCGGTTTATAAAAAATGTCAACTGGGAGGCTTTTCCAAATTTGTTCGTTGACGATGGCTTCGATGCGCTCGAGCTCCTCTGGCTTCACTTGCCCAAAATGGGTGAAGTCAAAACGAAGCCGGTCCGGGGCGACAAGCGACCCCGCTTGGTTGACATGGCGGCCGAGCACGTCTTTTAGCGCTTGATGGAGCAAATGGGTCGCCGTATGGTTTTTTACGATGCGCATCCGCTTTGCTTCATCGACGCGCGCCGTATAGCGGGATCCTTTTTTCACCGTTCCGCGTTCGACGATGATCGCATGAAGATGTTGGCCGTTCGGCGCTTTTTGCACATCTTTGACGACTGCTGTTCCTGTTTCGCTTTCAAACACGCCTTGGTCAGCGATTTGTCCGCCGCTTTCGGCGTAAAATGGCGTCACATCGACGATGATTTGCGCCTCTTCGCCGGCTTTCACTTCCTCGACAAGCCGCCCGTCTTTGACGATGGCGATGACCGTCGATGCGGCAACAAGCTCATCGTAGCCGACAAACCGGCTTTCATCTTTAATGTCACCGAGCACTCCGCCTTGGACTTGCATCGAATCGACATCTTGCCGGGCCGCGCGCGCCCGTTCGCGTTGCCGCTCCATCTCGCGCTCAAATCCGGCATGGTTGACCGTCATGCCCGCTTCAGCGGCGTACTCTTCCGTCAGCTCGATCGGAAAGCCGTACGTATCATACAGGCGGAACGCTTCCTCGCCCGGAATGACACGGCTTCCTTGCTCTTTCGCCTTTTCGATCACCTCCGCCAATATGGCGAGCCCTTCATGGAGCGTTTCATGGAACCGTTCTTCTTCCGTCCGGATGACGCGGGCGATGAAATCGGCTTTTTCTTTCACCTCCGGATAGTAGTCGTGCATAATCTCGCCGACGACCGGGACGAGTTCGTACATAAACGGACGTTCAATGCCGATATGTTTCGCATAGCGCACCGCGCGGCGGAGCAGGCGGCGCAGCACATAACCGCGGCCCTCATTTGACGGCAGCGCCCCGTCGCCGATCGCGAACGTCACGGCGCGAATATGGTCGGCGATCACCTTAAAAGCGACGTCTTTGTCCGGATCTTCGCCATACCGCTCGCCGGCAATTTGCTCGGTAGCGCGGATGATCGGCATAAACAAGTCGGTTTCAAAGTTCGTCGGCACATCCTGCAAAATCGAGCACATCCGCTCCAAGCCCATGCCGGTGTCGATGTTTTTCTTCGGCAGCGGCGTGTACGTGCCGTCCGGGTTATGGTTAAACTGCGAAAAGACGAGGTTCCACACTTCCAAATAGCGCTCGTTTTCCCCGCCTGGGTACAGCTCCGGATCGTTCGGGTCGTTGCCGAACGCTTCGCCGCGGTCGTAAAAGATTTCCGTGTTCGGACCGCTCGGGCCTTCGCCGATGTCCCAGAAGTTTCCTTCAAGGCGAATGATTCGCTCTTTTGGCAAGCCGATTTCGTTGCGCCAAATGTTGTACGCTTCCTCGTCTTCCGGATGGACAGTAACGGACAACCGTTCCGGATCAAAACCGATCCATTTGTCGCTCGTTAAAAACTCCCATGCCCAATGGATCGCTTCGCGCTTGAAGTAATCGCCGATCGAAAAGTTGCCGAGCATTTCAAAAAACGTATGGTGGCGCGCCGTTTTCCCGACGTTTTCGATGTCGTTGGTGCGGATCGATTTTTGCGCGTTGCAAATGCGCGGGTTTTCCGGAACGATGCGCCCGTCAAAGTATTTTTTCAACGTCGCGACGCCGCTGTTGATCCAAAGCAGCGACGGGTCGTCGACCGGAATGAGCGATGCGCTCGGCTCAACCGCATGGCCTTTTTCTTGGAAAAACTCTAAAAACATGCGCCGCACTTCGGCGGATGTCAGCTTTTTCATGATGATCCTCCCCTTTCGCCTTTTATATAAAAAAACTCCCATCCCCTGCAGGGACGAGAGTTATGCTCGCGGTACCACCCTGTTTATGGGCAAAAAACGCCCATCACCTCTTTGGCCGTAACGCAGCCTTGCGTCAGGTTTTGCCTGCGCTCCGGATTAGCCTTCTGTTGCCCTTCATCTGGAATTTCTTTCAGCCGCGGAAATTCCTCTCTGTGCGCGAACTCGCGCGTTAAGATGGACTGCAACATACTCGATCCGTCATCGCGTTATGTATTCGCTTTTTTCATTGAAAGATTATAGACAAGCAGAGAGCATTTGTCAATGCGAAGCATAATGCTCTTTCCAATGGGCGATGGCCACTTTCAGCACCGCCGCCGTCGGAACGGCAAGAATGAGGCCGAGCACGCCGGCGAGTTCACCGCCGGCAAAGAGGGCGAGCATAATGGCAAGCGGATGCATATGCACGCTTTTGCCGACGATCAGCGGCGACAAAACGTTCCCTTCTAAAAACTGCAGGGTAAAAATGATGACAAGCACGATCACGACCATTTTCAGCGAGACGGTGGCAGCCAAAATGAGCGCTGGAACGGCGCCGATCAGCGGGCCAAAATACGGGATGATGTTCGTCACGCCAATGACAAAGCCGAGCAACAGCGGATAATCCATGCCGGCAAGCCACAAGCCGAGCGCCGCCGCCAGACCGATCGCCGCACAGACGAACAGCTGGCCGCGAATGTAGCCGCCGAGCGATTCATCGACATCCTTCAAAAACGCCATCCCCGGCCCACGCCACCGCTTCGGTGTCATGTACCAAACCGCTTTTTTCAACACATCGATGTCTTTTAACATATAGAAGACGATAAACGGAATGATCAACAGCGTCGCCGCCGAACCGATGAACGATTTGGCGGCATGAATCGCCATCGCGACGGCGGCCGCCGCTGCTTGCTCGATCTCGGCAAACATCCCCTCGATGCGTGTGTGCACCTCAAGCGGCCAATTCGACGTCTCGTCGTGGATGTGGCGCACCCATTGGCGGTATGTATTCATCAAAGACGGCAGCTGTTCATCCAGTTCACGCAACTGGGCGATGAATAGCGGCACGCCGCGGTACAAGCCGTAGCCGACCAAACCGAAAAACAACAAATAAATCAACAAAATGGCAAGGGCGCGCGGCATTCCTTTGCGATGGATGGATTCCACAAGCGGGTAGAGCAAATACGTAATAAACGACGCCAGCAAAAACGGCGTCAACACCGTTGCGATAAAATCGATGACCGGCCACCAAACGTCTTTCATCCGAACGATCAAATAGATGATTGCCGTAATCAGCAGCCATTTTCCGATGCGAAAGAACGACAGCCATTGTTGCTCGCCCATCGCCACACCTCCTACCGTTTAGTGTAGGAGATGCGGCGAGAAATATGCCTTCACCGCTTTTAGCACTATTTGACAGCCACAAGGCGCCGCCCCCGCGCAAAGGCGAGGGCGGCAGCGCCGTCAGCGGATCGCTTGCATCAAGCGGCGGCGCATCCTCCGCATCGTGCGACCGTTCATCCAATCGTTTCGTTGGGCGAGCTGATAAGCGGCGACGCCTAATCCGACTGCTAACAGCGACGTCATCATCCGGTTCATGCGTGTCCCCCCTAAAATTGGATCGTGCGTTCGTGGTCGTCAAACAAGTCGTCAAGGGAACTCAACGTTCCGTCTTCTTCCACTTGATGGGCGTGGATCATCCCTTTCGAGACGGACAGCTCAATAAAGCAATCCCAGCAGTAGTACTGGTTGACGCCGATTTTCCCTAAATTTTTTCGTTTGCAATTCGGGCAAATGAGCATGGACAGCCACTCTCCTTACATCGTTGTTTCCACGGTGACCACGCCTTCTCTGGCGGTGAACGGAGCGAGCTCCATTCGTTTCTTTCCTTCGGTCAAATCGGAAAAAAATCCCTCGCTGATCTCGTATCCGTCAATTTTGCCCAATTGCCCGTCAAAATATACGTCATCCAACAGTCCGATCGTTGTTCCGTCCGCGGTGACAACCATGCTGCCGGCGAGGCCGCGTTCGCCGTAAAGAGAGTGGCCGCTGTCAGGAGAAGGAAACGGCTGGAAGCTATCTGCATCACAGATGATGACTCGGTCGTTTTCGAACGACTGCACGGCTGAAAGCGGCAAATAACGGCGGCGGCCGAACAAACCGCCCTGTTCCGCGACAAGCCCTTTGACCGCGCCGTGGCTGGTAAACCAAATGTCAGCGATCGTTCCGACCATTTTTCCCGTCGTTTGTTCATAAATGGGAAGGCTCTTGATGTCGGAAAACGTCCGCATCGTTCTCCCACCTTTCCAGCCACCTTTAGCTTGGCTCATCGCCCATAAAGTCATACGGCGTAACGTTTTCCATCCCCATGTTCGCCTCTTCAAACGGCAGTTCGACCTCGACAAACGGAGCCGCCGCCCCCGCCAGCTTCTCAGCGAGCGCCGTCTGGCGCGCTCCGTCGCTTTGTTTTGCGACGCCGAATCGAAACGCTTCCTCTTCTCCACATAAAACGAGAAACTGCTTGCTTCTTGTCACCGCAGTATACAACAAATTCCGTTTCAACATCCGGTAATAGTTTTTGACGACGGGCAAAATGACGATTGGAAACTCGCTTCCTTGCGCCTTATGAACCGAACAGCAGTACGCATGGGTGATTTGTCCTAAATCTTGCCGTGTGTACGTCACTTCAATGCCATCAAACGAGACGACGAGCAAATCTTGCTTTTCCGTATTTTCTTTGGCGTAAAAAATGGCAACGATTTCGCCGATGTCGCCGTTAAACACATTGTCTTCCGGTTGATTGACGAGCTGCAGCACCTTATCGCCGACGCGGTAGACGACCTCACCGACCGACAGCTCCCGCTTCCCCTCAGCCGGCGGGTTGAACAGCTCTTGAAGCGCTTTGTTCAATTGGTCAATGCCCGCTGGACCACGGTACATCGGGGCGAGCACTTGAATATCTTTGACGGAAAACCCTTTTTTGCGCGCGTTGTCGGCGATTTGCCGCACGACATCGACGACCTGGCCCGCACGGCAGCGGATGAAGGAACGGTCTGCCTTCGGAGCGGTCAAATCGTCCGGCACGACGCCGCGCTTCATCTTATGGGCAAGCTCGATGATCGATGATCCTTCCGCCTGGCGATACACCTCGGTCAACCGAGCGAACGGAATGACGCCTGAAGAGAGCAAGTCTTTCAGCACTTGCCCTGGCCCGACGGATGGCAATTGATCCTCATCGCCGACGAAAATGACTTGCATGCCGTTTGGCACGGCTTTTAACAGCTGGTTGGCGAGCCACGTGTCGACCATCGACATCTCATCGATGACAAGCAGCTTGCCGGAAATCGGTTCGTTCTCGTCGCGGCTGAACCCTTCCGCCCCATTCCAGCCGAGCAAGCGGTGGATCGTCGCCGCCGGCAGCCCGGTCGCCTCGCTCATCCGCTTCGCCGCTCGGCCGGTCGGTGCGGCCAGCAGCACCGGAAACGGCTCGCCTTGTTTGTAGTCAGCCGGGTCAAGAGACAGGCCGTTTAGGGCGGCAAACAGCTCGACGATGCCTTTGATGACCGTCGTTTTCCCCGTTCCCGGACCGCCGGTCAAAATAAACAGCGGCGAAGAAAGCGCTTGTTGGATCGCTTCCCTTTGCTGGGGGCATATTGCATGCCAAGCCGTTCCTCAAGCGCCCCAAGCGCCAGCAAAAACTCCGACTCGGCAAACGCCGACGGCGGCGTCTGCCCGAGCAGCCGCTTAATGTTGGAGACGATCCCTTTCTCGGCGAAGTAAAGGGAAGGGAGATAATAACGCCCTTGCTCGGCGATCAGCTTCCCTTCCTCGCTTAACATCAGAAGCGTTTGGCTGATCGCTCGTCCATCCACCGCACCGCTCAGCCTTCCGTCAAGCAGCTCCCCGATGCGCTCCATCAGCTCTTCCTCGCGCAAATAAACGTGCCCTTCCTGCAAGCACGCCTGTTCAAGAACAAACAACGAGGCGGCGCGCAGCCGGGCCGGATGGCTGCCGGAAATGCCGAGCTGGCACCCGATTTCATCAGCGCGGCCAAAGCCGATCCCTTCGATATCCTCAACGAGCTGGTACGGGTTCTCGTGGATGATGTCAATCGCTTCTTCGCCGTACGCTTGGTAAATTTTCATGGCCAGCTGCGGGCCAAAACCGAGCTGGGCGAGGGCGATCATCGTTTGCTCAAGCCCTTCGTGGGCGCGAAGCGCATCGTACAGCTGCTTCGCCTTTTTTTTCGTCAGCTTCGGCACACGCTCTAGCGCCTTGGGGTCGCGCAAAATCGCGGCGATCGCGTTTTCGCCGAGCGTCTCGACAATCGCCGCAGCCGTTTTTTTGCCGATTCCTTTAAACAAACCGCTCGATAAATAGTGAATGACTCCTTCTTTCGTGTTCGGAAGCTGTTTGCGGAACTGACTAGCCGCATATTGGCGGCCAAAACGCGGATGTTGGCGGAATTGTCCGTAAAAGATGTAGACGTCCCCTTCGTTTAAACGCGGAAAATAGCCGGTGACGACGACTTCCTCCTCAACGGGCGCTTCATTCGTTTCCTCAACACGCACGCGGACGACCGTGTACAATGTTTCCTCGTTATGAAAAATGACCGCCAAGCACAATCCTTTAATGAACGTGCGTCCGTCAAGGGCGAGGATTTGTTGCTCTTGCAACAGCCATCCCCCTGCCTTTTTACGGCGCAAGCCGCTTTTCCATCAGTTTCTTTCCGTATCCGGCAAGCACGTGATCGGGCTTGGCTTCCAAGGCAGCGGCAAACATATGGCGGGCGGCATCGAGCTCATCTTTGTACGCATAAATGACGCCTAAATTGTAGTACGCATCAGCGTGGCGCGGATCGAGTTCCAACGTTTTTTCGAAATAACGCTTCGCCTCATCGACATAATCGAGCGTGGCGAGGCAAAGGCCAAGCTGAAACAGCGCTTCGGCATCCGTCTCGTTCAGCTCAGCCGCGCGCTGCAAATACGGCAGCGCCAGCCGCGGCATCTCGAGCCGCCATAAGGACATGCCGAGCATAAAATGCGTATCGGCATCGTCAAGACCAAGCCCAAGCGCGCGCTCAAACATATCTTTCGCTTTCGCGAACTGCTCACGCTTATAATGCACTGTACCCATGCCGTAATACGCGGCCGCCGCCTTCTTGTCAATTTTCAGCGCCTGTCGGAAACAGTCAAGCGCCTTCTCTTCTTCACCGGCAGCAACGAGAACCGTGCCGATGTTAATGTACCCGGCCGGATCGTCCGGATGCTGTTCGACCGCAGCGGAAAAACAGCGGATGGCTTCCTCATACTTCCCCTCGCGCATATACGCCAAGCCTTGTTCGTTGAAATTGGCCATCGCCCATCCCCCCCTGATTCAACGTGATTTTCAAGCAACGGCCCCCAGCCTAATAGCCTGATTGAAGATCGTGCGCACCGGCACATCCGTCAACCAACATACCAAAGCTTTTCGCCGTTGCGGAACACTTCATCGATCGTGCCGCCGCCGAGGCATTCCTCGCCGTTGTAAAAAACAACCGCCTGCCCCGGCGTCACCGCCCGCGCCGGCGCATCAAACACGACTTCCGCCCCGCCGTCCGCAAGCGGGTGGACCGTCACGCCGACATCAGGCTGACGATAGCGAAATTTCGCCGTGCAACGGAACGGCGCTTCCGGCTTGCGGTCAGACACCCAGTTGACATCGACCGCCTTTAGCGAGGTGGAATACAAATATTCGTTTTCAAACCCTTGGGCGACATACAGCACATTTTCGCGCACATCTTTGCCGACGACAAACCACGGTTCGCCGCTGCCGCCGATGCCAAGGCCGTGGCGCTGGCCGATCGTGTAATACATGACGCCGTCATGCCGCCCTTTCACTTCGCCATCGAGCGTTTTCATCACTCCCGGCTGGGCCGGCAAATAATGGCTCAAAAATTCTTTGAAATCGCGTTCACCGATAAAACAAATGCCCGTGCTGTCTTTTTTTCCAGCGGTGGCGAGCCCAGCCTCTTTCGCAATCCGGCGCACGTCCGCTTTCTGCAAATGGCCGATCGGAAACATCACTTTCGACAGCTGAGCTTGGCCGAGCTGGTTTAAAAAGTACGTTTGATCTTTGTTCGGGTCGGCTCCGCGCAGCATTTTATATTCGCCATCGCGAAACTCGACGCGGGCGTAATGGCCGGTTGCGATGTAATCGGCGCCGATCGACATGGCGTGCTCTAAAAACGCCTTGAACTTAATTTCCTTATTGCACATCACGTCCGGGTTCGGCGTGCGCCCGGCTTTGTATTCATTCAAAAAGTACGTAAACACTTTGTCCCAATACTGTTTTTCAAAATTGACCGCATAATACGGGATGCCGATTTGGTTGCAGACTCGCACGACATCTTCGTAGTCCTCAGTCGCCGTGCAAACGCCGTTTTCATCGGTGTCATCCCAGTTTTTCATAAAAATGCCGATCACATCATATCCTTGTTCTTTCAATAGCAGCGCAGCGACCGACGAGTCGACCCCGCCGGACATGCCGACGACGACGCGCGTTTCGTGCGGCGCTTTGTTCATGCTGTTTCCCCCCTTTAGCGGTTTGTGAGCCGCTTTATGATCTTCACGGTTTCCTCGGCCGCCCGCTCGATTTGTTCCATCGTATTGCCGAGCCCGAAGCTGAAGCGCACAGACGAACGGATGCGCTCCGACTCTTTTCCGCACATCGCGACAAGCACGTGCGACGGGTCGATTGACCCGGCGGTGCATGCTGACCCGCTCGAGGCGGCAATGCCGGCTAAATCCAAGTTCACGAGCAGCGATTCGACATTCGTTCCCGGGAAGGCGACATTCAAAATATGCGGCAGGCCATCCGGGCGGCCGTTGACCGCATAGTCGATCCCTGAGGAGCGGAAAATCGCAAGCATCGCCTCGCGCCACGCCGCATATTGTCGACGTTTCTCTTCCCTTGTTCGCTCAGCGATTTCCGCCGCCTGCGCCAAGCCGATGATGCCGGGGACGTTTTCCGTGCCGGCGCGCCGCTTCCGCTCCTGTTCGCCGCCGAAAAGGAGCGGAGTGATGCGGACCGTTTCCCGGACATAAAGCGCGCCGCTTCCTTTCGGGCCGTTGATTTTATGAGCGGAAATCGACAGCAAATCGATCCCGTATTCATTCACATCGATCGGAAGAAGCCCGTACGCCTGGACGGCGTCCGTATGGAAATAAGCCGGATGATCGCGAAGCAGCGCCCCGATTTCGCGAATCGGCTGGATCGTGCCGACTTCGTTGTTGGCAAACATGACCGACACCAAAACGGTCTCATCGCGCAGCGCGGCCTTGACATCCTCGACCGATACCGTCCCTTGTTCGTCAACGGGCAAATACGTGACCTCAAACCCTTGCGTCTCTAAATATTCACAAGCGCGCAGCACCGCATGATGCTCGATGGCGGTTGTAATGATATGATTGCCGCGGCCGCGGTTCGCTATGGCCGTTCCGATGACCGCAAAGTTATCTGCTTCCGTGCCGCCGCTTGTAAACACAATCTCCGTCTCTTTCGCCCCAATCGAGCGGGCGATGACAGCCCTCGCTTCATCGACCGCGCGGCGGCTCTGCCGTCCAAAATGATGGATGCTTGACGGGTTGCCGAACTGTTCCGTCATCCACTGGACCATACCGGCAGCCACGTCTGGATGGACCGGGGAAGTTGCCGCATGGTCCAAATAAATCCGTTCCAACGGCCATTCTCCTTTCCTTGCTGTATGCTTAAATATAAAACATATATGCCCCTTCATCCCCGTCGCTATACTTCGCCAAATCTTCGAGCGTTGTGCTGTCGAGCACTTCCTCGACCGCATCGCGGATGCGAATCCATAGCTCGCGCTTCGCCGGCTCTTCCTCCTCGAGCTCCTCGACCGGGGCCAGCGGCCCCTCCAACACGCGCAAAATGTCGCCGGCGGTGATTTTCGCCGGATGTTCAGCAAGCACATAGCCGCCATACGCTCCGCGAATGCTTTTGACGAGCCCGGCGTTGCGCAGCGGCGTGACGAGCTGCTCTAAATAATGTTCGGATAAATTGTTCGCCTTGGCGATCGAACGAAGCGAGATCGGACGATCGCCATATTTTTTGGCCAATTCAATCATAATCGTCAAGCCATATCGGCCTTTCGTCGAAATCTTCATTCATATCCCTCCTAACGGCTTAACCCTTGCGTCCGAGTGCCGGCGGCCGGTCCAAGCAGGCGGCTTGCGACCTTTTGGCATTGCGGCAGCGCCAAGCCGGCAATCGAACCGATCGTCACACAAAAAAGGAACGTGCCAAACGACACCGGGCCGCCGAGCAACCAGCCGGCCAACAGCACGAACGCTTCAATCCCGATGCGAATGTACGCCACGTTCCATCCGGTCAGCTCGGTCAAAGCGAGCATGAAACGCCTGTGTTATTATATCATAAAAATCCCTTTCCCTTCACGGCTGAACCTTGACCTCTTGTTTCAACTGCTCAAGCCGCCGGTACACTTTGGCGTAATGTTTTTCCTCGCCATGCTCTTTCGGTTCATAATAGCGGACGCCTTCCAGAGCGGAGGGCAAATACGTTTGCGCCACCCAGCTGTTCGGATAATCGTGCGGATACAAGTAGCCTTGTCCACGCCCGAGTGCAGCCGCCCCTTTGTAATGAGCGTCTTTTAAATGATCCGGAATATCGCCAAGCTTGCCGGAACGGACATCGGCAATGGCAGCGTCCAGCGCCTTGTAAGCACTGTTGGATTTCGGGCTTAAACAGAGTTCAATCGTCACAACCGCGAGCGGAATGCGCGCTTCCGGCAGCCCGAGGCGTTCCGCCGCTTCGACCGCTGCCTGTACTTTCACTCCCATTATCGGATTGGCAAGTCCGATATCCTCATAAGCCATCACAAGCAATCTCCGGCAAACGGCCGCCAAGTCTCCGCCTTCAAGCAGACGGGCCAAATAATGAAGCGCGGCATCGGCATCGCTGCCGCGCACGCTTTTTTGAAACGCGGACAACAACGAATAATAATGATCGCCATATTTGTCATGGGTAAAACCGCGGTTTGCGGTGCATGAAGCCACGATATCCTCAACAATATACAAGCGGCCGTGGCGCTCATCGGCAGCCGCAACCGCCGCCTCCAGAAGCGAAAGCGCGACGCGCGCATCCCCACCGGCTGCCTCGGCGATGCGCCATAACAACGACTCGTCAATGACAACCGGCGGCTCGCCGACCCCTCGTTCCGGATCAGCGAGCGCCCGTTTCAGAATGATCATGAGGTCATCCGGCTTGAGCGGTTTCAGTTGTTGGATTTGCCCGCAGCGGCTGCGAATGGCGGGATTGACCTCGTGAAACGGGTTTTCCGTTGTGGCGCCAATCAAGGTCACGAGCCCGGATTCGAGATGCGGCAACAAAACGTCTTGCTGCGCTTTATTCAGCCGATGGATTTCGTCGATAAATAAGAGGACATTGCCCGACCAACGCGCCGCTTCGACTGCCTCTTCGATTTCCTTTTTGCCGGCGGTCGTCGCATTGATGGCGACCCATTCGCGCCCGGCGGTGCGGGCAATGGCGTAAGCGAGCGACGTCTTCCCTGTCCCCGGCTCTCCGTAAAGCAAAAGCGAGGGAACATGACCTTTTTTGACCATTTTATAAAGCGGCGTACTAGGGCCAATGATGTGCTGTTGCCCAACGATCTCATCGATCGTCCGCGGCCGCATCCGCCAAGCAAGCGGCTCCGTCGTTTTGGGCATGCCGACCCCCTCCTTGAGATTGATGACGCTATGTTCACAGACATCCTTCGATGCCGCCTATTCATTTTCGGCGAATGGGGCGTCTCCCCGTGGGAAGAGCGGTGGTTTTAATCAAAATAGCGTTCAATGGCCTCCTTCAACTCATTGTACAGCGGAAGCGAGTATTTCGCCAAATAGAGCAGAAGCGCCTCCACCATAAACCGCCTAGCTGTCTCCCCTTTCTCGAGTTCTTCCTTCAATAAGCGCAGCGAGCGAAGAATATCGTCTTCAACCGGACGCATCGCCGCCATGCGCTCTAAACAGCTGATAGCCCGTTCTTTCCATTGACTCCGCTCTTGGGTCGCCGCAGCCATGTAATCCGCCATCATCGTTTCATCGAGCAACCCCATCTTGCCGTCAAGCAGGCTGGCAACGATGGCATCAAGCCGATCGAGCAAGAAGGGGCAAGCTTCTCAGGAAGCAACGGCTTTCGGTCTACCGCCAAGTAAATCAGATATTCTTTCAGCATTCCGTTGAGCATCGTCGCGCAATCAAACGAAACGGGACGCACTTGTTCGCCGTATATGTCTTCAATCGCCCGGCGATACCAGTGGAGCGTATGGGCGCGGATGCGAAACACCAGATGCTGCACCTCATGGCTCACCTTCGCGGCTTGTTCACCCAACTGCATTTGCACCAGCTCTTTATGTTCGTCAAACAGCTGGATTTGTACAGTCAACTGACGGCAAAACCGCTCGCGCGCAGTTAAGGCGGGATCAGCCTCGATTTGTTTAAGCTGGTGAAACAAGACTTCATAATGGTAGCGGAAAATCGATACAGCCAACTCTTCTTTTGATTTGAAATAATTGTAAATCGAACCTTTGGCTACTCCGCTCCGTTCGGCGATTTCCTGCATGGAGGCAGCGTGATAGCCTTTTTCGGCGAATAATTTCATCGCCGTTTCAATGATGTCCTCTTTCCGTCCCAATGTTTTCGCCTTCCTTGCTCCTTCTTCATGTCCATTATAGTCGATCTTGCCATGAAAAAAAATGCCGGACGGCCCGTTATCCGGCCATCCAGCCCTGTCATTTTGCCATCGGTTCGCGTTTTGCCGTCCGGAAGAAAAACGCCTCATACATCGCAGGAATGAACACAAGCGTCAATAACGTCGACGACGTCAGGCCGCCGATGACCGTGATGGCCAGCCCTTTCGAAATCAACGTGCCGGCCTCATTCGTCAGCGCAAGCGGAATGAGGGCTGTCACAGTCGCAAAGGCTGTCATTAAAATCGGCCGCAGCCGTGTTTTGCCGGCTTCAATGATGGCGCTTCGCACCGTCATCCGTTTTTGTTCGCGGTTTTGCCCGATTCGATCCACCAGCACGATCGCATTGGTCGTCACGATGCCAATGAGCATCAACAAGCCGATCATGACGCTGATGGAAAGCGGCTCATCGGCCACATACAAAGCAAACAGCGAACCGATGGGAACAAACAAAAGGGAAGATAAAATGATCAGCGGCACCCGCACTTTACCAAATGTAATCAGCATCGTCAAATACACAAGCCCGATGGCCGCCGCCATGGCCACACCGAGTTCGCGGAACGTCTGCACCGTCTCATCGCTTCCGCCGCCCGTTTTCACTGTGACATCGGATGGGATCTTCAAATCATTTACATGTTTCGAAATATCATTCGTGACTTCCTGAATGTTGTCGCCGACAATCTGGGCGGATACGCGGGCAAACACTTTTCCGTCCAGCTTTTGAATGGACGTATACACGTCCGCCTCTTTCACTTCGGCGACAGCTGAAAGTGGAATCACTCCGTTTCTCGTCACGATCGGAAGCTCTTTCAACTCATCGATCGATCCCAACGTTTCATCATACGAAAGTTCGACTTGCTCATCCTTGCCACCGAGTTTCAGCGTCCCCACATCGACCGGTTTGGTTGCATCGGCCACCGTCCCGAGCAATTGCATGCCCGAAACGCCATAAGCGGCCGCCTTTTCCGGATCAATGGCGACAATCACTTGTTTTTGCTTTTCCGTCAAGTTATTCGTCACATCTTTGACATCATCGCGTTGTTTTAAATACGTCTCGACCTGTTTGGCTGCTGTTTGGAGCGCCTCCAAGTCATTGGAGTATAAGTCAATATTCACGTTATTATTCGTTGGCGGCCCTCCGCTCGACATCTCTTGCACGCCCAATTTGGCCCCGGGCGCGAGCTGATTGGCGATGCGGCGCATTTCTTTTTCGAGAACGGCCACGGTTTTCGCGGTGTCAGCGCTGTCCTTTAATCGAATATAATAGCTGGCTTGATTGGGCCGTTTCAATCCTGTGCGGAAATCGCGGCTTCCCACTGCGGCGGTGACGCTCTCGACATCGCTTCGTTTTAAAAACATCTTTTCCATCTCCAACGACACATCATTCGTTTTGACCACCGATGTGGAAGCCGGCAGTTCAATGCTCGCCACCAACGTTTTCTGCTCTTCGTTCGGCAAAAACGTAAATCCAAGTTTCGGCACGAGCGCCAATGAACCAACCAATAGCACAACCGACAACACAAAGACAATCGCTTTATGGTTGAGCGCCCATTCAATGATTCGGCCATACAGACGCTGAAGCGCTCCTTCTTTTTCCTCTGGCGGCACACGGCGGAACGAAAATTTCGCTAAAATCGGCACAACCGTCACGGCCACCAACAAAGAGGCCAACAGGGCAAACGTAATCGTCAAGGCAAAAGGCAGGAAAAATTCCCCTGTAATGCCCCCAACAAGCCCGAGAGGCAAAAAGACGACAACCGTTGTGATGGTCGAGGACACAATCGCTTTGACAATTTCTTTCGTTGATTGCTCGACTAAATCATCGCTCATGCCTGTTTTCTCCCGGCGGACGCGGCGGAAAATATTTTCGATCACGACAATGCTGTCATCCACGACTCGGCCGACGGCGACGGCCATGCCGCCAAGCGTCATGACATTGAGGGTAATATCCATACGATTGAGAAAAATGGCCGATACAAGCAGCGAGAGCGGAATCGAGACGATGGCAATCACAGTCGCCCGAACGTTGCGCAAAAAGAGCAAGACGGCCAACGAAGCGAACAGCGCCCCGAGCAGCCCTTCACGGACAAGCGATTCAACGGATTGTTTGATGCCAGCTGACGAATCAAACCCGATGGAATAATCAAACTGATGTTTGTAGGAATTCAGCACTTTGATCACTTGGTCTGCCACTTCAATCGTATTGGCATCTTGTTTTTTCGTCACGGCCATCGACAGCGATGGCTTCAAATTATAGCGGGTGAATTCGCTTTGTTCGTTGACTTCCTCAATCGTCGCAATATCCCCAAGCTTCACGGGAGAGACGCGCTGCCATCCATTCACCGCCATCGGAACAGCTGTCGGCACGAGTTTCAGATTTTTCAACTCATGGATGGTGTTCAATTTTTCCTCGACGCGAACCGGAATTTGCCATGTATCGGTTTGCAACGTTCCAGCCGGGAACGCCAACACCTTTTCATTGATTTGGTTTTTAATCTCTGACAAGGTCAATCCCGCCTGAGCGGCCTTTTTCCGATCGACTGTGATCCGGATGAGGCGCTCGCTGTCTCCACCGATCGAAACGGAATTCACCCCGTCGATTTTATTCAATTCTGGAATCACTTCGGTTTCCAGCAACGTTTGCAGATCGGTTTCGTTTTTGGCAAACAAGGAAATGTTGAAAACCGGGATGGAACCGAATGAAAACCGATTGACTTCCGTTTGGACATGATCGGGCAATCCTGCTTGATCAATGAGCGATTCGACCTGCCGCTCCATTTTCTCCATATCTGTCCGAAACGGGAATTCAAGATTGATAACAGCCATTCCTTCATAGGACGAACTCTGCATTTGCTTAAGCCCGTCAAGGGACTTCAGTTTTTCCTCGAGCTTGGCCGTGACCTCCTCATTCACGTCTTGCGGAGAAGCCCCAGGATAGACCGCTTCAATCGACAACTGGGGAAATTCAATGTTCGGCAGCAAATCGACCTTCAAGGAGGAGAAGGAATACAGTCCTAGAAACAGGAGCAAAAACGAACATACAAACACAGCTGCCGCATTTTTCAAACTGAACCTAGTCAAAAACGTCATCATGCCACCTCTCATCCCACGATTTTGACCAATCAGTCTAATTATTTTGAACTGACCGGTCATACAAAACTATTTCTATGATACATGAAAATGGGAAAAATGAAAAGGGTGAAGTTTAAAGTGGAAATCAAACGGAAAAACTATGACCATATCAACATTACCATTTGATGGGGTGGACAACATGAAAACAAGACAGGATGCTTGGTCACATGAAGAAGATGTACTGTTGGCTGAAACGGTGCTGCAATATATACGCGAAGGAAAAACGCAACTTGCCGCTTTTGAAGTCGTTGGGAGACAACTGCACCGCACAGCGGCAGCATGCGGATTCCGTTGGAACGCCGAGGTGCGCAAACGGTACCTTGAGGCGATCGAACAGGCAAAAAAGCAGCGGAAAGAACGGAAACGGGCGCTCGAAATGATGAAAAAGTGGCAAAAAGACAATACGGTTGCTGCTTGGAGTCCTTCTGGAGAACGGGACGGCGCCGAAGGGTCATCGCCTTTTCTCCCAGCAGCCCCATTGACACTGGAGCAGTGCATTTCATTTTTGCAAACATTGCGGCGCGGCATCGAGGAGATGGAAGCGATCCGCCAAGACAACGAGCGCCTGAAACGCGAGCGGGCGGAATGGCAGGCGCGGAACGAACAGCTTGCTCAAAAACTCGAACGCCTTGAAACGAGGCAGACCACCGTGCAAGAAGATTATGAGGCGCTCGTGAAAATCATGGCCCGCGCCCGCCAGCTCGCTTCCGAAGAAGGCGACCGTTTCTCTCTTGCCCAGCTGTTTGCCGCCGAGGCGAACGGATCGAACGAATCGCTCGCCCATTCATAAAAAAAGAAGGTGCCCCAACAAAGCATCGGGACACGTTTTCACCGCTGGAACGACGGACAGCGCCCGCTACCAAACCGGTGAATGCACCGGATGTTTACAGGAACCTTCGCCTTCCCATTTTGTTCGAAGTCAACTACCCCCACTTCGCTAACGCTTGAAGTGGGGGCTTGCAACTCCCCAGAAGTGCAAACGGACCTCGTCCTCCTTCCTTGATTTGGGGTTGCATCAGGGGGCAGGTTGACAGCTGCCCAACGACGCAGGTCATGCCTGCATCGTTACCGATTCTCTCGGTGTGTCTGTTGGCAGTACTTGGCTTCCACACACAACAGACAGACCTACGCTCGATATTTGACGGTTGCAACGTTTCCTGCAACCAACTCCATACATCGAGCAGCCGTTATTGGAGTGCCTTTATTGAACGGTTTTCTCCACGTCTTTATTCTATCATACCACAAAAGAAAGGGGGAACGCGCATTCCTCTCCCACTTACTCCCTTTAGTCGTTGAAGTGAGAGTCTCCTGCGCGAAATAGGATGAAGGTGGAAGAGTTCAATCGTCGCCAACGCGCCTGATGGGAATTCCCTCTAATAGACGATTTATCACGTAGGAAGCCATAATGAGCCCGGCAACTGATGGAACGAAAGCATTCGAAGACGGCGGCATTTTCGCCTTGCGGATCGGCGAAGCGTCATTGCCGACAACCTGGCGGACATCTTCGCGGATTTTCACCGGCTTCTCGTCGGAAAAGACGACCGGAATGCCGCGGCGGATCCCTTCTTTGCGCAGCTTGGCGCGGATGACTTTCGCGATCGGATCGGTGTGTGTTTTCGAAATATCGGCAATGCGGAACCGGGTCGGATCCATTTTGTTCGCCGCACCCATGCTGGAGATGATCGGAATGCCGCGCTTGAGGCATTGTTTCATCAAATGCACTTTGTACACAATCGTGTCGGACGCATCGATGACAAAATCCAGATCATAGGCGAAAAACTGCACATACGTCTCTTCCGTATAAAACATTTGCAAAGCGATCACCTCGCACGCCGGGTTGATGTCGGCGATGCGCTCTTTCATGAGCTCCACTTTCGGACGCCCGATGGTCGAGAGCAACGCATGGATTTGCCGGTTGATGTTGGTGATATCGACGTTATCGCGATCAACAAGCACCAAGCGGCCAATGCCGGAACGGGCGAGCGCCTCGACGGCGAACGACCCCACGCCGCCGACGCCAAGGACGGCGACGGTGGCGTTTTTTAAGCGTTCCAACCCTTCAGGGCCAATCGCGAGTTCATTGCGGGAAAATTGATGCAGCATCGTTCTCCTCTCCGTTTGCTCCAAAATTGGTGTTTATGCCGCTTTTTATCCTACCATCAAGACAGCAAAAGAGGCAACGGCATTTTGCTGGCAAAACAAAACCCCTACGCGGCCATCCGCATAGGGGAAATGTTGTTGATTCCTTACTGTTGCCAGTCCCAATCGTGCCGTCGATGCCTTCGTTTTGAACCCGCTCTCCCATAGGTGGGTGCCCTGTTCCAAGGTTTGCGCTTCCCCTGTGACGAAGAGGCGTGCACGCCGCTTGGAAACCCCGAGCTCCCGGATCATAAACTGTTCGGTCAAAACGATCAGTGATCCGACGAACACATTAGGACGGTTGTTAGTTTGATTGTAACACATTTTTCAGCCTTTGTGAACACCTATTGCCAACGTTTCTTTTTCAGATGCCGCTGTCACTCGTTTCCCGGAAGCACAACCGCCAAGTGCAGCTCCTCGAGCTGCTTGTCGCTGACCGGCCCCGGCGCTTCGGTAAGCAAGCAGCTCGCGCTCGCCGTTTTCGGAAACGCGATCGTATCGCGCAAGTTCGTGCGCCCAGCGAGCAACATCACCAGCCGGTCAAGGCCAAGCGCAATGCCGCCGTGCGGCGGAGTGCCGTATTCAAACGCCTCAAGCAAGAATCCGAACTGACGGCGCGCTTCTTCTTCACTGAACCCTAAGGCGCGGAACATTTTTTCTTGCACGTCCCGCTCGAAAATGCGGAGCGAGCCGCCGCCAAGCTCATAGCCATTTAAGACGAGGTCGTACGCCTGCGCGCGGACGGCGCCCGGGTTTGTCTCAAGCAGCGGAATGTCGTCGCGCACCGGCATCGTAAACGGATGGTGAGCGGCGTAATAGCGCCCTTCTTCTTCGTCATACTCCAAAAGCGGCCAATCCGTCACCCACAAAAACGCGAGCTTCGCTTCGTCGATCAAGCCGAGCTCCTTGCCAAGCTTCAGCCGCAACGCGCCTAGCGCCGCGGCGACGATCGCTTTTTCGTCGGCGACAAACAAAAGCAAATCTCCGTCTTCGACAGCAAGCGCTCGACGCAGCGCCGCCTGTTCCTCATCGGTGAAAAACTTGGCGATCGGTCCTTTCAGCTCTTCGCCTTCCGCTTTCAGCCAGGCGAGCCCTTTCGCCCCGTAGCGGCCGGCAAATTCTCCTAAGGCGTCAATATCTTTACGCGAATAGCGAGGGGCAGCGCCTTTCGCGTTGATCGCCTTCACTTGGCCTCCTTCTTTGACGGCGCGGGCGAACACTTGAAACGCTGAATCACGAACGATTTCCGATACGTCGACGAGCTCGAGGCCAAAGCGTATATCCGGCTTGTCCGAGCCGTAGCGGCTCATCGCCTCGTCATACGTGATGCGCGGAAACGGGCGCGGGATGTCGATCCCTTTTGCCGCTTTCACGACGGCAGCCATCATCCGTTCGGTTAAATCGATAATATCCTCTTGTTCGATAAACGACATTTCGATGTCGATTTGCGTAAATTCCGGCTGGCGGTCGGCGCGCAAATCCTCGTCACGGAAGCAACGGGCGATTTGGTAGTACCGTTCCACGCCGCCGACCATGAGCAGCTGCTTAAAAATTTGCGGCGACTGCGGCAAGGCGTAAAATTCGCCCGGATGGACGCGGCTCGGCACCAAATAGTCACGCGCCCCTTCCGGCGTGCTTTTCGTCAACATCGGCGTTTCAATTTCCAAAAAGCGTTCGCTATCCAAAAAGTCGCGCACCGTCTTTGTGATTTTGTGGCGAAGCGCCAGTGTTTGAAACATGACTGGGCGGCGCAAATCCAAATACCGATATTTTAAGCGCACGTCTTCCGCCGCATCCGTGTCATCGGAAATCGAAAACGGCGGCGTTTTTGCCTCGTTGATGATCTCGATTCGTTCCGCCTGAATTTCAATGCGGCCGGTTGCGATGTTCGGATTGACCGTCTCCGGAGCGCGGGCGACGACCGTTCCTTCGACGCTTAAAACGTATTCGCTCCGCACGCGCTCCGCTGCCGCCAGCGCTTCAGCCGACACGTCCGGGCTGGCGACAACTTGGACGATGCCCGTTCGGTCGCGCAAGTCAATGAAAATGAGGCCGCCTAAGTCGCGGCGCTTTTGCACCCAGCCTTTGAGCACGACGCGCTCGCCGACGGCCGTTTCCGGCACTTCTCCGCAATAATACGTCCGTTCCATTCGCTCACTCCTCCTTCCCGATCCGTTCATGCAAAAAGTGCGCCAACTCGCCGAGCGGTACATTCGTTTGCTCGCCGCTCGCCATATGCTTTACCGCCGCTTCCTGTCTCTCGAGTTCTTCATCGCCGATAATGGCGACAAACGATGCCCCAAGCCGGTCGGCGGCCTTCAGCTGCGCCTTCAATTTTCGGCCCAAATAATCTTGATCGACCCTCAATCCAAAGCGGCGCAATGCATAAACGAGGCGGACCGCCTCATCTTTCGCCCGCTCACCGACAGCGACGACATAGCAGTCAAGCCCGCTCTCCACCGGCAATTCCACACCTTCGGCGTCAAGGGCGGCCAACAGCCGCTCGATGCTCAAGGCAAAGCCGATGCCCGGCGTCTCCGGACCGCCGATTTCTTGGACAAGCCCGTTGTAACGCCCGCCGCCGCACAGCGTCGCCGCCGCGCCAAATCCTTCCGCTTCGCTCATAATTTCGAACGTCGTATGATTGTAGTAATCAAGTCCGCGCACAAGACGCGAATCAATGACAAACGGAATGCCAAGGTTAGTTAAATATTGTTTGACTTTTTCAAAATAAGCACGCGAGTCTTCGTTCAAATAATCCAAAATCGACGGCGCCGTCGCCATCAGCTCATGATGGCGGTCTTTTTTGCAGTCGAGAATGCGGAGCGGATTCGTATGAAGCCTCGTCTGGCAGTCCGGGCACAGCTCGTGGATGCGGCTTGAAAAATGGCGAACAAGCGCCTCTCGGTGCGCCCGGCGGCTGTCAAGGTCGCCCAAGCTGTTGATGACAAGCCGGATCCGTTTTAAGCCAAGCGCTTCGTAAATATGCATCGCTAGCGCCATCACCTCGGCGTCAATCGCCGGATCGCTGCTGCCGAGCGCCTCGACGCCGAACTGGACGAACTGGCGGAACCGTCCCGCTTCCGGCCGCTCGTAGCGAAACATCGGCCCGCTGTAATACAATTTCAGCGGCTGGTTCGGACTGCCGTACAGCTTATGCTCGACAAACGCTCTGACAACCGGCGCCGTTCCTTCCGGGCGGAGCGTCAGCGCGCGCCCCCCTTTGTCTTCGAACGTGTACATTTCTTTTTGCACAATGTCCGTTGTATCCCCCACGCCGCGCAAAAAAAGCTCCGTATGCTCGAAAATCGGCGTCCGGATTTCCTGATACCCATACCGGCTGCAGAGGCTGCGGGCAATGTGCTCGACATATTGCCATTTTTCCGTGTCCCCTGGCAGCACATCTTGTGTCCCTCTTGGAATTTGAAAAGCCATGCTCATCCTCCTTTGCCCAAAATAAAACGCCCTTGTCCCTGTCATCGATAGGGACGAGAGCGTCATTCCCGCGGTGCCACCCTAATTGAAGCCGATCCGGCTTCCGCTTGTCGCCATTAACGCATGGCACACGTTCCCCTTTACTGGCGCAAAGCGCGTTCAAAGGGAAACCTACGGAGTGTCTTTCGTTAAGCCATCATGGAGAAACGCTCGCAGCCTTGGGCGTTTCCTCTCTGGCCATGTGGGCCTTAACTACTTTTCTCCATCATCGGTTGTTCCGTATGAGAAAGATGTAATTTTATATTACGGACAATCTCGGCCGTTTGTCAAGTTGTCCTAGCGGTGTGATCCATGGTTTTTCGCAAAGAGAAAAACTTTGATGTCTCATCACATTTTTCACCTTGTGTGAACTACCCACCACCTACGCTTCGCTTAGAGATGGGGGCTTCAAGCGACTTGTGTGTGTTCGCCGAACGGTAAGCCACACACAAGAACCCTTTACGCTTCCCTTCGTTCCGAAGGTGTCCGTTCTAGCCATATTCTATCCTATTCGTTGGCTGACGCCAACCGACATTCATCTCCCACTTTCACTTCGCTTCAAAGTGGGAGACTTCTTTCGGAAAGATGTTAAAAAAAGAGAGCCGACTCGTTGAACCGCCCCTCCATGGGATCGAAGAGGCGGTCCACCTTCGGCCCTCTTAATGGCGAATCAAATAATCAAACGCGCTTAACGCCGCGGTTGCACCCGAGCCCATCGAGATAATAATTTGCTTATAGGCGCTGTCCGTGCAGTCGCCTGCGGCAAAGACGCCTTCAATGTTCGTTGCGCCGCGTTTATCAACAATGATTTCACCGAAGCGATTCCGTTCCACCGTTCCTTCCAACCATTCGGTGTTCGGAACAAGGCCGATTTGCACGAACACGCCCTGCAATTCGATATGATGTTCTTCTCCTGTTTCCCGGTCAATGTACGTCAAGCCGTTGACTTTGTCCGTGCCGGTGATTTCCGTCGTTTGCGCGTTTTTAATCACCGTTACGTTCGGCAAGCTGTACAAACGATCTTGCAAAACAGCATCCGCCTTGAGTTCAGGGGCGAACTCCAGCAGCGTCACATGGCTGGCGATGCCAGCGAGGTCAATCGCCGCTTCGACTCCAGAGTTCCCGCCGCCGATGACCGCCACGTGCTTCCCTTCGAACAGCGGGCCGTCGCAGTGCGGGCAATAGGCGACCCCTTTGTTTTTGAACTCTTCCTCGCCCGGCACGCCAAGGTTGCGCCAACGGGCGCCCGTTGCGATGACAACGGTTTTGCTTTTCAACACAGCGCCGTTTTCCAGCTCGACTTCAATCAAGTCTTTTTTCTCGAGCCGTTTTGCCCGCTGCGAGCTCATGATGTCGACGTTGTATTGCTTTACATGTTCTTCAATGCTGGCCGCAAGCTTCGGTCCTTCCGTATATTTGACGCTGATAAAGTTTTCAATGCCGAGCGTATCTAAAATTTGTCCGCCGAAGCGCTCCGCGACAATGCCAGTGCGAATGCCTTTGCGCGCTGCGTAAATGGCTGCTGTCGCACCTGCAGGGCCGCCGCCGATCACCAGCACATCAAACGGCTCTTTGTCGGCGAAGGAAGAAGCGTCCGGAGCACTCCCTAATTTGGCGAGGATATCTTCAAGCGACATGCGGCCGCTCGCGAACAGTTTGCTGTTTAAAAACACCGTCGGTACGGCCATAATCCCTTTTTGCTCCGCTTCTTCTTTAAACGCCGCCCCGTCGATCATCGTATGCGAAATGTTCGGGTTTAACACGCTCATGATGTTGAGCGCTTGCACGACGTCCGGGCAGTTGTGGCAAGTCAAGCTGACGTACGTTTCAAAATGATGTTTGCCCCTGATTTGTTGAATGCGGTCCACGACGTCTTGGCTGACTTTCGGCGGCCGCCCGCTCACTTGAAGCAGCGCCAAAACGAGGGACGTAAATTCATGGCCGAGCGGCACGCCGGCGAAGGTGATGCCGGTGTTTTCGCCGACCCGATTGACGCTGAAGCTTGGCGTTCGTTCCAGCTTCGCTTTTTCCACTTTGATTTTCGGCGACATCGCCGTTAATTCATCGATTAAAGCAAGCATATCGCGGGAAACGTTGTCGTCTCCCGCGCTTACCGTCAAGACAATATCATTTTCAAGCAATTGCAAATACTGAGCTAGTTGCGCCTTGATGTCAGCATCCAACAGCATCGCCTAAGCCTCCTTAAATTTTGCCGACGAGATCCAAGCTTGGCTTCAGTGTTTCCGCTCCTTCTTTCCATTTCGCCGGGCAGACTTCACCAGGATGGTTGCGCACGTATTGAGCCGCTTTAATTTTATCAATCAGCGTGCTGGCGTTGCGGCCGATGCCGTCCGCATTGATTTCCACCGCTTGAATGACGCCGTCTGGGTCAATGATGAACGTGCCGCGCTGCGCCAATCCTTGTTCTTCATCGAGCACATCAAACATGCGCGACAGTTGATGCGAAGGGTCGCCGATCATCACGTATTCGATTTTGCCGATGGCTGGGGATGTATCGTGCCATGCTTTATGCGTAAAGTGGGTGTCGGTCGAAACCGAGTACACTTCCACGCCAAGTTCTTTGAACGTCGCGTAGTGGTCTTGCAAATCTTCGAGCTCTGTCGGGCAGACGAACGTAAAGTCCGCTGGATAGAAGCAAACGATGCTCCATTTCCCCATGAAGTCTTGCTCTGTCACTTCGATGAATTCGCCGTTGTGATACGCTTGGGCGCGGAACGGCTGCACTTTCTTTCCTACCAGAGACATTGCTTCATCTACCTCCTGGATCTGTTATTTTATAATTATTTTAATACAAAACTTATTATCGTATAGCATGTTTGCATTTGTCAACATATACGCTCAAAATTCTTTCTGGAAGGCTGGTGATTGAACAGAAAATGCAGTGCAATCATGCCGCTTTTCAAGTTGAGCAACCTTATCGTTCCTCTTCTCGCCACTCAAGAATCATCGGTTTAAGGGAAATGGTTGTTTTTCACCGGCCTTCTAGGCTCGCCGACAAACATCGTCAAGCCGCGCTCAGCGCCGCATACTCGACCTCCTCACACGCTTGTATTTTCAGTTCCTTAAAGCGAAATATGGTCCGTGCCATTACGGGCGAAACTGCTGTTTTTTCAGCCTTTGCACACCATGAGGGAGCACACCAAACTCAGATGCTAGTTCAAAGGCGCTGTACTCCGATTGAAGACGCATCCATTCATGAAAGTCCACGGACAACACATCGTCCGCCCGATGCGCCTGCTCACTCTTGTCCGCTTGCCGCATCCTCCTTCCTCCTTTCCTTGATCATCCACACTGTTTTCATCTTTCCCATTTTTCGCCGAAAATAAAAAAGAAACCGGGAAACTTCATCGGTTTCCCGGTTTCTCGCTGCTGTCGATGATCAAGGTGACCGGCCCGTCGTTTGTGAGCGATACGTCCATCATCGCACCGAATACGCCGGTTTCTACATGAACGCCTCTTTCGCGCAAAGCGGCGTTGAACGCCTCATACAGCGGCAAGGCATGGTCGGGCTTTGCCGCCGCCATAAAGTTCGGGCGCCGGCCTTTTCGGCAGTCGCCGTAAAGGGTGAACTGCGACACCGACAGCACCGCCCCGCCGACGTCAAGCAAGGAGCGGTTCATTTTTCCGTCTTCATCTTCAAAAATACGCAAATGAGCGATTTTCTCAGCCAAATAGGCAGCATCGTCCTCCGTGTCCTCGTGTGTGACGCCAAGAAGGACGACAAACCCGGCATCGATCGCTCCGACCGTCTCGCCGTCGACGGTGACTTTGGCCTCTTTCGCCCGCTGGATGACCGCTCTCACTCGCCTTCCTCCTTTCGCCGCCCTTAGTTGTTCATCAAGCGCTGGACGGAATAAATGTCGGGAATTTGCTTGATTCGATCGACCACTTTTTGCAAGTGGCTCAAATTATGAATGGCGATCGTCATATGGATCGTCGCGATTTTATGGCGGTGATCGGAGCGTCCCGAAACGGCGGAAATGTCTGTTCGCGTTTCATTGACCGCCTGCAGCACCTCATTCAGCAAACCGCGGCGGTCAAATCCGGTGATCTCAATGTCCACGTTATATTCGCGCTCGCCGTTTGCTCCGCTCTCCCATTCTACGGCAATCAACCGATCGGCCGCTTCTTCGGTCTTGACGTTCGGGCAATCGGCGCGGTGGACGGAAATGCCGCGGCCGCGGGTAATGAAGCCGATAATTTCATCGCCCGGCACCGGGTTGCAGCAGCGCGACAAACGGATGAGCAAGTTGTCCATTCCTTGGACGCGAATGCCGCAGTCGCGCTTTTTGCCAGCTGGCAGCTTGGCTTCGAAGACCGCTTCGGCCAGTTTGCGCTGCTGTTCCTCGAGATCGCGCTGCTTCCGCCATTTTTCCGTCAACCGATGGGCGATTTGCGCCGCTGTGATGCCATGATAGCCGACTGCCGCATACATATCGTCTTCGTTCGAGAAGTTGAACTTTTCGGCGACGCGCTTTACGTTGTCCGCCGTCATCACTTCTTTCGGCTCAAAGCCGAGGCTGCGCACCTCTTTTTCCACCATCTCTTTGCCTTTTTCGATGTTTTCTTCGCGCCGTTGCTTTTTGAAAAACTGGCGGATTTTGTTGCGCGCCTGCGACGTTTTCGCCAGTTTCAGCCAGTCTTGGCTGGGACCGTACGAATGATTGGAAGTTAAAATTTCGACGATGTCGCCCGTTTGCAGCTTGTAATCAAGCGGCACCATTTTGCCGTTCACTTTCGCCCCGATCGTCTTGTTGCCGATTTCCGAATGGATGCGGTAAGCGAAATCGATTGGCACCGATCCGGCCGGCAGCTCGATGACATCGCCCTTTGGCGTGAAGACGAACACCATGTCGGAAAACAAATCCATCTTGAGCGATTCCATGAACTCTTCGGCATTGCTCGCGTCGTTTTGCCATTCCAAAATTTCCCGAAACCAAGACAGCTTTTCTTCAAACGAGTTCGGCTTGATCGTCTTTCCTTCTTTGTACGCCCAGTGGGCAGCAATCCCGAATTCGGCGATTTGGTGCATTTCAAATGTGCGGATTTGCACCTCAAGCGGCTCGCCTTTTGGGCCGATCACCGTCGTATGGAGCGATTGGTACATGTTCGGCTTCGGCATGGCGATGTAGTCTTTAAAGCGCCCGGGCATCGGTTTCCAACATGTATGAATAATCCCCAATACAGCGTAGCAGTCTTTGATGCTGTTGACGATGATGCGGACAGCGAGCAAATCGTAAATTTCGTTAAACTGTTTATTTTGCATCACCATTTTTCGATAAATGCTGTAAATATGTTTCGGACGCCCGGAAATTTCGCAAGGAATATGCACTTCGTTGAGCCGTTCGCGCACTTCTTGAATGACTTCCTCCAAATATTGCTCGCGCTCAGCCCGCTTTTTCTTCATTAAATTGACGATGCGGTAATATTGCTGCGGGTTTAAATAGCGAAGCGCCGTATCCTCAAGCTCCCATTTGATTTTCGAAATGCCGAGCCGATGCGCGAGCGGAGCGAAAATTTCGAGCGTCTCATTGGCAATGCGCCGCTGTTTTTCGGCCGGCAAATGTTTCAATGTCCGCATATTGTGCAGCCGGTCGGCGAGCTTGATCAAAATGACCCGGATATCTTGCGCCATGGCCAAAAACATTTTCCGGTGGTTTTCCGCCTGCTGTTCTTCCTGCGATTTATATTTAATTTTCCCAAGCTTCGTCACCCCGTCGACAAGCATCGCCACTTCCGCGCCGAACTCGCGCTCAAGGTCTTCTTTTGTCGCCTCGGTGTCTTCGATGACATCATGCAAAAACCCGGCGGCGATCGTTGTCGCGTCCATCTTTAAGTCCACCAAAATGCCCGCGACTTGAATCGGGTGGATGATGTATGGTTCGCCCGATTTCCGGAATTGGTCGCGGTGGGCGTGCTTGGCAAACTCGTACGCCTTTTTCAAAAAGGCGACGTCCTGTTCCGACAAATAGCAGCTCGCTCGTTCAAACACTTGCTCCGCTGTCAGCACTTGTTCATTGGCCATAGGGTTGAATCACCTTTTTAATCGATTAAAATTGAAGCTGCAAAGCGCAGAGGTCCGTTGCGTTCATACGGTTAATAAGAAAGAGCACTCATGTGTGAGTGCCCCTTTTTTCTTTATTGTATCCGAAGATGCGAACAATGTCGACTGTTTAAAACTGCATCAGCGTCAAAATGTCGTAGCCTTCCAATTTTTTGCGGCCGCCAAGCTCGGTGAGCTCAATCAAAAACGCCAATCCGGCCACCACTCCGCCGAGCTGTTCCACCAAATCGATCGTCGCCCGCATCGTCCCGCCCGTCGCGAGCAAATCGTCGGTGATCAACACACGCTGCCCTGGCTTAATGGCATCTTTATGCATCGTCAAGACATCTGTTCCATATTCCAGGCCATACTCCACACGGACGACTTCGCGCGGCAGCTTCCCTTCCTTGCGCACCGGCGCAAACCCGACGCCAAGCGCATAGGCGACTGGGCATCCGATGATAAAGCCGCGCGCTTCCGGACCAACGACGATATCAATTTGTTTTTCGCGCGCATATTGAACAATTTGGTCGGTCGCGTATTTGTACGCCGGACCGTTGTCCATCAGCGTGGTAATATCTTTAAACATGATGCCCGGCTTCGGGAAATCGGGCACAATCGTAATGTATTGTTTTAAGTCCATGATACGTTTGCCTCCTCGTGCGTTTGCGAACGTGTCATTTCCGCCAAACAGCGTTTCAATTGCTCGTAAGTGGAATAGACTAACTGATGCTCCGCCTCGAGCTCGTCCCGCCGCCGGCGGTACGTCGGCGATTCGTGCAAATCGCGCTTCGCCGGCTGATGAACGAGCGAAATGACGCCGTTTTGTTCGCTGATAAAGTCAAGCTCTAAAAACACCTTCGCCATAAAATGAACCGTCTCTTCCGTCCAACCGCGGGCGCGGGCCAGCTCACCGCCGCGCTTGGCGAGCGGAAACGAACGGTGTTGATGCAAAAAGGCGTAAAACCATTTAAAATGTTCGCGCGTCGGAAACGTGCGGAAAAATTGCGCCTCGGGCTGGGCGAACACCGCGTAAATGCGCGCCGGCCGCCCGCTGCCAAGAAGCGCCGACAGCAAGGCCAGCCGCGGCGGCACGTCAAGCAGCACGACATAGCGGTCGTCAATCGATAAGGCGCCCGCCTCTTCTTCGGTCGGCACGCAATGAAGCTCCCCGCGAAATGGAGCCACGTCCGGGCGCTGTCCAGTTTTGCAGCGAAAGGAGACGACTAGCCGCTTCTCTTTTGGCAGCCGCTCAAGAAGTGGACGGACGTCGCGGCAGCCGCGGACGTCAAACAGCTGGCAGTCGCTGACCGCCAGATCACACAACGACAGCTGCGGCTTGGCGAACCCGTTCCATTCGTTCACCGACAGCTCCCCGACCGCCGAAATGCGCGCATCCGGAGCGATTTCTTCGCATAACGGCCCGAGGCCGAAGCCGATGGCATCGATCGCGGCCCCGTCTTGGGAAAAGACGGCTTTCATATGGGCTCCGTTCGCCCCGACGCGCCGCATCGTTTCAACGGACGCCCCTTCAATGAGAACAAGCGGCCGCGGATTGCCGACGCCAAACGGAGCGAACCGCTCAAGACCGCGGGCGGCGTCGAGCGTCAACTCAGCAATCGAACAGGAAGCATCGATGAACGTCGGCGGCGTAAAATCGTCCTCAGACAACGTTTCGGCGGCGATGGCGTTCAGCCGTTGCCGCAATTCTTCGACATCATCAAGCGCCAATGTCATCCCCGCCGCCATCGGGTGGCCGCCAAAGTGCGGCAACAGGTCGCGGCATTGCGACAGGCTGGCGAATAAGTCAAACCCATGAATGCTGCGGGCTGACCCTTTGGCGATCCCTTTTTCCTGGTCGATGGAAAGCACGACCGCCGGGCGGTAAAACTGCTCGACAAGCTTAGAAGCGACAATGCCCACCACTCCGGCATTCCATCCTTCGCCTGCCACAACCAAGACGCGATGTTCCTCAGGAGGAAATTGGCGGCGCACCATGTCCGCCGCTTCTTCAGCGATTTGTGCCACAAGCTGCTGACGTTCGCGGTTTAACTCATCCATCTCCGCCGCCAGCTGCACCGCTTCGTTCTCATCGTCCGTCATTAAGAGCGCCACTGCCGGATCGGCGCCGCCGAGGCGCCCCGCCGCGTTCAAGCGCGGAGCGATGACAAATCCGACCGTCTGTTCGTTGATGGCCGCCGCATTAATGCGGCATTGCCGAAAAAGAGCGCGCAGCCCGATGCGCTCCGTCGCTCGCAACGCTTCAAGCCCGTGTGCAACAAAGAGGCGGTTTTCCCCAACAAGCGGAACCAAATCAGCGATCGTGCCGATCGCGACCAAATCAAGCAAATGGCGCGGCACCCGCCCAAGCAAGGCATGGGCTACCTTAAACGCAACGCCGACGCCGGCTAAATCGCGAAACGGATATGTACTTCCCGGCTGCTTCGGATGAATGATCGCATGCGCCTCCGGCAACACCGGACCTGGCTCGTGGTGATCCGTTACGATGACATCCATCCCCCACTCGTTGGCGGCCGCAATTTCCTTGACCGCCGCAATCCCATTGTCGACGGTCACAATGACGGAAACGCCGCGCTCTTTTGCGGAGCGAAACGCCGCCATGTTCGGCCCGTATCCTTCCGTAAATCGGTTCGGAATGTAGAACTCGACCGACGCCCCCGCCTCCTTGAGAGCACTCACCATCACCGACGTGCTGCAAACGCCATCGGCATCGTAATCGCCGTATACCAACACGCGTTCACCCGCGTCGATCGCCCGCTTTAGACGCTGAATCGCTCGCTCCATCCCGTCAAGCAAAAACGGATCATGAAACGGTTGGCGAAGCGGATTGAGAAACGCCGCCGCCTCCGAGGCCGTCCGCACCCCGCGGCGGACGAGAAGCCTCGCCAATAAGGGCGTGACGCCGGCTTCCTCAGCCAGCCGCCTCACCGTCTGCTCATCGAGGCGCTCCACCTCCCAACGCGTTTTCGCTTTCAACATGTCTCCCACCTCAACTCTCCTTATTATACAAAAAGGAGAAAAGGGCAGGCAACGACATTACGGTTTTTTTTCCGGGTTGTACGGGTTGATGTGAACCATGACATTGCGGACGCGCGGCAGCGTCAGCAGTTTTTCTTTCACTTTCTTTCCGATCCGGTGCCCCTCTTCGACCGTCAATCGCGGATCGACGGCGATTTTCAAATCGACGATGACGTAATGGCCGTGCTCGCGCGCATGCAGCTCATTGATTTGCCGCACATCGGGAATGGACAAGACCGCCTCGCGCAAATAGCCGGCCTCCTCCTCGTGAAGCACATGGTCGATCGCCGTATGGACCGACTGTCGGCCAAGGTCCCATGCCATTTTCAGAACAAGCAGCGAGACGAACAATCCGGCGAACGGGTCGGCATATACAAGCCAGTCAATCTCCCATTTTCCACCGACAATGGCGGCGCCGACGCCGATGAGCGCAGCAAACGACGAAAACACATCCGATCGGTGCTCATAGGCGTTGATGATCAGCGCATCGCTGTTTAGCTTTTTCCCGAGCCGGTATTTATAGCGAAACATCGCTTCTTTGACAGCAATCGACAACAACAAGACGTAAATGGCGGCCGCCCCGGGCGGCGACAGTGGGGCGAAAAATGACAGAAACGCCGAGCGCCCGATCTCGATCCCAACGAGAAATAGAAGAACCGCCACAATAATGGCGGCGATGGATTCCGCTTTCCCATGCCCGTACGGATGATCCTCATCCGGCGGGCGCGCAGCGGCCCGCAGTCCGACCCAAACGGCGAACGAGCCGGCAACATCGGACGCTGAATGGGCGGCATCAGCGATCAACGCTTGGCTTTGGCTCCACACGCCGACCGCCGCCTTGACGACGGCGAGCGCCATGTTGCCGGCGATGCCGACGACCGCTGCTGTTTTCGCCTGCCTGAACCGCTGTTCGTGTTCCATGGCCATCTCCCCCACCTTTGCATTCAGCAGCCTCACGCGCTGCCTATGTTGCATCTGACGGTTAGTGTATCCATTTTCCGCCCCGAGCATTGCACCGAACAAAAAAGGCGCCGGAAAAGCACATTCACTTTTCCGGCGCGCTGTTACACCTGCGGTTCGGCCTCGGCCGCCGCTTTTTTGGCTCCTTTCCCTTTTTTGAGCTCCTGTCCTTTCCAAACGACCCAAAGCTGCGAAGCAATGCAAAGCGACGAATAGACGCCGCACACAAGTCCAACGAGCAAGGCGAGGTTGAAATTGCGGATCGCTTCGCTGCCAAAGATGAGCAACGCGATGACCGTAAACAAGACGGTCAATACGGTATTGACCGAGCGCGTAAATGTTTGCTGCAGCGCCCGGTTGACGATATGCTTCAAGTCGTCAACCGTTTTCACTTTCCGCTTTTTCATCAAATCCCGGATGCGGTCAAACGTGACGATCGTATCGTTGATCGAGTACCCGATGATTGTCAGCACCGCGGCGATGAATGTCAAATCGACTTCAAGACGCGTCAAGCTGAACACCGTGACAATGAAAAAGGCGTCATGCAACAGGGCGACGATCGCCGCCAACGCCATCCGCCACTCAAAGCGGATCGTCACGTAAAGAATGATGCCGATCGAGGAAATCAGCACAGCAATGAGCGCATTGCGGGCCAGCTGCTTGCCGACGACCGGCGAGACGGTGCTGATGTTTGGTTCGTTGCCATACGCTTGCTTCAATTCATTTTTCAGCTTGGCAATTTCTTGCTTATCGAGCACGCCAATCAAGCGGACGACGCCTGTTTTCCCATCCGTGCCGGACAGGACGACATCCTCCGGCTTGTAGCCGAGCCGCTCGAAATAGCCGCTCAGCTCTTTCGCATCGATCGGCTGGCTGCTCGTCACCTCAACGCGCGTTCCGCTCGTGAAGTCAATGCCAAGATTCAGCCCCAGGGCAAACAACGAGATGACGCCGGCGATCGTCAATGCGCCAGAGAAAATGAAAAACTTTTGGCTATGTTTGACAAAATCCCAGCGGTCAAACTTCGTAGGCACTTCCGTTTCCTCGGTCGTTTCGGCAATGTTTAAGATTTCCGACTTTTTGACGCCAAACCACTCCGGCTTTTTATCGAGCCAGCGGCTTGACACAAGCAGTCCGAGCAACAGCCGCGTGCCGTAAACGGCGGTGAGAAAGCTGACGACGATGCTGATGATGAGCGTCGTCGCAAACCCTTTCACCGAGCTTGTCCCGTAAATAAAAAGAACAGCGCCGGCGATGATCGTCGTAAGGTTGGCGTCAAAAATCGTCGCAAACGACCCGCGGTTGCCAGCACGGAACGCCGACAGCATCGACTTGCCGAGCTTCAGCTCCTCTTTGATCCGTTCGTACGTAATAATGTTGGCATCGACCGCCATCCCAACCCCTAAAATAAGCGCGGCAATGCCCGGCAGCGTCATCACGACGTTCATCCAATCAAACAAAAGCAAAATCAAATAAATGTATACCGACAGCGTAATGACGGCGATGATCCCGGGAAGCCGGTAAAACCAAATCATGAACAAGAAGATCGCCGCCACACCGATGATGCCGGCCAACACCGTTTTTTGCAGGGCGTTTTTCCCAAACTGAGCGCCGACGGACGTGGAGTAAATTTCATGCAGCTCGACCGGCAGCGCGCCGGCATTGAGCAAATCGGCCAGCTGTTGCGCTTCTTTGACCGTAAAATTGCCGACGATCGACACATCCGTCTGATTGAACACTTGGTTGACTGAAGCGGCGGAAATAAATTTCGGATCCGCTTTGCCCGCTTCTTTCCGGTAGGAGTCCACCCCTTCTTGAAAATCGAGCCAAATGACTAAAATGTTGTTTGGCGGCCCCATTTTATATACTTTTTCCGTCACCTGGCGGAACTTGTCGGCGTCTTTCAATTTCAGAGCGACGCTCGGCCGGCCGTTTTCATCAAACGACAGCTTCGCTCCGCCTTGGACGAGATCGCTTCCGTCCATCAGCACGTTGTCATTGACATCGCGGAACGTCAATTTCGCCTGCGTGGACAAAATTTGGCGCGCCTCATTTTGGTCTTTCACCCCGGCAAGCTGAACGCGGATGCGGTTTCCTCCCTCGATGTCAACGCGCGGCTCGCTGACGCCAAGGACGTTGATCCGTTTATTCAGCGCGCTGACGGTGCTTTGCAGCGTCTCTTGATCAATCTTATCGCCTTTTTTGGCCGGCTTCACTTCATACAGCACTTCAAAACCGCCTTGCAAGTCAAGGCCCAGTTTGATGTTATGTACAATTCCTTGAATCGTCGGCCCCATCACTCCGGCGAACAAAAGCAGGAGCAGAAAAAAGGCGACGATGCGGTTTCGTTTTACCATTCTCCTTAAGATTCCTCCTTCAACTTGCCCAAGCGCCGTCCGGTGTCGCGCCAAGCAAAACATTGGCCTCGCCTTCCATTATGAAACAGCAGCCGGCAAGTGTCAATTTTCCACTATAACAACTCCTTTAAAACCCGCTCCAACTCATCATCGCCGGCCGCCTGCTGCTTATACGAACGCATCGTCAAAAACATCATATACTCGCTCGGCGAAAGAGAGAAAATGTCGCTGACCAACTCATGCAGTTTTTTTTCCGCCGGCCGATGCTTCCACTTGCGGGAACATAAACATTCCCACAGCCCGTCCATCGTCACTTGCGTATAGCCGAGAAGACGAAACTCATCGCACTTCGACTCGAGCGCCGGCATGAGCTGTTCGCGCAGCTTCCGGTTTTCCTCCATCCCCCATACCCCTTGTATCCATTGCCGCCTGCCAATCTTGTCATGCTTGGCCATGGGCCTTGCATATATTGTATAAAAGATGGAGGCATTTGAGAAGGCAGGGGGAGAAAATGTCTAAATTTTTACAAGGTACGGTCATTTTAATCGCCGCTGGCTTTATTACGAAAATTCTCGGCTTCATCAACCGAATTGTCGTCGCCCGCATGATCGGCGATGAAGGAGTCGGGCTGTACATGATGGCCGTGCCGACGCTCGTTTTAGCGATTACCGCGACGCAGATCGGGCTGCCGGTCGCCATTTCCAAACTCGTCGCCGAAGCAGAGGCGGCCGGCGACCGGCAGCGGGTGAAACAAATTCTCGTCGTGTCGCTGGCCACCACCGGCGCGCTAAGCATCGTGCTTCTGCCGGCGTTGATCGCTGCTGCGCCATGGCTCTCCCGGACGATGTTCACCGACCCGCGCACGTACTATCCGCTTCTTGCCATCGCTCCAATTGTGCCGATCGTCGCCATCTCTTCGGTGCTGCGCGGCTACTTTCAAGGACGCCAGCAAATGAAACCGTACGCCTACTCGCTCTTGATGGAACAAATCGTCCGCATCAGCTTGATTGCCTTATGCACACAGCCGCTTTTGCCGTACGGCGTCGAGTATGCCGCCGCCGGCGCCATGGCGTCTTCCGTTCTCGGCGAGCTGGCAGCATTATTGTATTTGCTGTTTTTATTTAAGGTTAAAAAATCGATTCGCCTGCGGACAAAGTTTTTTCACTACGTCCAAGCCGGCAAAGAGACGTTCGTCCGCCTCATGCGCATTGCCTTGCCGACGACCGGCGGCCGTTTGATCGGCTCGCTTTCTTGGTTTTTTGAGCCAATCGTCGTCGCCAACAGCTTGTCATTGGCCGGCATCGCCGCCTCCACTGCCACGAGGCAATACGGACAGCTTGTCGGCTACGCGCTGCCGTTGTTGACGTTGCCGTCGTTTATTACGTACGCGCTTTCGACCGCCCTGGTGCCGGCCATCAGCGAAGCAATGGCGCAACGCAAGCTGCTTTTGGTCGAATACCGGATCGCCCAGGCGATGCGCTTGTCGCTTATCACCGGCGGCCTTTCCACCGTCGTTCTTTACTTGTTCGCCGAGCCGCTCATGCACTGGATGTACGGCACAAGTGAAGCCGCGATCTTTATTCAAGTGATGGCGCCGTTTTTCTTATTGTATTATTTCCAAGGCCCGCTGCAGGCGGTCTTGCAAGGACTGGACTTGGCGAACGCCGCCATGACGAACAGCTTGATCGGAGCGGTGTTGAAGCTCGTGTGCATCTTCGTCCTTGCTTCCCGTCCGAGTTTGGGCATTATGGGCGCGGCGCTGGCGACTGCAGTCAGCACCGTTCTTGTGACGTTGCTTCACTTTGCCACGGTCGTCAAGGCGGTGTCTTTTTCCATCGATGCACGCGAGTACATCAAAGCGCTTGGCGCCATCATCGCTGCGGGCGCAATCGGCTATGCGCTCTCCCGCCATCCGCTTTTGGCCGTGCCCGCACCGCTTTGGACGCTGCTTGCCATGGCCGCGACAGCCGCCCTATATGCCGCCTGCCTCGTTCTGTTCCGGCTCATCCAGCGCGAAGAGCTCGTCTACCTTCCGGGGCTGCACTGGCTGGCCGGCAAAAACAAGCGAAAATAAACGTCTAAACCTGTCCGGCGGTGAATATATTGTGGTAAAAAGCGTTTGGGCCAAGGAGGGATCGCGGTGTCACGGCTTGGCAGCGCACTGGTGTATGGAATCGCCACCATTTTTGTGTTGGCGGCGCTCGTCAGCTTCATTTTTTCGTTGTTGCTCAAATGGACGGACATTCACGAATCGTCGCTCACCTGGATCGTGTTTGCCGCCTCGGTTGTCTCGCTGTTTATCGGCGGCGTTGTCGCCGGCGGAAAAAGCCAAGAAAAAGGATGGCTCGCCGGCGGGCTGACCGGCCTGTCGTTTACGGTGATTATCTTTTTGTTTCAGTTTCTCGGCATCGAAAAACCGTTTACCATCGAGCAATGGCTATACCATCTCGGCTTTTTGATTGCCGCCTCCCTCGGCGGCATCGTCGGCGTCAACTTGTCGCCGACACGCCGCGAGCGGGCGTAAGCGGGTGCATCGATGCGAAAGCGGCTGTTTCTCTATGAAACAGCCGCTTTTTTGACGGCAGCCCGGCTTAGGCGCCGCCCTTTAAGCTCCCGCTACGCCTTGCTTTCCGCCACCACTTCTCTCACCGCGGAGCGGTCGAACGTCAGTCGCGTGCCGTCGCCGGCGCGAACGATGATTTTGTCCTCATCGACCGAGTCGATGATGCCATGCAAGCCGCCAATCGTGATGATTTTATCGCCTTTTTTCAAATTCGCCTGCATTTGCTGGATGGCGCGTTGCCGTTTTTGCTGCGGGCGAATGAGCAAAAAGTAGAAAATCACAAAAAACAGCACAATCAGCAGCAAATTGGCGATCGTTGCGTTCATGCAATCCCCCTCCTTTCCGGTCGTCAAAAGTTTTTTGCATTCGGCTTATTGAAGCCGTAGCGTTCGAAAAATTCCTCACGGAAATCGGCGAGTCGATCTTCACGGATCGCCTGCCTCACCTGCTCCATCAATTTTATCAAAAAATAGACGTTATGGTAAGAAGTGAGGCGGATGCCAAATGTTTCATCACATTTGATGAGATGGCGGATGTACGCGCGCGTATAGTTCCGGCACGTGTAGCAGTCGCAGTTCGGATCGAGCGGCGAAAAGTCCCGGGCATACTGAGCATTTTTGATGACGACTCGCCCTTCGCTCGTCATCACGGTGCCGTTGCGGCCAATGCGCGTCGGCAACACGCAATCGAACATGTCGATGCCGCGGATCGCTCCGTCGATGAGCGAATCCGGCGAACCGACGCCCATTAAATAGCGGGGCTTGTCCGCCGGCAGAAGCGGCGTTGTAAACTCGAGCACCCGATTCATGACCTCTTTCGGCTCGCCGACCGACAACCCGCCGACCGCATAGCCCGGGAAATCGAGCGACACTAAATCGCGGGCGCTCTGCCGGCGCAACTCCTCATACTCGCCGCCTTGGACGATGCCAAACAGCCCTTGCTCATTCGGGCGGCGGTGCGCCTTCAAGCAGCGCTCCGCCCAACGGCTCGTCCGCTCGATGGACTGTTTCATGTATTCATACGTCGCCGGATACGGCGGGCACTCATCAAACGCCATGATGATGTCGGCGCCAAGCGCATTTTGAATTTCGACTGCTTTTTCCGGCGATAAAAACAGCTTATCGCCGTTTAAATGGTTGCGGAAATAGACGCCTTCTTCCTCGATGCGGCGGAATTCGCTGAGGCTGAACACTTGGAAGCCGCCGGAATCCGTCAAAATGCCGCGATCCCAATTCATAAACGCATGCAACCCGCCCGCTTCCGCGACAATGTCATGCCCCGGGCGCAGCCAAAGATGATAGGTGTTGCTTAAAATGACGCCGGCCCCCATTTCCTTCAGCTCTTCCGGCGACAGCGTCTTGACCGTGGCGAGCGTCCCAACCGGCATAAACATCGGCGTTTCAAACGAGCCGTGCGGCGTATGGAGGATGCCAAGGCGCGCGCCCGTCTGCCGGCACGTTTTGATCAGTTCAAAGCGAATCGGTGTCGTCAACGTGCTCGTCTCCTTTCTCAAATGATGAGCATCGCATCACCGAAGCTGAAAAAGCGGTATCGCTCTTTGACCGCTACTTGATACGCGTGCAAAATATTTTCGCGCCCGGCGAGCGCACTCACGAGCATGATGAGCGTCGATTTCGGCAGGTGGAAGTTCGTCACCAGCCCATCAATCCCTTTGAACTCATAGCCCGGATAGATGAAAATGTCGGTCCAGCCGCTTTCTGCAACAAATCGGCCGTTATGTTTGCCGGCGATCGTCTCGAGCGTCCGTGTCGACGTCGTGCCGACGGCGATGATGCGGCCGCCCTGCTCCCGGACGCGGTTTAACGTCTCGGCCGTTTCCTCGCTCATTTGATAAAATTCGGCGTGCATATCGTGCTTCTCGACTTCGTCCACTTGCACCGGCCGAAACGTGCCAAGCCCGACATGAAGGGTGATGAAGACGATATGCACCCCTTTTTCGCGAATGGCGTCAAGCAGCTCTTCGGTGAAATGCAAACCGGCGGTTGGCGCCGCTGCCGAACCAATTTCACGGGCGTACACCGTCTGATACCGTTCCGGGTCGTCAAGCTTTTCTTTAATGTACGGGGCAGCGGCATCTCCCCAAGTTCGGCCAATACTTCATAAAACAGGCCGTCATACGAAAACTCAAGCACTCGCCCGCCGTGTTCCAGCGTATCGAGGCAGACGGCTTCAAGCTTCCCCCCGCCAAAGGTGAGTTTCGTTCCTGGCTTGACTCGTTTTCCCGGCTTGACGAGCGTCTCCCAACGGTCGCCGTCCAATTGCTTTAACAGCAGCACTTCGACTGTTCCGCCCGTTTCCTCTTTTTCGCCGTAAAGCCGCGCCGGCATGACGCGCGTATCGTTTAAAACGAGGCAGTCGCCCGGATTCAAGTACGAAATAATGTTGCGAAACGTTTCATGGCGAATGGCGCCCGTTCGTTTATCGAGCACCATGAGCCTTGATGCCGCCCGGTCTGGAAGCGGCGTTTGCGCAATCAACTCTTCCGGCAAATGAAAATCAAACAAATCGACTTTCATGCAATTCTCCTTCCTTCAGCGAAATCGTCCGAGCACGTAAAAAATCAATGATAACACAACGCTCAGCAAGATGGATGTCACAACGGGAAAATAAAACGTCATATTCCCTTTGCGGATGACGATATCCCCCGGCAAGCGGCCGAGTTTGACAAACTGCATGACAAACCCGACCATGATGAGCACAACGCCGATCGTCATGATCAACTTTGGCAAGCTGTTCACCGCTTCGGAACCTCCATTTCGAAATGGGTGTACGCAGCCGGCGTGACGACGCGCCCGCGCGGCGTACGCTGCAAGAGACCGATCTGCATCAAGTACGGCTCATACACTTCTTCAATCGTTTGTGCTTCTTCGCCGATGACGGCCGCCAGCGTTTCGAGCCCGACCGGGCCGCCGGCGAATTTTTCAATCATCGCTGAAAGCAGCTTATGGTCGATTTGGTCGAGCCCGAGCCGGTCGACTTGCAGCCGCTCGAGCGCCTCGACAGCAAGCGGCAGCGTAATTCTCCCCTCTCCGCGCACTTGCGCAAAATCGCGGACGCGCCGCAGCAAACGGTTGGCGATGCGCGGCGTGCCGCGCGCCCGACGGGCAAGCTCAAGCGCCGCTTCGCGCTCGATGCCGATTTGCAAGATGGCCGCCGCCCGCTCAATGATTTGGGCGAGTTGGTCGACGTGATAGTATTCGAGCCGGCTGATGACACCAAACCGGTCGCGCAGCGGCGCCGACAGCGCCCCGGCTCTCGTCGTCGCCCCGACGAGCGTAAATGGCGGCAAGTCGAGGCGAAGCGTGCGCGCATCCGGCCCTTTGCCGATCGCGATATCTAAGCAATAATCTTCCATCGCCGGATAGAGCACCTCTTCCACCGCCCGCGGCAGCCGGTGGATCTCATCAATAAAGAGCACATCCCCCGGCTCAAGCGAAGTGAGAAGCGCCGCCAAATCTCCCGGCCGCTCGAGCGCCGGTCCAGATGTCGCTCGCAGCTTGACGCCCATTTCATTGGCGATGATCACGGCGAGCGTCGTTTTCCCAAGCCCCGGCGGTCCGTACAGCAACACATGGTCGAGCGTCTCTTCGCGGAGCTTGGCCGCTTCAATGAACACTTTTAAGTTTTCTTTGATCTTATCTTGCCCGATATATTCATGCAAATATTGCGGGCGCAAACTCGGTTCAAGCGCAGTCTCTTCCCCTAAGACCTCCCCGGATACAAGCCGTTCCTTCACCGTCATCCCTCCCTTTGGCCGCTGTTTATCCCAAAAGCAGCGCCAGCGCCCGCTTCACATACTGTTCCGTCGACATCGCTTCTTCGCGGAGCGCCGGAATGATTTTCTCGATCTCCCGTTCAGCGTAGCCGAGCGCCTTGAGCGCCGCCACCGCCTCGGCGAGCGCACCGGAAAGCGGGGCGGCCGAACGTGCAGCCGCCGGCGCCGCAAGCGCCCCGAGCTTCCCTTTTAAATCCAAAATCATTTGCCGGGCCGTCTTTTTGCCCACGCCTGGAAACTTGCATAAAAACGCCTCGTTTTCTTCCTCGATGGCCCGCGCCAGTTCATCCGGACGCCCGGCCGCCAAAATGGCGAGGCCGCCTTTCGGCCCGATGCCCGACACTTGCAGCAGCTTGGCGAACAAGTTGCGCTCCTCGCGTGTTGGGAACCCGTACAAGGCGTGCACACCTTCGCGCACATATTCGTATGTATAGACGGTCACCGCCGCCTCGCGGCTTTCCTGAAACGCAAACGGGTTCGGCGTAAAGATCTCGTAGCCGATGCCGTTATGGTCGATGACGATATATTCCGGGCAGACGTAATCGACATACCCACGGATAAACTCGATCAATGGATGCTCCTCTCCTTTTTTCGTCCTTTCATTGTATCATATGATTTCATTATAGCAAAAAGAAATCCCGCGATGCGCTTTGCACCACGGGCTTTCGCTTGGTTTATTGGACGACCGCAAAATGGCGGTACATTTCGATCACTTGTTCATACCGCTCTTTCGAGAGGACGCGAATTCCTTTCTTCAGCTTTTCTTGCTGACGGCTTTCGAGCTTTTGCACGTCGATTTGGAAAAACGACTGGATGATTTCGCTCGACCGGCCCGGTTTGCCGTTGAAGATAGACAACGTTCCATCGTCCGTAATTCCGAAGTAGCCGTTTGTTTTTAACAACGGCGAAATGTCGTTGATGGTTTTATGAAACACGATCGTCTGATCATCGAGCGTCACGAGTTGCCAACCGCGATATTTTTTCCATATTTCTGTCATCGAATCGACGGTTTCGGTGACTTTCTCTTCGCTCATCTCTCCGTCCAAGTATTGCCGCTCGAGCACAATCGTCATCTTGACCGGTGCGGCGGAGGCCGAATGAACCGGCAACACGATGGCGGCGATCCACAGTATGAGGGAAAGAATTCGCATCGTTTGTTCCTCTCTTCTCGGATGATGGTTCCTTTACGCCACTAGTTTCACCAGCGGACGCCATTTTATTCCTTGATCCATCAGCTTTTTTGCCAAGCAAGCTGCCGCCGATCCAAAAAATGGGGCGAGGATTCAAGCCAACGGCGCTCGATCATCATATTCCATTATGTTCCACGACCTTCGAACGTATGTACAAAAAAAATCCGCCGGCTTCGCCGACGGACGCCGCTACTCCTCAAGCACCGATTCGTCCAAATTATAGTACACTTCTTGGACGTCGTCATCATCTTCAAGCGTATCGATCAACTTCAGCATTTTTTTCAAATCGTCGCCCTCAAGCGTCGTATACGTTTGCGGAATCATCGTAATTTCCGCGCTGGCAAACGTAAATCCTTGCTGTTCCAGCTCATCTTTCACCGTTTCAAACGATTCGGGCGCTGTATAAATTTCGAACGATTCGTCCGTTGTTTCCATCTCCTCGGCGCCCGCTTCAATGGCCAACAGCAGCAATTCATCCTCATCAACGTTGTGCTGTTCGCGGTCAATCACGAGCAGCCCTTTGCGCTCGAACAAATAGGAGACGCAGCCCGTTTCCCCTAAATTGCCGCCGTTTTTCGAAAACGCCGCACGCACGTTGGCGGCGGTGCGGTTTTTATTATCCGTCAGGCAAACGACCATGACGGCAACGCCGCCTGGTCCATATCCTTCGTAGCGAATTTCCTCATAGTTGGTATGTTCTTGGGTTCCAGTTGCTTTTTTAATCGCCCGTTCAATGTTTTCGCTCGGCATGTTGGCCGCTTTCGCCTTCTCAATGACAAGGCGCAGGCTCGGATTGGACGCTGGATCGCCTCCGCCGCTTTTGGCGGCCACATAAATTTCCTTCGCCAGTTTCATGAACAGTTTGCCGCGTTTGGCATCTTGAGCATTTTTCCGCCGTTGGATATTTTTCCACTTCGAATGTCCAGCCATCGACAGTTCTCCTCTCATCGCAACGGAATGTTCCGACTATTACTATAGCAAAAAACGCGGAAATTGTCAGCCAAGCTCCAGCGAAGGAGTCAGTCAAGACTTTGTGGAGAACATTTTTTCGATTCACTACGAGCGTTGTCAATCACTAGTTAGCGAACCATTTTCAGGAATTCATATCGTAAGCGCTTTCGGACTCTCATCCCTCATCTTGAGGCGATGATACGATATTCCATTTTTTTACACCCAACCACCATCCCGGAGCGCCGACAACGCTTGATGGATCGGCGTCCCGGATGACTGTTGCAGACACGGTATATTCTGACGCACCACATCCATCCACAACCGTCCGGCCTTCCGTTTGGCCTGTTCGATCCGCTTGGACTTTGTTGAGGCCGAGACGGCCGACTGGAGCTCTTCTGCCTCCAACGGCCCCTTTCTCCACCGGATCCCGTCGATTCGGGCTGCCATCGCCCTCAGAAACGCCCGAAGCCCTTGGTCTTTCCAGCTGCGGCGGGATTTCACCCGATGCGCAAATCGGCTCATCACACTCTCCGCATGGCCCATCGGACGCATGCCGGTCGTCTCCACCCCTTGCTCCGACAGCCACCCCCGATAGTCCCGGATGCATCCCGGCATCGACTCGATCCGGCGGATCATGGCAGCCAGCTGCTTCTCTTTCGCTTCGTCCTCCAACGTGCCGACCGCGCTGTTCAGCTCCACGAGAAGCCCTTCTTCATCTTGTTTCGCCAGCTTCTTCCGCACCTCCCGCCAACGCGGATGGCCGGACAGACACTGACGCAGCTCCCGCGCCACATGAAATCGATCCAGCTGAAAGCACGCCCGCTTCCCAAAATACTCCCGGCAGGCCGTGATCCACGACGCCGCGTCGCCGTTGATGACCAATAGGTCTTGGCACGGATCATAGGCATATTCCTTCATCAGCCACTCCTCAAACCGTTCCCACACGTCCCCCGTCCCTTCATGGAGGTAGTGGCGCCGGTTCACCAGCTCAAGCTGCGACCCGTTTCGTCTCCATCCCTCGTGAACCGCCAGGATTTTCTCTTCTTTCGCCCGTTTCCCTTTCCCCTGGCGGGAAATAAACAGTCCATCCGCCTCCACAAACAGCACCCGGCCGTGCCGTTTGGAAACAGGGTGATGCAGCGAGACAGGGGCCTCCAGCACCAGTTGGCGAATCGCCTCGTGGCTGAGGACCGCATACCCCACGATCGACTCCAGCGTGCGAGCCGCTTTGCGGTAGGAAGAGCACTCGACGGCCAACTCGACCGCCGTTTCCTCGAGGCAAGGGCTGATCGACTGCGCTCCATCAAAGCCCAGTTCGGCATCCAGCAAGAACGTATACGCCCCCGTTTGTCGATCATAGTAGTAGTTCCGGCGGAACGTCACTTCCCCAAACAGCGTTTGGATCGTAGTCAGCCGTTTGTCTTTCAGCTGATACCGGCGCTTGTCCCGCGCTTCCGCCAGTTGTTGATCGATCTCCTCCAAAAGGGCCGCCAACAAGACAGCGAACACCTTTTGAAGAGTTCTCAACAATTGTTCCTCCAACTCTTTTAATAAAGGCCATTCTGTGGTAAGATGTTTCATGGACTCTCTCCCTCCTGTTTTCGGTTGATGTTGACAATCACCATCATAGCAGGGAGAGAGTCCTTTTTGCATGACATTTGCTTGTTCTACCGCGCTTCGCTTGGTGGCCCCGACGAGCGTCGCGAACAAAAGTTCGCAACCCTCGTCGGGGATCATGTCGAAATGTCACCCACAAATATTTTACTCACACCCAGCGAAGGAGCAGCCATGAAAAAAGGCGCCCCGCTTTTTTGGGACGCCTTTTTCGTTTGTCACCGAGTGTTTTCCGGCCGTTCTTGAATCGTGCCATCGATAAAAATGGTGCGCAAATCACGGCGGATTTCTTCCATATTGATTGGAGTCCCGCGTCGAAGCGCGTTGTCAATCGTGCGGATGCGGTGGTACATGCTCGGATTCGAGGTGACGCGCACCCGCTTGCCGTCCGCGTACGGAGCGACCGCTTGCTCGATTTGCTTCTCAAGCCGCTTGGGATGGCGGTCGTCTGTGGCAATCGCGATGAGCGCCTGATCGCCATACACAACCGCGCGGGCATCGTCGACTCCGTTCACCGCTGCGGCGCGGCGGGAGAGCTTCTCAGCCAAACCGCCGGCATAGCTTCGGTAGTACGACGGGTGCGGATCGACGTTTAGCGAGTGCAAATGCCCATGGTAGTTGTAATCGCTGTCACCGAAATCGACGTCGGGCGGAAGGGCCGGAACGTCCGTGTCAAACCGGGTCGCTGCTGGTCCTCCGAGGCGGCCGCCGTCCGTCAAATAATCGGTGACCGGACCGCGGCGCGCCCATATATAACGGTTGTCATAATTGAGCGCATTCGTCCCGTATCGGCCATAGCGGAAATCGTCGCCTCGCTCCGTCGAGTAAAAACCGATCGGTCTCGCCGCATCATGATAACGCTGCGCCCCTTCCTCATTGGCCCGGTAGTTGGTGCATGAGGCGAGCAATCCGGCGACCGACAACGCGCCGATCCATCTGACCGCGTATCTCAATGGAAAACCCCCCTTGGTTTCCTTCGCCCAAGGCTGGCATGAAGCCAGCCTTACGTTTAGCTTGCGGCAAACGCGGGGGTTTATCGCTGTCAGTTCAACCCAACGAGGTGACAGCTAAAACTTCGGCGGCGCAATCGCCAACTGCCGTTTATGATGCGAACGTTCATGAAGCCGTTCAATAATGTTTCGATCGCGTTCTGGAATATCTTCCCCTTTTAAATATTTATCGATCATTTCATACGTCGTGCCCATTTCGCTTTCATCCGTCTGCCCTTCCCACAGTCCGGCGCTTGGAGCTTTCTTGATAATTTCTTCCGGGACGCCGAGCAGACGGCCCATTTCGCGCACTTCGCCTTTTGTAAAGTGAATGAGCGGCACTAAATCGACTCCACCGTCACCGTATTTCGTAAAGTAGCCCGTATGCCATTCGGCGGCGTTGTCCGTACCGACGACGAGATAGCCGTAATTGTTGGCGACCGCATACAACGTCGTCATGCGCAAACGCGCCCTTGTATTCGCATCGCCGAGGCGCGCGCGCTCTTCGCTCCATTCCCCGATGGCTTTCAGCTCGGCCTCGACCGCGCCAAACAACGTCCGGTGCGCCTCGGTCAAATCGATGACCAAATGCCGGATGCCGCAGCTTTTCACCACTTTCAGCGCATCTTCCATATCTTTCGGATTGCTTTTGCAAGGCATGATCAGCCCCAGCGAATCGTCCGGAAAGGCACGCTTAATCAAATGGGCGACAACCGCCGAGTCGATGCCGCCGCTGATGCCGACGACCGCCCCGTTTAAACCGGCTGATGAGACTTGGTCACGCAACCATTGCACGAGTTTGTCAATTTTTTCTTGCATCCGTCCTCGACTCCTTTTCCAAAGATTCCATTCTTCATTGTAGCATAGCATAAAGGCGGCGGACAAACCGTTCTCTCCGCTTGCGGTCAAACACAAGGGGGCGGCGGCGCGCGGCGGCTGACCGCCATTCGCGAAACACATCAGCCGGAAATAAGAGCGCATGCAAAAACCAGCGTTTTTCCAACCAACGGCGAAGCGGAGCGAAACGGGCGAGTGTTGAATATGACCAACCGATATACGGCAAGAGGCGATTGGCGTATTGGCAATAGTCAAGCCCGGGCGAGGCAAGAGCGGCCGCGTCATAGTCGATGAGGTACATCTGGCCGGTTGTGGTGCGCAAAAAATTATGGGAAGCGACATCACCATGAATGATGGCAGCAGAATCCGCCGTCAACTCTGGAGCATGCTCGCGACACGTTGATAGACAGTAATCCGCCCAGCTCAGCGTAAAGAAAATGTCTTCTTTGTCCATGATCGTTTCAACAACAGGCAAATGTCGGCAAAACTCCTCATAGCGGCGCCGCCATTTGTCATACAGCTGCGCACGCGGCAGCCCCATTGCCTCCTGCTTGCTGCTGGCGATGTTTGCCGTTATGGTATGGTAACGTTCGAGCAAATGAAGTCCGTCAGCGGCGTCAGCCCAAGCGGCAAACGAGATTGGACGCGCTCCGGCCACATATTCCGTCAGCAGCCAATAGCATCCGCCGGCTTCCACCACTCCTCCGCGCCCGACCGGCATAGGGGCCGGCGCGGCGGAAAAACCGGCCTTCCTTAATGCGGCAAGAAGCCAGGCGTGCCGCGCGGCCGCAACGGGAAAGCGATACGCTTTGGCGACAAACATTCCTTGCCGGGCGGCAATGGCGAAGACATGCGGTTTCAATGCCACAACTTGTTGAATCACAAGCCGATATTGGCGGTCAAGAAGAAAAAAGAGACGGCCGGCGGCGTCTCTTTTCACTTGGTTATGGTTCCTCGCCATGCCCGCTCTCCTCATCCGGCGGTTCGCTAAACAAACGGGGGCCGGCAACCGGCGGGGCGGATGATGGCGGGTAGGATGGCGGCGAGTATCCCGCTGGACTTGTCGGATACACGACGCCTGGCCACGGAAGCGGCGGCGCTGACTGCGGCGCATATCCGTATGGAGCCGGCAGGGCGTACCCTCCATAGTACGGGGCGGTGCATAGGCCGGCGCATACCCAAAAGGCGGATAGCCGACAGGCGAAGTGTACGCCGCAGGCGGCGCATAAACTGGCGTTGCAGCGCCGGGCGGTGGGAAAACGCCCCCCGCCGGCGGGGCAAACGGGGCGGCGGCCCCAGGCCCAGAAAACGGCGGTTCTAATGATTCGCTGCTGCTTTCGTGAATGCCGGAAAACGGCGCTGAACCGTTTTCCGGACTTTCGCCGCTTTTTTCAATGGCCGGCGGCGCAGCCGATGGCGGATAAGACGGCGGCATGACCGGAAGCGGCGGCGCGTAAAATCCCGACCAAACTGGCGGCACTGGCGTACATCCTTGGTCAGTTCCAAATGTTGGGGCCGTCGGCGGGGCGACAGGAACATATGGAATGTTCGGCAGCGGCGGCGCGTCTTCGCTCTCAGCCGCCGATTCCCCTTTCCACTCAGCTGGGCTTTCATGATCCTCCTCTTTCATCATGTTGGGCAAAATATTGCTCGGCTTCGGCGGAATCGGCGGCACATTGGCCAGCGATTGAGCGAACGAAAGTTGAGGAGGCGGGACCACCGGCGGAATCGTATGCACAAGCGGCGGCACAGAGGCGCCTTTCGCGTTTGCCCCTTCTTTTGCCTCCGCTTTCGGCGTTTTTGATGCTTCTTGTGCCGTTGCTTTTGGCGCTTTTTTCTCGACAGCTTTTGGCGTTTCGTTCATCGCCGCTTTCGGCGCCTCACCCGCCGGTGCCTTTGGCGCTTCATTGATGGGCGCATTCGGCGTTTCGTTCACCGGTACGTTCGGCGCTTCATTCACCACTGCTTTTGGTGCCGCTTTTGGCGCTTTTTTCTCGACGGCCTTTGGCGCTTCGTTGACCACCGCTTTCGGCGCCTCACCCGCCGGTGCCTTTGGCGCTTCATTGATGGGCGCATTCGGCGTTTCGTTCACCGGTACGTTCGGCGCTTCGTTCACCACTGCTTTTGGTGCCGCTTTTGGCGCTTTTTTCTCGACGGCCTTTGGCGCTTCGTTGACCACCGCTTTCGGCGCCTCACCCGCCGGTTCGTTTACCGCTGCCTCGCCTTCCGGAACAGGGGCGACAGCAGTGTCAAGCTCGGCATCAATGTGGAATGAGACGAACGGTTTCGCCTCCGCGTACGGGTGCTCTTTTACGTGCATTTTTTTGGGTGACACAGGCGCTTTCGTCTCTTTTTTGACCGGCACCCCTGCTGTCGGCACTTTGATTTTCATTCCAGGCATAATCATATTCGGGTCGCTCAAATGCCCATTTATTTTTTTCAATTGTTCAAAATCCACTCCATATTTTTGGGCGATTTTCCAAAGGGTGTCGCCCTTTTGGACAATATGGATTTTCACTCCATTCCCCTCCTAAACCGAGACTGTTTACGCTCGATCGAACCGATGCTTGTTTCCCGTTATCGTCTTTCAACACAATGTATGACGATGATCGTTGATTTATGATAAAAAAATCCCTGACCGAACGAGGATCCCTCCTCGTCAAGCCAGGGAAAAAGCTAGGCAAGCGAAAGCATGCGGTCGAGCGCCTCTTTTGCCTCTGCGGCGATGTCTTTCGGAACGGTGATGCGATTGACGATCGCTCCTTGCTCAAGCGATTCGAGCGCCCAGACGAAATGCGGCAGATCAATTCGATTCATCGTTAAACACGGACACATATATGGGTTGAGGGACACGATCTCTTTGTCTGGATGTTCATGCTTCAGCCGGTTCACCAAATTCATTTCCGTTCCAATCGCCCACTGGGTGCCGGGTGGAGCATTGCGGATCGTTTCAATAATGTATTTTGTCGAACCGGCGTAGTCTGCTTGCTGGACGACCTCCCAGCTGCATTCCGGATGGACGATGACATGGATTCCCGGCTTCATCCGTCGAATATGCTCGATTTGTCGCACGGTGAAGTTTTCATGCACGGAGCAATGTCCTTTCCAAAGAATGACTTTCACCTTGTCGAGATCGTCCGCCCCTTGGAGCGTCTCCTCATGCGGATCCCACACCGCCATCTCGTCAAGACGGATGCCGAGCGCATAGGCCGTATTTCTCCCTAAATGCTGATCCGGCAAAAAGAAAATCCGTTCCTTCCGTGAAAACGCCCAAGCCATCATCTTTTTCGCGTTCGACGAGGTGACGGTCGCTCCGCCATGGCGGCCGACAAACGCTTTAATCGCCGCGGTCGAATTGACGTACACAAGCGGCACGATCGTCTCGCCAAACCGCTCCATAAGCGCCGCCCATGCCCGCTCGACTTGGAAAAGATCGGCCATATCAGCCATTGAACAGCCGGCGCGCAAGTCCGGCAAAATGACCGTTTGGGCGTCGCTCGTTAAAATATCGGCGGTTTCCGCCATAAAATGGACGCCGCAAAACACAATATATTCGGCTTCGCTGTTCTTTGCCGCGAGCTGGGCAAGCTGAAGCGAATCGCCGGTCGCATCGGCGAACTGAATGACCTCATCCTTTTGGTAGTGATGACCCGGGATGAAAAGGCGCCGGCCGAACCGTTCTTTCACCGCGCGGGCGCGTGCTTCGAGCTCGCTTCGTTCCATCGTTTTATACCATTCCGGCATCTCATCCAGCCGTTTCAACTGTTCAAGGACGTTCACGGTTCTCCCCTCCATTATCGCAAATTGAAACTCATATCGAGCGCCGGGGCGGAATGGGTTAAACATCCGAGCGAAATGTAGTCGACTCCGGTCGCGCCGTACGCCACCACATTGGCGAGCGTAATTCCCCCCGACGCTTCCGTGATGATTGGCTTTGGCACAAGCCGGACGAACGCCTGCACCTCATCCGGCGTCCGGTTGTCAAACATAATGACATCCGCCCCGGCTTCGACCGCCTCGAGCACTTCGTCTTCCGTTTCGGTCTCTACTTCGATTTTCACCATATGCCCAAGCCGCTCCCGCACCGTTTTGACGGCGCGGGCGATCGATCCGCAAAAGGCGATATGGTTGTCTTTAATCATGACACCGTCGTACAGACCAAAGCGGTGATTATAGCCGCCGCCGCATGTGACGGCATATTTTTCAAGCATGCGCAGCCCCGGCGTCGTTTTCCGCGTGTCGCAAATGCGTGTGGAGCTATTGCCAAGCAAGTCAACGGCCTGTCGCGTCACGGTGGCAATGCCGCTTAACCGCTGCAGCAAGTTTAAAATGACGCGCTCACCGGACAACAGCGGCCCGACCGGGCCGGATGCGACGGCGATCGTTTCGCCGGCTTTGACCCGTTCGCCGTCCTGTTTCATGATGGTTACTTCGACGCGCGGATCCAGCAGCTGATAGCCCGCCGCAATAATGCCGACGCCGGCCACCACCCCGTCCGCTTTGGCCATAAACATGCCTGATGCCCGTTCATGAGCCGGAAAAATCGTCTCGCTCGTCACATCGCCGTCGCCAATATCTTCAAGAAAAAACTGTCGCAGCAGTTGTTCGAGCTTCAACCGGTTCATCTTTCATCCCTCCGTTTTCTTTGCCGCTTTACCTCCCAGCCCCAAGGCGGGCCCACTCTTCTTTCGTCCGCACGAGGCGCCGCCCCCGCCACTTTGGGCATTCACGCGGAAAATCGCTCCGGTAATGGCCGCCGCGGCTTTCCGTGCGCCCAAGCGCTGATGAAGCGACAAGCCAGCCCACTAGCAACATGTATCCTGTTTCAATCTCCTCTGCCGACAATCGTTCAAGGTCGCCATCCAGCCAATCCGGCAACGAAAACTGTTCCAACCAGTCGACCGCTTCGCGAAGCCGATCGCCGTTGCGGACGATGCCGACAAACGTTGACAGCTGTTCGCGAATGAGCGCCCGCTCTGGCAGCCGTGGTACAATCAAACGACGCGGGCTGGATGAATCCGCTCGGTGCACCGTTTCCGGCCACGCCGCTTGACGGCGGATGGCGCAGGCCGCACGGAATCCAAAGACGATCGCTTCAAGCAACGAGTTGCTTGCGAGCCGGTTGGCGCCGTGCACACCGGTGCACGCCGCTTCCCCGACGGCGTACAAGCCCGGAACCGTCGTCTGTCCCCACTCGTTGACGACAACGCCGCCCATTAAAAAATGGGCGCCCGGCGCGACAGGAAGGCGGCCGGCTTCAAGGTCGACGCCATAAGCCTCACATAGCGCAGCGATCGTCGGAAAGCGGCGGCGGAAGTGGGACACGCGGGAAATATTCAAATAGACGCGGCCGCCGCGATCGAGTTCCGCCGCGATCGCTCGGGCGACGATGTCGCGCGGAGCGAGATCGCGAAGCGGATGGACGCCGTCCATCAGCGGTCTTCCATCTTCCGCCTCAAGCACCGCCCCTTCGCCGCGCACCGCTTCCGAGACGAGCCCGACCGCTTTTCCGCCGGCAACGAGCATCGTCGGATGAAATTGGATAAACTCCATATCCGCCACCGCCGCACCGGCGCGGTACGCCATGGCAATGCCGTCGCCAGTCGCCGTCGGCGCATTGGAAGTGAACGTATACAATCCGGCGCATCCACCGGTCGCCAACACGACGGCCGACGCCGGCCAAATGGACACCGAACCGTCTTCCCGCTTCGTTTTCACCCCGACGCAACGCCCCTCTTCCACAAGCAAATCAATCACCTGCTCGCCTTCTTCCATCCATACGCGTCCCTCGAGCCGCTCAAGCAAAAACGAAACGAGTGCTTTGCCCGTTTGATCGCCGCCGGCGTGCAAAATCCGGCGGTGGCTATGCCCGCCTTCAAGGCCGAAACAAAACCGGCCGCGTTCGTCCCGATCAAACGCCATGCCGGCGTTGATCCATTCTTGCAGCCGCCTCGGCCCTTCGCGGACAAGCCGTTCGACCATTCGTTCATCGTTATGAAAGCAGCCGGCGACCATCGTATCGCGGAAATGAGCGCGCCAATCGTCGCTCTCTGCCAGCGCCGCGGCCACCCCTCCTTGCGCCCGCCATGAATTGCTGTCGGTGCAACGTTTTTTCGTGAATATCATCACATGGTCGAGCTCAGATAAATGATACGCGACCGTTAACGCCGCCAGCCCGCTTCCGACGATAATCACGCCACCTTCCTTCACTCTCGGACGCCCCTTTCTTTTCACCTGTCTTGACACCTATATTTACACATATTTAAACTAATGGCAAGAGGTTTGGCGAAAAAAATGATGCAAAGGCGGGGGAATATGATTTATTTGGATTACGCGGCAACGACGCCAATGTGCCAAGAGGCGATCGCCGCTTACGCTGAAGCGGCGTCCGTTTACTTTGGCAACGAAAGCAGCTTGCATGACATCGGAACGAAAGCGAAACAACTGCTTGCCTTATGCCGGCGCGAACTCGCCGCCATGATTAACGGAGAAGCGGAAGGGATCTATTTCACAAGCGGCGGAACGGAAGCGAACGTGCTCGCGATCCGTTCGCTAGCTGCCGCCTACCGGCATAAGGGAAACCACCTGATCACGACCGAAATCGAGCATGCCTCGCTCCATCACCTGTTCAAACAGCTGGAAACAGAAGGATATACGGTCACGTATTTGCCCGTCGACCGATTCGGGCGCATTCGACTTGCCGATTTGGAGCGGGCGATCACGCCGAAGACAATCCTTGCTTCCATCCAGCACGCCAACTCGGAAATCGGCACGATTCAGCCGCTTGCCGACATCGGCCGCCTCCTGCGGGCGCACGGCGTCCTTTTTCATAGCGACTGCGTGCAAACTTTTGCTAAAATACAGCTAGATGTTCAAGAGATAGGACTAGACAGCCTATCCGTTTCCGCCCATAAAGTGTACGGTCCCAAAGGGGTCGGCGCTGTGTACATCAACCCGCGCCGGCATTGGAAGCCGGTATTCCCGGGAGCGACGCACGAATCAGGCTTTCGGCCGGGAACGATCAACGTACCGGGTATTGCCGCCTTCATTACGGCCGCGCAGCAGCTCCATCGACGAATGGCGGACGAACAGTCGCGTTTGGAACGACTGCGGAATCGGTTGATTCACGCCATCGCCGCCAAACAGCTGCCGGTGGCGGTGGAAGGCCATCCCGATTTCCGTCTTGCCCATATTATCGGTTTGTCCGTCGCTGGGTACGAAGGGCAGCTTGTGATGCTTGAATGCAACCGCGCCGGCATCGCCATTTCCACCGGCAGCGCCTGCCAAGTCGGGCTGCAAGCGCCGTCGCGGACGATGCTCGCCGTCGGGAAAACGCCTGAAGAAGCGAAGCAATTCATCCGCGTCTCATTGGGCGCGGCCACGACCGAAGCGGAGATCGACCAGTTCGTTTCCACATTGGAGCGACTTACATCGGCATGAAAGGAGGAATGGCAGGTGAAAGAGGAAAAGAAAATTTTAGGGGAAAGGCGGCGCCAGCTCATTTTGCAATGGTTGAAAGAAAGCGAAGCGCCGCTCACGGGGGCTGAGCTGGCAGCGAAAACGAACGTCAGCCGCCAAGTGATCGTCCAAGACATTTCACTGTTAAAGGCGCGCAACGAACCAATCATCGCCACAAGCCAAGGCTATTTGTATTTAAAGCCGGCTGAACCGGCCAAAACGTACACGAGGACGGTCGCCTGCTTCCATACGCCAGAACAGACGAAAGAAGAGTTGTATTTGCTCGTGGATTGCGGCGTGACAGTCAAGGACGTCAAAATCGAGCATCCGGTTTACGGCGATTTAACCGCCTCGATCATGGTGAGCAACCGCCTGGAAGTCGACCAATTCATCGCCAAAATCGAGGCGACAAAATCGTCGTATTTGTTGCAGCTGACGGACGGAACCCATTTGCATACGCTGGAAGCCGATTCACCAGTGAAGCTTGACGCCGCCTGCCGCGCCTTGAAACAAGCCGGCTTTCTCATCGAAGCGTAAACTGGACCTGGCCGAACATCGGTTCATTCCCTGCGGAATACTGCGCGGCGGGCCGTCTAAAAAGGAACAGGAGGACGGCAGCAGACCGCCCGCGTGTTTTTGTCTGTGTCAAGCAAAGTAATATGGATAGCTGCCCAACAGCTGCACAGTGCAGCCGAGCGCCTCAATTTCCGCGATCGCCCCCGGGATGAGGACGTCATCCATCGGCGCGTCGATGTCAATAATAAAGAAATAATTTCCAAGGCCCGTTTTCGCTGGGCGCGATTCGATTTTCGTCAAGTTGAGCCGCCGCCAGGCAAACGCTGATAACACTTGATGGAGTGCGCCCGGACGGTCTTGCGGCAGCATGACGACCACGGTCGTCTTGTCGCCAGCATAAAGAGGCGAAGCAGGCGAAAGCGGTTCTTTGCGCCGGCTGACGACAATAAAGCGCGTATGGTTGTAATCGTAATCGTGGACGTTTTCCTGCACGATCACCAGCCCGTATTTTTCCGCCGCCAGCCGGTTGGCGATCGCCGCCGCCGGCAAGTGCGGATGCTCGCTCACAAATTTCGCGGCGGCGCTCGTTGACGTCATCGGCACTTGCTTCGCCCCTTTCAGCACCGTATGCAAAAACTTCCGGCATTGGGCAATGGCATGCGAGTGGGAATACACTTCTTTCACTTCGCGCCAATGCGGGGTGAAATATGGGTGCACCATCAAATGTTGCTCGATCGGCACAACGATTTCGCCGATGATCGGCAACGGCTGTTCGTGAATTAAATAGTCGAGTGTCAAATTGACCGATCCTTCCAAGGCGTTCTCGAGCGGCACCACGGCCGCTTCAATCTCTCCGGCCGCCGCGGCGTCAATGCAATCGGGAATCGTGTCATACGGCTCCCGCGGCTGCGACGGAAAAAGAAGAGCAGCCGCCGCTTCGGTGAACGTCGCCTTCGGTCCTAAATAACCGATTTTCATCTCGTTTGCCTCTCCCTTGCTTTAATACACTCCCGAACCGACAATTTCCACTTTTTCGACAAATTCGAGCTGTTTGAGCTTAGCGAGGAGCTCATCAATCTCCTCGTTCATATCGTTTGTGCTGACCGACAGCGTCACGTTCGCCCTCCCTTGAAGCGGAATCGTTTGATGGATGGTCAGCACGTTGCAGCCGGCCGCCGCCACAACGCCAAGCAGCTGTGACAACGTTCCGGAGCGGTCTTCTAAATGGAAAAAGAGCGTGACGATGTTTTCTTTCGTCACCGCTTGGAACGGAAAAATGGCATCGCGGTATTTGTAAAACACACCGCGGCTGATGTTGGCGAGCTGCGCCGCCTCGGCGACCGAGGCGGCTTTTTTCCGCTCAAGCAGCTGTTTCGCGAGCACGACTTTCTTCATCGCTTCCGGCAGGACGTCTTCGCGCACCAAATAAAATTTTTTCTCCACCGCATCTTCCCCCGCTCTATTCATCCCAGTCGTCGACAAACTCGAACTCGTAATCAAGCAACCGGATCGTGTCTCCGTCTTTCGCGCCGCGCTCGCGCAGCGCATCATCCACCCCCATCGCCTTCAGCTGGCGGGCGAAGCGGCGCACCGATTCTTCGCGCGAGAAATCCGTCATCTTAAACAACTTTTCAATTTTGTCGCCCGCCAAAATGAATGCTCCGTCGCTGGCGCGGGTGATCGTAAACGGCGGCTCCTCTTTTTCATATTTGTACACGACGCGCTGCACGGCCGGATCTTCCCGTTCATGAAGCGGGAATTCCGGCGTCGTTTCCAACAGGTCGGCGATGGCAAACAACAGCTCGCGCACTCCTTGTCTTGTCGCTGCAGAAATTGGAAAGACCGGCACCGCATCGCCGACTTTCTCTTTGAAGCGGCGCAAATTTTCTTCGGCGTTCGGCATGTCCATTTTATTGGCGGCAACAATTTGCGGCCGCTCGGTCAAGCGCAAATTGTACTGTTTCAGCTCTTCGTTGATGACGAGATAATCGTTGTACGGATCGCGCCCTTCGACCGCCGCCATGTCGATGACATGGACGATGACACGCGTCCGTTCAATATGGCGCAAAAACTGATGCCCGAGCCCGACCCCTTGATGGGCCCCTTCAATCAATCCCGGCAAGTCGGCCATCACAAAACTGCGCCCGTCTTCCGTTTCGACAACGCCCAAGTTCGGAACGAGCGTCGTAAAATGGTACTCGGCGATTTTCGGACGGGCTGCGGAGACGACCGACAGCAGCGTCGATTTGCCGACGCTTGGAAACCCGACCAGCCCGACGTCAGCGAGAAGCTTCAGCTCTAAAATGATGTTGCGCTCTTCGCCCGGTTCGCCGTTTTCCGCAATTTCCGGCGCTGGGTTGGACGCCGTCGCAAATCGGGTGTTGCCGCGCCCGCCGCGCCCGCCTTTGGCAACGACAAATCGCTGCCCCGCCTCGGTCAAATCGGCGAGCACTTCGTTCGTATCCGCATCGATGACAACGGTGCCTGGGGGCACTTTGACAATCAAGTCTTCCGCATTTTTGCCATGCTGGTTTTTCGACATGCCGTTTTCGCCGCGCGGCGCTTTAAAATGGCGCTGGTAGCGGAAATCCATCAACGTCCGCAGCCCTTCATCAACGACAAAGACGACATCGCCGCCTTTGCCGCCGTCTCCGCCGGCCGGCCCGCCTTTTGGGACGTATTTTTCCCGGCGGAACGCGACCATGCCGTTGCCGCCGTCCCCGCCTTTCACATAAATTTTCACCTGATCAACAAACATGGCTGTTCCTCCGATTCGCTTCCATCATGGTATCATGGCGAAATGAGTATGACTAATACTTATTATTGTATACAGAGTCGATTCCATGATGTCAATATGTACGCAAGCACCGGCCGTCTGCGGGCTGGCGGGACGGCTCAAGCCCAGCCGCCGCTTTTCGGTCCGATTGGATCGATTCGTTCGCACCTCTTAGGGCAAAATAAGCTTTGCCTTCCATTTTCCTTCGTCCAACCAATGGTCAAGATTCCGCCGCCAAAAGCTCAAGCTCCACCGTCAATTCGCCCTCGCCAACGGCAAACGACGCGAGCCGAAGCGGCGGTGATGGTTCGCAGCGCTTAAGCCAAGTGCGAATGGCTTCGCCGTCTCGAAACGTGCCGCAATAATCCAAAAACAGCGCCGCCCGTCGGTCGGACAGCTCAATGGACAAACATAAATGGTTTTCTGTCCGCTCATCGGATTGCGCTTCAAGCAGGTGAAAAAATTGGCGGCACCATTCAGTCAGCTGCTCATCGCACCGCGACCAATCGGCTTCGCCGTCCGTGATTTCATACTCAAGAAAAAGCGGGCGCGGCTCCCAGTTATAGGTCATGACAAGCTCAGCGAACTGCTCGGCTTTCAAGTTCGTCAACCGTGTTTCCTGATGCATCTCGGCGATCATGTCTTCAATGATTTCCTGCACCCGTTCGATTTTATTGAGCGCCAAATGCCCTTTGATGAGCTGGATTTTGTTCAGCCAGTCATGGCGGGCATGGCGCATCACCTCAACGACAGTCCATCGCTTCTCCATCCAACGCTCCCCTATCCACTAAGCGTAGGCTCCCTGCCTCGCTTGGACTTCCGCCTCCATGGGGGAGGCATGTACTTTTACTATAACATTTTTTGACATTGAACGGGAACGATTTTTCTACGCCAAAAAGAAAAAACTCTAACCGAACGGTTAGAGTTTTTTCACATCGATTACGCTTCTTGGCTGACCGGGTAGACGCTGACGCGTTTGCGGTCGCGGCCGAGCCGCTCGAAGCGGACGATGCCGTCGATTTTCGCATACAGCGTATCGTCGCCGCCGCGGCCGACGTTCAAGCCCGGATGGACTTTCGTTCCGCGTTGACGGTACAAAATCGAACCGCTGGTGACGAATTGACCGTCAGCCCGTTTTGCGCCAAGACGTTTCGCGATCGAGTCGCGGCCGTTTTTCGTCGAACCGACCCCTTTTTTCGAAGCAAAAAATTGCAGGTCAAGTCTCAGCATGGCAGTCACCTCCCGCTAGATGGATGTCACGCGGATAAATGTTCCGTAATCGCGTTCGATCGTCTTTAGCGAAACGACCATCGCTTCCAACAACAACTGCACTTTCTCTGCCGCCGCTTCTTCCAGCTTTGGAAGCTCGCAGCGGAGATAGCCGCCGTCTTTGCCGAGCGAAACATGCGGGCTTACGCCAATAAGTGTCTCGATGGCGTTGATCGTGCCGAACGAGACCGCCGAAGCGCCGGCGCATACAATGTCCTGCCCGCGTTTCGCAAAATGGGCGTGCCCTTCCATCGTAAACGCGCGGATGCGGCCGTCCGCTTCCCGTTCAATCGTGACGCGGATCATCGTTACGCGTTGATTTTTTCGATGACGACTTTCGTGTACGGCTGACGGTGGCCTTGTTTGCGGCGATAGTTCTTTTTCGCTTTATATTTGAAGACGATAATTTTCTTTTGTCGGCCGTGTTTTTGCACTCTCGCCGTCACGGTTGCGCCTTCGACCGTCGGGTTGCCGATTTTCACCGTTTCCCCGCCGACGAACAGCACTTTGTCAAACGTGACCGTATCGCCTTCATTCGCATCCAATTTTTCGATGTAAATTTCTTGGCCTTCTTCGACTTTCAATTGTTTGCCGCCAGTTTCGATAATTGCGTACATGCATCGCACCTCCTTCATGGACTCAGACTCGCCAGCGCCAAGGCGGCCCAAGACGGAGCGCTTCATCGCCCGCGCTGAGCGGTTGTAGTGCGGGTGCGTCTTTTTGCGACAGCCGCCCTCTTTTGCCCTTGTTGGCAGGACAAAAAGTCTACAACGTCATCTATCGTAACATAGAAACGGCCGGCCGTCAACCGTCATCTTCGTCCCCCGGCGGGCGATGATGAAACGGTGCAAACGACTATATAGATGCCATTTGAAGCTTTCACATTTGCAGCTTTTACCGAGCATTGGATCGACTGTCGAGCGACCGAACAACGCCGCTTTCAGACCCATGTATGGGTCTGTGAAGCGAGCGGTCGTTCGGCCTCCCAAACCACAGGCTTGCCTCCGACAGTCAAAAACATAGATAAGCAACTTTTCCATCAAGGATATGTGAAACTTTTTCGTTGCATCTATCTATAGCCGCGATCAATAGATGAGAGCGCCAAGCGGCGCATCGGCTTGCTTTTCGGCAAAAAACGCATGCAGCAGCTCGTTTTCATCGAGCGTCGCCCGTTCGCGCCCGTCGCGAACGACGATGATCGCATGCTTTTGTCCGCGGTAAAATCGCTGCAGCACGGCCGAGATGCGTTCGTCCGCCGGCGCCGTAATCGTCCGCAGCTTTGTATAGCCGCCTTTGTTTCCATAATACCGCTCAAGCAAAAAGCGCATAACGACATACGGATGCTGCTTTTGCTCCTGCCAAAGAGCATGCGCCAAAAAGGCGGCGATCGCCCATAAATCAAGCTGGCGCGGCGCCAACACAAACAAAAGAACGACGCCGACAGCAAGCACGGCGGCCGATATGGCGACCGTGTTCCGGTGCGCTTCGCTGAACGGGCGGCGGTAGGACAGCAGCAAAAACAATAGCTTGCCTCCATCCAGCGGCCAGATCGGCAGCAAGTTCAAAGCGAAAATGGCCGCATTGTAGCGAAAAAAGAGCTCCCAGCTCCCGCCATCCATCATGCCGGCCTTCCACAAAAAAAACGCCGCCGCTGTGAGCCACAGATGCTGGGCCGGCCCGGCGAGCGTCACGATCCACTCCTCGCCAAACGGCCGGTTGCCGTGCTCTTCGACTTCCGCCACTCCGCCGAACGGCAGCAGCAAAATCCGCTTCACCCGCCAAGAGAAAAACGCGGCTGCCGCCGCATGGCCGAGCTCATGAACGAGGACGATGAAAAACAGCAGGCAAAGCTGCTTGAAATGGGCGGTAAGCACCGCGATGCCGCCGATCAGCCATAACAGCGGGTGGACGTGCAGCTTCCCGAGCAGCGCCATATACTTATTCAAAGGAAATCACCTGAATCGGATCGATAAATTCATCTCCTTGTTTAATCGCAAAATAAAACAGCCCTTTCTGTTTATTTGCCTCGCTCGCCTCGGCCGTGCCAACTTCCTGCCCCATTTCGACAAAATCATACAATTTCACCGAAATGGCCCCCAAACGTCCATACCACGTCTCCGTGCCGTCCGCATGTTGGATGATGACCGTTTTGCCGAGACGGTCTTTCACACCGGCAAAGGTGACAATCCCTTCTTTCATCGCCTCCACTTTGGCTCCATTCTCGGTTTCGATCGTCACACCCTCCCCGTTTTTTTCAAAACTTTCGAGAATCCGTCCAGAAGCCGGCACTGCATAGGATGAAGCCGTTTTCACCTTTTCTTCCTTTTTCGGAGCAAAAAAAGCGAGCGGCTCACCGAACGTTTTTTCATACCAGGCTGAGACGGCCGCAAACTGAAACTCGGTTTCCATCGTCCGGGCAATAAACTGCCGCGCCGGCTCGAGGGAAGCGGACGGATGCCGGAACAAAATGGCCGTCACGAGCACGAGACAGGCAGCGATGAGTGTTTTGAATAAAAACCATTCTTTGCGGAACAACGGATGGGGAGCGGATTCAAACGAATAGCGGTCATACGTGACGACCGGCAGCCCGTACCGCTCCTCATCAGCGGCGCTCCATCTAGATTCTTTTGGATCCTGCCCCTTATATTGACGTTCCCTTCTTCGTTTTTCAATGCGTTTTTTCATCTCACGGACGCGTCGATCCATACGTCCCCCCTCCACCTTTCCAACAACGTTTGTACTAATTTATGAGACAACCTCATGGAATATGAACGAGCGTTTTTCGCCGCGCCTCGCCGAACACGTCCGCAAACAAATCCCTCAAACGGTTTCACACCAACGTTTCGGCTGAGCGCCGCAACCGATCGATACCATCTGCTTCCGTTGTTACAGATCAGGAATTCCAAACGGCACAACAATATGAATAAAAAAAGAAGGCCCATTCAACGGCCTTCTTGCGCCAACTTCATGATTTCAAACTAAATATTTTCCGAATCTTTGAAAACAACCCCTTCTCCTCTTCCTCAAGCGGCGGCAGCGGCACCGACTCGCCGAGGATGCGGCGGGCGATGTTGCGGAAGGCGATCGACGCTTTGCTGTTTGGGTCCAGCACAATCGGCTCGCCGCGGTTCGACGCTTTGATCACGTTTTCATCGTCGGCGATAATGCCGAGCAACTCGATCGATAAATGCGAGATGATTTCGTCGACATCCAACATATCGCCGTTTTTCACCATATGGCTGCGAATGCGGTTGATGATGAGGCGCGGCGGTTTGACGTGCTCCTCCGCTTCAAGCAAGCCGATGATGCGGTCGGCGTCGCGGACCGCCGACACTTCCGGCGTCGTGACGACGATCGCTTCGTCTGCGCCGGCGACAGCGTTGCGATAGCCTTGTTCGATTCCAGCCGGACAGTCGATGAGCACATAATCGTATTCCTGTTTCAGCTCCTCAATGAGCTGTTTCATTTGCGCGGGGTTGACCGCCGACTTATCGCTCGTTTGCGCGGCCGGCAACAAATACAAATAGTTATCGAACCGCTTGTCTTTCACAAGCGCTTTTTGCACTGTGCAACGCCCTTCCACGACATCGACCAAATCATAAATAATTCGGTTCTCAAGCCCAAGCACGACATCGAGGTTGCGCAGCCCGATGTCGGTGTCGACAAGGCACACCCGCTTCCCTAGAATGGCGAGGGCCGTCCCAAGGTTCGCGGTCGTCGTCGTTTTGCCGACGCCGCCTTTTCCGGAAGTGATGACGATCGCTTCTCCCACGGTCACATTCTCCTTTCTAAGCGCGTCAAATTCGGCCGCAAATGCATCAGCAGCTGAAGGCGGTCGACAACAATTTGGTTATGCTCATCAATATAGGCGCATTCCATTTCATTTCCTTCATCCGTTTTCGAATCGGGCGCTCGGCTCATGATGTCGCCGATGCGCAGCTGCATCGGTTTCATGACCGATGCAGCGATGATCGCCTGTTTATTGCCGGCATACCCGGCATGGGCGATGCCGCGCAAGGCGCCGAGAATGAAAATGTTGCCTCCGGCAATGACCGTTCCGCCAGGGTTCACGTCGCCGATCAGCAGCAAATCCCCTTCGACATGAAGCACTTGCCCCGAACGGACAATGCGCGAAACGGGCACAATTTCCGTTTTTCTCATCCATTCTATCGCTTCTGCTTTCGACATGACATTGCTTTCGATCGAATCGACGACCAAATTTTTTGAACGGCGGATGAGCGCACGCACCTCTTCCTCTTGGGCAGGCGTCAAATAGCGGTTTCCCATTTTCAGATGAACAGAGACAAGGGGGCTGTCTGGCGCGACGCCAGCTTGTTTGACAAGCCGCTCCTCGATTTCTTTCAATAAATCGTCATACGAGCAGCGGTCATCGAGATGCAGCGTCAGCCCATCTTTCGTCCCTTTAATCGTCACGTACTGCTGCTTTTGTTTCGCCACAACGTTCACCCCAACGAATAATTCTACAAAACGGGCCGTTTTTCCTCTTTTATTCTTCCTGCTCAAACCGGCGAATTTTGGCCAATCGCCGTTCGAGCGGGTACGAAAAGACGAGCAAAAACGCGACGTTCAGAAGCAGCGTCGGCCATAGACGGCGGTCCCAAAAAACAGAAAACGACCAATCGGTCCGCCCGATCAACAGCTGGATGCCGTAGACATAACTGTCAAGCAGCACAATGGAAAGCAGCGACAAGAGCGATGCAACGAACCAGTTTTGGTGGAACCATTTCATCGCTTTGCCCGCCAAGTAGGCGATAAGCGTATAGGCAAACGCATAAACACCGAGCAGCTCTGTGTAGACGCAGTCGTACAGAAAACCGAAGATGAACCCGTACCCCATCGCCCGCGTCCCGCCGAAATGCATCGCTGTGAACACGAGAAAAACAAGAAAAAACCGGGGAACAAAAAAATAGTGGACATACAAGTCGCCTTTTGGCCATACATCAACAAAAAGGCTCTCACTCACAAAACATAACACCGCAAGGAAAGGGAGACGCCACTTGTTCACTTTGCCTCCTCCTTTTCCTGCAGTGCTGCATCGATGGTTCGTTTCACAATCATGACGTCGTCAATATCATACAAGTTGGCAAACGGCTTGACATAGACGACTTTCGTCAATCCGTATTGGTCCGGCTTGATCTCGGTCACCTCACCGATCGGCAGTCCTTTCGGAAACACGCCGCCAAGGCCGGAAGTCAACACTTTTTGCCTTTTTTCCACTTTGGCGTCAATCGGAATTTCTCCGAGCAGCAACTCGCGCCGCTTCTCATCGTAGCCTTCGATCAACCCAAACACGTTTTCCTTTCCTTGGATATAAGCGGAAATGCGGTTGTTTTGGTCAAGCGCGCTTAACAGCTGCACAGTGGACGTAAATTGGGAAGCGTGCTGCACCTTGCCGACAAGCCCCGCTGGGGTGATGACGGCCATATCTTTTTTCACGCCGTGTTGCTCGCCTTTGTTGATGATGATCGTTTCCCGCCAACGATCCGGGTTCCGCCCGATCACCGTCGCCTGAATCGAAACAAAATCACGCAAGCTCTCTTTTTTATCGAGCAACGCGCGCAGCCGTTCGTTTTCTTGCCGCAGCGCCTCGACCTCGGTCTCAAGCGCCGCATATTCCTCAAGTCTTGCCTTCAGCAGTTCGTTTTCCTTATATGTACGGCGAAGATCGCTCACATTTTCAAAGAAGCCCGCGACTTGCTGGGCGGGCTTCCCAAACAGAAGCTGAACAAAACCGACCGTATCTTTTACAAACTGCTCCGGCCACGTCAATTCTTCGCGGCTGCGCAGGGAAAAGCCGATCAACATGACAAGGATGACGATGCTGACGAGCAAAAAAATGAGACGCTTATTCCCAAAAAGCTGTGGCATGCGTCACACCTTCTTACCGTCAGCGATGGTCTCTCGCCTTGTTTTTAAACAAGTCGATGTGGTCGAGCGCTTTCCCGGTGCCAATGGCCACGCAATCAAGCGGATTTTCCGCGACGATGACCGGCATGTCCGTCTCTTTGCTGATGACCTTGTCCAAATTGCGCAACAAAGCGCCGCCGCCTGTCAGCACGATGCCGCGGTCCATAATGTCAGCCGCCAGCTCCGGCGGTGTTTTTTCGAGCGTGTTTTTCACCGACTCGACGATCGCATAGACCGTATCGTGCAGCGCCTCAGCCACTTCTTCGGCGCTGATTTCGATCGTTTTTGGCAGCCCAGTGAGCAAGTCGCGGCCGCGAATTTCCATGTTTCCGATTCCTTCCGGATTTCCGGCTGAGCCGATCTCGACTTTAATCGCCTCCGCCGTCCGTTCTCCGATCATCAAATTGTACGTTTTTCGGATGTATTGAATGATCGCCTCATCCATTTCATCGCCGGCGATGCGAATCGACTGGCTCGTCACGATGCCGCCGAGCGAAATCACGGCCACTTCAGTCGTACCGCCGCCGATGTCGACGACCATGCTCCCGGTCGGCTCCCACACCGGCAAATTGGCCCCGATCGCGGCCGCAAATGGTTCTTCAATCGTATAGGCATCGCGTGCTCCAGCCTGGCGCGTCGCATCGATGACCGCGCGCTCCTCCACGGCCGTGATGCCGTACGGCACGCATACCATCACATACGGCTTGCTGGCAAACAACCCTTTCGTTTTGACGGCCTTGCGAATGAAATATTTCATCATCGTCGCCGTCGTTTCATAATCGGCGATGACGCCGTCTTTCATCGGACGAAGCGCCACGATGTTGCCCGGCGTGCGCCCGATCATGTTTTTCGCTTCATTGCCGACGGCGACGATTTGCTTCGTGTCGCGCTGAATGGCGACAACCGACGGCTCGCGCAAAACGATTCCTTTTCCCTTCACATAAACGAGCGTATTCGCTGTTCCTAAATCAATCCCGAGATCTTTCGTCCCAATTCCAAACATATGATCGATCTTCCTTTCCGAAACGAAATGCATATGATTTTCTATTGACAACATGGATCAGATGCCAAGTCATTTATAAATTGTACAACACCGCCCGAACGGATTCGGAAAAACCCATAGTTGATATTATAACTGATTCGACAAAAAATGAGAACCGTCAGACATAGCCTTTTTCTTTCAAACTGACGAATTTTTGATCGCCGATGATGAGGTGGTCCAAAAGTTCGATGCCGATGATGCGCCCGCATTCCGCGAGCCGTTTCGTCACATCGATGTCTTCGCGGCTTGGAGTCGGATCACCAGAAGGATGGTTATGCACACAAATGACTGAGGCGGCGGAACGTTTGATCGCCTCTTTAAACACTTCGCGCGGATGGACAATCGAGGCGTTTAAACTGCCGATGAACACCGTTTTGCGGTAGATGACTTGATTTTTCGTATTTAAATAAATGGCGACAAAATGTTCTTGCGATAAAAAGCGCATATCTTCCATGACGTATTTCGCTCCGTCTTCCGGGCAACGAATCACATAGCGGTCGGCGCAGCCGGACTGGTGGATGCGTCGGCCGAGCTCGAGCGCCGCCAAAATTTGCACGGCTTTCGTCGGCCCGATCCCTTTGATGTTCGTCATTTCTTCGACCGTTGCGTCTTTGAGCGGCCTCAGCCCCTCAAAATGGCGAAGGAGACGCTGGGCAAGCTGCACGACCGACTCCTCCTTCGTACCCGTGCGCAACAAAATGGCGATCAGTTCATGGTCGGATAAACTTTCTGGCCCTGATGACAGCAGCCGTTCACGCGGCCGGCTGTCTTTCGGCACATCGCGGATCATCCACGCCATCATACTCCCCCTTTTTTGTTTTGCTTCATCGAAAGATGGAGAGGCTTGAACCGCCCCTCGGTACGACAGCAGAATCCGTTTGCGGGGGCGTCCTTTTGCCAAAAAGCTCCAGACAGCGGCCGCCTGTGCTTTCATCTATGCCGGCGGCCACCCGAGCCGGCGCAATTCCCTCACCGTCCGCGACAGCGGCAGGCCGACGACCGTCAAATAGTCGCCTTCGATCCGTTTGACAAACAGGGCGGCGCGGCCTTGGATGCCATACGCCCCCGCCTTGTCCATCGGCTCCCCGGTCGCAATATAGGCGGCAATTTCCTCGTCATCGAGCTCCCAAAACGTGACGGCTGTTTTTTCCGCAAACGATGTGATTGATCCATGAGGGAGTGCGATGGCGACGCCGGTCCATACGTCATGCGTTCGCCCGGACAAGAGCCGCAACATGGCGAAAGCTTCTTCTTCCGTGCGCGGCTTCCCTAACAAGCGGCCATCGCACACCACGATTGTATCAGCGCCAAGAACGTACTCATCAGGGACAGACGGCGCCACCGCCTCAACTTTCCGGCGGGCAAGCAGTTGGACCGCTTCATCAGGGGGCGTTCCGGGGGCGATCGTCTCATCGGCTTGACTTTCTTGAACGTCAAACGGCCAACCGGCCAGCTCGAGGATCTGCCTGCGGCGCGGGGAGCAGGAAGCAAGCACGAACCTTGGAGGCATCGTTCATTCTCCTTTCACTCGTTTCGGCTCGGAAGATTCATTTGTATCGTAGCAAATTTTGCGGTGAAAGGCAATTTTCTGTATAGATGCCATTTGAAGCATGAACATTTGCAGATTTTACTAGGCATTTGATCGACTGTCGGGCGACCGAACAACGCGGCTTTTAGACCCATGTATGGGTCTGTGAAGCGGGTGGTTGTTCGGTCTTCCAAGCCACAGGCTTGCCTTCGACAGTCGAAAAATGGACAAACGGCTTTTCCGTCAAGGATATGTGAAACGTTTTCGTTGCCATCTATATAAAGTTGAAATTTTGTTTTACATCCAGCCGATCACTCGCCACGTTATATCATAGTCGACTTGTATGGAGATAAATATAGAAACGAAAAATCGGAAATTCTTTATACATGCAATAGGCAAAAAAAAAAAAAAAACGGGGCTTCTAGCTCCCTAACGGCACCAATTCGATATAAACGGCGAGCGCCTCGAGCAGCTGTTGCTGGGCTTTGGCCAACAGCGCTTCATCTCGTTGCTCTTTGTATGCGGCAAGGGCGACATACGCCTGCTTCAGCGCCTCGATATAGCCTCCCGCTGTTTTGCCGTCGTCCATTTTGCTTTTTTCCAATGCATGATACGCGGTTTGCAGCGTCCGCCAATCATCTTCGCCGACATTCCGGCCGCTAAGCAAGGCAGCGGAGACTGACGCCATCTGTTTGTACAGAGCCTCTCCCTTTCGGACAATTTCTAAACGGCGCGCGTTTGCATCCGCAGAAAACAGCAGCTCTTTGACGTACGTGCTCGACACTGCTTCGCGATATTTGTCGTTGACCGCCCGCAACGTTTCCTTATCCGCGCCGACGGCGATATAGAGCGCTGCCGGTTTTTGCCCCGCGACGACGACCGGCACGCCTGCTGTTTTGATCGATTCGGACGCCTGCTTGGCCGCCGCCGCATTCGAATAGACGCCAGCTTGAATGACCGCAATGGAAAACGGCGCTCGTACGACGCTTTCTCTTCCTTCTTCGCCCGCCGCTGTTTCAGGCTTTGTCAATTCCGTCATCGCTTCAGATGCCGGCGACGAAGCCAATTTTTCCTTCGGAATGATGCGCAGCACCGTCATGCCAAACGCCATGCCGACCAACGCAGCGACCAACGCGGCGGCGAGCAGCGACTTGGCTTGAGCCGGCAGCCGCCATGTCCGACGTCTGGCGCTTTTCTTTTGTTGCATCTTTTGTTGCATCGCCTCGGAAACGGAAATGACTCGTTCATCCGCCTCAAGGGCGGCCGCCTCTTCCCAACCCGTCGTTTCAACATCTTCTCGAACTTGCCCATCCTCCACAACCCACAGGCCTGTTGATGGCTTGCCTGCAGATGGCCCGCCTTCTTGAAACGCGCTCACTTGGCGGCTGTCATCCGCCTCGTTTTTGGCTCGCTGTCCTTTCCCTAGACGGCTGTCCACCGGATATCCACCCGACTCCTCGGACGGCCGTCCTTCCGACGAACGCTCCACGGTAAATGGGCGGGGCTTGCCGTTGATATTCACCATAATGCGCATGCGCTGCTTGTCCATTTGGCCACCGTCCTTCTTCATGCTTCGATTTCTTTCGCCTATCTTACCACAAACGAAAAAAAAAAGAACAAGACATTTGTCGTCTTGTCCCCGCTTCTGTTCTTCATTTTCCGACATCAACGGTTGCGAATCGCCTCGGTCCCCAGCGCTTCGACAGGAATCGGCTGCTCGCGCCCCTCATAGGTGCAAAGCTGCTTTGTCTCGCCTTTTAAGCAAACGGCATAATCGATCCCGCCGTCTTCCCGCTTCGTGGCAAGCACGTACGATGGATTCGTTTCCGGCGGCAATACATTTCCGGTAAACGGATCTTCGATTGGATCCAGCAAACCGTTGCCCACCAATTCTCCATACGACAATATGGCAGAAGAACGGGCTGGCAAAAATTCCACTTTCTCGGCGCCGACATACAGCCGCGCCGCTTCATATAGTCCATACGCATCGGAAACAAACGCCCGCTCGCGCGCCCGATCAATCACCGTCCACATGGCAAGACCGACGATCATCGCCACAATACCGATGATGACGAGCACAGCCAAAAGCTCAATGAGGGTCATCCCCCGCTTCATGCGAATGATCATTCCGTCGCCCCCTTTGCCCTCTAGGACGCCGGCGTCGTTGCGGCAAAGGGGTTGTCTTTGCCGCTTGGAGGTGGGACATCCAAAATGGAAGGAATGGCTTTCCACTTTTCAAGCTTTGGCGCGTAAAACGCCCTCACCGTCACCGAATATGTCAATGGCTGAACATCGTCGTTCGTTGATGTCAGCTCAGGGGGGCCTGTGACCGTCAGCCCTTCGATCGCCACAATTCGTTCCGCCTGCTCCAGCACTTCTAAAAACCGTTCAAGCTGATAGTAGGAAGGCGACTGCACAGTCAATTGGGCGGTGACGGACTGGATGCTGCTCGGCGGTGAAGCCGCTTGCGTTCCTTCTCCTCCGTTATTCGTGCCATTGCCGTTCTGCTGAGAAGAAGCGGCCCCTTCATCGGAAAATTGAACGCTCACCAACCGGCTGTCGGCGACGTATTCCGCCTTCTGAAACAAAAGCAGCAACTGATCCGTAAGCGGATGGACAGGAACTTTCTTCTGCAAAGCCGCAACCGTTTCCGCTGTTTTTTCGGGAGAAAGAGAGAGCTTTTGCTTCAAAGCGGCAAGCACCTTTTTCTCGCTCTGCACCGTCTGCTCCATCTGCTCAAGTTGGCTGTAGCGAGGCATGACAAGCCATGCATAGGCGGCTGCGAACAAAAGCATGATGACAAGCGCCATTGCCGCCGCAAGGAGCGGCCATTTGCCAAAGCGGCTCATGATTTTTTTCCCTCCCCATCAGCCTGTTGCAGCTCCAGCTCATATTGCGCCATATATCTTGGCACGACTTGATGATCTTCCGGCTCCCCGCTTGTCTCGCTGTTCGCCGCCACATTGACCAGTTTGACGTTTTTCACCATTCTCACTTTTTCTAATCGATCCAAATAATAGGCCGCCTCTTCCGGCGCATCAAACTGGACGACCATCGTCATCTTTGTCCGATCCGAGTATGTCACATTCATCACGAATCCACGTTCAGGAAGCTGCTTGGTCAATGCCTGCAACAATGGAACGGATTTAAGCGGATAGCGTTCCGCCCATGTCACCGCTTTTGTCAGCTCTTCCCGCTCTTTCTGCTCATCCGCCTGTTTTGTTTTCGCAGCAAGCACGCTTTGCTCGGCACGCACCTGTTTCAACTCGGATTCCAACACAGCTTGACGGTGATCCGCACGCTCGATCAGCCAATACAGCACCAAACCGGCAAGGAGAAGCAACGCCGCTCCAAACAATAAAACGAGACGGATCGACTGCCTCGTTTCTTTTTTTGGCAACAAATTAATTTCAGCGATCATCGTCAGCCCTTCCTTCTTTCAACGCCAATCCCCAAGCAAGATGAAACCGTTCCGGCAACGGATCCAGGGACGCTCTGAGCCGTTCTACAGGCACTTCAAGCCGCTCTGTCAAAGCCGTAAACACATGGCTCAACTCTGGATGATCGCCGGCGAGAAACACGCGTGTGATGGACTGCTTGCCTTGTTGGATGGAAAACGAATAAAAGCTCATGATCCGTTCCATTTCCTTATACACATCGACGAACGGATCGACGATCACCGCCGTCCCCCGGCTTTCAAGCGGCAAATGGCGCATAAACAGCGGCAAATGGCGGTGAAACACACTCAAATTCACCGCTGATTCGTCAAACTGGACAAGCAAAATGTGGTCGTCCGTCTCAGCTTGTCCCGCCGCGTAAAACGGACGATACGCGCAAAGCGGCGATACATCCGCAGCCACCGGGCGCAAATCGACTTCCTCGAAAAGCTCGGCGTATTCCGACACCACCGCTTCCGGCGCCGCAAACAGCAAAATCGACACCGCCTCGTTCGTTCTCTCCATCACCACATAATCAAACACTGGTTCAGCAAACGGAAGAGGGATCGACTCGCCAAGCTCTAAAAACAAATAGCCGCGAATCTCTTCATCGGACAAATGGGCGGGAAGGGGCAACCCGCGGATCATGACGAATGGATCAGGGACAACAAAGCGCACCCGCCGTCCGTCGATTTTCCATTCCTCCACGCATTCATCCAAAATCATCACCAGCGTTTCCCCATCGACGATGCGGCCATCGCGCACCACTCCGGCCGGCAAAGGCCGTTCGCCCCATCGCTTCACGTCAGGTGAATGCCCACGGCTGGCTTCCACATAGCGAATGACATGATCTTTGATCACGAGATTGCCATATTTGGACTTTCCCCACCATAACGCCATTCTCGTTTGCCCCCTTTCTTCCCACACGCTTACAAAAAAAGACCCCTATACATATCGACAAGCTGATCACCAAAAAACAGCGCTGTCAAAGATCCGAGTGCGATCGCCGGGGCAAACGGCATCGGCTTGCCGCGCTGCACGCGTCCTATCAACATACCGACAAGCCCGATCACCGTTCCATACAATGTCGCCAAGAAAAACGCCAGCAACACCATTTTCCAGCCGAGCACAAATCCAAGCACGGCAAACAACTTCACATCACCGCCGCCCATCCCGCCTTTCGACAGGACAGCAATCAAAAGAAGCAAACCGAATCCCACCGCCGCGCCCATCAACATATCGATCCACGGCAAGAACGGGATCACAAGCCTCTCAATCAAAAACAGACCGGAGAACGCAAGAAGCACCCGGTCAGGGATCAGCATATAGCGAAGATCAGACACAACCAAAATGGCCAATAGACTAATAAGCGTCCAGGCTACAATCAGCTTTCCTCCCCAGCCGATCCAAATGGCGGCCGCGGTAAACAGAGCGGCAGTCGCAAGTTCCATTACAGGGTAAAGGGGGAGATGAGCCCCCCGCACCCTTTGCACCGCCCGCGCTGCACGACATAAGACACAACTGGGATCAACTCCCTCGCCGACAGCGTCCGCCCACACGCCGGGCAATGCGACCGCGGCCTGATGATCGACTCCCCGACGGGCACCCGCAACCCGACGACGTTGAAAAAGGAGGCAAAAACAAGAGAGCAAAGAAACACTAGCCAATAGGCCATCGATGCCATCTAATCCTGCATCCTATTCTAGTTTCACGTCGTCTCTCTTAAGTTCACTGACATCTTTATCATCAATATATTTGAATGTACCGTTCCCATCCACAAGCGTCACTTTATACGTGACCCCGTCAGTGTCCTTAACAATTTTCACAATGCTTTTTTCAGCGTCGTATTTATCGGTGGAAACTTTTCCAGGCGACTTCGGGATATTCTCTAAATAGCCCCCGTCATACAGCTCTTTCAATGTATATTGCGTCTTTGTGTTCTTGTCGGCCGCAATGGCTAGCCGCGCTGCGCTCGCAACCTGCTTCGCGTTGGCAATATGGGCGTCTTTTTTCGAGTTGTCCATAATAGCGCCGATTGCCGGAATGGCGATCGCCGCGATAATCCCTAAAATGACAATGACCGCGAGCAGTTCGATGAGCGTCAAGCCGCGCTCGTTTTTGAGAAGACGTTTGAACATGACTTTCCTCTCCTTTTCTTCGGAATTTTTTAGCATCATTTCCCTATTATTCTACAACACAATCAAAAAAATAGGAAGATATTCTTATGAAATTATTGTTGAATGTGATTAAAGATATCGTACATCGGCACGATGATGGAGGTGACGATCGTCCCCACGACGCCGGCAAGCAGCACAATCATCAGCGGCTCGATGAGCGACTTGAGGCGATCGGTGCCGGCGTCGACTTCCGCCTCGTAAAAATCGGCGACTTTGCCAAGCATGTCGTCAAGCGAACCGGTTTGCTCGCCGATCGCAATCATTTGTGAAACGAGCGGCGGAAACGCCCAATGGCGTCGAAGCGGCTCGGCGAGCGGTTGCCCGCGCTCAAGGGCGGTCCGCGCTTCATCCAGGACGAACGCGATCACTTCATTTTCCACGACGCGCTCGGAAATCGCGAGCGCCTCTAAAATCGGCACGGAACTTGACACGAGTGAGCTCAACGTCCTTGTGGCGCGCGCCAATGCCGCTTTTTGAACAAGACTGCCAAAAATGGGCAACCGCATCGCAACATAGTCCAAGTAATACTTCGTACGTTTCTGCCGCCGGAGCGCGCTAAACAACACGAATGTCCCCATGATCAACAGGACGACCAACCACCAGTAATGTTGCATCAATGCGCTCGCTTTTAGGACAAATTTCGTAATCCCAGGCAATTCGGCGTGAAAATCAGCGAACATGTCAACAAACGTCGGCACAACGGAGACGAGAAGAAAGATGACAACCGCCACGGCGATGACGGCGACCGCTACGGGATAGGCGAGAGCAGAGACGATTTTTTGCCTTGTGCGGTGCACCTTTTCAAAATGATCAGCGAGGCGGTCAAGCGTCTCGTCCAGCGTCCCGCTCACTTCCCCCGCTCGCACCATGTTGACAAACAGCGGCGGAAACACGCGCGGATGCTTCGCCGCCGCAGCAGAAAGCGGGTTCCCTTCGCGAAGGAGCGCCTCCATATTAGCGAGCGAACGAGCGAGCGCTTTGCTTTCCGTTTGCTCGGCTAAGATGCGGATTGAATCGACGATCGTCACTCCGGCGCGCACAAGAGTCGCAAACTGGCGCAAAAAGACGACGAAATGTTGCAGCTTGACAGCTCGTCCAATGGAAATTTCTTTGTTCCAGACAGACGGAGGCACCTCTGTGATGACAACAGGACGAATGCCTTTGTCCCGCAATTTCATCACCGCTTCGCGCCGGGAATTGGCCGCGATGACGCCGGTTTGCTTCCGGCCCCTTTGATTGCGTCCCTCATACTTAAATTGCGCCATCAGCCCCACGCTCCCTTGCCACATACGCTTCCGCCGCCGCTGGATCAATGCGCCCGGCGGCGGCGAGCTCTTTGACGCTCATCTCCATCGTCTGCATGCCCATGCTTTTGCTCGTCTGCATGATATTGACGATTTGATGCTCTTTTTCATTGCGGATCAAATTCGCCACCGCGGCGTTGTTAAGCAAAATTTCGATCGCCGCCGTCCGCCCTTTCTTTTGAGCGTTCGGAAACAAGCGCTGGGCCATGACCGCGACAAGAACGGAAGCGAGCTGAAGCCGAATTTGCGCCTGCTGGGCAGACGGAAAAACGTCAATCATCCGCTCAATCGCCGCCGGCGCGCTCGCGGTATGAAGAGTGCCGAGCACTAAATGGCCCGTCTCGGCTGCCGTGATAGCCGTTTGGATCGTTTCCAAATCGCGCATTTCCCCGACTAAAATGACGTCTGGATCTTGGCGAAGCGCCGCCCGCAACCCAGCGGCGAAGCTGTTTGTGTCAAATCCGACTTCGCGCTGGTCGATGATCGATTTTCCGTGCTGATGCAAATATTCAATCGGGTCTTCAAGCGTGATGATGTGCCTGGACATCGTTTTGTTCATATAGTCGATCATCGCTGCCAATGTCGTCGATTTGCCGCTGCCGGTCGGCCCGGTGACAAGCACAAGTCCGTATGGCTTTTCCGCAATGCGCTTTAAGACGCTTGGCAAGCCAAGCTCTTCTAATGTCGGAATGCGCGGTGGGATGAGGCGCACGGCAAGCGACACGCACGACCGCTGCTTAAACACATTGATTCGAAAGCGGGAAACACCCGCAATACCGTATGAAAAATCAAGCTCCCCCGTTTGTTGAAACTGCTCCCAGAGCGGTGCAGGAATGACGGCTTTCGCCATTTGCTCCGTATCCGCTGGTCTGAGCCGTTCTTGCCCATACCCCTTCAGTTCTCCATTGATCCGAAAGATAGGCGGCGCCCCGACTGTCAAATGTACATCAGACGCACGGTATTCAAAAGCTGCCCGCAACAACCCATCCAGCTTTTCCTTCATTCGTCTCACCCATCAATGCAAAATGGCTACTTTCAGCACTTCTTCCAGCGTCGTCAACCCTTGCTTCACTTTCAACAGCCCATCATCAAGCAAAAAAATCATTTTATTTTGAACGGCAAACTCCCGCAATCTTGAAAAGGGCTCATTGTTTAAAATGACGCGGCGCATTTCGTCCGTCATCACGAGGAGCTCATGAATCGCGAGACGTCCTCGGTAGCCAGTCATGTTGCATGTCGGGCAGCCGCGACCGCGGACGAGTTGGGAAACCTCAAGGCCTCGACGTGCGAAAATGTCTCGTTCGCGCTTCGTCGGCTCATACACCTCCTGGCAGTCGCGGCAGATGCGGCGCACAAGCCGCTGGGCGACGACACCCGCGAGCGACGTCGCCACTAAAAACGGTTCAATTCCCATATCAATCAGCCGGGTGATCGTGCTTAACGCATCGTTCGTATGCAGCGTGCTCAATACTAAATGTCCGGTGAGTGAAGCGCGAATAGCTACTTCCGCCGTTTCGCGGTCGCGGATCTCCCCGACCATGATGATGTTCGGATCTTGGCGCAAAATGGAGCGCAACCCTTGAGCGAACGTAAGCCCGACATTCGGGTTGACCTGGATTTGGTTGACGCCTTCAATTTGGTATTCAACCGGATCCTCAATTGTAATGATATTGACCTGTTCGCTGTTTAAATGATTGAGCGCGGCGTAGAGGGTCGACGATTTCCCCGATCCGGTCGGCCCAGTGATCAAAATGATGCCGTTTGGGCGCTCGATCAGGCGAATAAACCGCTCTAAATTGACCGGGTTGAAGCCAAGCTTATGAATATCGTTTAACGCCGAACCCAAATCGAGGACGCGCATCACGATTTTTTCCCCATACACTGTAGGCAATGTCGACACGCGCAAATCAACAGGATGAAAATCGATGTTCATTTTGATCCGACCGTCTTGCGGCACACGATGCTCGGTGATGTCCATGTTGGCCAAAATTTTGATCCTCGCCGTCAACATGCTTTGCATATGTTTCGGCAGCGCCCTCTCTGTCCGCAGCAAACCGTCAATTCGATAACGAATGAGCACTTTCGTCTCTTGAGGATCGATATGAATATCGCTTGCCCGCTGTTCAACAGCAAGCTGCAAAATTTGATTCACTAAACGAACAATGGGAGAATCGTCTTCATTCGTCCGTCCGTCATCGCCCATTTCCGCCGGCGGTGCCGGAAGCAAATCATCAAATGATTCATCCATATCGTAATACTTGTTGATCGCCCGCAAAATATCATCCTTGGAAGCGATCGCTGTTTCAATCTGAAACCCCGTTGACAAGCGCAAATCATCGATCGCAAAAAAATCCATGGGGTCGGCCATCGCTACGAGCAATCGATCATCCTCGATCTTTAAGGGCATGATCAAATGGCGGCGGGCGAATTCTTTGGGCACAAGGCTTATTGCTTTCGGATCAATCGGGTAGCGATACAGACTGACATGGGGAATGCCAAGCTGAAACTCGAGCGCTTCAATGAGTTGCTGCTCCGTGATATAGCCGCGCTGCACCAGCGCATCGCCAAGCTTCTGCCCCGGTGTTTTCTCACGCAACGCTTCCGCCAGCTGCTCTTCTGTAATCAACCCCGCTTCCACCAGCAAATCGCCGAGGCGTTTCCGCTCACGTTTTTTGTTCATCGGCTCCCCCCGCTTTCCCCATTTTCCTCCGCTTCCGCTTGAGAAGCCGTAGTTGTTGAGACGTTGCTGTTTTGTCCCTTGCTCTCCTGAACCTCTGGTTGTCCGCCGCTTGCCCCCGTCTGACCGTCATTGGCTGTGTCAGACGACGGCAATGGCGTTCCGCTTTCTTGCGACGGATTGGGCTGCGAAGATTCGGGAACATCGAGGCCTTTGACCACAATGGTGTAAGTCGGCGGATAAAAGTCCTCGCTCACGGTTTCTTTGCGAATCAAGCGGGAGCCATCGCGCACGTCGCGTTCCACTTTCACAAGCAGCCCTGTTCGCCCTGTTTGCTTTGTCACCGTTTCATCCGGCGCCAAGTGGGCGTCGTATTGAATGATTTTGCGAGGTTCAACCGGCTCCGCTTCGCTTACACGAACGATATATTGATAGGCAAAAGGCCATCCGTACAAGGACGCTTTCACTTGACGGCCATCGTAGCGAAGAATCAACGTATAGTCGGTCGAATTGGGATTCAGCCACTGCAAATCGCGCTTATCATCCACCTTGGCCTCGAATCCCGCCGGAATGCCATCAGGCAGTTCGCTCCCTGCATACCTTTCCATCAGCAAAAAATTCGTCGACAGCACGGCACGGTACACAGCTGATGCCAATGCGGAAATTGCTCGATCCGACAAGCCGCCCCCCGCCTGCTGAATGACGGTCCGCAGCGAAACAAGCTGATTGGTAGGCAAAGCAAGACGGCGCTCGGAAGCGAGAAAACGAGCAAGACTTTCATCGCGAACGGCAACAGCCGCTTCGCTCACAACCGTCTGCCCTCTGCCGGAGGATGGCAAATAGCGGGCTAAATCAAACGGTTGATCCGGAATCGAAAGCGAAGACGCAACTGCTTCCAAGTCCGCTTCCAACGCTTTGAGATCGATCGCATCAACAGCCGCCCGCGGAAGAAGGCGTTCCACGGTTTCCATGCAAGCGTTCATGTCAGCTAAGACAAGAAGCGGAGACGGGCGGCCATTGACGATGTTTTTGAGACTTTCGGACAACCGAAACGTAAAGACGTCAATAGGCAGTTCAGCTTTTTTTTCTTGATAGCGGACGAAAAGGGAAGCTGTCGCGCGCCAGTCGTTCACCCGATCAGCGACAGCTTGTCCCGCTTCCACACGTGTCATTCCGGAAAGAGAGACGGGTCCAATAGACGTCCCGGGACGATAACGCCCTTGATCAGGGCCGAATGATTCATAAGCCAAAACGCCCAAGCGGACAAAGGAGAGAAAATAGACCGTGCAGACAGCCATCACAACAAATAATTTGCCTGCGGAAGCCGCTTTCACCTCAAGCGCCCCCTTTTTTCACTCAGCCTCAATGTTCATGGATACATCCACAATCACACTAGGCCCTGCTTCCTGTGCTCTTCTTACATCTTCTTCGCGAAGCGTGGTTCCCGCTGGAAAGAGAAGCTCTCCATTCATATCATAGATGTCCTTGGTCACCCGTTTTCCTGCAAGAAGGGCCACTTGTTTTTCACGAAGTGCTTCAAGCGCCTCAATGTTTTCCTCCGCTCCTGGTTTGTCGTGGATGTGATCGGAATGGACCTCACGCTCTGTTTCTCGTTCCTGTTGTTGAGTCAGCAGCGAGGCATCGGAAAGAAGCGCGTCTTGTGCGCCGTCACTCACAATCAATATATCCTTCCCATATGTCAGCACTTGATCAGCCGGCAGCACCGCTTCTCCGCTTTCAAGACGAAGGGCGAGGCCCACAATATCGCCTGTCTCCTCATTCAAGAAAAATTCATCGACCTCTCCAAGCAACTGTCCTTTCCGAGTGATCGCTTTTGTATTTTTGATGCGGATTTGCTTATTGACAAGCTGGTTGGCAATCGGGATTTCCGCCAAATCGATGACATCGTGGCTGCTGGCCACCGTCACAGCAAATTCCCCAACACCAACAATTTTTTTGAACGGAATTGCTTTTAAACTAAGCTGCACGTCTTCTTGCTCGATCGTGAAAAAATCGATGGAGCCTTTATCAGGATTGATAACAAAACTTTTCACCGCGCCGATCTGCATTCCATCGGCAATGCTGATGATTGGCAATCCCATAATTTGTGCGCTCGCTTTCATCCTCTTCACCTCAATCATTTGCTAATGTTAGCAGCTACATTCCGCCAAAATGCCAGTTCGGCAGCGATGGCGGGATATTGGGAAAAACGCGGTTCAAGCTCATCGATCCACGCGATGAGCTGCTGCACCTTTCGCTCGCGTGCGTAATGTTCCAACAACAGACGGGAAAATACATAGTAGTCGCGGTCGGAAAGCGGAGCCTGCAAACATTGCCGCAAGCATCGTTCGTACGACTCCGGAGTGAAACGGCCGCGATTCAGCTCAAGCTCCTGCACTACGATCGTCCAATCACGATGAACGGTTTTCTCCTGCATAGGAACAAACGGCTCCGCGCCGTCATCCCCCAACGATTCCCCCGCTTCTGCATCGGCAGGTTGCTCGTCCGAACTGAAGGCAGTTCCTTCTTCCCCGAACCATGCCGTCGGCTCATCGGTCGGCGTCGAGTGTTGCTCGCTCTCCGTGCTTATCTCCTCCATCTGCTGTTCATCTTGATTATGCCAAAGTTCCACCATCTCGGCCAACACACTTTCCCCCAAATCGGCTGTTTCAGGCCATGGTTCGTCTCGTTCTTTGGAAAAAAGACCCGTTGCTTCTGATTGATCGTGAAGGCGCTCATCCTCATTCATCCATCGTTGCCATTCGTCTTCCGCGCCATCAACGGCCATGGACGATTTTGGAGAATGCCCCAATTGTAAAGCACGTTGAAGCACTTCGTTTTCCTTTTCGCCGCCCGCTTCATCGCGCAACACCACAGCTTCAAGATCAGGCGTCACCGCGCCCGGCCATTGATCAAGCCAGTCAGAAGTGCGGCGAAGCGGTTCCGAATCCAACGCAGCTTTTTCCACCTGTTCCCACTGCAGAACATCCTCCCCCGCCTCGATCAAAAAATCGGCGTGGCCACGATCCACGTCCTTCTGTTGCTCCGCTGCCTCTCGTTCTGTTCCAAGCGTTTCAAGCGCTTCGGAAAAAGAAAACGGCGAAGCATCCTCGCCCGACAACGGCGGGTCTTGAGAAGAGACGGCGGCAGCAACGGGCAATTCTTTCGCCGTCAGCTCCTCTTTCACATCGTTCATGAAACTCATGGACTGTGAATCAGCCCGGCGATAAAGTGCGGCGCCGAATCGTCGATCGAGCAAATACGATGCGGCCGCCAACAGCAGGATCACAGCAAGACCCGTTTGCCAAAGCGAAAGAAGTGGCCGGGAAAATTCCGCTAACAGTGCGGCCGCAAATGCGATGGAAACAGCCGCCGCCCCTCCGATTCGACTGAAGCCAAGCGGCAATAGCCAAACGAGAAGCAATGCCACAACAAAAGCCCCGGCATAGATGAGCGCTTCTTTCATCATGCCCCCCCATTTCTATGACAAAAGACCTCTTTTATGCTAAAAATCTGCAACATTCAACTCTTACATATTGTATAATAAAGTTACATATTTTGAAAGAAGGTTGTGACAAATGGCGGAAAAGAATTTTTTTTCTTCCCATTCTAGAAGGGGGTTTACACTCCTCGAAACCCTCCTATCCATCGCTTTGCTGTCGGCAGTGGCGATTGGTTTGTTTTCCTTTTTTACGAATGCTATGAACTACACATCCGACAACGAGCGGCGGACAGTGGCCATTCATCTCGCAAGGGGGCAGCGTCATATTTTGAAAAAAATGTACGATTTGCCTCATTGGCCGATTACATGACGAACAGCGATTCTTCTTTTCTAAAGATGGACGAAGCCAGCTGCGGCCAGACCGAACTTCAGCATCTTCTGTTTCCGGGGGGACTGAAAACGGAACAATCTCAGCGCAAGAAGCATGCACCGCTCAGCTCTCCCCAAAAGTGAACGACATTCCATACGAAACAACAATCTACGTCATCCGCTCTGACCAGCAAGCGTGGGATTCATTTCTTCGTTCAAGTGAATTCCGATCTTTTCCTGAACAGCTCAAAGGCGCCATTCAAAAAGAACGGGCCCGTGTCGTTTCTTCTGATGCTGGACGCTATATGATGAAAATATACGCCGTCGTCCGCTATGGAGGGAGAGATCGTGAGATGACATGGGTCGAAGGAGTGATCACCGATGAAACGATCCGTTGACAATCAAGACGGCATGTCGCTTGTGGAACTGTTGGCCGCTATCACGATTTCGATGGTGATCATTGGCATCATCTACACTGTGTTTATCGCCGGCATTCGCGTCTATGAACGAATCGGCATTGAAAACGAGCTGCGCAGCGAAGCGGATTATGCTGCAGCTCGTCTTATGAACGCACTGTACGCATTCTCTCCGGATGGCCTTGAAGCCGGGCAGAACCAAGAAAACAAACCTCTGCACCAATTGGCGTTCGTGAAGAATGAACAGTTTGAGACGAATAGTCAAGTCGGCCTTGTTTCCCGCCGACAGGCGACAAAACCGAGCGTTCGGACCATTTCCATCGAAAACGGAAAATTGATAGTGGATGGAGAGCCAATCACCTCTACCCGCCTTTTGCTTGATGGCTCTTCATCATCCTTTTCCTTCCGTTGCGCACGCAGGGAAGGAACCATTTGCCGAAGCGGAGTGCTTACAATGACCTTAACGATTCAAGATGCAGAAAATCATGGAGTCATCTCGATAAAACCGTTCACATTGAAGACGGAATTCGGGTTTTAGAATAGGAGGGAACCGCATGCGCAAAAATGAGCAGGGATACAGCTTAGTAACCACCTTGCTAGTCATCACCATCTTTTTCTTGCTCGGTTTGACCATTGTCACGGCCGCCGTTCAACACGCCCAATTCACGACCGTGCGCGTCGATGATGTGCAGTCGCTGCACGAAGCGAAAACAGAGCTCAACGAAGCATTAGCGGATCTCAAAGCGCAATTATCCGCCCCCAATTTTTTTGTTGATCATCGCATTTTTACCCCTAATCAGTGGGATCAGTTTCTCGGAACAGACAGCCCATCGGCTAGGGAAAACACGATCGCGGGTCGTTTGACCGCCCGCTATGGGGTAACCATGACAGACGAAAGCGAGCAGTACAATATTCCAAAAGACCAGGTCTTCTTGCGCGCCCTCCGTTTATCGAAGCAATTCACCGACGGCCATCAGGTGCGGACTGTCGAACGGCTCATCTTTGTCACTAACACGCCAAGTTTTCTCAAATATGCGCTCGGGTCAAACAAAGATGTTGTATTAAACGGTGGAGTCTATGTTGAGAAAGGAAACGTTTACGCCGGGCAAGACGCTTATGCGAGCAACGCGACCAACTATGTCAAACAGAATGGTCAATTGACCGTCGCTTCACCCAACGCCGGCATGCCGCGCCTTTCTTCTTCATCCGTCTGGTATACAAGCGATGGTCAACTGATGGCATGCGGTCAAACAACCAGTTGTTGGACAGCGAGTCAAACCCGTTTTTCTATGTCAGGCAGTTGGACGCCCCTTTGGCCGACAGATGTTGTCGAACCGGCGCCTTCTACCAAGCAGGAGAACGAAGACTTCATCGATGTGGATTTCGATTTGACAGTTGCCGACAAGCTATTGCAGGCGTCAGATATTTCCCGAACGAGTGATTCGTATCTGGAAGACATACAACGCGTTCAAGAAGCAACCGACAAAGCCAATGCGTTACGCTATTTGGCTGTAGAGTTGTCCAACCGATGGACTCCGATTGTCATCGATTCAACCGTGCCGATTGAAAAAGCCATCAAGCAAAGTTCTAAAGAAAAACCGCTTTACTTAGACGGAAGCGGCGTGCTCACTGGAGATGTCGACATTCGCACGGACGCCGCCAACAAGGTCAACCAATGGCTCATCGTCAACGGGGATCTAACGCTCAATGGCCCGACGAATTCGAACCATTTTATCAACGTATACGGAAATTTCATCGTTTTCGGCAATATGACGATCACTGGAAATGTCAAACTCGATGCCAGCATTTACGTCATGGGAAAAACGAAAATTTATCAAAGCCGAGTTGAGCGAGCTGAAAGCGGCAAAGGAGTCGTGTTGTTGTCAAAAGGAACGCTCGATCTTTCCCGCATCAACGAGTTTGACAACCCGTCCCCGACGCCAAACTTGAAAGGCTACTTTTATACGGACAGCAGCGCCACCATTTACGCTGTTGGTTCTTATTTATATATTGAAGGCGGACTGTTCGCGCGTGGGAACGGAGCGACCGCTCCTGACGCCGATGTCGAAGGGCTGGTCGTCAACGCATTCCGCGGCCAGGTGAACGGGATAATGGGGAGCCGGGGCAATTCACGCCGATCAACGATCCGCTCTCCTCACGCCTAATCGTCCGTTATCGCCCCGAAGTGCTGATTGAACAAGGAACTGGACTCCCGTTTGTCAACCGTCTTTCGCTTGTCGTTGATCGTCTAGAAGTGAAATGAAAAAGAGGGCGTCCCAATAGGAGGGGGACGCCCTCTTTTATCTCTATATATGTGTGCTGACCGCTTCTTTAACACTATATGTTGTACTTATCGTGAACTACCCACCACCTACGCTTCGCTTAGAGATGGGGGCTTCAAGCGACTTGTGTGTGTTCGCCGAACGGTAAGCCACACACAAGAACCCTTTACGCTTCCCTTCGTTCCGAAGGTGTCCGTTCTAACCATATTCTATCCTATTCGTTGGCTGACGCCAACCGAAATTCATCTCCCACTTTCACTTCGTTTCAAAGTGGGAGACTTCTTTCGGAAAGATGTTAAAGACAGACGGCCTTTGGGTCAGCCCCTTTTCCTTTACCATCGACCGCCGTTGTTCCCGCCGTTATTGTTCGTGGGCGACGGGCGGACGATGACCATCACCTCTGCTTGAATATCACGTCCATCTGGGCCTTCGCGTTCGCTGTTGCCGTAACCGTTGCATACCCGACATCCACAGCCTGCAAATACCATCCTCCATTTTGCTGAACAATGTTGACAAATCTCGAATCGGATGACGTCACTGAGCGGAGCGTTTGATCCGTCGCATTTTCCGGGCTAAAGCGGAGCTGCCCCGCCACTTCGAGCGGAGGATCGTCCAGATTCATATAGATCACCGGTTTGTGGAAAGCCATGCCTGTGAGCGCTACGTACGGATCAATCACACGGATGGACGCTGTTGCAGAGGCATTCCCGCCGTCTGTAGAACGCACTGTAATGGCAACCGTCCCTGGTTTCAGCGCCGTGACGACCCCGTTTTGCACAACAGCCACAGCATTATCGCTGGACGACCATACCAACGTTTTGTTCGTCGCATCGCTTGGCACGATTGTCACCGGAATGGTCTGCACATCCCCGACGTTCATCGTCGACTGATACGAGCCGAGTTTCAGTTCGGTGATCAACTTTGTATACGTAAACACAACGCTGGCCAAACCTGTTCCTCTCGTTAATCCTCCTGACGACTGCACGTTCACTGTGTATGACCCATCGTTTGAAATGGCGATTTCATACGGAGACTTGAGCGCTGTCCAAGCAGATGCCGAACCATTTCGAATCATTTGATACTGATAGGACACGCCTTCCCCGGCCACCGGCCCCACCAATTTGACGGTAGGCGCCTCGTACGTCGTCGTACCATTCGCTACAGCGCCTTTTGGCGTTGTCACCACGAGATGCGGTTTAATATACACCGACACCGTTTGGCCATTGCTGTAGGTGACAAGCAGCACGCCGTCATCATTTGGGTCATACTGCATCGCTTTGACAGGCAACGACAATAATCCATTTGCATTAGGATCCGCCCGCCCGACGATGTCGTCTGATAAAGCAGAAAATTCGTGTTTGGTAATAGTCCCCATTCCATTCCCTTCATAGTAAACGTTCGGAAAATCATCCAAGCGAACTGTCATGCCGATCCGTTCCGCCGGCGGTGAGAGCGTCGAAGTCCTCACCCCATAACGGCTGTCGGTAAACGTCACAATGGCAGGGGGCAATTGGACATTGTTCATCGCATAATCCGCCTGCATCACCCACTGTGCGGAGAGCATGAGCTTATTCAGCTGGCTGTAGTCGAACATTTGATTGGTGAAAGACCATTTGGCATAACGCTTGCCATTCTCCACATAGGTTGTGACTTTGCCATCGGGAACAACGGAGATGCCATCGGGCAGTTCTTGGACAATGCTCACATTGCTGATCGTCCCGGTCGCATTGCCGACATACCCGACAAGCGACAACGAATACGTGGCCCGGAAGCGGTTGTCGTCGCCATCGGTTGCCCCCCGTTTGATTAAGCTTGTGACATCATTGGTCAGCCCTTGCAGCTTCACCGTTCCAGTAAACGACGGCGGCGCTTCGTCTTTGACCGTGACGGTCACCGTTTTCGTCACAGCCGGCTGTGGCTGGCCATACACATCGCGATACGTCAGTTCAGCAGTGAACGTATATGTCCCTTTTGCTTTAAATGACACGGGAATCGGAATCGTCACCGGCGCCGGAGTGCCTTGACCAACTTGGTATGGGATGGAAAACGAAATATACGCGTTTTGCTTGTTTTCATCCAGCCATACTTGGCCGTTTTCCGCAACGGCGACATTACCGCCAAACGACGAAAGCGGGATGCGGATCGTTCCGGTGATCGCTGGCGTGGTGGCAAGCTGGGAAAACTGTTGGAACAAAGCGGTCAAATTTTGCGTCGTTCCTTGCCGCGCCTCGCCGCCGGCAGTCGCTGAAAGCGACCGTAAATAGTCCATATCGACTTCATCATTGTCGCCGAAGCCGATTGAGTAAAGGGTGATATTGTTCATCCCGAGCGTTTTCGCCACCGCTGTGGCATCGGCTCGGATTTTTCCTTCGATGCTGCTGTAAGTGAACGAATAGCCGTTATCCCAAGATACCCGCCATCCATTAGCATAATCTTGCCCATCGCTGTAAAATTGGCGAGAATATCCTTTGTTGTCGGTAAAACGGATACCAGCAGTCCGCCCATCACTGTACAATTCATATGTGACCGAAAGAGAATCGGTTACTCTATTCCCTGTGTACTGATATCCGCCCAAAAATTTCGGTTTGACCTCCCGATACGTAATCGTATCAACTGTATTCAACACCGTCGGCATGCCGTCAGTCAAAAAAATGATGTACTTTTTCCTTGTTGGATCGGTAAAATATGATCTTGCAAGTGACAAAGCGGCTGAATAGTTCGTCCCCCGCTGGCGGTCAAACTGTTTCCCGTGCTGAGAATGGCGTCAAGCTGGCTCGCTACATCGGAATATTTTCCAAATGGAACGACGCTCGCCTGCCGGACCCCATCGGAAAACGGAATAAGGGCAAATCGGTCATTTTGATTGTAATTGGACTTAAAATAGTTGACTGCCGCCTGCAGAGCAGATTTGGCGCTTTGCAGCTTCATTGCCGTCATCGACCCCGACACATCCATGATAAACACAAGGTCGATCGGAGGACGAATGATCGTAGACACCGATCCTTGCGGGTTGAGCGTCACATCGAGCCTCCCTTGTGCATCAGCATTCGGGGGTTTCACATACTCGGGCTGCGACGAAGAAAATTGGAACTGGAGCGATGGCAGAGAGGCTGCTTGCACCGTTCCCCCCTTTCCTCCTGGGCCAAACATGAGCAAAAATGCCCATATCGCTACGATCAACCATTGGAAAAGCTTCCTTTTCCCCATTTCCCTCTCCCCATTCGAGACAAAATTCCTATTTACATTATATCATTCTACTATTGCAGTTGATAGCAAAATTTTCTTATCTCATTCCTTTTTTTACTTCAGAAATAAAGTACAAGGATCCTGTAATCAAAAGCAGATCCCGCTCAGTCAACCGCGAGGCCTGCTCACGAATCCATTTTTCCCACTGAAGAACAGTTGCCTTTTGTTGATGAGTGGAAAGGTCCGCCAACTGTTCCGCCGCTGCCGCGCGCGGAAAATCAAACGTGGTAAACGTGATCGTATGCGCGAGCTCATCAAGCAGCTGAATCATCCGCTCAAGCGGCTTGTCTGTCAGCGCGGCGAACAAGACATGGACGCGTTTGTCAGGATAATGGGCGCGCACCGTCTCCACGAGCGAGCGAATCCCGGCTTCGTTATGGGCGCCGTCAAGGATGATGAGCGGACTATCGCTCACCTGCTCAAACCGGCCGGGCCAAGCGGCTGTGGCCAGCCCATCGGCGATATGCTCCGGCTCGATTAAAAACGAATAGCCAAGGCGCAACAATTCTGCCGCCATCACCGCCACCGCCGCGTTTTCGACTTGATGGGCGCCGGGCATTTGAATGCGCAAATCGCGGTATTCGGCAAACGGCGTGACAAGCGAAAACCGCTCCCCTTCCACCGTCGTCTGCCGGTCGGAAACGGTGAAATCGACGCCGAGACGATATGTTTTTGCTTTCCGCTCCGCCGCCGTCTTGGCGATCACCTCCCACGCCTCGGGCTCGTTGACCGCTGTCACAAGCGGTACGCCCGATTTGATGATTCCCGCTTTCTCCGCCGCGATTTGCCCAAGCGTATCGCCTAAAATGTTCATATGATCGTAGCTGACGTTTGTAATGACAGAAACGAGCGGATAAATGATGTTGGTTGAGTCCAAGCGGCCGCCGAGCCCGACTTCAATGAGCACGATGTCTTGAATGTTCTGTTTTCCAAAATAATACAGCATCATCGCCGTGATCACTTCAAACTCGGTCGGTCCGCCAAACTCTGTTTGTTCCAACTCATCGGCAAGCGGCTGAATGACTTGCACGAGCTCGACGATCTCTTGATCGGAAATCGGTTCGCCGTTGATGCTGATTCGTTCGTTAAACTGCTCGACATACGGCGAGGTGAACGTGCCGACCGAATAGCCCGCCGCCTGCAAAATCGAGCGCAAATAGGCGACCGTTGACCCTTTGCCGTTCGTTCCCCCGATATGGACGGCGCGGACGCGGCGTTCCGGGTGGCCGAGTTGTTCCATCATCCATTCCATCCGTTTCAATCCCGGTTTTATGCCGAGCCGCAGCCGCCCGTGAATCCAAGCGACTGCTTCTTCATACGTTCGAACCATGTTCATCGTCCTCCTTTTTCCATTGGTGTCTTGCCGCCCCCTGCAGGCTTCATGCGGCAGATGCGCCACACATCGAGAAGCGTGGCGAAAGCGAGTATATGTTGACAACAAACCCCTTCTCAGAATATGACAAACCTTCCATCATGATCCATCGAAAAAGACGAATCCACAGGAAAGCGGATTCGTCTTCATCATAATCAACCGCCAGATCGTTTGTCTACCGTTTGAGCTCGGCGAGGCGCGCCTTGACGGCTTCGCGTTTTTCGATGTAATCTTGCCGCTTGCGCCGCTCTTCTTCGACGACATGAGCCGGCGCTTTCGCCAAAAAGCCTTCATTCGCCAGTTTCTTTTCGACGCGCTCGACTTCTTTGTTCCATTTGTCAAGCTCTTTTTCAAGCCGCTTCATTTCTTCCTCAATATTGATCAATCCTTCAAGCGGCATGATGAGCTCGGCGCCGGTGACGACCGCCGTCATCGCTTTGTCCGGCGCGGGAACGTTTGTATCAATCAAGAGCTCGCTCGGGTTGCAGAACCGCTCAAGATAGGCGCGGTTTTTCATGAGCACCGCCCGCACTTGTTCATCTTTCACCTTAATATAGAGCGCAATCGGCTTGCTCGGCGGCGTGTTCACTTCGGCGCGGACGTTGCGGACGGCGCGGATGATGTCGACGAGCATCCGCATTTCTTCCGCGGCTTCTTCGTTCGACAGCTCAGGGCGCACTTGCGGCCACGGAGCGACGGTGATCGATTCGCCTTCATGCGGCAAGTTTTGCCAAATTTCCTCGGTAATGAACGGCATGAACGGGTGAAGCAGGCGCATCGTGTTGTCGAGCACATACGCCAACACGGAGCGCGTCGTCTTTTTCGCCGCTTCGTCGTCACCGTAAAGCGGCAATTTCGCCATTTCAATGTACCAGTCGCACAAGTCGTCCCAAATAAAGTTGTACAGCGTACGCCCCGCTTCGCCGAATTCGTATTTCTCAGCGAGCTTCGTCACCGTCTCGATCGTTTCGTTGAGACGCGTTAAAATCCAATGGTCGGCGACCGTTTTTCCGCCGCTCAAATCAAGCTCCTCGTACGTCATGCCGCCCATGTTCATCAGGGCAAAGCGCGAGGCGTTCCAAATTTTGTTAGCAAAATTCCACGTCGCTTCGACTTTTTCTGTGCTGAAGCGCAAGTCTTGCCCCGGCGAGCTGCCGGTCGCCAAGAAGTAACGGAGCGCATCGGCGCCGTACTGGTCGATCACATCCATCGGATCGACGCCGTTGCCGAGCGACTTGCTCATTTTCCGCCCTTGGGCGTCGCGGACGAGGCCGTGGATGAGCACGTCTTTGAACGGACGCTTTCCGGTGAATTCAAGCCCTTGGAAAATCATGCGCGACACCCAGAAGAAAATGATGTCATAGCCGGTGACAAGCACATCGGTCGGGTAGTAGCGCTTGTAATCCGGCGAGTCGGTATCCGGCCAGCCCATGGTCGAGAACGGCCAAAGCGCTGAACTGAACCATGTGTCGAGCACATCGGGGTCTTGTTCCCAGTTTTCGATGTCTTTGGGCGGCTCATGGTCGACGTACACTTCACCCGTTTCTTTATGGTACCAAGCTGGAATCCGGTGCCCCCACCAAAGCTGGCGCGAGATGCACCAGTCGCGGATGTTTTCAAGCCAATGCAAATACGTTTTTTCAAACCGTTCCGGCACGAACTGCACTTTGCCGTCCGTTTGCTGCAGCTTGATGGCGGCTTCGGCGAGCGGCTTCATTTTCACGAACCATTGCGTCGACAAATACGGTTCAATAACCGCGCCGCTCCGTTCGCTATGACCGACTGAGTGCACGTGCTCCTCGATTTTAAAGAGGACGCCTTGTTCTTGCAAATCGCGGACGATCTGCTTCCGGCATTCAAACCGGTCAAGCCCTTGGTATTGCAAGGCGTTTTCGTTCATCGTGCCGTCTTCGTTCATGACGAGAATGCGCGGCAAGTTGTGGCGGTTCCCGATTTCAAAGTCGTTCGGGTCGTGCGCCGGCGTAATTTTGACCGCCCCAGAGCCGAACTCCATGTCGACGTACTCATCGGCAATGATCGGAATTTCGCGGCCAACGATCGGCAGTTTCACCATTTTGCCGATCAAGTGCTTGTACCGCTCGTCATCCGGATGCACGGCAACGGCCGTATCGCCGAGCATCGTCTCCGGACGGGTCGTCGCCACTTCGATGAAGCCGGAGCCGTCGGCGAGCGGATAGCGCATATGGTAGAGCGCGCCTTTCACTTCTTTATAAACAACCTCAATGTCCGACAACGCGGTTTTCGTCACCGGATCCCAGTTGATGATGTATTCGCCGCGGTAAATGAGCCCTTTCCGGTAGAGCGAGACGAACACTTCGCGCACCGCTTTGGAAAGCCCTTCGTCAAGCGTAAACCGCTCGCGCGTGTAATCAAGCCCAAGCCCTAACTTCGCCCATTGACTGCGAATATGGCCGGCGTATTCTTCCTTCCACTTCCACGTTTCTTCTAAAAATTTTTCCCGGCCTAAATCGTAGCGCGACAGCCCTTGCTGGCGCAATTTTTCCTCGACTTTCGCCTGGGTGGCGATGCCGGCGTGATCCATTCCCGGAAGCCACAAAACGTCATACCCTTGCATCCGCTTCATGCGCGTAATGATGTCTTGCAGCGTCGTATCCCACGCATGCCCTAAGTGCAATTTGCCGGTGACGTTGGGCGGCGGGATGACGATCGTAAACGGTCGTTTGTTCGGATCACCGGTCGCTTCAAAAAATTTTCCTTTCAGCCACCATTCGTAGCGCCCGGCTTCAACGGCGCGATGGTCGTATTTCGGCGGCATCGACACTTCGTGCTGTGCCATGTTTCATTTCCCTCCTTCAACTTGATGGACAATGCGGCCGACGGCGGCTTCCCACTAAGCAATGCCGCACAGCCGGCAAGCAAAAAAGCCCCTTTCATCCGAAAAGGACGAAAGGAGCTGCTTTCGCGGTACCACCTTTTTTCTTAAGCCTAGAAGGCTGGTGATGAAGAGAACCGCAACACGGCCAACCCACCGGTGAAACATCGGCTGGCGAGCCCACAATCAGTTTGGTTGACCGGCCTTCTAGAAGCTTAAGCGCTTCATTGGCATAACGGCATGATGCCGGCTTCCTCTACTCGGCAGCAGCGCCTTTCAAAGAAGCAGCTCAAGGGCGACCTTCCAGCAGCCGTCATCCTAGGAAATCTCGCAGCTTCTGATTCCCCTCTCTGCAGGCGCGGACCGCTGTACTCCTCCCCGTCTTCGCTTTTGTCGTCATGATTCGATTATTATACTACCATTGTCCATCATCTTTGCCAAGTTTTTATTTATTTATTCCATCCGTGTGCATTTGGTGACAAACCATCGCACGTTTCATATTGTATAGTAAACCGGAGAAGGAGGGAATGTCGATGCGGCGATTCAACCCGTATTCGTGGCCGCCGTGGCTGAGGCAAGTGCGCGCCGTCTGCGCCCAAGTGATCATCCCGCTCACCATTTTTCAAGCCATTCGCACCATTTTTTTGCCGACGACATTTGATGTCATTTTATTGGCCATCTTCGTTTTCATTGCCGTGGCGCTCCATCTGGAATGGATTTAGTGCGACGCCGTTTTGTTTGGGCTGCATTCAAAACCCATTTAATCATTGCTGCTTTCATCCGCCGGCGGTTCGTTGTCTACCGCTTCTTCCTGCTGCCGCACGGCGTCGCGTTGGACAAGGTGCATCACGAGCGCCTCCATATTTTTGAACGCCAAATAACGACACTGCAACGCGGCCACATATTCCCGTTCGTTCCGCTCGTTCCGCGAAGCGGCCTCATACCGCTCCAAACAGCGGACAAACCCACGCGGCTCCGCCAAATGGCTGTATAAAAACGCCCGCTCCCCGTCGGACAGCGGCAGCTCCTTCTCGTACTCCTCCATTCCTTCAAGCCACTCGCGCCCAAGCGGCGGCATTGTCTGTACGTGAAAACGGAGCGCGGCGATCACATCAAAGAGCGGCGAATTCCAATGCGCCCGCTCCCAACTGATCCAATACGGCGGGATATAGTGGGAGAGGCGCGCTTTGCCGTGCACCCAAGCGATGCGCCATTGCTTCGTCTCTTTGAGCGTCTCTTCCCACACATCGAGCCGTTCTTCAGCGAACGAGTACGCGCGCATCACCTCATGGAAATAGGTGCAGCATTGGAGCTGAAACGGAGACATGTACCACGCCGCTTCGTACCGCTCAATTCGTTCTTCCCACACCGTCCGCGCCCGTTGCCATTCGTCCTTTTTTTTCTTTCGGTACGCCGCCGCCTCTTCCTCACTCACCTCGATCGTGCGGACGGTGGCGCGATGGAGGCGGGCGAGCTCGCGAAAAAAGGCGTCCGCCGCATCCTTCTCCACCTTTGATTCGCCGTCATGCCATGCTTGCAAATAATAAAGACGGCCGCCTTCTGTGGCAAACAGCGACCGCCGCCGCGTCAGGTAAAGCGGGAGACAACGGGGGCCGCCATGCTGAAGAGACTGCCAAACGGCGGCGGCTTCTTGCTCGCTTTCAAGCGTCTTTAAAGCGAAAACGCCGCGGTTCGTGTATACCTTGACGGCTTTGCCTCGCTGCTCCATGCGCACTGGACGAAGCCCATACTGGACGAGCACAGCATCATATCGGTCAGACTGTGCGGCCATCGTTACGCCCCCTTATCGGCAAAAGAAACGGAAAGCGTCCCTTTTATGAGAAAGGACGGCTTCCCGCCATGGCCGGAATATACAAAAGCTGCCCCTCGTGCACGTCATCTGGGCTTTCCAAATCATTGGCGCGCAAAAGCTGCGAGACGGTCACATCATACCGTTCGGCAATCTTGTCCAATGAATCTCCTTGCTGGACGATGCAAATTTTCAGTTTCGTAAACTCTTCCGCCTCGCTTTTCGCAAACAGTTTCGTCAAGTAAAGCGCATTTTCGCTTTTTGTTTTCGTTTCTTCTTCCTCTTCTTCCTCAACCGCCTTTTTCGCCGCCCCGATCGATACCTTCGCCTCAGTTGGCGGCAGCAGCGAAGCGATGTCTTCCTCCGTCTGTGCGCTGACCGTCTTCGTTTCCGTCTCAAGCGGCAAAAACGGCTCTTTGGCCTCCTCTTCTTCCTCAGCCTCCGTTTCTTCATGACGCATGGCGGCTGGCTCCATGACGGAAACCGTCGTTTCGCCGGCGGCAAAAGCCGGCTGTTCATCCGCCTCATCGGCGAGATCATCCACGGAAGCAAACGCTTCCTCACCGGCCGCTTCCTTGCGGGCGATTGATTCAAACGGGGCAAACAGCGGCTCATCGTCCTCCTCATCGTCCGGCAAATCATCGCCAAGCGGCGCTTCACTGATGCCGCTGATCGAAATGTCGGCCGTGATCAGCAATCTTCCGTTTTCATCCAAATCATAATCAAACGATTCAACTGTCACGTACACATCCTCAAGGGAACGAATGCGATTTTTTGGAATCGTAATATCGATTGGAAAACGGTGTGACAGTTCGCTGATCCCGTCTTCGCGCACCGAAATGTGCTGAATGAACCGATAACCAGCCAGCTCAAACACGTCGTCATCCGCTTCAGCCTGCCCTTCGCCCGCTTGGCGGAATTCGCCGCTCAACTCAAGCGCGCCGCGGATCGTAATGTATTGGTCGTACTCATCGACGGAAATGACCGGATCAAGAGAAATGGATAAAAACTCGGCGACTTCCTGTCCCCTTTTAAACCAGACCGATTCTTCCAATGAAAAACGCAAATACGATTGCTCCAACCGAGCCTCCTCCTTCCGTCCCTTCGGCAAATGGTTTCTATGACATTATCCATTGTATGAACGAAAACGAGGCGGTATGATAAAAAATTGGGCTGCCGACGGTCGGCAGCCCCTTTCCTTATCCGCGCAGACGGGCAAACACCCGCCTAGCAGCGGCAATCGTATATTCAATATCATCATCACTGTGCGCCGTCGACAAAAACAGCCCTTCAAATTGCGACGGCGGCAGGAAAATGCCTTCATTCGCCATTTCCCGATAATAGGCGGCAAACAACTCCAAGTCGGACGTTTTCGCTGTCTCGTAGTTGACCACCGGCTCGTTCGTGAAGAAAAAGCCGATCATCGACCCAGCGCGGTTGATCGTATGCGGGATGTCGTATTTCTCTGCTGCCTGATGAAGCCCATCCGCAAGGCGCGCCGCTTTGCGGCCAAGCTCTTCGTACGTTTCCGGCGTCAGCTGGCGGAGCGTCTCGTACCCGGCCGTCATGGCGAGCGGATTGCCGGAGAGCGTGCCGGCTTGGTACACCGGCCCGCTCGGCGCGACAAGCTCCATGATCTCGGCTTTGCCCCGTACGCCCCGACCGGCAAGCCGCCGCCGATCACTTTGCCAAGGCACGTCAAATCCGGCTCAATGCCATAATACCCTTGGGCGCAGTGGTAATCGACGCGGAACCCGGTCATGACCTCGTCGAAAATCAATAAGGCTCCGTATTGTTTCGTCACCTCGCGCAGCCCTTCCAAAAAGCCAGGCACTGGCGGAACGACGCCCATGTTGCCGGCGACCGGTTCGACGATCACCGCGGCGATGTCTTCGCCAAACCGCTCAAACGCATAGCGGACGCTGTCCAAATCGTTGTACGGCACCGTGATGGTATGCTGGGCGACCGATTCCGGCACGCCCGGGCTGTCCGGCAGGCCGAGCGTCGCCACGCCAGAGCCGGCTTTAATGAGCAACGAATCGCCATGGCCATGGTAGCTGCCTTCAAATTTGATAATTTTGTTGCGCTTCGTGTAGCCGCGCGCTAAGCGGAGGGCGCTCATCGTCGCCTCGGTGCCGGAGTTGACCATCCGCACGATTTCCACCGACGGCACCCGCTCGATGACGAGCTTAGCGAGCTCATTTTCAAGCAATGTCGGAGCGCCAAAGCTCGTCCCTTGTTCCGCCACGCGCTTCAACGCTTCCACGACCTGCGGGTTGGCATGCCCTAAAATGAGCGGCCCCCATGACAGTACGTAATCAATGTACTCATTGCCGTCAATATCGTAAATTTTCGCTCCTTGGCCGCGCGCCATAAAAATCGGCGTCATCCCGACCGACTTGAAGGCGCGCACCGGGCTGTTCACCCCGCCCGGCATCAATTTCACCGCTTCTTCGTATGCTGCCTTTGACCGTTCATAGCTCCGCATCATTCCGCCCTCCTCTCTATTCAGCCAGCCAGCGGGCGACATCTTTGGCAAAATACGTAATGATCAAATCCGCGCCCGCCCGTTTCATCCCTGTCAACATTTCCATGACGACCGGCTTCTCATCGATCCAGCCGTTTTGCGCCGCCGCTTTGACCATCGCATACTCGCCGCTCACGTTATAGGCGACAAGCGGCAACGGAAAACGGTTTTTGACGTCGCGGATAATATCCATGTAGGCAAGCGCTGGCTTCACCATCAAGAAATCAGCGCCTTCTTTGACATCCGACTCCGCCTCGCGAAACGCCTCAAGGCGGTTGGCCGGATCCATTTGGTACGTCTTCCGGTCGCCAAACTGCGGCGCGCTGTCGGCGGCATCACGGAACGGGCCGTAAAAAGCCGAAGCGTATTTGATGGCATACGACATGATCGGCACATACTCAAACCCTGCTTCATCAAGCCCACGGCGAATGGCGGCGACAAAGCCGTCCATCATGTTCGACGGCGCGATGATGTCGGCGCCGGCTTGCGCTTGGCTCACCGCCGTTTTGGTGAGGAGCTCGAGCGACGGGTCGTTCAGCACGCGCTCGTTTTCGACGACGCCGCAATGGCCGTGGCTCGTATATTCACATAAACACGTATCCGCAATGACGACTAGATCTTTGTGTTCGGCTTTGATTTGGCGGATCGCCCGCTGAACAATCCCTGTTTCGCAATACGCCTGCGAACCGACTTCATCTTTTTCATTCGGCACGCCAAACACCATGACGGCGGGAATGCCAAGCTTGGCGATGTCGTCCACTTCCTCGGATAAGCGGTCAAGCGATAAATGGTAAACCCCTGGCATCGACGGCACTTCCCGCTTAATGCCGCTTCCCTCGACCACAAACAGCGGATAAATGAGATCCTCGACGCGAAGATGCGTCTCACGCACCATCGCCCGAATCGCAGCCGTTTGCCGCAGACGGCGATGGCGGTCAAATGACAGTGCCATTCATCGTCCCTCCATGGAAAAATATTGTTCCATCGCTTTGATTATACCATCCGTGGTGTAATCCGTCGGACAAATATGGACCGGAATGCCCGCCCGCTCAGCCGCTTCTTTCGTCACCGGTCCGATGCAGGCGACCGCAACACCGGAAAGAAGGGCATCCGCTTCTTTGTCGAGAAGGCGGACAAGGCTGTCAACCGCCGACGGGCTCATCAAGGTGACCGCATCAAGCTCCCGCCGGCGCAGCAGCGACAACAACCGCTCCCGGCCGCTTTCATCAGGCTCGGTCTCATACACCGTGAGCTCGTCGACCGCGGCGCCGGCGTTTCGCAACGCCTCAGGCAAGGTCGGGCGCGCCAAATTGCCTTTGACAAACAGCACCCGGTCGCCTTGTTTGACGCGCGGCATGAGCAAGTCAGCCAGCCGCCTAGCGGTGTAATCATCCGGCACGAGCGCCGGGGAAAGACCATGCTCGGCGAGCGCCGCCGCTGTTTTCCGGCCGACGACAGCGATTTCCGGAAGCGGACGCAGCAACGAAACATATGGAAAAAAGAAGCGGACGGCGTTCGCGCTTGTGAAAATGAGCCAATGGTATTCGCCAAGCCGCTCAACCATAGAAGCGATTTCTTCCGGCGCCGCCGGTCGGATGGCAATGAGCGGGATCTCGACCGGCACGGCGCCGACAGCGCGCAGCTTGGCAGAAAATGACGCGGCCTGCTCTTTGCCGCGCGTCACGAGCACCGTTTTGCCGGCGAGCGCGCTGTGTGTCATGATTGGCTCAACTCCTGTTTCACCCGCTCGATGAGCGCTTTCGCCCCTTGTTCGATCAAGACAGCGGCCGCCTGCCGGCCGACGGCCTCCGGATCGGCGCCCGTGACCATTTCTTTATACTTTTCTTTGCCATCCGGGGAGGCCACAAGCGCAGTAAGGCGCACCGCCCCCCTTCGACTTCCGCATAGCCGGCAATCGGCACTTGACAGCCGCCTTCCATTTGCTGCAAAAAGGCGCGCTCCGCCCGAACAGCCCGTTCGGTTCGCTCATCGTTCAGGCGGTGTAACCATTCGCGCAGCTCCTCATCGTCTTCACGGCATTCCACAGCGAGCGCCCCTTGGCCGACCGCCGGGACGCAAATGTCCGGCGACAAGTAGTCGCTGATCACCTCATCGCTCCAGCCCATGCGCGCCAGGCCGGCGGCCGCCAGCACGATCGCATCGTACTCTTCGCTTTCGAGCTTCGCCAGCCTTGTGTCAATATTGCCGCGAATCCATTTGATCGTCAAATCCGGGCGATAGGCAAGCAGCTGCGCCGAACGGCGCAAGCTGCTCGTGCCAATGACCGACCCAGGCGGCAAGTCGGAGAGCATCCGGTTTCCTTTGCTGACAAGCACATCGCGCGCATCTTCGCGGCGCGGAACCGCACCGATCACCAAACCTTCGGGCAGCACAGCCGGCATATCTTTCATGCTATGGACCGCCATATCGATGCCGCCGGTGAGCAGTTCATGCTCGATCTCTTTCACAAACAGCCCTTTTCCGCCCACTTTGGAAAGCGTGATATCAAGGACGCGGTCCCCTTTTGTGACGATTTCTTTCACCTCAAACGTAAACGGCGCCCCGAGACGCTTCAATTCGGCGATGACCCAGTTTGTCTGGGTCAAGGCAAGCTTGCTGCGCCGCGAGCCAACGACAATGTTCCGCATCTCGTTCCACCTCAATTACGAATACCAAAAATGAAATTTTGACAAACTACCAAACAAGAAAAAGTTGACAAGCAAAAATAAAAACGAACCGATATTCCATAGCGCGATCGCCTTCCCTTGCATCTGCCGGACGGCTCGCTTGTAAAAATAGACGCCATAGACGAGAAGAACGACAAACGACCCGAGCACTTTCGCATCATACCAATGGAAATGGTCGATTTGAATATACGCCCAAATCACGCCAAGAATGAGCCCTAATAACAACATAGGCAAGCCGAGCGCATTTAAAACATACGACAAAAAATCAAGCCGCGACAAATCCGCCATGCGCCAAAGGCGCGCTCCCCACTTTTTCTTTTTCAGCAAACTGTACTGCAACATGTAAAGCACCGAAAACAGAAACGACAGCGTAAACGCCGCATACGCTCCGAGCGAAAGGGTGATATGGATGATAAGCAGCTCCGAAACGAGCCGCTCCGCAACAGCCGGCGACTGAGAAGACGGTGCGAACGTATGAATGGCCAAAATAAAAAAAGCAAGCACGTTCGTAAAAAAGACGATGAAATCGACGCGCAGCAGCCGATTGATGACGAGCGACAGCGTAATGAGCAGCCAAGCGTAAAAATAAAGCCCTTCCGACATCGTTAAAATCGGAAAGCGCTTCGTCTCCATGATGCGGGAAACAAACGTCACGGTCTGCAAAAGCCACACAATAGAAAGCAACCAGAAGGCGATGTCGTTCGCCTTCCGGTTTTGTTGCAAAAAATCGATGAAATAGAATAGGATCGAAGCGATGTAAAGCAAAATAGACAACTCATACAACAGCGCCACCATCCATCCCACCTTACAGCTGCCATGATGGGCGGGCGGCACGGACCGCTTCCGCGTCTTGTTCATCGCATTGCACGGATTTCGCCTGCTCTATATGCCGCTCGGCTTTCACCGCATCTTCGATATTGAAAATTTTCATAAACAGCAAAAGCGCCTCCTCGGCATTCGGGCCGGCGGCGAGTTCCTTCGCCTGCAAAATCGGATCGCGGAGCAGCTGGTTAATAATGCTTTTCGTATGCTTATTCAACACTTTCCAGTCGCGCTCCGACAAATGCGGCAGTTTCCGCTCCAAACTTTTCATCGTTTCCGCTTGGATGGCCAGCGCCTTTTCGCGCAATGCGGCAATGACTGGCACGACGCCGAGCGTCTGCAGCCATTGGCTGAACGCCATCAGTTCCGCTTCGATCATCATTTCAATGCGAGCCGCTGCCTTTTGCCGTTCCGCCAAGTTGGCCGCCACCACATCTTGCAAATCGTCAATGTCGTACAAAAACACCGTTTCCAAATCAGCCAACGCCGGATCCAAATCGCGCGGCACCGCGATGTCAACCATAAAGAGCGGGCGGCCTTTGCGCATTTTCTCAAGCGGCGCCACCATTTCCTTCGTCAAAATATAGCCTTTGGCTCCCGTCGAGCTGATGACGATATCCGCTTCCAGAAGCGCACACGACAGCTCACTGAGCGGCTTCGCTTCGCCGGCAAACTGCTTCGCAAGCTGTTTCGCTTTTTCAAGCGTCCGATTGACGACCGTCACCTTCCCGACGCCTCTGCCGTACAAGTTTTGCGCCGCCAGCGTCCCCATTTTGCCGGCCCCGATAATCAAGACGTGCTTGCCGGCAAGGCGGCCGAAAATCTTCTTCGCCAGCTCAACCGCCGCATAGCTGACCGATACAGCGTGCGCACCGATGCCCGTTTCCGAGTGGGCGCGCTTCGCAAACGTCACCGCCTGCTTGAACAGATGATTGAAAATCGTGCCGCTCGTCCCGACCTCTTGAGCGAGCAAATAGCTGTCTTTCACTTGCCCTAAAATTTGCGTTTCCCCAAGCACCATCGAATCAAGGCCGGCCGCCACGCGGAACAAATGCTTGATGGCCGCCTCTCCTTCAAGCACACGCAAATACGGAGCAATCGCTTCCACTTTGACGCCAAACCATTCGGCTAAAAATGCTTTCATATAGTAACGGCCGGTATGCAGTTGATCAACCACTGCATAAACTTCCGTCCGGTTGCACGTCGAGACGATCACATTTTCGAGCACGCTTTTTTGCTTGGCGAGCTGTTTCATCGCCGCACCGAGTTCCGCTTCCGCAAACGCGAGCTTTTCGCGGATTTCTACAGGGGCGGTTTTATAGTCGACGCCAACGACTACGATTTGCACGATGCCAACCCCTTATTGACCGAATCCCTTTTATCATTATATCACAACCGTCCATCGTTCTGGTTTAAAAAAATTGTGAACATGCCTTCAAAGCTATGCTAAACTGTAGACAGTGATCATTCTATCATAAACATGTCCAAAAGGGAAACGGAGGACGCGACGATCATGAAAACCCGAACGGTATTCGCCGGCATCTTACTCATTGGCCTCGGACTGTATTTTCTCGCCGGACAGATGGAATCCCCCTTTTCCATTTCTTCCAAGGGTGGCCGGCCTTGCTTGCCATTTGCGGCGCGGCTTTGCTTGGCCAGGCGCATTCAGCGCGCGAATATGCTTACCTTTTCCCCGGCTTTCTTTTACTCGGATTTGGCGTTGAGTTGCTCCTTGCGAGTGCATTTTCGGCCTGGCCCCGCGGCGTGAACATGTTTTTTTTCCTCATCGCGCTCGCTTTTTTCGCCAGCAGCCGCAAACAAAAAGGCGGGGCCGGCTTTGGCGTGCTTTTTTTGCTTCTCGCTGTCGTGCTGACGTTTTCCGGGCGCGGCCAGCCATTCTTTCACCTCGTCCAAGCCGGACTTTCCTCTGTCTGGAAGTTTTGGCCGCTCGGACTCATCGCCATCGGTGTCTATATATTATGGACTAGGCGAAAATAACCTTGGAAGTGAAAACACCAGCGGAATCGCTGGTGTTTTCGTCATGAGGCCACAAACGGCAAAAGCGCCGCCCATGCTTCGTCTTTCCCTTGTCCGGTCTCGGCGGAAAACAAAATGAGCGGGTCGCCGTCCGCCATCCGCAGCGTCTCGCGCGCGATTTTCACGTGTTTTTGATGCTTGCCGCGCGGCACTTTATCCGCTTTCGTCGCAATGACGATCACCGGGATCTCGTAATGTTTTAAAAACTCGTACATCATCACATCGTCTTTCGTCGGCGGATGGCGCAAATCAACGAGCAGGACCGCCGCCTTCAGCACCTCGCGCGTCGTAAAGTACGTCTCCATCATGTTCCCCATTTTTGCCGCTCCTGCTTCGACACGCGGGCGAACCCATAACCTGGCACGTCCACAAAGTAAAACGAGTCGTTAATCAAATAAAAATTCAACGTTTGCGTTTTCCCTGGCTTTGAGGAGGTGCGCGCCAAGTTTTTCCGGTTGATCATTTTGTTGATGAATGATGATTTGCCGACGTTCGAACGGCCGGCGAGCGCCACCTCCGGCCGTCCGCCGTCCGGATATTGTTCCGGCTTGACGGCACTGGTCACAAGCTCTGCTTTCTTCACATTCATCGCTTCCACCCCACCAGCGCGTGCGGCAGCACCTCATCGAGATGAGAGACAAGCACAAAGCGCAAGTCGCGCTTCACCGTTTCCGGAATGTCAGCCAAATCTTTTTCATTGTCTTTCGGCAAAATGACGGTTTTCAATCCGGCACGATGGGCGCTTAACGTTTTCTCTTTCAGCCCCCCGATCGCAAGAACGCGGCCGCGCAGCGTAATTTCCCCGGTCATGCCGACAAAGCGGCTCACCGGCTTGCCCGTCAAAGCGGAAATGAGTGCGGTCGCAATCGTAATGCCGGCCGATGGCCCGTCTTTCGGCACCGCTCCTTCCGGAACGTGGATGTGAATATCATATTTCTCATGGAACTTCGGATCAATGTCAAGCTCCTCAGCGCGCGACCGCACGTAGCTGAACGCCGCTTGCGCTGATTCTTTCATGACATCGCCGAGCTTGCCGGTCAGCACGAGTTTCCCATTGCCTGGCGCGAGCGACACTTCGATGGCGAGCGTATCGCCGCCAAACGCCGTATACGCCAGCCCGGTCGCCACGCCAACTTGGTCTTCCGCCTCCGCTCGGCCGTAGCGGTATTTTCGCTTCCCTAAAAATTCCTCAAGATTGTTTTCTGTGATCACAACCCGCTTTTTCTCGCCGGAAACGATGAGGCGGGCCGCTTTTCGGCAGATAGCGGCGAGCTGCCGCTCAAGCTCCCGCACCCCGGCTTCGCGCGTATAATGGCGGATGATATCGAGCATCGCGTCATCGCGAATTTGCAACGCCGCCTTTTTCAGCCCGTGCTCGGTGATTTGTTTCGGCAGCAAATGCCGCTTGGCGATATGCAGCTTCTCCACTTCTGTGTAGCCTGGTATGTGGATCACTTCCATCCGGTCCAAGAGCGGCTGCGGAATCGCCGCCAAATGGTTGGCCGTGGCGATAAACATGACTTTCGATAGATCGTACGGCTCTTCAATGTAATGGTCGCTGAACGTATGATTTTGCTCTGGATCCAGCACCTCCAGCATGGCCGCCGATGGATCGCCGCGGAAATCGCTCGACATTTTGTCGATTTCATCAAGCAAGAAGACGGGGTTGATCGTGCCTGCTTTTTTCATCCCCTGGATAATGCGTCCCGGCATGGCGCCGACATACGTGCGGCGATGGCCGCGAATTTCCGATTCGTCGCGGACGCCGCCGAGCGAAACGCGGACGAAGCGGCGGCCGAGCGCTTTGGCGATCGAGCGGGCGAGCGACGTTTTGCCGACCCCCGGCGGTCCGGCGAGGCAAAGAATCGGACCTTTTAACGATTTCGTCAGCTGCTTGACGGATAAAAATTCAAGCACCCGTTCTTTCACTTTATCGAGCCCGTAATGCTCCTCGTTTAAAATCGCTTCCGCCCGCTTAATGTCGTGGATGTCTTCCGTTTCTTTCGACCACGGCAAGGCGATGAGCCAATCGAGGTAGTTGCGAATGACTGCGCTTTCCGCTGAGGTCGCCGGAATTTTTTCATAGCGGTCAAGCTCTTTCAATGCCGTTTGTTTCACATGCTCCGGCATGCCGGCCGCCTCGATTTTTTCTTTCAGCTCCTCGACTTCGCCCGTTTTTCCTTCTTTTTCGCCAAGCTCTTTTTGAATCGCCTTCATTTGCTCGCGCAAATAATACTCTTTTTGCGTCCGCTCCATCGACTGCTTGACGCGGGCGCTGATCTTTTTCTCAAGCTGGAGCACTTCTTTTTCGTTGTGCAAAATTTGGATGATTGTATTGAGGCGCTCTTTCACGTCGATCGTTTCTAAAATGCGCTGCTTTTCCTCAAGCTTAAGCGGCAAGTGCGAGGCGATGATGTCCGCCATTCGCCCCGGCTCATCGATGTCGACGATCGAGGCGTAAATGTCGACCGACAGCCGCTTGGACAAGTTTATGTACTGCTCGAAATATTCAAGCATCGTCCGCTTGAGCGCCTCATCTTCTAAATCTTTCGCCGCCCGATCAGCAAACTTTTCGACTTTGACGAGAAAGTACGGCTCCTCGCTGATCACTTCCGTAATGAGCGCCCGAGCGACGCCTTCGACAAGCACGCGGAACGTGCCGTTCGGGAGTTTTAGAAGTTGCTTGACGCGCGCGATCGTTCCCATTTTATATAAGTCATCCATGTCCGGTTCGTCGATGGCAACGTCTTTTTGCGACGTCAGCAAAATCATATGATCCTCAACCATGGCTTGTTCGAGCGCTTTGACCGATTTCTCGCGCCCGACATCCAAATGGAGCACCATCGTCGGAAACACGAGCAGCCCACGCAGCGGCAAAAGCGGAACGACCGTCTCCTTTTTCTTTCCGTTCACGCCGAACACCTCCATCTCTCGCTTCTATTCGTTTATTGTATAGTACGGCAGCAGGGTTTGTAAAATTTGACGAACGAAAAAGCGCGCGGCGCTCCGTCTGCAGGCAAAGAAAAACCGACTTCAGCGACGATCCGCTTGCGCCGAAGCCGTACATAAAAGAGAGGCCGGGCGAACCGCCCGACTCGGTTGCGAGCGGACCGCCCGCTTTCGTTGCCAACCGTTCGCCTTGCCGCCGTTTCCTTTGGCTAGACGAGCTTTTTCTCCGAGCGGTCCATAGCCGCTGGCAGCAGCGCGGGGCCTCGGCGGAGCGCCTCTTCGCCGAACACATGGACGAGCACTTCCTCGAGGCGGCGGACGGCGATGATTTGAATGCCGCTGACTTCGCCTAGCAACGATTGCATATTCTCAATCGGGATGATGACTTTTTTCGCCCCGGCTTGTTTGGCCGCTTTGATTTTGGCGAACACGCCGCCGACCGGTTTCACGCAGCCACGGATGCTGATTTCTCCGGTCATCGCGACCGTATGATCGACTGGCAGCTGGTAGATGGCGGAATAAATGCCGACGGCAATCGCCACCCCGGCTGACGGGCCGTCAACCGGCACCCCGCCCGGAAAGTTGACATGAATGTCGTAGCGGTCCGCTGGCACGCCCATCGCCCGCAACACCGTAATGACGTTTTCCGCCGAGCCGCGCGCCATGCTTTTGCGCCGCACCGATTTTTCTGCACTGCCGATGCTTTCCTCCTCGACAATGCCGGTGACATTGATCGACCCTTTCCCTTTGGCCGGCAAAGCGGTCACCTCAATTTCCAACAGCGCGCCGGTGTTCGGGCCGTACACGGCAAGGCCATTGACGACGCCGACCGCCGGAGCGGAAGCGATTTTCTTCTCATAGCGCGGAGTCATTTGGCTCGATTGAATGACCCATTCAATATCTTTGTCCAAAATGTGTTCTCGGTTTTCCGTGATGGCTAGGCCAGCGGCAATTTGCATCATGTTGACCGCCTCCCGCCCGTTGCGCGCATAGGCGGCAAGGAGGCGAATGCCGCTTTCTGACACGTTCAAGCGGATTTTTTCCGCCGCCTTTTTCGCGATGAGGGCGATTTCATCTTGGTCCAATTCACGGAAAAATACTTCCAGGCAGCGAGAGCGAATGGCCGGAGGAATTTCGTTCGGCGTGCGCGTCGTCGCCCCGACAAGACGGAAATCAGCCGGCAGTCCATTTTGGAAAATATCGTGAATATGGCTTGGGATTTGCGGATTTTCTTTGCTGTAATAGGCGCTTTCAAAAAATACTTTCCGGTCCTCAAGCACTTTCAACAACTTGTTCATTTGGATCGGATGAAGCTCGCCGATTTCGTCGATGAATAAAACACCCCCGTGGGCGTTTGTCACCGCCCCTTGCTTCGGCTGAGGAATGCCGGCTTGCCCCATCGCCCCGGCCCCTTGGTAAATCGGGTCGTGCACCGAGCCGATGAGGGGGTCGGCGATGCCGCGCTCGTCAAAGCGCGCCGTCGTCGCGTCAAGCTCCACGAATACCGCATTTTTCTTAAACGGGGAGAGCGGATTTTTTTTCGCTTCCTCAAGCACGAGCCGAGCAGCTGCCGTCTTGCCGACGCCGGGCGGCCCGTAAATGATGACATGTTGCGGGTTGGGGCCGCATAAAGCAGCTTTTAACGCCTTGATGCCGTCTTCCTGACCGACGATGTCGTCAAAACTTTTCGGCCGCACTTTTTCCGCCAGCGGCTCGGTGAGCGAAATCGAACGCAGCTTGCGGAGCTGTTCCATCTCTTTGCGCGACTCTTTATCAATCGAAACTTTTTGCACACGCTGCCCTCTTAGCAAATTCCAAAAATAAAGGCCGATGATGACCCCGAAAAACAGCTGGATGACCAGTACGATGTTCGTCCAATCCATGCCCCGATATCCTCCTGCCTTTAGATGGTATGTAGTATGATAGTATCTCCGCGAACTGGCGGGAATAAACCAAAAAAGCGCCAGCGGGCGCGCGGGGCATGGGCGGCAAAAAAAGAAACCGCCGAAAAAAGGCGGTTTTCCCATCAGGCAGATGTTTTCCGTTCCAGTTCGATGACGGTGCCATCATGACGGATCAGCGTCGGCGGCTTTGTGCCGCGCACCGTGTCGAGCGTGATGATGCACTTTTGTACATCTTCGCGCGACGGCAGCTCAAACATCACATCGAGCATAATGCCTTCGATGATCGAGCGAAGGCCGCGCGCGCCCGTTTTCCGCTCAATCGCTTTTTTCGCGATTTCACGGAGCGCCGCTTCTTCAAACTCGAGCTCAACGCCGTCAAGCTCCAGCATTTTTTGGTATTGCTTCACAATGGCATTTTTCGGTTTCGTCAAAATGTCGATCAACGCCTGTTCGTCGAGCGGCTCGAGCGTCGTAATGACCGGCAGACGGCCGATGAACTCCGGAATAAGTCCGAATTTGAGCAAGTCTTCCGGCAGCACTTTCGACAACAAGTTTTTCTCGTCGACATCCGTCTGGTTCATTTCCGCGCCAAAACCGATCACTTTTTTGCCAAGCCGGCGCTTGATGATCGGCTCAATGCCATCAAACGCTCCACCGCAAATGAACAAAATGTTCGTCGTATCGATTTGAATGAATTCTTGATGCGGATGTTTGCGGCCGCCCTGCGGCGGAACGCTGGCAATGGTGCCTTCTAAAATCTTGAGCAGCGCCTGTTGCACCCCTTCGCCGGATACGTCGCGAGTGATGGAAGGGTTTTCCGATTTGCGGGCGATTTTGTCAATTTCATCGATGTAAATAATGCCTTTTTCCGCCCGTTCGACGTCATAATCAGCCGCTTGGATGAGCTTTAACAAAATGTTTTCGACGTCTTCGCCAACATAGCCGGCCTCTGTAAGCGAGGTGGCATCGGCGATGGCAAACGGCACGTTCAAAATGCGCGCCAGTGTTTGCGCCAGCAGCGTTTTCCCGCTCCCGGTCGGCCCGATCATCAAAATGTTGCTTTTCGACAGCTCGACATCATCGATTTTGCTGCCGGAATTGATCCGTTTATAATGATTGTAAACCGCAACGGCGAGCGATTTTTTCGCCTCATCTTGACCGATGACGTACTCATCTAGAATTTCCCGAATTTCCAACGGTTTCGGCACGTCTTTAAATTCAAATTCCTCTTCATTGCCGAGCTCCTCTTCAACAATTTCCGTGCATAGCTCAATGCACTCGTCGCAAATGTAAACCCCCGGACCGGCAACGAGCTTTCGGACTTGGTCTTGTGTTTTGCCGCAGAACGAACATTTCAATTGCCCTTTTTCATCATTAAACTTAAACATGTCATTTCACCCCTTGCCAACGAAATCGCGCCTGCTTATGTATCCATGTCCGCCATCTCTTATGTCGTAAAAATGTATGTATTCGCTATTTTACCATACATGTTCCTGAGAAAGCGAATGAAAAAACCGTCGTCCATTTGGAAAAGTTTGAAAATTGCCGTTCAGGCGCCATGGTTGTGGATAAAGAACAAGGCACGAAGTCTCGCGCCTTGTTCCTTCCTTAAGATATATTATGCCGCAACCTTGCTGTGCTCTACAAGAAAATCGACTGTTTTCCGCCATTTCAAATCTTCTTTGACGCCATCTAAGCTGCCGAGCAGCTCTTTCAGCTTGTCCACGCTCAGCTTGTAGACTTCCGCCATTTTTTCGAGCTCTTTGTTTACTTCCTCGTCGGTTACTTCAATGTTTTCGGCCTTCGCGATCGCTTCAAGCGTCAACGCCGCGCGCACCCGTTTTTCGGCATCTTCTTTCATTTGCTCGCGCAACGACGCTTCATCTTGGCCGGAGAATTGGTAATACAACTGCAAGTTCAGACCTTGCATTTGCAGGCGTTGGTCAAATTCGCGAAGCATCCGGTCGGTTTCATTTTTGATCATGACCTCTGGAATATCCATTTCGGCGTTGGCTGCCGCTTTTTCGACAACCGCATTGCGCAAGGCAGTCTCCGCCTCGTTCTTTTTCTCCTCTTCCAAACGGGCGCGAATTTTCGCCTTCAGTTCGTCAAGCGTTTCGACTTCTTCATCGACGTCTTTGGCAAACTCATCGTCAAGCGCCGGCAACTGTTTCGCTTTCACTTCATGCACTTGCACTTTGAACGTCGCCGGTTTGCCGGCCAATTGCTTCGCGTGGTATTCATCCGGGAATGTGACTTGGATTTCTTTTTCCTCGCCGGCTTTCATGCCGACAAGCTGTTCTTCAAACCCCGGAATGAACGTTCCAGAACCGATTTCAAGCGAATAGTTCTCCGCCTTGCCGCCTTCAAACGGCTCGCCGTCGACAAATCCTTCGAAATCGATGACGACCGTATCACCGTTTTCCACTGTCCCGTCTTCTTTCACGACAAGTTCAGCGTAATCTTCTTGCAGGCGTTTCAGTTCGTTTTCGACATCTTCGTCCGTCACGGTTGTATCCATTTTTTCCACTTCAAGCCCTTTGTATTGACCGAGCTTCACTTCCGGCTTTACGGTCACTTTCGCTTTGAAAATTAAGCTTTTGCCTTTTTCCATTTGCTCAATGTCAATCTCCGGCATTGACACCGGTTCGATGCCTGCCTCTTCGACGGCTTTGGCATACGCCTCTGGCAGCAAAATGTCGAGCGCATCTTGATAGAGCACTTCGACGCCGAAGCGTTTTTCAAACAGAACGCGCGGCACTTTCCCCTTGCGGAAGCCCGGAAGCGTGATGTTTTTCACCACTTTTTTAAACGCGGCGTCCAAGCCTTTGTTCACTTTCTCGGCGTCGACCTCAACGGTCAATACGCCTTCGTTCCCTTCAAGCTTTTCCCATTTGACTGACATCCTTGTTCCCTCCACCTGAAATCATTGCTCGGACCATAGCGCACTCCGCTTGTCCAGATCTTTTTATGATGCCCGATTATGTAGACAAGTATGCGAAAACAGATACATAGCACAGCCATTATATTATACCATACAACAGCCATGTTTCAACAGAGAACGAGCCATTAGAGGGAGGAAAGTTCCTCTATTTCATATAGTTTTTGGCAAAGCCTTGCCATCTCCGCCGCCTCCACACCGTAGCGGTCGGCCAAGGCGGCCGCGTCAGCATCCAAGCCTAAAAACCGGCTCGCCATCCAATGGAGAGCAGCAAGCCAGGCCGCTGCATCCGCCGGCTCCGGCGGAAACGGATACAACACATATGCATAGCGAAGCCAAATTTCCGCCGCCGTTTCGTATAAGCTCGGGCTTTCCGCCGCGAGCTGCTGCTCAAGCCGGCCCAGCAGTTCGGAAGCAAATGCCGTTTCCGTCTGTTCGTCCAACGCTGACGGGACGACCTCCATGCAACGGCCAAATTTTTCAACCGTCACCGTTTCATTGACTCGCTTCCCTGTCAACAGGCGAAGAAGCATCGTTTTCGCCATCGGGCTTTTTTCCGGTGCGCGTAAATATTGCTTGAGCAACGGCAGCACCGGATCGATGTCTTCTTTTTCCAGTTGTTTAATCAGTTGCAGCTGCTCAGCAATGTCCCCGGACTCAAGCAGCCGTCTCACCCGCTTCCACTCCGCGGGCGGAAGCGTGCGGGCATTCATTTTTTCACTGAATCGAAGCAGCTGGTGAAGCTGTTCGCGCAGCGAAACGGATAGCGACGGACGGCGCAAGGCGTGGCGGATCACGGTTTCGGCCTTGCTGTATCGATTCGTTTGCAACAATATGGCAATATACATTTGCAACAGTTCACCGTTGCCCGGTTGCTCGTCAAGCAAACCGGCAAGACGCCGCTCCGCCTCATCATATTCCCCAAGCTCATAGCAACAGACAGCCAGCCCAAGCCGAACCGGAAAGCTGTGGTCGCCAAGCTGTTCGGCGGCGCGCAAAAAGCGGAGCGCTTCTTTATATCGCTTCGCCTCGAGCGCAGCAAACGCCTCTTCCATAAGCCGTTCTTTTGTTTGCGGAAACATGATGATTTTTCCTTTTTTCCCAGCCATCTTCGCCCGCTCCCATTTGCATTTACCATCAGTGTAACAAGTTTTCCCTCGCGAAACAACCCGCGTCTTGCTGGGTAACACAAGCCGCTTGTTTGCCGAAAAGCAGCCGGCCTCTGGACGCAGACGCCGTCAAACGCGAAAAAGGCTGCTCCCGCCGATTGGCAGAGCAACCCATCTCTCCTTGCCGCCCGGAACACATGGCGCTTACGGCCGTGGACAATGCCGTCGTTCGTAGGCGGCGATATGCGCTTCGTACACAAACGTCAAATCAATTTCGTCCCATCCTTTTAGCAACAGCTGTTTTCGATACGGGTCGATGTCAAACGGACGCGAAAATCCTTCATCGTCAAATACCCGCTGTTCTTCAAGCGAAACCGTCAGTTCATAGTCTGCGCGCTCGCTTTGGCGCAGCAAGTAGCGGACATCCTCTTTATCCAGCCGGATCGGCAACAGTCCATTTTTTAAGCAGTTGTTGTAAAAAATGTCGGCAAACGATGGGGCAATGATTACGCGGAATCCGTAATCTTGCAGCGCCCACGGCGCATGTTCGCGCGATGAGCCGCAACCGAAGTTTTCATCGGCGACTAAAATCGTCGCCCCTTCGTTTTCCGGGCGGTTGAGCTCAAACTCCGGATTTGGCGTGCCGTCGCTCAAATACCGCCAATCGTAAAAGAGAAACTGGCCAAAGCCGGTGCGTTCAATCCGTTTCAAAAACTGCTTTGGAATGATTTGATCGGTATCAATATTCGCCCGATCGATGCCAGCGGTTTTTCCGCGATGGATCGTAAACGGCTTCATCGTCCTTTCCCCCTTCCGTTATGGATGTCACTGATGGCAAAGGAGCTCGGTTTCCTAGGATGCCGCGCCGCCTCTTTTGCCATCACGATCGTCAATTTAACAGACCGGCTCGGCTTCAAGCTGGCGCACATCGACAAAATGTCCGTAAATCGCAGCCGCCGCCGCCATCACCGGGCTGACGAGATGCGTGCGCGCCCCTTTTCCTTGCCGCCCTTCAAAGTTGCGGTTCGACGTTGACGCACAGTGCTCGCCTTCTGGGATGATGTCCGGGTTCATGCCCAAACAGGCGCTGCAGCCGGAGTCGCGCCATTCAAAACCGGCGTCGATGAAAATTTGTGCCAACCCTTCCGCTTCGGCTTGTTTTTTCACTTGCTGCGATCCAGGCACGACGAGCGCCCGTACACCAGGAGCCACTTTTTTCCCTTTCACGATGCTCGCCGCCGCGCGCAAATCGCTGAGGCGTGAGTTGGTGCACGAACCGATGAAGACGTGCTGCACCGGAATATCCGTAATCGGCGTGCCCGGTCTAAGCCCCATGTACTCAAGCGCCCGGCGCACCGCGTTTTGCTCTGTTTTGCTTTCAAATTGCTCGGGATGCGGCACGACGCCATCGACGGAAGTGCTCATCGCGGGGTTCGTCCCCCACGTCACCATCGGAGCGATCGTCGACGCATCGATTTCAATCGTTTTATCGTATTTTGCCCCCTCATCGCTGGCTAACGCCCGCCACCGTTCCACCGCCTTGTCAAACTCCTCGCCTTTTGGTGCATATTTGCGGCCGCGCAAATAGGCGAACGTCGTTTCATCCGGGCTGATGAGGCCGGCTCTCGCCCCAGCTTCAATCGACATATTGCAAATCGTCATTCGCTCTTCCATCGACATGCGTCGGATCGCTTCGCCTGTAAATTCGATAATATAACCGGTGCCGACGCCAACGCCATAGCGGCCGATAATGGCCAAGATGACGTCTTTGGCGGTCACTCCTTTGCCGAGGCGGCCGTTGATGCAGATTTGCAGCGTTTTCGGCTTATGCTGCCAAAGCGTTTGTGTAGCCAATACATGCTCGACTTCGCTCGTGCCGATGCCAAACGCCAAGGCGCCAAACGCCCCGTGCGTCGACGTATGGCTGTCGCCGCAAACGATCGTTTTTCCCGGCTGGGTCAACCCGAGCTCTGGGCCGATGACGTGAACGATTCCTTGCTCTTCGCTGTTTAGGTCGGCGAGCGGAATGCCGAACTCGCGGCAGTTGCGCTCAAGCGCAGCGATTTGGTTGCGCGCCACTTCGTCGGTAATCACAAATCGGTTAACGGTTGGCACGTTATGGTCCATCGTCGCAAAGGTCAAATCCGGCCGCCGCACCTTCCGTCCTTTTTGCCGCAACCCTTCAAACGCTTGCGGCGAGGTCACTTCATGCACTAAGTGCAAATCGATGTACAATAAATCCGGTTTGCCCTCCTCACGGTAGACGACGTGGTTTTCCCAAATTTTATCGATGATCGTTTTCGGCTTCATTGGCTTTCACCTCGCACGTCTTAGGCATAAACGGTCATAATTTGAGCAATGGCCGTATAATCCAGCACCGCTGTTTTAATTTCTTCGACCATTTCGTTCGTTGATACGATGCGGCCACCGCTTGGAGCCAAGTCGGCGGTGCGCAAACCTTGATCGAGCGCCTGCCGCACCGCGTGCTCTACCGCCTCCGCTTCCGCGGTGAGCCCGAACGACAGGCGAAGCATCATCGCGGCTGACAAAATCGCCGCAATCGGATTGGCTTTGTTCATGCCGGCGATATCAGGCGCTGAACCGTGCACCGGCTCATACAAGCTCGGACCGGAAGCGGATAAGCTGGCTGACGGCAGCATCCCGAGCGAACCGGACAACATGGAGGCTTCATCGCTTAAAATGTCGCCAAACATGTTTTCTGTCACAATGACATCAAACTGCTTCGGCGCGCGGATGAGCTGCATCGCGGCATTGTCAACAAGCATATGCTCAAGCGTGACGTCCGGAAACTGCTTCGCCACCTCTTCGGCCACTTCCCGCCATAGACGGCTTGACGAAAGGACGTTCGCCTTGTCGACCGAAGTCACTTTTTTCTTCCGCCCGCGTGCGAGTATAAACGCCATGCGGACGATCCGCTCAATTTCTTCTTTTTTATATAACAAGGTGTCCACTGCTTTTTCTTCGCCGTTTTCGACGACGCGGCCGCTCGGCTGGCCGAAGTAAATGCCGCCGGTCAGCTCGCGGACGATGACAAAATCGACGTCTTGCACGAGATCCGGTTTTAACGGCGAAGCGGAAACCAAACTGTCATAGCAAACAACCGGCCGCAAGTTGGCATATAAGTCGAGCTGCTTGCGAATGGCAAGCAATCCTTTTTCCGGGCGCAAATGCGGAGGGTTGTCATCCCACTTCGGACCGCCGACCGCCCCAAGCAGCACCGCATCGCTTTCTCGGCAAAGGCGGAGCGTTTCCTCGGGGAGCGGCGTCCCCGCCTCATCGATCGCCGCTCCACCGATCAATCCATATTCAAACGTAAACTCGTGGCCAAACCGGATGCCGACCGCTTTCAATACCTCGACCGCTCCGGACGTCACTTCTTTGCCGATGCCATCCCCTGGCAAGACGGCAATCCGATAGTTTCCCATTCTGAATCCCCCCGTTTTATGGTGTTGCCACTTTCTCGTTTTCGCCGCGCATCGCTTCGATCATAAACACACGGTTGATGGCGTTGATGTACGCTTTCGCCGATGCTTCCAACACGTCTTGTGCAGTGCCGCGCCCGCTCGTCTCGATGTCATGGGCGCGCACTTTGACGAACACTTGGGCCAACGCATCGCGGCCGCCGCCGACCGATTCGATCCGGTAGTCAAGCAGCGTCACCGGCGTTTGGAAGCAACGTTCCAATGTATTGTACAGCGCCTCGACGCTGCCGGCGCCGGTCGCCGCTTCTTGGATTTCATTCCCCTTCCCGTCTTTCAGTACAACGACCGCTGTCGGAATTTGATTCGTCCCGTATTGCACTTGGATGGAAGACAATTGGTAAAAATCTTTAAAGTGGTCGAACTTCTCTTCGAAAATCAACGCGATTAAATCATCATCGGTAATGTCCTTCTTTTTGTCCGCCAATTCTTTAAAACGGACAAACAGCTGATTGATTTCTTCATCGGACAACGTGTAGCCGAGCTCCTCGACCCGGTTGCGAAGCGCATGGCGGCCGGAATGTTTGCCGAGCACCATCGAATTCGACGGCACGCCGACGAGCTCCGGCGAAATGATTTCGTATGTCGTTTTTTCTTTTAAGACGCCGTCTTGATGGATGCCCGATTCATGCGCAAACGCATTTTTGCCGACGACCGCTTTGTTGGGTGGAACGACGACCCCGGTCAGCTTGCTGACAAGATTGCTTGTGCGCTTAATTTCCTGCAAATTGAGGCGCGTTTCCACTTGATAGTAGTCTTTGCGGATGTGAAGGGCGACAGCGATTTCCTCAAGCGCCGCATTGCCGGCCCGCTCGCCGATGCCGTTGATCGTGCACTCGACCTGCGTCGCTCCATGTTCAATGGCCGATAGCGAGTTCACCACCGCCATGCCCAAGTCATCATGACAATGAGCGGAGAGTGAAACATTTTCAATATTCGGAACATTGTTTTGCAAATAGAGGAAAATTTCCCCGTATTCTTTCGGCGTAATATAGCCGACCGTATCCGGAATGTTGATCACCGAGGCGCCGGCTTTGATCACTTCGGCGACGATTTTCGCCAAAAACGGCAACTCGCTTCGGCACGCATCTTCCGCCGACCATTGGACGATCGGGAAAAAGCGCTTCGCGTATTTCACCGCCTCAACCGCCGCTTCAATCACTTGTTCCGGCGTCATCCGCAATTTATGCACCATATGGATCGGCGAGGTGGCGATGAATAGGTGGAGCCGCGGCTCCGCGCCGCCTTTTAACGCCTCCCACGCCGCATCAATATCGCTTCGGACCGAGCGCGACAGCCCGGTGACCGAGCATGTTCTCACCGTTTCGGCGATTTGTTTGACCGCCTCAAAATCGCCTTTCGATGAGGCGGGGAAACCCGCCTCGATGATGTCAACCCGCAGCCGTTCAAGCTGACGGGCAATTTCCAACTTTTCTTGCAAATTCAAGTTCACACCAGCAGATTGTTCCCCGTCACGCAATGTGGTATCAAAAAACTTAATTTTTCGCACCTGGCACCACCGCCTCGACTTGTTTTGCCTTCACAAACGGCATCATGCTTCGCAGTTCGCGTCCGACAATCTCAATCAAATGCTCATTCTCACGCCGGTTGATGGCGTTGAACTCCGGACGGTTCGCTTGGTTTTCCAAAATCCAGCTCTTCGCGAATTTGCCCGTTTGAATGTCATCGAGCACCTTTTTCATTTCCGCTTTCACAGCGTCGTTAATAATGCGCGGGCCGGTGATAAAGTCGCCCCATTGCGCCGTATCGGAAATCGAATAGCGCATCCACGACAAACCGCCTTCGTAAAGGAGATCGACGATGAGCTTCATCTCATGCAAACACTCAAAATAGGCGACTTCCGGCTGATACCCGGCTTCAACGAGCGTTTCAAACCCGGCTTTGATGAGCGCCGTCAGCCCACCGCACAGCACCGCTTGTTCACCGAACAAGTCGGTTTCCGTTTCTTCTTTGAACGTCGTCTCCAACACCCCAGCTCGAGCAGCGCCGATCGCTTTCGCGTAGGCGAGCGCCGTTTCTCTCGCGTGTCCGGTCACATCTTGGTAGACGGCGATGAGCGCCGGCACGCCCGCTCCTTCCGTATATGTGCGCCGCACGAGATGGCCTGGGCCTTTCGGCGCAACCAAGAAGACGTCAACATGATTCGGCGGGACGATTTGGCTGAAATGGATGTTAAAGCCGTGCGCAAACACAAGCGCATTGCCTGGCTCGAGTTCCGGCTCGATTTCCTCTTTGTACACGGCCGGCTGCTTCTCATCCGGCAACAGCACCATGACGATATCAGCCTGCTTCGCCGCTTCGCGGACGGAATACACCTCAAACCCGTCTTGCTCTGCTTGCTCCCACGATTTTCCTTTTCGCAGCCCGACGATGACGCGGACGCCGCTGTCGCGCAAGTTTTGCGCATGGGCGTGGCCTTGTGAGCCGTAGCCGATGATCGCGACCGTTTTCCCTTGCAAATATTGTTCGTTTGCATCCCCGTTATAGTAGACTTTTGCCATGATTACCCTCTCCTTTGTCCTGTAGATAAATGTTGGTCAAGAAACAGCGCAAATGCTGCGATGGCGCCATGACTGCGCATGGGTGCGGTTTTGTATTGATGGTTGTTAAATGATAAACGCCGTTTTCTGGTTCGTGGTCGCTTTTTGCGCCCCACGGGTGAACGCGGTTGTTCCCGTGCGCGCCACTTCCTTAATGCCGTACGGGCGCAATAGTTCAATCAACGCCTCGACTTTCTCCGGCTCGCCGGTCACTTGAATGACGAGGCTGTCTTTGCTTACGTCGACGATCGAGGCGCGGAACGGCTCGATGAGCGTGTAAATTTCCTGGCGGACCGCCGGAGGAGCGGCAACTTTAATGAGCGCCAGCTCGCGGGCGACGATCGCTTGGTCGGTGATGTCATTCACCTTCAACACATCAATCTGCTTGTTCAGCTGCTTAATGATTTGCTCCGCCGTCCGTTCATCGTCAACGTTGACGACGAACGTCATCCGCGAAACGCCCTCGATTTCCGTATGCCCGACCGTAATGCTTTCGATATTGTAATGCCGCTTCGTAAACAGCCCGGTAATGCGGTTTAACACGCCCGGGCGGTTGTTGACCGTCATCGTGATAATTCTTCGCACGCTTTCACCCCCACCATTTCATGAAGCCCTTTGCCGGGCGCCACCATCGGATAGACGTTCTCGTCGGCGCGGACATGGAAATCAAGCAGCACCGGCCCATCCATCGCAAACGCTTGTTTTAACACTTCAGCTGCTTCCGCCTCCGTCTTCGCCCGCAGACCTGGCATTCCGTATGCTTCGGCAAGCTTGACGAAATCCGGTTGGTTCGGAATGAGCGAATGGGAGTACCGTTTGTCATAGAACAGCTCCTGCCATTGCCGCACCATGCCGAGCGCCTGGTTGTTGACGATGACGATTTTGATCGGCAGCCCTAGCTCCTGGATGACCGACAGTTCTTGGAACGTCATTTGGAAGCCGCCGTCGCCGACGATCGAAACGACCGTAGCGCTCCGGTCGGCGAGCTGGGCGCCGATCGCTGCCGGAAGCCCGAAGCCCATCGTGCCGAGCCCCCCGGACGTCACCCACCGGTGCGGCCGGTTGAACTTGTAGTATTGCGCCGCCCACATTTGGTGCTGGCCGACGTCCGTTGTGACGATCGCCTCGCCATTTGTCAATTCGTAAATCATTTCGACAAGCTTTTGCGGCTTGATCGTCCCGGCTTCCGGCTCGTAATAAAGCGGGAAGCGCCGCTTCCACTCGTTGAGCTGTTCGAGCCACGCCGCGTTGTCGGCCGGTTTGCCCTGCTGGGCGATCAGTTCCTGCAGCGCCGCTTTGGCGTCGCTGACGATCGGGATTTTCGTCGGCACGTTTTTGCCGATTTCCGCCGGGTCGATGTCAATATGGGCGACCGTCGCCTTTGGCGCAAAGTATTTCAAATTGCCGGTAACTCGGTCGTCGAAGCGGGCGCCGATGTTGATAAGCAAATCGCACTCATAGAGCGCCATGTTCGCCGTGTACGTCCCGTGCATGCCCGCCATCCCCAAGAAAAGCGGATGGTCGGCCGGGAAGCCGCCAAGGCCAAGAAGCGTATGAACGACCGGAATGTTTTGCTGTTCGGCGTACTGCCGCAATTCATCCGCCGCATTGGCGTGCAAGACGCCGGCGCCGGCTAAAATGACCGGCCGCTTCGACTGGCTGACCGCCTCGACAAGCCGGCGGATTTGCCAATGGTTCGGCTGCGTCGTCGGCTGATAGCCGGGCAAATGAACGTCTTGATCGTAATCAAACTCCCCTTCGGCCGTCGTAATGTCTTTGGGAATGTCGATCAACACCGGCCCCGGCCGCCCAGTCGTTGCGATGTGGAACGCCTCTTTAATGATTCTCGGCAGCTCGCTGATGTCGCGCACTTGGTAGTTGTGTTTCGTAATCGGCATCGTAATGCCGACAACGTCCGCCTCCTGAAACGCATCCGAACCGATGACGCTTGTCGCCACTTGCCCGGTAAAGACGACGAGCGGCAGCGAATCCATCATGGCGTCGGTCAACCCGGTGACGATGTTGGTCGCTCCCGGGCCGGAGGTGGCGATGACGACCCCCGGTTTTCCCGAAATGCGCGCGTACCCTTCCGCCGCATGGATGGCCCCTTGCTCATGCCGCGTCAAGACGTGAAACACGCCGGCTTTATACAGCTCGTCGTAAAGCGGAAGCACCGCCCCCCCTGGATAGCCGAAGATGACTTCGACTTTTTCTTCCTTGAGCGCTTCAATGAGCATCAGCGACCCGCTCATTCTCGCCTTCGTCCTCGCTTTTTCTTGTTCCTCGACTTTCATTTTTGTCATCGTCGATCCTCCCTGTGATTTGTCATCCATATAAAAAACCTTTCCGCCCACGATGGCTGTCATTTCCAGCCAAAGGGGCGAAAAGGTTTCCTTTCCGCGGTACCACCCTTCTTCACGGCCGTGACGGCCGCCTCAGGAGCGGCCAGCCGAAGCCGGCCGCTCATTTTGGTAACGAGTGAAGCGCGCGTCTCCACTCGTCCAGCCCTACTAGCCGTCCGGCGTTCAGGCTGGCGCTCAGAGGTGAGTTCATCAAGCGGCAACATCACCGGTTCGCAGCTCCCCCGGCTCTCTGTGGATGTTGGCCCCGCTGACTACTTATCCTCGTCAACGCTTTTTCGCTATCCACTTGTCATGGACGATCAACCGACATTGGCGTTCGTCGGATACACCTTTACTCCTTCGACGACCACGCGGCGGCGGAATTCTTCAAGCAGCCGCTTCGTATGCGGTCCCGGCGCCCCGTCGCCGATCGTCCGGCCATCGACTTTAATGACCGAAATGACTTCGGCCGCCGTCCCCGTCAAAAACACTTCATCCGCGACATAGACGTCATGGCGGGTGAACGGCTCCTCTTTCACCGTATAGCCGAGATCCTCCGCGATTTCGATGATCGCTTGGCGCGTAATGCCTTCAAGCGCCCCGACATACCCAGGCGGCGTGTAAATGACGCCGTTTTTGATGATGAAAACATTGTCTCCCGAACCTTCCGCGACATAGCCTTGATCGTTTAAGATCAGCGCTTCGCTTACGTTCGCCAAATGCGCCTCGATTTTGACAAGCACATTGTTTAGGTAGTTGAGCGATTTGACTTTCGGGCTCAATACATCAGAGCGGTTGCGGCGCGTCGCCACTGTCACCACTTCGATGCCGGTTTCATATAAATGCTTCGGGAAGAGCGCGAGCGGCTCGACGATAATCACGATTTGCGGCGTTTTGCATTTGTACGGGTCAAGGCCCAAATCGCCGACCCCGCGCGAAACGACTAAGCGAATGTATGCATCCTGATAGCCGTTGCGGCGGACAGTTTCAAGCACATGGCCGATCATTTCGTCCTTCGTATACGGAATGTCGAGCAAAATCGACTTCGCGGAATTGTATAGCCGATCTATATGTTCTTCGAGGCGGAATACGTTGCCGCTATAGACGCGAATGCCTTCAAATACCCCGTCGCCATACAAAAATCCATGGTCATACACGGAAATTTTGGCGTTTTCTTTTGTCACAAATTCTCCGTTTAAAAAGATCCATTGTTCGCCCACTTCGGTTCCCCTCTTCCTTGATCAGTCAGCAGTTGCTTTAAACGGCTTGATCATTGTATTGAGTCGTTTCTCTTATTTGAAAATTATAATAATCCGAAACCTTTGCGCCGTCAATAACGTTTTTCGAAAATTCCGATTGGTCAAACTATTTGAATGCGCTTACATTATGATAGAATCAGGGTTTTGCCGATTCAAAAATTTTTTCTTTCTTGGCGGCTCATAGAAAGCGGACGCGCTCTAACGGCCAAAGACGAAAAACAAAAAATAGCGGACGTTTTGTCCGCTTAGATCGAAAAGGTTCGTTCCATTCCGGAAACGGGCTGCCCATTCACTTCATAAAATTGGACATGCACGCGCCCGCCGCCGATGGTCAACACCGCGTACGTTTTTTCTTTTCTTCCGCGCGGCAAAGCAATGCTGCCGGGGTTGATGAACAACCGCCCATCCATTTGCTCGGCGCCGGCCAAATGCGAGTGGCCGAAACAAACGACGTGAGCCCCTGTTTCTTGCGCGCGATAGGATAAACGCAAAAGCGACGTTTTCACCCCATATAAATGGCCGTGGGTGACAAACAACCGAACGCCGCCTGCCTCTTCGATGCGCTCAGCAGGAAACGCGGCGAAATCGCAGTTGCCGCGCACGACGGCAAACGGGGCGATCTCGTCCGCCCCCACCTCCAACTCCGAGTCACCGCAATGGATAAACAAATCCGCTTCATGGCGATGACGGTTGACAATTTCAGCAAGTTCGGCAGTCAGCCCATGGCTGTCGCTCACAATCACCGCCTTCATTCCGTCCGCCCCTTTCCACCGACGATCTCCTCCCACTGCTCATCGAGCTTCGTCAGCGCCTTGGCGCGATGACTGATTTGATTTTTTTCCTCCGGCGCAAGCTCCGCCATCGTTTTTCCCCACTCCGGAAGGTAAAAGATTGGATCATAGCCAAAGCCCCCCTCCCCACGCGGCACTTCGGCGATATAACCATCGCATGTCGCTTCGACAACGGCGGTCGGCCGCCCTGGGATCGCGACGGCGAGCGCGCAATGAAAACGAGCCGTGCGCTGCTCCATCGGCACCCCGTCAAGCTCGCGAAGCAGCTTGGCGATGTTGCGTGCATCGTTTTTATCTTCCCCGGCATAACGGGCCGAATGAACGCCCGGCCGGCCGCCGAGCGCATCGACCACGAGCCCGGAATCATCGGCGATCACCGGCCGCTTTAGACGCCGCGACGCCGCTTCTGCTTTGAGCACGGCATTGTCCGCAAACGTGCTTCCCGTTTCTGCGACATCCGGAGCGTCCGGAAAGTCAAGCAACGATTTCACTTCGACGCCCCGCTTGGCAAACAAAGCGGCGAACTCGCGCACTTTGCCAGCGTTTTTGGTCGCGATGACGATCTCCTTCACTCTGTGTCCTCCTCTGCCGCTTCTTTTTTTTCGCCGATGCGCGCCGCCCACTCGCCCAATGCGCGGCGCTGAACGGCGATGAGCTGCTCGATGCCGATTTGCGCCGCTTCAAGCAATTCATCAAGCTCGGCGCGCGAAAAAACCGCTTCCTCTCCGGTTCCTTGAATCTCAACAAATTGACCGGCTCCGGTCATGACGACGTTCATATCCACTTTCGCCCGCGCATCCTCGTTGTAATCTAAATCAAGAATCACCCCATGCTCCGGATCGATGCCGACCGAGGTAGCGGCGAGAAAATCGCGGATCGGAAGCGCCTCGAGCTTCCCTTCTTCCACCAGTCTGGCAAGCGCCAACACAAGCGCCACATACGCACCAGTGATCGACGCCGTCCGCGTTCCGCCATCCGCCTGAATGACGTCGCAATCGATCCAAATGGTCCGCTCGCCAAGCTGTTCAAGATCAACAACCGAGCGAAGCGCGCGGCCGATTAAGCGCTGAATTTCCATCGTCCGCCCCGACACTTTTCCTTTGCTCGCTTCCCTCACATTCCGCTGCTCTGTCGCCCGCGGCAGCATCCCATATTCGGCCGTAATCCATCCTTTGCCGCCGCCGCGCATAAACGACGGCACTTTCTCTTCGACCGTCGCCGTGCAAATGACTTTCGTGTCGCCGATTTCAATGAGCACCGACCCTTCAGCGTGCTTCATGTAATGCGGGTGTATATGTACAGGGCGCAGCTCGCAACTGCTTCGTCCGTCCGCTCTCATCAACTGAGTCCTCCTTTTCTCCATCTTCAACGGAATGCCAGACGCCGCATTTCTTTCCGCCTAGCGAAAAAAAGAAAGAGGCGGAATACGTTTCCACCTCTTTGTTATACCATAACGTCCTATTCGTTTCCAGCCAGTCAGCACCAACCGGTTAAAATGTCCCGGTATTGACGTTTTGCGGCCGAGCGACCGGTTTGGTGAGCGGCTTGCCATCTTCCGTGACAAGATTGGCTTTGCCATTGACGGTGATCGCCACGCTTTCGACTCCTTTTTGCTCCGTGAGCGACAAAACGAGAGAATTCAACACGACGTCGGAAATGACATTTTTCTTGTTGCTTCCATAAATGCCTTCGTTAAAGTTGAGCGTCACTTTGCCATCCTCGTATTTCGGGGCATCGACAAGCTTCGCGTCCGGCTGAAAGACGCCGACAAGCCCGCTCCCTTGCTCTGGTCCTTGAATCAGTTCGTTGACGGCCGCGGCAATATCATCTTTCTCCTTATTGGACACACGCCGTGTCACCGGCACATAGTATGTGCTGTTCCCTTGTTGGGCGACAAAATAAACGGTGACCGGATGCGTATTCGTAATGTCTGGCACGCCGTTCGCTTCCATATTGATGCCATCGGCGCGGCTTACCCCATCTTGGATCGGCGTTTTATTGACCGGCATCACATTTTGATCGTAGCCGTTGATGCGGATTTTGACGCGCTTGATATTGTCAAATTGCGTCAATGTCCACGTAATGGACTGCAAAATTCGTTTTTCGTCCTCCGGCTTATAGTTTTTAAATTCCGGCGAAAAGTCAGCGATCAACGTTCCGTCTTTTTCCAATTTTGTGCCAAGCACCGTCGTTCCGGCCGGAATAACCGCGCGGAAGCCGTTCGGTAACATTTCTGACACGGGTCCGTCTTCAACCAAATATTCGAGTACTTGTTTCGCCACGGCCTGCGTTTTCGGCAATTCCACTGTTTGCGGCACGACAAAGCCGTTTTTGTCAATCAAGTACAGCTCTCTTTTCACCGTCTCGGTGGCCTTCGCTTCCTCTTTCCCTTCCTTTTGGCTTTCCGTCGCTTCCTGAAGCGCTTGGCCGTCTTTGACATAACTCGTCTCTTGCGGCGGATCGATCTCCTTCACCGCCTCATCTCGCCCAAACAAACCGCAGCCGCCAAGCAACAACAGCGAGGCGAGCAGCGGCGCCGCCCATATGTGAGTCGTCCGTTTCATTGACGTTCCCTCCTACTCGTAGTTTGTACTACTATGTATACGAGCCGTTTTCCAAAATAGAATAAAAAAAAATCCTTTAGCGCATGGACGCTAAAGGATTTGTTGGTTACAGCCGAATCGCTTCGACCGTGCCGATCGGCTTGCCAAACCACTTCCCGGAAATCTTTTCAAACAGCTCTTTCGGCCCGGTCGTGAAAAACAAATGCTCCGGTTCGCGCTCGCCGGTGTAAAGGAGCTGGCTGTGGTGCAAAATCGCGCTCACTTCACGAGCCGTCTCACCGCCCGAGCAAATGAGCTTCACGCGTTTGCCCATATACGTGCGAATGAGCGGCGCGAGCAACGGATAATGCGTGCAGCCTAAAATCAGCACATCGATCGGCAGCGGACGGAGCGGAGCGAGCGATTCGGCGACGATCGCCATCGCCTCCTGCCCTTCAAAGTCGCCGCTTTCCACAAGCGGAACGAATTTCGGACAGGCCAAGCTCTCGACTTGGACGCGCGGATTGATGGATTGAAGCGCCTTTTCATACGCCCGGCTTCGGATCGTGCCAATCGTGCCGATGACGCCGATGTGCCCGCGCCTAGTCGCTTTCAGGGCGGCGCGAGCGCCGGGATGAATAACGCCAAGCACAGGAATGTCAAGCTTCGCCCGCACGTCGTCAAGCGCGACCGCCGTCGCGGTGTTGCAGGCGATAACAAGCATTTTCAACGGATATTGCCGCAAGTAATCAATCATTTGCCACGTAAATCGCCGGACTTCTTCCACCGGCCGCGGCCCATACGGGCAACGGGCGGTGTCGCCTAAGTAAATAATTTGTTCTTTCGGCAGCTGCCTCATAATTTCTTTGGCGACGGTCAAACCGCCGACTCCTGAGTCAATGACACCAATTGCTCTTTCCAAGTGATCGCCTCATTCTTTCGTCATTTCTTGATGCAATTTGCGCAAACAACGCTCAAAGAGAACGATTTCCTCTTCAGAAAAATTTTCCAACACTTTAGCTAAATCTCTCTGGCGTTTTTCAATCACTTCCTCAATGATGCGCTCGCCTTTTTCCAACAAGTGAATGCGGACGACGCGGCGGTCGTGTTCATCGCGGACTCTGGCGACAAGTCCGTTCCGCTCCATACGGTCGACCAAGTCGGTCGTCGTGCTGCACGCCAAATACATTTTGTTCGATAACTCGCCGACCGTCAAGTCCCCTTCTTCAAGCAGCCACTGCAGGGCGACAAATTGCGGTGGGGTGATCGGATAGTTGGTTAAAATTTCACGGCCGCGCTGTTTCAAATTGGCGGCGATATAGCGAAGCAATTTTTCCAACTCGGCGACCGTTTGTTCATTCATCGCAGACGGCATACCATCTCTCCTTGATCGTTTCCGCGGCCAGCCTCAAACGGCGGCTTGCGTCGACAGCTATTCTTACTTTTCATTTTACAACACCGGCAAAGATAATCAACAAAAAAATGCGGCGGCCGCCGCGGACGAAGGCCGGACGGGCGCCAAGCCTCGTCCGGCCGCAAGGGAACATAACAGCCGGCTGTCCAACAAGGAAAGCCGGCATCGTTTATAGTTCAAGTTCGCCCATTCGAAGCAATTCAATGACAGCTTGCGAGCGCCCCTTGACCCCAAGCTTTTGCATCGCATTCGAAATATGGTTGCGGACCGTTTTCTCGCTGATAAACAGCTCTTGGGCGATCTCTTTCGTCGTCTTGTCTTGCACGAGCAATTCGAAGACTTCTTTTTCTCTTTTTGTCAAAAGCGGCTTCGATTGAAACGATTTGTCCTTCAACGGTTGTAACCCTCCTTGCTCTCAATGGGCCCGAACTGCCGGATGGGTATTTCCTCGCCATATCGTATGTGAGAGCAAGAACGGCGGTGACGAAAATTTGCTTATCTAATAGAAAAATGGGTCTTTTTTTTTTCGGTTCATCACCAAAAGATGTACTTGACTTTTAAAGACAAACATGATAGCAATGTTGTTCAAAGAGATGTGTGGTATAAAAAGGAAAAAATGCTGTTTTGGTTTTTCTTTATCATGATCGTCTTTCTTTTTCAAGTACACTTTGTGATGAAGAGCCTTTTCTTCTTTATCTTTCGATTCGCCGGAGACGGTTGGCTGCCGCTTGTCCAGCAAAACAAAAAATCCCCCTCATGTCTGTTCGAATGAAGGGGATTTTGATTCTGCCGCTACACTTCGTCGCTGCCAAAGAAATCGCGGAACATTTGAATCGTCGTTTCGCGGTTTAACGCCGCGATCGATGTCGTCAACGGAATGCCCTTCGGGCACGATTGCACGCAGTTTTGCGAGTTGCCGCAGTTGGCCAGTCCGCCGTCGCCCATAATCGCCCGCAACCGTTCGGCTTTATGCATCGCCCCGGTCGGATGGGCGTTAAACAGCCGCACTTGCGACAGCGGCGCCGGGCCGATAAAGTTCGACTTGCTGTTGACGTTCGGGCACGCTTCCAGGCAGACGCCGCACGTCATGCATTTGGACAGCTCGTACGCCCATTGCCGCTTCCGCTCCGGCATGCGCGGCCCCGGGCCCAAGTCGTACGTTCCGTCGATCGGAATCCATGCTTTCACTCGCTTCAACGCATCAAACATCCGGCTCCGGTCGATGACCAAGTCGCGGATGACAGGGAATGTGCGCATCGGCTCAAGGCGGATCGGCTGCTCGAGTTTGTCAATGAGTGCGGCGCACGCCTGGCGCGGTTTGCCGTTAATGACCATCGAACAGGCTCCGCATACTTCTTCCAGACAGTTCATTTCCCAAGCGACCGGCGTCGTTTTTTCCCCTTTGGCGTTGACCGGATTGCGGCGAATTTCCATGAGCGCCGAAATGACGTTCATGTTCGGGCGGTACGGAATGACAAACTCCTCTTCATACGGAGCAGAATCCGGACGATCTTGACGGGTGATGATGAATCGAACCGTTTTGTTCTCGCTCATCTTACTTCACTTCCTCTTTCTTTTTGCTGTAGTCGCGCTTGCGCGGTTTAATCAACGAGACGTCAACGTCTTCATAATGGAACGCCGGACCGTCTGGCGTGTAGCGGGCCATCGTCGTTTTCAGCCATTCTTCGTCGTTGCGCTCCGGAAACTCCGGCTTGTAGTGCGCGCCGCGGCTTTCATTGCGATAGTAAGCGCCAAGCGTAATGACGCGGGCGAGCTGCAGCATGTTGTACAGCTGGCGGATAAACGTCGCTCCTTGGTTGCTCCATCTCGACGTATCGGTGACGCTGATGTTTTTATACCGCTCCATCAGCTCTTGAATTTTCTCATCGGTCTTCAGCAGCCGGTCGTTGTAGCGGACGATCGTCACGTTTGCCGTCATCCATTCACCGAGCTCTTTATGCAGCACGTAGGCGTTTTCCGTGCCGTCCATCGCCAAAATGTTTTCCCACTTTTCTTGCTCCCGTTTCACATAGCTGTCGTATAACGTCGACGGCATCGCATCGGCCGATTTCTCGAGACCGCGGATGTAGCGGACGGCGTTCGGGCCGGCGACCATTCCGCCGTAAATCGCCGACAGAAGCGAGTTTGCCCCGAGGCGGTTCGCGCCGTGAATCGAATAATCGCACTCGCCGGCAGCAAACAACCCTTTGATGTTCGTCATTTGGTCATAGTCGACCCATAAGCCGCCCATCGAGTAGTGAACGGCCGGGAACACCTTCATTGGCACTTTGCGCGGGTCTTCGCCCATGAACTTCTCGTAAATTTCGATAATGCCGCCGAGCTTGACATCCAACTCTTTCGGATCTTTATGTGACAAATCCAAATACACCATGTTTTCGCCGTTGATGCCGAGCTTCAAATCGACGCAGACGTGGAAAATTTCCCGGGCGGCGATGTCGCGCGGCACCAAGTTTCCGTAAGCCGGATATTTTTCCTCAAGGAAGTACCACGGTTTCCCGTCCTTATACGTCCAAATGCGTCCGCCTTCCCCGCGCGCCGATTCGCTCATCAACCGAAGCTTGTCATCGCCTGGGATCGCGGTCGGGTGAATTTGGATGAACTCGCCGTTCGCGTAGTAAACGCCTTGCTGATAGGCGATCGAAGCCGCTGAACCAGTGTTGATGACCGAGTTCGTCGATTTCCCAAAAATGATCCCCGGGCCGCCGGTCGCCAAAATGACGGCATCGGCTGGAAACGCTTTGATTTCCATGGACCGCAAATCTTGTGCGACGATGCCGCGGCAAATTTGCTCGTCATCCAAAACGACGCCTAAAAACTCCCAATGCTCGTACTTCGTGACGAGCCCGGCCACTTCATGGCGGCGCACCTGTTCATCAAGTGCATACAAAATTTGCTGCCCGGTCGTGGCTCCAGCATAGGCGGTCCGGTGATGCTGCGTCCCCCCGAAACGACGGAAATCAAGCAACCCTTCCGGCGTCCGGTTGAACATGACGCCCATCCGATCGAGCATGTAAATGATCCCCGGCGCCGCTTCACACATCGCTTTGACTGGAGGCTGATTCGCCAAGAAGTCCCCGCCATAGACGGTGTCGTCAAAATGCTCCCACGGCGAGTCGCCTTCCCCTTTCGTGTTGACCGCTCCGTTAATGCCGCCTTGGGCACAGACGGAGTGAGAACGCTTTACCGGAACGAGCGAAAACAGTTCGACAGGCACTCCTGCTTCGGCGATTTTAATCGTGGCCATCAAACCGGCCAACCCACCGCCAACAACGATGATTTTCCCTTTTTTCATAGCTACTCACTCCCTAATAGATTGCTGCTTTTGCTTGCATGCCGCACGTTTTGCCTTGCCGGCCCGCCATCGACCAAGCGATCGTTCGGCGAACGGCTAGAGCGCGTTTGTCACGAGCCAACGCAGCAGTTCATCGTCGAATCATTCCTTAGGAATGGAACGCTTGTCTTACGCAAACGCCAAGATGGCGCGAATGCCGACAATGGAAAGCGCGATGAAAATGATCATCGTAATGTACGTAAATACTTGCTGCGAACGAGGGGACACCGTCAACCCCCAGCTGACGCAGAACGACCATAAGCCGTTGGCGAAGTGAAAGACCGTGGACAAGATTCCAACAATATAAAATCCGAGCATAAACGGATTGTCGACAATGTTGGCCATCATGTCGTAGTTCACTTCGGCGCCGAATGCAGCCTGCACCCGCGTTTCATACACATGCCAGACGACAAAAATCAATGTAATGATGCCGGTGATCCGCTGAAGCATGAACATCCAGTTGCGGAAATAGCCGTACTGGCGAGTGTTGAATTTGGCTGTAAACGCGATATAAATGCCGTATACAGCGTGGAACAACAATGGAAGAAAAATAACAAAAATTTCAAGAAAATAGCGGAACGGCAAGTTTTCCATAAACGCCGCCGCCCGGTTAAACGCTTCCGGCCCACGGGTCGCAAAATGGTTGACGACCAAGTGCTGCACTAAAAAGATGCCGACGGGAACAACCCCCAGCAGCGAATGGAGCCGGCGATAGTAAAACTCGCGATTCCCTGCCATTATGTAAACCCCCTTCAATTGAATAAAAAATATGTCCCTCTCGCTCGCCATGCGGAAACGGAAACGTCTTCCATTCCCCTATTCGCTTGTCACATTCATTGTACTCCCACATTGTACAAGCGTCAAGAAAACACTGACACAAAATGTTCAAACATTCTCATAGTTGCGCCACCTTAGGAAAGAGGATGCACTCCGGCAGCAATTCAGCTATAATGGGGAAATGGATAGAAAGAGGGGAAAACGATGAAACAGCCACCATTAGAGGACCAATATCAAATGTTTGGGTCGATTGCGCTTTCCGCCTTCGGGGCTGAGCTGCTTCGCCATTCGCTTCTTCCCGAGCTGCTTGGCAAAGATGCCGCTTCGCTGCTGTACTGGGCCGGCAAACAGCTGGCGCGGCGCTACCCGCTCGGAACGCTCGATGACGTCGCCGTATTTTTTGAACGGGCGGGCTGGGGGAGCTATCAACCGGCGAAGAGCGAAACGACGAACTCTATATCGAGCTGTCGGGCCCCATCATCGCCGCCCGCTTTTCCTTGTACGGCAGCTGCTCGTTCCAGCTTGAGGCGGGATTTCTCGCCCAGCAAATCGAACAACAAAAGCGGTTCGTCACCGAAGCGGTCGAACTGCCGCCAAAGCGGGACGGCAAAGCGCGCATTTTGGTGAAATGGGATCGGAAGCAGGCGATCGAATGACATGCAAAGAACGGGCGTCCGCTCGCAAAACGGGCGTCCGTTCAGCCATTATTCATGCAGTTTTTCATAGATTTTCTCCGCCACCGCCCGTGGAATGTTCGCCCGCTGCAGCTCATCAACGGTCGCCTCTTTCATCTTTTTGACTGATCCGAAATAGTTTAACAGCGCTTTTTTCCGCTTTTCCCCAACGCCGGGAATGTCATCAAGCACGGAATGGAACATCGTTTTCTGCCGCGTCTTTCGGTGAAACATAACGGCAAACCGATGCACTTCATCCTGGATGCGCTGCAATAAATAAAACTCTTGGCTTTGCCGGTCAAGCGGCACGACATCCGGCGGGTCGCCGGCCAAAAGCTCTGATGTGCGATGTTTTTCGTCTTTCGCCAATCCAGCCAGCGGCACATCCAGTCCAAGTTCGTTTTCGAGCACATCCCGCACCGCCGACAAGTGGCCTTTGCCGCCGTCGATGATGATCAAATCGGGAAGCGGCAATCCTTCTTTCAACACGCGCGTATAGCGGCGGCGCACGACTTCGCGCATCGTTTCATAATCGTTCGGCCCCGCGACCGTTTTCACCTTATATTTCCGGTATTCTTTTTTCGCCGGCTTGCCATCGAGGAAAACGACGAGCGCCGAGACCGGATCGGCCCCGTAAATGTTCGAGTTGTCAAACGCCTCGATGCGGCGCGGCGCCGGAATGCCAAGACGCTCTCCGAGACGTTCGACCGCTTTGATCGTCCGTTCTTCGTCCCGCTCGATGAAATAAAATTTTTCTTTCAGAGCAATGGCCGCGTTTTTGCTCGCCAGCTCCACAAGCTCTTTTTTCTTCCCTTTTTTCGGCTGGACGACGGCAACGCCGAGCAATTCGCGGGCGAGCTCGCCGTCAATGTCGGACGGGAGGACGACTTCTTTTGGCTTCAAATGATGCGCTTTCGCATAAAACTGACCCAAAAACGTCAGCATTTCCTCATCCGGGTCTTGGTAAAGCGGGAAGATCGACACGTCGCGCTCAATCAGCTTTCCTTGGCGGAGGAAAAACACTTGCACGCACATCCAGCCTTTGTCGTACGCATAGCCGAATACATCGCGGTCGATGAAGTCGTTGAGCATCATTTTTTGCTTTTCCATCGTCATCTCAATCGCTGCGATTTGATCGCGGTATTCTTTAGCCCGTTCAAACTCGAGCGCTTCCGCCGCCTCGTGCATTTTCTCGGCCAACTCCCGCTTCACGTCTTCATACCCGCCGTTTAAAAAGCGGACGATTTGTTCAACCATCGCCTTATTTTGTTCGTCCGACACCGGGTGGACGCACGGGGCGAGGCATTGGCCCATATGGTAATACAAACAGGCGCGCGAAGGCAGCGTCGAACATTTGCGGAGCGGATATAAGCGGTCGAGCAGCTTTTTCGTTTCGTTCGCCGCCTGCACGTTTGGATACGGGCCGAAATATTTGCCCCCGTCTTTTTTCACTTTGCGGGTGATCAGCAGGCGCGGATGCTTTTCCGCGGTGATTTTAATAAACGGGTAGCTTTTATCATCTTTCAGCATGACGTTGTATTTCGGATCATGCTTTTTGATCAAATTCATCTCCAAAATGAGCGCCTCGGCGTTTGACGAGGTGACGATGTATTCGAAATCGGCGATCTCCTCAACAAGCCGCTGCGTCTTGCCGTCATGCGTCCCGGTGAAATACGAGCGGACGCGCGCTTTCAGCGACTTCGCCTTGCCGACGTAAATGACCGTTCCGTGTTTGTCTTTCATCAAATAGCAACCCGGCTGTTCCGGCAGCACGGCCAGCTTTTCTTTCAGCCGCTCGTTCATTGGCCATCACCTCACTCTCCATCCACCCATTCGTACAGCGTAATCGTCCCATACACCGGATCAGCAAGCAGACTGGAACGATACGTTTTCACTTTGCGCACATGGCGGGAAACATCGATCCCTTGAGCCTCGAACCCTTGGACAACGTGATTGGTCATATATATCGCAGCATGGCGGTAGTTTTCTTTGTCTTGCAAAAAGAAGGAAAAATGGAGCACGTCTTTATGTGGAAAGGGCACGTTCAAATAGTCTAGGACGCGCGTCTCTTCCCACGTATATACCACAAACGGCTGCCATTTGTCACGCAAATCGTCCGCAAGCTGATACACTGCCGGCGGCGTCTTTGCCTGCTCGCGCAGCTGCCCGATGCCGATTGCAGCCTGCAGCAGCACAACCGCCGCCGCCAACACATGCTTCCATGATCGCGGTGCAGCCAATACGCGCCCCCACACGAAAACGAGCGCAATGTGAACGAGCGGAAGGAGATGACGCGGCTTGTCAATGTTTTGTCCGAAAAGCGCCCACAAAGCATATAGCAACGCGGAAACGACAAGCGGGCGCGGCAGCCGAAACGGCCCAGTGCGCCAGGCGATGGCGCCGACCACTGCATAGGCAGCCAGCAGCCAAGCATTTCGGCTGGCCATGCCGGTCCAAAGAAAGTTGTCAAGGACAAAGCGGCGCACCCGCTCCCAAAATGGAAGCGGGCTCGCCGCCGCCGTTCCCCCCAGTCGCTGAAATGACCGACGACAAACGCCCAGCCAAGCTTAAAAAACGGCCAAAGGCCGCCTTCCGTCGCCGCGACCGCCGCCACCCAAACAAATTGAAAGGCGGCCGCCGCCAACAGCGATGCCGCCACGCGGCCGAGGCGGCGGTGCGTTTTCCAGTCTTCATGCCAAAGGATCAACAACGCAGCAGCAAACGGGGCATAAGACAAACGGATGCCCATGAGGATGCTAAACAACGCGGACGGCCAAAGCTGCGCCATCCATGTTGTTCGCCGCCGCGCCCATTCCACCGCCCATATGTACCACCAAAGCACGCCAAGCGCCGCGCCGTCCGACATCGGTCTGGCGGCGGCAAGGAGCACGTAGCTTGAAGAAAGCACCGAAAGCGCCGCCCATAGCGCCGCTGAACGCGGCATATGGCGAGCGAGCAGCCAAACGATGGGAAAGGCGGCGGAAAACAACACGAGCACATTCAAGATCGAAAGCGCTTTGGCCGGATTGGCGACCAGAACGTGCACTGCCATGCCGCCAAGAATCAAATACGGATAGCCCGGGAAATGCGGCTGCATGGCCAATAAATCATAGCGTTCCAGCGCCCGCGCAAAGTCAACTTCGTCCCACGAGGCCGCATACGGGCTCGCCCCATACAAACCGGCGCCGGCCAACAAAGCAGCCATTCCGACACCAAAGCTCATCCAAAAGCGATCGCCCAACCGTTTGTCCACCGTGTTTCCCTCCAAAGAAAACGTACAAGGCGCAGCGTCCTTGTACGTTACATGACGTTTTTGGCTTGTTCCTTCAACGAGGCAACCGCCGGCTTCTCAACCACGGCCTTCTTTTGACCGCGGCGGCTCGCCACCAACAAATACACGACGACGAAGTAGCCGATATAGGCCAACACTTCTTCAAGCGACGGCATTGAAGAATAACCGAACAGCGCTTTTAAAAAGACGCCGACTTCGCCGGAAAAGACAGGGGCGACGCCATGGTCGCGCACGTAATGTTCGTAATCGATCGGATGTTCCGGAAGCAGCCACGTCAAATCGTATACGTGCGGCATGACGCTGCCGATGAGGCCGATGTCCTGCATCATCGAAATGGCTTGCACGAGCAGTCCGGCGGCAATTAGGACGATAAACGCGCCAGTCACTTTAAAGAACGTCTTCAACGGAATGCGCATCGTCCCTTTAAAGAAGAAGTAGCTGACAAAAGCGGCAATGACGACCCCGGTCGCCGCTCCCCAGCCTTGCATCGCCGCGCCGATGTTGCCGTGCGTAATCGCGGCGAAGAAGAAGACCGTTTCCACTCCTTCGCGCAGCACGACCAAAAACGAGTGGATGACCATGCCGGCGACATTGCCGGCGGTGACAAACTGATCCATTTTCCCTTCCACGCTTTTTTTCATGTCCCGACTATGTTCGGCCATCCAGAACACCATTTGCGTCAAGAGCAACGCGGAAATGACCATGATGCCGATTTTCAAATACGTCTCGCTTCCCATTGCCGCAAAACCGGTAAAGACGAGCTGAAACAACATGGCGACGCCGACGCTCGCCGCCACAGCAAGAGCGGCGCCAAGCCATACATATTTCGTGTATTCACGGTGACCGACCCGTTTCAAATACGACGTGATGATGCCGACAATCAGCAGCGCTTCCAGCGCTTCACGAAACGTGATAAGCAGCGCTTGAACTTCCATGCCCCCGCCTCCCATTCAGTTTAGACTAAGCACGCTTCCGGCGACGTGCGTAAATCAAGACAGTCCCGATGATCACCACAGCGATGACGATGAGCGGAATCCAGTTTTTGGCCTCGGACAAATCGGTCCACTCTTTCTTTTGCACTGCATCCGGCTTTTCCGTGGCGCTTTCCGAAAAATGGCCGACTTTTAGGCTTTTGAGGCCAAATTGCTTTTGCAACGCCGATAAAATGGTTTCCTTGCTTTTCTTGAACGTTTCGATGTCTGATTTTTTCTCGCCGACGCCAAACAGCCCCGGGTTGCCAAGCGACTGAAGCGCCTTGTCAAACTCGGTGCGCAGCTGTTTGTCAAGCGCAGGGTCTTTCCCTTGGATGATCGGCGACAGCGCCTCATACGTCGCAAACGCCTTCGCCAACAGCCGCTTGCTCGTGTCGTACTGATCAAAGTTCGCCTCAATATTGTCCAACCGGCGGGCGATATTGAGCACTAAAATGTTTTCCATGTCCTTGATCACCCCCTGGCGGTCCTTCGCTTCGATGGCTGCAAGCACCGCCTTGGACGGCTCAGGCCCCATGTGCATGTCGATTTCTTCTTTTATGGTTCCGAAAATTTCCTTCGCTGCGACAAAGTTCGGCGGCTGCTCGTTCAACTTTTCTTTCATCTCTTTATACGCCTCAGCAACCGCTTCTTTGTTCGGATCTCCATACGAATAGGCGAACGCTTTCAGCGGAATGAGATTGAGAATAATGATCACTGCTATGTAAAAAAAGAAACGGGATGTTTTCACGTTTCTGATCCCCCTCCATCAAGATCAATGATAATCATTATCACCATCATTGTCAATATTGGAAAAATGGCCGGCGGCCCAAGGCGGCCGCCTCACGAACAATGGCGCTCCCGCTCCAAAGAAAGCAGATGCGCTTTTCGGTCAATGACCGCTTTTGTTACCGGGCGGCGCATTTCCTTCCAGATGGCCGGGATGACCGCGGTCATATAGGCGGTGAACTTGATGAACGAACGGCCGGTCGTCCGCACTTGGTAGCGGATCGGCACTTCCTTTAGTCGAAACCCTTTGCGCACTAAGTTGAGCGTCAACACTTGGGCGTAATTGTAATCGTGGATGATTTCCGCCTCTTCCATCGCTTGGCGGGAAAACGCGCGCATGCCGGATTGCCCGTCGTACAGCCGCTGGCCGAGCAGGAGCGACTGCAGCCACGTGAACAAATAATTCCCGAGGCGTCGGTGCCATTTCATGCCGCGAATCGTGCCAAGGAAGCGCGAGCCGATCGTATAGTCGGCCTCACCGGCGAAAATCGGCGCCAAAAGGTCAGGAATTTGTTCCGGCGGATATTCGTTATCGGCATCGATCATCACGCCGATATCCGCGCCAAGACGGACACACTCTTTGAGCCCTCGCCGCACCGCCGCCCCGAGGCCGCGGTTTTCCGGCCAGCGGCAAATGTAATCGGCTCCCGCTTCTTGCGCCGCTTCAGCAGTCCGGTCGGTCGACCCGTCATCAATGACCAAGACGCTGACCTCTACATCGGGATGGAAATGACGCGGAATGCGGCGAATCACGTCCCCAATCGCCCCTTCCTCATTGTGCGCCGGCAAAAAAACGATGACGTGCTGCTTCTTCATCACTCTCCTCCTTCCGCATCGCTTCGATCAAAACAGGGCCGCGGCTATGGCTTGGATACGGCGCGCCAAGCAAATAGGCGATCGTCGGCGCCAGCGAGACGAGGCTTCTTTTCTCATCAACCCGTTTCCCTGCCTCAATCGCCGGACCGTACATGAAAAACGGCACATACCGCTCCCCTTCATCGAGATGGCCGTGGCCGCCGATGCCATCCGCTTGGCCATGGTCGGCGCAGACGATCAGCGTCGCGCGCTCAAGCTCGCCTCGCTCCTCAAGCCAGGCGACAAACTCGGCGATCAGCGCATCGGCTTCTTCAATTTTTTCAATATACTCGTCATACAGCACCCCGCGGCTATGGCCGGTCTGGTCGGTGGCGATCAGCTGCACGATAAGCAAGCCTGGATCTTGTTCTTCAACAATTCGTTTCGCCCGCTCGATAATATAGCGGTCGGCGAGGTCGTTCGGCATGACGGCTGTCACCGTTTCGACATCATCTCCAAACGAATCGACCAAATGGGCGATGCCAAGCAAGCGGCCTGTTTTCCCTACTTTGCGGAGCGAGTCAAAGATCGTTTCCACTTTCGCTCCGAGCTTCCATACCATATTCGAGCGAATCCCGTGCTCAAACGGATACGTGCCCGTCAACATCGATGTAAAGCAAACGACCGTACGCGCCGGGTACACGGTCTCCATTTGCGCAAATTCCGTCCCTTGCGCGCGCAGCCGTTTCAAAAACGGGGCGTTGGCCGCTTCAAACCGGTCTTTGCGCATCCCATCAATCACGATGACATACACTTTGTCACTGATCGGCACGGTTGGACTCGGCACATTGTTCGTATAAGTCGGAATGATCTCGGGCTGCCAGTCGAACAAATTCCGATGCAAAATCCATGAAAACAGCCACACCAAAGCAGCAAACAGCCAAAGCGCCCCACACAGCGGCGCCAAATCCGCCCCTCGTTCCACTTGGATCGACGCATATTCCCAAACAGATAAAAGGAGAAAGACTTTCGGCAGCTGCTCTTGAGCGTTGCCGCTCGTCGAATCGCTGTTTTTCAGCACGAGCTTCCAAAAGCGGGTGAAATTCCACCATGACGTGCCGATGCGCAAATGGTAATAGAGCGTTCCCCAAAAAAAGACGGTAAAGAAAAAGTAAAGCCCCGACGCCAACAGCAGCAGCGCCGCATCAGCAAACGACCAAACGATGAGAAACACAACGTAAGGAATCCATAAATAATTGCGCAAAAACAGCGGATAATCATAGACATAGTAGATGACAAACAGCGGCAGCGCCGCCGCCAGACCAAGCATCCATCCCCATGAGCCGCCCATCCAATCAGCGGCATGGTAGATCGTCATCGTTCCCGCGACAAAAATCGGCGTAAACGGCTTTCCTTCATTCAGCAAATTCCAGCAGCGCGCCGCCATTTTTTCGAATCGTGACGCTTCTTTCATCGCCTCTCCCTTTCCTTTCTCCGTACGCTCCGCACCGCTTGCCAGTCGGACCGCCAAAGCAACAATACCATGGCCCCGGCGGCGTAAGAAAACAAAAACTTAAACGCATGGGTCAACACTGCCGCCGCATACGCTTTCTCCCATGGTGCGCCGAGCCGGGTCAACGCAAACGCCATCACCGCCTCATACGTTCCGATCCCGCCGGGGGCGACTTGGGCGATCTGGCCGGAAACAGCCGCGCTGTTTGCCCACACCGCCTGTCCAAAGGAAAGCGGGATGCCGACTGCTTTCGCGATCACGCCAATGACGACCGCTTCACACAACCAGCTCGCCGCCACGGCCGCAGCGATCCCCAGACCGCGGCGGCCCTGCAACACCGTCCGCCATCGGCGCCATAACCGTTCGAGGCGGAGCGGACGGTGAAACACGATTGCGGTCAGCCCGAACCCAGCCGCAACGGCCGCTGTCAAGAGCGGAAGGCGGGGAATGTAATGCATGTACGCATACATCCCAATGACAGTCAATCCGCCCAGCACCGCCATGTCCAATAACCGCATGACCGCAACCGACTCGATCGCCTCAGCGGCGGAAACACCCGGCTGGCGGGCAAGCACAGCGACGCGGGCGGCATCGCCCATTTTGACGGGGACGAGATGATTGATCAACAAGCTGAGCAACACCCCACGCCAATAGACGGCAAAGGCGATCGGTTTCCCGACATATTGCTTCCATGCCCATGCCCGCAGCCAAAAGGACGCGCCATACACGAAAACGGCGGCAGCCATATCCGCCGGATGGCGGGCCAGCCCGGCGAGATGCCGAAGCAACGCACGGCCGTCAAAATAGCGATACGTCATCCAACCAAACAGAACAACCATGGCCGCTCCGGCAACCTGGAGCCCCGCCTTGGCCGCCCTACCGCTCATGTTCGCGCGCCCACGCCACCGTGCGGGCGAGCCCTTCGGCAAACGGCACGTTCGGCCGGTAACCAAACGCCTTTTCCGCCTTCGTAATGTCCGCCCATGTCGCTTTCACATCGCCTTTCCGCTCCGGCGCGTGCACGATTTTCATATCGGAAAAGTGCTTCCGCAACTCAGCGAGCAGCTGCTCCATGGTGACGGGCGCCCCGGCGCCCAAGTTGAACACTTCGCTTCGCCCGCCGCTGCGGTGAAGCGCCGCGGCCATGCCGGCGACAATATCATCGATGTACGTATAATCGCGCGCCGTCCCCTTGCCATACACGACAATCTCCTCGCCCACCAACAATCGGCGCAAAAACGTGCCGATCGCCATATCCGGACGCCCCCACGGCCCGTAAACGGTGAAATAGCGGAACATCGTCATTTGGTAGCCATACAAATGGGCATAGGCATGACAAAACGATTCCGCTCCGTATTTCGCGGCCGCATACGGCGACACGACGCGGCCATCAGCCATTTCTTCTTTCAGCGGCACGTTGCCGCGGTCGCCATAGACGGATGACGACGAAGCAAACAGCACATGGCTGACTCCCGCTTCCCCCGCCGCCGCCAATACGTTCACCGTCGCTTTAATGTCATAGTCAATATAGGCGAGCGGCTGTTCAAGCGAATGCGGCACGCCCGGCAGCGCCGCCAAATGATAGACGACATCCGGGCGGCATTGGGCAAACCAGCGCATCGTTTGTTCCCGGTCGAGCAAATCGAAGCGGGCAAGCGGCACCCGCCCGCCGGTGAGCGCCTGAAACTGCCGCTCTTTCCGCTCAGCCGAATAGTACGGATGAAAGCAGTCGACGGCTATTACGTCATATCCTTGCTCGCTGAGATGGGCCGCGAGGTGGCTGCCGATAAACCCCGCTCCCCCTGTCACCACTACTTTCACAGTCGTCACCCCATTATCAAATTCACTGTCCATTAAGCATCTTACCATAGCGGCCGGCGAAAGTCGCGGATTGCAGGCAAAAGCGAAAAGCATCCGCCAAAGCGCATTCTCAGCCGCGACAAGCCGAAGGGGCGTTTGTGAAAAAAAGGGCGTCCTTGGGGACACCCTCCTTCATCATTATTTCGCCTTTTCCACTACTTGCTGCAGCGCAGCTTCAATTTGCGGCAGCCATTTGTCAGCTTCGGCTTTGTTTTTCGCCTTTGCTGCTTCCAAGTAGCGCGCCGCCTGATCGTTCAACGTGCTGTACGCCTTGTCGCCGAGCAGCGTTTTGATATCATTTTCGATCATGTTAATAAAGAGCGCGCCTTCTAAGGCGGTGATCACCGACTTGTCTTGCCCCCAATTTTCTTTGCTTTCTTCATATTCGTGAAGCGCCACTTTCGCCCACCCGCGCACGAACGCGTGGTTTACTGCTTTCGGGTCGAGTGTTTTGACGTCCGTCTGCAAATCGAACTGTTTCAAAATATAATCGGCTTCCTCGGCCGCATGCCGTTTCATATACGGATAGACGGACTGATAAAACGCCCAGCCTTCCGCCTGTTCCACTTTCGCTTCTTCGGCATTTTCTTTCGCCGCGGCCGCCGCCTTCGCCGCATAGCCGTGCGGCAGCGCTCCGCTCGCCAGGTAGAACGTTTTCATCAGCGTTTTATCGATGACTTGTTTTCCGAGGGCGAATGAGAGCGCATCATCGCTTTGCACCGCTTGCTCCATTTGCGCGAACGCGCCGCTAATGGCATCTACGAGTTTTGTGCCATACGCTGCATCGCGCTTTTCCACGGTCGACTGCAAAATCGCATAAAATGCTTTCGCTTCCTCAAGCTCTTCCTTCACTTCTTCCTTATTGGCCCAATGTTCTTCCGCTTCGGTAAACTCATGTTTGATCGTCGTGTAAAACACTTTTTGCATCAGCTTATCGAAAATTTGCTTGACGACCAGCGGCTCAAGCGACCCGTCTTTGCCGGCCGTCAACGCGGTGGTAATATGCTGGTCAAGCGTATCTTCGAATTCCGCGTCGCGTTTTTGCACAAGCGGCTGCAGCTTTTCTTTGTAGATGCTCTCCACTTTGCCGAAGTCGACCGTCCCGCCTTGCTTCGCTTTCTCAAGCTCGGCAAGCGCTTCGCTGAAGGCGGCGGCATAATCGACTTCCGTTTCTTCTTTCTCATTCTCCGCCTTCTCTTCCTCTTTCGGCTTTTCTTGTTTTTCCACAGCCGTTTGGTTGTTGCTTTCTTTTTCTGTTCCCGCTGTCTGCTTGCTCTGGCCGCACGCACCAAGCGCCAGCGCCGCGGCGGCGAACACGGCGAGCCACTTCCATTTCCATGACATGATCGATCCCCCATATGACCATTAAAAATGATAATCAATATCACACAAGCACGATTATAAAAGAACATGAATTTCAAAGTCAATCAAAAATAAAAAAGGATGGATGCTCTTTTGCAGCGCATCCCCCTTTTTTAGAACCGATCACACCTTAATCACATTTGGAAAAAACTCGTGACCCACTACCTCGCCGCGAATGGAAGAAGAAGGAACACCCAATGACAACAACGGGAATAACAATTCCGCCACGCGATACGCCTCTTCCAAATGCGGATAACCTGATAAAATGAAGTAACGGATGCCGATTTGCTCGTATTCACGGAGACGTTCAGCCACTGTTTCCGGATCACCGACAAGCGCGGTGCCCGCGCCGCCGCGAACGAGCCCAATCCCCGCCCAAAGGTTTGGGCTGATCTCCAACGACTCTTTCCTCCCCCTGTGCAGCTCGCGCATCCGTTGCTGCCCGACAGAGTCATAACGGGAAAACACCCGCTGCGCCTCTTCAATCGTCCGGTCATCTACATACTGAATCAATCGCTCTGCCGCTTCCCACGCTTCTTTTTCTGTTTCGCGAACAATGATGTGGAGACGAATGCCAAATTCGATTTCTCTCCCTTCTTGGCGAGCGAGTTCCCTTACCCGTTCTATTTTTTCTTTCACCTGTCTAGGCGGCTCCCCCCAAGTCAAGTAGACGTCCGCATGGCGGGCGGCAACCTGTTGGCCGGCATCCGACGATCCGCCGAAAAAGAGGCGCGGATACGGTTTTTGCACAGCCGGGAACAACAATTTCGCCCCTTTGACTGACACGTGCTTTCCTGCAAACGTCACTTCTTCTCCTTCCAGCAATCGGCGCCAAATCGTCAAAAACTCGTCCGTCGCTTCATACCGTTCGTCATGCGACAAAAACAGCCCATCCCCCGCCAACTCAACGGGGTCGCCGCCGGTGACGACATTCACAAGCAGCCGGCCATCGGAAATGCGATCGAACGTGGAGGCCATGCGCGCCGCCAATGTTGGCGTCATCAATCCTGGGCGAACAGCGACAAGAAAACGCAATCGCCTCGTTTCCGCTGCCAGCGCTGCCGCCAACAGCCATGGATCTTCGCACGATTTCCCCGTTGGAATGAGCACCCCTTCGTATCCCAATCGATCAGCCGCTTGGGCCACTTGTTTGAAATAGCTGTATTCCGGCGAGCGGCCGCCTTTTGCCGTCCCTAAATACCGTCCGTCGCCATGAGAAGGAATAAACCAAAGGACTTTCATATTGTTTTCCTCCTTATCTCATGATCGTTTTTTCAGAGCCATGGGAAATGGAATGAATCACCTCTTCCATCCTCGACAACAAGTCGTCCGAAAACACGAGGCGGCCTTCGTCATCATGCCCCAATGTCCAATCCAAAATAAAGACGCCATGCAAGATTTCCCGCGCTCCCAAAATGGAGAAAATGGGTTTGAGCGCGTATTCGAGAGCCAACAGATGAGCAATGGTCCCCCCGTAACAATCGGCACAACTAGCTTCCCAGCAAACGCCTTTTCCGGCAGCAAATCCAAATACGCTTTTAAAATGCCGGTGTAACTTCCCTTATACACTGGACTTAGTACAACCACCACTCGTGACTGGCGGATCCAATCATGTGTTTTCACAATCGAATCGCTTGATGAATGCGCATAAAGCAAATCTTCCGCCGGCAAATCGCGCAATCGGATGAAATATACCGTATGGCCGATCCGTTGCAATTGCTCGCTCACCCATTCGGCCACTCGATTCGTTTTCGAGGCGCGCGACGGACTTCCAGAAATAATGGCCACCGTTGTCATTTGTTTTCCCCCACATTCTTTTATGCCCCGCTGTCCTTAACATCCCCTTGAAAGAGCGTTGTTCAAGGGGAATTCGGCTTTTCACAATGCCCTATCATTTTTAGTGGAACAGCTTGTATTGATGAAGTGTGAATGTTACAGGATTTCCTTATTGTCCCTTTATGACGACCACAGCGTCTTCCACTTTGACCCGTTTTGGAATCACCCCGGCCTCATAAAAACGATCCGCAATGCGTTGCTGGGCGTCGACCACCTCCTTCGTCAGCGGAAACACCCCATATCCTCTTCGGCTCAACGTCCGTTTCCAAATCTCTTCGCCAATTTTCGTTTCTTTAGCCAATAGTTTGGCGGCTTCATCGGGAGAGGAGTGGATTTCTTGATGAACTTTATTCAGTTGTGCAATGACCGTCTTCGCTACATCTGCATACTGCTTCACATACCCATTCCGTCCTACAATAAATCCATATTGTTTGGGAAGTCCTTTCGCATCCATCAAAATGCGCGCACCGCCGTTCACTTCGGCATCAGCCAAGAACGGATCCCAAATGACCCACGCATCGACGCTTCCTTGCTCAAAAGCAGCGCGCGCGTCTGCGGGAGGCAAATAAACGGGCTGGATGTCAGAAAGTTTCAATCCTGCTTTTTCCAACGCCTGGACAAGCAAATAGTGAACGTTCGATCCTTTGTTCAACGCCACTTTTTTCCCTTTCAAGTCCGCGATCGTGCGAATTGGCGAATTTTTGGGGACTAAAATCGCTTCAGCAGCCGGATTCGGCGGCGTGGTCGCCACGTATAAAAGCGGTGTTCCAGCTGCTTGGGCAAATACAGGCGGCGCTTCACCTGTATGGCCAAAATCCAAGCTGCCCGCGTTCATCGCCTCAAGCAGTTGGGGCCCACCGGGAAACAGCGACCATTGCACCGTATACCCCAACTTTTTCAATCGTTTTTCCAAATTCCCGCGCGCTTTTAGCATATTGAGCGTGCCATATTTTTGATAGCCGATGCGAATGACCTCGCTTGCTTCCCCTTTTTGCGACGAAGCAGATCCTTTGTCTTCCTTCCCGCTATGTGCGTCGCATCCGGAGCCCATCCATAACAAAAAGACGATGGCCAGCATCCATAGTGCTTTCTTCTGTTTTAACCATTGATCCATCATTGTCCCTCCTCGTTTTCCTCATCTAATTCGCAACGGAATAAAGCGAAGCGGCATCACCCCCCAAAAATAAACTATAACTATAGAAAAACTATGAATAAAAAATGTATAATTCCTATATAACCGATATGAATTATTGGTTATTAATATAAAGAAAATGCTTCCTGTTGTCAATCATTTTTTGAGGCCATCAAAAAAAATCCAGAGGTCCCTCCCTCTGGATTTTTGGTCATCGACATTACGCATGCTTGCTCACAAACTCCACAAGCGCCTCTTTCGGCTGATAGCCGATCGCTTTGTCGACAAGTTGGCCATCTTTGAACAGAAGCAGCGTCGGGATGCTCATGACGCCGAACTTCGACGCTGTTTCTTGGTTTTCATCGACATTCACTTTGACGATTTTCACTTTGTCGCCCATTTCGCGGTCAAGCTCTTCCAGCACCGGAGCGATCATGCGGCACGGTCCGCACCATGGCGCCCAAAAGTCAACGAGCGTGAGGCCGTCTTTCGTCTCTGCGGCGAACGTTTGGTCAGTGGCGTTGACAATCGCCATATGGATTCCCTCCCATCTTCTTGAATGCTGCAAGCAAAGTATACCATGGAATGCAAGTCTGCGCGAATGTTTTGCTTCGTTTCTACTATTCGCTTTTGCCGCGGAATTTATCCGTCAAAAAACGGGCGGATCAAGCCGCCCGTGTTGTTCATTACGAATGCACTTTCAGTTTTTTGAACTCTTCGGTGAGGAGCGGAACGACTTCGAACAAATCGCCGACAATGCCGTAGTCCGCGACTTTAAAGATGTTGGCTTCCGGGTCTTTGTTAATGGCGACGATGACTTTCGAGTTGGACATCCCCGCTAAATGCTGGATGGCGCCTGAGATGCCGCAGGCGATGTACAGATCCGGCGTGACGACTTTCCCCGTTTGCCCGATTTGCAGCGAATAGTCGCAGTATCCGGCATCGCACGCTCCGCGCGAGGCGCCGACCGCGCCGCCCAACACTTCGGCGAGCTCTTGGAGCGGCTTGAAGCCTTCGGCGCTTTTGACGCCGCGGCCGCCGGCGACGATCACTTTCGCCTCCGTCAAGTCGACGCCTTCCGCCGTTTTGCGGACGACTTCTTTGACAATCGCGCGCAAGTCTTTAATCTCGACGGCGAGCGCTTCCACGCTGCCTGTGCGCGACTCGTCGCGCTCAAGCGGCGCGATGTTGTTCGGACGCACGGTCGCGAAGATGATGCCATCGGTGACAATTTTCTTTTCAAACGCCTTGCCGGAGTAGATCGGACGGGTAAAGACGATGTTGCCGCCTGCCTCTTCAACGGCGATGACGTCGGAAACGAGGCCGGCGTCGAGCTTGATGGCCAATTTCGGCGACAAGTCTTTGCCGAGCGCCGTATGGCCGAAGACGATGCCTTCCGGCTGCTCTTTGTCAATCACGGCTTTTAACGCTTGCGAATAGCCATCTGATGTATAAAATTTCAAATTCGGATGTTCGATGACGACGACGCGGTCGGCACCGCGGTAAATGAGTTCGTTCGCATGCGCCTGCACTTGGTCGCCGACGAGCACCGAGACGACTTCCCCGCCTTCGGCGATCGTTTTGGCCGCTGCAATGGCTTCAAACGAAACGTTCCGCAGCGATCCATCCCGCACTTCTGCTAAGGTCAATACTTTACGTGCCATGTTTCAGTCCCCCTATCCTTTGATTCCCCGTTGTGCTTCATCCGAACGCCGACAGCGGTTTCCGCTTATACCACTTTCGCTTCGGAGCGGAGCAGCTGAACGAGTTCCTTCACTTGATCAGCGATCTCGCCTTGCAAAATTTTGCCCGCTTCGCGCTTCGGCGGCAAGAACACTTCGATCGTTTTCGTTTTTGCTTCGACATCCTCTTCATCAAGATCCAGGTCGTCAAGCTCCAACTCGTCAAGCGGCTTTTTCTTCGCCTTCATAATGCCCGGCAGCGACGGATAGCGCGGTTCATTCAGCCCTTGTTGAGCGGTGACAAGGAGCGGCAGCGACGTTTCGATGATTTCCTCATCCCCCTCGACGTCGCGCACAACGGTCACTTTGCCGCCGTCGGCAATGTCCAGCTTCGTGATCGTCGTCACATACGGAATGCCGAGCAATTCCGCAACGCGTGGGCCGACTTGCCCGGAACCACCGTCAATAGCGACGTTGCCGGCTAAAATCAAGTCCGGGTTTTTGTCTTTTAAGTATTCAGCGAGCACTTTCGCCGTCGTATATTGGTCTTGTTCTTCGACATCATCGTCAATGTTGATGAGCACCGCTTTATCGCAGCCCATGGCGAGCGCCGTGCGCAGCTCTTTTTCCGCTTCCTCGCTGCCGACGGTGACGACCGTCACTTCACCGCCGTGTTTGTCGCGGACTTGAATGGCTTCTTCAATGGCGTATTCGTCGTACGGGTTGATGATGAATTCAGCGCCTTCCTCGTTGATCTTGCCATTGACGATGGAGATTTTTTCTTCCGTGTCAAACGTGCGTTTCATCAACACAAAAATGTTCATGTCGTTCCCTCCTCGGTTTGATTGAACATTGTTTCATGTTCCAACATTCAGATATTGACAAAGATTATTTCCCTTTAAAGACAGGCGGCCGTTTTTCCAAAAACGCCTGCACGCCTTCTTTTGCATCCTCGGATCCAAACACGCGGCCAAACCATTCCGCTTCCTCGCGCACGGCCTCGGCAAACGATTTTTCTTTCGCGGCGTTGAGCAGCTCGATCGTTGCCCGAACGGAAAGCGGGCTTTTGGCGGCGATCTTTTTCGCCAGCGCCTTCGCCTCGTCAAGAAGCCGCTCTTCCGGCACCGCCTTGTTGGCAAGCCCCCATTCAACCGCTTCGAGTCCGGTGATCGGCTCGCTCGTCCACATCATTTCCGCCGCTTTGCCAAAGCCGACGTAGCGCACAAGCCGCTGCGTGCCAGCAAATCCAGGGATGATGCCAAGCTGCAACTCCGGAAGGCCGAGTTTGGCGTTTTCCGCCACCACGCGAATGTGGCAGCTCATAGCCAGCTCCAACCCACCGCCTAATGCGGCGCCGTAAATCGCCGCAATGACTGGTTTGGAAAAGCGTTCGATCCGCTCCATCACGAGTTGGCCGTTGCGCGACAAGCCGGATGCCTCCTCAGCGGAAGCGATGGACGTGAATTCTTTAATATCGGCGCCGGCTGAGAAAAATCTTCCTTCGCCATGAAGCAGCACGACGCGTACGTCCGGATCGGTCTCGAGCTCGTCCAACACGGTTGAAAGCTCTTTCAAAACCGCTGATGAAAGGGCGTTCGCCGGCGGCCGCGAAAACGTCACGACAGCGACGAACTCCTCTTTCGCCAAACGAAAAAAGTCCATGAAGCCTCTCCCCTTTCTTCCTTTCCTAACGCCCGGCGGCGCACCCTTTGACGAGCAGTTCGTACACCGGATCGGCGAGGGCGGCCAAGTCATACTTTTGCTCGTTCATCACCCACGTCGTCACCGTTTCATCAAGGGTGCCAAAGATCATTTGCCGAGTGAGCCGGACGTCTAAATCTTGGCGAAACTCCCCTTTTTCCATCCCCTCCATGATGATGCGGTCGATGAGCCGCAAATATCCTTTCAGCACCTCATTGATGCGATGGCGCAGCTCTTTGTTCGACTGGCGCAGCTCAAGCTGCGTCACGACCGCCATATGCGGATCAGCGGCGAGGGCGGAAAAATGAGTTTTCACCAATACATACAATTTCTCTAGGGGGCTTGAAATTCCTTCTGTCTCTTGTTCAATTTTCTCGATGAACGCCCCCATCTTTTCCTGAAAAAGCGAAATTAAAATATCCTCTTTGTTTTTAAAATAAAGGTAGATCGTGCCGTCGGCGACACCGGCCTGCTTGGCGATTTTCGACACCTGTGCTTGATGGTAGCCGTGCTCGGCGATGACGACGACGGCAGCGTCAATGATTTGCTTAAATTTCGGCTTTTCCCTCCGCAATATGGATTCTCCTTTTCTCACGTTCCATCCGCCAAATGAATGAACCATCATTCATATTTTCATTTTACGGGCAATTCTGCCGATTTGTCAAGCTTCTTTTTCTCCTCTTCCACCAACACGCGGCGCAAAATTTTGCCGACCGCCGTCTTCGGCAGTTCATCGCGGAACTCGTACAGGCGCGGCACCTTGTAAGCGGCGAGCCGCTCGCGCATAAAGGCATCCAGCTCCTGTTCGCTGCACGTTTCCCCTGGTTTTATCACGACGAACGCTTTCACCGTCTCGCCGCGGTACGGATCCGGAACGCCGATCACGGCCGCTTCCTGCACTTTCGGGTGCTCGTACAGCGCTTCTTCGACTTCGCGCGGGTAAATGTTGTAACCGCCGGCGATAATGACATCTTTCTTGCGGTCGACGATGTAAAAATAGCCGCGCTCATCCATATATCCGATGTCGCCGGTGTACAGCCATCCGTCGCGCAGCACTTGCTCGGTCTCCTCCGGACGGTTCCAATAGCCTTTCATCACTTGCGGCCCGCGCACGACGAGTTCTCCACGCTCGCCCGGCTTCGCTTCCTCACCCGTTTCCAAGGAAATGATTTTCGCGTCCGTATCCGGCCACGGAACGCCGATGCTTCCTTTCACCCGCTCCCCATCCCAAAGGAAGTTGCTGTGGGTGACAGGGGACGCCTCGGTCAACCCATAGCCTTCAATCAATTTTCCGCCCGTCACCCGTTCAAACTGCTCCTGCACCTCAACCGGCAACGGAGCGGAGCCGCTGATGCAGACGTTGATCGAGGATAAATCATATTTGGCCAAGTCGGGCTCATTCAACAAAGCGATATACATCGTCGGCGCGCCTGGGAACATCGTCGGCCGGGTGCGCTCGATTGCTTTTAATGTTTGCTTGACATCAAAGCGCGGGAGCAGCACCATTTTGCTCGCCATCATCACGGACAAATTCATCACCGTCGTCATGCCGTACACGTGGAAAAACGGAAGCACACCGAGCACCGTTTCTTTTCCTTTTTCGCATTTATACACCCAATGAGCGCACATGAGCGTATTGGCGATCAAATTGCGATGCGTCAACATGGCCGCTTTCGGATGCCCCGTCGTGCCGCCTGTATATTGCAGCAGCGCCACATCTTCCACCGGATCAATGTCCTCCCCGATCGGCGCCGTCTCTTTGCAGCTCATGATCGTGCGGAACAGATGAACAGTTTCGCTTTCCGCGATGCGGACAATCGGCATGTTTTGCTTCCGCTGCACAAGCGGATACAGCCATTTCTTCACCGTGGGCAAATAATCTTGCATTCTCGTGACAATCCAATGTTTGACTGGCGTCCTCCCTTTCACCTTTTCCGCCTTTGGATACAGAAGATCCATCGTCACGAGCACCGAGGCGCCGCTGTCGTTCAGCTGGTATTCAAGCTCATACTCGGTGTAAAGCGGGTTCGTCTGCACGACGATGCCGCCGGCTAGGAGCGTCCCATAGTAGCTGATGACGGCCTGCGGGCAGTTCGGCAGCATCACCGCCACCCGATCCCCTTTTTTCAATCCGATCGTCCGCAAATAATGCGCGAACGTCAAAGCCTGCTCGTACAGCTCGCGAAACGTCATCGTTTTGCCCAAAAAGTCAATCGCCTCATGGTCTCCGAATTGTTCCGCCGTCTCCCGCAAATAGTCGGAAAGCGTTTTCTTTGGATAGTCGAGCGTAGCAGGAATGGACGGCGGATAATGAGCGAGCCACGGTTTTTCCATATGCAATCCCCCTTGCTTCTATTTTATTTTACTTTTTCTAATTTTTCATCAAAAAAAAAGAACGCCAGGCTTGAACCGAGCGTTACCAAAACCAGTACACCAAACCAATGAAGAAAAAGCACGCGCAAATGACAAACAAGATTTTCGCCAACACATCAACCGATCGGTTGCGCACCGCCATATAGACGATGCCGGCGATCAAAAGCAGTCCGACTGCGATCAACAACCATTTGACTACTGCGTTCATTCGTTGTTCCCCTTTACTGAATCCCTTCGCCGATGACAAACGACAAGCCGACGGAAATCACCATGGAAATCAAGCCGACGGCCCGGTTGTCATTGGCAATTTCGTCATCAATATTGAATTTCGGCGTCAAAAATTCGTAAATAAAGTACGCGGCGAGCAGAAGCAAAAACCCGTACAGCCCCCAGCCAATCATCGACGGCAGCGACTCATGGCGGGCGAGCGCATAGCGGAAAATGTTGGCGATGCCAAAAATCTTTCCGCCGGTTGCCATCGCCACCGCCACATTTCCTTTGCGAATCTCTTCCCAGTTTTTGTACTTCGTCACCAATTCAAATACGGCTAAAAAGACGACGATGCACAGCACGGCGACGCTGAAATTGGCCGCCGTTTTCACCATGTCGTGCTCCCAAAACGACGCCATTGCCATCGCCCCCATCATTTCAGTTCCACGATCGTCACCCCGGTGCCGCCTTCATTCGCCTCTCCGAACCGGAAGCTTTTCACCGCCCGATGCTGCTTCAAAAACTGCTGCACTCCTTGGCGGAGCGCGCCCGTTCCTTTGCCGTGAATGATCGAAACACGCGCATAGCCAGCGAGCACAGCATCATCCAAGTACTTCTCAAGCCGAAGGAGAGCGTCTTCGTACCGTTCGCCGCGCAAGTCAAGCTCGAGGCTCACATGGGCGTCCTTGCCTTTCACCGTCGCAATCGGCGTCACTTCTTTCGCCGGCGCACTGCCGATATACTCCAAATCGCGTTCACGGATTTTCATTTTTAAAATGCCGAGCTGCACTTGCCATTCGTCGTCCGACACTTTTTCGATCAAATAGCCTTTTTGGTTGAGGCTCGTCACCTTCACTTCATCACCCGGCTGGAACACATGGCGTGAAGCAGCCTTTTTCGCCTTTTTCCGCTTCTCCACTTTCGGCATAGCGGCAGCGAGCCGCTTTTTCGCCTCGACGAGCTCATGCTCTTTCACTTCCGCCTGCTTTTCTTTTTGCAAGCGGCGCAGCTCTTGAATGATCCGCTCGGCTTCGCGTTCCGCGGCGCGGATGATGTCGGCTGCTTTTTGCGTTGCTTCCGCCAGCCGCTCCGCTTTTTCTTCTTCGAGCTCTTCCCATTTTTGTTCCCATTCGGCGCGCAGACGCTCAGCCTCCTCCAGCGCCGCCCGCGCCCGCGCTTCCTCTTCCTCCGCTTGCTTTTTGCTCCGTTCAAGCGACGCGATCATGTTTTCGACGTTATGGCTTTCCGCGCTCACTTGCGCTTTCGCCCGCTCGATGATGCGTTCATCAAGCCCAAGGCGGCGCGAAATATCAAAGGCGTTGCTGCGGCCGGGGATGCCGATCAACAGTTTATACGTCGGGCGGAGCGTTTCGGTGTCAAACTCGACGCTCGCATTCACGACACCGGGGCGGTTGTAGCCGTACGCTTTCAATTCGGGATAATGCGTCGTCGCCACCGTTCGCGCCCCGCGCCCGTGCACTTCATCCAAGATGGCGATGGCGAGCGCCGCCCCTTCCTGCGGGTCGGTGCCAGCCCCAAGCTCGTCAAACAGCACAAGGCTTTCACCATCGACATGGCGCAAAATGTCAACGATATTGACCATATGGGACGAGAACGTGCTCAAGCTTTGTTCGATCGACTGCTCGTCGCCAATATCGGCGAAAACGGAACGGAACACCGCTGCTTCCGATCCGTCGGCCGCCGGGATGAACAGCCCCGCTTGCGCCATGAGCGTCAACAAGCCGACCGTTTTTAACGTCACCGTTTTTCCGCCGGTGTTCGGCCCGGTGATGACGATCGTCGTATAGTCGCCGCCCAATTCAATATCATTCGGCACCGCCTTTTCTTGATCCAGCAGCGGATGGCGTGCCTGCAAAAAGCGAAGATAGCCTCGGCCATTGACCGCTGGCTTCGCGGCTTGCAGCCGGCGGGCGTATTTCGCCTTAGCGAACGCAAAATCAAGCGCCGCAAGCGACTCAACCGCCCGCGCAAGCGGCTCGGCCTGCTCAGCGACTTTTGCCGAAAGTTCGCGCAAAATGCGTTCGATTTCTTGCTTTTCTTTCGCCCGCGCTTCGCGGAGCGCATTGTTCAACTCGACGACCGCCTGCGGTTCAATAAACAGCGTCGCCCCGGACGCCGACTGGTCATGGACGATGCCGCCGTAGGCGCCGCGATACTCTTGTTTCACCGGGATGACATATCGGTCATTGCGGATCGTAATGATGGCGTCCGACAGCCGCTTTTGCGCCGACGGCGAGCGGATGATGCTTTCGAGTTTCTCGCGGATGCGCGCTTCCACTGACCGAATTTGCCCGCGCAGCGAGCGGAGGCGGTCGCTTGCGGCATCCAGCACTTCGCCATGGTCGTCGATCGAGCGGCGAATGTCATGTTCAAGCGCCGGCACCTCCACGAGCTCATCGGCATAAGTGGACAGACGGTCCAATCCCCCGTGCTCTTCATGCAGATCCATAATCAGCCGCTTCATTTGCCGGCTTGCGGCCGAGGTGGCCGCCACTTCAAGCAGCTCTTGCGGGCTGAGCGTGCCGCCGATCGCCGCCCGCTTGAGATGCGGACGGATGTCGACTACTCCGTCAAGCGGCGCATAGCCAGCAAGCCGCAAAACAGCGGCGGCTTCATCCGTTTCGTCAAGCCAGGCGGCCACCTCCTCCAAGTCAGAAGACGGTATGAGAGCGTCGATTTTTTCCAAACCGAGCGGCGAGGACGCATGCTCTGCCAACTGCTCTTTCACTTTATCGAACTCCAAGGTGTGAAGCACTTTTCGTTGCACGTATCTGACCCCCAGCTGATTCATTTCTTTCGTTTGTCGCGCAAAAACTGTTGCAGCTTTTCAAGCGGCCATGTGTTGATGACCGTTTCCTTATGGATCCAACCTTTTCTTGCCGTCGCTACGCCGATCGCCATATCCTCGAGCATGTCCAAATGGTGGGCGTCCGTGTTAATGGCAATATACGCCCCCGCTTCCTCGGCTTTTTTCACGTAGGCCGCCGACAAGTCGAGCCGGTTTGGGTTGGCGTTTAACTCAAGCACCGTGTTCGTCTCCGCCGCGAGCTCCACGAGCCGCTCAAGATCGACGTCATAGCCGTCGCGCTGGCCGATCAGCCGCCCGGTCGGGTGGGCAATGACATCGACGTACGGGTGGCGAAGCGCCGCCTCCAACCGTTTCATGATCGTCTCGCGCGGCTGTTTGAACGCAGAGTGAATGGCGGCGATGACAAAATCAAGCTCCTTGAGCACGTCATCGTCGTAATCGAGCGTCCCGTCCGGCAAAATATCCATCTCAATGCCGGCCAAAATCGTAAAATCCGAATAGCGCGCGTTCAGCCGCTCAATTTCCTCGCGCTGGCGCCGCAACCGATCCGGGGTCAAGCCGTTGGCGACTTTCAAATAGTGCGAATGGTCGGTGATGGCGATATACCGGTAGCCGCGGCGGCGGCACGCCTCAGCGAGCTCCGCAAGCGAACACGACCCGTCGCTCCACGCCGAATGCATATGCAAATCGCCTTGAATGTCTTCAAGGCGCACAAGCGGCCGATCAGCGGAAAACCGCTCGATTTCCGTGCCATCTTCACGCAGCTCCGGCGGAATGTGCGGCAGCCCGAAATGGGCGTAAAACGCCGCTTCATCGCGGAACGTTTTCACTTCGCCTGTCGCTTCGTCTTCCACGCCGTATTCGCTGATTTTCTCGCCGCGCTCTTTGGCGAGCTGGCGCATGCGCACGTTATGCTCCTTCGATCCGGTGAAATGATGAAGCGCGGTCGCGAATTGCGCCTCGCTGACCAGCCGAAAGTCAACGGCCACTTCATCCTCATACTGGAAAAGAAGCGACACTTTCGTCTCCCCAGCGGCGAGCACCCCGCGGACGCGCTCAAAGCCGAGCAGCCCGTCGCGCACCTCGGCCGGACGGTCGGTAGCGATGACATAATCCAAATCTTTCACCGTTTCATTCAAGCGCCGCAAACTGCCGGCCCGCGAGAAGCGAATCACGCCGTCAAGACAAGCAAGCTGGCGTTCCACATCCGCCGCGATCGCGAGCACCCGAGCGAGCGGCAGCCGCTCGGGGCGTTTGCCTGCCTTTTCAATGGCCGCAAGCAGCTTTTCTTCCGTTTTCGCGCCAAAACCGGGAAGCTCCCGCACTTTTCCAGCCAAGCACGCTTCTTTCAATCCGTCCATATCGACAATGCCAAGCTCCTGATGCAGCTTGGCGATTTTTTTGCCGCCAAGCCCCGGGATCTTAAGCAAGGAAAGAAGCGTTTCCGGAATATCGCGCTTTAATTCCTCGAGCACCGATGATGAACCGGTTTCGACAAACTCGGTGATGATCGCCGCCGTGCTTTTGCCGATGCCGGGAATGGCGGTGAAATCGCCAATTTCCGCGAGGCTCCGCTCATCCGTTTCCAAGGCGTTCGCCGCTTTGCGGAAGGCGTTGACCTTAAATGGATTTTCTCCTTTGATCTCCATATACAGTGCGATCGTTTCAAGCAGGCGGATGACCTCTTTTTTATGGACGCTCATCCCCGTTCCCTCCCTTTCCCGCAAAACCACGGCCGCGCTCGGTCAGACGCGGCCATGAATCCACCAGTTGCCAAGCATCTCCGACAACACCGGCGTATGTTTCACAATCACGGTCGCCATAAGCGAACGTTGCAGCTGTTCTTGCACGCTGTCAATCGGCACGAGCGCCCCGATATACAACAGCAAAAAGACGAGCAAATACACTTCCGCAAACCCGAGCGCCGCCCCGGCCAAGCGGTTGACGCTGCGCAACAGCGGCAGCTGGGCGACGAAATCGAGCATCGAGCCGACGATTTGAAGCACGATTTTCACCACAAAAAATAAAAGTGCAAAGGAAATCGCCCGATAATAGGCATCGTCTAAATGGGTGCTCTGAAACAGCAGCTTCATCGTCTCCGGATCGCCGAACGTCGGATATGGAATCCAAAGGCGCAATGTCGGCACCAACCGTTCATAATACCGGTAAGCGACGTAAAAGGCAATGAAAAACCCGGCCATATGAATGAATTGGAGAATAAAGCCGCGCTTCAGCCCGATCATCGCCCCCAGCAGCAGGACAAACAACAGCACGACATCAATCATCCTGTTTCCCGTCCTTTTCCTGTTTCAGCTGTTCCGCCAGCCGTTGATATTCTTCTTTTAGTTTGAGATATTCACTGGCGATGTTGACGGCCGTCAACACGGCCAGCTTCGGCACATCAAGGAGCGGATTTTTCTCACTGAATTCATGCATTTTATCGTCAACGAACGCCGCCACGAGCCGGATGTGGGCCGGGCTTTCCGCGCCGACGATCGTGTAGTCTTGTCCATAGATGCGGACGCTCACCCGCGTTTTTGGCTGTTCTGTCAAGCTTTCTCCCCCATTTCGCCAAATCCTACTGTTTATCATATCATGAACGCTGGTATAATGGAAAGAAGCGACACACAGCAACGATAGAGAAGATAAAGGAGCGATCGAACGTTGTCAAACTATGTGATTCAAGCCGACCAACAGCTGCTTGACGCCTTGCGCGCCCACTACCAAGACGCCTTATCCGACCGGCTTCCGGCTGGAGCGTTGTTTGCCGTCAAGCGCCCGGATGTCGTCATCACCGCCTACCGCTCAGGCAAAGTGCTGTTTCAAGGGGAAGCGGCGGAGCAAGAAGCAGCGAAATGGATATCAGGGGCGAGCGCCTCAAACGAAACAGCTGACCACCAGCCGTCCGCTTTGGCAGCTCATCAACTCGGGTCTCTTTCCGCCATCGGTTCCGATGAAGTCGGCACCGGCGATTATTTCGGCCCGATCGTCGTCGCCGCCGCCTACGTGGATCGGCCGCATATCGCCAAAATCGCGGCGCTTGGCGTGAAAGATTCGAAACAATTGAACGATGAGGCAATCAAACGGATCGCCCCCGCCATCATGGAAACCGTGCCGCATGCGGTCACCGTGTTGGACAATGCCGAATACAACCGCTGGCAGCGAAGCGGCATGCCGCAGACGAAAATGAAAGCGCTCCTTCACAACCGGACGCTCGTGAAACTCGTTGACGCCATCGCGCCCGCCGAACCAGAAGCAATCATCATCGACGAATTTTTAAAACGGGATTCGTATTTCCGTTACCTTTCCGATGAAGATCGCATTATCCGCGAGCGGGTGCACTGCCTTCCCAAGGCGGAAAGTGTCCACGTATCAGTCGCCGCCGCCTCGATCATCGCCCGCTACGTGTTTTTAGACGAAATGGAGCGATTATCCCACGCCGTCGGCCTCCTGCTTCCAAAAGGTGCCGGCGCCATCGTTGACGAAGCCGCCGCCCGGATCATCCGCGCGCGGGGGAAGAAGCGCTCGCGGCGTGCGCCAAGCTTCATTTCGCCAATACGAAAAAGGCGCTTGCCATCGCCAAGCGCCGGTAGTGATGTCCATCACACCTGTGGGAAACGGCAGCGTTGGCTCCGTCGCGAACAAAACGAACGGACGAAGAGATGCTGCGCGAACTGAAGGAAATCGCGATGACGGAACAAGAGATTTTAGAAGCATTAGAAGAATGGCAAAGCTTAAGCGTGGATCCCGAAAACTGCTACGCCTATGAAATGCGGCTCAAATGGCTGCTCGATCAATTATCGAACATTCGCGGCAGCCGGGAGGAAGGACGTCAAGAAGGGTTGAAAAAGGGAAGAGAAGAAGGAATCCAAGAGGCGATCCAAAAAATGAGCGAAAAAGGCATGAGCATCGCGGACATTGCGCATATACTCGATCTGACGGAAGAAGACGTAAACGAAAGGCTGAAAGGATTAACATGAAAAAGCCAGCGCTGAACACGCTGGCTTTTGTGTTTGGTTCCATATAGGCATACCATTTGGAAACGAGAGTTCGACAAACGGATGGAAGAACACAATCTCCTTTTTATTCATGATAAAGTTCTCTTCCATTGGTCGAAATAACATGTTTATACCAAAAGAACGATTTCTTCTTTTTCCGCTCTAACGTTCCAGAGCCATCATCATTCTTATCCACGTAAATGTAACCATAGCGTTTGCTCATCTCACCGGTGGATGCACTAACTAAATCGATGCAGCCCCATGACGTATAGCCCATGAGCTCCACTCCATCTTCAATGGCTTCTCCCATTGCCTTAATATGTTCACGCAAATAGTCAATGCGGTAATCGTCGTTGATTGAACCATCTTCCTCGACTTTGTCATATGCCCCAAGCCCATTTTCAACGACGAATAAAGGTTTTTGATAACGATCATAAAGCTCATTCAATGCAATACGAAGACCGATTGGATCAATTTCCCAACCCCAGTCACTAGCTTGTAAAAACGGGTTTTTGACTCCGCCAATAATATTTCCGGATGTCATTTCCTCAGATGATGGGATCTTTTTGACTGTGCGAGACATATAGTAACTAAAACTAATAAAATCAACAGGATATCGTTTCAATAGCTCAAGATCCCCATCATGAATTTCCAGTTCAACCCCATTCTCTTGGAAGAAACGTTTGGCGAACGCCGGATACTCTCCCCGTACTTGCACATCGCCGCATAAATAGTTGAATATACGATTCTCATGCAAAGCATGCCACACATTTTCCGGGTGACAATCAAAAGAATACGTCGGCGCATAAATCAGCATGCATCCAACTTTTGCATCTGGAATAATTTCGTGAGCCGCTTTTACAGCTAAACTGCTGGCAACAAATTGATGATGCAACCCTTGAAAAATATGCTGTAAACGAGTGTCTTCACTCTTCGGCACAAAACCGAGGCTTAAAATCGGAAAATGAATGGCCCCATTAATTTCGTTGAATGTTAACCAATATTTCACTTTGTTTTTATAACGCTCAAATAACGTCTTTGCATACCGTTCAAAAAATGAAACGAGTTGGCGATTTTTCCAGCCTCCATAAGCTTTCACTAAATGCAACGGCATTTCATAATGAGAGATCGTTACAATGGGTTCAATACCATATTTATCTAACTCGTCAAATACATGATCATAAAATTGCAATCCTTCTTCATTGGGGGTTAATTCATCTCCATTTGGAAAAATTCTTGACCACGCAATGCTCATCCGATACGCTTTAAATCCCATTTCCGCAAATAAGGCAATATCTTCTTTATACCGATGATAGAAGTCAATGCCGTCATGGTTCGGATATACATAGTTTGACTTGTCAATCTCAAAATCAAATTCATTTCCTGCCAGCACATTCAGCCTCACTTTCCCCCCAGGCAGTACATCTGCAATGCTGAGCCCTTTCCCTCCTTCTTGATAAGCCCCTTCCAATTGATTGGCTGCGGTAGCTCCTCCCCATAAAAATCCTTCTGGAAAGCGGTATGTTTTATTCATTGCCACAACCTCCATGGTCAAATATAGTGTTTCATTCCTACACCCTTCTAAGCATAAATTTCTAACAATGCTTCAAGTTGTCTAACTGTACGGTTTGAAGTCGCTTTGATTTCAGAAAATGTATCGCTGTTTGTGATGACAACGGGAGTCACGATTTCATACCCTGCTTCTTTAATCTGATCGATGTCAAATTCAACAAGTACATCTCCAACCTTGACTGCATCCCCTTGCTTCACATGCGCGGTGAAGTATTTCCCCTCCAGTTTTACGGTATCCATGCCGATATGAATTAAAATGTCCAGCCCATCCTCTGATGTAATGCAAATGGCATGCTTTGTTTGAAACAGGGCCGTCACAACACCGTTAACAGGTGAAACGACTTTCCCCTCTGTCGGTTCAATCGCCACCCCTTTTCCCATCGCTTCACTTGAAAACGCGCCATCTTCTATATGAGATAATGGAATGACATTCCCTGTTAACGGACTCATGAAAACAAGCCTTTTTGTTTCCTCTGTATTTACTGGCAACGTGGTTTCTACTTTATTTTCTGTCTCTTTACCTTGAAAGCCGAAAAAGTAGGTCAACAGAAATCCGACAATAAAAGAAGCGACTAATGCCATGATGGCTCCCCAGAAAGACAAATCCAGCTTACCGCCTGGCTGAATATATGTGGGTATGGCAAAAATTCCTAATCCTCCAATCATCCATAGCTTGCTTGAAAACGCCCCAATCATTCCGCCGCCGACTGCCCCGCCGATGCAGCTCATAATAAATGGTTTTTTAAGCGGGAGCGTCACTCCGTAGATCGCAGGCTCTGTTACACCGAAAACCCCTGAGATAAAGGCTGGCACACTAAGCGATTTTACATTTTTGTCTTTCGTTTTCAACATGACAGCCAGCACAGCTCCAATTTGTGCAAAGCATACAAACGTGACAGTCGCTAAAATCGGGTCATACTTTAACGTAGCTAAATTGTTGATAGCAATCGGGACAAGACCCCAGTGAAGCCCGAACATGACAAATACTTGCCATAATCCGCCTAATAATATCCCCGTCAAGACCGGGCTTAATTTATAAACCCACACAGTCGCTGCACCTAACAAGCTGCCCGCCCAAGTGGCAATGGGACCAATCACAATAAAAGTGAGCGGGACCATGATCATAATCGTAAAAAATGGAACAACAAATGCTTTGACAACATCCGGAATGATTCGCTTTAATCGTTTTTCCAACTTCGCAGCAAAATAGGCTGATACAATAATCGGAATGACTGACGATGCATATGACATTAAAATGACCGGGATTCCTAAAAACGTAATATGGATATTGGACTGAAATATCGTTCCATTAAACAGCGTATACAACGGTTCACCTGCAGACAGTGCGCTTACATTCGGATGAACGAGCGCGGCCGCAATGGCAATGCCGACAAACGGGGTTCCGCCAAATTTTTTCATGGCCGTGTAACCTAAAAACATCGGCAAAAATGTAAACAATCCATCGCCAGCAATATTCAACAATTGATATGTTCCGGATTCTGCAGTCACCCAATGAAGCGCTAACAATAAAGCTGCCAATCCTTTGATCATCCCTGTGGCCGCTAAAACCCCTAAAATTGGGGAAAACACACCGGAAATGATGTCGATGAACTTTGCCCCTAAACTCATTTTGTTTTCTTTTGATTCGTCCTTTTCTGATGTGTCCATATGAATCCCAGAAACCTCTAAAAAGTTGGCATAAACATCGGGACATGGTTTCCAATAACTACTTGATATTGTCCCCCGCTTTTCATCACGGTTACAACGCCGTCTAAATTCTTGATCGCTTCTGTATCTGCCAAAGCCTCGTCTTTTAATTTGAAGCGAAGCCTTGTTACACAATGATAAACGCTTTCAATATTCTCTCTCCCTCCCACCAATCTTAAAATGTTTTTGGATAATGGTGTGTAATCTTTTTTTGCCATTATGGCACCTCCTCTTTCTCACATCTGCTTTCAGGCAGTAGAAAAATAAAAAAACCTAAACTGCCCCGCCAATATATAAAAAGGCGAGACAATTTAGGTTTTGCCTGCATGACCAGTAACAACCCTAATTGTCTGAATATTCATCTCCTACCCTCACTTTAGCATACGCTTTCATTTTTGTCAATCAGAAATGGATCGGCGACTGGTCACTCGTTCAATGTGAATCGTCAAATAAATTTCTTCTTCGGATGTTAGCGTGCATCCGATCGTTTTCATAATATACTCGGCAATTTTTTTCGTACATTCGTATGCCTCACAATATTTTTGTTTTACGAGTTCATACAAATCATGTTCCTCGTGGTTCAATAAATGTTGATTCAGCAAACGGTGGACAAAAAATTTAAGGTGTGTAAGGAAACGGAAATAGTTCAACGATTCCTCATCTAATTGAATTTTAAAATGATACTTTACAATCGTTAAAATGTCTTGAATCATTTTTGTCATCGATGCTACATCGCCCATTTGTTCATTGAGTTCAGCATTCACAATATGCATGGCAATAAATCCTGCTTCATCTTCAGGAAGGTCAATCCGAAGACGCTGTTGGATGATTTGCAGCGCTTTCTTGCCGATTTGAAATTCATCTTGATAAATTCGTTTAATTTCCCAAAGTAATGGATTTACGATTTGTATCCCTTGTCGATGTCGCTCAATCGCAAAGTGAATATGATCGGTAAGAGAGATGTAAATAATATCATTCAGCTTTTTATTCCGCTCTTCTTTTGCGTGCTGGATAATCTCTTCTGCAATGCGGATATATTCAGTTGGCACTTCATACAGCAATTCTTTGAATTTGCTAATTAAATCTTTGTTGTCAAGCTTAAATACTTTTTCAATCTTCGTTTCATCCACTTCATCCCCGGCCTTTTCTGAAACGCAATCCCCCTTCCCATAATAACAAGTTCTTTTCCATTTTCAATGACGCTTATCACGTTGTTGTTAATGACTTTCGCAATTTTCACTCCAATCCCTCCTTCACTACAAAACACAGATAAAACAATGAAGTCCTTATTTAGAAGGATTGATGATTTTGAAACGTTTGTCAATGAGAATTTTTTCAATTTGCCTAGAAGGCTGGTGAAAAACGGCCGATTCCGCTGAAACCCTTGTTTTCAGCTGACAGAGAAGCATTGATTTGACAAGGCTTCTCCATTTGAGAAGAGAGTCCGTTTTCTGTGATGTTTCACTACATCACCGGCCTTCTAGGCAGAAGCCGCAAAAAAAGCTGCCTATAAAAACCGATGAAATCGGTTCTTTTGGCAGCTTGTCCGTGGTATCTCACCTTATCGATGTCCAACGATCGGATGCGGCACGTACGGTTCTTCTAGGTAGGCGATTTCTTCTGCTGTTAACGAGATGGATAGCGCGCCGACCGCATCTTCGAGATGGGACAGTTTCGTCGCCCCGACAATCGGTGCGGTGACCGGTTCTTTCTGCAGCAGCCAGGCAAGGGCGATTTGCGCGCGCTTCACGCCGTGTTTTTTGGCGAGCTCAGAGACCCGTTCGATGATCACTCGATCCGCCTCGGCCGTGGTGTCGTATTTTGATCGTTGAATTTGATCGGTTTCGGAACGATGCGTTGTTTCTGACGCGCCGCGCGCCAGCCTTCCTGACGCCAGCGGGCTGTACGGGATCACAGCGATGTTCTCCTCTTGGCAAAGCGGCAGCATTTCCCGCTCTTCCTCACGGTAAATGAGATTGTAATGATTTTGCATCGACACAAATTTCGTCCACCCGTGTTTTTCCGCTGTATAGTTGGCCTTCAAAAACTGCCAAGCATACATCGAAGACGCGCCGATGTATCGCGCCTTTCCCGCTTTCACCACATCGTGCAGCGCTTCCATCGTTTCCTCGATCGGCGTATCATAGTCCCAGCGGTGGATTTGATACAAATCGACATAATCGGTGCCCAGCCGTTTCAAACTTTTGTCAATCTCGCTCATGATGACCTTTCGGGACAGCCCTTTCCGGTTTGGCCCTTCGTGCGCCGTGAAATACACTTTCGTGGCGATGACAATTTCATCTCGATCGGCGTAGTCCTTTAACACCCGCCCCAATATTTCCTCGCTCGTTCCGTCGGAATACACATTGGCGGTATCAAAAAAGTTGATGCCTAATTCCAGCGCCCGCTTGATGATCGGACGGCTTTTCTCTTCATCAAGCACCCATGGATGAATCCAGCGGCCGGGGACGCCAAAACTCATGCCGCCAAGGCAAAGGCGCGAAACGTCCAAACCGGTGTTGCCAAGTTTCACATATTTCATATCGGTTCACCCTCTCTTTCCCCTTTGCTTGCTTTAGTGTTTGCGAAATGAACGAAACGAGCAACAATGTCTACCATCATTGGACCGAACGTCAGCTTTTGCCCTGGCAAAAAAAAACGGATCGCCAAATAGACAACTACAATCGAGCGATCCAAAAAGCAGCCTTTATCCCCCAGCGCTATTTGCTTACCCGCTTGGCAAAGTCCGAACCAGCCGGATAACGGTCGCCGGCAATGTCGATGTTGGCGAGGGCATCGTTCAACCGCTGCAATTCCTCTGCCGTCAACACGACCTCCAACGCTCCAAGATTTTCTTCGAGGCGCTCGAATTTGCGCGTTCCGGGGATCGGCACGATCCATGGCTTTTGCGCCAACAGCCACGCCAAGGCGATTTGCGCCGGCGTCGCTTGTTTCTCGGCCGCAAACCGTTTGATGAGCTCGACCAGCACTTGATTGGCCTCCAGGTTTTCCGGCTGGAACCGCGGCACAATGCGGCGGAAATCGGATTCGGCGAACGTTGCGTTCCGATCAATCGCTCCAGTCAGAAATCCCTTGCCAAGCGGGCTGAACGGCACAAAGCCAATGCCGAGCTCCTCAAGCGCAGGCAATAGTTCTTCTTCCGGACTTCTCCACCATAACGAGTATTCGCTTTGGACAGCCGTAAGCGGCTCTACCGCATGGGCGCGGCGGATCGTTTGCACCCCAGCTTCCGAAAGCCCCCAATGCCGAATTTTGCCTTCCTTCATCAAGTCTTGGATCACTCCGGCTACTTCCTCGATCGGCACGTCCGGGTCGACGCGGTGTTGATAGTACAGGTCAATGGCTTCCACTCTCAGACGCTTGAGCGAACCTTCCACCGAGCGGCGAATCGTCTCCGGCTTGCTGTCGAGCACTTGCTTGCCGTCTTTCAGTTGAATGCCGAATTTCGTGGCGATGACCACCTCTCCTTTGAACGGAGCGAGCGCCTCGCCGACCAATTCCTCATTCACGTATGGCCCGTACACTTCTGCCGTATCGAAAAATGTGACCCCGCGCTCCACGGCCGCATGAATGAGAGCGATCATTTCGTTTTTGTCGGCAGCCGGCCCATAGCCGTAGCTCATCCCCATGCAGCCGAGCCCGATCGCGGATACTTCTAAGCCGCTTTTGCCTAGCTGGCGTTTTTGCATCCTCTTCCTCCTTTATTTTCCGTTAAATCTCCAATCGGCGCTGGCAAAGCCACTTCACGATTTCGGGATCGCGATGGGAAAAGAACAAGCTTTGCTTCGTATCGAGGGCGGCGATGTTGTTCATATCCTCTTGATCGAGCTCAAAATCAAAGATTTGGAAGTTTTCCACGATGCGCTCTTTATGCACCGATTTCGGAATCGCCACAATCCCCCTTTGCGTCAGCCAGCGCAAAATGACTTGGGCGACCGATTTGTTGTGCTTGTTCGCGATCGAGACCAACACTTCATTTTGAAACATATTGTTTCGTCCTTCCGCAAAAGGCGCCCACGACTCGATTTGGACGCCATGTTGTTTCATGAACTCCGTGCTTTCCACTTGTTGGCAGAACGGATGCGTTTCAATTTGATTGACCGCCGGGGTCACGTCATGATGAAGAATCAAATCGATGAGACGGTCCATGTGGAAATTGCTCACCCCAATCGCGCGAACTTTCCCTTCGCGGTAAAACTCCTCCATGGCGCGCCAAGAGCCGTATACATCCCCAAATGGCTGGTGAATGAGATACAAATCGATGTAATCAAGCTGCAGCCGCTCCAACGATCTCGCAAAGGCTTTTTTCGTGCTCTCATAGCCGGCATCTTGAATCCACAGTTTTGTCGTCACAAATATGTCTTCTCTCGGAATGCCGCTCCGTTTGATCGCCCGCCCAACAGCCTCTTCATTTTGATACGACGCAGCCGTATCAATGAGCCGATAGCCGGTCATGAGCGCATCGTACACGCATTGTTCGCACAATTCCAGATCGTTGATTTGATAGACGCCGAAGCCTAAGATCGGCATTTTGACGCCGTTGTTTAACACCACCATTTGCATCGTTCTCTACCTCCTTGCTCGATTCGGTTATCATGTCGACAATGACAAACCGGCAGCGCACATCGCCACGAAGAACGCTACCCACAATGTCATTATGCTCTCTTTTGCACCGCAACCGGTATCACAATTCTCGCAAATCATTGCCTAATTCTCTCAACCCTCTTCCAGTTACGGAAAAGGGTTAGGTAAAATAACTGTAGTGGAAGGGGGAAAAACGGTTGAAATCGATCATTGAGCAACAACAGAAATTGGCGTCGCTCATCGAACGCCATACCGGAAAAGACGGGGTTTACGAAACAGAGATTCCATCGCTTTTTCTGTTTCGCGAATCACATCCAACAACACCGAAGCACGGCGTCCAACGCCCATCGTTTTGCTTGATCGTGCAAGGCCGAAAAGACGTATGGCTGGCAGGGGAACGGTTTACGTACAGCCCAACCCATTATCTTGTCTCTTCCGTCGACTTGCCGGTCATCTCCCAAGTGGTCGAAGCAAGCGAACAGACTCCGTATTTGGCCTTGCGCATGGAAATAGCGCTCCAGCAAGTCATCGAGCTGCTGCAGCGCACCGAAAACCATATTCGTCCGCCGAAAAAACCGAAGCGGGCGATGTTTGTCAGCGCGGTGGAACCGGATTTGCTTGATGCCGTCACGAGGCTCATTCGCTTGCTCGACACGCCCAACGATATCCGTATTTTAGCGCCGATGTACCAAAAAGAAATTTTATACCGCGTGCTGCAAGGGCCGTATGGCGACGTCCTCAAACAAATGGCCGTCCAAAACAGCCGTACCCATCACATTCATCATGTCATCGAATATATGAAGAAACACTATCGTCAACCGATTCGCATCGAAGAGCTGGCGGAGTTGTCTCATATGAGTCCGGCATCGCTCCATCGCCATTTCAAAGAAGTCACCGGAATGAGCCCGATCCAGTTTCAAAAGCAGCTGCGCCTGCAAGAAGCGCGGCGGCTTTTGCTGACGGAGGCGATCGATGCCGCTGACGCCGCCTTTCAAGTCGGCTATGAAAGCCCGTCGCAATTCAGCCGTGAATATTCCCGACTATTCGGGCGGCCGCCGAAGGAAGATGCGAAACATTTGCGGTCTGGGTCTACGGAACGAGCGAACGCCTAAAAGCGAAGGTCGGTTCATATGCTGGTCTTTTTTTTGCGCATCGCTCTCCCGTTGCATTCGAACCGTCCGTTCTTCTCTTCCCATCGTCTTTGGCGAATGCGTCCCGCCTAACGGGATGGTCCGTGTGGAATGTTTCTCAACCGGTTGGCGTCGCCCAGCGCCTGCATGGTTCCATATGATTTCTCTCAAAAATCATCATTGATTGATTAAAATACATATGTTTATAATTTAACCAAATAATATTGCCTTCAAGGGGAGAGTTCACCATGGCGAAAATCGACCGGCGCATTGTGAAAAGCCAAGAAGCGATCAAAAAAGCGGTCGTCGAGCTGATGGCGGAAAAACCGTTTGACGACATCACGATTCAAGAAATCGCCGACCGGGCGAATGTGAACCGGGGAACGGTTTATCTTCACTACACCGATAAATACGATTTATTGGATAAGCTGATTGAAGAACATATGGACAACTTGCGGCAGCTTTGCCGCGAGGCGGCTGACTTGACGTTTGAGGAAGGAAACTACATTTGGTACGAATATTTTGAGCGCCATCAGTTGTTTTTTTCGACGATGCTGTCAAGCAAAGGGGCGCCGTTTTTCCGCAATCGGTTTTTGCGGCTGGTGATCGAGGAATTCAAGCCGGATGTCGACACGTCAAGCGGAAAAAACAAAGGGCTGAATGAGGACGTCGTCTTGCAATTTTTCGCCTCCGCCGTCGTCGGGATTGTCGAATGGTGGTTCAAGCAAGGCAGGCCGCTGCCGGCGCGCGTCATCGCCGAGCAGACCGGGCGCTTGCTGGACCGCAATTTTGATTAAAGCGTCATTCCGCCCCTAGACAGCCGTATGAAATCCCCTTTCGATGCTTAACCAAAACCGCCATCGACTGGAAGAAGGGCAACGGACGCGGCCAAGAGCTGATCGATTTGCCGCTCAACAAAAACCGCCACCGACGCCGGGCTGCAAGCTGGCAATCGGTGACGGTTTTTATATTGGGAAGGCGCTGTTCATCGCGGCATGATTTTCACCGTCGCTGCACGGGCGCGGGGGCTGATCATCGAAGACAAATACGGACTTCCTTTGTACTTTTCCCGGTAGGCGTCATCGATCCAATCATTGATCGATCCATCGACCGGTTCGAACACAACTTCCTTCGTCATGCCGGCTGCTGTGATCCGCCCCGCTCTCTGTTTGACGGCCGCCTGATACCAGCTCGATCGCTGTCCGTTGTAGGCGCGCACATAAAGGGAGTCGCCAACGACCACCGACCAAATCCACGTCGGTGTTCCATACGTTTTGCCGTCTTCGCGGAACGGCGAAATGTGCAAATCATCCGTTTCCGCGATTCGACGCAGCTCTTCGTTCGACCATCCAGCCATCGTGTTCCTCCTATTCATCCCGGTGATACTGTTCATCGCTCACTTTTTCCAGCCATTCGACCACTTTGCCGTTTGCGACTCCTGTTAAAGCGATATGGGTCATCGCTGTCGTCGGCGTCGCGCCGTGCCAATGTTTGACGCCCGGCGGGAACCAAACGACGTCCCCGGCCCGAATTTCCCGAATCGGGCCGCCCCATTCCTGCACCCATCCAACACCATATGTCACGATCAACCTTTGTCCAACCGGATGGGTGTGCCATGCCGTGCGCGCCCCCGGTTCAAACGTGACGTATGCCGCCGAGTACGGAGCGAATTCGTTTTCTTGGAAGAGTGAATCAACGCGGACGCTTCCGGTGAAATACGCTTCCTGCCCTTTCGCCGACGGCTGAGCGCCGTTGCGGACGATTTCGATTGTTTCCTCCATTGGCGTTTTCTCCTTTCCATGGCCACTCGGACGCCAAGGCAGAGATGGCCTCTCCGTCTTCATGTTGACGCCCGATAGTCCAATATATTCAACATTTGTCTATGATGATATCAAAGCTCGCTTTCTCTTCAATAGCTAAATCAACGCAATTTGTTGAATAATGAACAACGAGCATCCATTTGATCATCGAAAACCGCCTTGCCCATCTCCCCGTCTTCTGGACGTGCCAAAAAACAAGAGGCTGTCCCCAAAATCGTCTCTCTTTAACATCTTTCCGAAAGAAGTCTCCCACTTTGAAACGAAGTGAAAGTGGGAGATGAATGTCGGTTGGCGTCAGCCAACGAATAGGATAGAATATGGCTAGAACGGACACCTTCGGAACGAAGGGAAGCGTAAAGGGTTCTTGTGTGTGGCTTACCGTTCGGCGAACACACACAAGTCGCTTGAAGCCCCATCTCTAAGCGAAGCGTAGGTGGTGGGTAGTTCACAAAAGATACAATATATCTATCGTGTCACCGAAGTCATTTGTCCCTGCATCTCGTAATGAAGAAAGGGTGTCCCATTGCGTTTGGGACACCCCCTTGCCGCACATTCAGCCTTTATCGCTCACGCCCGCTCTTCCAGCGCGGCGACGACTTTTTCCGCCGTGCTTCGGCTTGATTGCGGATTTTGCCCGGTGATCAAGTTGCCGTCGCGCACCGAGAAATCGGTCCACTTCTCGCCGCGGACGAAATTCGCACCGCGCAGGCGCAACGTCGACTCGAGCAAAAACGGCATATGCACATCAAGCCCGACTTCGCGCTCCTCTTCATCCGTAAATGACGTGACCGTTTTTCCTTTCACAATCGGCGTGCCGTCTTTGTACGTTGCGTTCACCAGCCCTGACGGACCGTGGCAGACAGCGGCGATGATCCGGCCGTCTTCGGCAAACTGCTGCAAGACGTATTGCAGCGTTTCGTTGTCTGGAAAATCGAACATCGTCCCATGCCCTCCGGGAAGGAAAATGGCGTCAAACCCGTGTGCATCGTCCTTGCTCAAACGTGCTGTGTTCTTCAGCGCCGCTTCCGCTTCCGCCCAAGACGGATCTTTTTCATTGATGCTGCGCGGGTCAAGCGGCACCTCGCCGCCTTGAATGCTCGCCACTTTCACGTCATACCCTTTTTCTTTAAATACCAAATACGGTACGGCAAACTCCTCAAGCCAAAGCCCGGTTTTATGGTCGTCGGTGATCGTCGTATGGTTTGTCACCACCATGAGCACTCGTTTCGTCATGCCCGCATTCCTCCTTTAGGTTCTGGTATGTTCTCTACCACTCATCATACTTTACGTTGGGCAAAAGCGGAAAAAATATGCTTGTGAAATGGAAAAGGAATGAATCGCTGGCAGACGATCAAGCAACGAGCACCTATATTCCGTTGATGAGGAGAGGCGGCATCGTGCCAGCTCTCCTGAAAAAGAACGCCGCCCCCAGCATGCGGGGAGCGGCGTTGACTCGCCTTCTTAACTGATTTTTTGTTGTTCTAGTCCAGCTGTCTCGCTTGCCGGCTGCCGAAACGGCCACCAGTTCGCGCGGCCGAACGTGCGGACCATGACCGGCACGAAAAGCGGCAGAACGACGAGGGCGTAAAGGAGAAGCCCTGTCAGCACAATCGTCGCGATTTGCAAGAGCGACAAGACGCCGGACGGATACATCGCGGCGAACGTCCCACCTAAAATGACGGCGGCCGAGATGATGACCGTCCCCATATGGCCCATCGCCGACAGCATCGCTTCTTTCACCGGCCGGCTGCGGTATTCGTTGAACCGGTCCATGAGGAAAATGCTGTAGTCGATGCCGAGCGCCAACAGCAGCACAAAGGCGAAGAACGACACCGCCCAGTTCAAGCCGGCATAGCCGAGGCCGTTGACGAAAATGAGTTCGGTGACGGCCATCGATGTGTAATATGTCAACACGAGCGACAAGATCAAATAGAGCGGCATGATAAGCGAACGAAGGAGCACTGCGAGCACGATGGCGATGCCGATCAACATCAGCACGGCCGTCCGTTTATAGTCGGCGTTTGAGATCGCCTGCAAATCGGCGTACGTGCTCGTCACGCCGCCGACAGCGATCGTCGCGTCTTCCCATTTCGTTCCTTTCACTGCCCGTTCGGCGGCGGCGCGAATGTCATCCATGCGGCCGAGCGCCGATGTCGAATACGGATTTTCTTTTAAAATGACATCGAACGTCACGATGCGCCGGTCTTTCGACATATACGCGTCTTTCGCCTGCGCAAAGTCTTGGCTTTCGCGCGCCTCTTTCGGCATGTGCCAGCCGGCCATGTCTTTCTCCGGGGCCGATGATAAATCGGCTAAATACGTTTCCGCCGTTCCGAGGCCGTCCGCCACTTTATGCAGCCCAGACGCGCTTTGGTCCAAGCCATTTACAAGCTGGCCGAGCTGGCCGCCAAGCGCGGAGAAGTGCTCAAGCAATTGGCGCTGGCCGCCGTTCACTTGCTCAAGCCCTCGGGAGAATTGCGGCAATTGGTCGACCGCCTGTTTCTGGCCGTCGGCCGCTTTCGTCAACCCGGCTTCGAGCTCCGAAAGCCCGGCGATGATCCGGTCCAAGCCGCCGTTGACCGCCGCTTGACCAGCCGCGAGTTGGGCGAACGATTCGTTGGCTTTCGCCAAACCGGCGCGCGCCTGCTCAAGCGCCCCGTTCAATTGCGTGAGGCCGTCCGCCATTTGGTTCGTCTTTTCGGACAAGGCGGCGACCGTCATTTTCGCTTGTTGGTATTGCGCGTCTTGCGTGAGTTCCGGATGCGACTGCTCGACTTGCGCAAGCATCGTTTGCACGGCGGCGAGCTGAGCGGCGACAGCTTTTAATCCCGCTTCGATTTGCCGGTACTGGCCGCTTAGCGCCGACAGCCCTTGTTCTGTCTGCTTGTAGCCGTCAAGCAGCTGCGTGGCGCCTTCCTGCAGCTTTTTCGCGTTGTCGCGAAGCGTCACTAAGCCGTTTTTCAGCTCACCGGCGCCCATCGCTCCCCGGCGCACGCCTTGTTCAATTTGACTGAGACCGGTTTGCAGCTGGCGCAGGCCGTTTTCAAGCCGCTCTGTTCCGGAGACGAGCTGGCCGATGCCGGATGACGCCTGCTTGAGCTGCGGAGCGGATGAGGACAATTTTTCGCTTGCCGTCTCAAGTCCGGCGCCGATTTTCTCAATGCCCTCTTTGCCGGCGCCAAGGCCGCTTTTCAGCTGTTTCGCCTGTTCCGTGACAAACAGCTCCTGAATCGGCTCACCCGTCGGGCGCGTCGCCGAGCGGACGCTCGCCACGCCGTCAACTTTTTCGATCTCACGGCTCATTTTCTCAATTAACGCCAGTCCTTCTTCCGAATCGAGCGGCTCTTTGCTTTTCAATACCACCTGCGTCGGCATGGCATCTCCCGGATTGAAATGATCGGCAATGATGTCAAACGCTTTGACCGAACGATAATGATCGCCGATCTCCTCCATGGAATCAAACGACAGGTTGCCATCATACGTCGCCAACACCGGCACGGTCACGACGGCGACAATCGCCAGCGCCAAAAGCGGACGGGCGAACGCAAATCGGCCAGCCGCAAGCCAAAGCCGGCTTTGCCCGTGCTCGAGCTTCCCGCGCACCGGCCAAAACAGCTTCTCGCCAAGCACGGCCATGAAAAACGGCACAAGCGTCACGAGCGCCAAAAGCAACACCGCGACCCCAACGGCGACGGCCGCCGCCGATTGGTACAGCTTAAACGTCGACAACCCGATCGCCGCAAAGCCGATCATGACGGCAATGCCGCTTGCCGCCACCGTTTTCCCAGCCGTCCGGTACGTGGCGACGATCGCTTCCACCCGATCGCCGCGCTTCGCCAGTTCTTCTTTAAACCGGCTCAGCAGCAAAATGCAATAGTCGGTCCCAATGCCAAACAACACCGCCACTAAAAACGTCTGCGTAAACGTCGACAACGGAAAGTTGACCTGATCGACCAAAAACGCCACGACCGACTGCGAAACGACGTACGTCGCCCCGACCGCGAGCAGCGGAATGAGCGGCGCCACCGGCGAGCGGAACACGGCGAGCAACACAATTAAAATAAAGACGACCGTGATCCCCTCCGTTTTCTTCACGCCTTCCTGCGAGCTCGTTACGACATCTTCATCGATCATCCAGCCGCCGGTGAAATAATGCTCGACCTTGACGCCATCGACTGCTTTATACAGGGCGTCGGTCAATTGCTTCGCCGTCCGCCCAGCCGGGTCGATGCTGACGGAAATGAGCATCGTCGTTCCATCTTTGGAGATGAGTTCTTTTTCCAGCTCCCGGTTGGCAAACGGCGAGACGATGTTCGTGACATGAAGTTCCTCTTTTTTCTTTTCGAGCGCGTTTACCGCCCGTTCAATCTCTTTTTTGTCATCCGCCGTCAATCCGCCTTTTTGGTAAAAGACAAGCACCGCAGACCGTTCGTTTTGCTTGTTTTCCTGGCTGTTCGCCTCTTTGATCAATTTTGCCGCCAATGACGACGAGTAGCCGTCCGGCACGCTCAGCTGCCCTTTTTCCCTGACAAGCTCGCCCATGTTCGGCGCCGTCGCCATGAGCACGGCCGCGATGGCGATCCATGCCGCAAGTACGAGCCATTTTCCTTTGATGATCGCTCTCATGTCGCTTCTTCCACCTCCTGCAGCACGCGGGCCAACCGTTCATACGTGCGGATGAATGTTTCGATCTCCTCCTCTGGAAAGCGGGCGATCACTTCTTCGACGAGCCGATAGACGCTGCGGTCCATTTCCTCTACCCATGCTTCCCCGTGCTCCGTCAGCGATAAGACGATGACGCGCCGGTCGTTCTTGTCACGGTCGCGGCGCAGCCAGCCTTTGTCGACGAGGCGATTCGTCATCGCCGTCACCGCGCTTTTGTTCACGCCAAACATCGCCGCGAGCTCCGTTGACGTGCACGCCCCCCGCCGGCGGATGTAGCGAAGCAAATAATATTGATCGTGCGTCATCTCTTCGCAAAGACTGCCTTTGACAAGCGCCGCTCCGCGTTTCATCACGAGAAACGACACGGACAAATAGCGGTCGATCCATTCATCGATGTTTCGTCCCGGCATTGATTCACCTCCGATGGTTCAATCATTGAACAATCAACCAAATTCAACAGTAGATGGAGAGCTGTCATCCATTTTGTTCAACTGTTGAACTATTAGTAACGATACCAAGGAAAAAAGAGAAAGTCAACAAGGAATGTTGCCAAAGGAGAAACCATTCTATCGTCCAATCTGAATAGAGAGGAAATTTTTTCAAATCCATTACATTGCATTCACGAACGCTTAACATCTGGCTTGTACAATAAAAATGACAAAATCATCTGAAAAGGGAGAGGAGAACGATGTTCCAATCGAAACGCCGCACGGCTTTGCTCATTGCCGGGCTGAGCGCCGGACTGGCGCTTTATCATGCCGGTCAAACTGCATGGGCCGCCCCAGCGAAACAATCGAAGCCGCTTGAAGTGAAAAATGTCATTCTTTTTGTCGGCGACGGCATGGGCACAGCGCATCGCAACGCCATTCGCCTTGCCACAAAAGGGATCGCTGGAGAATTGGAGATGGACGATATGCCATACAGCGGGCTTGTCCATACGAACTCCGCCGACTCGAAGTCATTCATCACCGACTCCGCTGCGGCGGCGACCGCGATCGCCTCAGGCGTGAAAACGTACAACGGCGCCATCTCTGTTGATCTGCAAGGAAAACCGGTGGAAACGATTTTGGAACAAGCAAAAAAAGCCGGCAAGGCAACAGGGCTTGTCACGACCGCCCAAGTGACGGACGCCACGCCGGCTGCGTTTGCCGCCCACACCGCCAATCGCTCTGCCCAAAGCGACATCGCCAAGCAATACATCGAACAAACGAAAGTGGACGTCATTTTAGGCGGCGGGGAAGATTACTGGTATCCTAATGGAAATCCTGGCTATTACCCCGACCATCCAGCCGAAGATCCGGAAGAAGCAAGCAAAGGCACGCAAGGAAACTTGGTTGAACGCGCCAAGCAGCTCGGCTACACGTACGTCCGCACCGCCGATGAGCTGAAACAAGCGTCCGGCCGCAAGCTGCTTGGACTGTTTGCCAACGAAGAAATGTTCCAGCAGCGACCCGAAGGAGAAGGAGATGTGTACAATCCTGTCGTGTCGCTGCCCGATATGACAAAAAAAGCGCTTGACGTGCTGTCGCAAAACAAAAAAGGCTTTTTCCTCGTTGTCGAAGAAGAAGCCATTGATGAAATGAGCCATGAAAACAACGGATCGCTCATGATCAAAGCGGGCCAGCAGCTTGACGAAGCGGTCGCCGCAGCGAAACAGTACGCCAAGCGCCATCGGGATACGCTCGTCCTCGTGCTCGCCGACCATGAATGCGGCGGCTTGACGATCGAAACGCCGGGCGGCACGGATGAGTCGGGAGACGGCAAAACGATCTCCGGCGAAGACGGCCCGTTTCCAATCGCCCGCTCTACGCAAACGTTCGCCCTCGACTGGACGACAACGGGCCACACCGCCGCCGATGTGCCGCTGACGGCCATGGGCCCGGGAGCGGAGCGATTCACCGGCATTTATGAAAATACGCGCATTCATGATATTCTTGAAGAATTATTGTTTGGAAAAAGCAAAAGATAACGCATCCGTGCTTCGGTCGTTGTCCTTCATCGATCTCCGTTTCCCCGCGAACGAATCGTTTGCGGGGAAGATTTTTCTATCCATTCATCCATACTGATTGCCTAGAAGGCCGGTGAAAAACGGCTGCCACGAGCAAATCAGCGGCATTTCACCAAAAAAAGAAGGCTGATTTCGCAAGGCTTCTCTAATTGAGAAAAAGATGGAATAGCGGTATTTTGTACTAAATCATCGGCCCTCTAGAAGGGCGGTGAAAAAACAATCATTCCTGCAAATCGGTCATTTTTGATCAAAGAGAAAAACAGATTTTACAAGGCTTATCAAATTGAAAAACACTGTTGTTGATTCACATTTTTCATTCAATCACCAGCCCTCTAAAAGCAAGCCTAGAACGTTCTTTTTCACAATCAACTAATTAAGAAACAATGCTTGTTTTTTGGCGCTGCGGTCACCGCCCCACGTGATAGCCAAGCCACGCGAGCCACACTCCACACAAATACGTAGCCGCCAAATAAACGACAACCTTCGCCCATTGGCGTTGCTGCATCATTTGCACGCTTTCCCATTTTAAGGTCGAAAACGTGGTGAACGCGCCCATAAAGCCCGTGCCGACAAGCAGTTTTTCAGTATCGGCGGCGCCGCTTCCGGCGAGCCAGCCAAGCAAAAAGGACCCAAGCAAGTTGACAATGAGCGTCCCTATGGGAAAACGCGGCGAACGCGGAGCCGCCCAGCGGCTGACGGCATAACGGCATATGGCGCCGAAAAAACCGCCCATCATCACCAATAGTGGTGCGGTCATCATGCTATTTCCTCCTTTCGCTTTGGATGGGCGGCAGCATATCCCGCCCATGCGGCGGCTAGGCCGCCGAACAGGCTGGCAGCGATATACACGGCCGCCATGCCAAAGCGCCCTTGTTCCATCCATTCCACACATTCGACACTGAGCGTCGAAAACGTCGTATACGAACCGATGAACCCGGTCGTCGCCGCCGTTTTCAGCCACGGCGGCCAGGACGGGCGGCGGGTGAACACCACCGTAATCCAGCTGAGCAAAAACGAGCCGGTCCAGTTCGCCAAAAGCGTTCCGAGTGGAACCCCTCCCAACCAGGCAGCGGGCACGACAAGACCAACGACATAGCGGACAAGCGCACCGATCATGCCGGCTGCGCCGACAGCGAGATAGACCAATGACCATCCTCCTTCGTAAAATAAACAGACTCCTGCCGCTTTCATTTGCAGCAGGAGTCATCAGCCGGAAGCCGGCGGTTATGGCGAACTCCATCGCCTATTCGATTGGCATCGTCTTTATGTTACCATATATCCCCTCCCAATGGGAAGCAGATTCAACGGCTTGGTCGGAACCCGTGTTGTTCGAATAGTTGGAGCGCCTGTTCGCTCGTCAAATAATCATACAACTCCCGCGCCTCCTTGAGATGTTTGCTCGTCTTGACGACACCAAGCGGATAGACGATCGGGTCGTGCATGCCGCTTGGCACGGCGGCGGCGATCTTGACTTTGTCCGACACGAGCGCGTCCGTCCGGTACACAAACCCGGCGTCGACGTTGCCGGTTTCCACATACGCCAGCACTTGGCGAACGTCTTTCGCGTAAACGAGCTTCGCTTTCACCTGCTCCCACAGCCCCGCCTTTTCGAGCGTTTGTTTGGCGTACATGCCGGCCGGCACCGACTCGGGGATGCCGATCGCCACTCGTTTGGCGAGGGTGATGTCATCGAGCGACTGAATCGCCCCTTCTCCTTGTTTCGGAACGATGAGCACCAGCTCGTTGGCGAGCACGGTTTTTTCGTGTTTGGAATCGATCAGCCCTTCCTTTTTCAGCTCCTCAAATGGCTCGGCAGCCGCGGAGAAAAAGAGATCGACCGGCGCCCCTTCGGAAATTTGCTTTTGCAACGCGCCCGACGCACCGAAATTATATTGGATGCGGATGTTCGGATGCTTTCGTTCAAACGCCGTTTTCGCTTCTTCCAGCGCTTCTTGCAGGCTGGCGGCGGCGGAGATGGTGAGCTCCACTTTGTCCGCCGATTTCGTTTGCCCAGCCCCCTCTTTCGAACCGCTGTCGCAGCCATACAAGCCGAACAACAAGACCACCGCGACAAGCCATGCCATTTTTCGCATCTACATCCCCCTTATCTCCATTCAGATTTTTATATGTAATGATATCTAATTATAAATAATGATAACTAGTTAGAAAAGAAAAATTTTTTCACATCGCTCTCTTTGCGCTACAATGAAAGAAAGGAGGATGGCATGATGACGGAGCCGCGGTCATACACGATTGAAGAAATCGCTTCCTTATTAAAAGTGTCCAAACTAACGGTGTACGATTTAGTGAAAAAAGGGAAGCTGCCCGCCTTTCGCGTTGGGCGGCAAATGCGGATCACCGCGGATGATCTCAAGCGGTACATCGCCGGGCAAAAAGGGGAGGCAAGCACCGTTTTTTCCGCCGTTTCACGGCCGACCGAAACCGCTTTTCGCCCCATCATCATCAGCGGTCAAGATATGGCGCTCGATTTGCTTGGCGCCCATCTCGAGAAAGGCGGCCCTTATCAATCGCTTCGCACCTATACGAGCAGCCTCAACGGGTTGATTGCGCTGTACAAAGGGCAATGTGACATCGTCAGCGTGCATTTGTTTGACGGGCAAACGGGTGAGTACAACCGTCCGTATGTGGAAAAGCTGTTGACAGGCCATGCGTACATCATGGTGAACTTGATGCGCAGGCCAATCGGGTTTTACGTGCAAAAAGGCAATCCGCGCGGCATTCAAACGTTTAGCGACTTAGGAAGGAGCGACGTCGTGATCGTCAACCGGGAAAAAGGAGCGGGGGCGCGTGTGCTCTTGGATGAACAGCTGCGCCTGCATGGACTGTCACCGTCCGCTATTCGCGGCTATGAGCGCGAGGAGACAAACCATTTGAGCGTCGCCTCCGCGGTGGCGTCAGGTCTCGCCGATGTCGGCATCGGCACGGAAAAGGTGGCGCGAATGGCCGGCGTCGAGTTCATTCCGCTAATGAACGAACAGTATGATGTCGTCATGCTGCGGACGCCGGAGAATGAATCGCTCATCGCTTCCGTGCTCGACGTGCTCCGCTCCGATTCGTTCCGCGCCGAACTCGAAGCGCTCGGCGGGTACGATGTGTCGCAAACCGGGCGCATTATAGCTGAACGCGGCTGACAGGGCATCCACCTTTGTTAGCATCCTTCGTTTTCTGAATTTGTTTGAAAACGAGCTCTCATCAAAAAAAGCTGTTCCAAAAGCCCATCGCTTTCGGAACAGCTTTTCGTTTTACCCGCGCAGCACGGCGCCAAATTGCTGCTCGACCGCCGCCAATACCCGCTCATAGACGGCCGTGACTTCTTCATCCGTGAGCGTCCGCTCCGGATCATAGAAACGAAGCGAGAAAGCGAGCGATTTTTTCCCGGCCGGCAGGCGCTCGCCTTGGTAGACGTCAAAGAGGGAGACGTCTTTGACAAGCGGTTTCCCGGCTTCGGCGATCGCCTGCTTCAAGGCGCCAGCTTCGACGTTTTCGTCAACGACCAAGGCAATGTCGCGCACGACCGACGGGAAGCGCGGAATCGGCTCGTAGCGGATCGCTTCGCTTTCGGCGTTCAACAGATCGGTCAAGGCGAGCTCGAACACGTACGTTTCTTTTAAATCGTACTCTTTTTGCACGGCCGGATGGAGCTGGCCGACAAAGCCGATCACCTTGCCGTCAAGCGCAATGTCCGCCGTCCGTCCCGGATGCAAATCGGCGCGCTTGGACGGTTTGTATTCGATGCGGGCGGCAAGTCCAAGCAAGTCAAACAGGCCATCCAAAATCCCTTTGGCAACGTAAAAATCAACGGCCTTTTTCTCGCCTTGCCACAAATGGGCGTGCCATAAGCCGGTGAGAACGCCGGCAAGCCGCTCTTTTTCCGCCGGTTGGACGTGTTCTCCTTTGGACAAGTAGACAGAGCCGATTTCGTACAAGGCGACGTCCTCGACTTGGCGGGCGCGGTTGTAGCTCGCCGCTTCGAGCAGATGCGGAATCAAGCTTTGCCGAAGAACGCTCCGCTCTTCGCTCATCGGCAGCGCCAAGCGGATCGGTTCGGCCGTCTCAAGCGCAAAGCGCGTCGCTTTGTCCAGGCTCGTCAACGAATACGTGATGGCTTGGAACAAGCCGGCTCCTTCCAAATAGCGGCGGACGCGGCGGCGCTTCGCCTGGTACGGCATGAGCCCGCCCGGTTTCGCCTCCGCCACCGGCAGCGTCGCCGGCAGACGGTCGTAGCCGTACAAACGGGCGACTTCTTCAATGATATCTTCTGCAATCGCAATGTCGCGCCGACGCGACGGGACATCGATCGTAAACGTTCCGTTGTCTTCTGTGAACGGAAATTGCAAATTCGAAAGAATCACGGCCACTTCCTCTTTCGACATCGCCGTGCCGAGGACACCGTTGATGCGTTCGAGCGTGACCGTCACCGCCACCGGCTCCTCACGCCACACGCTCGCTTCGACGATGCCGCCGACGACCTCGCCGCCGGCGTATTCGGCCATCAGGGCGGCGGCGCGCTCGAGCGCTTCTTTCGTCCGCGCCGGATCGATGCCTTTTTCAAACCGAGTGCTCGCTTCGCTGCGCAGCCCGTGGTCTTTTACCGCCTGGCGGATGACCGGGCTTGTAAAGTACGCCGCTTCAATAAACACGGTTTTCGTGTCATCGTGCACTTCCGAATTCGCCCCGCCCATCACCCCGGCTAAGGCGACCGGCTCGCGGCCGTTCGTGATGACAAGGTGGTCTTCGGTCAGCTTCCGTTCGACATCATCGAGCGTGACAATCGTTTCGCCTGCCTTTGCGCGGCGGACGACAATTTCCTGCGAACCGAGGCGGTCGTAGTCAAACGCATGAAGCGGTTGGCCGTACTCAAGCAAAATGTAGTTCGTAATGTCGACGACGTTGTTGTGCGGGCGAATACCAGCCGCCATCAAACGCGCTTGCATCCAAAGCGGCGACGGGCCGATCCGGACGTTTTTCACGATCCGCCCGGCGTACAGCGGGTTGTCTTCCGGCGCCTCGACGCGGACGGAAATGTATTCATGGACATGTTCGCTGTTTTCCTTGACCGCCGCTTTCGGCAGCTTTACTTCACGTCCGAGAATGGCCGCGACTTCATAGGCGACGCCGATCATGCTTAAACAGTCGGCGCGGTTGGGCGTCAAAGACAGTTCGAGCACTTCATCGTGCAAGCCGAGCCATTCCAGTGCATCGGCGCCGACCGGCGCATCGCTTGGAAAGACGAAAATGCCGTCTGCATACTCTTTCGGCACGACTTTCGTTTCGACGCCGAGCTCTTGGAGCGAACAAATCATTCCGTTCGATTCTTCCCCGCGCAGCTTCGCCCGTTTGATTTTGAAATTGCCCGGCAGCACCGCCCCGACTTTGGCGACGGCGACTTTTTGCCCTTTGGCGACGTTCGGGGCGCCGCAAATGATTTGCACCGGCTCGCCTTCGCCAAGGTCAACGAGGCATTTCCGCAGTTTATCCGCGTTCGGGTGCGGCTCGCACTCGAGCACATGGCCGATGACGACGCCGTTCATCCCGCGGTCGAGCGCCTCAACCCGCTCGACTTCAATGCCGCTTTTCGTGATGCGATCAGCGAGCTCCGCGGCGGTGACCCCCGTCAAATCGACGTACTCGCTCAGCCAACGGTAAGACACGAGCATGGAAAACCCCTCCTTTTTCTGTTACACACGCAAAAATTGCCGCAAGAAACGTAGATCGTTTTGATAGAAATGGCGGATGTCGTCAATGCCGTACTTCAGCATCGCGATCCGCTCCGGCCCCATGCCGAACGCGAAGCCGGTGTACGTTTTCGAATCAAAGCCGGCCATCTCAAGCACGTTCGGATGCACCATGCCGGCGCCTAAAATTTCGATCCAACCGGTGCCTTTGCAGACGCCGCAGCCCCGCCCTTCGCAGCGGAAGCAGGACACATCGACTTCGACCGATGGTTCCGTGAACGGGAAAAAGCTCGGCCGGAAGCGGATGTCGCGCCCTTCCCCGAACAGCTTGCGGGCGAATTCGCGCAGCGTCCCTTTCAAGTCGCTCATCCGGATGTTCCGGTCAACAACCAATCCTTCAATTTGCGTAAACTGGTGCGAATGGGTCGCATCGTCGGTGTCGCGGCGGTACACTTTGCCCGGGCAAATGATTTTCACCGGGCCGCGCCCGCGGTGCTTTTCCATCGTCCGCGCCTGCATCGGCGAAGTATGGGTGCGAAGCAAAATCTCTTCCGTGATGTAAAACGAATCTTGCATATCGCGGGCCGGATGACCTTTCGGCAAATTGAGCGCCTCAAAGTTGTAATAGTCGGTCTCCACTTCCGGCCCTTCGGCGACCGTATAGCCCATGCCGATAAACAAGTCTTCAATTTCTTCAATGACACGCGTCAGCGGATGGGGATTGCCAAGACTCACAGGACGTCCCGGCAGCGTCACATCGATCGCTTCGGCAGCCAGCTTCCGCTCGACTTCCTCCTGTTCCAGTTTCGCTTGTTTCGCCTCGAGCGCCTGCTGGATCGCCGTTCTCACTTCATTGGCAAGCGCGCCGATTTTCGGGCGCTCTTCCGGCGGCAATGCCCCATGCCGCGCAGCACTTCGGTGATCGGCCCTTTTTTGCCTAAATAGGCGACGCGCACGTCATTCAGTGCTTTGACGTCTTTCGCCTCATCGATTCGACGAAGCGCTTCTTGCTTCAGCTCGTACAGCCGTTCTTTCACTTGAGTCCCTCCTCTATCAAAAATAAAAAAACCCGCCCCCGGTAAGGGACGAGTTGTTGCTCGCGGTACCACCCTTGTTAACAGCCGAAATGCGCTGTTCACTTCATTGCGATAACGGCCGAAAGCCGGAACACCTTTACATCCCCTTTTGGGATGGTCCCGGTGCCAACTCGGGAGGTGAACTTCACTTGCGTCGGCCATAAAAACGCTCCCAGTCTCCGGCGTTTTCTCCCTGGATGGCGAGCAGCAAGCTACTTTTCTCCGTCATCGTTGTTGTCCGTATGGGAAATTGTCGCTATTCATTATACGCAAATGAGTGGGCAAAGGCAAGGTCAGGCCGAAATTTCTTTGCGCAGCTCATCGATTTCCGCTTCCTGTTCAATCGAGCGGATCGCGAGGCGCTCCATAATTTTTTCCTGCCGCACTTGCCCTTCCTTGAGCGCGGCGACATCTTTTTTGACCCCTAGCATGTCTTTTTTCATCGCATCCATGTCTTTTTTCATCGCGTCCATGTCTTTTTTCATCGCCTCAACATCGCTTTGGATGCGATCGACCTTGTCTTCGAGCTGTTTCACGCTTCCTTGCAGCTTGACGATATCCATGCGCATTTGTTCGATGTAGGCTCCTTGAACATCAAGACGCTCAAGCACCGCGTTCAACAATGCCCGCAGTTCGCCATCCATCCGTCTCCGCTCCCTTGTCCGATTGATTTTCGATTCTATTTTACCGCACCGCCCGCAAAGAATAAAGCAAAATTCCGGCCGCAACGGCGACATTCAGCGACTCGGCTTGGCCGTAAATCGGGATGTACACGTTCTCTGTCGTTAGGCGCAGCAGGTCGGGGCGGACGCCGCTTCCTTCATTGCCGACGAGCAAGGCAAACGAAGATGATGGCGGAACGGTGCGGTAATCGACGGCGTTCTCCAAGGCCGTTCCGTACACCGGAATGCCCTGCTCCTTGAAACGCGCGATCCATTGCGCCAAATCGCCTTTGACAACCGGAAGATGAAACAGCGACCCTTGCGTCGCCCGCACGACCTTCGGATTGTACACATCGGCGCACCCTTCGCCAAGGATGACAGCATCGATCCCGGCGGCATCGGCGGTGCGGATCATGGCGCCGAGATTACCCGGATCTTGCACGGCGTCAATAAGCAAGGCGGTCTTCACGCCTTCAAGCTCGGCTGGCAACTTTCGGCACACCGCGGCGATGCCTTGCGGCGTCTCCGTGTTGCTGATCGCCTTCATCACCGCTTCGGTCACGATCACAACCGGAACACCTGTGACGTTCCAGCCGGGCGGGACAGCCGTCCGCTCATCAACGATCAGCTCGACAAGGGGCGCGTTGCTTTTTATGGCCTCTTCGACAAGATGAAACCCTTCAAGCAAAAACAATCCGGTCTCATCGCGCTCTTTTTTGGTCAGCAGCTTTTTCCATTGTTTGACGCGCGCATTTTTCGGCGATTCGATCCGCTTCACCGTTTCGTCCCCAATGTTTGGCGATAAACTCATCGCGCCCGGATGCGGCGCGGTCTTGTTTGTAATGCTCCGGATTTTTCTTATGGTAGTTTTGATGATACTCTTCCGCCGGGTAAAACGTCGTCGCCGGCAAAATTTTCGTCACAATCGGCTTCGAGAAGCGCCCGCTTTCCTCGAGCGCCCGCTTTGACTGCTCGGCGAGCTGGCGCTGTTTTTCGTTATGGTAAAAAATCGCCGTCCGGTATTGCGGCCCGCGGTCGTGAAACTGGCCGCCGTCATCGGTCGGGTCGATTTGACACCAATACAGCTCCAAGAGCCGCTCATACGGAAAGACGTCCGGGTCGAAGGTGATTTGCACCGCTTCGTAGTGGCCGGTCGTGCCGGTTTTCACTTGCTCGTATGTCGGGTTTTCGACATGCCCGCCCGTATAGCCGGAGACGATGCCGTAAATGCCGTCAAGCTCCTCAAACGGCGTCACCATGCACCAAAAGCAGCCGCCGGCGAATGTCGCTTTTTCCATTGCGTCGTCACCTCATTCGTCAAGTTTCTTCATTTGATTATAACAAAATGTGTGCCGTTGTCATCTTTCACGACCAAAGCCAAGTTCCTTCACAAAGCCAGGCTCGTTCCGTTCCGCACGCCGGCCGCTCATGTCGCTGAGTCAAGCCGTTGTTTCATTTCGTCAAGCAAGCGGTCAAACAGCGGGATATAGTGGATGCGAATGCGTTCGTAAATGTCCATTGCGGTTTCTTCGTCATACGTATAGGACGTCCGATTGCGGTCTTCGAGCATGCGAAGCCATATCTCTCCGTCTTGAATCAACCCTTCCCGAAACGCCTCGCGAATCGTTTTCCTCGGACTCGTCACTTCAGCGTATCCCTGATGCTCCAAATAAAGTTTCATCCATTTCCATGCTAGTTCGTACGTGAATTCAAAGCGTTGAATGGTCGCATCAACAACAAGGTCATCCGTTTGGGCGTCTCTTGCGGCACTTTGCCGGAGTTTGGAGAGCGCCCGTTCGAAATCGTAAAATCGATCCATCAGCCGGCTCATGGTGACCATCACCTTCCCGTGCTCGTTCGTTTGAAAAATCGTCTTTCCTTCTTGGTCAATATTCATTTTTAGCTGTTCGTTGTGAATTTGATTGTAATCAACAACATCGATCGGATAAATGATCGGAAGTTCATCCAAGTCCGATCGCAGGAGGTGCAGCGGGCCTCCCGGTTTTCAAAATTCGATCGCCAAATCGATATCCGATCCTTCCTTGTAATCGCCTCGTGCTCTTGAGCCGAACAAAATGACGTTTTCAATGACATCAGCATAACGGGAAAATAGATGGAGCAGTTGGCGAAATACCGTTCGTTCCAATCCATAGAGCGGTTTCTCGTCCATCGTCGCCATCACTCATTTCGGTCTAGTTTTTCCTCTATTATACCATATACGAGAGCCGCTCCATGTATAAATCCGCCGCCATTGGCAAACGATAACGGTGTACAATACGGCCAACGAGGTGAGACAAATGGATTTGAACTTGCGGAAAGCCATTATGCACAACGTCGCCAACAACTCGAAAGAGCAGCTCGAGAATACAATCGAGGACGCGATCCAGCGTGGCGAGGAAAAATATTTGCCCGGCCTCGGCGTCCTCTTTGAAGCCATTTGGACGCACGCCAATGAACAGCAAAAAGACATGATGCTCACCACGCTCGAGCAGGCGGTTAAACAATGACGAACACCGGCCGAATCGGCCGGTGTTTTTATTCGTCAAACGTCAGTTGTTTCACTTTGTCGGCGTCAAGCCGTTTGATCACCTCAACAAGCAGCTTGACCGTGTTTTCGTAGTCGTCGCGGTGCAAAATGGCGGCGTGCGAGTGGATGTAGCGCGTCGGGATGGCAATCGTGAGCGACGGAACGCCGCTGCCCGTTAAATGAATCGCTCCCGCATCCGTACCGCCGCCCGGCATGGCATCAAAATGGTACGGAATGTTCAGCTCTTCCGCCACTTCGATGACGAATTCGCGCAAGCCGCGGTGCGACACCATCGTCGCGTCGTACAGGACGATGTGCGGGCCGGCGCCGAGTTTGCCCATCGCTTCTTTTTCCGACACGCCCGGCGTATCGCCGGCAATGCCGACATCCACCGCAAAGGCGATATCTGGCTGAATGAATTGGGCGGCCGTGCGCGCGCCGCGCAAGCCGACTTCTTCCTGCACCGTGCCGACGCCGTATACCGTGTTTGGATGGTCGACGCCTTTCAGCTGCTTGAGCACATCGATGGCGACCGCACAGCCGATCCGGTTGTCCCATGCTTTCGCGAGCAGCATTTTTTCATTGTTCAATACCGTAAATTCAAAATACGGCACGATCATATCGCCCGGGCGGACGCCCCACTCCATCGCTTCCTCGCGGCTTGTCGCGCCGATGTCGATGAACATATCTTTGATCTCCACCGGTTTTTTGCGCGCCTCCGGCGGCAGAATGTGCGGCGGCTTCGAACCGATGACGCCGGTGATGTCGCCTTTTTTCGTCACGATCGTCACGCGCTGGGCGAGCATTACTTGGCTCCACCATCCGCCAAGCGTTTGGAAGCGGATGAATCCTTTGTCGTCGATTTGCGTCACCATAAAGCCGACTTCATCCAAATGGCCGGCGATCATCACTTTCGGCCCGCCCGATTTCCCTTCTTTTTTGGCGATCAAGCTGCCGAGGCCATCCGTTGTCACTTCATCCGCATACGGAGCTATGTATGTCTTCATCACATCGCGCGCTTCCCGCTCATTGCCCGGGACGCCTTTCGCATCGGTCAGCGCTTTCAGCATCGTCAACGTTTCGTCCAACTTCGCCATCTTGGCACCCCTTTCCGGTTTTGTCCACTTTTTTATTATACTTGAAAAGGCTGGCGGTTGGCAAAATGAATCATTCGCCACCCGAAAAAAAAGATCAGTAGCGCTCGTTTTGCCGCTTGTGGTTCACTTCATTTTTCCGCCGATACGCCGCCTCGATGTCGTCGGAAGAAAAACCGAGCGCCACGCCAAGCCGCCAATACTCCGCAAACAGCGCATCATATTCCCCTCGCGCTCTCGTCTCCCCGAACCGCTCGGCGGCGCGAAACACGGCAAGAAACTGCTCGACAAGCGGCCGTCCCGCCGACGGAGCTTCGTTTTCTTCATAAAACAAGCCGCACTCCAGCCCGAGCGACAATAAAAAATGCAAGCCGTCCACATATTCCTCCAGCACTCGCTCGGCTGGCGCGGGCGGTTTGATGCTCCAAAATTTAAAGCAACGCGTCTCATTCGCGAGTTCACCCAGCTCCACAAGAAAGGCGAGCTGCTTGCGGGCAAACAAATCTTCCTCCATCAAGCCATGCTCCGTTTCAATGCGCCGATCCAACATGCGCTGCATATCGTAAAGCAAAGACCAATTCATTCTCTCCTCCCCTTTCTACCTCATCCATCGCCAATAGAGAAACAGCTCCACCGCTGCCAACAGCGGCAAGCCATAGCGAAAAGCCCGATGGCGCGTTTTATGGCGAAACGTGTACATGCCCGCCATTGCCCCCAGAGCTCCGCCCAGCCACGCCAACAGCCAAAGCGTCCGCTCGGCGGTGCGAAAGCGGCGGCGCTTCGCCTTGTATTTGTCGACCCCCATCACGAAAAAAGCGAGAAGATTGATCGCTATCCCGTATTGTACCATATCGATCCCTTTCCTTGATAAGAAAATGGCCACCCTGATCAAGGATGGCCATCGTTGTTATTTATTCAAATTCGCTTTCGCCAAGTCGGCGAGTTGGGCGAACGCGGCTTGGTCGTTCACCGCCAAGTCGGCGAGCATTTTCCGGTTCACTTCCACGCCGGCCAGCTTCAAGCCGTGCATCAAACGGCTGTAGGACAAGCCATTTTGGCGAGCCGCTGCGTTGATGCGGACAATCCACAGTTTGCGGAAGTCGCGCTTCCGTTGTCGGCGGTCGCGATACGCATACATGAGCGATTTCATCACTTGTTGGTTCGCGACTCTATATAATGCGTGTTTCGCGCCGAAATAGCCTTTTGCGAGTTTTAACACTTTTTTGCGACGTCTGCGCGTCACTGGTCCACCTTTTACGCGTGGCATAATCGTTCCCTCCTATAGTCGGTCGTTATTTCAAGTTGTCAAGCATTTGGCGGATGCGTTTGAAATCGCCAGGCGAGACAAGCGTCGCTTTGCGGAGATGACGCTTTTGTTTTTTCGTTTTATTGGCAAACAAGTGGCTCGTGTACGCGTGGCCGCGTTTTAATTTGCCGCTGGCCGTTTTTTTGAACCGTTTCGCCGAGCCGCGGTGAGTTTTCATTTTTGGCATCGCAGGTTCCTCCTTACTTGTTGTCGTTTTTCGGTGCGAGCACTAAAAACATGTTGCGCCCGTCCATTTTCGGCGCCGTTTCGACAACGGCAATGTCGGCGCACGCTTCCGAGAAGCGGTCAAGGACGCGCTGCCCAATTTCTTTATGGGTGATCGCCCGACCTTTAAAGCGGATCGTCGCCTTCACTTTATCGCCTTTTTCCAAAAACTTGCGCGCATTGCGCAGCTTCGTGTTGAAGTCATGCTCCTCGATCGTCGGGCTGAGGCGCACCTCTTTGACGTTGATCACTTTTTGTTTTTTGCGCGCTTCTTTCTCTTTCTTCTGCTGCTCGAAGCGGAATTTGCCGTAGTCCATGATGCGGCAAACGGGCGGTTTGGCGTTCGGCGCGACAAGCACAAGATCCAAGTTGCGTCTTGCCGCAATCTCAAGCGCCTCCTGCTTCGACTTGATGCCAAGCTGTTCGCCGTTTTGGTCGATCAAGCGCACTTCACGGGCACGAATTTGTTCGTTGATAATAAAATCTTTGCTAATAATGAGCCACCTCCAAGGTTTTTTCCGACTGGCTTGTTTGCCAGCAGAGCCCCACTTCCAGCCAAAAAAAAGCGCAGATGCACAAAGCACCCGCGCAGTACGTCCTTACACTCGCATTGACGAACCGTAACAACCTGCCAACAGCCGTCTTGGCGTCGGTCAGGTGAGAAGCGGGGTGCTTCTGCTTTTGTTACAAACAAGCCATCATTCCACTTTATACACTATACCACCTTGGCGATGGCATGTCAAGGAGCGGATCTTGATAAACACAACGCCCTTTATTATAGCGGATCAACATTCAATTGGCAAGAGAAAATCTTGTTCACGCCGCCATTTCTTTGAAAAACCGCCCATGACATGGGCCATCGCCACCGTTGCTTCCTTGTGGCGCTTGAACGTTTATGTCGCCTGTCAACGGTTTATTGCGCTTTCCCTAATCTTGTCCGTTTTTCCCGCACATCGTCAGCGAGCAAGGCCATAAACTCGTCAAGCCCCATCGTCCGGCTTTCTTTTTCGCCATAGCGGCGGACGTTGACCGCTCGCTCAGACACTTCTTTATCGCCGACAACGAGCATGTACGGGATTTTTTGCATTTGCGCTTCGCGGATTTTATAGCCGATTTTTTCGTCGCGCTCGTCGACTTCGACGCGGAAGCCGCGTTCTTTCAACGTCCGCTGCACGTCATACGCGTAATCGAGGTGCGCCTCCGGCGACACGGGGATCACTTTGACTTGAACCGGGGCGAGCCATGTCGGAAACGCACCTTTATACTCCTCGATGAGGAACGCGACAAACCGCTCCATCGTCGAGACGACGCCGCGATGGATGACGACCGGACGATGCGGCTTCCCATCCTCGCCAATGTACGTCAAATCAAAGCGCTCGGGCAACAGGAAGTCAAGCTGCACCGTCGAGAGCGTCTCGTCTTTGCCAAGCGCCGTGCGCACTTGCACATCGAGCTTCGGCCCGTAAAACGCCGCTTCCCCTTCCGCTTCGTAGTAGTCGAGGCCGAGCTCGTCCATGGCTTCCCGCAGCATGCGTTGGGCTTTTTCCCACATTTCATCGTCATCGTAATATTTTTCTTTGTCATGCGGATCGCGGTAAGACAAGCGGAACGAGTATTCCTCAATGCCGAAATCCTTATAGACTTCCAAAATCAAGTTGACGACGCGCTTGAACTCGTCTTTGATTTGGTCCGGGCGCACGAAAATGTGGGCGTCGTTGAGCGTCATGCCGCGGACGCGCTGCAGGCCGGTAAGCGCTCCAGACATTTCATAGCGGTGCATCGTGCCGAGCTCGGCGATGCGGATCGGCAGCTCGCGGTAGCTGTGCAGCTTGCTTTTGTAAATCATCATATGGTGCGGGCAGTTCATCGGACGAAGCACAAGTTCTTCGTTGTCCATCTCCATCGGCGGGAACATGTTTTCTTTGTAATGGTCCCAATGGCCCGATGTCTTGTACAGCTCGACGCTGCCGAGCACCGGTGTGTAGACATGATCGTATCCGAGCGCCACTTCTTTGTCGACGATGTACCGTTCGATAATGCGGCGGATCGTCGCTCCTTTCGGCAGCCATAGCGGCAAGCCTTGTCCGACTTGTTGCGATGTCGTAAACAGCTCAAGCTCTTTGCCGAGCTTCCGGTGGTCGCGCTCTTTCGCTTCTTCAAGCAGGCGCAAATAACGATCCAAGTCTTCCTTTTTGAAAAAGGCCGTGCCGTAGATGCGCTGCAGCATTTTGTTGTTGCTGTCGCCGCGCCAGTAGGCCCCCGAGATGCTGAGCAGCTTGAACTCTTTGATTTTTCCAGTCGACGGCACGTGCACGCCGCGGCAAAGGTCGAAAAACTCGCCTTGCTCATAAATCGAAATCGGCTCGCCTTCCGGAATATCGGCGATCAACTCGAGCTTCAACTCATCGCCGATTTCTTCATACAGCCGGATGGCTTCTTCGCGGCTCACTTCTTTGCGGACGATGTCCAAATTTTCTTTGACAATCTTGCGCATTTCCGCTTCGATTTTCGGGAGGTCGTCTGGCGTCAGCTTATGCTCCATGTCGATATCATAGTAGAAGCCGTTTTCAATGACCGGACCGACGCCGAGCTTGACGTTGCCATACAGCCGCTTGATCGCCTGCGCCATTAAGTGGGCGGTGCTATGGCGCAAAATGTCAAGCGCCTCCGGCATGTCTTGGGTAATGATGACAAGCTCGCCATCTTCGTGAAGCGGCGTGCGCAAATCAACGGACCGGCCGTTCAGTTTGCCGGCGATCGCTTTTTTCTTCAGCCCCGGGCTGATCGAGGCAGCGATGTCTTCCGTCGTCGTCCCCTTCGGAAACTCCTTTTCCGCCCCATCTGGGAACGTGATGCGAATGACGTCTGGCATTGGCAATCACTCCTTTGTCATGATGATGAAAATGGAAAAATAAAAAAACTCCTCCCTCCTAAAGGGACGAGTTTTCATCGTGGTTCCACCCTTCTTCCCATGGCAACGCCTCGCCATGCCATGGCTCAACAAGAATAACGGTCGTCCACCGGCGGCAACTACTGGGCGTTGCGTTCGCTGCCGCAGCTCTGAGGGGGTAAGCGCATTTTTCGTGTTAGGAAGGTTCCAGCCGCTGCCTTCCCTCTCTGGAAACCGTAAAAATGCGCCCATGTCCTCGTCATCGCTTGTATTCATCCATATTCATGACGTCATTATAGCGAAAACAGCAGGAAAAATCAAGCTTCTCCCCCATTTCCAGCGTTGGCGGCAAACAAGCGGGAAAAATCGGCGCGGCGGCAGACGATCAGCCGTTCTTGAAACACGTTTTGCAGTGTCTGCACCATGCCGTCATCCGGATGATCGGTGTACAGCTCAATTTCCGCCGGAGCGAGCGAGACAAGCGGAGCGAGCACCGATGCATCAATATACATCGGCTGGCTGAAGACGAGATGGCGGTCGATCAACTGTCTCACTTCCGCCGCCGACAGCTCCCGCCGCTCGCTGTCGTAAAATACGAAGTGCGGCGGATCGTGCACCAAATACAGGCGCGGCCATTGCGGCGTCCGGCCAGCCAGGCAGTCGCGCAGCATTTGCACAAAATTTTGATACTCCTGCTCCAGCTTGTATTCATCAATCGCCAGCTCGACATAATGTTGGAGGCGCTCCATATACGGCTTTAACCGGAACGTAACGAACGAAGAAAACGAAAATGACAAGCCGTCGCGCAAAAAGGAGGCAAAAGCGTCGCGCAACATCACGGTGCGCGAGGCGGCAAACGCCGCGCTTTTCCGGTAATCGCGCCGCTCGCCGTCCAAAAACGAATGAGCGAGGGCCAAAATTTGCTGCTGTTCTTCGACGTCGCGGAAATAAAAAACATTGGCAATGATGGATAGCAGCAGCCGGTCTTCCATCACCTCCTGCATAAACGCCGTCATCGCTGGGATGATATGCTCCTCAAGCACACGCTTCTCCTCGCCCTGTATGTAAACCGCCACGGTTTTGTTCCCGTCATAAGCGGCATGAAACAGCGGACCGTCATCCGGTTGCCGGTGATCTAGCAGCCCAACCAATTTTTCCGCCTCGCTTGCCTCGTCAAAATGGATTTCGATCACCCGCTGTCCCCCCTTTAGCCCGAAAGGCATGCTTGGTTTATATATATGGGGACAACGGGCTGTTTAGACTAAAAAACCACAAAGCTTAGCGGCGTTCATTGTTCGAGGAGAGGGTGCTCCAAAAGGATCGGGACACCCTTTCTTATTACCGTATACAGGCATAAAACAAATATGTTGTGTTTTGTTTAAGGGAAATTACCCTTTTGGGTCAGCCCCAGTCGGCAAACGAACCGCTTGCCGACTACGGCAGAAAAGCTAGAAACAGAACCTGCTCAACTAGTTTTTATGGGTTAATCAACATGCCTGTGCAAACGGCAACGTTTCAAATCGCCTTTATATATTTTGCTCGCGGCGGTTCGGTCCAGTGATTTCAATCGGATAGGCCAAATAGCGGATTCGCTCCATAATGCGCGCCGCCTTCACCTTCTCTTCTTCGCCGCGCTGCGAATACGTCAAATGATGGGCGAGCTGCTGCATATCAAAGTTCGACGTGAAAAACGTCGGCAAGTTTTCAAACATCCGGTATTGCAAGATCGGGCCAAACACATCATCGCGCACCCAGCTTGACATCGCCTCCGCCCCAAGATCATCGAGCATCAGCACTGGCACTTTTTTGATATAATCAAGCTTTTCGTTCATCGTCTGGTCTTGAAGCGAATGTTTCATCTCACGAAACAGCTCGGGCACGTAGACGATCAGCGACGAAACGTTTCGCTTCGCCAGCTCGTTGGCGATCGCGGCGAGCAAATACGTTTTGCCCACCCCAAACGATCCGTGCAAATACAAGCCTTTCATTTTTTTCCCTGGCTCGTATTCCGCCACAAACCGCTCGGCAAATCGGATCGCTTTGATCCGCCCATCGTCATTGAGATCGACGTCAGAGAGCGAAGCACGCAAGATTTCGCGCGGCATGAACATGCTTTGAATGAGCGACTCTTGCTGTTTTCGCTCGTCATGCTGCACTTTTTTTGGGCAGCGGTCGTACTCAACGTCGATCCTTCCACCGTTGACCACCAAATTTGGATGGTACCCCGGCAGCATGTTGTTGCATCGCTCAAGGCCCGGACATTGGCGGCAATTCCCGTGCTGCTCGATGAACTCATACAGCTTCATCAAGCTGCGGTCAACCGCATCGGCCGACAATTGCCGTTCGTGCGCCCGCAAAAACGGCTGCACGTCCGGATGCTCCAAAATGTAGCGTTTCATTTGTTCGTAGCGTTGTTTAAACCGTTGATTGCCAAGCAACCGCTGCAACAGGTGGTTTACTCGTTCCATGGCTTTTCCCTCTATGATTCATCACGGTATTTTTTCAGCCGTTCCTCAAGCTCTTTGCGCGCCTGTTCGACGTCAAAATCATCATCATCCGGCTGGCTGTAATCCATGTTCAGCCAGTCCGGGACGATTTCCGTGCGCACGACTTTGCGCACCGTCCGCGTCCCTTTTTCCTTTTCGTTCGCCCAGTTTTGGTATGTTTTCGCCTCTTCTTTCGCCAGCTCCATGGCTTCCTTCACGGTTTTCACCTTTTTGCGCGCCCAATGGCTGGCGATTTTTTCTACATATTTTTTCGACAGCTTCATATTCGTCCGGAGCATGACATAATAAATGAGCACGTTGACAACTCCGGGGAGCAGCTGCTGCTGGAACATAATGTCTTCGATCAACTGCAAATCAGCCAGCGACGGCTCAGCGCCGCCTGAAATCTCTTTCAGCAGCTGGCGCGGGGAAATTGTTTCCAGCTGTTTCATTAGTTGCTCCTCTTTTGTGCGCGGTTCGATGTTTTCCATCGTCCGGTAGGCGAGCGGCTGCACTCGTTCGACGAGGCGCGGCTCGACACCGCCATGTTCGAGCTCATACCATTCGCGCGCCGCCCGGCGCAACGCGTCAATATCGATATGATAGGCCGGATCGATGACGCCAAGGACCAGTTTTTGCATCTCAAGCGGCGGAATGCCGTATAAAAACGCCAGCTTTTTAATCGCTTCCTTCACTTTCGCTGTCACCGCTCGGCGCGGCACAAGCTGCTTGGACAGGCCGGCAAAAAACAGCTCAAAGTCGAATACATCATCATCAAGCACATACGACGCCTCATCCCGCCTGATGTGATCCTTCCCTTCAAGCAGCTCGGGCCCAGCTTCTTCGCTGAGGCCGGCGACGATTTGTTCAGCGGGCACGGCCGAAAACACGTCGGAAAACGACCGCGTCACCTGGGTGAATTTCGTTTCATCAATGGACGGACGGGCAAAAAAGTTGCTCAGCTGGATAAACAAGTGGCGGCCGACTTGCCGGTGCAAAAAAACGCTCAACATCTCGTCGCGGAAAAACTGGTCTGGCGCCAGCGGCGGACGCAGCTCATAAAGAAACAGCTTCGGTTCATCCGCCTCTTTAGCGTGGACGTATGTGTTGAGCAGCCCGATTCCTTCGAGTTTCAACCGTTCGCTGTAAATGTCCGGCAGTCCGCACTGCATGAGCGCCATAAGCCGATGATGGGTTGCTTCCTGGCCGTCAAGCAGCTCAAGCTCCCCCAAAGCGTCATATAAAGCGCCAACGCCCGGCAGCCAATGAGCGGCTGGTAAAGCAGCGTCAGCACTTTACGGTCCACCTCTTGCAACACTCCACGGCTTTGCACGGTATAACGGTCGACAGCAATCAGCTCTTTCCAATGGTGTTGCATCGCTCCGACCTTCCATTTCGCCGTATTCGTTTCAAACCGGCTCTCCCCTTTCCTGCCGAAAAGACGTTGAAAAAAAGGGCTTGCCGCCTAACGCCAAAGCCCTTTTTACCGTTGCCCTTTTTTGATCAGCTCTTTCAGTTCTTCAATGAACACATTAATATCTTTAAACTGCCGATAGACGGAAGCGAAGCGGACATAGGCGACCTCATCGATGTGTGACAGGCGCTCCATCACCATTTCGCCGATCGTTTCGCTTTTCACTTCCGAGACGCCTTGATTGCGCAGTTCGCGCTCAATTTCCTGCGTCACTTTTTCAAGCTCCTCGAGCGCCACCGGCCGCTTCTCGCACGCTTTGATCAAGCCGCGCAAAATTTTCTCCCGGCTGAATTCTTCGCGCGTCCCCTCTTTTTTCACAACAATCAGCGGCGGCTCCTCGATCCGCTCAAACGTCGTAAACCGATAATGGCACTGTTCGCACTCCCGCCGGCGGCGGATCGAACGACCCTCTTCAACCGGGCGCGAGTCAAGCACGCGCGTGCCTTGATGATGGCATGAAGGACATCGCATAACATCCACTCCGTTGATCTTCTTATTTTCTATCATACCGGAATGGACGAAAGCAGACAAGATATAGTTAGCTGTTCAGTCCGGAACCGATATAGGGCAGGCGGGCGTCGAGCTTCCGATACAAATCGAGAATGACCGCCCGGCTATGCCCAAAATCAAACGGCAATAGCTTCGTCTCCGTCGTCGCGGAAAAGTCGACCGCCGTTTCAAACGGCCGCACGGAAATGACGGTAGCGACGATGAACAACTTTTTGCCGCGCCTTGTTTGCGCACAAATTTCGCCGCGCTCTTCGGAAACAGAAACGAGCTCGGCGCCAGGCAGCGACGAGAGCAGCTCCTTGACCGCATCGATGACGGCGCGGTTCGTCGCTTTGTAATAATGGCTTCTTAGCTCTTCATCTTCATGATTTTCCCGCGTTTCACAATGGTTTGTGAAGGCGTATTTGAGTGTTTTCCACATGCTCATTGCCACGTCTCCCTAGTCATTCTTTTTCTTCCATCATACCATGATGTTCGCCGCTGTTGTACCGCCGAGGGCGCAAAAAAAGGAGCGTTTCGCTTACGCTCCTTTCGGTTTATCATGATCCAATTACAGCGCCTGCGCCTTTTTCACTTCGATTGGGCGCATGCCGCGCGGAAGTTCAATCGTTTCCCGCGTTTGCGCGCCCAGCATTTCGGCAATGTAATCGGCGGCAATCGTCGGGTCTAAATGGCCGCATGTATACACATCAATGCTCGCATAGCCGTGTTCGGGAAACGTGTGAATCGTCAAATGCGATTCCGAAATAATGACGACCCCGCTTACGCCTTGCGGAGCGAATTTATGGAACGCCACTTCGCGAATCTCCGCTCCCGACTTTAACGCGGCGTCAACGAACGTTTTTTCAATAAAATCAATATCATTCAGTTTGTCAAAGTCGCATCCCCAAAGTTCCGAGATAACGTGACGACCCATCGTGTCCATGAAAAGAATCCCCCTTTAACCAATTTTCTCAAACAAATAAAAAAACAGAAGGTGAGTTGCAAAATGGCATGTATAACTACCACGGGGGAAAGTTAGTCCTAAGAGGTCCTAACCCTTTAAGTAGTCACATTACCCTTGCCGTTAAGAAGTTCACGAGACATAGTATACTTTGTTTAGGGGGTTTTTTCAACAGGCTTTTTTAATTTTTTTGCATAAAAAAGAGAAAAAGCGCCCACGCCCGCACCGTGGCCCGATCCGTTTGTGCGGATCGCAAAAGCCATAGCGCAGGCGGCGCGCTTCACATCGAACCGCTGTTACGCATTGACGCTGAGACGCTCATTCATTTTGGCCGCGACAAGATGGGCTAAATCAACGACGCGGCACGAATAGCCCCATTCATTGTCATACCAAGCGAGCACTTTCACTTTTCGCCCTTCCATCACCATCGTCGACAGGCCGTCGATAATCGCAGAATGCGGATTCGTATTGAAATCGATCGAGACAAGCGGCTCCATCGTGAAATCCAAGATGCCTTTCAATGGGCCGTTGGCAGCGCGGATCAGCGCCTCGTTCACCTCATCAACCGTCACATCGCGCTTCAAGTCGACGACCAAGTCGACGAGCGAGACGTTCGGCGTCGGGACGCGGAGCGCCATGCCATGAAGCTTCCCTTTTAAATGCGGCAGCACTAGGCCAAGCGCTTTCGCCGCTCCCGTTGTCGTCGGGATGATCGACTGCGCGCATGAGCGGGCGCGGCGCAAATCTTTATGCGGGTTGTCGATGTTTTTTTGGTCGTTCGTATACGCGTGAACCGTCGTCATCAGGCCGTTTTCAATCCCAAACGCTTCATCGAGCACTTTGACGACCGGAGCCAAACAGTTTGTCGTACACGAGGCGTTCGAAATGACGAAATGGCGGTCGATGTCAAGCATATGCTCGTTGACGCCAACAACGATCGTCACATCTTCATTTTTGCCCGGGGCGGTTAAAATGACGCGCTTCGCCCCTGCCTCAAGGTGAAGGCTCGCCTTTTCACGATCGTTGAATTTTCCGGTCGCTTCAATCACAATATCGATATCAAGCTCTTTCCACGGCAGCTGTTTCGGGTCGCGCGAGTTTAACAGCCTCACTTTTTTGCCGTTGACGAGCAGGCCGTCTTCCAAGGCGATGACCTCACCGTCAAATTTGCCGTGGTTTGAGTCATATTTCACTAAATGGGCTAACGTTTCCGGCGGATAGCTGGCGTTCACCGCCACAATGTCGAGATCAGGGGAATTGATGGCGCGCCGGAACACCATCCGTCCGATTCGTCCGAAACCGTTAATCGCCACTTTCGCCTTCATTCACTTTGTTCTCCTCTCATATATGTTATACTATTTTCTTATATTTGTATAAATAGTATATCATATTTTTAGGGAATGTGGAGAACAAAATGACTGAAAGCGAACAAAAAAGACGCCTATTTTTCCAAGGCGTCCCATTGTTTCAAAATAGCCAACAGCTGACGGCGTGTCTCTTCCCTCGTTCCGTTATTGTTGATGACCGCGTCGGCCCGCTTCATTTTTTCCGCCAGCGGCCATTGAGCGCAAATGCGGGCGCGCGCTTCTTCCTCAGTGAACCCGTTCCGCTCCATCAGCCGGCGAAGCTGGATGTCATCGTCAACATACACGACAAGTACTTTATCGACCCAGGATGTCAATCCGCTTTCAAATAAAAGCGGAATGTCTAATACGACCGTTTTCGCCCCGGAACGGACGAGCGCTTCTTTCTCCGCGAGCATTTTCTGACGCACCGCCGGGTGAACGATGGCGTTTAGCTTTTTCCGTTCTTCTTCGTTGTTGAACACGATCGCCCCGAGTTTCGCCCGATCGATCTCTCCATTTGTCTGCAAAATGCCCGGACCGAAGGCGGCGACAATCTGACGGTAGGCGTCTTCCCCCGGTCGGACGACGGCGCGCGCCGCTTCGTCAGCATCAATGACCGGAAGGCCGAGCTCGCGCATCATCGCGCTCACCGTGCTTTTGCCGCTGGCGATCCCGCCGGTCAATCCGATCGTCAACGTCATGGAACTCCTCTCCTTTTTACGCGCCGCCTAGCGCTGGCAGCGCGGGCAATAATGCGTGCCGCGGCCGGCGACGACCGTTTTTTCAATCGGCGTGCCGCATCGTTTGCATGGCTCTCCTTTGCGTCCGTAGACGAACAAGCTATGCTGAAACGCACCCGCTTCCCCTTGCGTGTTCACGTACGTGCGCACCGTGCTTCCCCCTTTCATGACCGCCTCGCCGATCGTCGCCACCATTTCCTCATGCAGGCGCTCGATCTCTTTGCTGGAGAGCGAGGCAGCCGGCCGGCCGGGAAGAATGCCGGCGCGAAACAGCGATTCGTCGACATAAATATTGCCAAACCCAGCCACGACCGTCTGATCAAGGAGCAACGCTTTGACCGACCGTTTCGTTTTCACCGCCCGCTCCGCCAATACAGCTGGGGAAAACGCCGGGGAAAGCGGCTCCGGCCCAAGCTCAGCAAGCGGCGGCCGGCGGTCAGCTTCTTCTTTGGCATAAACGTGCATCGTTCCGAACTTGCGCACGTCGCGGTAACGGAGTTCGCTGCCGTCCGTGAAGCAAAACACGACGTGCGTATGCGGTTCGAGCGGCTCGAGGGCAGAAGCAACGGCGTAGCGCCCTTCCATGCGCAAATGGGAAATGAGCGCATCGCGGTCGAGCAGGAATTTCAAAAATTTCCCTCTCCGTTCCAAACCACGCACCGTCTGTCCGATCATTCTTGCCGCAAACGCCTCGGGGTCTCGCGGATGGCGGATGATGTTCGGCCAAAAGATGCGCACATCCTCAATCGTTTTTCCGACAATAAGCGGCAAAAGCGTACGACGGATCGTTTCCACCTCCGGCAATTCCGGCATGGCGATCCCCCTTTCCTCCGTTTTCCTGCATCGTTCCTGCCGACGCTTTCACATTGACGCCGGTTCATCCGCCGAGAGAAAGATTCTCCATGGGGCGGCAGCTGTTTCGCTCCCATTCATCGACCCGCATCCGAGAATCGTCGCACCGAAAGATTCTGCCTAAAAGGCCGGTGAGAAACGCTGATTTTCACAAAATCGGTCATGTTGGTTGAGAAGGACGGCTCGATGTTCAAGGCTTCCCAACTGGAGAAGAGTCGTTATGAAACTGCTTTTTCATTCCATCACAGGCCTTCTTAGGGATGCCGGCGCTCCACACCAAGACTTCTCTTTATTTCGCGTCATACCACGTCGAGCCATAATGGTAATCGACTTTGAGCGGCACGCGAAGTGTGACCGCTTGCTCCATCACTTCCGGAACGAGCCGGCACAGCCGCTCCATCTCTTCTTTCGGCGCCTCCAAAATGAGCTCGTCATGCACCTGCAGCAAAAGGCGCGCTTGCAGCCGCTCTTCCTTCAGTCTGGCGTTCAGATCGATCATCGCCTTTTTAATAATGTCAGCGGCGCTCCCTTGAATCGGCGTGTTCATCGCCATCCGTTCAGCAAAACTGCGGACGTTGAAGTTGCGGCTCGTGATATCCGGCAAATAGCGGCGCCGATGCAGCAGCGTCGTCACATACCCTTTCTGTTTTGCTTCTTGCACAATGTTTTCCATATACCGCTTCACGCCAGGGAAGCTTTCGAAGTAGCGCTCGATGAATTCAGCCGCCTCTTTGCGCGAAATATTTAAGTTTTGCGCCAAGCCGTAATCACTGATCCCGTAAACGATCCCAAAGTTGACCGCCTTCGCCTGACGGCGCATGTTGGGCGTCACTTCGTCCTCGCTCACTTGGAAAATGTCCATCGCTGTTTTCGTATGGATATCCAAATCGCGGCGGAACGCTTCCATTAAATTGTCATCTTCCGCAATATGGGCGAGGACGCGCAACTCAATTTGTGAGTAGTCGGCGGCGAAAATGAGCCAATCAGACTCCGACGGCACGAACGCTTGGCGGATTTTCCGTCCTTCCTCAAGCCGAATCGGAATGTTTTGCAAGTTCGGCTCCGTCGAGCTGAGCCGTCCGGTTTGCGTCAACGCCTGATTGAAAATCGTATGCACCTTCTTTGTATCGGGTCGCACGACTTTCAGCAATCCTTCAATATACGTCGACTGCAACTTGCCAAGCTGGCGGTAATGCAAAATGTTTTCCACGATCTCGTGATAAGGCGCAAGTTTTTCAAGCACATCCGCCGAAGTGGAGTAGCCGGTTTTCGTTTTTTTCAAGACGGGCAGCTGCAGTTTTTCAAATAAAATGACGCCGAGCTGTTTCGGTGAATTGATGTTGAATTCTTGGCCGGCGAGCTCATAAATGCGCTGCTCGACCGTGCCGAGCTGCTCGGCGAGCTCTTCGCCCATCTGTTCGAGTCGCTTCGTATCCACTTTCACTCCGGCAAATTCCATTTCCGCCAAAATCGAAGACAACGGCTGCTCGAGCTCGACGAGCAACCGATCTTGTTCGTTGCGGCGCAGCTCATCCAAAAACGGCCGTTCGAGCGCCCAAATCGCCGCCGCCTTGCGGACGAGATGCTCGGCGAGCACTGGCTCATCCGGCACGGCCCGCTTCGCCCCTTTGCCATACACCGCTTCATCCGGGCGCACCGCTTCGTATTGCTTCATTTTTGCTGCGGCAGCTACATCATCAACACCTTGCGCCGGGTCAAGCAAATAGGCGGCCAGCAATAAATCAAAGGAAACGCCGCATAGCTCAATTCCTTTCCATTTCAAGGCGACTGCCGCGCGCTTTGAGTCAAACATGCTTTTTTTCTTCGTTTCATCACCAAGCCAGGCGACAAACTGCGGATCGGCAAGCGCCGTCTCCGGGCGCAGGAAAAACCGTCCATGTTCGTTGACCACAGCGATGCCGACGATCGGCGCATCATGATAATTTTCCTCGACCACTTCAACGACAAGCGCCGCCTTGTCGGCAAGCATCTCCTCCGTCACGCGGTCAGCAAGCGTAAATGCCATCTTGGCAAGCGGTTTTTCCTCTTCTGATGACGGCGATTCCATTTTCTCTAAAAACGATTGAAACCCAAGCTCTTTAAATAAAGCGACCACTTTCTCCCGGTCTTCCCCTTGATAGACAATGTCATCAAGCGAGAGCTCGACCGGGGCGTCGCGGCGAATGGCGGCGAGCTTTTTGCTTAACAGCGCCATCTCCCGGTGTTGGCGCAGCGTTTCTTTCAACTTTTCGCCTTTGATCTCGTCAATGGAGGCAAGCACATTTTCGACCGTGCCGAATTGCCTGAGCAGCTTGACCGCCGTCTTTTCCCCGATGCCCGGCACTCCGGGGATGTTGTCCGATTTGTCGCCCATCAATCCTTTCAAATCAACGATTTGTTCCGGAGTTAAGCCGTATTTTTCGTGGACCGTCTCCGGCGTGTATGGTTCGATATCGGTAATCCCTTTTTTCGTAATGTCCACCGTCACATGGGGGGAGGCGAGCTGGGTCAGATCGCGGTCGCCGGAAATGACTTTCACCTCAAACCCTTCCTGCTCAGCGCGGGCGGCAAGCGTTCCGATAATATCGTCCGCTTCGTAGTTCTCGAGTTCATAGGCGGGGATGCGATATGCCCTCAGCAGCTCGCGCAACAGCGGAAACTGCTCCGACAGCTCCGGTGGCGTCTGCTGGCGCCCACCTTTATACTCTTGAAACGCTTCATGCCGGAACGTCGTTTTCCCGGCGTCAAACGCGACAAGCATATGAGTTGGCTCTTCTTCCGCCAAAATTTTATTCAACATCATCGTAAACCCGTAGACGGCGTTCGTATGGATGCCTTTGTCGTTATGCAAAAGCGGCAAGGCAAAAAAGGCGCGGTACGCCACGCTGCTGCCGTCGATTAAAACAAGCTTTTTTTTCAATCTCATCCCTCCTCGGATGCTTCCTTGTCCTATTGTACCATGCCTGCGGCTTGCCTTGAACGCTCTCCCACCATGATGGGAGGCGCCGATTCATCCCCTGCTTACGCTCACGCTGAAAAATGGGAGGCTTCTCAGTTGGAGATGATCAAAAGAAGCCGGCTACCGCCCCGGCTTTGGAAAATGGATCGTGAACACGGTGCCGCGCCCCACTTTGCTCGCTACGGTAATATATCCATGGTGAGCCTCAACCAAATGTTTCACAATCGAAAGGCCCAACCCCGTTCCGCCGGAATCGCGGCTGCGCGCCTTGTCGACGCGGTAAAAACGCTCAAAAATGCGCGGGATTTCCTTTTCCTCAATGCCGATTCCGGTGTCTTTCACATGGATCAGCACTTCTTTCTCCGTCTCTTCCGCCTCGACAGCGACCCGTCCGTGCTCCGGCGTATACGTGATGGCGTTGGCGAGCAAGTTCAGCAAAATTTGCTTCATCCGATTTCTGTCACCGCGGATGACAAGCCCGGATGGCGATTCGATATGCAAATCAATTTGTTTTTCCGCCGCTTTTTGGCGAAACACAGCAGCCGCTTCGGCGATGACTTGAGCGATATCCACGTCTTCGAGTTGCAGCTGAAATTCGTGCTGCTCGATTTTCGACAAGTCCAACAGTTCCTCAACGAGCGTTTGCAGCCGTTCGCTTTCTTTTAAGATGATGGTCAAAAAATGTTCGAGCGCCGCTTCATCCTTCATGGCGCCATCCAATAGCGTTTCGGCGAATCCTTTGATGGACGTCACCGGCGTTTTCAATTCGTGCGAAACGTTGGCGACAAAGTCTTTGCGGATTTGCTCAAGACGCTTCAGCTCCGTAATGTCGTGAAACACGACGACAATCCCTTTCCATTCGGCGTTCGTGCCAATGATGGGAGCCCCGTATACATCGAAATGTTTCCGCTCGATGCCAATCGTCAGCCGCATATGCCGGCGCATCGTCGTTTCGGTGATGAAAATATCATCGATAAACCGGACGATGTCGCCATGCGGCAGCACATCGGCGTACGGACGGTGCAAACAATCCGACGGATCGAGATGAAACTGAGTCTGGAACGCCCGATTGATGAGAGAAATATGTCCGCGGTGGTCAATAAACAACAGGCCGCTGCCGACGTTTTCAATGAGCGTGTGAAGCCGATCGGTCTGAATTTCCCGCGCCCTGCTCATCTCCTGCAAATGGCGGGCCAGCCGGTTGATCGAGCGCACAAGCATCCCGGCCTCGTTATATTCACCATCGGGCACACGGGCGGCGTAATTGCCTTTTTCCAGCTCAAACGCCACTTTCGTCGCTTCTTCAATCGGCTTCATATATTGATTGGCGATTTTCCAGACGAGGGCGATGATGACAACGAGCGCCATCCCGAGGCTGCTCGTGAGCACGCCCCAAATTTGCTCGTTTACTTTTTGGAGTGAGCTCGTCGGTGTGCTTAAAACGACGTACCCGCTCCGCTCACCGCGCTCGTACGGGACGATGTAGTAATAGACGTCGTTTGTTTTTTCAATCACGGAAAAACGGGGAAACTGCTTTTTGCGCAAAATCGCGCGGACGATGCGCTCATGGTCTTTGTCGCTGATCGCTGCGACGCGACCGCTGTCAAACCGCACCCGTTCTTCTTTATCGAGCACGGTGATGCGGGACGACAGCTCATTCCCCATTTCCTGCAAATCGGCGCGGATTTGCTCGAGCGGTTCATTTTCAAGCAAAATCGCAAGCGCTTGGGCCTCTTTTTCCATCCGTTTGTTCATCGTCTCGGCGTAAAAATCTTTCAGCAATTGCCCGAGCAAAAGCCCGAGGGCGATCAACACCGTGGCGATGAGCGTCACGAGCCAAAACAAAAGGCGGGTGCGGAAGCTATTCATGCCGCTTCGGTTCCTCCAATTTGTAGCCAAGGCCGCGCACCGTTTTAATGTACATCGGTTTTTTCGTATCGGTTTCGATCTTCTCTCGCAAGTGGCTGATATGGACGTCGACAATGCGTGTATCGCCGGCAAACTCGTAGTTCCACACGGCGCTGAGCAGCTGGTCGCGCGTCAACACCCGCCCTTTATGGCGAGCCAAATAAAGGAGCAACTCAAACTCTTTCGGCGTCAGCTCAAGCGGCTTGCCGCCGATCGTTGCTTCATAGCGTTCCGGAAAAATTTCCAGCTCGCCAACAACAAGCCGCTCGCTCGATTCAGCCGCCGGCTGAACGATCTCCGTGCGGCGCAAAATCGCCTTGACGCGGGCAATGACTTCGCGCGGGCTGAACGGCTTTGTCATATAGTCGTCGGCGCCAAGCTCAAGACCAAGCACTTTGTCAAATTCATCATCGCGAGCCGTCAACATTAAAATCGGCGTCATGATTTGCTGCTGGCGAAGCCGCTTGCACACATCAACGCCGTCAAGCTTCGGCAGCATCAAGTCCAAAATAATGAGCGCCGGCTGCTCGGACGCTACTTTCACGAGCGCCTCTTCGCCATCGTGAGCGGTCACGACGTGAAATCCGGCTTTCTCCAAATTGTACGACAACAGAGTCACAATCGGCTGTTCGTCATCGACAACTAAAATTTTTCGTCCCATGCCGCTCCTCCATCCCGTCCAATGGTTTCTGCCTTTATGATACCACAATTGACGCCATGATTCGGACAAAAAAAGAAAAAAGGGCGGTTTTCCTGTGGACAGGTTGCCCGCGGAAAACTGCCTCTCGCGTTTGGTTGGCTTCCTTTGGCGGAAAGCGGCATAAAACTCCCCCTTTGTTTCGAAGTGGGGGACTGCTTTCAACATGAGGTCAAAAGTTCTCGAGCACCCGCCCGTCTAGGCGCGGCAACGTATGCGGCGGGCAGACAGACAGCGTTCCGTCAAGCACCGTTTCCGCACCGCGCGTCGCCATGACGGACAACGTCACGCAATGGCCCGCCTCATCGACATCGGCGACTTCGAGCAAAAATTCGAGCGTTTCATAATGATAAACGGGGCGGAGAAAGCGAAGATCCTGCCGCGTAATGTAGCTGCCCGGGCCTGGCAAATATTTGGAGACCGCGGACGTGATCATCCCCGTCAACATGACCGGCGGCACGACCGGTTTTCCAAACGGCGTCTGTGAAGCATAATCATGCTGGATATAGAGCGGATTGGCATCATCCGTCAGCCCAAGATAAAGAAGCAAGTCTTTGTCTTCGATGGCGGCTTGGAACACGAGCTTTTCCCCCGCTTGAATTTCCCCGATCCGTCTCCCGAGCTTTCGTTTTTTCAACATGTTCCCACCCCTTCGTTGTCTAGAAAGCGCTTTCATTGACTGTGGGCAAAAATCCGGGGCAATGCCCGAATTTTTGCCTCGCCGCTATTCCAGCATGCGCATGACATTTTTAACGGATTCGACGGATTTGGCGAGCGCCGCTTTTTCCTCTTCGGTCAGCTCGAGCTCGATCACTTTCTCGATGCCGTTGCCGCCGAGGATCGTCGGCACGCCCAAATAAATGCCTTCATAGCCGTATTCGCCTTCAAGGTAGGCGATCGCCGGCAAAATGCGGCGCTGGTCTTTCAAAATCGCTTCGACCATTTCGACAAGCGAGGCGGCCGGTGCGTAGTAGGCGCTGCCGTTGCCGAGCAGGTTGACGATTTCACCGCCGCCTTTGCGCGTCCGCTCAACGATGGCGTCCAAACGATCTTTCGGAATGAGTTTTTCGAGCGGAATGCCGCCGGCGTACGAGTAGCGGACGAGCGGCACCATGTCATCGCCATGGCCGCCTAAAACAAACCCAGTGACATCTTTTACCGAAATGTTCAGCTCCTCGGCGACGAACGTGCGGAAGCGCGCCGTATCCAAGACGCCCGACTGGCCGATGACGCGGTTTTTCGGAAACCCGGACTCTTGAAACACCGTGTATGTCATGGCATCGACCGGGTTCGTCAAGACGATGATGTAGCAGTTCGGCGAGTATTTGACGACTTCCTTCGTCACTTGCTTCATAATTTTTTGGTTCGTCGTCACCAAATCGTCGCGGCTCATGCCCGGCTTGCGGGCGATGCCTGCTGTGATGACGACGATGTCGGAATCGGCTGTGTCAGCGTAATCCGATGTGCCGATGATATTCGCGTCAAAGCCGAGCACCGGGCTTGCCTCGAGCATATCGAGCGCCTTCCCTTTCGTTGGGTTCTCAAGCTGCGGAATATCGACCAACACGACGTCGCCGAGCTCTTTTTGCGCCAAAAGGAACGCCGTCGTCGCCCCCGTGAATCCGGCGCCGATCACCGAGATTTTTTTCCGTTTCATCGCCATCGTTTGCCATCCCTTTCCTTCAAAGGTTAGTCCATATTGCGGATGAGCGCATCAGCAAATTCGGAGCATTTCACTTCCGTCGCCCCTTCCATCAGGCGGGCGAAGTCATACGTGACGATTTTCGCAGCGATCGTTTTCTCCATCGCTTTGATGATCAATTTCGCTGCTTCGTTCCAACCAAGATGCTCAAACATCATGACGCCCGAGAGAATGACGGACGATGGGTTGACTTTGTCAAGCCCTGCGTATTTCGGCGCCGTGCCGTGCGTCGCTTCGAAAATCGCGTGGCCGGTTTCGTAGTTGATGTTTGCCCCCGGCGCGATGCCGATGCCGCCGACTTGAGCGGCCAGCGCGTCGGAAATGTAGTCGCCGTTTAAGTTCATCGTCGCGATGACGTCAAATTCGCGCGGACGCGTCAAAATTTGTTGCAGGAAGATGTCGGCGATGACATCTTTGATAATGATTTTGCCGGACGCTTCCGCATCAGCAAGCGCTTTGTTCGCCGCTTCCTTGCCTTCCGTTTCAACGATTCGGTCGTATTGCGCCCACGTGAACACTTTGTCGGCGAATTCTTCCTCCGCCAGTTCATAACCCCAGTTTTTAAACGCGCCTTCGGTGAATTTCATAATGTTTCCTTTATGAACGAGCGTCACCGACTTGCGGCCGTGTTCGATCGCGTAGTTGATCGCCGCGCGCACAAGCCGTTTCGTCCCTTGTTCGGAAATCGGTTTAATGCCGATGCCGGACGTTTCCGGGAAGCGGATTTTGCGCACGCCCATTTCGTTTTGCAAAAAGTCGATGACTTTTTTCACTTCCGGCGTGCCTTTGGCATATTCAATGCCAGCGTAGATGTCTTCCGTGTTTTCCCGGAAAATGACCATATCGGTGTCTTCCGGGCGTTTCACCGGCGACGGAACGCCTGGGAAGTAGCGAACCGGGCGCAAGCAGACAAACAGGTCGAGCTCTTGGCGGAGCGCGACGTTCAGCGAGCGGATGCCGCCGCCGACCGGCGTCGTCAACGGCCCTTTAATGGCGATTATGTATTCGCGGATCGTCTCAAGCGTTTCATCCGGAAGCCAGCTGCCCGTCAGCTTGTACGCTTTTTCACCAGCGAGCACTTCCTTCCAAACGATTTTTTTCTCACCTTTGTACGCTTTTTCCACCGCTGCTTCGAGCACGCGCGAAGCGGCCGCCCAAATGTCCGGGCCGGTTCCATCCCCCTCGATGAACGGAATGATCGGGTTGTTCGGAACGTTGAGCACACCATTTTGGACTGTAATTTTTTCTCCTTGCGTCACGAGCAAAACCCCAATGCAGTTTTTTTATAAAAAGGCGTGAAGGCGCGCCTTCACCGCCTTGTCCACTTGTTTTAGCCGCGCTCGTCGATCGGCACGTACGCCCGCTTGCCTGGGCCGGTGTACTCAGCGCGCGGACGGATGAGACGGTTGTTGTCGTATTGTTCCAAGATGTGAGCCAACCATCCCGAGGTGCGGCTGACGGCAAAAATCGGCGTAAACAAATCATGATCGATTCCTAAACAATGGTAAACCGAGGCGGAATAAAAGTCAACGTTTGGCGGCAGCGCTTTTTCCGATGTGACGATTTCTTCAATCTTCGTCGACATTTCATACCAATGCGGCTCGCCGACGAGCTTCGTCAGTTTTTCCGACATTTTTTTCAAATGTTTGGCGCGCGGGTCGCCTTTTCGGTAAACGCGATGGCCAAAGCCCATAATTTTTTCTTTGTTGGCGAGCTTTCTGCGGATGTATGGCTCGACGTTGTCGACCGTGCCGATTTCCGTCAACATTTTCATCACCGCTTCGTTCGCCCCGCCGTGAAGCGGCCCTTTCAAGGCTCCGATCGCCGCCGTGATGCCGGAATACATATCGGACAGCGTGGCTACGCAGACGCGCGCCGTGAACGTCGACGCGTTCAACTCGTGGTCGGCATGCAGCACGAGCGCCTTGTTGAACGCTTCCGTGGCGATGTCGTCTGGTTCTTTGCCGGTCAGCATGTACAAGAAATTGGCGGCAAAGCTCAAATCTTTGCGCGGCGCAACCGGTTCCAACCCTTTGCGCACGCGGGCGAAGGCGGTGACAATCGTCGGGATTTTCGCCTGCAGGCGAATGGCTTTCCGATAATTCGCCTCTTTCGTCATCACATCCGCCTCTTCATCATACAAGCCGAGAAGCGATACCGCGGTGCGCAAAGCCGCCATCGGATGCACCTTGTCAATCGGATACAGCTTGAAGTGTTCAATGATTTCATTTGGAATTTCAGCGTTTTCCGCCAACTGTTTCTTTAATTCCTCAAGCTGCTCTTTCGTCGGCAGTTCGCGATGCCAAAGCAAATAAACGACTTCTTCGAAGGAAGCGTTTTCGGCTAAATCGTCAATGTCATAACCGACATACGTCAACGTGTCATCGATGATCGAACTGATGCTTGAAGTTGTGGCCACAACTCCCTCTAACCCACGGGTTACTGTCATGTTCAATCTCCCCTTCTCTTCATAAGTTCCGGCCATAACGACCGATGGCCGATGAGCGCTTGCTCGAAATGGAGGCAAAAACAAACGCGCGCGCGAAAGTGCTTACATGACGCCGGCGGCAACCGCCCCGTCGCAACAGCTGTACAATGCTTGGCCGAAAACTCACTCACGTTTATTATTATAAACAATTATCAGACTTTTGTCAGCTGTCACACGTCAAAAGAAATGGCTCTTCACCACAACATGTACTTGACAAGCAATACAGCTTCCTGCACAAAGATTTGAAAAAATCACTGATTTGTTGATTTTCCCTTACAAGCGTAAATAGAGTTCAGAAAAAATCAAGTACAACTTTTGGTGAAGAGCCAAAGAAATGATGATCAGGAATAAAATAGAAATCCATTCATCTCAAAACGGAGGATCCCACACGCCGCCTGGTGATCAAAAATATTCTACCATTTTGATGACCGTATAGGCAATGCCAGCGCCGATCAATGGACCAACCGCCACCCCATGAAACAGCGAAACCGCGAGGATGGTTCCGAGCACAAGCGCCGCTGTCATATGCGGGTCATGGGCAAGGAGCGTTACTCCATTTTTGGCGATCAAGGCGACAAAAATGCCAGATGCGAGCGCCACCCAGGCCGACAACGACTGCAAAGAGCCGACAAGCTGCCGAAAGCCGATCTCCCCAGAGGCGATGGGAGCGAGCACGGCGATCGTAATGACCGTCACTCCCCAGTTGATCCCTTTGGACTGAATGATCGGCAGCACTTTTTGATCCAAGCTGACAAGTTTGATGGCCAACAGCACAACGACGGCGACAATAAGCGACTTGTTTTTCGCAAGAAAGCCGAGCGCAAGCAACAACAATAAAAACAACACCGGTTCGTTCACGGTCGTCCGTCCTTTCCTATGAAACTTGTCTTTTTGCTTCCCCGTAAGAAAACGTGTAATATATCAATATGGAACGTCGTTGGAGGTGAAACATTGTCCCGAGTTTATGTTGATCGCTTTTTGCGCTTTTTTCTTGTCATCGCCGCTGTCGCGCTCGGCGCCATCGCTGCGTACTACATCGCGACGGTGACGTATCCGTTCATCATCGCCTTTTTCATCGCGATGATCATCAACCCGCTCGTCGATGCTTTGGAGCGGAAAGCGAAAATGCCGCGCTGGCTAGCGGTCAGCGTCACGCTCATCATGTTGTTTGCCGCGGTCGCCGGCTTGGTCACGCTTCTTGTTGCCGAAATCGTTTCGGGAACGCAATATTTAGCCCGCGTCGTGCCGGAAAAATTTCAAGCATTGATCACGTATATGGAGACGTTCGTCGCCGACCAAATCATCCCGATTTACAAAGATTTGGCCGGGATGTTTAAAAGTTTAAGCGCCACCCAACAGGATACGATTATGCAAAACATTCAAGCCGTCGGAAAAAAAATGGGGACGACGGTTGGTGAATTTGTCCAAAGCATCCTGCAAAACATTCCGCAGCTTCTCGCCTGGCTGCCGAATGCCGCGACCGTGTTTATTTTTTCGCTGTTGGCGACGTTTTTTATCAGCAAAGACTGGCGGCGTCTCGTGCGCATGGCGCAGCAATGGCTGCCGACGAAAGCCCGCACAAGCGGAAAAACGGTGTTTCTTGATTTAAAGCGGGCGCTGTTTGGCTTTATCAAAGCGCAGGCGACGCTCATTTCGATTACGACGGTCATCGTGTTGATCGGCTTGCTTATTTTGCGCGTCGATTACGCCATTACGATCGCATTGATCATCGGGTTCGTCGATCTTTTGCCATATTTGGGAACGGGGATTGTATTTGTTCCTTGGATCATTTACACCATGGCTAGCGGCGACATTCCGTTTGCCATCGGATTGGGCGTGCTGTATGTCGTCGTCCTCGTCCAACGGCAAATCATGGAGCCGAAAGTGCTTTCTTCAACGATCGGCCTCGATCCGCTCGCCACGCTCATCGCCTTGTTCGTCGGCTTCAAGCTGCTCGGCTTTCTCGGCTTGATTGCCGGCCCCGTCGCGCTTGTCATCATCCGCACGCTCCATAGCGCCAATGTTTTTCGTGATCTTTGGCGCTTTATTATCGGCAAGCCGACCACGTAATCGAAGGGAGCTGTCTCAAAAGCTCGGCTTTCTATAATAGGAATACAATCTTTCGTTTCACAAAGATGTTTAATGGGTATACAGGACGATGCGAAAGGGTGTCCCGCTGCTTTTGGGACACCCTGTTTTGCTGCAACGTCCGTTACAACACGCTCGCATGGCCGCGGTAGACGGCGCCAAAGCCGCCATCGACCGTGATCTCTTGCCCATCTTTAAACAAGCTTGTGGCATTTTCCACCCCGACGACGACCGGAATGCCAAGGCTTAAGCCGACGACCGCCGCATGGCTCGTCAACCCGCCTTCCTCAGTAATGATCGCCGCTGCTTTTTCGAGAGCCGGCATCATATCGGCATCGGTGCTGATGGTGACTAAAATGCCGCCCTCTACCATTTTTTGGCACGCCTCTTCCGCCGTTTTGGCGACGACCGCCTTGCCGAATGCCGACTTGCGGCCGATGCCTTGCCCTTTGGCAAGCAAGTCGCTGATGACGTGCACTTTCATTAAGTTCGTCGATCCCGTTTCGCCGACCGGCACGCCGGCCGTGATGACGACCAAGTCGCCGTGCTTCACCAAGCCGGAGCGCACTGCCGCGTCGACCGCCACATCGAGCATTTCATCGGTTGTATTGACATGCGGTGCTTCTTTCGTATACACGCCCCAAATGAGCGCCAGCCGCCGCGAGACCGCTTCGTTTGATGTCACCGCGATGATCGGGGCTTTCGGGCGGTATTTCGCCACCATCTGCGGCGTTTTTCCGCTCACCGTCGGCGTCACGATCGCCGCGACATCCAAATTGAGCGCCGTGTGGGCGACCGATTGGCCGATGGCATCGGTGATCGTCGTTCGGCTCTCTTTCGTGCGCTGGGACAAAATGTCGCGATGCTCCAGCGCCTGCTCGGTGCGGAGCGCGATTTGGTGCATCGTCCTTACCGCTTCGACCGGATACTGGCCGGCTGCGGTTTCTCCGGAAAGCATGACGGCGTCGGTGCCGTCAAAAATGGCGTTGGCGACATCGCTCGCCTCAGCCCGCGTCGGCCGCGGATTGCGCTGCATCGAGTCGAGCATTTGCGTCGCCGTGATGACCGGCTTGCCAAGCATGTTGCACTTTTTAATGAGCATTTTTTGAATGAGAGGCACTTCCTCAGCCGGAATCTCAACGCCAAGGTCGCCGCGCGCCACCATGAGGCCATCGGCGGCTTCCAAAATTTCATCGATGTTGGCGACGCCTTCTTCATTTTCAATTTTCGCGATAATTTGGATATGTAAGGCGTCATTCGCCTCGAGCAGCTCGCGGATTTCGAGCACATCAGACGCCCGGCGCACAAACGAGGCGGCGATGAAGTCGATGCCTTGGCGGATGCCAAATAAAATATCGGCTCGGTCCTTCTCGGTGATGCCCGGCAAATTGACACGCACGCCGGGGACATTGACCCCTTTTTTGTTTTTGAGCACACCGCTGTTTAAGACGGTCGTGACAATTTCTCCAGCTTGCTTGTCGACTGCGTTGACTTCAAGGCCGATCAACCCGTCGTCCAGCAAAATTTTCGAACCAACGGACACATCATCGATCAGCCCCGGATAGGTGACAGAAATTTTTTCCGGCGTGCCGAGCACTTCGCTCATCGAAATGATGAGCTTTGCCCCTTCCTTCAGTTCGATGGCGCCGTTCTCCATATTGTGCGTGCGGATTTCCGGACCTTTCGTATCGAGCAAAATGGCGACCGTTTGGCCCGTCTGCCTCGCCGCCTCGCGAATGTTGGCGATGCGCCGCCCGTGTTCCTCATGATCTCCGTGCGAAAAGTTGAGGCGCGCCACGTTCATCCCCGCTTCGATCAATTGCACGAGCTTGTCTACGCTCTCGCTGGCCGGCCCGATCGTACAGACGATTTTCGTTTTCCGCTTCATCACTTCTTCTTCCTTTCCCCTCGGGAATTAAATCGACAGCTCTTTCGACAAGGTATACATCCGCTGATCGACCGTATGTGTTTTCGCCAACGCTTCGGCAATGTCATGGTCCACGATTTGGTTGTTTTGAATGCCAACGCAGCGGCCGCCTTTGCCTTCAAGGAGCAGCTCGACCGCATGGGCGCCGAGGCGGCTCGCTAACACGCGGTCAAACGCCGTCGGCGATCCGCCGCGCTGCACGTGGCCAAGCACCGTCACGCGCGTCTCAAAGCCGGTCGCCTCTTGAATTTGCCGTCCGAAGTCGACGCCGCTGCCGACTCCCTCGGCGACGATGATGATGCTGTGTTTTTTGCCGCGTTCATGGCCGCGCTTCAAGCGAGCGATGATGTCGTCCATGTCGTAGTCCGCTTCCGGAATCAAAATCGTCTCCGCCCCTCCGGCAAGCCCCGACCATAGCGCAATATCGCCGGCATGGCGGCCCATCACTTCGACGACGTACGTCCGCTCATGCGACGTCGCCGTGTCGCGGATTTTGTCAATGGCGTCAATGACCGTATTGAGCGCGGTGTCAAAACCGATCGTGAAATCGGTGCCTGGAATGTCGTTGTCGATCGTCCCGGGCACGCCGACGCACGGGAAGCCGTGCTCCGTCAATTTTTTCGCCCCTTGATACGACCCGTCGCCGCCGATGACGACCAGCCCTTCAATGCCGTGCTTTTTCAGCTGCTCGATCCCCTTTTTCTGTCCTTCTTCCGTCTTAAACTCCGGGCAGCGCGCGGTATAAAGGATGGTGCCGCCGCGATGGATGATGTCCCCGACGTCCCCGACTTCCAGCTTTTTGATATTGCCGGCGATCAACCCGGCATACCCGTGGTAGATTCCGTACACTTCCACCCCATGGTAAATCGCTTTGCGGACGACAGCGCGAATGGCCGCATTCATGCCCGGCGAGTCGCCGCCGCTTGTCAACACACCAATCCGTTTCATCATTTCCACCTCGTTTGCATTGAATTGCACACGTCCGACCTCATACGTCTTCTTGAACATCCCTAATGTACCATGAACAACAGCGGAACACAATACAGAAGCGATCGATGAAACGGCTTACAAAAGTGGATTTTTTCACGATAGAACAAAGCTGTCCCGCGACGGAGACAGCTTTTTCCTTATCTTGCCCGAATCGTTTCCGGCAAAAACGACACTTGGCCCATTTGTTTAAATTTTTCATAGCGCTGCCGGACGAGCTCTTCGCCGTCAAGCGCCAACAGCTGTTTGAGCGAACGGCGCAGCACGCGGTCAATTTCTTTTGCCTGCTCGTCGGCGTTGCGATGAGCGCCGCCTTTGACTTCTGGAATGATTTCATCGATGACGCCGAGCGCCTTTAAGTCATGAGCGGTGATTTTCATCGTTTCCGCCGCCCGCTGCGCCAATGAGGCGTCTTTCCACAAAATCGCCGCCGCCCCTTCCGGCGAGATGACCGAGTACGTCGAATTTTCCAGCATATGGATATGATTGCCGACGCCAAGGGCAAGCGCCCCGCCGCTTCCGCCCTCTCCGATGACGATGCAGACGACCGGCACCGTGAGCCCAGCCATTTCAAACAAGTTGCAGGCGATCGCCTCGCTTTGCCCGCGCTCTTCAGCCGCTTTGCCCGGGTAGGCGCCTTTCGTGTCGATAAAGCAGATGATCGGCCGCGAAAACTTTTCTGCCTGCTTCATGAGCCGCAGCGCCTTCCGGTATCCTTCCGGATGCGGCATGCCAAAGTTGCGGCGCAAGTTTTCTTTCGTATCTTTGCCGCGCTGGTGGCCGATGACCGTCACGGGGAGTCCGTCGTATTTGGCGATGCCGCCGACGATCGCCTCGTCATCGCCAAAGCAGCGGTCGCCGTGGCACTCAAGAAAGTTCGTAAACAACCGCTCGATGTAATCGAGCGTCGTCGGCCGCTGCGGGTGGCGGGCGATTTGCACGCGGTCCCACGGCGTCAAATTCGCATAAATCTCGTTTTCCAGCTTGGCGAGGCGCGCCTCAAGCTTTTCGATTTCCGCCGATAAATCGACGTCCGCCGTTTTCATGAACTCTTTCAACTCTTGAATTTTGCGGCGCAGCTCGACAAGCGGCTTTTCGAATTCTAATTCCGCCACCATCCCTCTTCCCCTCCTTTTTGATGAAGATCCAAGACGACCGCAAGCGTTTCTTTCAGCTCGTGGCGGTGAATGACGGCATCAAGCTGCCCGTGCTTCAGCAAAAACTCCGCCGTCTGGAAATCGTCCGGCAGCTCTTCGCGCACCGTCTGCTCGATGACGCGGCGGCCGGCAAAACCAATGAGCGCCCCCGGCTCGGCAAAGTTATAATCCCCAAGCGAGGCGAAACTCGCCGATACACCGCCGGTCGTCGGGTGGGTCATGACGGAGATGAACAAGCCGCCGTCGTTGCTGAACCGTTTGAGCGCCGCGCTTGTTTTCGCCATTTGCATGAGGCTCAACACCCCTTCCTGCATGCGGGCGCCGCCGGAAGCGGTGAAAATGAGAAACGGCATCTGCTGTTCGCGCGCTCGTTCGACGGCGCGGGTGATTTTTTCGCCGACGACCGAGCCCATGCTGCCCATGCGAAACGATGAATCCATGACAGCAATGACGAGCGGATGGCCATAAAGCGCTCCTTCGCCGGTGACGACCGCCTCGTTCAGCCCTGACTTGCGCCGGTCTTCTTCCAGTTTTTCGATGTAGCCCGGAAAGCCGAGCGGATTGACCGAGATCATATCGGCGTCATACTCGCGGAAGCTGCCGTCATCAAGAAGGCTTGCAATCCGTTCACGCGCCGGCATCGGATGATGGTAGCCGCAGCTTAGGCAAACGCGCAAGTTTTTGATCAACTCTTTTGTATACATAATTTTCTTGCATTGCGGACATTTCGTCATCACGCCTTCCGGCACTTCATGCCTCGCTTGTTCTGAAGGCAGCGGTGCATACTTTTTCTTTTTCACAAACAAGTCTTTCCACACGAGGGAGCCCCTCCTTTGCGTTTTCGCCTCTCTACTACTTTATCGAAAATGGACATCATTGTTTGTCAAACGATGTCCGGCCCGTTTCGACAACGGCGAAGGCCGTTGCGCCTCCCAAACGGCGACAGTCTCCGCCGGATCTTGCCTTTCCAAAGCGGCGAGCAGCTGTTCATAACCGGCGTCGGCAAGGGGCGGCTCGGGCGCAAATGAAGCGGCAAACCCCGACAGCACCCGCCAAATGCGGGCGAGCAAAACATTGCCAGCCGCTTCCACCACCGTCTCGAAAAACCGCGCGAAATCAATCGGTTTTTGACGAACAATTTTTTTCAACTCGTCTACGTCCTCCGCGCTCCGGCGCCGACACGCAAGGGCAAGCAACAGGCGCTCGATGAGCCATTTTGTTTCCGCCAAATCGGCCTTTGCCCGTTCGTTTTCCAACAAAAACATCGCCAACAGGTCGATCAGCTGGTGGCTGCCAACCTCACGCCTATACCTCCCCTCACCGCGCCGCGTTTCAATCAAGCCGAGAAATTCAAGCGCCCGCAACGCCTCGCGCACCGATGAACGCCCGACGCCGAGCCGTTCGGCCAGCTCGCGCTCCGACGGCAGCTTGTCGCCAGGGGCTAAGTTGTCTTCCGCCATCATGCGGTGGATATGTTTCAACGTCTCGGCATACACGTTCTCCTCTTTGATACAATGACCCCTCTCCTTCGCTTCATCCACTGGTCTGACCACCTAATGGTTATACGATATAACAAAATAGCGAAATAGTAAAGGGTGACTTATTTGACAGCGACGCGCCCAGCACCGAATAGAGAGAGCAATTCGTCGACAAGCGGCGCGGTGAAGTCAACCGCATACCGTTCCGGCAGGCGGAGAAGCTTCCGCTTCGCTTCGTCGTATAAATAAACCGGAATGCTTCCGTGGTGTTGTTCGAGCAGCTGCTTCAACGCCGCAAGCCGCGGTCCGTCCGATAGCGCATGGCCTGCGTTAATATACAGCGCTGACACGAGCAGGCGCTCGGCGCGGCGAATGATGAGCTGACGCCGTCCGCCGCGCACCTCAATCATTCCGGCAAGCAATACAAACTGTCCTTCTTTCAATACGTCCGCCGCGCGGCGGTAAACGTTCGGAAACGCCACCGCCTCCAATTCCCCGCTCTCATCGCCGACGGTGAAAAACGCCATTTCTTCACCCTGCTTTGTCCTCGTTTTCCGTATGCGGACGACCGCTCCCCCAACCACAGTTGACGGACCTTGCACATCGGCAACACACACCGCCCCCGCCGCTTGCAGCAACGGGCGGCACACCGCCGCCGGATGGGGGGTGACGGCGAAGCCAAGAAACTCCGCTTCCCGCCGCCGCCGTTCGGACAAAGGCCACGAATGTGCGGCAGCATATTTCGGTTTTAACGACAGCCCTCCGGCTTGCAGCGCCTGAACCCATTGCGCATGTTCGATCGCAATGTCAATGCTGGCAAGAAGCGAAGCCCGATCTGCACCGAACTCGTCAAACGCCCCAACGGAAATGAGCGCCTCGAGCGCCGGGCGCCCGAGCCCTTTTGGCAGCAAGCGAGCAGCGAAATCAAAGAAGTCGGCAAACGGTCCGTTCGCTTTCCGCTCCTCGACAATCAGCTTCGCCGCCGAGCCGACTTGCTTCACCATCGCGAGCCCAAGGCGAATGGCGCTCCCCTCCACAAAAGAGCGAAAAACGCTTTTGTTGACCGACGGCAAAAGGACGTTGATCCCTTTTCGCGCCGCCTCCCAATAGTACACCGCCGCTTTTTCTCGGTCGCCGGAGGCATTGGTGAGCATGACCGCATAAAAACAAAGCGGGTAATGAGCTTTCATATACGCCATCGCATACGACAACAGCGCATAGCTGACCGCGTGGCTTCGGTTGAAGCCGTAATCGGCAAAGCGGACGATGTGTCGGTACAGTTCCTCGGCGACTGCTTTCGGATAGCCGTTCGCCACGCAGCCGGCGACAAACGCCTGACGCTGCTTGGCAAGCAGCGCTTTCTCTTTTTTCGCCACCGCCCGGCGAAGCACGTCCGCTTGTCCGAGCGAAAATCCGGCAAGCCGGGCGGCGATTTGCATAATTTGCTCTTGATAGATCAATACCCCGTATGTCGGCGCTAAAATCGGCGCAAGGTCAGGATGGATGTATTCAATCGGCTCCTCGCCGCGCTTGCGCCGGATGTAAACGGGGATCATTTGCATCGGCCCCGGCCGATACAAGGCATTGACGGCGACGACATCTTCAAACTCAGACGGCCGCAGCTCGGCGAGCACGCGCTTCATCCCGCTTGATTCGAGCTGAAAAATGCCATTTGTATCTCCAGCGCCAAGCAGCGCGTACGTTTTTTCATCATCAAGCGGCAACGTGCGGATGTCAAACGACTTTCCGGTCTGCCGCTCGATCAAACGCACGATCTGCTCGATCAACGTGAGCGTGCGCAAACCGAGAAAATCAATTTTCAGCAATCCAAGCGCTTCAAGCGCCCCCATCGCGTATTGCGTCAGCGGCCATTCGCCATGGCTTGGCTGCAGCGGCACGAAGCGAACGAGCGGCTCCGGGCTGATGATGACACCAGCAGCGTGGATCGACGTATGGCGCGGCAGCCCTTCCAGTTTTTGCGCAACAGCCAGCCACTCTCTCCCTTGCGGAACCGCTGCCACCGCGCGCCGAAAAGCGGCGGACTCGGCATGCCATTGGCGGAGCGTCACACTTTGTTTGCTCGGCAAGAGCGCCGCAACCTGTTCCGCCTCCCGCCCAGGGACGCCAAGCGCTTTGGCCGTCTCGCGCAGCGCCGCTTTGGCGCCGAACGTGCCGAACGTAATGATTTGCGCAACGCGGTCGCGCCCGTATTTATCCGCCACATAGCGAATCACTTCTTCGCGCCGGTCATCAGGAAAATCCAAGTCAATATCCGGCACCGACGCCCGCTCCGGATTTAAAAACCGTTCAAACAAAAGCCCATACTTGATCGGATCGACATCGGTGATCGACAATGCGTAGGCGACAAGCGACCCGGCCGCCGAACCGCGGCCCGGGCCGGTTAAGATGCCGCGTCGGCGGGCGTAGGCGAGCACATCGGCGACGATCAAAAAATAGTCGCTGAAATGAAGCGACTGAATCACATCCAGCTCATGCGAAAGCCGACGCCAGTAGCGCTCATCGGCCGACGGCACGCGTCGGGCGAGCCCTTGTTCCGATAAGCGGCGCAAATAACTGTCGGCCGTCTCTCCGTCCGGAACGGGATACGCCGGCAGCCGCCAGCCGCCAAACTCGATCTGCAACTCGCATTGATCGGCGATCGCCAGGCTGTTCTCGAGCGCCTCCGGCAAGTCCGCAAACCGGCGCGCCATCTCCTCTGGCCCCGCCAAATAGCGGCCGTTATCGTCCTCAATGTCAGCGAGCAGCGCGCCGCGGCCGATGGCCTGCAAGCAACGCCACGCCACGGCATCGCTGCGCTCCACGTAACGGACGTCGTTCGTCGCCACGATCGGGACGCCGGTTTCCTCCGCCAGCTGCAACAACCCGGCTTCATATGGGGCTCGCGTTTGCTCGCCGCGCTGAACGGCGACATACAGCCGTCCTGGAAACAGCTGATGATAGCGGCCAAGCGCCTCTTTCGCCCGCTCCCATTCGCCGGCGGCTACAAGCGACTCGACGCGTCCCTCGCTTCCGGGAGTGATGGCGATGATGCCGCCGCTTAAGCGCACAAGAGCGGCTTCCTCCATATGCTTTGTTTCCCCCATTTGCATCATGGTGCTGATTTCAAGCAAATGGCGATACCCCTCTTCATTGGCGGCCAACAGCACGAGCGGGAACGCTTCCTCCCCAGAAAGAGCGACATCAGCCGTCACGCCGATAATCGGGCGAATGCCGTTCTGCTTGCATTCCCGGTAAAACGGAATAGCGCCATACAACACATTCCGGTCCGTGAGCGCGAGCGCTTGATAGCCGAGCTGTTTCGCCCTCGCTGCAAGCGCCTCCACCGCCGCCGCACTTTGAAACAAACTGTATCCGCTCAACACATGCAAGTGAACGAACATCATGACCATCCCTCCCTCATCCGTGCGCTTGACGGGCGAAAACTTTTCTTTCGGCTACATACTCCGTCCACCCTATTGATATACATAGATAAGAGAGAAAGAAAGGGCGGGGAAACGCATGAACGAAAAAGCAGCCTTCTTGCCGGCGTTTATTCAAAGCTATTTTATCGCCGTCGGCGTGCTGCTTGGCGGCGCCATCATCGGCGCGCTCGGCGCGTTTTTGAGCGGCGGCCAGCCGCTGACGGCCATGTACCGATTTGCCGGCGATTTGCGCATTTGGGCGGTCGTCGCCGCCATCGGCGGGACGTTTGACACGTTTTACGTCGTTGAGCGAGGGCTGTTTTTAGGGGAAACGAAAGACATCGTGCGGCAATTTTTGCTCATTTTGTCCGCCATGGGCGGAGCACAGACCGGAGTGGCGATCATCACGTGGCTGACACAGGAGCACATTTCGCCATGAGAATTCCTCCGTATTACCAATACCCGTCATGGCAGCGCTTTTTTGCCGGCGCGGCGATCGGAGCGCTCATCAGTTGGTTTGTCTTTTTGTATATGTTCGGCGTGTTGCAGGAAAAACAAGTGCGGCACGTCAATGAGCTCAACGAACAGATCGCCGATTTGCAAAACGAAATTCGCATTTGGCAGGAAGACTATATTCATTACAATAAGGAAATGAAAAAAAAGCTGACCGTTCAGGACGTTTCCGTCCATCTCGCCAACGCCGAGCAATATAAACTTGATTCCTACACGACGTTTCGCATTGAAGACAGCGTCAAAGAAGATTTGTCCCATTTGATTACGAAAGATATCGAAACGGTGTACAACAGCCGCGAACTGATTGAGCGGGCAATTGAAAACAAAACGTATACGGTCCACGAGAAGACATACCGGCTTGAACTTCACACACTCACGATCTTTACCTTGTTGGCCGTCGAAGTGAAACTGACGCCGCTTCCGTAGAGCGCGCCTTGCCGCCCCATTCCGCCGCGGTGGAGTGCCAAACAAGCGCGTCTTGCGGGAAAAGAGGGTGTCCCGAAAGCCTTCGGGACGCCTTCTCCTATCAACATGACGCTTCATTTGAAACAACAACTTTGTGACATACTCCCACCACCTACGCTTCGCTTAGAGGTGGGGGCTTCTCGGGTAATCCCATCTCATGATGGGAAGTTGACCGAGCGATCCCCGTGTGCCCCACGGTTTTACTGAAATTCACCTCCCACTTTCACTTCGTTTCGAAGTGGGAGACTTCTTTCGGAAAGATGTTAAAACCACCCGTTTCCGTCACCGCTCAGCCCGACAGACCGCTTTTACGTCTTCAATCACGCGATCCGCTTCCTCCCAAGAAGCAATGGACGCACCGGCTGCGAGCGGATGGCCGCCGCCGCCGTAGCGTTTGGCGACCACATTGATGACCGGCCCTTTGGAACGGAAGCGAACGCGGATTTCCCGTTCTTCCTCAATGAAAAACACCCAGGCGACAATGCCGTCAATATTGCCGAGCAAACTGACGAGCTGCGACGCCTCAAGCGGAGTGACGCCGTATTCCTCAAGCAGCGCCCGCGGCATTTTCACAGCCGCCACCCCTTCCTCGATCATAAAGTTCGACAACACATAACCGCTTAAGCGGGCGAGCGGCAAGCTCGTCCGATACAATCCGTCGTACAATTCCGTCAGCGAAAAGCCGTACGAAATGAGCTCCCCAGCGTAGCGGAACGTTTTTTCACTTGTGCGCGGAAACAAAAAGCGGCCCGTATCGCCGACAATGCCGGCGTAAATGAGACGCGCCGCCTCAACGGTCATCGTCAACCCTTCCTCTTTCCCCGCCAAATAAAACTCATAAATCATCTCGCTTGTCGAACTGGCGGCGGTATCGACCCACATAATGTCGCCATACGGCGTGTCGTTCGGGTGATGGTCAATTTTAATGAGCTTTCGCCCGAGCCGATAGCGGCTGTCGCAAATCCGCTCCTCATTAGCTGTATCGCAGACGATCACGAGCGCCTGCGCGTACACAGAATCATCAATGACATCCATGTTCCGCAAAAACGACAGCGACGGATCGTCCGTTCCGACCGCGTACACCCTTTTTTTCGGAAACGACGCCCGAAGCAATGCCGCCAACCCGCCTTGCGACCCGTACGCGTCCGGGTCCGGGCGAACATGGCGGTGGATGATGATCGTGTCAAATTCACGAATCGCATCAAGAATTTGTTGATGAACCGGTTTCATTCGTTCTTCCCCTTTAGTCACCTGTCATATTCAACCGCTGGCATTTTTCCCTGCTTCTATGTACAATGAAAAAAGAAATGAACAACGGAGGGACCCAACCATGCCAGCCCTGGTTATTTTCATTATATTTTCCTTTTCGTTTTACGTCTATTATAAAATCCGCTACGTCCGCTCCCGTCGTCCGATGGAACGCCGCTTTCTCTCAGCGAAATCGAGCATGGCGCTTGGACTGTTCGTTGCCTTGTTCGGGATCAACCAATTGTTTTTGTATCAGACAATCGTCACCTATATCATCTCCGCCATCTTTATCGCACTAGGCTTTGGCAGCGTTTGGGCCGGCTACCGCGCCTACCGCTGCTATCTGCCGCAGGCGGTCGAAGAGGCAAAGGAAGCGGCAAAACAAGGGTAATGCCGTTTGGTGTATGCGCCGGCCAACGATAAAGGAAAAGGATGTTCCAATGAGGAAGTGGACATCCTTTTTTTCCTTTACCGTTTATCGGTCGATCAGCTGGCACATCATCATGGCTTTGCCGACAAGATCGCCTTCGTTATACACTTCGACATCCACTTTCCCGAACTTGCGCCCGAGCTCTAAAAGCTTTGCCCGCACGTCGACCGTGCTGTCGATTTGCACCGGCTTGATGAAGTAAATCGTGATATTTTCCATCACCAAATCGCCGCGTTTGTACGCGCGAAGCATGCGCGCCGCTGCTTCGGTGACGATTGTCGTAAACACGCCGTACGAGAGCGTCCCTAAATAGTTCGTCATCTGCGGCGTAATCGTGCAGCGAAACAGCGTTTCTTTGTCGCCTGACTCACGAAACTGGGCGGTGATGAGATCATCGATCGTCTCCCCGACTTGCGGCTGACGCTGCGCCATTTGCAGCGCTTTTAACACGTCTTGGCGGCTGATGATCCCTTGCAGCCGGTTATAGTCATCCACCACCGGGAGAAGCTCAATTCCTTCCCATACCATAATATGAGAAGCAAACGCCACTGACGTTTTTCCGTTCACCGTAATCGGCTGCTTCGTCATCACCTTTTCGATCGGCAGCTGCCGGTCAACATCCAGCACGTCTTTTGCCGTCACAACCCCTTGCACTTTCAGCTCATCATCGACGACCGGGAACCGGCTATGGCGCGTCTCTTTGTTCAACGCATACCACCGCTCAATCGGATCATGGACGCGCAAGTACGCTGTTTTGTCAAGCGGAATGAGAATATCCTCGACCAACACAATTTCTTTTTTGATGAGCTGGTCGTAAATCGCCCGGTTGATCATCGTCGCGACCGTAAACGTGTCATAGCTCGTCGAAATGATCGGCAGCCGCCGCTCATCGGCGAGCTTTTTCACGTGGTCGGCCGTGTCAAACCCGCCGGTGATGAGCACGGCCGCCCCCGCCTGAAGCGCCAGCTCGTGCGCCTTCGTCCGGTTGCCGACGATAAGCAAATCCCCTGCGCCCGTATAGCGCATCATCGCCTCCAGCTGCATGGCGCCGATGACAAAACGGTTGAGCGTCTTATGCAGCCCTTCACGTCCGCCAAGCACTTGGCCGTCCACAATGTTGACAACCTCGGCGTACGTAAGCTTCTCAATGTTTTCCTTCCGCTTTTTCTCGATCCGAATCGTGCCGACGCGCTCGATCGTGCTTACGTATCCTTTGTTCTCCGCATCTTTGATCGCTCGGTACGCCGTCCCTTCGCTCACGCCCATTTCCTTGGCGATCTGCCGGACGGAAATTTTCTCGCCGATCGGCAGCCGGTGAATGTATTCCAAAATTTGCTCGTGTTTTGTCGCCAACGGTTCTTCACCCTTTACGCATTGTTACCTCCATTATACAGGGCGCAGCGGCGGGGATTCAACGGTCGCGCCGGCCATCAGAAAGCGCCCTTCCCAAAGCGGGAAGGGCGCCTCTGTTACAGCTCGATGCTTTCCCCCGGTTTCAACGCGCGGCCGACGCCCGGCGGGAGGAGCGAGACGAACCGCTCGGGGTCTTGGGCGATCGGCGGGAACGTGTTGTAATGGATCGGCACGACGAGTTTCGCCCCGAGCCACTCGGCGGCGACCGCCGCATCTTCCGGCCCCATCGTGAAGCTGTCCCCAATCGGCAAAAAGGCGACATCGATGTTATGGCGCTCGCCGATCAGCTTCATGTCAGAAAACAGCCCCGTGTCGCCGGCATGGTAGATCGTTTTGCCTTCGGCCGTGAACAAAATGCCGGTCGGCATGCCTAAATAAATGATTTGCTTGTCGTCCGTCACAAACCCGGAGCTGTGGAACGCCTGCGTGAACTTGACCGTGCCAAAGTCAAATTCGCGCGCCCCGCCGATGTTCATGCCAAACGTCTCGACGCCTTGCCAGCTTAAATACGTCGCCAGCTCAAATGTGGCCACGACAAGGGCGTTGTTCCGCTTGGCGATTTCAACCGTATCGCCGACATGATCCCCGTGCCCATGCGTCAACAAAATGACATCCGCTTTCACATCCGCCGCGTTCAAATCGGTCGTCGTATTGCCGGTGATGAACGGGTCGATCAAAATCGTTTTTCCGTTCGTCTCAATGCGGACGACCGAATGGCCATGGTAGCTGATTTTCATCGTCACATCTCTCCTTTCCACTACACATGATTCGCCGCCGCCCATCCATTTCCTTCTTTTCCCGCCTGTCCATTTACAAACGGCCCGTTTCTTGATACGCTCAAAATGGACGATCACGAAAAAAGGAAGGAAGGGAACGATGAACCAACGGCTGCAAGCATTTTCCACTTGGCTTCAACAACAACATAGTTCATTCGCCTTCATCACGTCAAGCGCCAACGTTTTTTATTTGAGCGGCTTTTTTTGCGACCCGCACGAGCGGCTGCTGGCGCTTTTGGTTTTCCCTGACAGCGAGCCCGCGCTCGTCTGTCCGCAAATGGAAGCGCCGCGCGCCCGCCGGAGCGGCTTTGGGCATACGGTGATCGGCTACGACGACAGCACTGACCCGTGGAACGAGATCCGCCGCCATCTCGAAGCGCGCGGCATCAAGGCCGTCTCGATTGCCGTTGAGAAAAACGATTTGTCGTTCGACCGTTTCGAGCGTCTCTCGGCATTGTTTCCAAACGCCAAGTGGCACGACGCCGAAGAAAAGCTGCGCCAGCTTCGCCTGATCAAGGATGAGCAGGAAATGAAGGTGTTGCGCCAGGCGGCAGAACTTGCCGACAAAGCGATCGAAATCGGCGTCTCGGCCATCCGCCCGGGCGTGACGGAGCTCGAACTTGTCGCCGTTATTGAATATGAGCTGAAAAAACTCGGCGTTGAAGGGATGTCGTTTCCCACGACCGTGCTCACGGGCGCAAAATCAGCCGATCCGCACGGCGTGCCGGGAACGGCGGCGGTCGCACCGGGGGATTTCGTGCTGTTCGATTTAGGCGTCATCGTCGATGGGTATTGCTCCGACATTACCCGCACCGTCGTCTGTCAGACGGCAAGCGACGAACAGCGGCTCATTTACGATACCGTTCGGCGCGCCCAGCAGGCGGCGATCGACGCCTGCCGCCCGCAAACCGCGATGAAGAAGATCGACCGCGCCGCCCGAAACGTCATCGAACAAGCCGGCTACGGAGACTATTTCACCCACCGCGTCGGGCACGGCTTAGGGATCGAGATCCACGAATACCCATCGCTTCATGGCGCCAACAACGAACCGCTCGCCCCCGGCATGGTGTTTACAATCGAACCGGGCATTTACGTCCCATCCATCGGCGGCGTGCGCATTGAAGACGACGTCGCGGTCACGGATCATGGGGTTGAGGTATTGACGTCGTTTTCGAAGGAGTTGATCATTGTTTAACATCTTTCCGAAAGAAGTCTCCCACTTTGAAACGAAGTGAAAGTGGGAGATGAATCTCGGTTGGCGTCAGCCAACGAATAGGATAGAATATGGCTAGAACGGACACCTTCGGAACGAAGGGAAGCGTAAAGGGTTCTTGTATGTGGCTTACCGTTCGGCGAACACACACAAGTCGCTTGAAGCCCCCATCTCTAAGCGAAGCGTAGGTGGTGGGTAGTTCACCGAGAGAGGCCATTGGCAAAAGCTGTCCACCGGCTCGATCCCCAAGCCGATTCGGACAGCTTTGTTTTCTCATCGCCATCAAGGCGGCTCCATCTTCATGGTTTCATCCCTGCAGCAACGAATGAACATCCGTATACGGCATGTTGTGCGCGGCCGCGACCGCTTCGTACACGATGTGCCCGTCGAGCGTGTTGATCCCTTTTAACAGCGCCGGGTTATCCAAGCACGCGGCACGGTAGCCTTTGTTGGCGATTTGCAAGGCGTATGGGATCGTGACGTTCGTAAGCGCGAATGTCGACGTGCGCGGCACCGCGCCCGGCATGTTCGCGACGGCGTAATGGACGACGCCGTGCTTGATGTATGTCGGATCGTCGTGCGTCGTGACGCGGTCGGTCGTTTCGAAAATGCCGCCTTGGTCAATGGCGACGTCGACCAACACCGAGCCTGGCGTCATCGAGCGCACCATCTCTTCCGTCACCAGCTTCGGCGCTTTCGCCCCCGGGATCAAGACGGCGCCGACGACCAAATCCGATTCCCGCACGCATTCGGCGATATGATACGAGTTGGACATCAACGTCGTCACTTGGTCGCCGAACAAATCATCGAGCTCGCGCAGCCGCTCGGCGTTAATGTCCAAAATCGTCACGTCCGCCCCGAGGCCGACCGCGATTTTCGCCGCGTTCGTCCCCGCTGTGCCGCCGCCGATGATCGTCACTTTGCCGCGCCGCACCCCGGGCACGCCGCCAAGCAAAATGCCTTTCCCGCCGTGCGGCTTCTCGAGAAACTGGGCGCCGACTTGCACCGACATGCGGCCGGCGACTTCACTCATCGGCGTCAACAGCGGCAGCGAGCCGTTCGCAAGCTGCACCGTCTCGTAAGCGATGCCGACCACTTGTTGCTCGACGAGCGCTTTCGTGAGCGCTTCGGCCGCGGCTAAATGCAAATACGTAAATAAAATGAGCCCAGGACAGAAATAGCGGAACTCCTCAGGCAGCGGTTCTTTCACTTTCAACACCATCTCCGCCGCCCAGGCATCTTCCGCGTTCGTCACGATCACTGCCCCGGCTTTTTCATATTCAGCGTCAGAAAACCCCGACCCAGCGCCGGCTTCCGTCTCCACATACACGTCATGCCCCGCTTTGACGAGCGTCATCACGCCTGCCGGAGTGATGGCGACGCGGTTTTCATTGTTTTTGATTTCTTTTGGAATGCCGATCTTCATCACTTTTTCCTCCTTTTTCCTTCCCGCTTCTTCTTTTATTGTGCCCCGTTTCGCGCAAAAGCAAACGAAAAAAGGAGGAGGCGCTGTTCTCAACGGAAAAGGTGGCGGTAAATGACGTTCGCTCCGCCGGTGACGTCAATGACGGCGCCGGTGATGAAATCCGAGTCGTCCTCGCATAAAAACGCGATGACGCGGGCGATATCTTCGCCAGTCCCCGGGCGCCCGACCGGCGTTTCCGCATCCCTTCTCACGCGGGCGTCGGCGATCCCCGCCTCTTTCATGGCGCCGACAATGTTGCCTGGGCACACCATATTGGCGGTAATTCCATATTCCGCCTCTTCCAGGGCGATCGTTTTCGTCAGCGACACCAACCCGACTTTCGCCGCGCCGAACGCCGAACGGTGCACCCAGCCGGGGGCATCCGCCGCTCCTTGAAATCCGTACGTAATGATGCGGCCAAACCGCTGTTTTCGCATAATCGGGATCGTCCGCCTCACTAAATGGAAGACCGAGCTCAAATTGCCTTCAATCATTTCGTACCATTCGTCTTCCGTATAATCGGCCAGCTTTTTCCGCTCAAAAATGTACGGCCCTGCATTGTTGATAAGGCAGTCAATGCGGCCGAACCGCTCCATGGCGGCGTCCACAAGCGCCGCTAAATCGTTTTTGTCCGTCACATCTCCCTGCACAAACTGGAGGCGGTCAGCGGCGCCGCGGTACTTCTCGGCAAGCGAGCGCACCGCCTGTTCATCGCTCCGGTAGTTCACCGTCACCGAGTAGCCTTTATCAAGCAGCAGCTCGGTCACTTTTCTCCCCAATCCTTTCGCTCCGGCCGTAATCAAGGCGTGCCGCACCCTTCTCCCTCCTCGTCGCGATTTGCTGTCCCATTTTTACTTTACTACAAACAAGGGGAATACAAAAAAATAACCATAGCGCATGGGCGCCATGGTTATTCGCCGACTTCGCGGCGCGGGTCGTAATACGATTCGTCATCGTCAACAATGCCGCTTTCATACGACTCGGTAATTTGCTCGGTGATCGTCCGTACTTCCTCTTCATCGTACTGCCAGTCGTTATGCCGCTTTTCCATCGCCCTTCCTCCTTCTTTCACAAAATCTCAATATATGGCCTAGTTTCTCGTCAAAGGGCGATGGGTATACCATATATAGAGATAGCATTTTTCACCAAAGGGAGGGGAGAACATGACCATGACCTACCAAACGATCGTCGTCGCTGTCGATGGCTCGAAGGAGGCGGAATGGGCGTTCAAAAAAGCGGTTCAAATCGCCAAGCGCAACGGAGCGAAACTCATTTTGACCCACATCATTGACTTGCGCGGCTTTACGACCGTTGAAGCGCACGATTACGCCCTCGCCGAACGATGTGAGCAATATGCGAACGAACTTCTGGAACGGTATAAAAACGAAGCCGTCGCCGCGGGACTCGACGATGTGGACATCGCGGTCGAATTCGGCTCGCCGAAAGTGAAAATCGCCAAAGACGTCGCTCCAAAATACAAAGCCGACCTCATCATTTGCGGGGCGACCGGGTTGAACGCGGTCGAGCGGTTCCTGATCGGCAGCGTCTCGGAAAACATCGTCCGCCATGCGAAATGCGATGTGCTTGTTGTGCGGACGCCGAAAGAATAGCCTTCCGCGCTCAACGAATGCATCCATTCTCTGTGCCGCCGGTGAATGCCAAAAAAGAACACCCCGCCGTTACGGGGTGTTTAGCTTTTCTTTCGCTTTTTCAAGCGCCGCCCGCACTTCGGCAAAACCGGTGCCGCCGGCGCTGTTGCGGCGGTTGACGGCCGTGCGCGGGTGCAAGGCGTCATAAATGTCTTCCTCAAAAAGCGGCGACGCTTCTTTGTACACGTCAAGCGGCAAATCGGCCAAAAAGACGCCTTGTTCGATGCAATGCAAGACGAGCTTGCCGACGACCTCATGCGCCTCGCGGAACGGGACGCCTTTCGCCGCCAAGTAATCGGCAAGCTCGGTCGCGTTGGAAAAGTCCTGCTTCGTCGCCCGCTCCATGACGTCTGTGCGCACGTTCATCGTTTCAATCATTCCGGTGAAAATTTTCAGCGACCCGACGACCGTCTTTACTGTATCAAACATGCCTTCTTTATCTTCTTGCATGTCCTTGTTGTAGGCGAGCGGCAGCCCTTTCATCACCGTGAGAAGCGCCATCAAATGGCCGTACACGCGGCCGGTTTTGCCGCGGATGAGCTCGGCCATGTCCGGGTTTTTCTTTTGCGGCATGATGCTGCTGCCGGTCGCAAACGCATCATCGAGCTCAATGAACTGAAACTCTTGGCTCGACCAAAGGATGAGCTCTTCAGCGAGCCGCGACAGGTGCATCATGAGCATCGAACTGTTGCTTAAAAACTCGATGATGAAATCGCGGTCGCTCACCGCATCGAGGCTGTTTTCGTAAATATCGGCAAAGCCCAAAAGCTCCGCCGTCCGATGCCGGTCGATCGGAAACGTCGTCCCGGCGAGCGCCCCGGCGCCGAGCGGCGAGCGGTTGATGCGCTTTTGCGACTCGGAAAACCGCTCATAATCGCGCTCGAGCATCCAAAAATAAGCCAGCAGATGGTGGGCGAACGAAATCGGCTGCGCCCGCTGCAAATGCGTATATCCGGGCATGATCGTTTCGACATGCTTTTCGGCTTGAGCGACAAGCGCCCGCTGCAGCCCGCGGATGAGGCCAAGAATCTCTTCAACGCGCTTGCGCAAGTATAAATGCATATCGGTCGCCACTTGGTCGTTCCGGCTCCGTCCGGTGTGCAGCTTGCCGCCGACCGGGCCGATGTCGTCGATCAACATTTTTTCAATGTTTAAATGAATGTCTTCATACGCGACGGAAAACTCGAGTTCCCCCCGCTTCGCTTTTTCGAGCAGCCGCAGGAGTCCGCTCTTGATCTTCTCGACATCTTCCGCCGGCAAAATGCCGCATTCGCCAAGCATCGTCACATGGGCAAGGCTGCCTTCAATGTCTTCTTCAACGAGCTCTTGGTCGAATGGGATCGACGCGCCAAACTCGTCGACCCATTCTTCCGCTGTTTTCGTAAACCGTCCGCCCCAAAGCTTTTTCACGAATCTCGCCGCAGAGGAATGCGACTTCCTCCTTCCTTTTCCTTATTGGCCGGCCGATACCGACGCTTTGTGTTGCTTGTTGACGATGCTGTTGACTTTCGTCGGCAGGCCGTACAGCGTGATGAACCCGACCGCCGCTTGATGGTCAAACTCGTCTTCTGACGTATATGTCGCCAGTTTTTCATCATAAAGCGAGAACGGCGATTTGCGCCCTTCGATGATCGCATGACCTTTAAACAGCTTTACGCGCACGACGCCGGTGACGTTTTTCTGCGTTTCTTTCAAAAACGCGACGAGCGCGTCTTTCAGCGGTGAGAACCAAAGACCGTTGTAAATGACTTCGGCGATTTTTTGCTCGATGATCGGTTTGAAATGCGCAACTTCCCGCACCAATGTCAAGTCTTCCAGCTCTTTATGCGCTTTGATGAGCGTGATCGCCCCTGGGCATTCGTACACTTCGCGCGACTTGATGCCGACAAGGCGGTTTTCGACGTGGTCGATGCGACCGACGCCATGCTTGCCGGCCAACGCGTTCAGCTCCAAAATGAGCTGCGCAAGCGGATACGCCTTGCCGTTTAACGTCACCGGCACGCCTTGTTCAAAGCCGATCTCGATGACATCCGGCACATCCGGCGCGTTCTCAAGCGAAGCCGTCAGCTCATACGCCTCTTCCGGCGGAGCCGCCCACGGGTCTTCCAAAATGCCGCACTCGTTGCTGCGGCCCCACAAGTTTTGGTCGATCGAAAACGGGCTGTCCAGGTCGACCGGAATCGGAATGCCGTGCTGTTTCGCGTATTCGATTTCTTCCTCGCGCGACCAGCTCCACTCGCGCACCGGGGCGATGACGTCCAAGTCCGGATTGAGCGCTTTGATCGACACTTCAAAGCGCACTTGGTCGTTCCCTTTCCCCGTGCAGCCGTGGGCGACCGCCACCGCGCCTTCGAGCTCGGCGATTTCAACGAGTTTTTTCGCGATGAGCGGACGCGACAGCGCCGAGACGAGCGGATATTTCCCTTCATACAGGGCGTTCGCCTGCAGAGCGATGAGCGCATACTCGTTCGCAAACTCGTCTTTGACGTCGATGACGTACGATTTGATCGCGCCGACTTTGAGCGCTTTTTCTTTCACGAAATCAAGGTCTTTTCCTTCCCCAAGGTCCAAGCAGCACGCGATCACATCATACCCGCGCTCCTGAAGCCATTTGATCGCCACCGATGTATCTAAACCGCCCGAGTAGGCCAACACCAATTTTGGATTTGCCATGGTCGTTCTCCTCTCCTGTCACATAAATATACTTAAATATAAATAAATATTCAAATTGAACACATTATCACTTTATCAGCTTTCCCGTGATTTTTCAATACTTATTCAATAAAAAGAATAAAAATTCCTCACCGATATGCGGAAATGTTTCGTATAATAGAAAAAAAGGAGGCGGCAAGAATGAACGGCATCTTCATCGACGACAAGCGGCTCGGCATCCGCGTGCCGCATCTGGACAAGCCTTGGGAGGACTACAGCCCAAACGAACAAGAGGCGATTTTACTGGAATGGGAAACAATCCGCGGCATGATCCCCGACCGCATCGCCGCCCTGGAGCGGGAAATCAACAAAAAGCAAGACGCGCTTGGCGAAGAACATGATTTTGAGCGCTCCTGCCGGCTCAATGCTGACATCGCCGAACTCGCTTCGATCGTGAATGATTTATGGATTTGGTATCGGGTCAGTCCCCATGTTTCCTTTGAAAAGGAAGCGGCGGTAAAACGCAAAATACGCTGACGAAACCGGCCGTCTCTTTTTTCTACGGCCATGTCGCCCCGCCGCCCTTGCCGCGGCTTTCGCGACCACCTCCTTTATCCGTATATGCGCTATGCGATCGGCCTGCGCGATGACGATGTCTTTTTCGGCGGGGCGGATCCGGGCTGGGCGTACGGGCTCGTCTTTTGCACCTTTGCGCCGATGGCCTTTGGCGTGCCGATCGTCTTTTACGAAGGGCCGTTTAAGCCGGAAACGTGCTATTCCTTGATGGAAAAATACCGGGTGACCAATTTCGCGTACGCCCCGACCGCGTATCGGGCGATGGCGGCGGCCGGCGCGGACGTCATTCGCCGCTATCAACTGAACGTGCGCGCCATGAGCTCGGCGGGCGAGCCGCTCAATCCGGAAGTCATCCGCTTTTTCCAAGAGCACGTGGGCGTCACGATCCACGACCATTATGGCTTGTCGGAAACGTTGATGCTGATCGGAAACTTCAACGCCGCCAAGATGGACATCCGGCCCGGATCGATGGGATGGCCGCTGCCGGGCTTTGACGTGGCCCTGCTCGATGAGAATGGAACCCCAGTCGCCGACGGCGAAGTCGGACAAATTGCCTTTAACACCGACTCGATCCCGAACGTCTTTAAGGGGTATTGGAAAGACCCTGAAAAAACCGCCGAGCGGCTTGTTGGCCCTTGGTTTTTGACCGGCGATTTGGCGACAAAAGACGAAGACGGGTATTTCTGGTTCCAAGGACGGGCGGACGACATCATCTCGAGCGCCGGCTACCGCATCGGGCCGTTTGAAATCGAAAGCTGCCTCCTTGAGCATCCGGCTGTCGTCGAAGCAGCCGCCGTCGGGAAGCCGGATCCCGTCAAAGGGGAAATCGTCAAAGCGTTTGTCGTGCTCAGAGAAGGCTTTGCGCCGTCGGACGAGCTGGCCGACGAGCTGTCCTTGTTCGTCAAAACGCGCTTATCCAAACATGAATACCCGCGCGAAGTCGAATTTGTCGCCGAACTGCCGAAAACGCCGAGCGGCAAAATCCAGCGGTTCATCCTGCGCAATCAAGAGCGGGAAAAATGCATCAAGGCTTGATGAATGAAAGAGGATGCCCGCAGCGGGCATCCTCTTTTTCGCTTATGTTCTCTTTTCGTCAACGCGGCGCCCTATCCTTCCGAATCTCCCTCACGACATGCCCAAGCTCCGGCAAAATGAGCTTCGTCATCGCGAGGCGCACAGCGCCGGTGGAGCCGGGAGTGCAAAAGACGGCGGTGTCCATCGCCACGCCGGCGACGGCGCGCGACAGCATGGCGGCCGGGCCGATGTCTTCGGTGTAGCTCAAGAAGCGGAACAGCTCGCCAAAGCCGACGAGTTCTTTCTCAAGCAGCGCACCGACCGTTTCGATCGTCACGTCGCGCTTGGCGATGCCGGTGCCGCCGTTCGTGAGCACGGCATCGACATCGGCGCGGCGGCAGCCGTCAAGCACTGCCTCGCGAATGGCGTCCGCTTCGTCTTTGACGATCTCATAGCCGACAACCTCATGCCCGGTTTCCGTGAGCAGCTCGATCATCAGCCGGCCGCTTCGGTCGGTTTCCTCCGTTCTCGTGTCGCTGACGGTGATGACTTTGCAACGGACGGTTTGGGGGCTTCTTGTTTATGTTCGGTCGTGCTCATCCGTTTATGATCCCCTTTCGTTTCTTTATCTCTATCGTACACAATGGAAATACGGTTCGCAAACCATTTGTATCATAATAGACAGAATTGTTATAATATTATTAATATATATCACCACGATGATCATAGGACTTTCCGCAACCGGTTTCTCTTGTTCCCAACATCTTTGCACTCGTTTTTCTCTCCCGGCATCAACCAACATCCGACGCCCATGACGCCCAATTGTATGGAACGATCGATACACGAAACGGAAGCAATGATATCGTTTGGACAAAAAACAAGAAAAAAACTTAAGGAGGGAAAACGAATGGACTTGCGCTTGTCAATCCGATTGGACGCCATTTTGAAAGAAGGATGGGAGATGATTCGGAAACACCGCGACGACATTTTATCCGCTTGGCTGGGCAAATGCCGCGAACTGGAGGACAAGCAGCATGCCGCGGCCCAGCCTTTGCGGCTTGCCGTTGACGTGTTCTCTTCGCAATGGCTTGATCCCATGAATGATATCGATGAATGGCTGGCGTCATTTCGCCGCGAGTGGGAAAAGCGAAACGGCGGGCTGTCACCCAACCAGTCCACCGCCATTTTATCGATGATGGAAAACGCGGTTCACGAAGCCATTCAATCGGACGGTGTTGTGGAATTTCGCGTTCATCAAGCCATTCAGTACGTTTTTTCGAAGCTTCATGAGTCCGTCAATGCTTCTGGCTGCCCCGAATTCGATTTGGAGCAGTTTCTTTCGCAAATCGTTTCATCCAAGCAGCTGCCGATCGCCTGGATCGCCCAGCTGGCAAGAACAGCGGACGGTGGATTCATCGTCGCCAAATGGCATGGAAGCGCGGCCGATGCGCTCACAGAAGGCGCGATGTATGGAGAGACGATTTTCGCTTTATGTGAACGCATTCTTTCCCGCATGGACGCGGGCGGAATGCGATTGATTCCGCTCCCATGGGGAGCGATCTTTTGCTCGTTTGCGCAGAAGGGGAAGAACAACTCGTCATCCCGTTTCTTCTTCACGCTCTCGAACAGTCTCATGCCGCCCAGAAGGCCGTCATTCGCACAAAAGAGCAACATCTTTGGAAAGACGCCGTCTTGTTGTTTGACCAATGGATTATGCGGGCCAAATCGCTGAACGAAGCGATCGAGTACATTTCAACCGGATTTGTCGCTTACTTGCCGTTTGAACGATGTGCCCTGTTCGCCTATTCAAGCACTCATGAAAGCGGATTCGGATTGTACGGTTATCAACTGAACAATCATGACATCAAAAGCATTCACGAACACATCGACAGCCTTCCGTTCATTAAGCAATACATCCAGCGGCTGCAGCTGCTCGGCCGCCAGATGACGAACGTGCCGCCCATTTATGTCCGCCATGCCGCGCAAGGATTGCCGATGAAATACGTCAAGCAGTTTCAACTGGAATCGATCGTCATCGCTCCCATTTACGCGCCGTCGGAAAATCGGCTTATCGGCGCCGCCATTTTGGATTGCGGTCCGAAGACGTCCTTTCAATTGTCCAATGATCTTTACACGGCGGTGATGAAATTCGGACAAAGCGCGGGGGAGATTTTGGCCAAATGCAGCGGAGGGCGTTCCGATCTTGTTCAGCCGACGCCGCATTTATCGCCGCGGGAAATCGAAGTGCTGAAGCTCGTCGCCGAAGGGGCGTCTACGTACGAGGCGGCAAAGCGTCTCCATTTGAGCGAATACACGGTGCGCGATTATGTGTCTGCCATTTTGCAAAAAATGAACGCCAAAAACAGGACTGAAGCCATTGTCAAAGCGATTCGCGACGGAATCATTTAACATCTTTCCGAAAGAAGTCTCCCGCTTTGAAACGAAGTGAAAGTGGGAGATGAATGTCGGTTGGCGTTAGCCAACGAATAGGATAGAATATGGCTAGAACGGACACCTTCGGAACGAAGGGAAGCGTAAAGGGTTCTTGTGTGTGGCTTACCGTTCGGCGAACACACACAAGTCGCTTGAAGCCCCCATCTCTAAGCGAAGCGTAGGTGGTGGGTAGTTCACCGTAGCGTCGGCATGCGCGCTTCTTGCTGAAATCGGTCCATACCAACAGGGCAAGGAGCCAAACGCCTTGCCCTCTTGTTTTCTATAAGGTTGGTGAAAAAACCACCATTGCGCGAACTTGTCGCTTTCAAGTGAAAAAAGCGTTGTAGAGTTTCGCAGTTCAAGAAGAGCATTTCTTTTCTATCATTACCAACCTTCTATGTCTTTACCGTTTTCCTTCCTCATCTGCTCCCGGCGAAGGAAGCGGGGGCTGAGAACGTCCGTCCGCGCTGTTCGCTTCGGCAGCCGGTTTGGACTTCCACCATTCAACTACTGCATTCAGCCGCTGTTCAAGCTCGTTCGCCGTTTTGCGCCAAACTGCTCCGTCCGTTTCCAGCTTGTCAAGCTGTTGTTTGACGCGATCAAGCGACGAGCGCAAAGCCGAAAGAAGATTCATCGCTTTTGATTGTTCTCCAAGCTTCAACGTTTCTGTTGCATACGAAACTGCGTTCTTCCATAGAGCGTCTTGTTCCTTCCATTTCTCGATATCTTGGCGGATGGCGGCCGTTTGTTGATCGATCATTTCGTTCCACTCCTGCAGTCGAACCTTGATTTCTTCATATTGCGCTCTTTCTTCGCTTCCAGCTGTTTGTCCGCCCGCCATGGCCCGTTCAAGCTGTTGGAGAGAAGCCGAAACAGCGTTCAGCTTTTCTGCGAGCGTCCCCCATTTATCCGTTCTCGCCTTGACACGCTTCTCCAACGCTGGGACGTTTGCTTGCAGCGTCTCAACCATACGGGCGGCGCTGTTATCGCCTTGCTTTTGTTCATCCAGCTGCCAGATGAGCCGTTCCGCTTCTTGCGCGAGATCGGTTTGTTCGAGTGCGCTTTGCTCCGCTTGCGCTAGAGTTGCACCAGAAAATGAGGCCGACAGCGACATGCCGGGGATGGAGAGACGGGAGGCCGTCATCTTCGTCGCCACCAACGTGACGTCTCTCAAGCACTGCTTAATGGGAAACCCATCCAAGCAAAGGCCCCCGAACTTCAATTTCGTCACATCGAGCTTCATCCAAGTGGCGCTCGCTGTTCCTTCCGAGCGAATCGACAGCACGATGGTTCCTTGCGGCGTGTCGATGGCCCGTTCCATTGACAATCCGCTGATGTCTGCTTGGATGAACGCAATCGGAAGCTTGCCGACGATCACTTTCGGCGAACCAAGGATAATGCCCCCTAAATCGAGGATGCCGACGACTTTATCAGCATGAATGACAAATCCTTGTTCCTCCCCTGCAGCGAGTGAACGCGAACCGCCAAGCGGCAAGCAGAGGAGAAGCAGCAACGCAAGAAACGACATTTTGAGCCATTTGATGGATTTCATTGGGTTCCTCCTTTATCCTGTCATCGTTGGCGAATGCGGCGGGATCGGAGAGGCGGGGGGAGAAGAATCACTGCTTGTTTTTTCTTCCTGTTTCCCGCTCCATCCGACCACAAGCGCACCTCCTAAAAGCCCGATCACCCCTCCGATGATCAGACCTCCTGCTGCACCGACGAAAGACAGAATGGAAGCAAGAATAAGAAAGCTGCCGATGGTGACATGGCTTTGCGGTTTGATCATGCTTAAAATGGACAAAACGATCATCACCAGCCCCGTGACCAGCCCAGCCCACATCAGCCCGCTTCCAGGAAGCAGCAACATCGGAAACACGCTAATGCCAACGATCAAGACGAATATCGCGCCAATCATCCCGAGCACCGATCCTAACACAGGACGATAGCGGTTTTTAGCAAGCAAAAGCCCGACGGCGCACGGCAGCATCCAACCTAAGGCATACGACAACAGCGGCCCGACAAAGCGGGCTGCATCGTGAACAGACCAAAGGCCATAATGGAACATCGAAGCGGCGGCGATAAGCAGCAACCCTCCAACCAGCAGCGCTCCCCCCGCCCGGCGGGCAGCCGACCGCGCTTGCCGCCATGTCTCGGTCTTTCTCTTTTGCCAGCCGATGCAAATCATATATCCAAGCAACACGAAGGCAAGAACGATGGAGGACTGAACGGCCATCGGAATCGATCGCGCCCATGTTTGCCACGGCGCCGCCCTCTCAGCGACAAACAGGGCGTTTAAAGCGAAAAACGTCACGAGGGATCCACCAAAAAACAGCCACACGTAATGAAAACGCGTGCGGATATAACGGCCTTGTTCTTCCTGGCGCACGATGAGGCGAGAGGCAACAAAAGCAGCCAGCGCGCTGCTCGCCGCCCCTCCCACCGCTGCCCCAACAACCCCGATCGACAGCCATTGACTCCCGCCAACAAGCATGCCGGGCAAAAAAGCCGCCGCTCCATATTTCGCTCGCATCAAAGCAGTTGGGCGTTCGAGAAGCGGCCAAACGGCCGCCGCGAGAACAGCGGCCAGCGCCAGTCCACCCCACAGCGCTCCTTCAATCCCTCCTTGGAGCACGATTCCGCCGATAAACGCGCCCGTCAGCGCCCCTATGACCGCAATTTGCCCAATCTCGAACATCTTTCCCATGGTCTTGCCTCCCTTTACCCGTTTTCATCTTCTCTCTCGGCAAGTGACAGCAGCGGACAAGCTGAACACTCCGCCGTCCCTCTTTCCGTCACCCCTTTGATCCACAGTTGATGCAACTTTCGACACAAGGAACAAGATCACAGATCATCCAATTCATTTTGGGAGGAATAGGAGATGAACCGCTCTCATTCAAATGATGATCAGACCGGATTAAAAGTCGCCGACACGGCTTCCGTCCTTCATGTTGGCGATCACTTTCAACTTCATGTTCGGAATCGTGATCGACCCAGCCGACATGTAATGCGTGTTCAAGCTCGGTTTGTCAAGAGTCAAGCTCGGCGCGCTCAAATCGATAACATTGAGCGGGTTGTCGGTTTTATGCTCTTGCGTCTCCAAGCCGGCAAATGACGTGCTGTCCGCTTGAATGCCGGTGACGCGCAATTTTAAATTTTGCCCGCTCACATTGCCGCCGGTAACGACAACATCGATGCTTTTAATGCCGTAAGCGCCGAGAGCCGATTCGGTGTTGATGTTTTTCGTCAGCACCAAATTGGTGATGTTCGCCGACGCCAAGTCGACGGCGGCCTGTCCCCAAGCCCCTCTTTGTTCGGTTTCACCGATGGCGGGATACAGTTTAAACCCGGTTCCCGTAATTTTATCAGCGCTGATCGTAAATCCCCCAACCCCTGACAGCGGAAACGCCGCAAACGCCGTCCCTGACAGAAGCAACATGGCAACCAAGGCGATGACGGCGAGGAACCCAGCTCCCCCCGCAATCGCAAATCGTTTTGGATTGACCGCAAACAAGCTCCCCATTTTTTCATGCCCCCTTTGTGTTCCTTCATCCGACAAGCTTTGATTCATCCCTATTCCCCCAAAATAAATACCTTGCTCCCCTTGAAGGCAGCAGCGGTCTTGCCCACATGCCGCACAAACCGGCTGCGCCCTCCCTCGCACCTATTTCGCGCCAAGCCGGAAAATACTGGATGAGACGCTTTCTCCCCTGTTTTTTTAGAAGATTGGTGAAAAGCCGCGTTTTCTTCAAAAAGATGGGTCCTCGAATGCACGAAAGAGCTGTTGACCAAGCTGCTCCTTGCTGGTGCATTTTCTCCAAATCACCGACCTTTTCTAGATGCGGGCGGGGGGAGGGGGCCACCCGCCCGTCCGCTCATGACTCAGCAGCCGTTTTTTCGAGCTCCTCAACGACGTCGACGCGCTTCGTGCGGCTGATTTGCTTTTTGCGGAGGTTGAACTGTTTCACCACATATCGATTCAACAAATCATAGTCGATCTCGAGCGCATATGTGCGGGCGAGCTGCTGCTGGCGCTTTCCGAGCTCGGTCAAATAGGCGACATAGCCGATGACATGCGGCCATAATTCATCCATATACTGGATAAATAACTCGTAATACCGCTCATTTTCATTGACGAGCCGCTGGATCGTATAAAGGCCGAATTGGATATGGCGGCCTTCATCCATGTTCAAGTAATCGATCCCTTGCAAAAGGCCAGGGAACAGCCCGGCTTTTTTATAAATTTGTCGGAACGTGTAATAGCCTGATTCGGCAAGCGTCCCTTCGACGATCATGTTGTAGACGGTGGCGGCGCGGATGACCGCTTCCGGCGAGTCGTCGGTGTACAGACGGTTCATCGCTTCCGGCAGCGCTTCATAAAAGATGCGTTTGTAATCATCGTTATGGAAGACGGACAAATCCATTTGCCCGATGCCGACCGCCTGCTGCCAGCGGGAAAACATCTCGACATGTTTCGCTTCATCATGCATAAACGTCGTCAAAAACAAGACATCCTCCAGCCGCCCTTGGCGCGCGAGGGCGTGGGCCATCGGCAAAATGTCGAGCGTCACCGCCTCTTCGCCGGCCGAGAAACCGGCAACAAGCGGCAGCGCGGAAATTTTTTCTTCGCTCGTCAAGTTGGCAAAATCTTTCTGATCTTGGCTGAAGTCGATGTCAGCCGGATTCCATTTCCCGTTTCGTTTCGCTTTTTCATACAACTTAAACATCGGATGTTCCCAATCGATCGTCGCTTTCACCGTTTGAAAACCGTCATGATGGACCATCCTATTCCCTCCTTCTATCGTTCCGCTGCGCTGGAATCGGTTCATCTTTCACCGAATGTCCTCTGAAAGCAGGCACGTGCTCCCTCCACAAAAGAGCGCCTTCCCCGCCTGTTAAAACAACGTCATCGGCCGGTCATTCAAGTCGCAAATAACCGTTTTCGTCTCGAGATAGGCGTCGAGCGCCTGCATGCCAAGCTCTCTCCCGAGGCCGCTTTGCTTGTACCCGCCAAACGGCGCGGTCGGTGACAGCACTTGGTACGTGTTGAGCCACACCGTTCCGCTTTTCACCCGCCGGGCAAGACGGAGCGCCCGCTTGATGTCATTCGTCCAAACCGCCGCCGCCAAGCCGTAAATCGTATCGTTGGCAATGGAGGCGGCTTCCTCTTCATCTTGAAACGGAATGACAGCGGCGACCGGCCCGAAAATTTCTTCACGGGCAATGCACATCGATGGCGATACATCGGCAAAGACGGTCGGTTCAATGAAATAGCCGCCGCCAAGCCCATCTAAAGCGCTCCCTCCCGCAACGAGCTTCGCTCCTTCCTGCTTGCCGATGTCAATGTAGCGCAACACTTTCTCGTATTGCTCCCGGCTGATGACGGGGCCAAGGTCGCTGCGCGGGTTCGTCCCGGGCCCGACTTTCAGCTTTTTCGCTTTGCTGGCCAACAGCTCGACAAACGTTTCGTAAACCGGCCGTTCGACTAAAATGCGGCTTCCCGCTTGGCACACTTGCCCGGAGTTGTAGAACACGCCAAACAGCGCGCTTTTCGCCGCCTGTTCCAAGTCGGCGTCGGCAAAGATGATGTTCGGCGACTTGCCGCCGAGCTCGAGCGTCACCCGTTTGATGTGCGACGCGGCCGCTTGCAAAATATGGCGGCCGGTCGCCGTCTCGCCGGTAAACGCGATTTTCGGCACGCCCGGATGACGGACGAGCGCTTTTCCCGCTTCGTCGAGCCCGGGCAGGACGTTGATGACGCCTTCCGGCACGCCGGCCTCATGGCAAAGCTCGGCGAGCTTCAGCGCCGTCAGCGGCGTTTCCGGCGCCGGTTTTAACACCATCGTGCAGCCGGCGGCGAGTGCCGGGGCGATTTTCCATGATGGCATGAGGAGCGGAAAATTCCACGGGGTGATGAGCCCCGCCACCCCGATCGGCTCCTTCACCGTCCACGCCATATAATCCGGCGCCGAGCCGGCGACGGAAAACGGCAGCACCTCCCCTTGCGGCTTGACGACGAGCGAGGCGAAAAAGTCGAAGCAGTCGGCGGCAAGCGGAATTTCAACAAACAACGCTAGATTGATCGGCATGCCGTTTTCCCGCGTCATGAGTTGCGCCAGTTCGTAGTGGTGCTGGCGGATCAGTTCGGCGATGCGCCGCAAGATGCGCCCGCGTTCAAGGGGGGAATCGACAGCCAACGCCGGTCCGAAAACGCCTCTTCGGCGATGGCGACCGCTGCGTCGACATCTTTTTCCCCGGCGTTGGCCACACGGGCCGTCACTTGGCCTGTCGCCGGGTCGATGACGTCAAACATCGCGCCATCCGCCGCCGGCCGCCATTCTCCTCCAATCCATAAACCAGCTTCTGTTGTTTTCATAGAAATCATCGTCGTTTCTCCTTTCCCAACCGCTATATCGGGCGCAAAGCCGATGGAGACAGCGCGTTTTCAAGTGCTTACAGCGCCCCCTGGCGACATCCCGCCATGCATTCCCAAGCTCGCCTGCTATAGCAACAAGTCGCTCCGTCCGATTTCCTGCAAATATTCGCGGTACGCCGGGTAAATGGCGTCAAGCTGCGGCAATACTTTCAAGGCGTTCACAAGCGGCCCTTGCACTTTGATTTGCTGGCGGGCGAGCGCCTGCTGCAAATCGAGCTTCCCGAGCCAAAATTTATGCCCGACATCCGCCGTCTGCTCAAAAATGAGCTCCGGGCGCAGCGCTGTTTCGCCGCAGACAATTTTCAATTTCCCGTTTTCCTGCGCCCATGTAATTTTCGCTTCCGGCTTATGGAAAATGTATTGGACAAACGCGTCATATCCGGGCCCGAGCTCCGTCGCCGCAATCAATTCTTTTGACTCTTCCGTTTCGGCCACGCGTTCAAAAAAGCGGCCGAGAACGTCGTATACTTCCTGCTCGCTTTGAAACACCGGCATGTCAATCCCCCTCTCGTCTCGATCGTTCCACGTTTTTTTCGATCCCCTTGTTTGCCCGTCCAAACACCGGCCTTCCCGTTTTCGTCCAAGGGCGGATGGAACGCCCTCTTTCCGACCGCCCAACAGCTTCTCTTGTTTGTTCACCCAAACGCACGCGGGGCGGCTTGTCGTCTCATTCTTCAAAGCGAATGATGCCGCGAATGTTTTGCCCGCTCTTTAAGGCGGCGAATCCGTCGTTGATTTGGTCGAGCGAATAGACGGCGCTGATGAGCGGTTCGAGCTTCAGCTTGCCCGCCGCGTACAAATCAAGCAGCTTCGGGTAGTCAACCGGCGGATTGCCTTGGCCAAGCCACGAACCGGTCAACGTTTTGGATTGGGACGGCAGCGAAAAGGCGTTGATCTCCACCGTTTCATGCGGCGCGGCGATGCCGACGATGACCGTCGTTCCCGCTTTTCGCGTCATGTTGTATGCGTCGGCCATCGTCTCCGGGCGGCCGATCGCTTCAAACGCATAGTCGACGCCGATGCCGTCGGTCAAGTCGAGCACGGCGCTGACGGCATCGTCCTCGCGGGCGTTGACGGTGTGCGTCGCCCCGAACGTTTTCGTCATCGCCAATTTTTCATCGACGACATCAATGGCTATAATTTGTTTCGCCCCCGCTAACGCGGCTCCTTGAATGATATTGAATCCGACGCCGCCGGCGCCGATCACCGCGACCGTGCTGCCCGGGCTCACCTTGGCCGTGTGAATGGCGGCGCCGACGCCGGTGATGACGCTGCAGCCGATCAAGGCGGCCACTTCAAACGGCACGTCGCGGCGAATCGGAATGACGGCCTGCTCAGGCACAACGGTATATTCACTGAACGCGCCGGTTGTTAAAAACTGATACACTGGCTTCCCTTGCCAAGAAAAGCGCGTCGTCCCGTCGGGCATGGTCCCGGTCGCCGTCAGCCTTGCCGCCTCCTCGCACAAATCTCGCCGCCCCATTTGGCAGTAGCGGCAGCGGCCGCAAGCCGGCACCCAATTTAAGACGACGTGGTCGCCGCGTTTCACGCTCGTCACGCCCTCCCCGACCTCTTCGACGATGCCCGCCCCTTCATGACCAAGCACGATCGGCAGCGGCAGCGGGAGCGTTCCGTCGATGACGTGCCAATCGCTATGGCATAGGCCGGCTGCTTTCAGTTTCACTTTCACTTCCCCGCGCTTCGGGGCTGCCACTTCCACTTCCTCGATGAAAAGCGGCTCCCCGTAGCGGTGCAATACTGCGGCTTTTGCCATGTCGTTCCCTCCTTTTCCATCCGCCCATTACACTCGCTTGCCGGCCATATCCGCCTCCTCTTCACGGATGCCGCGGCCCCGCAATGCATCCAAATAGGCGTCCCATTCCTGCTTGAGCGTTTCTTTCAGCTTGAAAAGGCCGATGACGAGCGGCCGGGTCGAATGGTCTTGCAAAAACACATCGCGGATGACATCCTCAAACTCTTCCTTTTTCCCCGGCAGGCCGTGGTCTTTCCCATACAGCAAATGCTTATCGAGCAACCGGCGAATGGTCGGGCTTCCCGGCCCGCCGCTTTGCCGGTAAAACGCCTCGATGCGCTTTGACATCGTCAGCTCTTCTTGTTCCTCGCGCATGTTCCTTCCTCCCTCTTTAAAATCGCGGCCGCTGTTTGCGCGTCCGGAACAGCCGCCAGCCAAGGAAAACGACCAAGATGACAGAAGCGGCCAACCCGATGTTGGCGATCGTCGTTTTCTCCATGCCGAGAAACGTTCCGCCCGGGATGCTGGCGACAATAAACCCGGTGGCCATAATGATGGCAAACGCGATGATGGAAAGCGCCAGCCGGTTGGCGATTTGGTTGAGCGTATTGCGCGTCACCGGATCGGTTTGGACTTGCACGGTCATGCGCCATTTGTTTTCGGCCATCGTCTCCAACACTTTGTTGAACCGGCGCGGGAAGGTGGCGATCATTTCCGCCGTTTCCGCGACAAGACTCGCGTTGGCGCGAAAATTAAAGCGCTTTCCAAGGATGCTTTTTAAAATCGGAATTTCATACGCCTCAACGACTTCGCCGTACGAAATTTCCGGGCAAATCCAGCGCGCCGTCCCTTCGGTGGCGGAAAATCCTTTCGCCCAAAGCGCCAAGCCGTTCGGGACTTTGCAGTAGTTGCGGAGCCCGATCGCCGTCGCTTCAAGGACGAGGCGGCCGTAGTTGTAGCGGCTGCTGCCTTGGTGAGCGTTGACGTAATTGAGCGTCAACGTCCGCAGCTCGTCTTTCAACTTGACGACATCGGTGTACACAGTCGGCGACATGAGCTCCATAAACACCTCGGCGGCGTCTTCCGCCTGGTTGAGCTGGATGTGCAAAATGACGCGCATTAAAATTTGCGCCATCACGCTGTCCATCCGCCCGGTCATCCCCCAGTCGATGATGACCGCTTTTTTCGTCCGTTTGTCAATCATAATGTTGGAACCGTGGGCATCGGCATGGTAATGGCCGTCAAGCATCGTCTGCACGTAATGGTGGACGAGGTCAATCATAATGTTGACCCGCTCTTCGAAAGTGAGAAAGTCGACAGGGAAATCTTTGATGAGCCAGCCGTCGATATATTCCATAATTAAGACGCTTTTCGTCGCGTCGTACACGTGCGGAACCGTGACATGTTCAGCCCTCCTTTCGTACTTTTGCTTCATTTCTTGCATTTTTCTTGCTTCTTCCGTCATGTCGAGCTCATCCATGGCGCTGCTGTAATAATCTTGCACGAGCCCCCAAGATCGAGGGCGGCCTGCAGCTCGGGCGGCAGCCGCTTTTGCAGGCGGGCGGCCATTTTTTTGATAATGGCGATATCGGTTTGAAACAGCTTTTCGACCGTCGGGCGCACCACTTTCACAGCGACGACCGGACCGTCTTTCAGCTTCGCTTTGTATACTTGAGCGAGCGACGCTGAACCGAGGGGCGTTTCGTCGATCCACTCAAACGTCTCGAGGCCGTCGGACAGCTCGCGTTCGAGAATGTATTGAATTTTGGCAAACTCGATCGGCGGCACCCGGTCGAGCAGCTTCTCAAGCTCGAGTGTCACCGGCTCCGGCAGTAAATCTTGCCTGGTGACGAGCACTTGCCCGAGCTTGATGAACGTCGGGCCGAGCTCCTCAAACGCCAGGCGCAGCCTTCGGCCGACATGGCGCCAATAGTCGTTGTCCCCTCCCTTTCCCCGCAGCCTATGGGCGATGGCGTCGCCCAGCACCATGCCGAGCCCGTTTTTGACAAGCACAGCGATGATTTTCCGCCGTCGTTTTCCCGCCGTAATGGCGGCTAGCTCCTCTTCAATGGCCGCGCCAATCGCCGCCCAGTCGCGGGCCGGTTTTGGTTTGGCCGTTTCGATCGACGCGTGCAAACGGCTTCCCTCCTCTCCGCTTTACAGCCGTTCAATAATGGTGGCGGTCGCCATGCCAAAGCCGATGCACATCACTTGCAATCCGTATTTCCCGTCCATGTCCTCAAGCTCATGGAGCAGCGTCGTCATCAACCGGGCGCCGCTCGCGCCGAGCGGATGGCCGAGGGCAATCGCCCCGCCGCGCGGATTGACTTTTGCCATATCCGGCCCGAGCTCCCGCTCCCACGCCTTGACGACGGAAGCGAACGCTTCATTGATTTCGATCACATCGATGTCATCCAAACGCAGCCCGGCTTTGTCGAGCACGCGGCGCGTCGCGGGAATGACGCCGGTCAACATCAAAATCGGATCTTCGCCGACGACCGTGCGGGCGACGATGCGGGCTCTAGGCCGCAAGCCAAGCGCTGCCGCCTTTTCTGCCGACATGAGCAGCACGCCGGCCGCGCCGTCGCTCACTTGACTCGAGTTGCCGGCCGTAATGACGCCATCTTTCGGCTGGAACGACGGCTTGAGCGCCGCCAGCTTTTCAAGCGACGTGTCGCGCCGAATCCCTTCGTCGCGGGTGAAGGACACCGTCCCCTCCTCGCCCGGCACGTCAAGCGGAATGATTTCCCGCTCAAACATCCCACGGTCGGTTGCCGCCGCCGCCTTTTCATGGCTTTGCAAGGAAAACGCATCAAGCTCTTCCCGAGACACCCCCATTTTTTCGCGATCATCTCCGCAGAAATCCCTTGCGGCACGATGTTGTACCGACTTGTCAGCTGGCGGCTGAACCGCCCCATGTCGCTTCCCATCGGAACGCGCGTCATGCTTTCGACCCCGGCGGCGATGGCGATGTCGATGTCGCCGGCCAAAATCGCCTGCGCCGCGCTATGAATCGCCTGTTGGCTCGAGCCGCACATCCGGTTTAAGGAAAACGCCGGCACTCCGACCGGAAATCCGGCGGCGAGCACCGCTTGGCGGGCGATGTTGCCCCCTTGCTCTCCGGTCATTGTCACACAGCCGACGATGACATCTTCCACCAGGCCGGCATCCAGCCCGTTCCGGTCAACAAGCGCCCGCAGCACCGGAACAAGCAAATCGACCGGATGGACGCTTGAGAGCGCCCCTTTTTTCTTGCCGATCGCCGTGCGCACGGCGTCAACAATCACCACTTCCCTCATGCCGCTCCTCCTTTTCTGTCTGAACATCGAACTTCCTTCAGCACGCCCCGAAGCGCGGCGTCCGTTTCGTCAAAACGTAAACAATTCGATGCCGCCTGAAACATTCAACCCAATCCCCGTAATGTACTTCGCTTTATCGGAACAAAGGAACACGATGGCATTGGCGACGTCTTCCGGCTCGCCCGGACGGCGGAACGCGGTGCGCTGGATCATGCGCTCATTCATTTTCGGGTTGCCCATGCGAAACGCTTCCGTGTTGATGATGCCCGGCACGATGGCGTTGACCGTAATGCCGTAGCGCGCCCCTTCAAGCGCCATGCTTTTCGTAAAACTCAGCACCGCCCCTTTCGTCGCCGAATAGCTCGCCTGGCCAAAGCCGCCAAGCGTTCCGGCGACGGACGACATGTTGATGATCCGCCCCCATCCTTGCTCTTTCATATACGGCCATACCGCTTTCGTGCAGTTGTACGTGCCGGTCAAGTTCACCCGCAAATCGCGCTCCCAAAACTCGTCGTTTTGCTTTTCGATTTGCGAAACGTGGTCGAGCGTGCCGGCGTTGTTGACCAAAATATCAATGGAACCAAACTCTTCTTTGACGCGGGCGAACACCTCCTTCACCTGCTCGCGGTCAGTGACGTCCATTTTGATCGCCAGCGCCCGTCGCCCCATGGCGCGGATTTCGTCCGCCGTCTTTTCGGCATACACGACTTTCGTGCTTTGCATGACTTGTGAGAGCGGCCCGTACTTTTGCGCCGTCTGTTTGCTTTCTTCATCCGATTCAAGCAAAATGTCGGTGATGACGACGTCGGCCCCCGCCTCGGCAAGCGCCAAGGCGTCGGCGCGCCCAAGCCCACGTGAAGCGCCGGTGACGACCGCCACTTTTCCTTTCAGCAGTTCCGCCCATGACGACATCGGTGATCCCTCCGTTTAACGTAAAAATTGCGGTTGTTTCTTTTGGAAAAACGCCGCCAGCCCAATCGCCGGCTCTCCTGTCTTAAACGTGGCCGCAAATGATGCCGCTTCGATGCCAAATCCATCCTCTGGAAGCCCCTCGGCCGCATAGATGGCCCGCTTGGCAAGCCCCATCGCCCTCACGGCCCTTCTGACAGCTGCTCGGCAAACGCCGCCGCCTCTTCTTCCAACCGCTCCGGGGGCGTGATGCGATGAATGAGGCCGAGTTCGAGCGCTTCTTGCGGGTTAAGCCGTCTGGCAAGAAAAATGAGTTCCGTCGCTTTCGCCCGCCCGACGAGGCGCGTCAGCCGCTGCGTGCCGCCCGCGCCAGGGATCAGGCCGAGCGAGACTTCCGTCAAGCCGATTTTGCCGCCGCCCATGATGCGGAAATCGCAAGCCAACGCCAATTCGCAGCCGCCACCGAGCGCGTAGCCGTTGATGGCCGCGATGACCGGCTTCGGCATCGTCGCGAATCGGTCGAAGCAGCGCTGCATGCGGGCGCTTTGTTCGGCGATGCCCGCTTCATTGCCGGCAAACTGGGTTCCTCGCTGAATCATATCCTTTAAATCAGCGCCGGCGAGAAACGTTTTCGGATGGGCCGACGCGATGACGACAACGCGCACCCCGCGGTCGGCTTCCAATTCATCGGCTGCTTTCTCCAATTCTTCCATTAACCGCTCGCTAATGGCGTTCGCCGGCGGGTTGTCGATCATCACCCAAGCGACTCCTTTGTTTCGCCGCTCGATGCGCAGCGTTTCATAAGGCATCGGAATTCCCCTTTCGTTCGATCGAACCGGCAACTTCATAAATGATCATCGCTCTCCACCGCGAGCGGAGATGTTTGGGTCGCCGCCTCGCTCTTCTATACGTGCACCCCGTATGGCGCATACAACCGCCTTGCGGTGACAAGGCGTTGGATTTGTTGCGTGCCTTCGAAAATATCGAACACTTTCACATCGCGGTACAATTTCTCGACCAAATGTCCGTCAAGGCCGACGGGCCCGAGCAGTTCAAGGCACATAGCGCATACATGAAGCGCCATTTTCCCGGCCACTGCCTTGCAGATAGCCGCTTCCATCGCATTCGGCTCGCCAATGTCGGCTTTCCACGCCGCTTCCCACGTCAACAGGCGAGCAACATCAATCTCTTGCTCCGCCTCGGCAAGCAGGGCGGCTGCTTCATAGTACAACCGTCCTTGTTTCGGGTACTCGCTGCGAACGATGTCAAGCGTATATTCATAGGCGGCGCGGGCGATGCCGACGGCCATGGCCGCGACGATCGGCCTCGTGCTGTCAAACGTTTTCATCGCCACTTGGAAGCCGGACGGGCGATTTTCGTTTGCGCTGTACAGCTCTTCACCGCCAAGCAAATTTTCATCAGGAACAAAGCAGTCTTCAAACAAGAGCTCCGCCGTTTCATTGGCGCGCAAACCCATCTTATGGACGGTGCGGGTCGCGACAAATCCCGGCGTCCCTTTTTCGACGACAAACGCCCGGTGCCCGGCGCGGCCCAACTTCGGATCAACCGTGGCGAATACGACAACCCACGAAGCGCGGGCGCCGTTGGTGATGAAAATTTTTTGCCCGTTTAACAGATAGCCGCCGTCCACTTTTTTCGCCGTCGTGCGGATGCCGGACGCGTCCGAGCCGGCTTCCGGTTCCGTCAAGGCGTAAGCTCCCCAGCGCGGCTCCTCCTTCGTGAAAATGGACAAAAACCGCTGCTTTTGCTCGGGCGTGCCGCTCGATTGAATCGGCGGACCGCCTAAGCCAGGGCCGGGAAGGGAAAGGGCGATGCCTGGGCATCCCCACGCGAGCTCCTCAGCGGCGATGACGGCCACGCGGTTGCCTTCGCGCTCTTTTTTCTCCTTTTTCTTTTCCGAATCAGCCGAAGCACGCCCTCCGCCAAACGAAGACGCATTCAGCTGGATGCCCATTTTGTTGACTTTTTGCAGCCATTCGTCCGGCACCCGCCCGAGCCGGTCGGCCTCCAGCGCGATCGGGCGCACTTCATGTTTAGCAAACCAATGGACGAGTTCTTTGATTTGTTTTTGCTGCGGTGAGAATTCAAAGGAAATCATGGCGCCACCCTCTCTTTCCGTTTGCCCAGCAGCTGTTCGCCGCGGCGGATGAGCCAATCCGTTTCCCGGCCGTACAGCATCACTTGCGCCTGGGCGTCGCGCATCCATTTTTCAGCCGGGTATTCTTGCACGTACCCGTGCCCGCCGAGCATTTGCACGGCCTGATCGGTGACATAGCGCAGGGAACGATGAGCTCGCGACAACGCGCTCCAGGCGTAGCCGCCCGCCTGTTCATCCCTCGGTCAACTGCAGCGGCCGCTTGCCATACAAGCAGTTTCGCCCCGCGGCATTCGAACGCCATTTCGGCGATCGTAAATGACACCCCTTGGAACTTGGCGATCTCTTGTCCGAACGCCTTTCTTCCCGCAGTGTATTCAATGGTGTAATCAAGCGCCGCCTCCATCAAGCCGACTTCCTTCGCCGCTTCGATGACTTGGTTTCGGGCGCGCATGCGGTTGAGCAATGCATCCGCTTCCGGGCCGCGGGCCACGAGTTGTTCCGGACCGGCGTACACTTCTGCGAATCGAAGGCGAGCGATGCCGGCAGCCAGCAGCCCAAGCCTGATGTCTCCTTCTTCGATCTCCCATACTCGCTCATCAAAGGCGAGCAATACCGTTTCCTCTTCTTCGTCCCTAGCGGCGATGACCGCCCAGTCGGCTTTCGACGCCAAGCGGACTGGAGACGACACCCCGTCCACAATATATCCGCTGCCGCGCCGGCGCACGCGAATCGCTTCCTTCAGCGGTTCTTTTTGTTCCGCTTCGTCGATCCAGGCGACAGTCGGCCATCCGCCTTTCGCCATCTCCCGGTACCGGTGCCACACGCGGTGCTCGGGAGACAGACGAAAGAGGGAAGACGCCTCCCCGGCCCCCGGAAGCCCTTGAATGACGCCTAAATCGCCATAGCTGAGCGCTTGCCAGATGATCGATTGCGACAGAAGCGGCAGTTCCAAGCCTCCCCACGATTCCGGAAGCTCGAGCGTTGACAAGCCGAGCTCATCCACCCGTTCGCTCACATCAACTGAAACCGTTCGATGTTTTTCACACTCTCTTGCGACCGGCCGAATTTTCTCAACGGCTAGGCTGCGGGCAACTTGAAAAAACGCCTGTTCTTCTTTCGACGGTTGAAAGGATATCACCTTGCCCCTCTCCTTTTCCATTACGATTGAACAGCGGGAATGAACTCGCTCGCCCATTCGCGCAGCTTCTTTTTGTCGATTTTGCCGATCATCGTTTTCGGCAAATAGCCGACCTTTTTCAAAAAGCGCGGGGTTTTGTATTTCGCCAACCGCTTTTGGCAAAACTCGATCAGCTCCGCTTCCGTCACTTGGGCCCCGCGCCGAACGACGACATACGCGGCGACTTCTTCGCCCATTTTCGGTGAAGGGACGCCGACGACGCCGGCTTCCAGCACGTCCGGATGGGACATCAGCAGCTCCTCGATATCGCGCGGGTAAATATTGAATCCACCGCGAATGATGACATCTTTTTTCCGATCGACGATAAACACATACCCGTCCTCATCGATGCGCGCCATATCGCCGGTATACAACCAGCCGTCGCGCAGCGCCTGGCGGGTCTCCTCGTCTTTTCCATAGTAGCCTTGAAAAACGTTTGGACCCGACACAATCAGTTCTCCGACTTCGTTTGGCGGCAGGGGATTTCCGTATTCATCGACGACCGCCACCCGAACCCCGGGAAGCGGCAAGCCGACTGATCCAAGCTTGATCGGTTTCGTCGGATCCGTCGCCGTCACAATCGGCGCCGCCTCGGACAGACCGTATCCCTCCAAAATAAGACAGTTGAACTTGCGCTGAAACTGCTCAGCAAGTTCGGGCGGCAGCGCCGCAGAACCGGATATGCAAGCCACCAAGCTGGAAGTGTCGTACCGGTCGGCCTCGGCATAATGGCATAAAGCATGAAACATCGCCGGCACCATCGCCGTATGCGTCACCCGATGCCGCTCGATCGCTTCGAGCGCTTTTTTCGGCTCAAAATACGGCAGAAGGACGACTTGATCCCCCAAAAGGAGCGCGACGTTCATCATCGTAAATCCGAACGCATGGGAGATGGGCAATACCCCAAGGCCGACGCGTGCAAATTCGGTCGGCAGCCGCTTCGCCATCTCAGCGGCCGCTTCCGCATTCGTGGACAAATTGCGGTGCGTCAACACAACCCCTTTCGGCTGGCCGGTCGTTCCCGACGTGTAAAGCAAAGCCGCAGGATCGTTTTCATTGACTTCCGACGTCGTCAGGCTGGCAGGAGCTTGTTCCATTCTCGTTCGCAAAGAGTGAGGAGAATCCGGAGCGTCCAGCGTGACGATCATCGGAGGCGCCGGCAAGCCATTGGCGGCCTCTTTCGCTTTCGCCCACAGCATTTCCGCCGTCAGCACCACTTTCGGTTGGCAGTCTTTAAAAATGTAATGGAGCTCCTGCGTCTGCAACAGCGGCAACACCGGCACGACAACCGCTCCTGCTTTCAAGACGCCGCTGAAGGCGATGATGACTTCCGGGCTGTTCGGCATCGTTACAACAACGCGGTCGCCCGGCTTGACCCCAAGTTCAATCAATGCATGAGCCAGCTGAGACGAACGGGTATCGCATTCAATGTTCGTATATTCTTTTCCTTCGAATACCAGCAACGGATACGGTCCATATTCCTCTATGTTTCGTTTCCAAATATCCGTCAAACGCATCGTCCGCTTCTCCCCTATCGGTTTGTCAGAGGACAGCCGATTTGTCGACCGCCCTCTTTTCCTCCGTTAAGCCTGCTTTGCACTGTTGTATGCGGCGAGCACTTCTTGAAGGCGAAGCGCCAGCCCCATATCTCCGTCAATGCGAAGCCGCCCGCTCATAAACGCCTCCGTTCCGTTCAATTCCCCTTCCGCCATTTTTTTAAAATCTTCACTGTCCATGCTTAACGTGCAATCAGAAGGCTCTTGCTCCCCTTCAATGACAAATCCTGCATCCGGCCGGAGCACGACTTGGTAGACGCCGGCTTCATCGCCGCTCAAATTGAATTGATACACGGCGACAATTCCTTCCGCTCGTGAAATGTCTTCTTTCAATTGTTGATCGATCATCTGAAACACTTCTTTCACACTGGGCATATCAGTACCTCCTTAATATTTTGAACTATCAGAATTTTTTTGGCCCACTTTTACTATAAACCGCTTTCAATCATTCATCCATCCCGATGATGCTCGGATTTTTCCTTTTGCTTTTGCGTTTTCACCCGACATTTGTCCGGCCATGAAAGCGGTCTACAAAAAATTCCCATCAAACCAAACATCTAAATAACGTTTGGGGCATCACCTTCCTGTCAGCGCCGAGCTCACAAGGCATGAAGAAGTCCATCCTCACCGATCAGCTCCAAATAGCGCCGATAAAGCGGAAACGCCGGCACGATGCGCGGCAGAAGCTGCAGCGCCTTCGCTTTCGATCCTTTTGCCTTCATTTTTCCGGTCATGAGCGCCAATGGAACGTTGATGTTGCCGCCCAAAATTGGTGGGCGATATCGCCGGTCGTCTTGATGGCAACATCAGGCGCATCGATTGCCTGCCCGAAATAAATGGCGTAGTTTTCACCGGTTTCCGGCCGCCTCGCATCGATGCTGATGACCGCCTCCGGATCGGTCAAATAAAAGACGAACGCGACGCGGGAACGGCGGATTTGTTCTCCAATCCGATTGATTTGCTCCACCTCGTTGCCGTATTCCTGATACGCTGGATGCTGTCCCCACCAGCTGCGCAGCTCCATTTCCGTCCTTGGGCGCGACGGAATTTGCATAAACTCGCCGATCACCCGATACACATGAGCATCATCACGAAACAATGCCATATCCGTTCACTCCCTTCAATCGAGTGTGCACTCTCATTTTGGCGCGGAACGACTCCCTCCAGCAATTCCGACAATTGCCGGGAGGAAACAGGCAAAACGAAGGGAACCCATGAACACTCAACAAAGCGTATAAGCGATGAAACAAAAAAATAGCCGCCCCGTTTGTTTGAGGCAGCTGTTTTGGCCAACATGGCTGCAACGATTCTTTTTAGGACAATCTTCAGCGCATCATTAATGGTGTAAACTCTCTTTTTGTTAACGCATGCTCGTTTTTTTATCGACAAAGAAAAAAGCAACCTCCTCCCACATTCGTAATCGAATATGAAAAAGGTTGCTTTAGCATGTTTTTGCTAGTTACAAATTACGTTTTTGTTTGTAAATCTCGTCAACCCCTACAAATTCGCCAGCCGCATGACGTCGCGGGCGATCATGACCTCTTCATTCGTCGGGATGACGAGCACTTTGACCGGCGAGTGCGGATAGCTGATGAACGCTTCTTTGCCGCGCACTTTGTTTAGGATGGGATCCCAGTACACCCCATGAACTCGAGGCCGCGCAACACTTTCGCCCGCACGACTTCGCTGTTTTTCGCCGATGCCGGCGGTGAAGATGATGGCATCGACCCCGCACATGCGCGCCGCATATGAGCCGATGTACTTATGAATGCGGTTCGCAAACACTTCAAGTGCCAGTTCTGCGCGCTCATTTCCTTCGGCGGCCGCTTTTTCCAAGTCGCGCAGATCGCTCGAAATGCCGGATATGCCGAGCATGCCGCTCTTTTTGTTCAGCACGTCAATCACTTCATCGGCCGTCATTCCCGTTTTTTCCATAATGTACGGGATGAGCGCCGGGTCGATGTTGCCGGAGCGCGTTCCCATCGCCACGCCGGCTAATGGCGTAAAGCCCATGGACGTGTCGATCGACTTGCCGCCTTCAACCGCCGCGATGCTCGCCCCGTTGCCTAAATGGCACGAGATGAGGCGCAGCTGTTCGATCGGCCGGCCGAGAAGCTCCGCCGCCCGCTGGGTGACGTATTTGTGCGACGTGCCGTGGAATCCGTACTTGCGGATGCCGAATTTCGTGTAATACTCATATGGCAAGCTGTATAAAAACGACTGTTCCGGCATCGTCTGGTGGAACGCCGTGTCAAACACCGCCACGGCCGGCACGTCCGGCAGCACTTCCTGAAACGCCCGAATGCCGACGAGGTTGGCCGGGTTATGGAGCGGAGCGAGCTCGGACACTTCTTCAATTTGCTTGATGACGTCCTCGGTGATGAGCACCGAATCACTGAACTTCTCCCCGCCGTGGACGACGCGGTGCCCGATGCCGTCAATTTCGTCAAACGAACGGATAATGCCGTAGCGAATGAGCTTATCAAGCAGCATTTTAACGGCCGCGGCATGATCCGGAATCGCCGTCACTTCTTGATGTTTTTCACCGTTTACGACAATGGTGAAAATCGCGTCGTCAAAGCCAATCCGTTCGACGACCCCTTTGGTCAACACCGTTTCTGCCGGCATCTCAAACAGCTGGAATTTCAACGAGGAACTTCCCGCATTAATGGCTAGCACTTTCGCCATCGAAAACACAGCTCCTTTTTTGCCAAAATCCGCTCGCGCTTACCGTTAGTGTGCGCGATTGGGCACCGTTTCACTATGCCTTTTTCATTGTATGCCTCCCGTTTTCGCGTTTCAAGCGCGGCTTTGTTTCGCAACCGGTTGCAAGAAAAAGTTTTTATGTTGTGAAAAATGAAAACGGAGCTGACCGAAAAGGTCGGTGAAAAACAGCGATTCTTCGATGAAGAAAAGAGCAGCATTTATCATCTTGAGCCGAGAAGACCCCACTTCCACGCGTGAGCGCAAGGGGAGGAAGATGCAACCTCTCGTTTTGTGAAGGGGCTTGACGGCCTATACGGTGATCAAAAAGGGCGTCCCGCTGCGTTTGGGACACCCTTTCTTCAACGTTCTTTTTCCTCGGTGATCCAGGCGTCGATTTTCGCCATCATCGCCTGCATCGCCGATTTGTTGGAAAACCGCGGCAGCTCGACAAGCAGCACGTGTTTTGGCTTTTTGACGTTCGGCCCTTTCTTTTGCAAAATCAACACGCTTTTTGCCGCCTGATCGTTTTGAAACATCGATAGCGGCAGCTGCAAGACTCCTTGGACAATGGCCGCCTCTTTTAAAAATTCGTTCAGCTGCCCCGCCTGCGGGCTTGAGAACAACGTATTCGGGATGAGGAAAAACAAGTAGCCGCCCTCTTTCGTATAACGCAAGCTTTGCTCGATGAACAAATGATGGGCATACGACCGGCCTTCCTTCGCTTTTAAGGCGAAGCGGGCGGCATTGTCGTCATCCGGGTAATAGCCGACCGGCAGATCGCAGACAACGACGTCAACCGGCTCAACAAACAGCGGCCTTAGGCTGTCTTGGTTAAACAGCTGCACCGGATGCTTTTGCAAGTTCGCGTTGACGTACGCCAATTTGACAAGCAGATCATCGACATCGCTGCCGTAGCTCGCCGCCTGTTTTCCCCGAAGGCCGTTTAACACCGCCGTCAATAAATTCGCCGTGCCGACGGCCGGGTCGAGGATCTTAAGCGCCAAATGCGAGCGCGTAAACTCGCGGACCAAATACGCCAAAAACAAACTGACCGCATCCGGAGTCATTTGATGGTGCGGCTGAACATGCTTGCGCATCCCTTTTAACACCGCAAGCTGAAACGCCTTGCGGATTTCTTCGTTTTGAAACCGTTCCAGCATCAGTTCGCGATACTGCTTTTTCAGCCGTTTCGCGTTCAGCTCGCTCACCTCATCTTGCAGCACGTCGCCGTGGAACAAATTCTCCCCCGTCTCCGCGACGGCTTCTAAATACGTGCATTGCAATTCTTCTTGCAAAAGTTGGGCCGTTTCATCGAATACCGTGAACAACCGTTCGACTGGCGTCATCATCTGTACGTCCCCACCTTTCTGCCAACGTCCCTTCTGTATATTGTACGGCCGTCCGCCTCGCGCCGCAAGAAAAGCGCCGATAGGAACGGAAAAGGCCCCGAACGGGTCGGGGCCTTTTCATTATTTCGCCGCTTTCGCCGCTTCAATCGCCGCTTCGTAGTTCGGATGGTTCGTCACTTCCGGCACGTATTCGACATACGTCACTGTGTCATGGCTGTCGATGACAAACACGGCGCGGGCAAGCAGGCGCAGTTCTTTGATCAAGACGCCGTATGCTTGTCCGAACGAAACATCGCGATGGTCGGACAACACTTGAACGTTCTCAATGCCGGCCGCGCCGCACCACCGCTTTTGCGCAAACGGCAAATCGACGCTGATCGTCAACACTTTCACATTGTCGAGCTTTGCCGCTTCCTCGTTAAACCGGCGCGTTTGCGCGTCGCAAACCCCGGTGTCGAGCGACGGAACAACGCTGATCAGGCGGACGTGTCCTTTCGTATCCGCGAGCGTCACTTCCTGCAAGTTTTGATCAAGCACGGTGAAATCCGGCGCTTTGTCGCCGACTTTCACTTCGTTGCCGACAAGCGTCACCGGCTGCCCTTTAAACGTCACATAGGCCATGGGTTCTCTCCCCCTTTAGAAAAAATATGTACTACTTCCATACTAAAACGCGGAACGGAATTTTTCAACGATTTTGTCCGTTCATGACAGCGGACAAACAAAAGGCCGGACGCCAACGGTCCGGCTAAATGTCAAAGTCGTCTGCTTTTTGGCCTGCGGCGCCGTCTTTCTTGTTTTTCTTCAGCATCGCCTGAATCTTCTCAAACGCCTGCGGCGCGACATCGAGAATTTTTTCGTATAAGTGCGTGCTTTCATCCAAATGGAGCAGCTTCACCCCGGACGAGTTGACGACGAGAAACGCAATCGGCGTAATCGAGACGCCGCCGCCGCTGCCGCCGCCAAACGGATGTCTGTTCCCTTGGGCCTGCCCGTTCCCGTCGGCTTGCGCCCCTTGGTGGCCATTTTGTTGGCCGTCAAGCATAAACTCGCTGCCGCCGGCGGCAAAGCCAAACCCGACTTTCGAGACGGTCAAAATGACACTCCCGTCAGGCGTCTCCACCGGGTCGCCGATAATGGTATTGACGTCGATCATTTGTTTTAAGTTTTCCATCGCTGTTGTCATCAGCCCTTGAATCGGATGGTTCGTCATCGTCATTCCTCCTAGTAGCCTTCATTTGCCTGCTTGGCCGCCAATGGGTCCCGCTTTGGCGGCCGCTGTCCGCGCCAATGTTTGACCACTCGCAATCCTGCTACCATAGCATGCCCGATTCGAAACTGAATCATACATAAAAACACCGTTTCTGAAGCGGCCCGATCGTAGGCCGGAACGATGGCGACAGCCGGAGTTGTTTTCATGTTCATATAGCGGCTCGCAGCGCCGATGATCATGTATTTCAGCGACCAGCCAAGCCCCACGAGCAAGCCCGTTGACGCGGCGTCGCCGGTGCCGATTCTCGTTTTCCACTCCCATTTCGTAATCGTCACGTGGCGGTAAAATTGTTTCATAATTTCATGCAAGTCGACGACTTGCTCGAGAAACCGTTTCAGCTGCCGAAACAGGTCGGCGATTTTTTTTAGGGTCAATTTCCCTTTCTTTTCCTCCTTCCCGCGCGTTCCCTCCACTCCTTTTTTATGGAGAAACGCCACCCCCGGCGCATCCGAATCCATTTCTACTTTGATGAGCGGAATGCGGACGGTGTAGCGGAGGAGGCCAAACAGCGTGCGCACCACGATTTTGCATTCATCGTCGTCTTTCATATGGCGAAACACGACCGTCACCGACACTTTCATCCAGGCGACAAGAAGAAGCAAAAGAACAACTGTTGCGATGACCGCGATGATTGCTTTCAATGTCCGCCCTCCCTTTCATCATCCATTGTCGCCATCTAGAAAAAAAATAAACCTGCCGTTTCGGCAGGCGGACATTGGTTGACGGTCCGTTCTTGATGCAGACGGATTGTTACTCGCGGACAACGATCGTATCGGCGAACTGGTCATGCATCCCTTTTTTCTTTTCGGAAAACGCAACAAACAAAAAACCGATGAACAGCAATTTTTTCGCGATGAATTTGCCGACGACTTCGCGAAACAACACGGTCAGCCAGGTGAGCGGCTCGCCGCGCTCATCGACCACTTTTAAGCCGAACACCATTTTGCCAAGCGTCTGCCCAAACGCTTTCGTCATCAACACGAAATAGGCGTAAAAGACGACGGCGGCCGCGACCGCCGCTGGCGCGAACAAACCGTCCTGCGCAAGCGGCCAATCGAACAGGCGAAAAAGCGGCCAAACGATGAGCCGGTTGAGGCTCGAGACAACAATGACATCAAGGCAATACGCCCAAAAACGAAGCCAAAAGCCGCCGTAGCAGAGGGGGCGCTCTGCCGGCGGGAGATGATCCGCCAGCGTCGCCGTTATTTGCATGTCCGTCATGTTTCCACTCCTTTATTCGGCGTATAAATACATAAGCCGCGGCGAGGATGGGCGCGACAACAGGCGGATGAGCCCGGCCGCCTCGCTGTCCGGCTTCATCCGGTTCGACACCATCTCAAAGAGAGAGCTCCACGGCGCATCGTTCACGTATTTTACGACTTGAGCGCCGGTTAAATGATGCTCTTTTTTGAGCGCAGCGATCGCGTCATCCAAGTAGCCGAACTCGTCGACAAGGCGGAGCGCCTTCGCCTGTCGCCCGTCATAAATGCGGCCGTCCGCCAGCTTGCGCACCGTGTCTTCCGGCAGCTTTCTCCCTTTGGCTACCACATCAACAAACGCATCATACGAATCATTGATCAGCTGCTGCAAAATCTCCCGTTCCGCTTCGGTCATTTTGCGCGCCGGATTCATGATGTCTTTGTACGGCCCGCTTTTGATCGTGACAAGCTCCACGCCGTACTTCTTTGCCAGCCCTTCATAGTTGACGCTTTGCATGATGACGCCGATGGAGCCGGTGATCGTCTCCGGGCTGGCGAAAATTTTATCGCCGGCCGCCGCGATATAGTAACCGCCCGAGGCGGCCATGGCCCCCATCGATACGTAAATCGGCTTGTTCGTCTTCTTTTTCAGCTTCATCAGCTGATCGTAAATTTCCGCGCTTTCCGCGACACCGCCGCCCGGCGAATTGATGTGCAAGATGATCGCTTTGACGTTTTGATCCTCTTTCGCCTGTTTGATCATTTGCAAAAACGTTTGGTGGTTGTACTGTGATGAGGAAAGAAACGACTCCGCTTCCCCCGCATCTTGAATAACTCCGTTCACTTCCAACACAGCGATTTTTTTCAACGGGTCGCCCTCGGCGATGACTTCTTCGCTAAATGGCGACTCCATGAGCGCCAGCCAGCTTTCCGACCAGCCGCCGGCCTTGTCGGACAAAAGAACGCCAACCGCTTGAACAAGCACCGAGATCACAAACAAGGCGGCGGCGATGGCCAACGCGGTCCATCGTTTTCGATTCATCGTCTTCCCCCTGCATCGGCTGCCCATATTTTTAGAATCCTGGCAAACGTGGTACAATATTCATTGTACATCGATTGATTAGATGATGCCAGCAGGAGGGCAAAACATGGATATGGAACGCAACCGTCTTTATTTTTTTTATAAGCGCGACGACAAGCTCATCGAACGGGTGAAGCCGCTCATGGAGCTGGCAGAGCGCGGTCCGTTTGTTGTCGTCGACGACTATCGGGAAGCGAACATCATCGTCAGCATCGGGGATGACGGCGCGTTTTTGCAGGCGGTGCGGCAGACGGGATTTCTTCCTGACCGTTTGTACGTCGGCGTGTCCGTCTTGCCGGCGCGCGGGTTTTACTGCGATTTCCATATTGACGACATCGATCATATGGTGGAAGCGGCGAAAAATTGGAAACTCGAAGTGCGGCGCTACCCAATCATCGAAGTGACGATCGACGGCGCGGCTTCGTTTTTCTGCTTAAACGAATGTTCGATCCGCTCGCAAATCATTAAAACGATGGCGATCGACGTTTTCATCGACGACTTGCATTTCGAGACGTTCCGCGGCGACGGCATCATCGTTTCGACGCCGACCGGCAGCACCGGCTACAATAAATCGGTGCACGGAGCGGTCGTCGATCCGCTCTTGCCGTGCTTTCAAGTGAGCGAACTCGCCTCGCTCAACAGCAACCGCTATCGGACGCTCGGCTCGCCGTTCATTTTGAGCGGCTCGCGGACGTTGACGCTGAAAATGTCGGAAGAAACAAGCCATTTTCCGATCATCGGCCTCGACAATGAAGCGCTCAGCATCCAGCATATTGAGCGGATTGACATTCGTTTAAGCGACCGGGTGGTCAAAACGGTGCGCTTGAAAGACAATTCGTTCTGGGATAAAGTGAAACGCGTCTTTTTGTGAAGCGTGTGTCTGTTCTCCCGGCAAAACACCGGATCTAAAATGGCGAATCCGTTCGACGCGCATGCGGCAAGAGGGTGTCTCGCAACGAGACACCCTCTTGTTTGGTCGCCGCGCGGACATCGCTCCGCTTCTGGCAACGGCCAGCTCAACCGGCTCTTTCTGCTTACGACGACCGGCCGGCAAGGCGGGCTTCCCGCTCGCGCAGCTCGACGCGGCGGATTTTTCCGGACGCCGTTTTCGGCAAATCGTCGACAAACTCGATTTTACGCGGGTATTTGTACGGCGCCGTCAACTGTTTCACATGTTCTTGCAAGGCCGGAATCAGAGACGGATCGTCTTTGTCGACCCCGTCGCGCAGCACGACAAACGCTTTGACAACATGGCCGCGCACTTCATCCGGACTGGCGACGACGGCGCACTCTTTTACGGCTGGGTGCTTGACAAGCGCGTCTTCGACTTCAAACGGGCCGATCGTATAGCCGGCGCTGATGATGATGTCATCCCCGCGGCCTTCAAACCAGAAATAGCCGTCTTCGTCTTTGCGCGCTTTGTCTCCCGTAATGTAGTAGTCGCCGCGGAACTGCATCGCTGTCCGCTCCGGATCTTTGTAATAATACTTAAACAGCGCCGGCGTCTCGATATGGACGGCGATGTCGCCGACTTGTCCGGGCGGGCACGGCTCGCCGTTTTCATCGATAATTTCGACGCGGTTGCCTGGCGTCGGTTTCCCCATCGAACCCGGCTTGATGGGCATTCCTTTCATGACGCCGACAAGCAGCGTGTTTTCTGTCTGGCCGTAGCCGTCGCGCACTTCGACGCCGAAATGCTTGGCAAACGTGTCGATCACTTCGCGGTTGAGCGGCTCTCCGGCGGACACGGCGCTGTGCAAATGAGATAGATGATAGCGGCCGATGTCCGGCACTTTCGCCATCAAACGATACTCGGTCGGCGTGCAGCACAGCACATTGATGTTGTATTTTTCCAATAGCTGCAAATATTTTTCCGGCTCAAAGCGGCCGTAGTAGACGAAACCGGTCGCCCCCGAGCCGAGCACCGATAAAAACGGGCTCCAAATCCATTTTTGCCATCCCGGTCCGGCCGTCGCCCAAACGAGGTCGCCTTCTTCAATGCACAGCCAGTTTTTCGCAGCCGTGCGCAAGTGGGCGTACGCCCAACCATGGCAATGGACGACCCCTTTCGGATTGCCGGTCGTGCCGGATGTGTACGACAAAAACGCCATATCATCGCGCGAGGTATCCGCCGCCTCAAGCGTTTCGCTCTCTTTGGCCATGGCGTCTTCAAGCGGAATCCATCCGTCCCGGGGTTCCCCGATGACGAACTTCGTCAAACGTTCGATGCCGTCAATCGGCGCAAATTCGTCCGTATACGGCGCATAAGCGACAACCGCCTTCGCTTCGCTATGGACGAGCCGATATTGCAAATCCTTTGTCCGCAGCATCTCCGAGCTTGGGATGACGACAAGCCCGGCTTTGAGCGCCCCTATATACACTTCGTATGTTTCAATGAGGCGCGGCATCATGACGAGCACTTTATCGCCTTTTTCGAGCCCATGCGATAAGAAAGCGTTTCCAATTTGGTTGGCGCGCGCCATCAAGCGGCCGTATGTAATCTCTTTCGTTTCGCCTTGCTCGCTCTCCCATTTCAACGCGATCCGATCCGGGCCGGCGGCCGCATGCCGTTCCATTTCCGATGTTAAATTGTAGCGCTCGGGAGCAATCAAGTCTTCCCGCCTCATCGTTCCTCTCCCCTCTGTCTTGTTTCACCTTGGTCGGCATCTTTATTATACAAAATAGTCGTTCTATTTTGAATACCGTTTTTCTCATATGAAAGCGGCGGGGAATGCCCCCGCCGCGTAAGCCATCATGATGAAATTAGAATTGGCGTGCGCCGCCCAATTGTTGCTGCGCCATGGCTACGAGACGTTTCGTGATCTCACCGCCGACCGAACCGTTGGCGCGCGAAGTCGTGTCAGCGCCTAAGTTCACGCCAAATTCTTGAGCGATCTCATATTTCATTTGCTCCAGCGCTTGTTGCGCACCCGGAACGAGCAGTTGATTGCTGTTGTTGCGTGCCACCTGTTTTCACCTCCTTGTACCTATAGAATGTGTGAAAACAGATGGCGATATGCAGCGATGCTTTTTGGTAAATTTTGAGATTCAAAACAGCTCGGCAAACTCATCGCCCTGCCCTGTTTCTTCATCAATGACGAGCGTTTCTGTGTCATTGACTGCCTTTTCCAGAAGCGGAGCGAGGTCGAGCTGGCTCTCATAATGGAACACTTTTTCTTTTTTCGGCTTCGTTTTCGGCGCTCTTGGCGTAAAAATGGTGCAACAGTCTTCATACGGAAGAATGGAAATATCATGTGTGCCGATTTGCTTCGCCAGCTCGATAATTTCAAGTTTATCCATCGAAACAAGCGGGCGCAAAATCGGGGTATTTGTCACCTCATTGATCACGTACATGCTTTCTAGCGTCTGGCTCGCGACTTGGCCGAGGCTTTCGCCCGTGACGATCGCCAACGCCCGCTGGCGGCGGCGCAACGCATCGGTGATCCGAAGCATCGCCCGCCGAGTGGAAATGAGCGAGTACTCGTTCGGAACTCCTTGATAAATGGCTTGTTGCACTTCCGTAAACGGCACGATGTGAAGCTTGATTCTCCCGCCGTATGTCGTCAACTTGCGCACAAGGTCAATCACTTTTTGCTTCGCCCGTTCGCTTGTAAACGGCGGGCTGAAAAAGTGGACGGCTTCAATTTCCAAACCGCGCTTCATCGCCAAATAACCAGCAACCGGGCTGTCAATGCCGCCGGAGAGCATAAGCATCGCCTTGCCGCTCGTTCCGACCGGCAGGCCGCCGGCGCCGAAAATGTCGCGGCACGTGACATATGTCCCGTCTTGGCGCACTTCAATGCGCACGTCAATATCCGGCTCGCGCACGTTGACCGTAAGTCCATCCGTCTGCCGCAAAATATGCGCCCCACCTCGTAGTTCAGCTCGTCGCTTCGATACGGAAACTGCTTGTCGACGCGGCGGGCGCTCACTTTAAACGTTTTTCCTTTGTATGGGAGCTGGCGGACGGCGGCGAGCGCCGTTTCCTTAATGGCGTCCAGATCGTTTTCGCACTTCATCGCCAGGCTGAACGAATGAATGCCAAAAACGGTTTTCAGCTTTTCGATGATCGGTTCATGCGGCTCGCCGTTTAATAAAATGTACATTCGGTCGCGCATATATTCAATCTGAATCCGCTCGAACGCCTGCAGTTTGCGGGCAATGTTGTTTTTAAGACGCCGGACGAAGATGTTCCGATTTTTTCCTTTCGTCGTCATTTCTCCGTAGCGGATCAAAATGCGGTCATAGTTCCTCATCTTATTCCGTTACCTCGCTTAATGTTTTGATCGCCTGCTTGATCGCTGCCACCGCCGGCGCGATTTCTTCCCGGCTGTTGTCAAACGACAAGCTGATGCGAATGCCGCGCTCGGCTCGGTCTTCACCAAGCCCCATGGCCAAAAGCGTCTTGCTCGGCGCCTTTTTTTTCGATGAACAGGCCGACGTCGTCGAAACGTATATTCCATTTTTTTCTAGTTCATGAACAAACACTTCCGGCTTCACGCCGCGCTTTAACGAAAAGTTGATGATATGAGGAGCGACGCCATCGCGCGGCGTGTTGATCTCGATGTCTGGAATCGCCGAGAGCGCTTCAAGCCACTCGTCTTTCAATGCTTGAAGCCGGCCGATGTCCCGCTCATACCGCTCCATGGCCAAGCGAAGCGCCTTTGCCATCGCCACGATGGCGGCGACGTTCTCCGTTCCGGACCGAAGCTGCCGCTCCTGCCCGCCGCCGGCAATCAACGGCGCCAAGCGGACGCCTTCACGGACGTAAAGCAAGCCGGCGCCGCGCAATCCGTGAAATTTATGCGCCGATATCGTGCATAAATCAACACCGGCTTGCTTCAAGTCGAGCGGCACTTTGCTGATCCCTTGCACCCGATCGACGTGAAACAATGTTTTCGGATAGCGGGACAAGAGGGCGCCGATTTCTTCGATTGGCTGCACCGTGCCAACTTCGTTATTGACGTGCATGACCGACACGAGAATCGTATCGTCGCGCAGCGCTCGTTCCACTTGCTCAACCGATACCCTTCCTTCGCGGTCGACCGGCAAGTACGTCACCTCAAAACCAAGCTCCTCAAGCTGGCGGCACGGTTCAGCGACAGACGGATGCTCGATTTTCGTCGTAATGATATGCCGGCCGCGCCGCTCGTATTGCCAGGCGACCCCTTTGATGGCGAAATTGTTCGCCTCCGTTCCGCCGGAGGTAAAAACGATTTCATTCGGCTTAACGCGCAGCATGGCGGCGATTTGTTCACGCGCCTGCGCCAAAAGCCGCTCCGCCTTCATGCCCAGCCCATGGAGCGACGACGGATTGGCAAAATAGTTCGTTGCGACGGCGACGAACGAATCGACCACCTCGGGAAATGGTTTGGTCGTCGCACTGTTGTCAAGATAAATCATCGCTTCCATCCTCCGCTCATTGTCGGCAAAATATCGCTGTACATCGTCCATCTTAACCAAAACAGGCGCCAATCGGCAACGAAAACACACCGTCATTTACATTATTCACCAAAAACCCATTGAACAATCTCCCACCTGCGCTTAGAGGTGGGAGATTCTTGGGAACACCCGCCCCACGGCAGGCTGTCAGCCAAGCCATCCCCGTGCGTCCCACGGTTTGGCTGCCTTACGAAGACAGCAAACGAAGCCCCCTCATTCAAAATATTCCGGGCTTCGTTCCTGTTCGAGAGAAGAGGCAGAAAAGCTTGTGCTGTGTTTTTTAGTAAAATAATGGATAATCAATACTCGTGATCAGGTGGTTGATCACTGTTCCCGGCTGTTATCCTCCTGCCATAATTTCTGCACACGGTCAAACGCGCCCGGCTCGACTTCTTCAACGGCCGCCACCGCTTGCCGGAGCGCCTCCTCATAATCATAATGGCGAAATAAAAATTCGGCTTCTTCCAGCCCTTTGCGGACCGCTGGATAGCGGCGTCGGTAGCGGTTGCCGTATTGAATCGTCCGCTCCGCCAGCGTCGCCTGTTCGATCATTTCCACCGTCCGCTCATACAACCGTTCCACAGCCGCTTTCGCCTCCTCCAACGCTTGGTCGACCGCCGGCATGTCAAGCGGCTTTTCTTCAAGACGCGCGGCAACGGCTTGCAAGCTGCGTCTCGCTTCCGCCAATTCAAGCGCATACGGTTCAGGCAACCCCGGCAGCCGGCTTTTTTGCACAAGGCGGAGCGCCTCAGCCAATGTTTTTCTCATGCCGTCAAGCTTTTCGCGGGCGATCAATTCGTCTTTGCGCAACGTCTGCAGCATCGTTCGAAACTGTTCATGCTCTTCCTTCATGAGGTCGATTTGGGACACAAGCTGCTCAAGCTCCTCTTTCAGGAGCGAATACGCTGTTTTCGCCTCGGCAACGCGGTCTTGAATGAGAAAAAACCGCTTTTGCAACTGGTGCAGCTGCTTTTCGATGCTCCGGTACTTTTCGAGGTCGCTTGGCGCCAAATGGTAGCTTTGCTGGACGAACAGCGCCTCGGCCTCGGTTTCCTTCGCCTCGGCGGCAAGCTCCTGAAGCATGCCGCTGAGGCGCGGCATTTCCGTTTGCACATATTGATGCGCGAGCACTTCGTTTTCGAGCAAATCGTAGAGCGCGTCGATCTCTTCTTTCAGCTCAGCGACAATCTGCTTCGCTTCTTCGATGCGCAGCTCATGGATCATGGCCAGACATTGCTCGATTTTTTCCCGTTTTTCCTGAAGCGTGCGCTCCATGTGCAAATGGTCAAGGATGTATCCGCGCTCTTCCATCTCTCGATAGCCATCAGCCAACTCAGCGAGCTGAGCTGGCAACGACGTTTGGCATTCGCCAAGAAGTTTAGGAATTTCTTCCATCATGGATGTGAGCCGGCCGAGCTCTTCCTTCAACGTCAGAACCACATCGCGCGCCGCCAAATAGTTGCCGGCTTCCGTCAATTCGGCAAACCGCTGAAACTGCTTTTCCGCTTCCGTTAAACGGACGTCAAGCAAGTCGGCAGCCGAACCGAACGTATAACGGTAAGCAAGCAGCGCCTTTTTCGCTTCCCGGTGAGCCGCACGCAGCTCCTCGATCTCCGCCCGGCTTTGTTCCTCGCTGCCGATCAACTCATTCACTTCATGAATGATTTCATGCACTTCTTCCTCAAGACGACGCAATCCGTCGGCGATCTGCCCAAGCAGCCGGCGCGCCTGCCGGTAGCGGTATTTGTCGAGCAGCCGCTCCGCGTCAAACAGCTGTTCTTCCACATTCGGCAGCTTCACTGCCACAATGTCGTCCCATTGCTGGCGCCATCGTTCAAACAGCTGCTCCGTCTCCCCTGTCATATTCAGCTGTTTCACTTTCGCCAGCTCATCCGGCACCGGCCGGTTCATCAAGTTGATTTTCCATTCCTCGAGCCGATCGATTTCCCGGTACATCCGCTTCCGGTACACATGATTATATATGATTGCCCCCGCTCCGAGGAGCAGAACGATCCATGCCATTCCCATCCGCTGATGCCCTCCTTGCATTCAAGCTACTTCTATCGAACAAACGAAAATAGCGGAGAAGGCAAAAATATATGTTTTTCAATGTTTTTATGATACCATGTTAACGACATTTTTTGACCAAAATTTTTATTTTTTTTACAAGAATCTTCACTATTTTTGCTATGATACATAAGGGAGAAAGGAGGAAAATCGATCATGCGCGACGGGCATATTCATACGCCGTTTTGTCCGCACGGAAGCCAAGATCCGCTTGAGGCCTATGTAGAGCGCGCGATCGAACTGGGCTATACCGACATTTCCTTTACGGAGCACGCCCCGCTTCCTGAGCGGTTTATCGATCCAACGCCCAACCAGGACTGTTCGATGAAGCTTAGCCAGCTTGAGCGCTATTTGCACGCCGTCGCTGAGGTGAAAGCCCGCTACCGAAACGACATTGCCATCCGTGTCGGGCTCGAAGTCGATTTTATTCCTGGCTTTGAGGAAGAAACAACCCGCCTGCTCGACGAGGTCGGCCCGCTGCTTGACGACAGCATTTTATCGGTTCACTTTTTGGCCCACGAAGGGCAATATGTATGCCTTGATTACAGCGAAGATATGTTCGCCGACATCATCCGCTTGTTCGGATCGGTCGAACGCGTCCACCGCACCTACTACGAAACGGTGCGGCAATCGATCCGCACGGAGCTTGGCCGCTACAAACCGAGACGCATCGGCCATATGACGCTTGTGCGCAAGTTCCAACGCCGTTTCCCATGCTTGGAACCAATGGATGAGTGGATGGTTGCCATTCTCGATGACATCAAGCAGTTCGGCTATGAATTGGACTACAACGGCGCCGGCGCCGCCAAACCGCTCTGCCTTGAGCCGTATCCGCCGGGCGGCGTGATCGCCGAGGCGCGGCGGCGGGGCATCCCGATCGTCTACGGATCCGACGCCCATCGCGCCGCCGACTTGCACCAAGGACGGGAGAGGATGGACCGCGAGGCGCTTTCGGTTGACAACCGCCCGCAGCCGTCATAAAATAGGCGAATCAGCCATTTCCCTGCTTGCATCCTGCTGGATGTTGAGGCCAGAGTCCTGCTCCAACCATGATGAAAAAGGAGGCTAGTTCTATGTTTCATCCCATGGCTTACAACGGAACACGCGAAGAAAATTACGCGCTCGTCATCGAACAGCTGAAATTGCTCATTTCCGGGGAACCCAACTTCATCGCCAACTTGGCGAACGCAGCCGCCTTGCTCAACCAGTTTTTCACCGACATCAATTGGGTCGGGTTTTATCTCGCAGACGGCGAGGAGCTTGTGCTTGGCCCGTTCCAAGGCTTGCCGGCATGCGTGCGCATTCCGTTCGGCAAGGGGGTGTGCGGCACGGCGGCCGCCGAGCGGCGGACAGTGGTCGTTCCGGACGTTCACCAATTCCCGGGCCATATCGCCTGCGATGCAGCGTCTCAATCGGAAATCGTCGTGCCGCTCATCAAAGACGGACGCGTCATCGGCGTTCTTGACATCGACAGCCCGGTGAAAAACCGCTTCGATGACATCGACCGCCGCTACTTGGAGCAGTTTGCCAGCGTGCTCATGTCCGCCTGACAAAAAAAGCGCACCAAGCGCGAAGAAGGAATCCGCTTGCCCGGATTCCTTTTTTTACACCTTATACACATGACCGTCATCGTGCACAAAAATGCAGTTTTTTCCCATCTCCTTCGCCATATAAAGCGCGGCGTCAGCTCGTTTGAACAGCTGCTCTGCATCTTGAAAGCCGCCATGCCCCCACCATGATATGCCGCACGACACGGTCACCGCCGGGATCGTTTGCTCCCGCACTTTTTCCATGATGCGCCGGGCGACGGCAACGGCGTCGGACAGCGGCACGTTCGGCAAATACACCGCCAGCTCTTCCCCGCCCCAACGCGCCGCCACATCGCTGTCGCGAATGTTGGCGCGCATCGTCTCTGCCACTTGAACAAGCACTTCATCGCCTGTTTGATGGCCGTACACATCGTTGATTTGCTTAAAGTTGTCAATGTCAAGCAACATGAACGCTCCCGACGCATCGGTTCCCATCGACTGTTGGATCCGCTCGTCCAAGTAGCGGCGCGTATGCAGCTTTGTCAAATAATCGGTGACCACCATCTTCTCGAGCTCTTCGCGCAGCATCGCGTTCATAAACGCCAGCGTTGAATGTTGAACGAGGGATTCCAAGAGCTTGAACATCTCAAACGTAAAGCGGTACGGCTCGCTGGCGAGCGCAATGCACAGTCCCTTCGTTTCTTTGTTTTGCTGCATCGGCGCCGCCATGATGGAGCGAAATGGACCGAAAGCGGACACGCATACATCGCCGGCAAATAAAATGTCATTTCCGCTTTGGCGCCGCTTTTCCACCCATTCGATATAGGGCTCGGACCGATGGTCGAAAAAAAACGGCGTGCTGCCTGGAAAAAGCTCCCACTTACCGTCGGCAAACCGGAAAAAACCGACTTCATCCGCGCCGAACGATTGTTGGATTTGCGATACCATGTACTCAATGGCTTCATGAAGCCGCGGCCGGGCGTTCAATTGGCGCATCGTGTCATTGATCAGCTGCAAATCGGAGACAAGCCGGCGCGACTGTTCATACAACTTGGCGTTCTCCAGCGCGCTTCCAGCCGTGCTCGCCAACAGCGAAATAAAATGAATCTCTCGTTTTGGAAATGGCGCAGCGTATGGGGCGATAATTTCAATCACCCCATACACCGCCTGCACCCCTTTAATCGGGGCGTACAGCACCGAGCGCGGCGGCGCCTCCATCTCCTCGCATTGCACTTGTCCAGTCAAAAACGCCCGCAACGCCGCCGTCTGTTTTTCCCTTTCATCCAATACAAGCGTTTTGATCGGCAAATTTCCGCGCAGATGGTTGTCATGCGACAACAGAAGGTGGTAGGTGAACGATGGATAGACGTTTTGCAGCGTGCGGATAATTTCTTCAAGCACAACATCGATATGCATCGAGGAATGAATTTTGGCGGCGAAGCGATGCAACTGTCCATACCGTTTCTCTTCGCCCTCTCCTTGCAGCACCGCGCTAAGCTTCCGGAACAATCGCGCCAAATCCGTCCGGATCTCCCACAACAACCGCTCGTCAAAACCGCCATCTTTTCGATACACGAGCTCGACCATCGCCGGCGTCTCATCAGAAAGCATGAAAAAGAGCCGGGCCGCCATATGCGGCCCACCGGCATCGACAACAGCGACTTTCCGCTCTCCATCAGCCGCGATCGGCAAAGCACTCGACTCCCCAACCGCTGCCGCTTCCGGATAAAAGACAGCCCGCACCGGGTCGTACAAATAAAAAACGGACTGCTCGAGCGCCAGCTCTTCTTTCAGCAGCGCGAGCAACTCGCCCGCCGCCGCCGAAAACGGCCCATCGTCCTGAAACGCTAAAAACCAGTGGAAAAATTTTTGCTTAAATGATTCATACCGCTTCATTTCTTCCTTGTTCATCGCCTTTTCCACCCAAACCGGCATCATCATTCCAAGCGAGAGAATGGGATGACAATTTTTTTCTAAAAATTGCATCTTTTATTATATCATACAAATCGAGAAGAGGGAAAACAAAATGTTGACTTTATCCTCTAAAAATCATATAATAGCCTTTGTGTAAAATATAGCAGCCTTTGTGCCCACCTTTATGGTTCATTTTGTTCCTCGGCCCGCCGAGGTGCATCGCGTAACTCTTAGCTGCGAGAGCGAGGATGCATGAAAACAAAATGGCCATAATTGTTGGCGCACATCTGCTTTTATTTTACGGGAATAAAAGCGTAAGGAGGAGCAACGAATGGCTCGTTATACTGGCCCAATGTGGAAAATTTCCCGCCGCCTTGGCATCTCGTTGAGCGGCACGGGGAAAGAATTGCAAAAACGTCCGTATCCGCCTGGCCAACACGGTCCAGGGCAACGGCGGAAATTGTCGGAATATGGCTTGCAGCTGCAAGAAAAACAAAAGCTGCGCCATATGTACGGCGTGAACGAACGCCAATTCCGCAAAACGTTTGAAGAAGCAGGCAAAATGCCGGGCAAACACGGCGAAAACTTCATGATTTTGTTAGAATCGCGCCTAGACAACCTCGTCTATCGCTTAGGGTTGGCCCGCACGCGCCGTCAAGCCCGCCAGCTCGTGACGCATGGCCACATTTTGGTCGACGGCAGCCGCGTCAACATCCCGTCGTACCGCGTCAAACCGGGACAAACGATCGCCGTTCGCGAAAAATCGCGCAACTTGCAAGTGATTAAAGAAGCGCTCGAAGCGAACAACTACATTCCAGATTACTTGACGTTCAATCCGGAAAAAATGGAAGGGACGTACACCCGCTTGCCGGAGCGTTCCGAACTGCCAGCGGAAATCAACGAAGCGCTCATCGTCGAGTTCTACTCGCGTTAAGGCGCAAAAAAGATCCGAAATGCCGATGCATTTCGGATCTTTTTTCTTAGGCGTAGCGAATCAAATAATACTTTTTCTTCCCGCGGCGGATGACCGTAAACCGCCCCTCAAGGCGGTGTTCAGCCGTTAATATGGCTCCGACGTCTTGAAGGCGCTCGCCGTTGACGTAAATGGCGCCGTTTTGGATGTCTTCGCGCGCTTGCCGCTTCGACGGCGAAATGTCCGCGGCAACGAGCAGCTCGACAAGCGGAACGTCGCCGCCTTCATGGACGAACGACGGCACGTCTTTAAACCCTTGCTCGATTTCCGCGGCCGTCAAGCTGGCGATGTCGCCGCTAAAGAGCGCCTCGGAAATGCGGATCGCTTGCCTGAGCGCCTCTTCGCCGTGCACGAGCTTTGTCACTTCCTCAGCAAGCGCCTTTTGCGCCGCCCGCTTCTCTGGGGCCTCACGAAGCTCTTGTTCAAGCGCTTCGATTTCCTCTTTCGACAGGAACGTAAAGTACTTCAAGTAACGGATCACATCGCGGTCATCGGTGTTGATCCAAAACTGGTAAAACTCGTACGGCGACGTTTTCTCTTTATCGAGCCAAATTGTGCCGCTTTCCGTTTTCCCGAATTTCGTGCCGTCCGCTTTCGTCACAAGCGGGATCGTCAAGCCAAACGCCCGCGCCTCGCCTTTCGTTTTGCGAATAAGCTCAAGCCCTGCCGTGATGTTGCCCCATTGGTCGCTCCCGCCGATTTGCAGGCGGCATCCTTCCGTCTCGTACAGACGGAGAAAATCGTATGCCTGCAGCATCATATAGCTGAACTCGGTAAATGAAATGCCCGTCTCGATGCGCGATTGCACCGACTCTTTCGCCATCATGTAGTTGACGCTGAAATGCTTGCCGACGTCGCGCAAAAACGTAATGACATCCAGCGGCCCGATCCAGTCGTAGTTGTTTTTGATTTTCGCCGGATTGCCGTCCGCTTCAAAATCTAAAAAGCGGCCGAGCTGTTCTTTAATACGCGCGCTCCATGCCTCGACGGTTTCTTTGGCATTGAGCGTGCGCTCGCTTTTTTTCCCGCTCGGGTCGCCGATCAACCCCGTCGCTCCGCCGACTAGGGCGATCGGCCGGTGCCCCGCCTGCTGGAAGCGGCGCAGCGTCAAAATGGCGGCCAAGTTGCCGATATGCAAACTGTCCGCCGTCGGGTCAAACCCGCAGTAGAGCGTCACCCGCTCCTCATTCAACAGCTTGCGCAACCCGTCTTCATCCGTCGTTTGGTTAACGAGCCCGCGCCATTGCAATTCCGCAAGCAAATCCATGTCCTTCACCTCTCTATGAATGTCATGAAAAAGAAAACACCCGCCCGTCATGAAGGGGCGAGTGTTCGTCGCGGTACCACCCTACTTAGAAAGCATGGTGCTTTCTCACTCATTTGGGTAACGGCGCCGGCCGGCGGATGGCTACTAGGAAAACCGTTCGCCATCGCTGCTCAGGGAGGTAATTCACGCCTGCCTGTGGACTGGCTCGCACCGTCCGCCAGCTCTCTGCACCAGGGAGACAGCCGCTACTTGTTCCCATCATCGCTTTCTCATATGAAATATATACATTCTTATTACCATAGCGATGCACTCGCTGTCAACCCTAACGCTTTTCGCACAAACGGCGAAAAATCGGCAAAATTCCACAATGCCTCCCCTTCCTATGGTATACTGATATATAATGACTTGCCGCATAGGGGGCTGGCATGAAGCGAAACCAACTTTCCATTTCTCTTGAAAAAGCGTGGCATTATTTTTCCCTTACATACGATGTGGTTTGGAACGTCATCTTCATTTTGCTCGTCGCCGCACTCTGCCTTGTCTGCTTTGCCATCGGCGCCGGCGCCGGCTATTTTGCCTTTTTGGTCAAAGATATGCCCGTTCCCTCTCCCGACGAGATGAAAAAGGAGATTTACCATTACGGCGAAACGAGCCACATGTACTTTGACGGCGGCGTATATTTAGGGCGGTTCCGGTCCGACCTTGACCGCGAGGCGGTGCGCCTGTCCGACGTGTCTCCGTACGTCGTGCAAGCCATCATCGCGACCGAAGACGAACATTTTTATGAACATCACGGCGTCGTTCCGAAGGCCGTCATCCGCGCCGTGTTTCAAGAGCTGACCAACTCGCCGGTCAAAAGCGGCGGGAGCACGCTTACGCAGCAGCTCGTCAAAAACCAGATGTTGACGAACGAGGTGTCGTTTGAGCGGAAGGCGAAAGAAATGCTGCTTTCGCTTCGTCTGGAGAAATTTTTTTCCAAAGAAGACATTTTAGAGGCGTATTTAAACGTCGTTCCGTTCGGCCGCAATTCTTCAGGGCGCAACATCGCCGGCATCCAAGCCGCGGCCCAAGGCGTCTTTGGCGTCAACGCCAAAGAGTTGAATCTCGCTCAAGCGTCGTTTTTGGCTGGGCTCCCGCAAAACCCGTTCGTCTACACCCCGTTTGCCGCTGACGGCAGCGTCAAACCGGACCTCTCGGCGGGCTTGAAACGGATGAAAACGGTGCTTTACCGGATGAAACGGGCCGGCTACATCTCGGAAAAACAGTATAAGGAAGCGCTTTCCTATGATGTGGCGAAGCATTTGGCCGCCCCGAAGCCGTCGCCGTTTGAACAATATCCGTTTTTGACGATGGAGATTGAGCGGCGGGCGAAAGAGGTGCTCGCCGAGACATTCGCCAAGCGCGACGGTTATAAGCCGGAAGAAGTGCAGCGCGAACCCGCTCGTTTCCGCCGCTATCTCGGCGAAGCGGAAAAAGCGCTGCGCCAAGGCGGATATCGGATTTATACGACGATCGACAAAAAGATTTATGAACAAATGCAGCGCATCGCTGCCCGCTACCCGTATTACGGAAGCGACAATGTGTATTACACCAAAGACAAGAAAACAGGGAAAACGATCCCCCATCGCCAACCGGTCGAAGTCGGGGCGATGCTCATCGAAAACAAAACGGGAAAAATCATCAGCTTCGTCGGCGGACGCGATTATGGGCGCGAGCAGTTGAATCACGCCACCCAGGCGCACCGGTCCAACGGGTCAACGATGAAACCGCTCTTAGTATACGCGCCGGCGATGGAGATGGGCGTCATCCAGCCGGCGACGATCATTCCCGACTTGCCGCTTTCGATCGGTTCATATGCGCCGAAAAACGCGGACGGAAAAACGCACGGGCTCGTCACGGCGCGCTATGCCTTGCAGCAATCGTTCAACATTCCGGCCGTTCGGACGTATATGAGAATCCGATCCCGCCATCCGATCGACTATTTGCATAAAATGGGGATCACGAGCGTTTCGAAGCAAGAAGAAGCCAATCCGGCTTTGGCGATCGGCGGGACGCACATTGGCGTCACGGTCGAGGAAAACGTCAACGCCTATGCGACGTTCGCCAATTACGGATCGTTTGTGGACGCCTACATGATCGAGAAGATTGTGGACAAAAACGGAAAGATCGTTTACAAACATCAAAGCAAACCCGTCCCGGTGTTTTCGCCGCAAACGTCGTACTTGATGATCGATATGATGCGCGGCGTGCTTCACGGCGGAACGGCCTCGTCGGTGCCGCGCTACTTGACCTTTTCCGCCGATTGGGCGGGAAAAACCGGGACATCGCAAGACAAGCGCGATTCGTGGTTTATCGCCGTCAATCCGAACGTCACGTTCGGCGTTTGGATCGGCTATGACCGGCCGGCGCCGCTTGAATCCCGCTACAAAGGGCTTTCCTACAGCCAGCGCACCCAGCTGTTATGGGCGCGGTTGATCAATGCTGCCTATCAAGAAAACCCGAAGCTCATCGCTCCGCCGAAGCGATTTCTCATGCCAGGCGGCATCGTCCGCCGCGCTTACTGCGCCGCGAGCGGCTTCAGCCCGTCGGCCGCGTGCGAAAAAGCCGGGCTCGTCCGTTACGATCTGTACAATACGAAGTTTGCGCCGCGGGAAGGAAGCGGCGAGGAAGTGATGGAAAGCCGGGTCGTCGTCATCGGCGGACGCCGCTATGTGGCGCTTGAGACGACGCCGGAAGAGTTTGTCACTCGCGAAGTGATCGTGAATCCGAAGCTTCTCGCCGATTGGGGATCAACGGCGAGGGGCAGGCGGGCGATGCATCGCTCGTCTCCACATTAAAGGAAAACGGCCGTCCTCCGGCTCCACCCGCCGCTCGGCTTGCAGGGGCAAGCTCGTCTGGAATCGCCATAACGAGCCGGATGTCATCGGCTACCGCGTCTATCTAGTGAACGAAACGGGGGAACGACGCCTCGCCGCCGCTGTTAAAGCGGACGAGGCAGCCTCGTTTTCGCCGCTGCAGCCGGGCGCCGCGTACTGCGTCACTGCTGTGGACATCGCCGGACAGGAATCGGCGCCGTCGCCCCTCGTTTCGCTGCCGTCCCATTCCGATCAGCAAAAGAGCGGGGGCCGTCTTCTCCCCCGCCGTCGGGTGACGTGGAGTGACAAGGAGCTGACCCAAAAGATTGTCTTTCTTTGATTGGCTTTCTTTAGAAGATGCCATTCGTTTTGAACAAAGAGTTGGCGCGTATATATGGCGATCGAAAAGAGGGTATCCCGATCCTTGTTGGGACACCCTTTCTTGTTTTGTGAAGATGGGGAAAGCGCAACGATTTTCGGCAAATGGATGGTTCTTAAGCGAAAAGAAAGCGGGCATGTATCAGGTTTTTCAATATGGAGACATCACGCTGTTGGCCGCGTTTTCCGTTCCATCACCGTCTTTGCAGCCGCCCCGCTTCGGCCTCAGCCTGAAAAGAACAACAGCGCCTGGAACAGCGGATGTTCCAGACGCTTTTCGCTCATCAGTCTTCCATCGTCGACAAATCGCCGGTCGGCAAGTTGAGCTCCCACGCTTTTAAGACGCGGCGCATGATTTTCCCGCTCCGCGTTTTCGGCAGTTTGTCGCGGAACTCGATCTCACGCGGCGCGGCATGAGCGGCGAGCCCTTTTTGACGAACTGGCGGATGTCTTCTTTCAGTTCCTCGGACGGCTCGTACCCTTCGCGAAGCGCTATGAACGCTTTGATGATTTCCCCGCGCACCGGATCCGGCTTGCCGATGACGCCGGCTTCGGCAACGGCCGGATGCTCGACGAGCTTGCTCTCCACTTCAAACGGCCCAACGCGCTCGCCGGATGTGTTGATGACATCGTCCACACGGCCTTGGAACCAGAAGTAGCCGTCTTCGTCCATGTACGCCGAATCGCCCGAGACGTACCAGTCGCCGATAAAGTACGATTCATATTTTTGCGGGTTGTTCCAAATCGTTTTCATCATCGACGGCCAGCCTTTTTTGATGGCCAAGTTGCCCATCCGGTACGGCGGCAGGACGTTTCCTTGGTCGTCGATGATCGCCGCCTCGACGCCTGGGATCGGTTTCCCCATCGATCCCGGCTTGATTTCCATGCACGGGTAGTTGCAAATGAGATGCGCGCCCGTTTCCGTCATCCACCACGTATCATGGATGCGGCGGCCGAACACTTTCATCCCCCAGCGGATGACTTCCGGGTTGAGCGGCTCGCCGACGCTCAAAATGTGGCGGAGCGAGCTTAAATCATATTTTTTCACGACTTCATCGCCGGCGCCCATCAGCATGCGGAACGCCGTCGGCGCGCTGTACCAGACGGTGACGCCGAAATCTTGGATCGTTTGATACCAAGCATCCGGGCTGAAGCGGCCGCCGACGATGACGCTTGACGCTCCGCACAGCCACGGGCCGAAGATGCCGTACGACGTCCCGGTCACCCACCCCGGGTCAGCCGTGCACCAGTAAATGTCATCTTCTTTTAAGTCGAGCACCCATTTCGCCGTTTGATAGTGCTGAATCATCGCGTTATGGACGTGCAAAACGCCTTTCGGCTTGCCGGTCGAACCGGATGTGTAATGCAAAATCAAGCCGTCTTGGCGGTCGACCCATTCGATGTCGAAGTGCTTGCTTGCCTCATTCATCCGCTTTTTCAAATCGATGTACGGCCCTTCCTCGACAATGCCGTCGCCAACCAAAAAGACGTACTTCAACTCCGGCAAGTCATTAACCGGCACGCGCGGCAGAAGCTCCGGCGTCGTCACGATCGCCTTCGCTCCGCTGTCTTCGAGGCGGTCGCGCACCGCGCCTTCCATGAATGCCTCAAACAACGGCCCGACGATGGCGCCGGTTTTGATGATGCCCAAAACCGCAAAGTACAGTTCCGGAGAACGCGGCATGAACACAAACACACGGTCGCCTTTCTGAATGTCCGCCGCCTGTTTTAAGACGTTCGCCACTTTATTGGACATCTCTTTCATTTCTTTGAACGTATATTTCTCGTTCCGCACCGCGTCGCGGTAATAGAGCGCCACTTTATTTTTACGGAACGACTCAGCATGGCGGTCGATCGCCTCATACGCCATGTTGACTCGGCCCGTTTCATGCCAAGAAAACTCTTTCTCCACTTCCGACCATTGAAACTGTTTATATGTTTCTTCGTAGTTTTTCAAATTGTAGTCCCCTTGTATGACGGGAAGCCGTTCTGTGTTCATTCTCCGATCCCCCTTATGTAAGTGATTACATTTCTATTATAGTACATTGAAAACCATTTCTCAATTTTTAAAATATTCCTTGTCCCCGCTTTTTTGAAATTTTTTTGAACCGCGCCAGCCGGCGCCATTTTTATGTATAATGGAAGCAGAACGACCAATTCAGGTGGTGGACGAATGGAACATAAAAAAACGTATAACGCCAAAGAGCTGAAAACCCCGAAAGGAACGCTCCTCATCGAAGGGCCGGTGACGCCGGAAGCGTTGGCCAGCTACGAATTCCACCATGACCTCACTTCCTTCCGCCCGCCTGCCAAACAGCACAAAGCGTTGATCGAAATCGCCAAGCTGCCGGAAGGGCGGATCATCATCGCCCGCCGCGGCGAGGTGATTGTCGGATATGTGACGTTTTTGTATCCCGATCCGCTTGAGCGTTGGTCGGAAGGGAACATGGAAAATTTGCTCGAGCTTGGCGCCATTGAAGTCATTCCGGAGTTCCGCGGATTTGGCGTCGGAAAAAATTTGCTCGTCGTCTCGATGATGGACGATGCCATGGAAGACTACATCATCATTACAACTGAATATTACTGGCATTGGGATTTAAAAGGCACGGGGCTGAACGTATGGGAGTACCGAAAAGTGATGGAGAAAATGATGAACGCCGGCGGGCTCGTCTGGTATGCGACCGACGACCCGGAAATTTGCTCGCATCCGGCGAACTGCCTCATGGTCCGCATTGGCAAACGGGTCGACGCCGAATCGATTCAACGGTTCGACCGGCTTCGGTTTATGAACCGCTATATGTACTAGCTGACATTCTCGGCTGTCCAGACGTTTGCGCCCGCCTTGCCGGTTGCGGGCGGCGCGCATGAAATGCCACGCACAAAGGGGAGAGGAGAACGATGCTTGTCGAACAAATCATGAAAGCGCCGGTGGTGACGCTTTGTCCCACGAATACGATCGCCGAAGCGCTGCAGCTGCTAAGACATCACCGCATCCGCCATCTGCCGGTCGTCGACGGGGAAGGACGTCTTCTGGGGCTTGTGACGAGCCAAGATTTGCGCGACGCGAGCCCGTCCATTTTCCATCTTCATGAACATCTTGAAGACTTGCAAAAACCGGTCAGCACGATGATGAAAACCGACCTCATCGTCGGCCATCCGCTCGATTTCGTCGAGGAGGTGGCGGCGCTCTTTTACGAACACCGAATCGGCTGCCTGCCGATCGTCAATCACGGGAAACTCGTCGGCATCATCACGCAAACGGATTTGCTCCGCACGTTCATTGAATTGACCGGCGTTCACCAGCCGGGGTCGCAAATCGAGATCAAAGTGCCGAACGAGGCCGGCATGTTAAGCAAAGCGGCGGCCATCATCAGCGAGCGCCATGTGAACATCGCCAGCGTCTTGGTGTATCCAGCTCCAGATCCGAATGAGAAAATTTTGGTTTTCCGCGTGCAGACGATGAACCCGCTTCCATTGATCCGCGATTTGCAAAACGCCGGCTATCGGGTGCTATGGCCGAACTTGCCGGGGGTTACGTCATGAGCCGAAACTGCGCATTCGTCTATAGCGAGCAATTTCTTCAGTACAAATTTCATGACGACCATCCGTTCAACCAGCTGCGGGTCAAAATGACATACGACTTGCTTTGCACGCTCGGCGCGCTCGACGACCGCCAGATCGTCGCCCCGCGCATGGCGACCGATGACGAGCTCGCGCTCATTCACGACCGCTCCTACATCGAGGCGGTGAAAGCGGCCGGGCGCGGCGAGCTGTCGGAAGCGGCGGCGCAAAACTACGGCCTTGGCACCGAGGATACGCCGATTTTCCCAAACATGCACGAAGCGAGCGCTCTTTTGGTCGGCAGCACCCTCACCGCCGTCGACGCAGTTCTTTCTGGAGCGGCCGAGCATGCGCTCAACCTTGGCGGCGGTCTGCACCACGGCTTCCGCGGCAAAGCGTCCGGCTTTTGCGTCTACAACGACAGCGCGGTCGCCATTCAATACATCCGGGAGAAATACGGACTGCGCGTGTTGTACGTCGACACGGATGCCCACCACGGCGACGGGGTGCAATGGGCGTTTTACGACGATCCGAACGTCTGCACGTTTTCCATTCATGAAACAGGGCGCTATTTGTTCCCAGGGACCGGAAATGTCAACGAGCGCGGCTTAGGCGCGGGCTACGGCTATTCGTTCAACATTCCCGTTGATGCGTTCACCGAAGACGAATCATGGATCGCCGCCTATACGACCGCGCTGCGGGAGATCGCCGACTTTTTCCGCCCGGATGTCATCGTGACGCAAAACGGCGTCGACGCCCACTATTACGATCCGCTCACCCATTTGTCGGTGACGATGAAAACGTACCGCGCCATTCCGAAGCTCGCGCACGAAATCGCGCATGAATATTGCGGCGGACGCTGGATCGCCGTCGGCGGCGGGGGTATGACATCTGGCGCGTCGTGCCGCGGGCATGGGCGCTCCTTTGGCTCGAGATGACCGACCAGGCCGATGTGTCCGGCCCGCTGCCGGATGAGTGGCGCGAACGTTGGCAACCGCTTTCACCCGTCGCGCTTCCGCTTGAGTGGGACGACCCAAACGACTTGTATCCCCCGATCCCGCGCAAGGCGGAGATCAGCGAAAAAAATGCCCAGACGGTGGAAAAGGCGTTGTATTTCATTCGCAGTCAACGCCGGGCGGGGACTTGATTTTTTCTCCATTTACAGAAAACAATGGATTTCTACGTCCTGTTTTCCTAGTCAACTTCCGTTTTCACCGAAAAACGGGCCGACTGCAAGGCGATTGCAGCCGTCAAAAAAGAAATGGAGCAAAGCAAGCAAGAAGCTGGCCCCCATGTTGAGGCCAGCTTTTTTCATTTCGTCGACTCCCGCACTTCAAGCCGGTGCGGTAAGACAACGATATGGTGGTCCACTGGCTCTTTGTTCATATACTTCGTCAAGAGCCGCATCGCCACCGCTCCGATGTCGTACATCGGCTGCACGACGGTCGTCAGCCGCGGCCGCACCATCGTCGCCAATCGCGTGTTGTCAAAACCGACGACTTCCAGTTCATCCGGCACGCGCACCCCGTGGTCTTGGGCGCTGTGGATGATGCCGAGCGCCATTTCGTCCGTGCCGGCAAACACCGCCGTCGGCCGTTCGGCAAGCTCTGTGATTTTCTCATACGCCTCCAAGCCGGAGTCGTACGAGTTGTCGCCCTCAATGACGAGCTCTTCCTCATACGGCGCGCCGTGTTCCTCAAGCGCGCGCCGATAGCCAGCCAACTTCCGCTGGTTGATCGGGTCGTCAGTCGGACCGGTCACATAGACAATGCGGCGGTTTCCTTTTTCCAGCAAATACGTCACCGCTTCAAACGCCGCCTGCTCATAGTCGATGTTGACCGATGGAATCTCCTCCGGCCCGATGGTGGCCGCCAGCACGATCGGCACCGACGATTTTTGAAACTCAGCGACGTGCTCATCGGTGATTGTCCCGCCCATAAACAAAAGGCCGTCCACTTGCTTGGCGAGCATCGTGTTGAGCAAATGCAGCTCTTTTTCTTTGTTTTGGTCGGAGTTGCTTAAAATAATGTTGTATTTGTACATTGTCGCAATGTCTTCAATGCCGCGCGCCAATTCGGCGAAGAAAATGCTTGAGATGTCCGGGATGATCACTCCGACCGTCGTCGTTTTTTTGCTAGCGAGCCCCCGCGCCACGGCGTTCGGGCGGTAGCCGAGCCGTTCGATGGCCTCCAGCACTTTTTTCCTCGTCGACGGTTTGACGTTCGGGTTGCCATTGACGACGCGCGAGACGGTCGCCATCGAGACGTTCGCCTCCCGCGCCACATCATAAATCGTTACCGTCATGTTGTTTCACTCCTTTTCGCTCGATCCGATAACCGGTCAAAATCCGAATGTATGTACAACTATCATACGATACATTATCGCCAACTCGCAACGAAATCGCAACCATTTTGCCGGTTTGTTCACAAACCGTTCACGAGTAGTTTATCCGAAATCGGCCATCGGCATGAAAGAGAAGCCGTCATTTCACTGTCTTCTTTCGGCAATCGACTTCCATCTGCACCCAAAACAGAAGACGTCCCCAACACGATGGGACGTCTTTTCATGTGGAAATGTCGCACCTTGCTTTTTTGCCGGCCTCGCTCTCTTACGCCCGAACGAACTGACGTTGGAACGCGCGCACTTCTTCCATAAACTCGTTGAATTGGGCGATGTCCATTTGCTGGGCGGAATCGGACAAGGCGACAGCCGGGTCCGGATGCACTTCGGCCATGACGCCGTCGGCGCCGATCGCCAAGGCCGCTTTGGCGCACGGGATGAGCAGATCGCGCCGCCCCGTTGAGTGGGTGACATCGACGAACACTGGCAAGTGCGTTTCTTTCTTCAAAATCGGCACAGCCGAAATGTCGAGCGTGTTGCGCGTCGCCCGCTCGTACGTACGGATGCCGCGCTCGCACAAAATGATCTGCCCGTTTCCTTGCGACATGATGTACTCAGCGGCGTTGATGAATTCTTCGATCGTCGCCGCCAAGCCGCGCTTCAGCAAAATCGGCTTATTCACTTGGCCGGCTGCCTTAAGCAGCTCAAAGTTTTGCATGTTGCGCGCGCCGATTTGGATGACGTCAATATAGTCCAAGGCGATTTCAATGTCCGCCGGGGTGACGATTTCGCTGATGACCGCCAAATCAAACTCATCGGCGATCCGTTTCAAAATTTTCAGTCCTTCCACGCCGAGCCCTTGGAAATCGTACGGCGACGTGCGCGGTTTGTAGGCGCCGCCGCGCAGCAGCTTGATCCCTTGTTTTTTCACGGCCTCCGCCACCGCAGCGACTTGTTCATAGCTTTCCACAGCGCACGGGCCCATGACGAAATATTGATTGCCGTCGCCGATTCGCTCGCCTTTCACTTCGACAATCGTGTTTTCCGGATGCTTTTTCCGCGAGACAAGGAGCGCCTTGCGGTGATCGTCTTCCTGCAGCTCAAGCGCCGCTTTAAAAATTTCCTTGAAAATGTGCTGCAGCGTCGACGTTTCAAACGGCCCATCGTTATGCTCGGAAATGAGGTCGAGCATCTTCCGCTCGCGCACCGGGTCGTAGCGGTGCGTCCCTTGCGCTTCTTTAATTTTTCCGATCTCCTGAACGAGCCGTCCCCGTTCATTGATCAGTTTCAACAGCTGCAAGTTGATCTCATCGACTCGCGCCCGCAGTTCGTCTAATCTCTCATTGCTCATGCTTTTCTCATCCTTTCGCCAAGTGTCGTGCATTGTTTTCGCCGCTTGCCGGCAAGCGGTGCCCCCGTCTTGGAGAGCGAAGTCGTTTAATTAGTGTTTATTATAATCGATGGAGCTATCGTTGTCACGAAAAAAATGCTTTTTTGATTAAACGCTTTTAAGCAATAAAGCAAAAAGTGTGCAAAAAACCGCCCGCAATAAAGGCGGACGGTCAAGCGCCGACATGCTCCGAGAGCGCGCCATACGTAATGGCCCAATGGGACGCATGCCAGACGACGCGGCCGTTTTCAAACAGCAGCACTTGCGGCGACTCGTGTTTCACCTCGGTCGTTTCGGCGATATAGTTGGACAGCGGCCGCGCCTCTTGGACGTACAGACAATATATGGGAAGCTCTGGATGGTCTGCGGCGAACTTCTCGCATTCGCCAAACGCCGCCTGGCTGATCGGGCAGGTGAGGCTATGCTTGACGAACAAAAAACGCTCCGTTTCCTTCATGACGCGGTCAAACTGTTCGATCGTCTCCAGCTTCTCCATTCCCATCTCTCTCACTCCGCTTCTTTTCGCGATGTGATGCTTTGCTCGGCGTCATCAAGCGCCGCCTCGGCTTCCTCAAGCAGCTTTTGCAGCGTTTCCCGGTCGGCTGGCCCGGCGGATGGCGGAATCGGAATCGTCGCCTTCTTGGCTTCCTCTCCATCGTTTTCCCCGCCAGCTGGCGCCGTCGAGGATTTCAACGGAATGAAGCTGGCGATTTCCTTCGTTTTCTCTTTCGCCGTTTCGATCCATTCCGCAGCCGTATCTTTTACGGGCTCCCATCTGCCTGCATGATTCCACTCCTCGAGCCATTTCCGCCCTTTTTCGCTCGTCAAAAACAACGCAGCAGCCGCGCCGGCGATGCCGCCGACCAGCGCGCCAAGCAAAAATCCACCGTTATTTTTCGCCATTCGATACACCCTCCTTTAACGATTGTTTTTTTCTCCATTTTTCCCGTAAATCGAGCAAAACATTTGTCCAGCGCAATGCCTTCACCCATTTTCCTTGCTCCAGGCCCGCCCGCGCCGACAAACCGGCAGCCGCCTGCCGAAGCGCGCGGTTGAGCGAACGGATCGCGCCGCCGATCTCTCCGACCGCTTCGATTGCGCCATTTAGCGTTTCTGCTTTTTTTTGCACATCGCTGGCGATGCCGTTAGCCGTATGGAGAAGTTCACGAACTTCTTTCGCCACCGTTTGCACTTGCTCATCGGCATGGTCGATCGCCGCTGTCAGCCGGCGCAGCGTTTCCTGCAAAACGATGAGCGTCTTGGCTATGTAAACGACAAGCAGCAAAAAAGCAAGCGCGATGAGCGCCACGCTTCCATACAAAAGCCATTCCACCCGATTCCCTCCTTGCCCATTCGAACGTTTCATTCCCTTTGTACCCATCTTTTCCCGCTTTCAAACTTCGACATAGAAAAGACGGCTTCCTTTTTGAAACAGGAAAAACGGGCCATCTTCATCACAGCCCGTTCCCTGTCGGCCGTCAGGCGGAAAGAACGGCCCGTTCGTACGCTTGTTGAAACTTTTGAATGTCGCCGGCGCCCATGAACACCAACACCGCGTCTTGATGCTGCTTCAACACGGCTACGTTTTGTTCCTCAAGCAACTGGGAACGCGGAATTTGCGCCTGCAAATCACGGATCGTCAGCTTGCCCTCATGTTCGCGCGCCGAGCCGAAAATGTCGCACAAATACACGTGGTCCGCTTGCAGCAAACTTTCGGCAAACTCGCGCAAAAACGTCTGCGTCCGTGTATACGTATGCGGCTGAAAAATCGCCACCACTTCGCGCCCCGGATATTTTTGCCTTGCCGCCTCCAATGTCGCCGTAATTTCGCGTGGATGATGCGCATAATCATCGATCAGCACTTGGCGCCCGACCGTTTTTTCACTGAAGCGGCGCTTCACGCCTTCAAACGTTTGCAGCCGCTTGGCGATTGTGCCCGCATCCACCCCTTCGTAGTGGCAGAGGGCGATCACGGCGAGAGCATTCAATACGTTATGATCGCCGAAGCGCGGAATGGCAAACGAAGCGAAAAATGTGTTGCGCACGAACACATCAAACGCCATCCCTTCCGTCGTCTTGACGATATTGCGCGCCTGAAAATCGTTTTCTTCGCCGAATCCATAAAACAAAATCGGCACTTTCGCCTGAATGTTCGGCAAATACGGATCATCCCCGCAGGCGACGATCGCTTTTTTCACTTGATTCGCCATTTGCTGGAAAGCGGAAAACACATCGTCGACATTGGCAAAATAATCCGGGTGATCAAAGTCAATATTTGTCATGATCGCATAATCTGGAAAGTAGGAAAGGAAGTGCCGGCGGTATTCGCACGCTTCAAACACAAAGTATTTGCTCCCTGGCTCTCCTTTTCCCGTGCCGTCTCCGATCAAATAGGACGTTGGATGGGCTCCTTGCATCACATGGGCAAGCAACCCCGTCGTCGTCGTCTTTCCATGCGAACCGGTCACCGCGATGCTCGTAAACTTGCCTGCCAGCTGGCCTAAAAAGCGATGGTAACGAATGACAGGCACACCAAGCTGACGGGCTGCCTCGATTTCCTCATGCGTATCCGGAAATGCGTTGCCGGCAATGACCGTATAACCTGGGCGAATATTGTCTTTCGAAAAAGGCAGCACCGGGATTCCCCGCTCTTCAAGCGCCTTTTGCGTGAAAAACCATTTCTCTACATCCGACCCTTGCACCGTATAGCCAAGGTCATGAAGCACTTGCGCGAGCGCGCTCATCCCCGTGCCTTTAATGCCTACAAAATGGTAAGCTGTCATCGTTAAGCCCTCCAACCATCGTCTCTCTGTAAGACAGTATATGATATCCATCTCGTTTTGCCATTTCTCTCATTGCGGTGCACCATCCATTTCATTTCCTCATTATAGCACGCAAGGAGGCAAAACACTACCGCCCGCCCTCAGCTGTTCTGCTCGCGCCAGCGCTCCCACTCGTCCTTGCTCATCAACACATCGCGCGGTTTGCTGCCGCGCGCCTCCGAAATCAACCCTCGTTCCTCCATCATCTCGATCAACCGGGCGGCGCGGTTGTAGCCGATGCGGAAATGACGCTGCAGGCTCGATGTCGACGCCCCTCCTTGGGCGATGACAAACCGGCACGCTTCCTCGAACAGTTCGTCATCCTCGCCGCCCATCGACGCCGTTTGCCGAAAATCGTCCGGATCAAACAGATAGGATGGGCCTTGCTTCTCTTTCACGTGCGCTGCCACCCGCTCGATTTCCTCATCAGAAATAAAGCAGCCTTGCAGCCGCACCGGCTTAGCCGAACCATTTTCCAAAAACAGCATATCGCCGCGCCCAAGCAGCCGCTCAGCCCCATTCACATCTAAAATGGTGCGCGAATCGACTTGGGAGGAGACGGAAAACGCGATGCGCGTCGGAATGTTCGCCTTGATCAACCCGGTTAGAACATCGACCGACGGCCGCTGCGTCGCGATCAACAAATGGATGCCGCACGCCCGCGCCTTTTGCGCCAGCCGGCAAATCGATTCTTCGACATCGGCTGGGGCGGCCATCATCAGGTCGGCGAGCTCATCAATGACGATGACGATGTACGGCAGCGGCGGCTCGTTGCTTCCGCGTTCGCGAAGATGGGCGTTATACTTTTCAATATCGCGCACGCCGGCGTGGACAAACTGTTCATACCGCCGTTCCATTTCGCCGACCGCCCACTTGAGCGCCCCCGCCGCCGCCTTCGCCTCGGTGATCACCGGGCTGAGCAAATGCGGCAGCCCGTTGTACGGCGCCAGTTCGACCATTTTTGGATCAATGAGCAGCCATTTCACTTCGTGCGGCGCTGCTTTATACAACATGCTGATAAGCATCGCGTTCATGCATACGCTTTTTCCCGACCCGGTCGCCCCGGCGATCAGCCCATGCGGCATTTTTCGGATGTCAGTCACGACCGGCGCACCGCTAATGTCAAGTCCAAGCGCCACGGTAAGCGGCGATGGGCTTTTACGGAACGCTTCGCTTTCTAAAATTTCCCGCAGGCGCACCGGACGGCTCGTTCGGTTCGGCACTTCAATGCCAATCGTCCGTTTTCCCGGGATCGGCGCCTCGATGCGAATATCTTTCGCCGCCAGACTGAGTTTGATATCATCGATTAAACTCGTAATCTTGCTCACTTTCACTCCTAAATCCGGCTGCACTTCAAACCGCGTCACCGTCGGTCCTTGCGTCGCCCCAACGACTTTGGCGCCGATATGGAAGCTCGCAAACGTCCGGTCCAAACGCTGGCATTGGTCGCGAAGCCACTGCTCGTCGCGTTCGGCCGCTTTCTCGGGCGGTTCAAGAAGCGCCAATGGCGGCAGTACGCAGCCGTTCGATCGATTCGCCGCTTTTTCTTCGAGTTTGCGCCAATCTTGCTTTAACATGATCACATTATACGGGATGCGCGTTCGTTCGGGACGGGAAGCCTCTTCTCGGCGAACAGGCGCCGCCGAGTGACGGATTTCGCGATCTGGGGTCTTCTCCCGCTGTTCTGTCGAAGAAGCGCTCCCTCCGTCGCCATTCCTCATCTGTGACGGCACCCCTCGTCCTTCGCTCTCCAAGCCGCCGTCTGTTGCGTGCGGCGCGCGTTCGTTGCCTCGTTCGTCCAGCTCCTGCCCTTTCTTTTCATCCGCCTCGGCATCACGTTCTTCCTGCCCTGCCGCCGGCGCCAGCTCATGTTTTCCTTCCGTTTCCATAACAGCCGCGGGCATCGCTCCGCTCGCGTCTTCGTTCCATTCCTCTGCCCCTTGGCCAAAGGCGCCTCTTCTTTTGGCGGTTCAGCCGCCCGGCTTTCCGTTCCCTCTCGCGCGTCTCGCCGTGTCGCTTCTCCGCGGAGGGCCTCTTCCCGAACCGCCTCATCGCTCCGATTCTCCATGCCCCCCGCACCGGTCAGCTCGGGTTCATCCGCTCGTTGCCGCTGTTTCCCCCGATTCCGATCATATCCAAAAACCGGGGATGGCACATCAGACGGGCGGAACGGCCGTTTTTCCGCTATTTCCCTTGAAACGCCAGCTGACGGGCGCCGACTCGGCAGCGGCCGGGATGCCTCGCTTTTCGCCCGCCCCGGCCTTTCCCGATTTTCACCCGGCTGGTCATCCGGAATCAACGGAAAGCGGAAGCGGCCTTGCGGATATTGGTAAATGACATTCACCGCGCCGCGTTCGGGCATGCCGGCCGACAGCCGGGAATTCGTTCGCTGTTCGTTCCCTTCCTCTTCCTCGTCGCTCGTGAGAAAACGAAGCCATCGTTTCCAAAATTTCATCCATCACGTCACTCTTTCTTTGCCTTCATTGTCGGAAAAAATGCCACTGGCGTCGTTCCAGTGGCGAAACAACAGTCGGAATCCGTCTGCACCGCCCGTCGGAACGTCAAAAAACGAACGGCTGGCCGACCTCATACTCATCGGACAGCACCAAAATGCCCTTCTCCTGCGGGGCGTTTGGCAGCCCAAGCTCGCGGGCTGAACAAATCATGCCGGATGACCGGACGCCGCGCAGCTCGCTTTCTTGAATGACGAGGCCGTTTGGCATCACGGCGCCGATTTTGGCGACGACGACTTTTTGCCCTTCGGCGACGTTCGGCGCTCCGCAGACGATTTGCAGCACCTCACCGCCGACATCGACTTGGCAGACGCTCAATTTATCGGCGTTCGGATGCTTCGTTTTCTCTTTCACATATCCGACGACAAACTTCGGCGACAAGTCAGCTTCGATCGGTTCGTCAAAACCGTTTTTCGCCAAGATGTCGTTGATGACGCCGACGAGCTCCTCATTCACTTCCAGCGGACCGTTGCCGGAAAACGGATAGTACGAAGACGCGGAAAAAATGTTATAGCCGACCGTCTCGCCCGTCCGTTCGGACATGATGCGGACGACATCGCTTTGTCTGACAAACGTCCGTTCCTCATCCGCCGCCGGTTTCAGCGACACAAGCAACACGTCGCCGACCCCTTCTCGGTTGTAAAACACGTTCATCGCTCTCTTCCTCCTTGTCGCTACGTTCTCCGTTTTTTTCCTAAAATGAAAATCGGTTCAAGCTTCCCATTTTCGTATAAAAACGACAGCGCCGTGATCGGCACGCGGCCGCCGGCAAAAAAGCTCATCGTCATTTGCGCGAGCACGTCATAACCGATGTCGTTGCGCACATCAGCGATAACAAGCACATCTTGATGCGGAACAGCGACGGCCATCGTTCCTTCCACGCGCGCCCGCATATCGGCCAAAAACGATTCGTTTAAAATGCGGCTCGCATCATACCCGTCATTGGTGTTCACAAAATAAAACACGTTGTCCGCCACCCGGTCCTCTTTCACCGGCGTCGGCAACGACCTGACGTTGAAACGGGCGATTTCCTTCACCCGCTCGCGGCTCCAGTTGTCTTTCTCCAGCATGCGCTCATCAATCAAGCGATACGTTTTGCCGAGATCAAGCGCATAGTAAATGCGCGTTTCGGCTGTATGATCATCAAACAGCAACGGAATGCCTTCTTTCGTCTCCGTCGGAAACGACGCCGAGCGAATGACGGGATAAATGTTCCGCTCGTTGCCGGAAAGCGCCGCGTCTTCCTCCATCGTTTTCAACGTTTGCTCCACATAATAAACGACTTCGCGCACCGCCTCGTCTTTTTGTTCGTGCCATTTGGCAATCACGCCGGGAAGCGAGATCGTGACGCCTTTTTTCGTGCGGCGGTCTTCGACGCGCATCGCGTCTTGCTTGGCGTCAAAGCGAAACGTCCAGTGCCGGTGGGCGACGAGACGTTCTTTAATCTTCTCATACATTTGCCGGCTGTTCATTCGTGTTCCTCCTTGTTTTGCCGGCGCCCGTGCCTTCCGTTTCCCCCTTTCGGCCGGGGCTTGGCCAAGGGCGCATCCGGCGTTGACAATGCCTGGCCATGCCCGCGCGGCGTTTTCACCGTTTGGCGCCGCCCCTCGCTTTGCCGGCCGCTCGATCCAGCTCCTTAGTGGAACGCGGCCCGCTCATTCAGCCGGCCGCCATCATCGGCATGACCGTTCGTTATTTATCATACATGGAACGCCCCGTTTTGACAAAGCCATTCATATTGACCGGCCAAAAGCTCGACGATGTGGGAAAACATCGCCGATCGGTCAACGCGCCCGTTCGTCAGTACGCCGACCGCACCTTCTTTCCGCCGAACGTTCCTCCTCCCGGTGTACGCTTCCATCACGTCGCCGAGCTCGCGCCCCGCCTCGATGCCGGCCCCGACGTCCGGCGGGAGGGCGAGGCGGGCGCCGGCGGCGGCCACCACCACTCCGTTTCGGTCAGCGAGCGCCCCCAGTTGCACAGCCACCATTGCCCATCGATCTTCGTCACGCCGCCTTCCAATCCGATGCCGATGTCCGCCTCCGCCGCTTCGAGCGCCCGTTTGGCGCGCCCGATGGCGCCAAGCCGCGTCTCCTCATCGGACAGCGGCTGTGCGGAAACGCCTGATGGCACCTCAAGCGATACAATGCGGTATTCCTTTTCCGAAAGCACCGCCCGAACGGCGGCGATTTTCGCTTCGTTGTTCGTTCCGACCGCAACAGTTTTCATCCAGTGCCCTCCTTGTCATGGAAAAGGAGAAGCGTTCGCTTCTCCTCAGCTGTTTTGGCGAATCGTCTCGAACGTCGTCCGGTCGCACCGTTTGACGAGCTCAACGATGAGCTGTTTGGCCGCCGCGTAATCATCGATATGAATGATCGACGCATGCGTATGAATGTAGCGGGCGCAAATGCCGATCACGGCCGACGGCACGCCGCGGTTGGCGATATGGACCCGCCCAGCGTCGGTTCCGCCGCCTGGGGAAATGAAAAACTGATACGGGACGCCAATCGTTTCCGCGGTGTCAAGCACAAACTCGCGCATGCCGCGGTGCGTAATCATCGTCCGGTCGTACAAGCGGATGAGCGCCCCTTTGCCGATATGGCCGAACGCCTGCTTGTCGCCGGACATGTCGTTGGCCGGGCTGGCTTCCAAGGCGAAAAAGATATCCGGGTTGATCATCGCTGCCGCCGTCTGGGCCCCACGCAGCCCGACCTCTTCCTGCACGGTCGCTCCAGCGTACAAGACGTTCGGCACTGTTTCGCCGTTCAGCTCTTTTAACAGCTCGATCGCCAACCCGCAGCCAAACCGATTGTCCCACGCTTTTGCCATCACGGTTTTTCCGTTGGCCAACACCGTAAACGGGCTGACCGGCACGATCGGCTGACCGGGGCGGACGCCGACTCGTTCGGCATCTTCACGGCTTTCCGCTCCGATGTCAATCAACATGTTTTTCATCTCCATTGGTTTCTTGCGTTGCTCCTCATCAAGCAAATGCGGAGGAATCGACCCGATCACGCCGATGACCGGCCCTCCGTCCGTGATAATCTGCACGCGCTGGGAGAGCAGCACTTGATCCCACCAGCCGCCGAGCGGCTGAAACCGAATCATGCCATTGTCGGTGATCGCCGTCACCATAAATGCGACTTCATCCATATGGCCGGCAACCATCACCGTCGGGCCCGCCTCATCGCCGCGTTTGACGCCGAAAAGGCTCCCGAGGCGGTCTTGCACAATGTCATCGGCGTATTTCGCGAGCTCTTTGCGCATAAACTGCCGCACCGGATGTTCATAACCCGGTGCGCCTGGAAGCTCGGTCAACGTTTGGAATAATTGCAGCGTGTCCTCATTCATCACGCGTCTCCCTTTCTATGTTCGATTTCACCGTTCCGTTTCTTTCCGGCTCTTCACCACAAAGTGTACTTGACAAAGAAAGACGATTATGATAAAGACAATCAAAATAGCATTTTTCCTTTTTATACCACACATCTCTTTGAGCAACATTGCTATCATGTTTGTCTTTAAAAGTCAAGTGCATCTTTTGGTGATGAACCTTCTTTCCGTCCTTCTTACATGTTCCGCCAAAATCGGCTATACTAAACCGTATCAAAGCGAGAAGGAGGAAAGAAACATGGCTTGGAAACAGTGGCTCGTCGGCGCCGCCGTCGGTGCGGCCGTCGTCTATGCCATCCGCTCCGCTTCCAAACCGGCGCTCCTTGCCCCGGAACAAGCGCTGGCCATGGCCAAACGCGCGCTTGGCGGTCCGCGCGCCATCCGCGGTTCCTGGATTCAATCCGCCCCGGAGCGGTATGAGAAAAACGGCCTGGCGTACACCGTATACCGCGGCGGCGTCTGCCGCGACGACGGGGATGACGAGTTTTTCATCAACGCCTACACGGGAACCATCGTGGACGCCAAGCCGCTGTCATAGCGGCCGCACCCGCTTCACGGCGGCGGCCATCGTCCCGTCTTCCTGCCATTTCACAGCCCGATAGTAGGCATCATGGTAGAAGGTAAACCACGCATTTTGCTTTACGCCGTACGGGAGCCATCGCTGTTTGGCAAAAATCGAATCCATGGGGTAATCGTCGTACGCCATCACCCAAAGGACGTTTTGATGGGCGTGCGTGCCAAGCAAATCGCCAAGATGAATGGCCATCTCCCCGTCTGATTCGATGAGCACGATCGCATGCCCGGCGCTATGCCCGCCGGTATGGATGAGGCGGATGCCAGGAACGACTTCCGTTTCCTTTGTAAACGGAACGACTTGATCCGCGATCGGCTCCCAATTTTCTTTCCAATACGTATTGCGCGATCGGATGTTCGGGTTTCGCATTTCCTCCCACTCGACATCCGAGGTGATGATCGCCGCGCGCGGAAACGCCGGCACGAGCCGTCCGTCTTCCCAAACGGTCAATCCGCACGCATGGTCAAAATGCAAATGGGTCATGATGACGATGTCGATGTCGCGCCGCGTCAGCCCGAGCTTGGCAAGCGATTCATCAATCGCTGATTCTTCCGTGACGCCGAAGTTGCGCTTTTGCTTGTCGGTCAGCTTGCCGTTGCCGATGCCGGATTCAATGAGCAGCCGTTTTCCATAGGCTTCCACCAAAATCGGATCGGTGCGCAGCTCGATTTGATTGTTGTCGTTCGGCGGATATTTTTTCGACCAAAGCGGTTTCGGCACGACGCCAAACATCGCCCCGCCGTCAAGATGGGTGACGCCGCCTTGCAACCATGTCAAGGTGACTTGTCCAATTCGCAACTGTTCCATTTCCTCTCTCCCCCTCCACTAGTGTACCATTTTCTCCATCAATCGGAAATAGAAAAAGACCCGACCAATCGGTTCGGGCCTATGACGACCGCCGCGGCGGGCGCACCGCCTCGCATCGGTAAATGCGGTTTCCTTTTAAGGAAAATTTTTCCTCATACTCTGTCATGACATTGTCCGTCATGCCGCTTTGATGCAAGTCGAGCTGGACCGATGCGAGCACAAACCCATATTGCGACAAACTGACAAGCGAGTATTCGAAAAACGATTGATTGTCCGTTTTCAAATGGATGTCTCCGTCTTCCGCCAAAATGCGGTCATAGAGCGCCAAAAAGCCCCGATACGTCAGCCGCCGCTTTTCGTGCCGCTTTTTCGGCCATGGGTCGGAAAAGTTCAAATAAAGGCGCGACACTTCCCCGTCGGCAAAAAACGCAGTCAGATCTTTCGCATTGGCGTTCAGCAGCTTGACGTTCGCGAGCCCGCTTTCGATCAGTTTGTCAAGCGCGGACACGAGCACGCTCGGGTACAGCTCGATGCCGATGAAATTGACATCCGGATGAAGTTTGGCCATTTCCGTGATAAATTTGCCTTTCCCCGTCCCGATCTCGACATGGATCGACCGATCACGGCCGAACAGCTCGCGCCATCGCCCGCGCTTTGCTTCGGGATCGGGAATGACGTATTGCGGATACGCGGCGATTTTGTCTTTCGCCCACGGTTTGTTGCGCAAACGCATATTGACACCTCAGCCTTGTTTCCGTTTGTTGGTTTGACGATACCACACTCGCGCCAAAGAAGCAAACGCGAAAAAACGCCCGGGCCTGAACGCTCTCCCATCTACGCTCACGCGTGGAAACAGGGGGTCTTTTCGGTTTCGAATCATAAACTCGGCTCGATCCGGGCATGATAAAACCGTACAGCCTGGCGAAAGGATGGTGACCAGCATGCCGCTCGACTATAACCATCAATTGACCTTACTTCGCGACATTTTATCCGAACATCAGCTCGATTGCTGCGGAACGGTTTCCGAATGCGAACAAATTGAACGGCTCGCCAAATCGCTGCTCGCCAACGATGAGGTGAACAGCCAAGTCAAGCAAATTCTCCCCCATATTTACGCTTATGGCCAAGGCGGGAAATACAGCGCTGACTTAAACGCCCACATTTCCGCCCACCAAGGCCAGCTCGCCGATTGGGTGAATGGGCTGTCCTGACCGCGGCGTCTCCGTCATCGACAGCGGGAACAAACGGCGCGGCGACAACCGAACGCAGCGATCGCGCCGCCCCCAGCGCCGGCCGTTCGGACGCTGAGGCCTCGCTTGGTCAACTCTCTACCATGACGCGCTTCAATAACCGAAGCGACTGCTCCTTTTCTTTTTGGCCGTCCTTCCCTTTCGGCCAAAACAGCGAGTGCAACGTATGAGCGATCGTATACCACTTTAGGCGGAGGCCAAGCTCCTCGCTCCATGCCCATCCATATCGGTCGAGCCATGCTTCCCATTCGACGCGCGGAATGTACAGATGAAGCAACATGCCGATGTCGATCGCCGGATCAGCGATCATCGCTCCGTCCCAATCGATCAAGTACAACGTGCCATCGTCGGCCAGCAGCCAATTGTTATGATTGATGTCACAGTGGCAGACAACATATTCGCCATCCGGCAATGACGAAACATGCTGTTCAAGCCAGTCAAGCGCCTGACAGACGACAGAACCACCGGCCGGATGGCGCCGCTGTTGCTCAGCGAGCGCAGCGAGCATCTTCTTCGCGCGCAGCGGAGATTTGCCGAGCCGCTTCAGCATCGTCACCAGCTCTTTTGAACGATGGATTTTCCTTAGCAGCGCCGCCACTTGCTCGCTTCCCATCTCCCACGGCTTCAGCTCCCGGCCGTTCAGCCATTGCTGGGCCGTAAACACATCGCCGTTTTCGAGCCGCTTCGTCCATACAAGCTTCGGGACGATGCCCTCGGCCGACAATACAGCAAGAAACGGAGAAGAATTCCGCTTTAAAAACAATTTCTTTCCTTCATATTCCGCAAAATACGCATCCCCTGTAGCGCCGCCAGCGGGAGTGATCTCCCACTCCTTACCTAGTAACTGTTCCAAGCGTGTTCACCTGCGACTTAAAAATAGAAACGTCTCCGTTTGCTTCTCGCGCCCAAATAAAAAGGACGGCCAGGCCGCGTCCTTCTTCCGTCCATTTTACTTGTATTATACTGAAATACCGCTCCGGCATGCAAACATTTTTCTCGGCAAACGCCTTGCTTAAAACTGCCAAAGCGGAAGCGCCCGCGGCTCCCACTCCGGTCGGCCGCCCTTTCCCGTTTCGTCTCAACGGCGGCATGTTTCATCAAATCGATCACCACCGCTCCTCTGCAAACCTTGAGACAATTCCCACGCGCCGTCTGAGCGATTACCCCGCAGGCTGGACGAGCACCCATGTGCCGACGCCGTCGAGCCGAAGCATGCCGCGCGCTTGGCCAAAGGGCGTTGTCCCGCATCGCTGTCCGTCGCATACAACCGCCCACTCGCGCTCGTCGGGGAGCGCAATGGCGGTCTCTTTCTCCTCGTTATGATGCACGACGATGATGTCCTCCCAAGGCCCATAGACGGCGACATCATGCAGCCGATAGGCGATGACCGACGGCGGCAGCGGCTCAAGAAACGTGAAATGACGCAGCACTTCCGCTTCCGTCGCGAGGCGGAACGCGCCATGCGCGCGGCGAAGAGCGATCAATCCTTGAACGTAGCGGACGTCGTCTTCATAGCGGCTTTTCCGCCCCAATCCAGCTGATTGACCGCATCCGGCGATCGGTAGCTGTTCCCATCGCCGCCTTTCGTCCGATAAAACTCTTGGCCGCTGTGCAAAAACGGAATGCCTTGCGCCAACAGAACGATCGCCGTCGCCAGCTTTTGCCGCTTCCGCCGGAGCCATTCCGGCTCATCATGGTTGGCCGCCTCCATCTTATCCCAAAACGTATGGTTGTCATGGCATTCGACGTAATTGATCGACTGACGCGGGTGGCAAAACAGCCCGCCTAGCGCTCGCAAGCTCCCGGCAATGGCGAGCTTCACCTGTTCTCGGCCGCCTGGGTTGCCGAGGGCGAACCCACGGTCCGGCAAATGAAAGGTGCTCCCTTTCACCGCATCGCGAAACCGGTCATTGAAATAAGCGAAGCGCGGCAGCTGCTTGGCGTTGGCCATCGTCGCCTTTTGTTCCGGTGGAAGGGGCGTCGGCAAGTCCCAACCTTCCCATACACAAGGATCGACGGATCGATGGCGTCGAGGGCATCACGCACCGCTTTCATCGTCTCGATATCGTGCACGCCCATCAAATCAAAGCGAAACCCGTCAATGCCATATTCTTTCGCCCAAAATACAACCGAATCGACGATCCAGCGGCGCGCCATCCGCCGCTCCGAAGCGATGTCGTTGCCGACGCCGGTGCCGTTGGCCGGTTGGCCATAGGCGTCGTAGCGGAAGTAATAGCCGGGAACGAGCCTCTCAAGCGGCGATTGCTCCCGATCGTAGACATGGTTGTAGACCGCATCCATCACGACGCGCAATCCGTTTTCATGCAACGTGCGGATCGTCTGTTTCAACTCGATGATGCGCGCGTATGGATCCGCTGGATCGGTCGCATAACTCCCTTCCGGCGCATATAGATGAAGGGGATTGTATCCCCAGTTGTAAGCCGCTTGTGGGTCGCGCTCATCAACCCCGGCAAAATCGGTAAACGGCATGAGCTGCACATGGGTGACGCCCAGCTCTTTGACATACGAAAGCCCGGTGGCCGTCCCGTTCGGCCCGCTTGTGTTCGTTTCAGCCAGCCCGAGATACTTCCCTTTATGGACGGCGCCGCTGTCCGGGTGGCTCGTAAAGTCACGGATGCTCAGTTCATAAATGATGGCATCCGTCGGCGAACAGAGCGGCGGAAGCGGCGAAGAGGGCGGCGCCAGCTTCGTTTTCTCCCAGTCGATCACGACGCCGAATTCGCCATTGATCGAAACAGCAGTCGCATACGGGTCCACCGCCTCGCGCCATACGCGGTTGATGCAGGTGATATACGTGTAACACGCTCTCTCCCAATCGCCGGGGACGGCGGCTGACCATACGCCGCGCTCGCCGCGCTCAAGCGGCACGCAATGAACCTCGCCGAGATGCGGATGAACAAGCTTGACGTTGACCGCGGTGGCGGTCGGCGCCCATACGCGAAATACCGCCTGTTCTTTGGAATACTCCACTCCTAACGGCCCATCATAGAAAAACCGATCATCAAATGCAGGAGTGCGCACAACGGCGCCGATTTGAACATCGGTCTCCTCCCCGCGGCAAGAACGCACCCAGTATGTCGCTCCAAACTCGAATGCGGACGCAAACCGGCACACATATTTCACCGTCTCCCCAACATCCTCGACGTGCTGCACGGACAGCGGAATCTCCTCGCCGCTCGGCGCCACGAGCGTAAATGGCGCCATTCCATCAAAACCGAGCGATTTCGGCGCAAGCACAACGATTTGATCCATCTCGTCCAAATAGGCGGCAAACGTTCGGCTGATGTGAAGCATGTGCGTTCACCCCTTTTTTCTCCCGTTAATACCATCATACGTAAAAGAAAAAGGGCGGTGCCAAATCATCGGCCGGTCGCCCTATCGATGCACAGATGTTTCTATTGTTGCCCTTCCTCGCCGCTCATATTCTCGTCTTGCCGGCGGTCGTAAAAGCTGGCGCAATGGCGAAGCAGCGCCTCAGCCGCTTTCAGCTGCCCGTGCCGAAGCGGGAGAGCGGAGCGGCGCAGGCGGGAAAACCACTCGTCATAATTTCGCTTATCAATATAGCGGATAAACGGAAAAAGACCGCCGCTGTCAATGTAGCCGGAGCGGTTTAACAGCACGAGATGGATCGGCCAATCGACCCCATGTTTGCGAAAAATCTCCGAAACGATCTGCTCCGTCCGCCGCAGCGACACGACCGGGTTGACCAGCCTCGTTTCGTTCGTTCCGGCCTGTTCCACCCAAAACCGGCCGGTTGACGCCTTGACGATGTTGTCCGGCCTTCCTTCGACAAAGGCAATGCACCAGAGCGCGGATGGCGTCAACATCATCGTCTCCAGCTCCACCGGCGCCTTGCCGACCATCGCCACCGGCCGGTAAAAGCATAAATGCGTATCCGGAAACCGTTGCAAAAAATATTTCAACGTCTCATCGCCATACACGGCTTCATCGAGGGAGGAAACGTACATCATCGTGGAACTCGCCCATTTCAGCTGCAACTCGAACAACTCATCCAAAAACTGCTGTTTCAATTCCTCCAGAGTAGCCGCCGGACGAGCCATCGGCGCAAGAGAAAACGTCTCTTCTTCCGTAAGCGCGGCACGGCGGCGCCATCGTTTCGTCAGCCGTTCCCACCATGACGGTTTGTCAAGCCAAACATCCCACGTCTCGCCCGTTTCAAGCCATCCGCTCTCCTCAGCCGTTCGTTCGGCTTGCCACCGCGCTTTTGCCTGCTCCCATTGCCGCTGCTTGAGCCGGATGAATTCCGGTACATAATAGTACACATCCGTTTCGTAACGGGAAATGCAATCCATGAGTTTCACGAGCTGTCCCATTGTTTCACCTGCTATTCCCGGTCATTCATCGGCGCGCCAAGCAACGGGAACACGGCGATCGCTTCGTACTTCGGCGTCCGTTCCATATTCGTCCGATACAGCACGATCTCAGGCACCGAAAACACCACCTTGGCCGCGGCAAGCGAACGGAGGCGATCCGGGCGAAACGGTTCGGCTCCCTGCCATTTGCGGGCGATCGTAATATGCGGGGCAAACGGACGCCGGTCCAAGGAAAACCCAAGCTTCATGCACGCTTCATACACGTCGCGCCGCAATCCATTCAACGCTTCTTCCGTTTCGACTCCTTGCCAAAAAACGCGAGGCGCCGTCCGCTCTCCGAACGTCCCAAGCCCGGCAAGCGCGAGGGAAAACGGGGCGCTTTTGGCGGCGACGGCGGCCATCGCTTCGCACAGCGGCGCCATTTTTTTCGGCGGCACATCGCCTAAAAACGCGAGGGTGATATGATAGTCCTCTTCATGCACCCATGTGCGAAACGGCAGCGACAACGCCGCATCCCCCGAAAATCGGGCAATGGCTTGTTTCGCTTCAGACGTCAGCGGAACAGCGATAAAATAATGGCTTCGTTTCACTTCTCTTCACCTGCCGTTCGTTCTCGTTTTGCGAGCAAAAGGAGCACGAGCACACCCACGATCGTGCAGATGCTAAAAAACAAGTAGACAGCGCCGATTTGCCAACGCTCAAACAAATATCCGCCCGCCAGCGTGCAAAACCACGCGCCAAGGCCATTGCCGACCGCTGAGTATAACGCCACGGCCGTCGCCTGCACCCGCTCCGGCGCCAAGCGGCGCGCATATTGAAGCGCCGTCGGGATCGCCAGCCCGACCGAGCAGCCTTGGACGACCGTCGTTACATACACAAACCAAAGAGGCGGGTCGACCGCGTACGACAGCCAGCGAACCGCGGAGATGAGCGCAGCCAATAGAAGAAGCCGCACCATGCCGAAACGGCCGATGAGCCGATCCGCCGCTTTCATAAACGGCGCCTCGCTGCCGGCGGCAAACAAAAAGGCGAGGCCGATGCCAGTTAACGTCCCGCCCAACTCATGAATGAGCAGCCCGAAATACGAGTTATTGGCCAAAATCGGACCAAACAGCAAAAATGTTGCGACAAGCAGGAGCTGAAACGAGCGGACGGACAGCAGCCGGCGCACATCCCGAAGCGTCAACGCCCCCGGCGCCGCCATCGGGTAGCGCGGCAGGCGGGCGGCCAAAACCAACGCGGCCAGCAGCGCCAGCGAAAAGGCGTAAAAAATGACCGCAAACGCGACATGATCGGACAGCCATCCGACAACCAACACGGCCGCGGCAAACCCGATCGATCCCCAAAGCCGAATCGCTCCGTAGTTTCCGCCCGAGCGGCGCACATGATGAAGAGCGATGCTGTCGGAGAGTGGAACGATCGCGCTTTGCGCCGCCGACAGCAGCACGGTCAAGGCGACGAACACCCGGTAGCTTCCGGCCAGCGAATAAAGAAGCCCAAACAGCGCTGTCACCCCGAGCGCCAGCGTCAACAGTTCGACCGGTTTGCGCGTATAATCGGCCGCCGTGCCCCAAAGCGGCTGGGCCGCCATCGTCACGATCGGGGGAAGCGACATGATCCAGCCGATCGCCGCCCCGAAAGGCGCGCCTCTTCTTGCAAATAGACGGACAAAAGCGGAAACAAAGCGCCAAAAGCAAAAAAGATCAAAAAATAAAAGAGCGGAAACACCTGTTTTCGCACCGCCGCCTCCCGTTTGAACGCCGCTTCCATCCCGTCCCCCCTTTCGTTCAAACAACGCCCGCCCCGCTCTCTTTTTCGCCGGGGCGGCGGACCGCCGTTTATTTCGCCAGCTCGTAAATCGCCTGCGCGTAAATGGCCGTCGCTTTCACCAAATCGTCGATTTCGATATACTCATCTTTCTGGTGGGCGACATCCGGACGGCCCGGAAACAACGCGCCAAACGCCACCCCGGCGGTCAAGGCGCGGGCGTATGTGCCGCCGCCGATGGCCAAAAGCCGGGCCGGCTCGCCCGTCTGCTCTTCGTAGACGCGCTGAAGCGTGCGGACAAGCTTGTGGCTCGGGTCGATATAATGCGGCTTCGTATCGCTGAACCGGCTGAGCGCGAATCCATGTTCAGCCGCGGCGCCAGCGAGCGTCCGGCGGATCGCCTCGCCGTCGGCCGTCACCGGATAGCGGATGTTCAGCCCAATCGTTCCGCCATGCCGCCGGTCATACGACAGCACCCCGACGTTGACGGTCAAGTCGCCGCTTTGTTCGTCGCGATACGCAAGGCCAAGCCGCCGGCCGCGGGCATCGCCGAAAAAGGCGGAGGCCACAAACTGAACGAACGGCCGGCTTCGGCCATCGAGCGGAAGCGACGCCAAAAACTGCGCCAAATAGACGCCGGCGTTTTTGCCGCGCTCCGGCTCGGCGCCATGAGCGGACACCCCTTCCAATTGAAAGACGACGTCCCCTTCGCTTTGCCTGATGCTCCCCTTTACGCCGCGCTCCCGGCAAAACTGTTCATAGAGGCCAAGCAGCTCCTCCGTCCGTCCCGCTCCTTCCACCACCGCTTCGGCCGCATCCGGCACCATATTGTAGCGGCGCCCGGCTTGGAATGAGGCAAGCGCGAGCCCTTCCGCCTCCGCCGATTCAAGCGGGCGGTACGACAAATCGGCGTCAATGATTCCTTTTTCGGCATGAATGATCGGAAAATCAGCATCCGGCGCAAATCCGACCTCCGGTATTTCTTCATGACGGAAATAATGCTCCACACACCGCCAGTCGCTTTCCTCATCGCCCCCGATGATAAGCCGCACCCGCTTGCGGAGCGGCAAGCCGAGTTCTTTGACGATTTTCAAGGCGTAAAACGCCGCGACGGTCGGCCCTTTGTCATCGATCGCCCCGCGCCCGTAAAGGCGGCCATCGCGCACCTCAGCGGCAAACGGATCCATCGTCCAGCCGTCCCAGGCGGCACGACGTCGATATGGCCGAGCACGCCGACAAGTTTCTCCCCATCCCCATTTCGATATGCCCGGCAAACCCGTCCACATTTTTGACGCGAAACCCTTCCTCCCGGCCGCGGCGAAGCATATGCTCAAGCGCCTCGGCCACCTTGGGCCCAAACGGCGCGCCCGGCTGCGCCTGCTGATCATCGCGGACGCTCGGAATGCAGACAAGCGCTTGCACGTCGCGGACAAGATCGTCTTTTCGTTTCTTCGCTTCGTTCATCCAGTCGATGTTCAACGCCATTCTTCCTTTCCTTATTCAACACCCTTTGTTGCCAACGTATCATATCAAAAACAGGAAGTCAAAATGTTTCATTCGTTGCAAATCGATTTCCGTTTCATGACAAAATGTTGAAATTTTTCGTGAATAGAGGCAACCGGGTAGCATTTTCCCTCTCATTTCGTGTACAATGGTAGTAAACAGACAAAGACATCTCTCATCTGCTAGCGGTCGGTTGTGCCATGCGAATGATGCTAAGATAGGGAGTGGTCTTTTGAAACCTTCAACACATCGGATGCTTACCCGCATCAAGTCCGTGTATATGTACATTAGCGAAAAAGGAACGGTTACGACCCAAGAGCTTGTTGATGAGTTCGGCACCACCCCACGAACGATCCAGCGCGACTTAAACGTGCTTATGTACAACGATCTCGTTCGCAGCCCAAGCAAGGGCAAATGGACGACCACAAACAAAAAAGTGCGCATCTCTTCGTAAACCCGGTGCCAATAGGGTAGGCAAGATGGGAGATGAACGCAAACCATTTTTCCACAGATGAATATCCACTATTTTTCCATAAAAAAGGAACCGCGTCAGGTTCCTTTTTTTTCGTCCGTCTCTGGCCGGTATTGCTTCAACATGTTCACCTCTTCGTCCGTCAATTCCCGATACTCGCCGACGGCCAAATCCGTGTCAAGGGCGAGCGGCCCCATTTGAATTCGTTTTAAATAGACGACCCGCTTGCCGACCGCTTGGAACATCCGCTTCACTTGATGGAACTTCCCTTCGGTGATCGTTACCTCGACATCGGAACGAAGGCCGGATTTCAACACAACGAGCTTGGCCGGCTTTGTTTCATAGCCGTCATCAAGGACGACGCCGCGCTGAAACGCCGCGACATCCGCTTCCGTCACTTCCCCGTCCACGACGGCAAAATACGTTTTCGGCACGTGTTTTTTCGGCGACAACAGTTGATGGGCGAGCTGGCCGTCATTCGTCAAGAGCAGCAGCCCTTCCGTATCTTTGTCAAGCCGCCCGACCGGAAACGGGGAAAATGCCCGGTCTTCTTCTTCAAGCAAATCGACGACCGTCTCTTCCACGGCATCTTCCGTCGCGGAAACGACCCCCGAAGGCTTATTCATCATCAAGTAAATGAATGGCTTGTACTCGACCGTTTCTCCCCAAACGGTCACGATTTGCTCATCCGGCCGCACTTTCGTTTTCGCATCACGAACCGGCGCGCCGTCCACTTTCACCGCTCCGGACTTGAGCAGCTTTTTCACTTCCTTCCTCGTCCCATACCCCATATGGGCGAGCAGCTTGTCAATGCGCAGCTCCACAAATCTCCCTCCTAAAAATATGGCCTTCATTAGGCGTTCATCTAGTCCGCTTCCGCCTTCCCCCATACACTGTGAAGGAAACATCAAGAAGGGGGATTTGCCGATGAATGAATATTACTATTATGTCCCAACGTTGGATGATTACCGTCAACAGCCGCCAGCCAGCCAATTTTGGCCCGGATACCCAGGCGGGCCATTCACCAACTGGGCGCGGCGCATCGAACGGCTTGAGCGGGCCGTCGAACGGCTCGACCGCCGGCTCGACCGGGTGGAAAGCCGCCTCGATCGCATCGAACGCCGGCTCGGCCTGTCGTAAGCGAAATGGAGAAAGAAGGCGGGGACGACCGCCTTCTTCTTTTTTTGCCGCAAGCCGAACGGCATGGGGGAGGGCGAAAAACAGCCGTCGTCGAACCCTTTCGCTCGGGCGCCGCGATGTTCGCAAGAAGCGCCGTCCGCCGGGCTCCCGGCCTAAATGAGCCGCTTCTAGGAAACGGCCGATCCCCCATACACCCTTGTCTACGATACCGCCTTTTTCTCTTTCCGGCGCCAAAACGCAAACCGGTCGCCAAACAGCGCCGAAAACAACCCGGAGCGGATGCTGAGAAACAAGTAGACGGACGCCCCGACCGCTGCGCCGATGGAAACAGCGCCCACCGATTCAGCGGTGCCGGCGCGGTAATCGATCCATCGGGACGCCAGCGCCTCGACCCCCATAACCGCCGCTGACATCACCGCCGTCAAGATGGCCATAAACGCCGTCCGGCGGGCGACAAACCGATAGCGGTAGCGCGTGCGGCGCTGAATGACCCATAAGTTGAACGCCACCGAGACGAAATAGCCCGCCATCGTGGCCACAATGGCCCCGACGGCCGACCATTTCATAATGAGCGGCGTGTTGAGCAAAAGCTTCACAAGCAAGCCGGCTGTCAAACTGACGACCGTAAACCGCTGCTCGTTGATGCCTTGCATGATCGCCGCCGTCACAGAAAACAAAGCGTACAAAATCGCCGCCGGCGCGTACCAGCGCAACACTTGTTCACCAAGCGGATCATAGCTGTAAAACGAGCTGTACACCGGCCCTGCAAGCACCGCCATGCCAATCACCGCCGGGAGCGTTAAAAACATGAGCACTTGAAACGTCTGGTTCAAATATTGCCGCAGTGCTTTCCGATCTTGCGCGACATACGCTTTCGTAATCGTCGGGATGAGCGCCAAGCTGAACGAGGTCGCGAGCGTCACGGGGATGATGACGAGCTTTTGCGCCCACATGTTGAACACGGAATACGCGTGCTCCGAGATGTTCCCGCGGCCCGCCGCCGCCATCGCGTGATTGAACGTAAACTGATCGACGAGCTGGTACAGCGACATCGACAAGCCGACAAAAACAAACGGAATCGAAGAAAGAAGCAGCTCTTTATACATCGCCAAAAGCGGCACGTCCGCTTCGCCGCGGTCACGCGCAAGCAGCGACTGCAAATACGGACGCCGCTTCCACCAATAGACAAGCAACACCAAAAGCCCCGCCGCCGCCCCGACAAACGCGGCAAACGTCGCCGCGCTCACAGCGGAGACGATCGAGCCGTCCATCAGGCGCAAAATGACGTAGCACGCCCCAAGCAAAAACGCGATGCGCGCGATTTGTTCGACGACTTGCGACAGCGCCGTCGGGCCCATCGACTCATGTCCTTGGAAAAATCCGCGGATCAAGCTCATCACCGGCACGATGAGGAGCGCAAAGCTGACCGCGCGGATGACGGCCGTGACGTCGTCGACCGAGTTGACGTTCGTTTTCGCATCGATGACGTGCGGCGCCAAGATGGGCGCCAGGGCGTACAAAATGAGCCATGAGGCGATGCCGCTTGCGATCATCAAGACAAGGCCGGAGCGAAAGAGCCGATAGCCGACGCCGTATTCCCCAAGCGCGTTGTATTTCGACACAAACTTTGACACCGCCACCGGCAGCCCACCGGTCGCCAAGCTCAAAAAAATTTGGTACGGCACATAGCCGTATCCGTACAGCGCCCCGCCGCGCTCGCCGACAAGATGGTAAAACGGGATGACGTAAAATAAACCAAGAAGGCGAGAAATCATCACGCCAGCCGTTAAAATAAACGTGCCGCGCAGCAGTTTCGATGTTGACATATGACCCCTTCCCTAGCCATGGACGTTGAAAATGACAACGTATCTATTTTACCATAGTTGTCAATGGAACGAAAAATATCGGCCACGCGCAAAAAAGAAAGGGTGGAATGAACATGGGATACGACGTCATCATCATCGGCGGCGGACCGTCCGGATTGATGGCGGCGATCGCCGCCGGTGAGCAAGAAGCGAAGGTGCTGCTGTTGGAAAAGGGGACGAAGCTCGGCCGCAAGCTCGCCATCTCGGGCGGCGGGCGCTGCAACGTCACGAACCGGCTGCCGATTGACGAGATCGTCCGCCACATCCCCGGCAACGGCCGCTTTCTGTACAGCGCCTTTTCCGTATTTAACAATGAAGACATCATCCGCTTTTTTGAGCGGCTCGGCGTGCCGCTCAAGGAGGAAGACCACGGCCGCATGTTCCCGAAAAGCGACAGCGCCCAGTCGGTCGTCGACGCGCTTGTTCGCGAATTGTCGCGCCTTGGCGTCGATGTTCGGCTTGAATCGCCAGTGGCGGACGTGTTGTATGAACAAGGAAAAACAGTCGGTGTCACGCTGAAAAGCGGGGAGACGATCCACGCCCGTGCGGTTGTCGTCGCCGTCGGCGGCAAATCGGTGCCGCAAACCGGCTCAACGGGCGACGGCTATCCGTGGGCGGAAAAAGCGGGCCACACGGTGACCGAATTGTTTCCAACCGAAGTTCCGATCGTCTCGCATGAGCCGTTCATCAAAGAGCGGACGCTGCAAGGCTTGTCGCTGCGCGACGTCGCGTTAAGCGTCTTAAAGCCGAACGGCAAGCCGATCATCACCCACCGGATGGATATGCTGTTTACGCACTTCGGCATTTCCGGCCCAGCCGCCCTCCGCTGCAGCCAGTTTGTCGTTAAGGCGTTGAAAAAAGTGGCGGACGGCGCGGTCGAAATGAGCATCGACGCGCTTCCGGACGTGACGCAGGAAGAACTGTTTCAACAGTTCGCCAAGCTGTGCAAAGAGGAGCCGAAAAAGGCGATGAAAACGATCGCCAAAACGGTGCTTCCCGAGCGGTACGCCGTCTTTTTGCTCGAGCGGGCCGGCATCGACCCGCACGCCTCTGCCGGCACGGTCGGCCATGAGGCGCTGCGGGCGTTTGTCCGACAGTGCAAACAGTTTACCTTTTACGTCCACGGCACGCTGCCGCTTGAGAAAGCATTCGTCACCGGCGGCGGCGTGTCGGTCAAAGAAATTGAGCCGAAAACAATGGCCTCCAAATGCATGGCCGGCCTTTACTTTTGCGGGGAAATTTTGGACATTCACGGCTACACGGGCGGCTACAACATCACCGCCGCCCTTGTCACCGGGCGGCTCGCCGGCGTGAACGCCGCCCGCTATGCATTGGCGGAAAAAAACGGGGCGAGCGGCTCCGCGGGGCAGACAGCAACGAATTGACCGCCGTCCTCATGCCCCTCGGGTGCTCCGGGGCGTTCGCTGACATTCCGACAACGCCCGTCTTCAAGGCGGGCGATCGCAAAATTTCGCCGCCTGAAATGGAAATGCCGCAACGAAAAAAGCGTCGCCCGCTTTGGGGGGATCAGCACGAAAACGGCCAAAGAATCCCACAGTCTGGAGCCGTGTGAAGTGTCAAGTCCGGTAAATGACCATGGCGGAAAAACAGTAGATTTGCTCGCCTTCCGATTCCATCGCCGCCACGCTGTACTTGACATCGATCAACTGTCCGTCTTTCAATCGGGCTAAAAAATCATTGACCGCCGCTTCCAAATCTTTTTCATGCTCTTTATCAAACACTTTCACTTTGTACATCGCCATTCCCCCGTTTTCTTTTTCCTTTTCCACGCATTTAGGGAAAATCCTGCCCACAAAAGGCGTCACGCGCCCCCGAACAGCGGGACGCGTGACGTCAGAAACTTCATTCGTCTTAATACACGCCAACCGCATTGAACGCCTGTTTCACCGAGTTGACTTCTTGGCTTGTCGACCCGTACAAATCAGCGGCCGCTTGCACGCAGGCGGCGCGCAGCTGGCTGAAGTTCGACGTCGGCGTCAAATAGTAGACAAGCGCCCAGTAGAAACTTTCATCAAGCGGGCGAATTTCAAGCGGTCGCCGAGTTTCAACAGAGAGCTCCTCCTTCGAACAAGTGTCTGATTTTACCGAAAATTATATCCTTTCCTTTTTTTTCTTGCATCACACTTTGGTACTAAAACAAAATGGAAAAAGCGCCCCAAAAAGTTGGGACGCTTTTTCGCTCCTACCCCGCAAGCGGACCGGGGAAGCGCAAACCGCCGACGCATGAAAAGGCCCGCGGCAGCCAGCCATTCCTCTGCCTCTTGACTGAACGGGGCCGTTCGGATGGATCCATTTCCCATCCGCTGACACGTTCCGTCGTTTTGGTCTCGACAAAAACGGGATCACTTGGATGACGGCCCGCCGCCATGTCCTGTTCTTTGAGCCGGAAGCGCTTATCGCTTCGGCACCGTTTCGCCTTCCCACTCGAGCATGCCGCCCGTCATGTTGCGGACGCGATAGCCGAGCTCTTGCAAGTAGCGGCAAACGTTTTCGCTCCGCCGCCCGGAGCGGCAGACGAAAATATATTCTTCGTTGCGGTCGAATTCCTCAAGCCGATCGGGGATGTCACCCATTTTGATATGCTTCGCGCCGGGGATCATGCCGAGGGCGACTTCCTCGTCTTCGCGCACATCGACAATGTTCAGCTTTTCGCCGCGTTCGAGTTTTTCTTTCACTTCAGCCGGCGTGATTTCCTCGATCTCTTCCATGGCAGATCGACCCCTTTCGTTGGTGGATCAGGAGCGGGCCGAAGCCCGCCCTCATCATTAGTTGGCGACGATATTGACGAGCTTGCCGGGGACGGCGATCACTTTGCGCACCGTTTTGCCCTCAAGCTGCTCTTTGATTTTTTCATCGGCGAGCGCCCGCTCCTCGAGCGCTTCTTTTGGCAAGTCAACGGGCACGTGCAAACGCGACCGCACTTTGCCGTTGATTTGCACGACGATTTCCACGACGTCCTCGACAAGCTTCGTTTCATCATACGTCGGCCACGGTTCATAGGCGATCGTGTCCGTGTGGCCAAGCTTTTGCCACAGCTCCTCGCCGATGTGCGGGCAGACCGGCGACAAGAGCTTGACGAAGCCTTCCATGTATTCTTTTTTCATTTGCTCCGCTTTGTACGCTTCGTTGATGAACACCATCAGCTGCGAAATGGCGGTGTTAAAGCGGAGCGCTTCATAGTCTTCCGTCACTTTTTTCACCGTTTGGTGATAGACGCGCTCGAGCGTATCGTTCGCCGGTTCGTCGACAATGTTCGGGTTCAGTTCGCCATTCTCGGTGACAAAGAGTCTCCAGACGCGGTCGAGGAAGCGCCGCGCCCCGTCAAGCCCTTTCGTCGACCAAGCGATCGACGCCTCAAGCGGCCCCATGAACATTTCATACAGCCGCAAGGTGTCGGCCCCATGGCTTTCGATGATGTCGTCCGGGTTGACGACGTTGCCTTTTGATTTGCTCATTTTTTCGTTGTTTTCGCCTAAAATCATCCCTTGGTTGAACAGCTTTTGGAACGGTTCTTTCGTCGGCACGATGCCAAGGTCATAAAGAAACTTATGCCAGAAGCGGGCATAAAGCAAATGCAGGACCGCGTGCTCCGCCCCGCCGATGTAGACATCGACCGGCAGCCACTTTTTCAGCTTTTCCGGATCGGCGAGCTGCTTGTCGTTGTGCGGGTCGATGTAGCGCAAATAATACCAGCAGCTTCCGGCCCATTGCGGCATCGTGTTCGTTTCGCGCCGCCCTTTTTTTCCGGTTTTCGGGTCGACAACATTGACCCATTCTTCGATGTTGGCCAGCGGCGACTCGCCCGTTCCCGACGGACGGATTTCATCCGTTTTCGGCAACACAAGCGGCAATTCCTCTTCCGGCACCGGCGTCATCGTGCCGTCTTCCCAATGGATGATCGGAATCGGCTCTCCCCAGTAGCGCTGGCGGCTGAACAGCCAGTCGCGCAGCCGGTACGACACTTTTTTCCGCCCTTTGCCGTGCTCCTCAAGCCAGGCGATCATTTTGTCGATCGCTTCCTGCTTGTTCAAGCCGTTCAAAAACTCGGAGTTGATGTGCTCCCCGTCGCCAGTGTACGGTTCTTTTTCGATATTCCCGCCGGCGACGACTTCTTTCATCGGCAAGTGGAATGTTTTCGCAAACTCGTAGTCGCGCTCATCGTGCGCCGGCACGGCCATGATCGCTCCGGTGCCGTAGCTCATCAAGACGTAGTCGGCGATCCAAATCGGAAGCCGATCCCCGGTGACCGGGTGAATGGCGTACGCGCCGGTGAACACGCCCGTTTTTTCTTTCGCCAAATCGGTGCGCTCAAGGTCGCTTTTGCTTTGAATTTCCTTTAAGTAGGCGTCAACGGCTGTCTTTTGCTCCGGCGTCGTGATTTTCTCAACGAGCGGATGCTCCGGCGCCAAGACGGTGTACGTCGCGCCAAACAGCGTATCCGGACGCGTCGTGAACACGGTGAATGTTTCGTCATGGCCGTCGACGGCAAACTCGATTTCCGCTCCTTCCGAACGGCCAATCCAGTTGCGCTGCATCTCTTTAATGCTTTCCGGCCAGTCGAGCTCTTCCAAATCTTCAAGCAGGCGGTCGGCGTAGGCGGTGATTTTCAGCATCCATTGCCGCATCGGCTTGCGGATGACCGGATGCCCGCCGCGCTCGCTCCGGCCGTTGATCACCTCTTCGTTCGCCAGCACCGTGCCGAGCGCCGGGCACCAGTTGACCGGCACTTCATCCATGTAGGCGAGCCCTTTTTCGTACAGCTTCAAGAAAATCCATTGCGTCCATTTGTAATAGTTCGGGTCGGTCGTATTGATCTCCCGGTCCCAGTCGTACGAAAAGCCAAGCGACTTGATTTGCCGGCGGAAATTGTCGATGTTTTTTTGCGTAAACTCCGCCGGGTCGTTGCCGGTATCGAGCGCATATTGCTCAGCCGGCAGCCCGAACGCGTCCCAGCCCATCGGGTGAAGGACGTTGTACCCTTGCATCCGCTTCATGCGCGCCAAAATATCGGTCGCCGTATATCCTTCCGGATGGCCGACGTGCAAGCCGGCGCCGGATGGATACGGGAACATGTCGAGAACGTAAAACTTCGGCTTGTCATCATCATCGGGCGTGCGGAACGTTTTGTTTTTCTCCCAATAGTCCTGCCATTTTTGTTCAATTTCGCGGTGGTTGAAGCTCATCGCAGCACTCCTCCTATCAAGTTCTACTTGCATCATTGACGAAAATATGTACAAAAAAACCCCCCATCCCCACGCAAAGGGACGAGAGGCGCGCTTCCCGCGGTACCACCCTTTTTGGCGCGCCAAACGGCGCACCCGCTTTCTTCCTTAACGCGGATGGACGGCCGGCGCTGTCGATGACCGTTCGCGCCGGCAACTCCGAGGCGAGTTCACGGGCCGACTTCGGTTGACTCGCACCATCCGTCAACTCTCTGCCGTCCGTCGGGCCCGCTACTATTCCTCTTCACCGTTATTCGCCTTATTCGCACATGAATCGACCGATGAGTGGACAGAATGACAAATTTATTATTATTTTAAAAAATTTGTCGATCAATTGCAAGCCGAAATCTATACGGAAGCCGCGGTTTTTTCATCCGCGTTCTCCGTCCGCTTCGACAGCCGACGATCATGCAAAAGCGCGGCCAGCACCGCCAATAAGGCAAACAATGCTAACATCATGATGAGCAGCTTCATTCCAAACAGATCGGCGACCGAGCCGCCGATGACCGGTCCGATCATCCGTCCGGCCGTGGCCGTTCCGTTGACGATTCCTTGGTACAACCCGGCCTTCCCCGGCGGCGCCCATTCGTTCACCGCGGCCGGAATCGCCGGCCAGACGATCATCTCGGCGATCGTGAGCACCATCATGGACGCGGCAAACTCTGCAAACGAATGCGCCCCCAATAGCATGGCAAACGAAACGGCGAAAATCAGAAAACCGATCACGATTTGCCGCTTCAACGTCGGCATGAAGCGGCGGATGACCGCTGACAACAGCGGCTGGGCCAAGACGATCAACGCGCCGTTGATCGTCCAAAGCAAACTGTACTGCCCGACCGGTATCCCGAGCTCGCGCGTATAGGCGGCGATCGTCGTCGACCATTGGACATAGCTCAACCAGCACAGTCCATAGCCGGCGCAAAGAAGGACGAGGGCGCGGATGTGTGCCCGGGACGCCTCGTCCCCCGTCCGGCCCTCCCGCTCTTTTTTCCGCCGCGGCGGCAGCGGAACGCGGCGCAGCCCAGCCGCAACCGTAAACAAAAACGCGGCATACAACAAAAGGTTGGCGAAAAAAACGAGCGAGAACGAATATGAAGCAACAAGCCCGCCAAGCGCCGAACCGACGGCGACGCCGATGTTTTGCGCGACATACAAGGCGTTGAACGCCCGCCGCCCCCCTTCCGGCCAAATCGCCCCAGCGTACGCCGACGCCGCCGGAAAGACGACGCCGCTGCCAACGCCGACAAACGCCAAAAACACCGCATAATGCGGCCAACCGTGCCAAACGCTTAAGCCGGCAAGCGCGGCCATCGTCAACACCGCCCCGGCCAACAAAACGCGAAAACCGCCGATCCGGTCAAACAAAAAGCCGCCGGCCAAGCTGCCGATGACGCTTCCCCCAGAGTTGAGCATGAGCACGACACCAGCGACAGCGAGCGGCTGGCCGAGCTGTTCGTGCAAATAGATCGTGTTTAGCGGCCATAGAAACGACGCCCCTGTCACATTGAGCGCCATGCCGACAAGCAGCCACCAAAGAGCGCGGGGCATCGGTCATCATCCTTTTCTGGCTTTTATTTTGAGTTCCGAAATAATTGTAGGGGAAAACAGGAAAAAATGCAATCAAAAAGGCGGAGCGTTCCAATGCGTCCGCCACTTTTTTGCCAAACTAACTCCCCACGGAAACAATGGCTTTTGAAGCGGGGCTCCTGCGCGAAAAGAAGAACAAGACGGAGCGGCTTCCGGCCCTTTGGCTTGTCGTCACCCGTTCCGCTGCTTGGAGCGGATCGGTTGGCCGCCCGTTTCCTCGTATTGCTTTTTCGCCAGCTTCACCGGGTCAAAGTCTTGACCAAGCTCAAGATCGTTATTGTTTTGGCCGCTAGGTGTTTTTTGTTCCGGATTCGTTTGTTTCAAGCGTCGCTTCATGTCGTGTTCCTCCTCGTTTCAGCGGTCAAGCAAAATCATGTCGTTTTGCAATTGCTCCAGTTGGAGCCGCATCCGATGCAGCTGCTCGCGCTGCTGGGCGTTGCAGCTTCGGGCCAAGTGCGCCAAATCGATGACCGTCTGCTCGAGCATCTGCTGGGCGTTGGTGTATTCGGTGATGTTGTAATGCTCCTGCTTTTGCGCTTCTGTGTATTGCTCTTTCGCGTAGCGGATCACATCTTCACACCGCTGCAAAAATTCCTCAACGGATTGTCTTGTCGCCATGCGCTCACCTCGTTTCGTGATATTCCCTCATGTTTACTATGCGCCGCATAGGCCGGCCGTATCACGCCAATGATTGGCAGCGATCGATTTTCCATGAAGTTTTTGTTACAATGCCGACGTGGGGATCTTCGTTCAGCTCAATCAGGCCGATGTCGGTCAGCTCAAGGTTTTCTGTCACGTCGGCGCAGAGGATGGCGAGGCTTTAGAGGACTGGTGAAAAACGACCGATTTCGCCGAACCCGCTGTTTTCGGCTGAAAGAGAAGCGTTGATGTTACAGGACTTCCCCATTTGAGAAGAAAGTCCGTTTTCCGCGACTTTTCACTAAATCACCAGTCTTTTAGGGAAAAACGATGGCATCCGGCATCTTTGGCGCAGCGACACGCCTGCCAACGTAAACGATGAAACGATCACAAGGAGGGGCCAACCAATGGCTTTGATGAACATTTTGCCGTTTGCCCGCTTTTTGCTTGATCAAGCGGTCAACGAAGGCGACATCGCCGTCGACGCGACCGTCGGCAACGGGCACGACACCGTGTATTTGGCCGAACGCGTCGGGGAGACAGGCCATGTGTTCGGCTTTGACATTCAGCCTGAGGCCATCACCGCCGCTTCCGCCCGCCTCGCGGAACATGGGCTATGCGAGCGGGCGACGTTGTTCGAGCGAAGCCATAGTGAACTGCTTGAGGCGCTTCCCGCCGATGTACACGGGCGCATCGCCGGCGCGGTGTTCAACCTCGGCTATTTGCCGGGCGGCAATAAGCAAATCGTCACCCAGCCGGAATCGACGATCGAAGCGGTCCGCCAGTTGCTTTCCGTCATGAAGCCGGGCGGCGTCATCGTTCTTGTCGTCTACCACGGCCATCCGGAAGGAAAGCGCGAACGCGACGCGCTCCTTGATTACGTCCGTTCTCTTGATCAACGGCGCGTCCATGCCTTGAAATACGAATTCATCAATCGGCAAAACAACCCGCCGTTTTTGCTCGCGCTCGAGAATCGGGCGGATGGGGGCGCCTGATTCCGTCCGATCCGCCGACGAACCACTGCTCTTGCCAATACAAGCAAACGGCCGCCCTTATGAAAAGGACAGCCGTTTTTGCCGCTCCTGCCAAAAGCGGTATGCTTTTCCGTTCCAATAGAAAAACTGCGACGCCGCCCCGCCGGCGCGGACGAGCCGGCGCGCCAGCCGGCGCAGCCCGCGCTGCTTTTTCACCTTGGCATCCGACAAATACAACCCAAGAAGCCCTCGGTGAATAAGGCGGTGAAACTCGCCGTGCGGAAGGGCGCCGACATGGCGGTCGGCCTCTTCGATGAAATGGCAAAGCCGCTCAAGCATCACCGTTTCATTCGGATAGTAAAAGCAAAAGTTTAAATCGCCGCCGTCCCGGTCTTCCTCCTGGTCGATCAAATAGTCGAGCAAAATGTGCAGTCCTTGAATGTACGGAAAATAACCGTCGCGCACTTGTCTCGCCATCTCCGGCGGCAACGATTCGCCAAACGCATAGGCGACGAGGCAGAAAATGCCGAGCGTCGAACCGGAGCAGGCGGAAAACTCATACCATTCCATCGGCGGCAAGGCGTCTTTGTATTGCGCGAACCATTTCTCCAGCCGCGGCACCCGATCGCTCGCTTCGACATGTTTATGCACTTGCAAGTCGCAATAATATCCGGCCAATTCATGCAAAAATGGGGCGATCGTCTCATAATGGCGCACCGTCTCGAGCACCTCTTGGCACGTGCGGACGAGCGCCGGCAAATAGCCGCCGTCTTCCTGTTCGCGGCGATGGCGGTAATAGTTCGACGGCTCCGCGCCGATCGTCAAAGCGTCCGGCATCGAATCGTGCAAGGCGCGAAAGTCGAGCGGATCGAGCGAGGTGCTGCGGTCGCACAAATTATCCAAATAATCGCTGATCGTCTGGTAAGCCACGATAAAGCGGATGCAATCCTCCATGTTTTCTCCGGCCAAGAGCGCCAAAATGGAGCCGCCTTCGCAATGGAACGTTTTCGAAGCGATGCTCGCCAGGGCCTGGCGCCGCAATTCCGGGTCGGGAATGCGCTCGGCCTGGCGCCGCCAATAGGCAAGCTCGCGGTGGACAAGCGGAAGCACGTCACGATACACCATTTTCATCAAGGCGATGGGGTTTTTCGGAATGTTCAATCGGCTCACCTCAGGTGCAAACACCATGGTCTCGTCTCCTAGCATTTCCATCTTATCGGCAACCAAAATCGTTTCGCGTCTGAACAGCCTGCGATCTCGTCTTCCAGTATTGCCATCAATGCGGCCGGGGCAAACCATAAAAGGGTTGGCGATGGAATGAAAAAACCGCTCAACAACGGTTCTTCTCACGTTGAGAAGCTTTGTGAAATCGGATCTTCTTTCCCGATCCCAACCACTCATCGGGCGAAACGAAACGTTTTTCACCAATCCCGACCAGGCGCGCTCACTTTCGTTGGCGATTTGGACGCAGCGTTGTACAATACATGGTGAACGATCGATTTTGCAGCAGAAAGGAACGAACGCCCATGATTTACCCATACAAAGGCAAAACGCCGCAAATTGCCGCCTCCGCCTTTATCGCCGACTATGTGACGATCACCGGCGATGTCGTGATCGGCGAAGAGACGAGCATTTGGTTCAATACCGTCATTCGCGGCGATGTGGCGCCAACGGTGATTGGCAACCGGGTCAATATTCAAGATAACTCAATTTTGCATCAAAGTCCAAACAATCCGCTTATCATTGAAGACGGTGTAACAGTCGGCCATCAAGTCATTTTGCACAGCGCCATCGTTCGCAAAAACGCGCTCATCGGCATGGGCTCGATCATTTTGGACCGCGCGGAAATCGGGGAAGGCGCGTTTATCGGCGCCGGCAGTTTAGTGCCGCCGGGCAAAAAAATTCCGCCCAACACGCTCGCCCTCGGCCGGCCGGCGAAAGTCGTCCGCGAACTGACGGAAGACGACATCCGTGAAATGGAGCGCATACGCCGCGAATATGTCGAGAAAGGGCAGTATTACAAAGCGCTGCAGCAACAGCGGACATCGTGCGCCAACAAAAAAGAGCTGCCGTGATCAGGCAGCTCTTTTTCTTTCATCACTTGTCCGCCAACGCCAGCGCTTGTTCTTTCAACAAGGCGGCTTTGTCGGTGCGCTCCCACGGCAGGTCGATGTCCGTACGCCCAAAATGGCCGTAAGCAGCCGTCTGTTTGTAAATCGGGCGGCGAAGGTCGAGCATTTTGATGATGCCCGCCGGGCGGAGATCGAAGTTGTTGCGCACGACCTCAATCAAAATGTCTTCCGACACTTTGCCGGTGCCGAACGTATCGATCGAAATCGAAACTGGGCGGGCGACGCCGATCGCGTAGGCAAGCTGCACTTCGCATTTGTCGGCCAGTCCTGCCGCGACGATGTTTTTCGCGACATAGCGGGCCGCATACGCCGCCGAGCGGTCGACTTTCGTCGGATCTTTGCCCGAGAACGCGCCGCCGCCGTGGCGGGCGTAGCCGCCGTACGTATCGACGATGATTTTGCGCCCCGTCAACCCAGCATCCCCTTGCGGACCGCCGATGACAAACCGTCCTGTCGGGTTGATGAAATATTTCGTGTTCTCATCAAGCAGCTCTGCGGGCACGACCGGCTTGATGACCTGTTCTTTAATGTCGCGCTCGATTTGCTCTTGCGTAATTTCCGGATGGTGCTGCGCGGAAACGACGATCGTATCGACGCGCACCGGTTTGCCGTTTTCATCGTATTCGATCGTCACTTGCGTTTTCCCGTCCGGCCGCAAGTACGGCAAGACGTCCGTTTTGCGCACTTCCGCCAATCGGCGCGCCAAGCGGTGCGCAAGCGAAATCGGCAACGGCATCAATTCTTCCGTCTCATTGCAGGCGAACCCAAACATCAATCCTTGGTCGCCGGCGCCAATCGCTTCAATTTCCTCGTCAGTCATCTGACCTTCGCGCGCCTCAAGCGCCCGGTTCACCCCCATCGCAATGTCCGGCGATTGTTCGTCAATCGACGTCAGCACCGCGCACGTATCGGCGTCAAATCCGTATTTGGCGCGCGTGTAGCCGATCTCCCGGACCGTATCGCGGACGATGCGCGGAATGTCCACGTATGTTGATGTCGTGATTTCCCCGCTCACGAGCACCAGCCCGGTCGTGACGCTCGTTTCGCAGGCGACGCGGGCGTTCGGATCTTTTTCCAAAATGGCATCCAAAATGGCGTCAGAAATTTGGTCGCAAATTTTATCCGGATGTCCTTCCGTCACAGACTCTGAAGTAAACAAGCGGCGTTTGGCTGACATTCGGTTTGTTTCCTCCTCTTGGCATAATGTGGCGACACGGAACTCATTTCCCTTTTTCCCTTCGCAATATAAAAAACCTTTCCTGTAACGGCTGAGGAAAGGTCATGGCAATCGTATTGCTTCCTTTCACTCTTATCGTTCAAGGACTGCGCCTTGCCACAGGTTAGCACCATTTCACACATGTACAGTTGTGACGGTTGCTGGGCTTCATCGGGCCTGTCCCTCCACCGGCTCGGGATAAGAGTATCCGTTCAATGACTTATCTTATCGCAATGGAATCGGCAAAGTCAACTATCAAAATTCATTTTTTATCATTTCCAGCCGAGAAAATTCTTTCCTCAAGGAAATCGACACATTGGGCAAAATAAAGTTTGAAAAACCCACACAATTAGTATGGACTATTAATAAAAATGTGTTATACTATTTTCAAGAGTGATTTCAAAAAGAAGGCAGGTTTTGAATATGGGGATCGCAAACATGACGAATAAGCTTGATGTATTGCTGCAAAAACCGTACGTGCATCATCAACTGTCCGTCGCCGAGCTCGTCGAGAAAGTCCTGCAGCGGAACGAAGGACGGCTGACGCACACCGGAGCCGTCGCGGTCACGACCGGCAAGTACACAGGGCGGTCGCCGAAAGACAAATACATCGTCGAAGAACCGTCAACGAAGCAAACGATCGACTGGGGAGCGGTCAACCAGCCGATGTCTCCGGAGACGTTTGATAAACTGTACGACAAAGTGCTCGACTATTTAATGAAGAAAGATGAACTGTTCGTGTTTAAAGGCTTTGCCGGCGCCGATCCGAAATACCGGCTGCCGATTCAAGTCGTCAACGAATTCGCTTGGCACAACTTGTTCGTCCATCAGCTGTTCATTCGGCCGAACGCCGAAGAGCTCGCCGTGCATGAGCCGCAATTCACCGTCATTTGCGCGCCGAACTTTAAAGCCGACCCGAAAGTCGACGGCACGCGCTCGGAAGCGTTCATCATCATCTCGTTTGAACGGCGCACCGTGTTGATCGGCGGCACCGAGTATGCCGGCGAAATGAAAAAATCGATTTTCTCGGTGATGAACTATTTGCTGCCGGAACAAGGCATCCTGCCGATGCACTGCTCGGCCAACGTCGGCCAGGAAGGCGACGTCGCCCTCTTTTTCGGCTTGTCGGGAACGGGAAAAACGACGCTCTCGACCGACCCGAACCGCCGCTTGATCGGCGATGATGAACACGGCTGGTCAAGCCGCGGTATTTTCAACATCGAAGGCGGCTGCTATGCGAAATGCATCAACCTATCGCGCGAGAAAGAGCCGCAAATTTTTGACGCCATCGGCTTCGGCGCAGTGCTCGAAAACGTCGTCCTCGATGACGCGACGCGGGTGCCGAATTACGACGACGGCACGCTGACGGAAAACACGCGCGCCGCCTACCCGCTTCAGGCGATCCAAAACATCATCGACCCGAGCGTCGCCGGCCATCCGTCCACGATCGTGTTTTTGACGGCTGATGCGTTCGGCGTCCTGCCGCCGATCAGCAAGCTGACGCGCGAACAAGCGATGTACCATTTCTTAAGCGGCTACACAAGCAAGCTCGCCGGCACCGAACGCGGCGTCACCGAACCGGAAGCAACGTTCTCAACGTGCTTTGGCGCACCGTTTTTGCCGCGCCCGGCCGTCGAATACGCGGAAATGCTCGGGCAAAAAATCGCCGAACACAACGTCCGCGTCTTTTTGGTCAACACCGGTTGGACAGGGGGGGCGTACGGCGTCGGCAGCCGCATGAAGCTCGCCTACACCCGGGCGATGGTGCAAGCCGCCGTCGAAGGGGAGCTCGACAACGTCGAAACAGTCAAAGATCCGATTTTCGGCCTCGCCATCCCAACCCGCGTCCCCGGCGTGCCGGATGACGTCCTGCAGCCGCAAAACACATGGGCCGACAAACAAGCATACGAACAAAAAGCAAAAGAGCTGGCGCAAAAATTCCGCGCCAACTTCCAAAAATTCGCCCACATCGATCCGTCCATCGAAAAACTCGGCGGACCGCTCGTGTAACAAGAATCCGGCCGGACAGGGTATTCCCTGTCCGGCTGTTTTTTATTTCTTTCCGTTGCTTTGGGCCTCCCATTTCGCCTCCTTCCCACGAAAATCGGGAGGATTTTTTCATTCCGATGCCGAACAAATCCTTGACAAACAAGGGGAGTTGTGGTAATAAAAATAGACTCTGCACAAGAATAAGGGGGAGGCTTCCATTGCTTCAGTATATCCATTCGCCTTTAGGAAATTGTTGAAAATCCATCCGCTTTCCTTTGCCCCCTCGCTTGGGGGCGCGACAAAAAGCTCGTTTTATCAAAAACTGAAGAGCTGGCTTTTGGTTCGTTTTTACGATTCCATTACCAATCGTTTCGATGGTCAAAGAGAGGATTGAGGTCATGAAAAAGAAACCATTTCATTTCCTTTGGATCGGACAATCTTTCGCGAATTTCGGAGATGTGTTCTACATTGTCTCCGTTGTCTCTTACCTATATCATTTGACATCGAAAGCCATGGCTGCCGCCTTAGTCCCTTTTTTCGTTACATTGTCGTTATTTATTAGCGGAATCGTCGCACCGATTTTTTTTGAAAACTATAAACAAAAAACGTTACTGTCCTACGGACAACTGTGTAAAACATTTCTACTGCTTTTTCTCTCGCTGTTTTTGCACTGGGGTGCGGAACATTACACTGCGATCGTTTATGTTTTTGTATCATTGATCGCTTTTTTAGACGGGATCACGAATCCGATTAAAAACTCCCTCGTTCCGTTTATCGTTTCCGAGGAGGAAATCTTGAAAGCCAACAGTTTTTTAAACACGTTAGACCAATTTATCAAACTTAGCGCATGGCCGATCGGGAGTTTGATTGTCAGTGTAGGGTCGCCGTTCCTTTTAATCAATATCACTTTATTGTTCTATATCGTTTCAAGCATTCTCATGTTTCTGTTGCCTATACAAGAACATACAAAGAAGAATACGGTCCAAGACAAAGGCCTAAAGAACTTTCTCCTTTCGATCCGTCTGGGATGGGAATACACGTGGAGAAATGTGCACGCGAAATCGATTAGCTTCATGTCATTTTTTGAAGGAATCGGAAATGGCGTCTGGATTTCGGCCATCCTTTATATGTATGTGAAAGAACAATTACATGTAGGAGAGGAATGGTGGGGATATATTAACTCTGTTTTCTTTGGCGGCATGGTGATAGGGGGATTGTTAAGCGTTACGTTTAGTCAATCGGTTGAAAAAAATCAGCAATTTTTTGTATTGTTTGGCCCGTTTTGTATCGCGGTTGTAACGCTTTTGTTTGGGACAACGACGCACGGTGCCCTGGCGCTTCTGTATTCCGTCCTGTATGGGATCATCGAACAATGGAAGGTGATTTGCCTTCAGACGATTTTGCAAAAAAATGCCCAGATGGACGCGCTGCCTCATGTTTTTGCCGTGCAGGGAGTCATTAGTTCCGTAACATTCGGAATTTCCACATTGTTAATGAGCTTTATCGCCGATGTTTACAGTATTCGTTTTTCGTTTTATTTGTCTGTTTGCTGCTTTTTGATCAGCGGCTGGATCAGCTACCGTCAGCGGAAAATCTGGAGTTATAAGGAGAACCAAAAAGGAGAAATCACGGGAACTATTTTGTGAGCCCCCTCTGTAAATGATCACTTTATTTCAGAACAAAGCAAAGGAATCAGTCTTGCTTCATCATATGGCAGAGTGCAAACCGAAGGATTGTTTGCGCTCCTGCCTTTTCAACATTAGAATCAAAACGCCAATCGGGACGATGAACGTCGCCGACAAATTCTGTCAATAGACTTTACCCTCGATGGCCGTAAGGTTCGAACACATAAAATGATTGTCGTCGATCCCCCGGGGTTTTGGCACGATTGGGGGTCGACGACAATGCGAAGGCGGGTTTACTTCTTCAGCTGTTCAATCTTTTCCGCCGGCAACCCGGTCAGCTCGTGGATCGTGTCGACATCGTACCCTTTCGCCAACATTTTCTTCGCGATGTCGATTTTCCCTTCCTCGATCCCTTTTTGGCGTCCCTGTTCAATCCCTTGCTTCATCCCTTGCTTTATTCCTTGTTTCAACCCTTGTTCGATTCCTTGTTTGACTCCTTGTTGAATGCCTTTCTCGATTCCTCGCTGTTCGTATGAGATGATGAGCTCCATCACTTGTTTCGCTTCCTTCGTCTCCATTTGGCTCACCTCGTTTCGCAGTTGGATTTCCTCCGCTTCGGACAACCGCAAATACGTTTCAAAAAAACCGAACAACAGCCGCTGTTTCGCCTCATCGAGCTCAAGGCGGACGAGCATGCGCAAAAATTCCTTTTTCACGTCGACTTTCTCCTCTTCATTATACCCCATTTTGCTTAACAAGGCAGCGGCGACGGGATTGTCATGGCGGATGTACGCGCGCCACGGCAGTTTGCGCAGTTCCACCATCAGAAAGCGGAAGTCAAGAACCGTCAAAAATGGAAATTGAATCATCAATGAGGAAGGTTCGTCGTGGCGTTCGTCGTAGCTGAAAATGGCGATCGGGAGGATGCGGCGGCGGTGTTTTTGAAACAAGCGGCTGAAGTAGAGGAACATTCGCTCGGGGAACGTCCGCTGCTTATAGCTTTGATGTTCGACATGAACGATGACGAGCCCGTCCTCCCCTCTTACCTTTGTTTCGACCAACAAGTCGACGCGGTGCTTTTCCCCAGCTGTCACGTCGGTGAACAGCTCTTCGGAGAGAAAGGAAAGATGATGGACGTCGATGTGCTCGTACACGTCAGGAAAGAAAAGAAGCAAAAAGTCTTCGAAAAACGTCGACAGCAGCTCCTTGAACAACCGGTCGTGATCGATTCGCTTTTTCGCCACGTTTTCCCTCCTTGCGGCATCGAATTCATCGTATGATATTCGCTCTCCGCGGCCAAACTCCTTCTCCTCCCCCTACTTTTTTATGGTATGATCAAACGTCGCACAGGAAGTCCTCAAGCAAAGGCTATTTTTATGCTTGTCTGAATCGGCCTGACGCCACAAGTTAACTATAGACGGAAAAAACTTGAGCCAAGAGCGCAAACCGTTCTTCCGTTTGCGCTCCTGTCCGATGAACCCGTTCAGCTCTCATTCAGCCGCTTCGTGGTGTGCAGCCTCGTTCAATTCGTCGAATACAGGCTGACGAGCTCATACGTCACCGTCGTCCGGCTGTCTTTCCACTCAAGCTTTCTCACGACCGCAACGCCGCTCGCTTCGCTTTGCACCGTCCGGCGCACTTCAAGCGGTACGTCAAGCGGATACAAACGGTACCCTTCTTTTTCCAACACAAACACATTTCCTTGAACGCGCTGTTCCTTTCCTTTTGTCACAATGACCGTCTGCAGCTCCATCGGCATGCCCATATGATTCCAACCTCCTTGGCACCCCATCGATTCGTTGGCGGCCGCGCCGCCACCCGAGCGGCGCGCGCAGCCGCCCCTCTAGTTGTATCGTATCACATTGTCAGCTGTTGTTTCATCCATTCCGTGAGCCTTTGCACCGTCTCGCGATTGGCTGGCGGCGGAAAATAGTGGGTGAACTCAGGGAAGTACCAAGCCGTGACCGGTTTGCCGAGCTGCTTCAGCCGCCGCTCAAGCCGATAGGCGTGCTCAATCGATACGTTCTCATCGCGCCCGCCGTGGATGATGAGCACCGGGGCTTGGAGCCGCTCGAGATAATAAAGCGGGGTTCGATGCCGGTAGCGCTCCGGGCATTTGTTCGGCGTCCCGCCGATGACGCGCTTCATCATTCGCCGCAAGTCAGGCCGCTCCCAATACGTAAGCTCCAGATCCGCCACCCCGCCCCAGACCGCCACCGAACAGACCCCCTCGGCCATTAGGGCGGCATGGAGCGCCATCGCCCCGCCGCGGGAGAAGCCGAACATGTGAACGCGCCCGGGATGGACGAGCGGATGGCGGCGAAGGAGATAAAACCCAGCGAGCGCGTCATAACGGTCGTCGCCGGCGAAATCTTCGTTTCCTTCTCCGCCCCCATTGCCGCGGTAAAGCGGAGCGAAGACGACAAACCCTTGCGAAGCGAATTGGACAAGGCGCGGCACTCGCACCTGCCCCACATTTTTAATCCCGCCGCGCAAATACAAGAAGCCGTCATACACCTTATTTTGTTTCGGCGCCGCTAAAAATCCTTTCACCTTCAGTCCTTGGGACATATAGGTGACAAAGAACACATCGATTCCCGGATGTGGCGACGGAAACAGGTATTGGTCGATGATGTCCCCGTCCATACGCCTGCCTCCTTCCTATGCGAAAACAGATGATGCGAACCACCCGTCATCATCCCCCAACGCCTTCTTTCATTAGGACAAGTGGGGATGTCCGACTGCCTTGCCGCTCTTGCATGCCGCCCTTGGAAGAGCATCAACTTGAAAAAGCCCTCGAGCGCGAGGAACGGCCCGACCGCCACCTGTTCTCGGCCGACCGCCTATTTTTTCTAGGCATTCACACATTTTTCCCTCCTGCATACGATAAGGTGAAACCAATGTTCACCGCACGTGGACGAAAAGGGGGTAAGCCGCATGAAAAAATGGATCGCATGGTTGTGTTCGCTTCTTCTCCTTTTGCCGCTCGCTGCCTGCAGCAACGGCGCCGATCAAGGAGAAAAGCCGCTTGAAAAAGTTCGCCTCGCCGAAGTGACGCGTTCGATTTTTTACGCGCCGCAGTATGTCGCCTTGGCGAAAGGGTTCTTCAAGGAAGAAGGGCTCGATGTCGAGCTGACGACGACATGGGGCGGCGACAAAACGATGACGACGCTGCTGTCTGGCGGCGCGGACATCGCGTTGGTCGGTTCGGAAACATCCATTTATGTGTATGCACAAGGGTCAGACGATCCGGTCATCAATTTCGCGCAGCTCACGCAAACCGACGGCACGTTTCTCGTCTCCCGCAAAAAAATCGACCACTTTACGTGGGAGATGCTGAAAGGGAGCACGTTCCTCGGCCAACGAAAAGGCGGCATGCCGCAAATGGTCGGCGAGTTTGTGCTGAAAAAGCACGGCATTGACCCGCATCAAGATTTGAAGCTGATCCAAAACGTCGATTTCGCCAACATCGCCAACGCCTTTGCGAGCGGGACGGGCGATTTCGTCCAGCTGTTTGAACCGACGGCGAGCATTTTTGAACAAGAAGGAAAAGGCTACATCGTCGCTTCATTCGGCACCGAGTCCGGACGCGTGCCGTACACGTCGTATATGGCGAAACGAAGCTACATGAACGAAAACAAAGACGTGATCGAAAAATTTACACGCGCGATTTACAAAGCGCAGCAATGGGTCGACTCGCACAGCGCCGCCGAGATCGCGAAAGCTATTCAGCCGTATTTCAAAGACACCGATTTGGCTTTGATCGAAAAAGTCGTCGACCGGTACAAAAGCCAAAGCACGTACGCGACCGACCCGATTTTGGATGAAGAAGAATGGAACCACTTGCAAGACATTATGGCCGAAGCCGGCGAGCTGCCGAAGCGCATCCACGTTGACACGCTTGTTGATTCGTCGTTTGCCAAAAGCGCGATGAACAAGTGACGAAAGCGGGTGAACGAAATGTTTCTTGTCATCGACCGCCTCTCGCACACGTATTTGACAAAAACGACCGCTGTCACTGCACTCGATGATGTGTCGCTGTCCGTCGAGAAAGGGGAGTTCGTCTCCTTTCTCGGCCCTAGCGGCTGCGGCAAAACGACGCTGCTTTCGATCATCGCCGGATTGATCGAACCAACGGAAGGGGCGGTGCTCATAGAAGACGAACCGCTCTGGTCGGGCGGATCGGACGCCCAAACGGCGCGGCGTGCGGTCGGCTACATGCTTCAGCAAGACTACCTATTCCCTTGGAAAACGATCGAGGAAAACATCCTTCTCGGCTTAAAAATGACTAGAACGCTAACTGCTCAAACCAAAGAACGGGCGCTCGCTCTGCTGGCGGAGATCGGCCTAGCCGGCGTCGAGTCGTATTACCCGAGCCAGCTGTCCGGCGGCATGCGCCAGCGTGCGGCGCTCGTGCGCACGTTAGCGACCGACCCGAAGCTGCTTTTGCTTGATGAACCGTTTTCCGCCCTCGATCAACAAACAAAGCTGAAACTGGAAGAACTCGTTTGGAAGACGTTAAAACAATACGAAAAAACAGCGGTGCTCGTCACCCATGACATCGAAGAAGCCATCGCCATGAGCGATCGCATTTTCTTGTTTTCACCGCGCCCTGGGCGCCTTGTGCGGACGTTTGTCATCCCGGATGAACTGCGCGGCCGCCCGCCGCTTGCCGCCCGCCAGCATCCGGCGTTTTCGCCATTGTTCCAATCCATTTGGAAGGAGATGGAGGCCCTTGAATCAAGCTCCTGACCGCATCCAGTCGCTGCACCGTGAGTACCTCGCCGCGTTGCGCAAAGAACGGCGGGTGATCCGCCTTTGGCAGGCGGCGCTGCTTGTCGCCTTTTTCGCCGTCTGGGAAGCGGCGAGCCGCTTTCATTGGGTCGATCCGCTCTTGTTCAGCTCACCGTCGGCCATCATCAGGCTGTTTATCGAAAAACTCAGCGATCATTCGCTGTTTGTCCACACATGGGCGACATTGTTTGAAACGTTGCTCGGGTTTTTCATCGGCACCGTCGGCGGAGCGCTCATCGGCGCGGTCCTTTGGTGGTTTCCGCGCTTAGCGAAAACGCTCGATCCGTATTTGGTCGTCTTCAACGCCATGCCAAAAGTCGCCCTCGGGCCGATTTTGATCGTCGCTCTCGGACCAGGATTTACGTCCATCATCGCCATGGGCGTCGTCATTTCCATCATCATCACGACGATTGTCGTCTATTCGGCGTTCCAAGAGGTCGATCCGAACTATTTGAAAGTATTGCGAACGTTCGGCGCCACCCGCTGCCAATGCTTTCAAGAGGCGGTGCTGCCGGCGTCGTTCCCGGCGATCATTTCGACGTTGAAAGTGAACGTCGGCCTCGCTTGGGTCGGCGTCATCACCGGCGAGTTTCTCGTCTCGAAACAAGGGCTTGGGTATTTAATCATTTACGGCTTCCAAGTGTTCAACTTCACGCTTGTATTGATGAGCCTGCTCATTGTCGCTTTGTTGTCGACTGTTATGTACCAACTTGTTGCCATCGTCGAGAAAAAATGGGGCAGCCGCCGTTAAGAGACGTTCGTAAACGATCGACGGGCGTCTCTTTTCATTCCTGACGTCGGGCCGGCATCCGCCCATCCCCCTTGGCTTCTTCCTTCATGGAACCGGATGACCAACAAAAGCCGTCTAAAATCATCACCGCTCTCCGCTTCTTTCCCCTCGGCTGATCAGTCCGCGCTGTTTCAACTCGGCAAGCGAAAGCGAAAGGACATCGTCTTTCATGATATAGCTGAACCGTTCATCCGTGCGGATGTCATCCGGCAGCGCCTCAAGCAGCACCGGGCCGTTCGTTTCCAAATACGACCCCCGCTCGACGAGCGCAGTGATGTCGGCAAAATAAATGTTTTTCACGATATCCGGCTCCACTTTATATTGGCCGATGTATTCGAGCCGGCCGACGATTCCCCCCGTTTCTTCCATCACTTCGCGGGCCGCGGCTTCCGCCGCTGTTTCCCCTTCTTCCACCTTGCCGCCGGGAAACTCAAGGCCGCGGCGCGGATGATCCGTCAACAGCCATCGCCCGCCATAGCGGCAAATGACCCATACATGCCCGGGGGAGGGGGAAAACGGATGATCCGCAAAGGCCAGCCGAACGCGATGTCCGTAATAATCGCGAAATTCATGCATCGGACTCTCCCCTTTCCTCTCCCCATTATACAGAAAAACGCCGCTCGACTCGCGGCGTTTACTCTTCTTTTTCGTCCGGGAGAATGCCCATCGAGCGGATGTGCGCTTTCGCTTCGTCGTTGCCGAGCTCATAAATCATTTTGTAAATGTCGACCATCGTCCGGTCGTACGCATCGTTTTCCCGATCATAGTGGTATTGGATGTACGGCACATGGGTGCGCCAAAACGCCTGCCAGTCGGTGGAGTAGTTTTGGTCAAAATACTCGCGCAGGCGTGCGATTTCCTCGTCGGTCGCCTCAATTTGAAAGTCCCACGGCGATGCCGTTTTCAACTGGGAAATTTCCCCGTGCGCCATTGAGACGTAATACGTCTTTTTTTGTTCATCTGCCACCTTCATCCACTCCTTCTTTTGCTCTTTTTGCTTAGTGTGGGGCAATCGGGGAAAACTATGCTCATTTTATTTCATCTTTCAACAGCTCGATCGCCTTGCGCAGCACGGACGGGATCGGAACGCCCGCCCGGCCGGCGTTTTCCACAATCGAGATAAACTCATTGGCGATATAGAAAAAAATGATCGCATCGCGGATGACATGCATGTTCCATCCAATGGCCAAATCGACGAGATGCGATGCCGCCACCAGAATGAAAATCAACAGTTTGCGGATGATGCCGCGAAAGCCGACTTGACTTGATAGCTTGCCTTCAACCGCGCTGGCGGCGATGCCGGTGAGGTAGTCGACAATGACCAAAGCAAGCAAAATCACGACAAATGAGTCCACGCTGCCGACAAACAGCGACAAAAACGAACCGAACAGCGACACGGCAACCATCGGGATCGGCTTGTTCACGCTCCCCCTCCTTGAACATAGGATACGCGTAACTATCGTATGCCCGGAGGGGAGAACGCGGCGCGGCGCATTCCCTAAAAAATCGCCCTTTTTCGACAAAGACAGGACAAAGCAAAAGGCCGTCCCCGGCCTGAGGACAGCCTCCTCTTCTTATCGTCCTAAGAACGATTTCAACATCCAGACGTGTTTTTCTAAGCTGCGATGAATGCCAAGCAGCATATCCCCCGTCGTTTCATCGTTCACTTCATCCGCCAGCTGCATGCCTTCTTTCAATTCGCCGATCATCGTTTCAAAGTCGCCGACAATCGAAGCGACCATTTGCTCCGCCGTTTCCGTCCCGGCTGCTTCTTTGACGGACGCCTGCTTGAGGCAGTCTTTCATCGTCGCCACAGGCTTGCCACCCAAGGCCAACAGCCGCTCGGCCAGTGCGTCAATGTGGGCCGCGGCTTCGTTGTACAGCTCTTCGAATTTTTCATGCAGCGTGAAAAACTGCGGCCCGGTGACATACCAATGATAGTTGTGCAATTTCACGTACAACACAGTCCAGTTGGCGATTTGCTTGTTGACAAGATCGATCAGTCGAGTTGTCATCCTCTCACTCCTCCTCATGGTTCTTGTACCCAGCTGGTTTGTTGATGAAACATGGAAAACGTGTCGATGGATAGCTTGCCCGATTTCACCGGAAATATGAACGCCAGCTCTGCCAGATATGGTATAATAAAAAGAAAAAAGGCGGGCGTCATGATGTACTGGACCTTGATCGTTTGCCTCATCATCGCCGCTGTCGTTCTCGTGCTGGCGGTCGTCACGACGTCCAAAGCGTATGCCTACAAGCATACGGTCGATCCGCACCCGAATGAACACGGCGGCGAACAACAAGCCGACCCGAAGCAGCCGCAGTAGCGGCGCGGGGCTGGCTTGTTCATCAACCAAACACCTTTTTCAACTCTTCTTTCTCTTGCGAAAGCCAAAAGCGCATCAGCTGTTTGGCCGCCTCTAGATCATGCAGCTTCGCTTGGCCGCATTGCCGCTCGGTCGCGGCTGGCACTTCCGTCGCGGCGAGCGCGTCCTTCATGGCTTCTTCCAACAAATCAATGATCTCGTCCACGGTCGGCGAGCCGCTCACGACAAGATAAAACCCGGTTTGGCAACCCATAGGCGAGATGTCGATAATATCGAAATGATCATATTTGGCCGCATGTCGGCGCAGCGTATACGCCAACAGATGTTCGAGCGTATGAATCGCGGCCGGGTCCATCGCTTCTTTGTTCGGCTGGCAAAAGCGAATGTCAAACTTATTGACGACGCCGTCACTGCCGACTTTGTGAACGCCGCAATGCCGAACGTACGGCGCTTTGACCGCGCAATGGTCCAATTCAAAGCTTTCCACCGGTGAAGGCATGTCAATCACTCCTAGTTATTTATTCTCTTTTTTATCATAACCAAAACGAAGAACGTCCTGCATCTTTTTTGCCTCTCGCTTGGCGTCTATGCCCAAAAAGCAAGGTCTGGGCGAGCGCCCCCATTCCGAGCGAACGACAGTCGTTTTGCTTGAACAAAAGAAAGGTTTGTTCTATTGTAATCATGATGATCACAGAAAGGAGAACTGGGCATGGGCCAATGGCTGATTTGGTGCATCCGCTTTTATCAACGCTTCCTTTCTCCGCTCAAGCCGCCGACATGCCGCTTTTATCCGACCTGCTCGAACTATGGCATCGAAGCGATCCGGCGCTTTGGCGCCATAAAAGGGGGATGGCTGACGGCGAAGCGCATTTTGAAATGCCACCCGTTCCATCCGGGCGGTTTTGATCCCGTTCCTGAATCATCAGAACATGCGAAAAGAAACAAAATCACTTAATGGCCTTGCCATTTGCTTTATTTTTTTGTATGATCGATCTTGTAAATCGTAATGATTACGATATAATAAATGCGGACATCTTGATTCCAGAAAGGAGTTCAACATGAGACTAACGTCCATCATTTTGTCTTTCCTTTTGGCGACGAGCGCCTTGCTATACGGCTGTCAATCGAAGCCAGAAACAAAAGAGGGCCAAACATCGAACGATCAGCTAACGATTTATACAACCGTCTATCCGCTTGAAGACTTTACGAAAAAAATCGGCGGCGACGCTGTGAACGTCAAAAGCGTTTACCCGCCGGGAGTGGAAGCCCATACGTTCGAACCGACAACCAAAACCGTGCAGCAGATTGCCGATGCGGACGCCTTCATTTACATTGGCCACGGGATGGAACCGTTCGCCGAAAAACTGCAGGAAACATTACAAAATGAGCACGTCCGATTTCTCGTTGCTACAAACGGCATCGAATTGCTGGAATCGAACCATGAGCATGGCGACAAATCAAAAGACGAACATGAGGAAGAACATGGCCATGAACACGGAGACAAAGATCCTCACGTATGGCTTGACCCCATCCGCTCCATTGCGATCGCCAAGAACATCCGCGATTTGCTGATTGAACTGAAACCGGAAAAAAAAGACCTGTTTATGCAAAACTTTGAAACGTTAAAGATGAAACTCGAGCGCCTTGACGGGCAATTCCGTTCAACAGTGGAGAAAGCTCCTAGAAAAGAGATACTCGTTTCCCATCAAGCCTACGGATATTGGGAAGACCGCTACGGAATCAAACAGCTGAGCGTTTCGGGGCTTTCTCCGAGCAACGAACCATCGCAAAAAGAGTTGACTCAGCTCATCCAGACAGCCAAACAGCATCACATCCGCTATGTCATTTTCGAACAAAATGTTCATCCCAAAACGGCGGAAGTGATTCAGAACGAAATCGGCGCCAAGCCGCTCCGTCTGCATAACTTGGAATCGCTGACCGATGAAGATCGAAAAGCCCACAAAGATTACTTTTCCCTTATGGCCGAGAATCTCCGCGTACTGCAAAAAGCCCTTCATTGAAATACAACCGCCTGCCTCTTTCGATTGAGGCAGGCGGTTTCGTTTTCCTTCCAGACCATCCTTCCCTAAAATAAGGAATAATCAAAGAAAAAATGGAAAACCATAAGAAAAAAGAAAGGGATGTTGTGAAATGGATGACGTGATCATTGCCCGCAGTTTATTCGGGACGACAATGGCGTTTCATATCATTTTCGCCACACTTGGAGTCGGAATCCCGATCATGATTTTGCTGGCGGAACTTTTATACCAAAAGACAAAAGATTATGATTATGCCGTCATGGCAAAACGCTGGACGAAGGGGTTGGCCGTATTGCTTGGAGTGGCCATTCCGTCAGGCACCATCGCTGGGGTGCAGTTGTCGCTCCTATGGCCGGGCTTTATGGAAGTGATCGGAAAAGTGATGTCCCTCCCGTTTCAAATTGAAATTTACGCCTTTTTTATTGAAGCGTTGTTTATGTCCATTTATGTGTACGCCGCTGACCGCATCTCTCCGTTGATGCGGATTGTGAGCGTGTTTTTTGTCGCTCTTGGCGCCAGCGCTTCCGCCATTTTAATTACCAACGTGCACGCTTTTGAAGGCACGCCGGCGGGATTTCGGATCGAAAACGGCGAAATCGTGGATGTCGACCCATGGGCGGCCTTTTTCAATCCAAGCTTTTTCGTCACGGCCGGACATGTCGTCCTGTCCGCCTATATGACCGGAGCCTTTGTGTTGGCATCAATCGCCGCTTACCAGCTGTTGCGCGCCTCCCAAAACGAGCAAGTGCGGCGTTTTCACCAAAAAGCGCTCAAGCTCTCGTTGACGGTCGGCGGCGTATTCTCGCTGTTGACCGCCATCAACGGGCATGAATCGGCCCAACTCCTTCATCAATACCAGCCGGAAAAACTAGCGGCGGCCGAAGGGCTGTTTGAAACCCAATCCCATGCCCCGTTAGCCATCGGCGGATTTACCGATGCAAAAACGCAATCCGTAAAGTGGGCCATTGAAATTCCGTGGGCGCTCAGCTTTTTGGCCGGCAACCGTTTCGACACCGTCGTCAAAGGGCTGAACGATTTTCCGAAAGAATGGTGGCCGCCGCTGTTTGTCCATACGCTATTTAACGCCATGGTGGGCATCGGCGTGCTTCTCCTGTTCCTGTCGGCGGCCGCGCTGGTCTGGCAGAAATGGCGGAAGCGGCCTGCCTTTCCGCGCTGGCTCCTATATAGTTTTGTCGCCGCCGGGCCGCTTTCCATGATCGGCATTGAATGCGGCTGGATTTTTGCCTGCACCGGAAGGCAGCCATGGGTCATTTACCGGATGATGAAAACGGAAGAAGCCGTCACGCAAACAGGAAATTTAGCGGTCTGGTTTGCTTTGTTTGTGGCGATTTACATCCTATTGAGCATCGCCGTGGCGCTCGTGCTTCGCTATTATTTCCGCCGCCATCCGGTGGCGGACGAGCTGCGCAAACCGCCCAATGAAGGCACGCTGCCCGTCTAGAAAGGAGAACGATTCATGACCAATGAGCTGATTGCCATTACCGTGCTATGGGGGTTTATTTTCATTTATGCCGTCATGGCGACGATGGACTTTGGCGCCGGTTTTTGGTCGATGGTCTATATCCATCGCGAAAAAGCGAATGCCACCAAGATTGCGAACCGCTATTTATCGCCCACCTGGGAGGTGACCAATGTCTTTATCGTCGCGATTGTGGTCGCCTTGTTCAGTTTTTTTCCCGGCGCCGCCTTCCTGCTTGGGACGGTGCTTCTTGTCCCCGGCAGCATCATTTTGATCTTGCTCGCGGTCCGCAGCGCCTTTCTCGTGTTTGCCCACGTCGCCAAAGAATATGAAAAAGCGCTCACCTATATTTCCGGCATCACCGGGATCATCATCCCGGCCTTGCTCATTAGCGTGCTGCCCATTACGCATGGAGAATTCATCGACATCCGCAAGGGCGTCCCGACTCTCGATTTGGAGCGCTTCTTTACAAGCCCCCATGCCTATTCCTTCATGGGCTTTGCGATTTCGAGCACGCTGTTTCTGTCTTCTCTCTTATTGGCGGATTACTCTCTTGAAGCAGGAGACCGTGAAGCCTACCGCCTGTATCGGCGCGACGCTTGGATCACGGGGCCCCTCTCGTTGTTGATGGCGGGGGGCATGATGCTGACGATGCGCTACGAAGCCAAATGGCTGTATGACAGGATGATGGAGTATTGGCCGTGGCTGATCGGTTCGGTGGCGATGTTCGCCGCCGCGGGCATCGCCCTTCTCTTGCCGTCTTCTCGGCACCCTCATGTCAGAGGGAGGCCTCGGCTCGCGGTCATCGCGATTGTCATTCAATATTTTCTGGCTAGTTACGCCTATGGAAAAGCCCATCTGCCCTATATGGTGTATCCGGATGTCACGATCGAGTCGGCCTTTACCCATCCGGATACATTCCGGGCGCTGTTTGCCTCCTACATCGTGGGCTTTCTCATTTTGTTTCCCGGCTTCGTCTATTTCTGGCGTTTGTTTATGCACGATAAGCGCTATGTACGGCCAAAATAACAAGGAAAAAGGTGTCCCCAACACGCGTGGGACACCTTCCTTTATGACGGTGCTATCTTCTGCCCTGCAGAAAGAAAAGCACCCTTTTCCTCACCCATCACTCTCACTATTGCAGCGAGCGGACATAGGCCGCAATGGCCGCAATTTCTCCCGGCGTCAATGTTTGCACTTCTTTCGTCCGATGGCGCCGGATTGCTTCCTCGATCGTTTTCGCGCTGCCGTCATGCAAATACGGGGCTGTCGCCCATACGCCGCGCAGCGTCGGCGTATCCCACTGCTTGGGCGTCCGCGGGTTTGTGAACCGGGCGCGGGCGTCGCCTTTGGAGGCGCGGTCCTTCGGATTGGCCGTGCCGATGTCGTGCAAGTAGGCGGTATTGGCAGTCGTCAATTTCCCGTCCGGTCCGACCGCCTTGACGCTGTCGGTGAAATACTCGCCCCATGGCAGCTTAAGCAATTCCCTTTCCCGTTAAACAGGCGCTCCCCTTCCTTCGCTTCCGCCGTCAAGCTGCCGTTGCGGTTCCGGTACGGGCTTTTCGGCACGGGGAACGAGCGCGGGTCGTTCAAGTAGGCGAGAATGGCGTCAAACATATGCTGGACGTTCGGCGGCAGCGGCTTGGACGGGTCGATCGCCGTCATGCCGCCCATCTCGCCTTGCACGGTATGAATGTAGTCGGTAAAATCGTCGCGCGACCCATCCCACATAAACAGCCCGGTTTTCGTCGCCAAAATATTGCTCGGCACGTTGCGCGGCCCTTTCGCCGTCATGAGCGTCAAGCCGTTGATGTCGCCGTCGCTATGGCACGAAGCGCAGCTCATCCAATTGTTCCCTGTGATGTTGATGGCAAACTCGTCGCTGTTGGCGCTGTAAAAGATCGTTTTTCCTTCACGCACGAGCGGGGAGAGCGAATCTTTCGCAATGAGGCGGATCGTGCCATCTTCCTGCTTCGCTTTCGCATATGGGCTTTTTCCTCCGGTTTTGATCACGGCCAAATCATGGCTCATGGCGTTGTGGACGTAAAGCGTCTTCCCATCCGGCGAAATCGCGATCCCGCGCGGATTGTTGCCGTGGATGCGGCGCAAAATTTGCGTCGCCTTGCCGCCGCGTCGCAAGTCAAAGACGACGAGGTCCTCGCTTCCAGACATGACCGCGTACGCTTTGCCGCCGTCCGGGGAAAACGCCACATCGTACGGATTGGAGACGATGATCGTCTCGTTATGAACATCCGTGACATTGATCGCGGCAAACAGCTCTTTCCGCTCGTCCGGCAACTCAACGTCTTTCGTTGCATCAATGACCGAGATGGCCGGAAAGACCGTTTCCTCAAATTGGATCGGCGTATCGATGTTCGTCAATAAGTGCGGAATATACGCTTTTTTGCCGTCCGAGGCGATGACGATTTGCTCAAGCGTGTTCGGAACGCCTTGGCTCTTTTTTCGATCGGCTTTGTCCGGCGACGGGGCGAGGGCGATTTCCTTGACCGCCCGCCGTTTCTTTGTGTCAATCACGGTGACTTTGGCCGCCAAATATTGCGTCACGTACAGCTTCCTTCCGTCCGCTGTCAGCGCCAGCGCCCGCGGCCGATCGCCCGCTTGGATGTCTTTCGTCCGCTTCCCGCTCTCGGCGTCAAACACCGAGACCGTGCCCGAGCGGTAGTTGGCGACATATACTTCCGCCCCATCCGGACTGGTGACGATGCCGAACGGCTCGATCCCCGTTTTCCAACGGTCGACGACTTTCCGCTTGTCAAGCGACACGACGTCCACTTCATCATCGTACATGCAGGAAACATACAGTGTCCGTCCATCCGGGCTGAGCGCCAGCTGGCGCGGTTCGCGGCCGACGGGAATTTCCGCTTCCTTCGTTTTCGTTTTCGCGTTGATGATTGTCACTGTATCCACATCGATGTTGGCGGTGTAGACATAGCGCCCGTCGCTGCTTACGGCGATGTTGTCGCCGTGCGCCGGGGCATGTCTGACCACTTTCGGCTGCTCATGCCATGCCTTTTCGTCCTGACAACCGGCCAACAGCGCGGCGATCGCCGCGGCGAACCACCATTTTCGCATTTCAATATTCCCCCGTTTTTTCACGAAAATGATAACCATCCTCAATTTTACAAAGAAAAGCGGCGAATCTCAATCGTATTCGCCGCTTTCTTTCTGTTATTTGTTGGCGGATCCAACGTTGACCTTGACCGTCCGCAACACCGGCGCCACGCCGTATGGGCCGCCGGCCGCCTGCACTTGTGGGACATGGTCATGATCGGTGTTGCCCAATTTTTTCCCCTTGATGTACACATCCCCCGTATCCCAAAACTCGCTTGCCTGCATCCCTTCCTGAAGCGTCGGGCCGTCGACGATTCGGTCGTAAAAGTCGACGTAGCGGGAGATGATCGTTTCGCGGTCAAGGGATTTCGCCGTCTCATCCGCTTGGTCGTTGTTCAAGTTTTGCAAGGCCACGCGGAACACCCCGACAACGCGCCGGCGAGCCACGGGGTGTACTTGTCCTCTTTTTCTCCCGTATGGTACACGTGCCATTTTTGATCCCAAAAATGTTTGTTCATTGCCTCATAAACACGGCGCGCCGCATCGCGGTATGCTTCGTCTTTCGTCGCCAAAAATGCCGCCGTCAGCCCGCGGATCGCGCCAAGCTGGGCAAGAAGCGTCGGCTCGTCTTGATCCGGCCCTTGGCCGATCGTATAGCCGTTTTCGACAAGTCCGTCTTTTCGCATCAAGTTGTGCATGATAAAATCCGCTTGCCGGCGGATGAGCTCGAGCGCCCGCTTTCCTTCCGGCGTGCCGAGCCCTTTGGCGCTCTCTCCGCTCGCATAGCCGACAGGCATCCCGTCAATCGCCCGTTCGAAGATGCGGAGCGCTTCCATTGTATAGCCGGCTTGGAACGTATCGACCCGATTTCCTTGCGTTCGCCCGTCATGTTCGGTCACAAACGCGCCCGCTTTTTCATTGAAATGCATGGCATCGATGTTGCGAAACACTTGCAGCAGCACGTCGCGGTTGACGGAATACGGGTCGTCGGCCACGCGGTCGTTCGCCGTCGTCGCGTCAAGGTTTTCCTTTGGCGCGCTTGGGAACGGTTTTCCGTCAAACACGGCCAAAAACGCGGGGTTTTGGTTTTTGTTTTCCGGTCGCTGGTCGGTCATGCCGAAAAACTCCGCCGCCGGCCATAGCATGAGCCATTGGTCCTCAAGCAAGCTGCGGGGATCTTTGACGACCAACTTCGCCGCATCCGGCGCCAGCTCGCTTCCCCCTTCAGCCACTTCCACCGCGTGCGGCAAATAGACGAATCCCCCGCTTGGGTTGTAGCGGCTGCCGGCTGCCTTCGTCAACGCCTGTTGCTTCGCATCATAAAATAAATGGTCACGGATAAAAGCCAGCTTGTTCCATATTTGTTCCGTCAAAATCATCCCTTGCATCCCGTCGGCGGAGCTGACGCCAAGAGCGATGTTCCCGCTTTGATCGTCGTTTGGCGTTTTCGCCTCCACCTCTTCATCGCTGTCTTTTTGATGAAAATTCCCCAAAAAGTCGCCGGCCCAAAGCGCTTGCTTCAAAAAGACGCCGCCGTAAGCCGATGGCGTGAGCACTTTGTCCATTTTTCCGCGATCCCAGCGAAGCGATTGGAAATCGACTTGATAGACGGGAACATATGTACCGTCATCATTTTCCGCATACACGCCCGTGTCAACCTTTTGTGCATAATGCGGATCGCCGCCGGCGTACTCGATGAAGGTTGGGAACATGTTGCGGAAAAGTTCCTCGCGCGGATAGCCGACGCTGTCCGCAAGCTCATAAAAACGGTCGGCGAGCGCCTGATCGGCTGGCTGATGCCGCTGTTCGGCCCGCTGCTTCGCGATCGGGCCGTTGATGAGATGAAGCCCCAGCCCTGACTTTTCCGTCACTTCGTACATCGCCTCTTCGGAATACTCGTATGACTCGATGCCAGCCGTATAGTCGAATTTCGTCGGTTTATCAGGTTTTCTCGCGTCAAGGGTGTCCAAATCAAGCCCGAGCCCTTCAGCGAGCGGTTCGCCCGAAAGTTCAAATTCCGAGTAGGCAAACATATTGCCGGCCGTATCAAAATGATCGTCCGCCACCGGCACGTGCAGGCGCGGCGCTTCCGATGAACGGCCGTTCTCTTTCTCCCCGACGGCGGAACAGCCGGACGCCAAAAGCAGCGAGGCCGCCGCCGACGTGGCCATGACTTTCCAAGGCATGCGTTTCATGGCTTGCTCCTCCATTTTTAAAATAACGATTTTCATTCTCACTAACGTTTATTATACGCCGTCCCTTCCTCTTTGTTCAAGCCAAAATTGATTCGACAACGCTTTGCCTATAAAACGGCGCTTTTCATGCCTGTGGTTCTTCCATTCAAGCCGAAAGCCACTCAACGCGGCGTCCGCCCGTCCATAAAAAGCAGCATTCCAGTTCGTTCGGGCAACATCCGATCGCGTCCCTGCATAAGGACGACGCCGTTTCTTTGCATCGCCGAATGGCTTCCTCTTCCTCGCACCACAGCAGCACACGAACCCGGTCGCGGTAAACGATGTACAACGCTCGATCCGCCTCTTCCCCCAATCCGCCGTCCGCCAACAATAGCGGCTTGCACGCCGCCTCTTCCATCGAACCAAAAAACTGCAGCAAATGATCCGTCACCTTGGCCAACACTAGTGCATAATGCAACGGCGTCGGAAACATCGACAAAGGAAGGAGCGAACGGTGCTGATCAATCAGCCGGAGCAAGCAAAGCGGAGACCGCAGCGAAGGCGCGGTGTCGCAATACGCTTGAATGACGCGACGAAGAAACCGGCGCAGCGCACACGGCCAGACATCCAACGTCTCGTGATGGATAGGCACCATGGCTCGCCTCCTGTTTGTTCATGCATGTTTTTCCAGCTGCTCCAACACGGCGTTGATCGAGCTCCATGACCGTTTCGCAAAATAAATAGGCTTGTCTTTGCTTTTCGCCTTCTCTTTCACTTTCTTCGCCAAATTATGGTTCACGTAATCGATCATGACCAATACGGCATCAACATGGTCAGGGATGCCCCGCCTCACCATATTCACTTTTCTGCCGCTGACATGAATGATCTCACGGAATCCGGAACGCTCCAATTTATCGGTAATATGGCCTAAATGATCCGCTCCAACGACAAGAAGCGATGCCATCATAAAATCCTCCTTTGTTCTCTTCTTTTTTCTCTTTTATTTTAATTGAGAATGATTTTCTATGTCAATTAAAATAAGAAAGATTTTCATCTATTTTTAGGCCATGATGTCCTCTTCAACAGCGGCACGAGGCAAACACCATTTCTGCACGAAGCCCTTCTTTCCATTTGGGACAGCGTGAAGCAACGGGCGCAACGGAAGCTGTCGATTGCCCCTGCCTCCGTTGATCCCAAGCAGGAGTCTTCTCGGTTAGAGATGGATAAAATGCCTGCAAATGCGTCAAACTATAGATGCGGGCGATTTCATCACGACAAGGGGGATGACCATGGCGAAAGATGTTCTTTGCGAAGTGCGCAACTGTCGTTATTGGGCAGAAGGGAATCGCTGCAGCGCTGAAGCCATTTACGTGGTCAGCCATGCCGGAAACATGGCGTCTGATTCCACGGAAACAGACTGCAAAACGTTTGTTCCGGCCCATGAAGCATAATGCGAGACCAACGAGGCGCTGCCCGACCGACCGGGCGGCGCTTGCACGTTGGAGGGGGATGACGATGGACAAACGCGCCAGCCTCATTCAAGCGCTGCAAACGGAAATGAAGCGGGCCGCTTTAGGAACATACCCAGCTTGCATCGACTCCTTCGCCCGTTTGTGGGATTATGAGTTCGGTTCGTTTGATCAGCTCCCACCTGAGATTGAACGGCTCGTCGCCCATCGGGCCGCTGAACTCGGGTGGATGGATGACGTTTGAGGGCCGTCCATTTCGAAACCAACGCCAGATGGAGTAAAAAACATCGTTGGATGGCCATCCCTATGTTTCCATCTGCGCGATGGAAATCGGCCGTGCAAGGGATGACGTTTGACTGCCGTCCTCCAACAGGGGACAAAGCGGATGGATGAAGCTGGATCGCAGCGGTCTAAAAGCAAGGGCTTCGATTCGGCGAACGCCATGCCTCCCGGTCGGAACGCCGCAGGAATGGCAGCGGCAAAAAGGCAGGAAACTCGGCCTAGGCGAGGTCCTGCCTTTTCTGCTTCCGAACATATGTTTCTACTCCTATCAAAATGTTTGTTCCGTTTTTGGAATGAGCCTTTTCAGTTCGCGGCGCAGCAGTTTTTGCGCGGCGTTGCGCGGCAGTTCGTCGACGAAGTAAATGCGGGCCGGCACTTTATATTTCGCCAGCCGCTCGCGGCAAAACGCGCGAAGGGCCGCTTCGTCTGGCGACGCTCCGCGCTTCAGGCGGACGAACGCATACGGCACTTGCCCCCACGTTTCATCCTCGACGCCCGTCACCCCGGCTTCTTCCACATCGGGATGCGACAGCAGCACCGCCTCCACCTCAGCGGGATAGACGTTTTCGCCGCCGGAAATGATCAAGTCAGAACGGCGGTCAAGGACGTACAAAAATCCGTCTTCATCAATATAGCCGATATCGCCGGTAAAAAACCAGCCGCCGCGGATCGCTTGCGCCGTCGCTTCCGGGCGATGCAAGTATCCTTTTGTCACATTCGGCCCTTTGACGACAATTTCTCCCGCTTCATGCGGCGCAGCCGGCTTTTCGTCTTTTAGGATGCAAAGCTCCGCCGGAAAAAGCGGCTTGCCGGCTGAACCGAGCTTCGTCAAACTGTATTCCGGCGCGAGCGTCGCGATTTGCGACGCCGTTTCCGTCATCCCGTATGTCTGGTACACCGGAATGCCTTTTTCTTTGCACGCCTCAAGCAGCGGGCGCGGCGCCGGCCCGCCCCCTAGCAGCATGCAGCGGAACGTATCGGGGTAGCGCGCTTCCCCCAGCTCCGATATCATCCGCTGAAGCATGGCAGCCACGACCGACATGATCGTCACGTCACCGCGCATGATCCATTCGTTCGCTTCCTTCGGGTCGAATGACGTTTGCAGCCGCATCGGCATGCCGTAAATGACGCTGCGCATGGCGATCGACAGGCCGCTGATATGAAACAGCGGCACGGCGGCCAGCCAGCAGTCCCGCTCATGCAAGCCTAAATTGAGCGCCGAACCGACCGCGCTCCACCAATGGTTGCCGTACGTTTGCAAGACGCCTTTCGGAGTGCCGGTCGTCCCGGACGTATACATGATCGTGGCGACTTCCTCCAAATCGCACGTTTCTTTTAAGGAGACGTCCACTTCCGGAAGCGCGGCAACCGCGCCCACAGTCAGAACGCGTCCGTCGCCGTCAAGGCTCCCGGCCAGCTCCTCATCGGCGATGGCAAGCCGCGCGCCGCTGTCGTCAAGCTGCCAGCCGAGCTCATAGGACGTGAGGCGCACGTTTTGCAGCAGGACGCGGGCGCCGAGAAAAAACAACGCATGGATGATCTCGATCATCTCGATGCGATTTTTCATCAGCAAGGCGACAATATCTCCTTCCTTGACGCCTGCTTGAGCGAGGCGCCGCGCCCAGACGGCAGCCGCTTCATACAGCTCGGCAAACGTTTTGGTCCGCCGCCCGTCGCTCACGGCGATTCGCTCCGGGGTTAAAAACGCCCGCTGCTTCAGCCAGTTTGGCATCGTTGTCATCTAGCGTTCCTCCTTTCTTGCCGCTCTCGCCCATCGGCCATCATTCCTCGCTTTGAAAAAGCGGCAAAAAGCAGCTTGATTCTTCATCAAGCTGCTTTATTCCCATCACGGAAAGCGCGGGAATTGGCTGAAGTCCGGCTTCCGTTTTTCTTTGAACGCCCGCATGCCTTCCTTCGCCTCTTCGGTCGTGTAGAAGAGAAGCGTCGCGTCGCCGGCGAGCTGCTGGATGCCGGCCAAGCCATCGGAGTCGGCGTTGAACGCCGCTTTTAAGAAGCGAATGGCCGTCGGGCTTTTTTCCAAAATTTCCTGCGCCCATTTGACCGTTTCTTCTTCAAGCTGCTCAAGCGGCACGACTTTGTTGACCAGCCCCATTTCGAGCGCTTCTTGCGCCGTGTACTGACGGCATAAATACCAAATTTCCCGCGCCTTTTTATGGCCGACGATGCGGGCCAAATAGCCGGCGCCATAGCCGCCGTCAAAGCTTCCCACTTTCGGCCCGGTTTGGCCGAAGATGGCGTTGTCCGCGGCGATCGTCAAATCGCATACGACATGAAGCACATGCCCGCCGCCGATGGCGTAGCCGGCAACCATCGCAATAACCGGCTTCGGAATGACGCGGATGAGCCGCTGCAAATCAAGCACATTGAGGCGCGGAATTTCATCCTCGCCGACATAGCCGCCATGGCCGCGCACTTTTTGGTCCCCGCCCGAGCAAAACGCCTTGCCGCCGGCGCCGGTCAAAATGATGACGCCGATATTCGAATCATCGCGCGCTTTCGTAAACGCATCGATCATCTCGTTCACCGTTTTCGGCCGAAACGCGTTATGTACTTCCGGACGGTTGATCGTAATTTTGGCGATGCCGTTGTACGTTTCGTAAATAATGTCCTCATAGTCGTACTGCTTCACCCATTCAAACGGCATTTACACTTCCCCCTTTGTCATGAATTCACTTACTATTTTAGCAAAAATGCCGGGCTGTTCCACGTGAATTGCATGTCCAGCTTCTTTTACACAGATAATTTCGCTGTTGGGCAGCCGCTCGTGCATTTGGGCAGCGATGCGGCAAAACTTCTCATCGTGCTCCCCGCAAACAAGGAGCACAGGCATGGCAAGTTCGCCAAGCCGCTCCCAAAACGACGGCTGCACGCCGGTCCCCATCCCGCGCAAACTGTTGGCAAGCCCCGTTGCCGTATGGCGGAGCCGCTCGCGGCGAATCGCCGCCCGCACCGAATCCGGAAGCGCCTGCTGAGTGGCAAACAGCGGGATTTTTTCCCAATCATCGACAAAAGCACGGACGCCTTCCGTTTCGATCTTTCGCGCCAACGCCTCATCCGCTTCCCGCCGCGCGCGCCGCTCCTCCTCTGTCTTCAAGCCGGGCGAACTGCTTTCCAGCACTAAGCGGCGAACGCGGTGCGGATGCCAAACGGCGAACGCCAACGCGAGCCGGCCGCCCATCGAGTAGCCGAGCACGTTCACTTGTTCGACGCCCCATTCGTCAAGGAGCGCCGCCAAGTCAGCCGCCGCGTGTTCGATCCGATACCGTCGGGCGTCCTTTGGCGCCTCGGTCCGCCCATGGCCCAACAAGTCGACGGCCATCACACGGAAGTCCGGCCAAAACGGGGCGAGCGGCCGCCACGTGTCCGCGCTGCCCGTAAACCCGTGAAGCAACAGAAGCGGCTCTCCTTCTCCGTATTGTTCCGCATGGTAACAAACCCCATTCACCATCATGGTCATGCCAATCCTCTTCATTCGAGACATTTCGCGATTTCCCGGGCAACCTCGTTCCACAACAATCGATGCATTCGGACATTTTCCGCGCGCGACGTGCGCACTTCAATGACATGAAGCCCGCCTGACGACAGCGATTCCGATACATGGCGGCGGAACTCCGCCCAATTGTGCGGCACCGTATGGCGGCCGCCGTACATCTCGACGGCGTGGGCAAACGACAAATCCGTCGGCGTGCCAAACAGCGTTTCAAACGCCCCTTTATGGCGCGCCTGCGGCAAAAACGAGAAAATGCCGCCGCCGTTGTTGTTCAACAACACAATGGTAGCTGACAACGAATGCATCTTCGCCGCCAACAAGCCATTTAAATCGTGGTAAAACGACAAGTCGCCGATCACCAGCACAAGCGGGTTCGCGGCAACGCTTGCGCCCAAGGCGCTCGAGACGACTCCGTCAATGCCGTTGGCGCCGCGGTTGGCCAAAACGCGAAGCGGCTTGTCCGTCGCAAAGAGAAACGTATCCGCATCGCGAATCGGCATGCTGTTGCCGACAAACAGCGCCGCCCCGGCTGGAAGCAAATCGGCAAGCTCCGTGAACACGTTCCCTTCAAACCATTCTTCTTTCGGCAGATGGCGCTCAAGCGCCGCGCGGGCGATCGCGTTCATCTCGCGCCATATCGCCGACCACGCGCTTTTGTTTTCTTTCGGTTTCGCCCATTCAAGAAGCTGGCGGCAAAGAATCCATTCATCACTCTGAACGAAGCTGTCCGCGGACAACGTCGGATCACGCCAGCCGCCGTCGTCGACAACAATTTGACGAATCGCGCGATGGCGCTTGAGCCATAAAAAGAGCGGCTTCGACACCGGCATGGCGCCGAACCGAAGCACCACATCCGGAACAAGCTTGGAAGCGGCGGTTTCCTCCCGCAATATGGCGTCATAGCTGTCCAGCACGTACGTTTTGTCATGCGTACCGGCGCGCAACTGGGAAAGCGGATCGGCCAAAATCGGAAAATCAAGCGCCCGCGCCAACTCGGTGACCGCCTCGGCAAACCCAGGGCGATCGAGCGGCCCGCAGACGATCAACCCGCGTTCCGCCGCCGATAGCTGCTCATACAGCGCCGATACGCTCTCTTGCGGCAGCGCTGGGCGGCCGCGCCATACTTGCGGCGCTCTCGAAACGGACCGCACCCGCTCCCAAACCGCCTCATCGATATGCGGGACAAGCGGCTCGCGAAACGGCGCGTTCACATGCACAGGCCCGCACGGTGCACCGGCGGCCGTTTGGACGGCTCTTGCCGCCATCGTCCGCGCGTATCGCAGCATATCATCCGCCTCTTCCGGCAGCGCCAAGTCCACAAACCACTTGGCGTAGCGTCCGTATAAGTGCAGCTGATCAATCGCCTGCGGCGCCCCGACATCGCGCAGTTCATGCGGCCGGTCGGCCGTCAGCACCACGAGCGGCACGCGCGAATAGTATGCCTCGACAACCGCAGGCCCATAGTTGGCCGCCGCCGTTCCGGACGTGCATACGAGCGCGACCGGACGCTGCTTCGCTTTCGCCAAGCCGAGGGCGAAAAACGCGGCCGACCGCTCATCGATATTCATATATAGTCGAAGGCCAGGGTGGGCCGTCATCGCCATCGCAAGCGGCGTCGAGCGCGAACCGGGGCTGATCACCGCCTCCGTCACCCCGGCCTGCGCCAATCCGTCCACCAATGCCGCTACATAAACAGACAAGGCATCAGCCATCGTTCATCACTCCCAACGCCGATAACATCGGAGCCATTTTCACATTTGTCTCTTCATATTCGCTGTTTGGGTCGGAATCGGCGACAATGCCGCAACCGGCAAACAGCACGGCTTCCTTCCCGGCGAGCAAGGCGGAGCGAATGGCGACCGCCCATTCCCCATTGCCTTCGCCATCCACCCAGCCGATCGGCGCTGCATACCATCCGCGGTCAAGCGGCTCAAGGGCGCGGATCACCTCCAGCGCCCGATCGCGCGGCGTTCCGCCGAGCGCGGGTGTCGGATGCATCATTTCCACTAAGCGGAGCACCGAGCGCTCGCGGCAGCCACGGCCGACAACCGGAGTGCATAAATGCTGGATGTGCGGCAGCTTGAGCAGCTGCGGCGCGGGCGGCATCTCGACCGTCTCGCAGACGGAAGAAAACAAGCGGCCGATCATTTGCACAACAAACTGATGTTCTTCGTTGTTTTTTCGATCTGCCCGCAGCCAAGCGCCAAGCCGCTCGTCTTCCTCCATAGCGGCCCCGCGGCGCACCGATCCGGCGAGGCAAACCGACCGGCACATTTTCCCTTCTTTTTGGACAAGCTGCTCAGGGGAAGCCCCGATAAAACAGCGGCCGTCCTGTTCAAACGCAAAAATGTAAGCAAACGGCTGCTGCTCGCGAAGCCGCTGGAGTACGGCCGCGGCATCCACCGTTTTGGCAAACGCCAGGCGCCGAGCGCGGGCGAGCACCACCTTGTCCAACGCCCCCACCCGAATCGAGGCGATCGCTTCGCGAACAGCCGCCAACCATCGTTCTTTCTCTTCTTCTTCGTCTGACACAAGGCGCGGAAGTTGCTTTGGAGCGGCCATAGGGCCGCTGATCCGCTCAAGCAAGCGCCCGACCCGCTCCCAGTCCCGTCCTCTTTTGTCCGTTGGGACGGTGACGGTCAACGTCGTTTTGCCGTTTCTTACGGCAAGAAGCGCGGCCGGCGCCACGAGCTTCCCGGCCGGAAAGCCGCGCCACATGTCGGTGCCCGGCCGATAGGGGTCAAACGAAAATCCGCCAAACAATAACGGCGGCGCATCGGCCGCGCCGTATGGCTCCATCTCCTTCTCCCATCGGCGCCGGCCCGCTTCCACGTCATCAAACCGGCTGTCGGCCTTCTCCGTTTCGATCGCATAAACGGAGCCGAGGCCGACCAATATCGTGCCTCCGGTTCGATCCGCCCAAAAAAACCGTTCGCGGAAGCCGCATGACGGCCCTTGCATAAAAAAAGAAACCGGATCAACGCCCTCCCACGGTTCCGTCCAGCTGACAAACGGCCGCCCTGCATTCACCGCCAATCTATGCAATTGTTGCTGCAGGTGATGTCGAAATCCAATCGCCACGTTCCTCACGCTTTCTGTCGTAAAATTCCCCCTCCATCCCCACTTCCCATTATAATATAATAGGAAATCATTTATCTATCGGGAAGGGTTGACATGCTTTCAACGTTTGCCTACACTTATTTTGGACATAAACGAATGACATTTTCACAGAATCTAAGGGGAATGAATATGCAATCATTCACACATATGGACCATCGCCCGCCGACGCGCCGCGACTGGCGCGTCTTTTGGCGGCTGACGCGCCCGCATACGCTGACGGCGGCATTTGTGCCCGTATGCGTCGGCACGGTGCTGGCGCTTGGCGAAACATCGATCGATTGGCTGCTGTTTGCCGCGATGATGATCGCCTCTTTGTTGATTCAAGCCGCGACGAACATGTTCAACGAATACTACGATTATCAACGCGGCCTTGATTCACCGGAGTCGGTCGGCATCGGCGGCGCCATCGTCCGAGACGGCCTCAAGCCGAAAACAGTGCTGGCGTTGGCGTTTGGCTGTCTTGGGTTGGCTATGCTCATCGGCATCTACATTTGCGCCGAAAGCAGTTGGTGGCTCGCCGTTGTCGGAACGATTTGCATGGCGGCCGGTTATTTTTACACCGGAGGGCCGGTTCCGATCGCCTATACGCCGTTTGGCGAACTGGCGGCTGGGTTTTTTATGGGCTTTGTCATCATTTTGATTTCATTTTTCATCCAAACGGGCCATATCAGCGGCGGCGCCGTGCTCACCGCCATTCCGATTGCGATTTTGGTCGGCGCCATTTTGCTGGCGAACAATATTCGCGACTTGGACGGCGATCGTGAAAAAGGGCGAAAGACGCTCGCCATTTTGATTGGCCGCGATTGGGCCATCCGCCTGCTCGCCGCCATGTTCGCCGTTGCCTTTCTTTGGACGGCCGCGCTTGCGGCGTTTCAGATCGTGCCATTTTGGGCGCTGCTCGCTTTATTGAGCATTCCAAAAGCAATCGCCGCGACGCGCGGATTTATCGGCAAAATCAAGCCGATCGAGATGATGCCGGCCATGAAGGCGACGGCGCAAACGAATACACAGTTCGGCTTTTTGCTCGCCGCTGGCTTGCTCATTGCCCATTGGCTGTAACACGGTCAACATGACCGTGTTTTTTTTTGATTTTCGCCCATACTACACCATATAGACGCTACTGCGAAGGAAGGGATTGCGACTGATGCTGACGAACGAACAGCTTGCCGCCCTCCGCTCAAGACTGCTCGACATGAAACGGGAGACGGAAGACCGGCTGAAGCAAAACGACCATTTCGGCATGATCCGCAGCCACGCCCACGATGCGGTCGGTGAGCTGGCGAGCTACGACAACCATCCGGCCGATGAGGCGACAGAGCTGTATGAGCGGGAAAAAGATCTCGCCCTAAAGGAGCATGCCGAGCGCGAACTTCGCGAGATTGAACGGGCGCTTGGCGCCATCGCCGACGGCACATACGGAACGTGCCGCGTATGCGGCCGGCCGATCCCATACGAACGGCTCGAGGCGCTGCCGACAACACTCTACTGCCGCGAGCACAACCCGGATCAAACGGTGTCGCAAAAGCGGCCGCTTGAAGAGGGCGTGCTCATGCCGCCGTTTGGCAAATTCGATTTCGATGACCGCACGGAATCGGTCGCTTACGACGCAGAAGATGCATGGCAGGAAGTAGCCCGCTACGGCACATCCGACACCCCTTCCGACCTTGGCAAAAACGTCGATTCCTACAGCGAAGTGTATGCCGAGTCGGAAGAGAACGTCGGCTATGTCGAAGACTTGGAAAATTTCGCGGCCGTCGATTTGCATGGCCAACACGTACGTGTGTACCCGACGCGGGAGCATGAGCTGCTGGAAAACATATTGGATGACGAAGGCATCATGTCGAACATCGGCGATTTGCCGGCGTATGAAAAAGACCCGTATACATCGAAAGACAGCTACCGCCGGTACGATGAAAGACCGTCCCAGCAGCATTTTGGGGAAACGACTCCATGAAAAAGGCCATCGGCAAGATGGTCTTTTTTGTGAAACGGGCCAATGCCGTTTTCCGTAGTACAGAGCAGAACGTTATATGATCCGAATGGAGGCGAAATGATGAACGCACATGAGATCGATTACCGGCTGTACGGCGATGACATGCAGTTTGTCGAAATCGAGCTCGACCCATACGAAAGCGTGGTCGCGGAAGCGGGCGGGATGATGATGATGGATGACGGCATCGTCATGGAAACCGTATTTGGCGACGGCTCCTCGTCCGGAAAAGGGTTGCTTGGCCGCCTTGTCGGCGCGGGGAAGCGGCTGCTCACCGGCGAAAGCTTGTTCATGACCGTGTTTACCAACCAAGGAAGCGGCAAGCGCCGCGTCGCCTTCGCCGCTCCGTATCCGGGAAAAATCATCCCGGTCGATTTGAGCGAACTTGGCGGGAAGCTCATCTGCCAAAAAGACTCCTTTTTGTGTGCGGCAAAAGGCGTCTCCGTCGGCATTGAGTTTCAGCGCAAGCTAGGCGCTGGCTTTTTCGGCGGCGAAGGGTTTATTATGCAAAAGTTGGAAGGTGACGGGCTTGCCTTTTTGCACGCCGGCGGAACGATCCACCGCCGCGACTTGCAGCCCGGGGAAACGCTTCGCATTGACACCGGCTGCCTTGTCGCCATGACGAAAGACGTCAACTACGATATTGAATATGTCGGCAACATCAAAACCGCCTTCTTCGGCGGCGAAGGATTGTTTTTGGCCACCGTCACCGGCCCCGGGGCGGTGTGGGTGCAGTCGCTTCCGTTCAGCCGGCTCGCTGACCGCGTCCTCGCAGCCGCCCCGAGCGCCGGCGGACGGTCGGTCGGCGAAGGCAGCATCCTCGGCGGCATCGGCGACTGGCTCGACGGCGACGACTAAGCGAGAAAGGGCGCTCCGGCCAAACGGAACGCCCTTTTGCTTTTATGCCTTCTCCATCGAAATTCCCTAAAAGGACGATGATTGGATGCAAAAGCAGCCCAAAAATGTCCTTTCCAACGTCCTTTCCTAAGTTGAGAAACGTTCCCCCGACGGCAAAAGACCCCAAATTTCGGCGGCGTATTCCGCTACGGTCCGATCGCTGGCGAAACGGCCGGAATGGGCGATGTTGACGGCGCTCATCCGCCACCAGCGCGCCGGATCGCGGTAAGCATCCTCAACCCGCTCGTGCGCCTCGGCATAGGCGGCAAAGTCGCGCAGCACAAAATATTCGTCGTTTTGCGCCAACAGCGAGTCGTAAATCGACTCAAAGTAGTCGCCGACATCAGGGAAAAAGCCGTTGATGAGCTGGTCGACAACTTGCTTGATCCGTTTGTCATGATGGTAATACTCATGCGCTCGATAGCCTCCGTGTTCGTAGTAGCGGAGCACTTCATCGGCCGTCAGCCCGAACAAAAACATGTTTTCCTCCCCGACGGTTTCCTCGATTTCGACGTTCGCTCCATCCAGCGTGCCAAGCGTAACAGCGCCGTTCATCATAAACTTCATGTTGCCCGTCCCGGACGCTTCTTTGCTGGCTGTTGAGATTTGTTCGCTCACATCGGCGGCCGGAATGATTTCTTCCGCGAGCGATACGCGGTAATTTTCCAAAAAAATGACTTTCAGCTGTTCATTTACCTGGTTGTCGTTGTTCACCTTGTCGGCAACAGAATGGATGAGCTTAATGATCCGCTTGGCGTAGTAATAGCCTGGCGACGCTTTCGCTCCGAAAATGAACGTGCGCGGGTGGATCGAAACACGCGGGTCTTCTTTCAGCCGATTGTATAAATGCATAATGTGCAACACGTTTAACAACTGCCGTTTATAAGCGTGCAGCCGTTTCACTTGGACATCAAATATCGACGATTCGTCGACAACAATGCCCGTTTTTTCCGAAATGCGCTTGGCAAGCTTCAGCTTCCGCTGCTGTTTGACCGCAGCCAACGCCTGCTGAAACGCCGGATCGGAAGCATAAGACTTCAGCTCAATCAATGCTTCCGGCTCGCGGATCCAGCGCGGACCAATCGTTTCCGTAATCAACGCCGACAGCTCAGGGTTGGCTTTCAACAGCCAGCGCCGGTGCGTCACCCCGTTCGTTTTGTTGTTGAACTTGTGCGGCGCCCATTCGTAAAACAAGCGCATCTCCCGCTGTTTCAAAATCTCCGTATGCAGTTTCGCCACGCCGTTGACGCTATGGCTCGCAACGACGGCCAAGTGCGCCATTTTCACCATCCCGTGGGCGACGATGGCCATTTGTTCAATCCGCCCCCAATTGCCGGGGTAGCGTTCCCACAGCTCGCGGCAAAACCGTTCGTTGATTTCCTCGACGATCATATAAATGCGCGGCAACAGCGGCTGAAACAGACGAATCGGCCATTTCTCCAACGCTTCCGCCAGCGTCGTATGATTCGTGTACGCGATCGTATGGGTCGTAATGTGCCAAGCCTCTTCCCAGCTCATCCCTTCCTCATCGAGCAAAATGCGCATCAACTCCGGAATCGCGAGCACCGGGTGCGTGTCGTTGATATGAATGGCGACATATTCATGGAGGCGGCGCAAGCTCCCGTGCTGGCGGCGATGGGCGCGAGTGATGCTGCCGAGGCTGGCGGCGGCGAGAAAATACTGCTGCTTTAACCGGAGCAGTTTGCCTTCATCGTGCGTATCGTCCGGGTACAAAAACTCCGAAATGGCTTCCGTCTCCCGCTTGTATTGCATCACATCTTTATGAAGCGGGAACGTTTTCGCCGGCTCGGCGCTCCAAAGCCGGAGCGTGTTGACCGTGTTCGTCCCGAAGCCGATGACCGGCATATCGTACGGCACAGCCATCACGTTTTCGCTGTCGACATGGCGGAACACAAGGCGGCCGTTTTGTTCCGACACCTCGACCCTTCCCCAGAAGCGAACTTCGACCGCCAGCTCTTCTTTCCGGATTTCCCAAACGTTCCCGTTTCGCAGCCATTGCTCCGGCAGCTCGACTTGATAGCCGTCAACGATTTTTTGGTCAAACAGCCCGTGTTTATAGCGAATGCCGTGGCCGTGGCCCGGCAAATTCAATGTGGCGAGCGAGTCAAGAAAACAGGCGGCGAGCCGCCCCAGCCCGCCGTTGCCAAGCCCGGCGTCCGCTTCGCATTCCTCAATGTCCTCAAGGCGGATGCCGAGCTCGCGAAGCCCCTCTTCGACCATCGGGCGGACGCCGAGGTTTAACAAGTTGCTTCCGAGCAAACGGCCGAGCAAAAACTCGATCGACAAATAGTACACCTGCTTCCGCCGCTCCGCCCGGCAGCGCTCGTTCGTCGCGATCCAATGGCGGCTGATATGTTCGCGTACCATATGGCCAAGGACATGATAATGATCGCGCGCCGTCGACTCCGCAAACGGTTTGCCGCACAACGCCTCGACCCGCGTCACAAACGCCCGTTGAAACGTTTCTTTATCCGCGAACAAGCGTGTCTTCCCCCTTTTTGTTCAGCTGTTCGTACGCTTTTCGATACTCCCTCGCCGACCGGCGCCAGCTGTAATCGCCGCGCATCGCCCGCTCCATGAGCCGCTCCCAGACAGATGGCTGGTGGTAGAACGACAGCGCCCTGCGGATCGTGTACAACATGTCATGGGCATTAAAGTTCGTAAAGCTGAACCCGTTTCCCTCTCCTGTAAATTCATTGTACGATTGCACCGTATCGTTCAGCCCACCCGTTTCCCGAACGATCGGGATCGTCCCGTACCGAAGCGCGATCATTTGGCTCAACCCGCACGGTTCAAATAATGACGGCATTAAAAACAAGTCCGAGCCCGCATAGATTTGATGGGCGAGCGGTTCGTGAAAGCCGATGTACACCCCGACTTTGTCCGGATAGGCCGCTGCCATTTGCGAGAAAAACTGTTCAAAGCGCCAATCCCCCGTTCCAAGCACAACAAGCTGCATCTCTTCCTGCATCAGATCATGGAAGACGCACGTGACTAAATCGAGTCCTTTTTGCGCCGTCATTCGCGTCACCATCGCGACAACGGGCGCATCATCCCGCTCTGGCAGACCGAACCGCCGCTGCAGGGCGCGCTTGTTGAATTTTTTTCTTTCCCGCGTATGTACGCTATAGGTCGCCGCCAAAAACGGATCGGTTTCCGGGTTGTAAAACTCGTCGTCAATGCCGTTTAAAATGCCAAGCAAATCATCCCGCCGCGCCCGCAACAGCCCGTCAAGCCGCTCGCCGTAATAGGCGGTTTGAATCTCTTCTTTGTACGTCGGGCTGACCGTCGTAATCAAATCGGAGGCGACAAGCGCCCCTTTCATAAAGCTGACGCTTCCGTAAAACTCGAGATGGTCGACGGTGAAATACCGTCCGTCCAAATTCAACAAATCCTCTAAAATCCCGCGCGGAAACAGCCCTTGAAACTGCAAGTTGTGAATCGTAAAGATCGTGCGGATATCCGCATAAAACGGATCATGACGGTATTGCTCGCGCAGCAAAAATGGAATCATGCCGGTGTGCCAGTCATGGCAATGAATGATGTCGGGCTGAAACCCGATCTCCGGCAGCGCGTCCAGCACCGCCCGGCAAAAATAAGCGAACCGCTCGCCGTCGTCATCATGGCCGTACAGCTGCGGCCGTTTGAAATAGTATTCGTTGTCGATCAAGTAATAGACGACCCCGTCATGCTCGAGCTCCTCAACGCCGCAATACTGGCGGCGCCACCCGACTGGCACGACGAACTCCGCCACTTTGTCCATTCGTTCTTTCCACTTTGAAGCGATTGTTTCATACTTGGGCAACATGACGCGGACATCGACGCCAAGCCGGCGCAGCTCTTTCGGCAGCGCGCCGGCGACGTCGGCCAATCCCCCTGATTTGGCAAACGGGGCGCATTCTGATACGGCAAACAGCACGTTCATCGGCTGGCGACCTCCCCCTGCACCGTTCCTTTGCGAACGACAAACGGCCGCTCCGCCGTCCCTTGCAAAACGACCCCCGGTTCGATTTTCGCATCTTTGTCGACGATGACGCCATCAAGCACGCACCCGTCGCCGATTTGGCATTTTTGCATCACGATGCTGTTCTTCACAACAGCTCCTTTGCCGACTTTCACAGAACGAAACAGGACGCTGTTTTCCACCGTTCCTTCAATGACGCAGCCGTTGGCGATCATCGAGCGCTTCACATTCCCCTCCCGCCCGTATTTCGTCGGCGGCTCGTCTTTCACTTTCGTATAAATCGGCCGCGATGGAAGAAAAAGCTGCTCCCAAGCGCTTCGGTCAAGCAGCGCCATGCTTGCCTGAAAATAGCGGGCGAGCGAATCGATGACGGCCGCATACCCGCTGTATTCATAGTCGCAAATGGACAGCGAATGGCGGTCGTCATGAATGACATCGACGATGCTCCGATAGCCGTGGTCTTTGTAGCCGGCGATCAAATCAAGCAGAAGATACGTCTCCAACACGTACATCTCCAGCGGCTCGCCGCGATGGCAAATTCGCGTCACATCGCAGCCGCGTTCGATATGGCGCTCGAGGACGGCGTCAAAGTCGATGTTGCACACCGTGTAGCTATTGACGATGACCGCATACTTTTGCCGGCTCCGCAAAAAATAGTCGATATGCTGCTCAAAATGGGCGAACGCCCCGACCCGGCGCTCACCGGAAAACAACAAGTCCGGCGATGGGAAGAAAAACAATCCGTCCCGCTTTCGGTTTAAATCCCAATTCTTCCCTGATCCTAAATGGTCCATCAGCGACCGATATTGGTATTTCGGAAAAATCGCGACGCTTTCAATGCCGGAGTTGACCATGCTTGAAAGCACGAAATCAATGAGCCGATACCGCCCGGCAAACGGCACTGCTGCGATGGAACGCCTCTCGACAAGCGGCGCCATTGCCTCCATATACGTGGTCGCGTCGATGACGCCCAACATCACGTTGTTGTTCATTATGCTCCATCCTTCCTTGCAGTGTCCTTATTCCGTTGCTTGATCCACTCGCTCGTTACGAGCACGACGTCATCATCAGCATCGCCCGGGCTCATAGTCGAATGCGGCGGGATGACGATCTCCGGAGTGACGATCGCTCGCTCGACATACGCTCCTTCACCAATGGCCGCCCCCGGCATAATGACGGATTCTTTCACAACCGCTCCCTTGCCGATGCGGGCGCCTTGAAACAGCACTGAGCGCTCCACCGTTCCTTCCACGACGCATCCCTCATTGATGAGAGAATCGCTCACTTCCGCCTCGGGAGCGATGTATTGCGGCGGCTGGTTCGGGTTGACCGAATAAATGCGCCACGAGCGGTCAAACAAGTCAAGTTCATTGTGTTCATCGAGCAAATCCATGTTGGCTTCCCACAAGCTTTTGATGGTGCCGACATCTTTCCAATAGCCTTTGAACGGATAAGCCACGAGCCGCTTGTTCTCCCGAAGCAGCCGCGGAATCACATCTTTGCCGAAGTCGTGCGACGAATGCGGGTCGGCATTGTCGATTTGCAAATACTCCCTCAATAACGGCCAATTGAAAATGTAAATGCCCATCGATGCCAAATTGCTTTTCGGATTGGCCGGCTTTTCGGCAAATTCGACAATCTCCATGTTTTCATTCGTGTTCATAATGCCGAATCGGCTCGCCTCTTCCCACGGCACTTCAATGACGGAAATCGTTGCATCCGCCTGTTTGGCGATATGGTAGTCGAGCATCTGCTGGTAATCCATCTTGTAAATATGATCGCCAGACAGCACGAGAACGTAATCCGGGTCGTATTGTTCAATATAATTCATATTTTGATAAATGGCGTTCGCTGTGCCTTCGTACCATTTGACGCCGGAAGAGGCGGAGTAAGGGGGAAGGACGGTGACGCCCCCGTTTCTTCGATCTAAATCCCATGCGCTTCCGATGCCGATGTACGAGTGCAAAAGAAGCGGCTGATATTGGGTCAACACCCCGACTGTGTCAATGCCCGAGTTCGTGCAATTGCTCAACGTAAAATCAATGATCCGGTACTTCCCCCCAAACGGCACGGCCGGTTTCGCGATGTTTTTCGTCAGCGAGCGAAGCCGGCTTCCTTGCCCGCCGGCCAATAACATGGCGATGCACTTCTTCTTCATTCTGCTTTCTCTCCCCTCGTTTTTGCACTGGCCGCAAAATGGAAATGCCAAACGGCGGAATCGTCATGCGCACATGGTACGGTTTTCCATGAAACGTCTCATGGAAAGCGGGAAGCCGCTTCCCGTTGACATGTCCCGAACCGCCAAACTCCGCTGCATCGCTGTTCATCACTTCGCGGTACGGCGCCAAAAGAGGCACGCCGACTTTGTAATCGTCATACGCCTGATTTGTGAAATTACAAACAATGACCAGCACATCACCTTCTTTTTTCCCCCGGCGGATGAATGAGAAAATACTTTGCTCGGCATTATGAACGTCAATCCATTCAAACCCCCTCGGATCATGATCAAGCTCGTAAAACGGCTTATACCGTTTATAGCAGGCGATCAGCTGCTTCACATATTCGTCCATTTTCCGGTGCAATTCAAAATCGAACAGCACCCAGTCGAGCTCTCCCTCAAACTTCCATTCATCAAACTGGGCAAACTCACTGCCCATAAACAGCAGCTTTTTCCCAGGGTGGGCCATCATGTAGCCATACAATAGGCGCAGCTGGGCGAACTTCTCTTCGTACGACCCAGGCATTTTATTGAGCAGCGATTTTTTGCCATGCACCACTTCATCATGGGAAAATGGCAAAATGAAATTTTCCGAATACGCATAAAGGAGGGAAAAACTGACTTGGTTATGGGCGTATTTCCGCTCATGCGGCGGCGTTTCCATATACTTCAGCATGTCGTTCATCCAGCCCATGTTCCACTTGTAGTTAAACCCAAGGCCGCCATCGTACGTCGGCGCGGTCACCCGAGGCCAGTCGGTCGAATCTTCAGCGATCATCAAGACGTTCGGCTCATAGGCAAACACCGCCTCATTCAACTGGCGCAAAAACTCGACCGCATACGGATTTTCGTACAGCCTATCATTGTTCGGCCAATAAAGCATATTAGCGACCGCATCGACGCGAAACCCGTCCACATGGTAATACTCCAGCCAAAACAACGCATTGGAGATCAGAAAACTGCGCACTTCCGGCTTGCCCAAGTCAAAATTCGCCGTCCCCCAGACGTAATTTTCTCGGTCTTTTTCATTCACGTATTCATACGTCGGTGCGCCGTCAAACATGTACAGCCCGTGGGCGTCCTTGCAAAAATGCCCCGGCACCCAGTCGATGATGACGCCAAGCCCCGCTTGATGGCAGCGGTCGACGAAATACATGAAATCGTGCGGCGTGCCATAGCGGCTTGTCACCGAATAATAGCCGGTCCCTTGATATCCCCACGAACGATCGAGCGGATGCTCGACAAGCGGAAGCAGCTCAATGTGCGTAAATCCGCGCTCCAGCACGTACGGAATGAGTTCGTCGGCCATCTCACGGTACGTATAAAAGCGGCCGTCCGGTTTCTTTTTCCACGAACCGAAATGAAGTTCATAAATGACCATCGGTTGGTCATAAATCCGCTTTCGCCGTTTCTTCCGCTGCCAAGATGAATCATTCCACTCGTATCCTTTCAAATCGTAGACAATCGAGGCGGTATGAGGGCGCAATTCGGAGTAAAAGGCGTACGGGTCGGCTTTCAACAGAACACGGCCATCCGGTGTGATGATCTCATATTTATAGAGATGCCCTTCCAAGTTTTCTGGAACAACGATCGTCCATACCCCTTCGTCGTTCACCTTCGTCAGGGGGAATTCGCCCCATTCCAATCGTTGAAACTGCCGACAAGACGGACTTCCCGCGCATGGGGCGCCCACACGCAAAAGCGAGTGCCGACCGCTCCGCCGTCGCGGATGACATGAGCGCCGAACAGCTCATAACTTTGATACAAACGGCCTTCATGAAACAAATACACTTCTAAATCTGTCGGATTCGCCGCAATCAAGCTGGATCGCATCCTTTCCGAAGCAAAATGATGGCCATACACAACATTGATTCCTATTCGCCAACAGAAGGCTTCATTCCTTGAATGCTTCGTCTATATTTTTAGACAAATTCCAACAACCGCTGTTTCTGGCTGTCGAAATTTCATTTGCACACAGGCAGATTTTTATATTATAATATATATAAGTTGATAATTATTATAAATAACGGAGGTGCATTATGGCTCCAACACTGTACGATTTTCATCATCTCCCGCACGTCAAAACGCAAAATGAATCGAAAAAAGCGCTCTGGGTGACGCTTTTGTTGACCATGTTTTTCACCGCCGTCGAAATCATTGGCGGACTGATTTCCAACTCACTCGCCCTCTTGTCCGATTCGGCCCATATGGCATCCGATGTATTGGCGCTTGGCTTAAGCATGGTCGCCCTCTACATGGCGACGCGCCCGCCGAACCGCCGGTTTACGTTCGGCTTTTTGCGGTTTGAAATCATCACATCGTTTTTGAACGGGCTGACGTTGGCCGTCATTGCGCTGTGGATTTTATGGGAAGGCATTCAGCGTTTTCTCCATCCTGAACCGATCAACTTTCGCCTCATGCTCGGGATCGCAGCGATCGGCCTCGTCGTCAACTTGACGTTGACCATCGTCTTAAGCCGGAGCACGAAAGAGGAAGACAATTTGAACGTTCAGAGCGCCCTTTGGCATTTCATCGGCGACTTGATTAGCTCGATCGGCGTCATCGTTTCCGCGCTGCTCATTTACTTCACCGGCTGGACGGTGTTCGACCCGATCATCAGCTTAGTGATCGCCGCCATCATTTTCACAGGCGGGGCGAAAATTATGCGCGAATCGTATCTCATCTTAATGGAAGCCGTGCCAGATGGGTTCGACCTCGAACAAATCCGCGCCGATATTCGAAAGATCGAAGGGGTCGAAGACGTGCACGACATGCACTTATGGGCCATCTCAACCGACCATTACTCGCTGTCGGCTCATGTGTTTGTCAACGAACGCATCCAGCCGCTATGCGTCATCTTGGCGGTGAATGAAATGTTGAAGGAAAAATACGGAATCGAGCACGCCACCATCCAGGTGGAGCACGCCATGCTCCATGACCATGGCCGCTATGGCCGGGCGTTTTTGGAGAAAAAAGCTTCCCATGAATAGGAAATGCCGCCTCTGCTTTGAATGGCATGGGCGGCTTTTTCGTTTGTCCATTTTCCCTTTCAAACAAAAAGGAATCAATACGATCCGCGGCGAACATATAGAGTCATCATGCCGAAGGAAGGGATGCCTCATGGGAATCGGAACGATCTTCGCGTTTTTAGGCGTCGCCATTTTGCTTACGTTAGCGCCAGGGCCAGACATTTTGTTCGTCATCGCCCAAAGCCTGTCCCAAGGCAAACAGGCGGGCATCGCCACCGCGCTCGGGCTGTGCTCCGGCCTGCTTGTCCACATCAGCGCAGCCATGCTTGGCGTCTCGGCTGTCATTTACCAATCCGCCTTGGCGTTTGCCATCGTCAAGTACGCCGGCGCCGCGTATTTGCTGTACTTGGCATGGCAGGCGTTCCGCGAAAAAGACAGCAGTCTCGCCTTTGGGCGGCAGAAGCCAATGGCATACGCCTCGCTGTACAAAAAAGGCATTGTCATGAACGTGCTCAACCCGAAAGTGTCGCTCTTCTTTTTGGCGCTCCTGCCGCAGTTCGTTGATCCGTCAGCGGGCCGCGTGCCGCAACAGATGTTGCTTCTTGGCGCCGTCTTTCTCGCTCAAGCGCTCGCCGTCTTCACCTTGGTGAGCATCGGCGCGGAAAAACTGCGCCATTGGCTCTTGGCCAACACCGCCATCACGAAGCGAATCCATTGGCTCAAAGGCGCCATCTTCGCCCTAATCGGCATTCAAATCGCCTTCAGCGAGCGTTCGTAGCGGCGCGCGGCCAGGAGCGGCCGCTCCTTTCTGCGAGCAGCCCCCAACACCTCTTTTACTCAAAAAAGCGCCGCGCCTCCTAGAAGACCGGTGAAAAACAACGGATTCGCTCGATTTGCGAGAAGTCGAAAGGGATAAAGTTATGGTGTTGCAAGGTTTTTCAATTTGAGAAACGCTGTTGGGGAGCAACATTTCCCCTTAAATCACAAGCCTTCTAGGAGAAGCAACGGCAGAAACAACAGCACATCGGGACCAAATGACAAAAGATTGGGCATTTCAACCAAAACCAACATGGCGGCCTTTCTCTCGCAGGCCGCCATCCGTTTGTATTGTTCCCGCTGCGGCTTCATGAGCCTGACGCCAAGCGGCAACAACCTCATTCCCTTGTCTCTCACGTTCTCCCTCCTTGTCACGCCGACCGCCGCACCGAAGCGCAAACCGGCGCAATAGAAAGGAAGGAAATGCTCATCGAGCGATCTCCCCGCACTCATCCGCCGAACCTACTTGACAAAGCGGGCCATCAAAATCAAATCCCAATACGTCCCGTCATCGATTTTTGCAGCTTTTTTCTTCACGCCTTCTTCCACAAATCCAAACTTTTGATACAATCGAATCGCGTTCGTGTTGTCAGCGACGACTTCGAGGCAAACTTTTTCAATCAAAGGATTTTCTTTTGCCCAATCAAGGAGCGCTGCAAGCAACGCCGCGCCGATCCCCTGGCCTCGAAAGCCGTTTTTCACGCTCATGCCGAAAGACCCTTGGTGCTTGGTTCGCCGCTTATTTCCATTATGAAAATCTAAAAACCCGATCATCTCTCCGTCATGCTCGGCCAACAGCGCCAACTTTCCAGGATCGTCCGCCATTTTTTGCAGCCATTGGCGTTGTTGCTCTTCTGTGACCGTCACTTCCGCTTCCGTCGTAAGCAAGTAAAGCGCTTCCGCGGTCACGGCCTTGACAAACGCAACGATCCGCTCGGCATCCTCGGGCCATGCCGTCCGTATAACAATCGGTTGGCCGCTTGCCGTCACCAACCGCCTTGGCTGGATGTTTCCCATAGCCATCCTCCTTGCTTGATGTGCATCCGTATAGATTCGTAAGCACGAGGGCAATATCCTGCACGCAAAAGAAAAACCTCTTCTGTCTCATAGTTCGTATTACCGTCAACCATTGGGCCATTCACCAAAAGCCCCGATATATTTTTAGTGATTCGCCTGATGAATGTTGAACCATCCACTTTCGATATGCTCTACGAACACCACCCCAGCTCCCCTTCATCACCATTGTTTTGATGGCTCGTTTGTCAATAAAGTAACCACTTGACAAACAGAAAAACAAGAGTATACTGATAGTATACTTTTGATACTAGGAGTATCAGCTATGAAAGAACATATCGCCGCTGTACACAAACAAACGATTGCCCAAGCCGCTGAGCGGTTGTTTCTCGAACGCGGGTTTGACGGCACGTCAATCAGCGACATTTGCGCAGCGTCGGGATACAGCCGCCGTACGGTGTACCGCTACTTTGACACGAAGGAGGAGATTTTGTACTACATTGTCGCGAATGGTCTCAAACAGTTGCGTGATCGTCTAACCGACATCGTGCAAGCCGAGCAGCCGTTTTTGGCCAAGTACGAACACATTTGTAAAGCAATGCGCGCTTACTACGAATATTGTCCCGTTTCGGCGCGCGCCGTCCGCCAGTTTCGCCCGCCATCGCTGGACGCAGTGACACCCACCATGGAAGCTATTTTCTCTTTAGGAACGGACATCAATGACGCCCTCTCCTGCTGGATCGAGCAAGGCATCGCAGAAGGCGTTGTCCGTGAAACCGCAGACGTCATGATGACCGTGTACGTGTTCTCCGCACAGCTACACGCGTTGTTTGACCTTATCGAAACAAAAGGAGCGTTTTTGCTGCCGACGCTCGGCAAGACGAAAGAACAATTTGTCGCCTACGGCCAGAAGATGATTCTCCATAGCCTCGCAAAGGAGCCATTGCCATGAAACCAAACGAACCGAGCATGACCGCATTGATGTCCTGTTTCGTCCGCGCTTATCATACGGAACACGATACGCCTGTCATATTTCGTGACGATATGGCCAGACAGCTGATCACAGACGAAGAATACAAACAAATCCAAACCTTTCTCGCCAACGGCTTGGGATTTTTTGCCCCCGAGCGGCTTGATGCGGTCTCATCGGACGAAGAGAAAGTGAAATGGATCGTCCAAACGCAGCTCGCTCCGACTCCAATCGCCCGCGCCGCCTATACCGAACGGATCGTCCAACACGAAAAGCGGCTTGGCGCGACGCAGTATGTCATGTTAGGAGCAGGGATGGATACGTTCGCCTTCCGTCATCCAAACAGCGGCCTGACGATATTCGAAGTCGACCATCCCAACACGCAGCAATTCAAGCGCGAACGCATCCACATGGCCAACGGGAAGATGCCAAACTGCTTGCAACTGGTCGCCGCTGATTTTACCAAGGATGACGTGGCTTCCCGATTGCTCGCAGCCGGCTTTCGCCCAAACGAAAAAACGGTGTTCAGCCTGCTTGGCGTCTCATATTATCTAGAAAAAGAGCACTTCTATCGTCTTTTGCACCAACTCGCTCCATTGATGACAGAGGGCAGTTCTATCGTGTTTGATGTTGCCGATGAGCAGCTGTTCACCTCCACCGTCAAGCGGGTGCAAAACACGCTCGCCCTCGCCCGGCAAAGCGGTGAACCGATGAAAGCGGCGTATTCGATCGAGGAACTTGAGAAACAGCTGCAGCATCACCGTCTCCTCATTTTCGAACACGTATCGCCGGAACAAATCCAAGCGGAATTTTTCTCGAACCGAAACGACGATCTGACAGCGTTTGAACATGTCCATTATGTCCATGCGGTGCGCAAATAACATCCAGGAAGGCCTCTGAATTTTGTGATTTTCCATGATTATGTGATATTGAAACATGTCTATTCACCAAAAAATCGACCGAACCCTCTTTAAAGCATCCCGCTTCAAAGAAAGGCTCGGCCGACAGGTTCCTTCTTATTGCCCTTTCGTCACCGTCGCTGTGGTCGCTTCACTATGGTTTTGCGCTTTGTCTTCTTGTGTCACAATGATCATCAGCTGGCCATTGTGGAATGCAGACAGATCGATCGTCTTCGAAAAATTCCCATTCGAGTCCGCCGACGTCCATTCCACGAGAGATTTTTGCCCATCCGTAATGATGATTTGCACCGATGCGTTGCTTTCTGCCGTTCCTGCGATCGTGTACGCCGCTTGATTTTGATTCGTAACAGCTGGCAGGGCGTTCAATGATGGAGCGGCAACAGCTGTATCCTTCCAAACCGTCGCGGTTGCCTCTGGGCTTACATTGCCTGTAACGCTCGTTTGAACGGCTGTAATGGTAATCAGTCCATCGCTTAACGGGGAAATATCCGCTTCTACATGGTATCTCCCGTTTTCTTCCACCGTACCGACTGTGCTGATTTCATTCGTTCCATCGGACAAAGTGACCTCCACTTCCGCTCCTGGCTCTCCCTTGCCCGTCACCTCATAAGCAGTTGCATCTGCACTGGCGTTCACATATCCTTTATTGTCAATAGACGGCTTGGCCGGAGAAGACAACGATTTGATGAGGACGACACTTGCCATCCGGCTTTCATTCCCCGCTTGATCGATCGTTTTCACACGGATCGCGATCTTCCCGTCCTTCAGAGAAGAAGTATTGATCTCCACTTCATAATTCCCATCTTCATCCACAAGTCCGCTCGCTGAGACGGATTTTTTTCCATCAGCAGCCTCCACCACCACTTTCTCTCCAGGCGTTCCTGTCCCCGTTACTGGATAAGCTTCATAGTTGAAAGCGTTGATATATCCTTCATTCAACAGTTCAGGAGCCTCTATGCTCACATCTTTCCGAAGCACTTTCTTCGATTGTCCGCTTTGGTTTCCTGCCGAATCCACACTAACCGCGGAGACCGTAATCTCTCCTTCCGCCAACTTTCTTGCATCGATCACCGCCCGGAATCTCCCTTTGCCGTCTGCACGCACCGTTTTGGTGATGCGCTGCTTTCCATCGCTCAACAAAACTTGCACAGCGCTATGGGGTTCTGCTGTTCCTTGGACAGCATAAGCGTTCTGCTGCTTGGCATTGATCCATCCTTTATTCGTGATCACCGGAACGGAAGGCGCCTTCGTATCCTTGATAATCTTTTTTTGTACGCGGCTATGCTTCTGTCCCTTGATGATTTGCGTGACAGACACCGTCAAAGTCCCATCTCGTAATGTCGATACGTTGACCGGCGCTTCAAACGATCCGCTCTTTTGAACAACAGTGTCATGAGTGACAGATGCTTTTCCATCAGTGATCACTATTTTGATCTTCGCTCCCTTGAGCCCTTTTCCTTTTACGATATACTCTTTCACAGTTGAAGCATTCACCGGCTGTGCACTTTCAATGGCAAGCTTGGCCGGTTTCGCTGCATATGCTTCAGACTCCGCCGCTCCCGCTATGGCTAAACTGACGGCTGCGAAACTAGAAACCATCCATGTTTTCCAACTCATACCGATCCCCTTTTCATTATAATTTTGCTCGTCGAAGCAGAAAGAGAAAGTACGGCGCACCGATGAATGCCGTTAAGATGCCGACCGGAATTTCAATTGGCGCCGCGATGGTTCTTCCCGCCGTATCCGCGCTGATCATCAAAATCGCTCCTAATAAGGCGCTGACCGGAATGAGCCGCTGATAATCGGCCCTTGTCAACAAACGGGCAAGATGGGGGATGACCAGTCCCACAAATTTACGCATTCCATTCGCCCTGCTTCCTAATCAAATACAAAAAATATGGGCAACCAATGGCGGCGGTAAACACCCCGACAGGAAGTTCAATCGGCTGCGCCACCAAGCGTGCAAGCAAGTCAGCCGTCAAAAGCAACATTCCTCCGCACAAGGCGCTGACCGGAACGATATACGTATAATTCACCCCGACCATTTTTCGGACGATGTGCGGAATGATCAAGCCGATAAACCCAATGACCCCGGATACGGACACCGCACTTCCAGCCAAAATAATAATCATGACTGCCATCACAGTTTTGAGAATCCCCACATGAACACCAAGCCCTTTGGCTGTATCATCGCCGAGCTCCAACAGATCCATTTTCGAAGCGATCATGATGGACAGGAGCAAGCCAGCAAGAGACCACGGAGCGATCAGCGAAACATGGCGCCACGTCAAGCCGTTTAACCCACCGGCCAGCCATGCATATACGGCGGCCGCATCCTGGCCAAGCAAGACCAAAATTCCGACGGTGATCGCATGCAAAAATGCGCTGACCGCCACTCCGGCAAGGGTCAAACGAACCGGGGAAAGGGCGCCTCTCTTCAGAGACAAACTATATACGAGGGCTCCCCCAACCGCCGCCCCCAAAAAGACAAGGGGAGAAAAGAAAAGAAGGGGAAGGCCGGCGAAAAAATACTCGATGAGAACAACCATCGCAGCAGCGCCGGCCGACACTCCCATGATTTTTGGCTCGGCCATTGGATTTTTCGTTAAACATTGCATCATCGCTCCAGCGACCGCCAGATTCGCCCCAATCAAAACCGCCAAAAGCGCACGGGGAAACCGTAGATTCCAGACAACCGTTCGTGCTTTGGATCCATCATCATGCAAAAGGACATCCAGCACTTTTGGAATCGGCACAAAAAACGGACCAGAGACTAAAGAAACGATCATCAACAAAACGATGCCCAATCCTGCAATGACGCTGATCCATATGGCTTTTTTTCCGTATGTCAAAGATGACATCCTCTCGCCGGCATCATCCCATCACTGATAACGTTTTAAAATGGATGCCGCTTCTTTTACAATCAATTTCGCCGCCAACGGTCCCCGGCTGCGAGACCAAAGATCGCGATTGACTTCCACCACCCGCTTCTTTTTCACCGCTTTTAATTGGAACCAAATCGGGTTGGCTTTCACTTTTTTCAGGTCATTCTTCCCAGGATCCGTATAGGCAAACAGCACGTCTGGATCGATTTCTAAAATTCTTTCTAAACTTACTGTTTTAAAGTCGGAGTATTCATCCCCTTTTTCCTTAAATGCATAATCAGCCTTAAGCGCCGTAAAAATCGATCCGGAGAAGGAGTTGTCCTGCCATACATTAATGCCATCTTTATTGACGAAAAAGCCCAATACACGAAGATTTTTATCTTTTAATTTTGCCTGCTGCGATTTCAATTCTTTATAAAACTGATTCACAAACGATTTTGCCTTCGCCTTCCGCCCTAAGATGTCTCCCAATACAAGAAGCTGATTCATCGCTTCTTTGTAGCTATTCGCACGAAATCCCGCTACTGGCGCAATCTTTTTCAGCTGAGGGATAATCGCTTTATGGAACTCAAATTCATGGTCGATAATGATCAAATCCGGTTTGAGCGCTGCGATTCTCTCCAAACTCGGGGCGCTAAGTGCCCCAACGCTTGGCACCCCTTTTAGTTTATTGCGCAAGTATGTAGGCACCGTTCCAGAATTGGAAATCGTATACCCCACTGGCTTTAAGCCCAACGTGACAACCGCATCTGTCCCCGCCATGCTTAACGTGACAATCCGCTTCGGGGTTCCTTTGATCACCAGCTTGCCAAGCTCCGTCTTAAACACCCTTGTCTTGGATGCGGCCTCAACAGGCGCAGCCGGTTGAGCCAACGGCACAAGCAGCACGAACAGCGCCATCAGCACGGCAAGAAGAGAGGTCCATTTTTTCTGCAACACGTTACATATTCCCCCTTCAATCTATATTTAATAATGATAATCCTTATCAATTAAGGTGATAATTGATATTGAATATCTTTGTCAATACAATAATAAAAAACATTCATGAGCAAGCGTTGCTCCCCACCCTGGCATGAAAATCGCTGATCAAAGCGGCGCATTTTTACAGAAAAAGAAAATCGGTTTTGCAAGGATTTCTCTAATTGAGAAAGAATGCGAATCGATAGTCTTTTTTACCAAATCACCCACCCTCTAGAAGGATGGTGAAAAACGAGAACGGCCTGCAAATCGATGGCATTTCATCAGAAAAGAAAGCCGATTGGCCGCGTTTTTCGAATTGAAAGATAGCAGGAATCAGCCATATTTTGCGCTAAATCACCAGCCCTCTAGAACTTGTCGCCCCTTTTCATCATAATTCTTCAAAAAATCCCTTGTCTCCCCCCATACGATTTATGCTAAAATGGAAGCTGGATGTCCCCAAATCTGCTGCACACATGCCCACGGATGATCAACTCCTTTGGCAAACCCTTCACCAACAAGGTCCAGACAGCGTTAGGAAAGCAACAAAAGCCATGAATAGCTGTTTTGAATCACCGTCAATCCACACTTGGAAAGGATGATCCATATGGAAGCATTGCTTACCCAAATTTTAGATCGGCTCGATCAACTCCATTCGAGCGTCGGCGTCTTGACATCCGACGTCAACGAGATGAAAAATCAACTGAACAAGATCGAAGCGAGAGCGGGCAGCATCGAAGAGAGAGTGAACAGCATCGAGGCGAGAGTAGACAGCATCGAATCAAGAGTAAACAACATTGAAGCCAACATGGCCACCAAAGACGAACTCGCCGAGCTCCGATCCAAAGTGGACGACATCGAAGCGAAAATGGCCACGAAAGACGAACTCGCTGAACTTCGCTCCACTGTGAACGGACTCCAGTCCAACGTAAACGAAATTCAAGCGAAGATGGCGACCAAAGAGGAACTGGCTGAACTCCGGTCCAAAGTGAATGAACTCCAATTCAAAGTGAACGAACTTCAATCCAATGTAAACGAAATTCAAGCAAAGATGGCGACCAAAGACGATCTCGTTCCTATTCGACAAACGGTCATGGAAATCGATCAAATTGTCAAAAGGATCGAAGTCAACCAAGAACGCCACGAGCACATTTTGGCCATCCTCTCCAAACGCTCGATTGAACATGAGGCATCCATCGCCAGCCTGCGGCAAGCGCAATAACTTGACAAGGGAACAAATGGACAAGGGGCGAGCTGTGCAGCGCAACATGGAAAAAACATTCCTTCCAGACACGAACCGCGGGGGCTGTCCGAAAGAAATTCCCCCAAATCAACACAACAACTTGACAGCGTTTGAACCATGTTTAGGATATCCACAGGGGCACTCATCACATCCGGGAAGGCCAAGCGTCTTCCCGGATGTGTCTGGCTTGAAACATGCTTGTCTTCAGGCGACATCTCATCCATCAACATTTTTTGTCAGCCCTTTCGTTTGCCGTTCTTATTCTTCCTGCAAAACTCTCTACATGATGTACGTCTTATTCCGATTCATGTTTCAAAAAACACAAATTTTCCACTTCTCCACACACCCCATCTCCTTTGATTTGCCGCTCCAGCCATGAAGCCGAAAAAGCGTTGGGCGCGGTTCTCCTCCTTCGCAACGAATAAACCAAATGATTCCGATCATGCTAAAGACGAACTATGAAGTGGAAGGAGACGAGAATCATGAACTTGCAATCCGGAACATTCTACTGGCCCACAACGTTCCCCGACCCGCCGAGCTACCCGGTCTTAGAGGAAGACATCGACTGCGATGTGCTCATTATCGGCGCTGGCACCTCGGGCGCCCAATGCGCCTACTTTCTTAGCGACACCGATCTTGACGTCGTGGTCGTCGATAAACGAAAAGCGGGGCATGGAAGCACAGCGGTCAACACGGCCCTGATCCAATACCTGGGGGAAAAAATGTTTTTCGAGCTAATCCATAGCTTTGGCGAAATGTACGCAGTGCGGCACCTTAAACTTTGCGAGCAGGCCATCCGCGATCTCGCCGATGCCGCGGAAAAGCTGCCGCTCGACTGCGAATTTGTCACCCGCGACAGTTTGTATTACGCCAGCTCTCCTGAAGATGTAAGCAAATTAGAAAAAGAATACGCCGCTCTCAAGAAACACGGCTTTGCTATCGAATGGTGGCCGGAAGAACAGATCGCCCGCCATTACCCGTTCCGCAAACCAGCGGCGTTGCTGACAAAAGGAGACGGCGAAGTCAATCCATACAAACTGACGATCGGCCTGTTGGAATATGCCAAACGCCGAGGAGTCGCCATTTACGAACAAACCGAAATCAATGGAAAAAAACTCGAAAAAGACCAAGCCATTTTTTATACGAAAACCGGTGCGGTCATTCGCGCGAAATCGGTCATCATTGCGGCTGGCTATGAAACGTTGGATTTCAAAAAGGACCCAAACGCCGTGTTGAACAGCACCTACGCCGTGGTCACGAACCAGGTCGCTGATTTCTCCAGCTGGTACAACCGGACGCTCATTTGGGAAACGGCCCGTCCTTACATCTACATGCGGACGACCGCCGACAACCGCGTTATCATCGGTGGATTGGATGAAGATACGACCTATGCCGATGAGCGCGATGCCAAGCTCATTCACAAGCGCGACCAGTTGATCGCGGAGTTCCAGCAACGCTTCCCCACGATCCCTGTCCGAGCTGAATTTTACTTGGGCGCCTACTACGCCGGCACGCACGACGGACTGCCGATCATCGGCGTGTATGACGAATATCCAAACTGCTATTTCGTCTATGCCTATGGAGACAACGGAGCCGTCTACAGCATGGTGCTCGCCAAATGCTTGCGCGACTGGATCGCGGCCGGCCAAAGCGACAACGCCCAGCTCTACTTGCCGGACCGTCCGCTTGTCTCGGCGTTGTCTTCGTAATTCCTGTTCGGAATCCAACGAATTGTTTGGCGCGTCATCGACAAGCTGCCCTCTCTCCCCCATGCTGGGAAGAGGGGGACAGCTTTTGCTTCGCATGCGGCAAAACGCTTTTATTCATCTTTGATCCGAACATCGAATTTCGTTCGTTCATGGGCGTCTTTTATTTGAATCATCCAAGTGTCCGCTTGTTTGTCATAATGAACAGCCCGAATCACAGGAATCATCTGCTCGAGCCGACTCTCTTCTTGTTTCAACGCTTGGCGAATCGCCTCCTCCTCCGATAAGCTGGCGCCATCACGCGGAGAGCTTGGCACAACCAATACTTTGCCCGCCTTCCCTTGGCCTGGATACGATTCAGCAATCCCCCCATCTATCCAAACTTGAACTTTTTGACCAATGTTCACTCGCGCTGGTGCACTAGAAACCAAGATGGTATTATAAAACTCTTTAAGCCCGCCTGTGGAACGAAAATCTTGCGGATCAGAACTGACAACCAAAATGCTCCCCCCTTCTTTTCTCACGACATACCCTTCAATGGCATAGCGGTCAGTTTGCCCGCTACAACCTGCCAACCAAACACTCCACACGGCGGCAATGAAAGCAAGCCATCTTTTCAGCCCAATCTCCTCCTCCTTTGTTATCATTAGTCGCATTTACGACAAAATTGTTTCACCCTTTTATGAAAAGCTCCAGTTTGTCAAATCCATCATGGGTACTAAAAAAACATGATGATTGACGAAATCATGGATGATCTAGATGGTAGAAATGCAAAATTCGTGCAAAATTTTTTCGGATTCTATCGTTTTTTTCGGAATTCCCAGAAAATGAAAAACGACCGCGTTTGCGGTCGTATCAAGGGTTCCACGATTTTAGATCGTGGGCTATCGAATTCTGAGGATGCCGATGGTGGGAGTCGAACCCACACGGGGGCTACCCCACACGATTTTGAGTCGTGCGCGTCTGCCAATTCCGCCACATCGGCGCGACAATTAACAATTTACCAAATCATCTTTCAACTGTCAACACTTTTTTATTCATTAGATATGGAGGCGGCACCCGGATTCGAACCGGGGGTAAAGGTTTTGCAGACCTCTGCCTTACCACTTGGCTATGCCGCCTTGATCGAGAGCGGAAGACGGGACTCGAACCCGCGACCCCCACCTTGGCAAGGTGGTGTTCTACCACTGAACTACTTCCGCATCCGTGGCTGGGGTAGCTGGATTCGAACCAACGCATCACGGAGTCAAAGTCCGTTGCCTTACCGCTTGGCTATACCCCAACGTTGTAAGTGAAGGGCGACTAGTGGGAATCGAACCCACGCATGCCAGAGCCACAATCTGGTGCGTTAACCACTTCGCCATAGTCGCCATAATCATGATAGGAATGGCAGGGGCAGTAGGAATCGAACCCACACCGGAGGTTTTGGAGACCTCTGTTCTACCATTAAACTATGCCCCTTTGTTAAAATGGTGGAGGGGGACGGATTCGAACCGCCGAACCCAAAGGGAGCGGATTTACAGTCCGCCGCGTTTAGCCACTTCGCTACCCCTCCAAGGAATGGTGCCGACTGCAGGACTTGAACCCGCAACCTACTGATTACGATTCAGTTGCTCTACCAATTGAGCTAAGTCGGCATAAAACAAATGCAAGAAGGTGGCTCATTGTTGTGCTCTGTGCCTCTTCCTCTACAAGCTGATTCGAGGAAGCAGGATGCGTCGAGGCAACTCGAAGCCGACTCGACGAAGCAAGTGCTCGTCTCTACCAATTGAGCTAAGTCGGCATAATTATGATATAAATCGTGGATCATTGTTCATTTGTTGTGTCCCTTCCTCTACCAGCCAATTCGAAGAAGCTGGGTGCGTCGGGACAACTCGCAATCGATTCGATGAAGCGGATGCTCGTCTCTGCCAATAGAGCTAAGTCAGCTTGCTATCAATTATATGGTGGCTCGGGACGGAATCGAACCGCCGACACAAGGATTTTCAGTCCTTTGCTCTACCGACTGAGCTACCGAGCCGTATCTTATTTTTCCCTTGTTCGTTGATGACTTTTGTGTCCCTTCCTCTGCCAGCGGATTCCAAGATGCTGGATGCGTCGAGGCAACTCGATGCGAATTCGATGAAGCGGATGCTCGTCTCTACCGACTGAGCTGCCGAGCCGTATTTCACCGATCACATGATTCGTTGCATCATGCATTTTTGGAAAGATGGCGGTCCCGACGGGACTCGAACCCGCGATCTCCTGCGTGACAGGCAGGCATGTTAACCACTACACTACGGGACCATTTTTGGTTGCGGGGGCAGGATTTGAACCTGCGACCTTCGGGTTATGAGCCCGACGAGCTACCGGACTGCTCCACCCCGCGGCGATAAGAAAGTAAGTTGATTTTCACAATACTTTTAGTGTTGTTGTTCGTTGCCTCTTCCTCTACAAGCTGATTCAAAGATGCCAGATGCGTCGAGGCAACTGGAAGCGGATTCGTTGAAGCAAAGGCTCTTTGCTCCACCCCACGATGATGAGAAAGCAAGTCAGCTTTTATATTAAGATGGTGGAGGATGACGGGATCGAACCGCCGACCCCTTGCTTGTAAGGCAAGTGCTCTCCCAGCTGAGCTAATCCTCCACAAAGAAGTGACCCGTACGGGATTCGAACCCGTGTTACCGCCGTGAAAGGGCGGTGTCTTAACCACTTGACCAACGGGCCATGCTGATGGATCATGGCGGAGAGCAAGGGATTCGAACCCTTGAGGCGCTATTCACGCCTACACGATTTCCAATCGTGCTCCTTCGACCACTCGGACAGCTCTCCACGATGGCTCCGCAGGCAGGATTCGAACCTGCGACCAATCGGTTAACAGCCGATTGCTCTACCACTGAGCTACTGCGGAATCATAACGAAGGTCAATTCTCCCAATAAGATGCCCTGCCTCTTCCTCTGCCAGCCGATTCAAAGAAGCTGGACGTGTCAAGGCAACTCGCAGTTCATCCGATGATGCAAATGCTCGTCACTGAGCTGCTGCGAAATGACATCTCTTTAGACATTTACTATTATAATGATTCGCGCTGAGCTGTCAAGAGTTTTTTCATTCCCTCAAAACTAGATAACCGTCGGAAGAAGCCGCTCGCCTGCGCTTTTCGCATTGTCCAGCTCCGGCTCGCCGCCGCTCGGGGTCAAATAACCTTCGCCTTCGGGATGTGAACATCCCTGCAGGCGAAGAACATTTGCCCGTCGCGGCGACCCGCTCGCCTGCGCTTTTCTAAGTTAGGTCAAGCCCTCGATCGATTAGTATCCGTCAGCTCCACGTGTCGCCACGCTTCCACCTCGGACCTATCGACCTCGTCATCTTCGAGGGATCTTACCCGCCTAACGCGGTGGGAAATCTCATCTTGAGGGGGGCTTCACGCTTAGATGCTTTCAGCGCTTATCCCGTCCGCACATAGCTACCCAGCGGTGCCCCTGGCGGGACAACTGGTACACCAGCGGTGCGTCCATCCCGGTCCTCTCGTACTAAGGACAGCTCCTCTCAAATTTCCTGCGCCCGCGACGGATAGGGACCGAACTGTCTCACGACGTTCTGAACCCAGCTCGCGTACCGCTTTAATGGGCGAACAGCCCAACCCTTGGGACCGACTACAGCCCCAGGATGCGATGAGCCGACATCGAGGTGCCAAACCTCCCCGTCGATGTGGACTCTTGGGGGAGATCAGCCTGTTATCCCCGGGGTAGCTTTTATCCGTTGAGCGATGGCCCTTCCATGCGGAACCACCGGATCACTAAGCCCGACTTTCGTCCCTGCTCGACCTGTCCGTCTCGCAGTCAAGCTCCCTTGTGCCTTTGCACTCTCCGAATGATTTCCAACCATTCTGAGGGAACCTTTGGGCGCCTCCGTTACCTTTTGGGAGGCGACCGCCCCAGTCAAACTGCCCACCTGACACTGTCTCCCACCCCGCTAAGGGGTGCGGGTTAGAATTTCAATACCGCCAGGGTGGTATCCCACCGCCGCCTCCACCGAAGCTGGCGCTCCGGCTTCCCAGGCTCCCACCTATCCTGTACAAGCGATACCAAAATTCCATATCAGGCTGCAGTAAAGCTCCACGGGGTCTTTCCGTCCTGTCGCGGGTAACCTGCATCTTCACAGGTAGTATAATTTCACCGGGTCTCTCGTTGAGACAGCGCCCAAGTCGTTACACCTTTCGTGCGGGTCGGAACTTACCCGACAAGGAATTTCGCTACCTTAGGACCGTTATAGTTACGGCCGCCGTTTACTGGGGCTTCGGTTCGCACCTTCGCTTCCGCTAAGCGCTCCCCTTAACCTTCCAGCACCGGGCAGGTGTCAGCCCCTATACGTCGCCTTTCGGCTTCGCAGAGACCTGTGTTTTTGATAAACAGTCGCTTGGGCCTTTTCACTGCGGCTCTTCAGGGCTCTTCACCCCAAAGAGCACCCCTTCTCCCGAAGTTACGGGGTCATTTTGCCGAGTTCCTTAACGAGAGTTCTCCCGCGCGCCTTAGGATTCTCTCCTCGCCTACCTGTGTCGGTTTGCGGTACGGGCACCTCTTCCCTCGCTAGAGGCTTTTCTTGGCAGTGTGAAATCGGGGACTTCCGGATCACTCCGTCGCCGTCACCGCTTGGCCTTATGATCCGCGGATTTGCCTGCGGATCAGCCTCACGGCTTGGACAGGCTCTTCCAGCCGCCTGCTCGCCCTATCCTCCTGCGTCCCCCCATCGCTCAAACGGGAAGAAGGTGGTACAGGAATCTCAACCTGTTGTCCATCACCTACGCCTTTCGGCCTCGGCTTAGGTCCCGACTAACCCTGAGCGGACGAACCTTCCTCAGGAACCCTTAGGCTTTCGGCGCAGAGGATTCTCACCTCTGTTTTCGCTACTCATACCGGCATTCTCACTTCTAAGCGCTCCACCAGTCCTTCCGGTCTGGCTTCTCTGCCCTTAGAACGCTCCCCTACCGATGACCAACGGTCATCCCGCAGCTTCGGCGGCACGTTTAGCCCCGGTACATTTTCGGCGCAGAGTCACTCGACCAGTGAGCTATTACGCACTCTTTAAATGGTGGCTGCTTCTAAGCCAACATCCTGGTTGTCTTTGCAACTCCACATCCTTTTCCACTGAACGTGCACTTCGGGGCCTTAGCTGGCGGTCTGGGCTGTTCCCCTCTCGACCACGGATCTTATCACTCGCGGTCTGACTCCCAGGCATAAGTCATTGGCATTCGGAGTTTGACTGGGTTCGGTAACCCGGTTTGGGCCCCTAGCCCAATCAGTGCTCTACCTCCAAGACTCCTAAACCCGAGGCTAGCCCTAAAGCTATTTCGGGGAGAACCAGCTATCTCCAAGTTCGATTGGCATTTCACCCCTACCCACACCTCATCCCCGCACTTTTCAACGTGCGTGGGTTCGGGCCTCCAGCCGGTGTTACCCGGCCTTCACCCTGGACATGGGTAGATCACCTGGTTTCGGGTCGACGACGACGTACTCACACGCCCTGTTCAGACTCGCTTTCGCT
>NZ_CP014749.1:2542500-3182500 GCF_001592395.1 Geobacillus sp. JS12
TGTATTAGGCACGCCGCCAGCGTTCGTCCTGAGCCAGGATCAAACTCTCCAAAGAAAGTTGATTGGCTTTTCGGATTGTCCAGCTTCGGCCGCTATCGGCTCGCGACGCTTCGTGTCCCGCTTTGGCGGGCTAAGCCCGCTCGCGGGCCTCTCTGCGCGTTTCGCCGATAGGCAAGCGGCCTCCACTTTTCTATTACGCTTCGTTTCGTTCAGTTTTCAAGGAACAAGCTTTCGACTGTTTTGTCTCTCTCAAACAGCTCTTTTATGTTAGCATAACATCTTTTTCGATGTCAACTGCTTTTTTTGCTTCGCATCGCTGTCAAACAACCTCTTCGATCAGCGACGTTTTCTAATATACCACCTTAACTCGAAAAAAGCAATACCTTTTTTAAAAAAATTTTAGGACGCGCTGATCCATCCCCGTTCCCTCTTCTCCATCCCACAGGAAAGCGTTCTTTTCCTAAAAAAGGGGAATGAACACCGGCGCGAGTGCATACATTTTTTCTATGGCATCGCTATATAGATGCGATTGGACGCTTTCACATCGACGGCTTTTGCAGAGCGACTGGATGGACTGTCAGGCGACCGAACAACGCCGCTTCCAGCCCCACGCCTGGGTCTGTGAAGCAGGTAGTCGTTCCGTCTTCCGCCGCGCCAAGGTGCGGCGAAGAAGACGACGGTTTGCCTCGGGCGGTCGAAATAGGCAAGCGACTTTTTTCGTCAAGGACGTGGAGAACTTTTCCGTTTTGCATCTATATCGTTGTTGCGATCCTTTCATCAAGGAGGCTTCTTCACTTTGATTCGCGTGTTGTCACCAATCAACTTTGACGTTTCGAGTTCGTTTTCGCTTCCGGCCAGCGAACAACGAATCTTAGATGCCCTTGTTTCCTCGCCTAAGTTGTATACGTATGCAAATAAACACCAGCTTCGATTTGAAATCGCCTTGCGCGACCGCATTGTTCGGGCGGCGGGCGAGTTGGCGAAAAGCCGGGCGCGGTTTGCCATTTTCCGTTTTTCGCGCTGCAACAGCGATTTCTGGACGCGGGACGAGCGCGGCGGCTTCCGTCTTCGTCCAGATGTCACGGCTTCCGAAGCGATTCAGGACATTTTTGTCCATAGCGAGCGATACGCGTTTGAATGCGCGACCGCGATCGTCATCGTGTTCTACAAAGCCGTGCTTGACGTAATCGATCCAGCGGCATTCAACCGGCTGTTTGCGGATTTGCTGCTGTATGACTGGCATACCGACCGGGATCTTGGCATTCAAACAAAAAAAGATGAACACTTTCTCCCCGGAGATTGCCTCTATTTCAAAAACCCGGAATTCGATCCGCTGACGCCGCAATGGCAAGGGGAAAATACGATCTACTTGGGCGACGGGTTGTTTTACGGACACGGCATCGGCATTCAGACGGCAGACGGCATTATCGCCGCCCTCAATCGAAAGCGAAAGCAGGGGGCGACGAAATCGGCTTACCTGCTTCCCGATATCACACAAGTCGATTTCGCTTATTTGTCCCAATTCGCTCGCCGCCTCGATGAATTCCGCCTGCCGATCCGCCGCTCTTCGTTGATCGTCGGAACGTTAGGGTCCGCTACGTTCTTGCACCGTTAGCGGACCTTTTTCGCTTTTCTCCCACAAATACAGGGCGATTCCTGTTAAAATAAAAATACCGCCGATCCATTGAAACGGACGGATCGGTTCGCCAAACAGCCAGTAGGCCAAGGCGGAAGCGCCGATCGGTTCAAATAAAATCGCCATCGACACCGTCGAGGCGCTGACCCATTTGACCGCCCAGTTCATCACCGAATGGCCGAGCAGCGTTGGAATGACGGCGAGAGCGAGAAAACAAAGCCAATCCGTCAGCTGATACGCCGTCAGCGAAAGGCGAAACAGCATCGCGTACAGCCACAACACCGCCGCGCTGATGCCATAGACGATATAGGTATACGTCATCAATGACAACCGTTGGCGCACCTCTTGGCCGAACAGCCAATACGCTGTGACAAACGCGCACGAAAGCAGCGCCAATCCATCGCCGTACAGCGCTTGGCCGCTGACGCGGAAGTCTCCCCAGCTGATGAGAACGCTGCCGATAATGGCCAACACCGCGCTCCCGACCGCGCCGACGGTCAACCGTTCGCGGAAAAACAACGCGCCGCCTGCGAAGGCAAACAGCGGCTGCAGCGTCACAAGCACGACCGAGCTGGCGACGGAGGTATAGTCAAGCGATTCAAACCAAAGGATAAAATGAAAGGCAAGCAAAACCCCAGAACAGAGCGAAAATAGCCAATCGCGCCGAGAGATGCCTCGGAGTTCGTTTCGATGCTGGAGGAACAACGGCGTCATGATGACAACGGTCAAAAAGAGCCGATAAAAGGCGATCACCGCAGACGGCGCCTGCGACCATTTGACGAAAATGGCGGATGTTGACACGGCAAGCGCACCGATGAATAGAGCGGCATAAGCCTTGATGGTGCTTGGCGGCTTCATTCGTTTTCCTCCCCTTGTCTCGGTCAAGCGCAGTTCTTGGCCGCCGTTTTCACGCCGGGCGAAAACAGGCGTCATCAGGCGTTTTCTTTCATTATACCATGAACGAGGTGAGAAGCGATGATGTTTGATCCGTTCCTCAAACTAGGGATTTCCGCCATTCTCGGGCTGATCATTGGGCTGGAACGGGAATTGAAGCGAAAACCGGTCGGGTTGAAAACGTGCCTTGTCATTTCCATTTCCAGCTGCTTGCTTACCATCGTTTCGATCGAATCGGCGTACGTCTTTCCGCTCAAAGACCATATTACGATGGACCCGCTTCGACTGGCGGCGCAAATTGTGTCCGGAGTTGGGTTCCTAGGAGCGGGCGTCATTTTGCGCCGCGGCAACGACAGCATCACCGGGCTGACGACCGCCGCGATCATTTGGGGGGCGGCAGGGATTGGAGTGGCGGTCGGCGCAGGCTTCTATTGGGAATCGGCGTTCGGCGTCGCGCTTCTCATTGTCAGTGTGGAACTCATTCCGTTTTTGATCAATTTTTTCGGACCGAAGCAGCTGCGCGAAAAAGAGGTGCTGCTGCAAATCACCGTAGCGGACGCCAAAAACATTACAAAGGTCATCGACCATTTAAAACAACAGGACATCAATATCAAAACGATGCGCATTAAAGATGTTGAAGAGAATGAACATTTGCTGAAACTAAGAGCCGTCATTGACCAAAAGCGCTCGACCGCCGAACTTTACTACGTCATCCGCTCCATTGACGATGTCGTGCACGTTGATATTGAAAGCGGGTGATCAAAAAAGGATTGCAATTGTCCGCATCCATATATATAATGGGACATGGACAGATCATCCATATCCTTTTTTGGGGCATTAGCTCAGTTGGGAGAGCGTCGTGCTGGCAGCGCGAAGGTCACCGGTTCGAGCCCGGTATGCTCCATTTGCCAAACCCTTGCCGTGCAAGGGTTTTTTATTTTCGTTTCGGAAGATGGCGATGAGCCATCTCCCTGTGAACAAATTCCCAAAAGAAGCCTCCCACCATCTAAACGTGAAGGGGCGCCAGCACCAGTGAACGACCTGACTGAACTTCAAAGCGTGGGGCACACGGGAGATCGCTCGGTTCACGTCCCGTCATGAGATGAGACTGCTCGGGCTCTTACGCCCTTCGGCTTCATCCGTCCAGGTTGGTTTTGTATTTTTTCAGACGTTCCTCGAGCTCTCGGCGCGCCTGCTCAACGTCAAAGTCGTCGTCTTCCGGCTGGCTGTAATCCATCTTCAGCCAATCCGGCACGATCTCGGTGCGGATCGGTTTCCGCATCGTTCTCCCGCCATCGGATGAAGGCGGGGCGGATCGCTGCTTCATCCGCTGTTCCCGAAACGCCAACCGCGCGGCGCGCACTTCGTCCACGGTGCGGTACCCTTTCTCCGTACAATCGCGCAAAATCGTGTCCACGTACACCCACCGTTTGGCGCCGTTTTCCACCGCGATTTTCAATGCTTCCAACACCAATTCCTCGGACGCATCGTCCACCCACGCATTGATCACGTGTTGTACACCCACTTATAGCCGTCATGGACGTTTTCGCTTTTCTTGAGCCAATAATGCAGCTGCTGAACAACGATGCTTTCGTTCAACCCGATCGCCAAAGCGAGCTGCGGCAAAATGACCAACGGTTGATCATCGAAAAGCAAGTTGGACATGTCATCCTCTCCCCCTCAAACATCCTTGATTGACGAGATGTTTCCTCATCGTTCCACTTTTTTGATAAACTTTATCGTGAACGAACGCAAATCGCCTAACAGCGCGATAACGGCCATATTGGCTTGATTTTTCGCTGAAAAACGGCAAAAACCGGCATAACATGTGCGATCGTGTGCTGAAACCCATCCATTGCGGACATCCGGTTCTTGTTCAAGAGGAAGAAATGTTTTTCGAGTGGAGGGATCGTTTTTGAAACGAATGGTCATATTCTTGTTTTGTTTCCTGTTGATGTTCCCGATTTCCGCTTTTGCCCACCCTGGCGAGCTTGATGAGTTGGGCGGGCACTTCCGCGGCAGCGACTGCGTGTATTTGCTCCATGAGCCGACTGCGCTGGCGAAGCAGGCGAAAACGAAACAAGAGCTTGTCCAACTTATTCAGAAATACAACGGCAATGAACGATGCAAGCGGCATCTCACCCCAGAACGAATCGACCTGGACGGCCATACGCTGGGGAAGAAAGAAGATCGTTCTACGTTGCGCCTTGGCCGCACCTACCCGGCTGAATTGGTCGAGTGCATCGACGGCGATACGGCGAAGTTTCGCGTCAACGGCCATGTATACACGACGAGGTTTTTGTTCATTGATACGCCGGAGAGCACGATCCAAGTCGAACCGTATGGGAAAGAAGCAAGCCGGTTTACATGTTCCCGCTTGCATCAAGGGAACATTTTGCTTGAGACCGACGGAGACGCGCTGTTTGACAAATACCAGCGGCTGCTCGCCTGGGTGTGGGTCGGCAAGCGCCTGCTGCAAGAAGACCTCGCCAAAGCCGGACTTGTCGAAGACTTTTATGACTATGGCGATTACAAATACGAAGCGCGCGTCCGCAAGGCGTACGAGGAGGCGAAACGAACCGGAGCGGGCATGTACGGCAAGCGTGCCGCTGGAGAGAGGGAGGGGGCAGGGACGGAAACGCGGCCGCAGACGAAGGAAAAGACGGCCAAGACCGATCACCCGCCGGCTTTGGAGAACAAAACGCCGCTCGAACGATCCGGCCGTCCGGTTCTTTATACGCTGCTTGGCCTAGCGGCGGCCGCCGCGCTCTATTGGCTCATCCGCCGGTTGACATGATCAACGGCCGGTGATGGAACGAATATCAGGCTTTGCAACAATGTTTTTTCAAATAAAAAAAACCTTGCAGCGCCGCAGTTTCATCCCTTGAACTTTCTCACGCACGAATCTGTCGCCACCCTTCCGGGGAAAAGAAAAAGCCTGTCCCCAGCGGGCAGGCCTTTTCTTCAACGTTTTCATCTTGTGTTTTCTCTCTCCCTCATTGCCTCGGCAATAGCTCTTCAATGCCATCTCGACCGTTTTCCATCGACGCCGGCGCCGAATCGAGCCGCCGAAATCCGTATTGTTCAAGGCGCATGATTTGTTGGTCGGTCAAATCGGTGTACGCGATGACAGACGGCGTGCCGGACGATTTGTAAATCAAATTGCCGGTCACCGGGCATTGAAACGCGTCAGCGACAAATCCTTCCCCATCTTGGATCGTAAACAGCCGAATCGGCATGACGTTCATATCCTTCCCTCTTTCCGTTCATCCTCATTACTTATGACTTCCCCGCCTCCCCCATTCTATACAAGCCGTTTGCCGACAATGACCAAATCGCGTTCCACGCCGTCCAATTCCGCCACGCGCGGAAAATATCCCCATCGTTCAAATCCGAAGCGGGAGAAAAGCCGCAAACTTGGTTCATTATGCGCAAAAATAAAGCCGAGCAGCGTCTTGATCCCCAGTTCGGGCGCCCGTTCGACCGCCCGCTCGAGCAGCTTCGCCCCAAGCCCCCGGCCGCGATGCGTTTCGGCGATATAAATGCTTACCTCCGCCGTATGGCGGTACGCCGGGCGGCCGTAAAACGACTGAAAGCTGAGCCAGGCGCAAACCGCGCCGTCGTCCTCGACGACCCAAAGCGGACGATGGTGCGGGTCGTGATCCTCAAACCACGCCCGCCTGCTGTCAACCGACACAGGCTCCAAGTCCGCCGTCACCATCCGGCTCGGGATCGTTTCATTATAAATGCGGACAATGTGCGGCAAATCTTCCATCGTCGCATCGCGGATCAACCATGATTCCATTCTCATCCCCACCTTTTCTCGATAAGCATTTCGTTTCCAAAAACGAAAAAAGCAGGAGTATAATCATAACATATGGACTGGCAAAGAAAGGGGAAAGAGATGAAGCGCCAGCTTGTCGTCTATCTTGTGTCGCTCGCCGCGTTTCTCGGCCCGTTTACGCAAACGATTTACACTCCTATTTTACCAGAAGTGCGGGAGGCGTTTGCGACTTCTTCGTTTTTGATCAACTTGACGATTTCCATTTTCACGTTCTTCCTGGCGATGATGCAAATCGTCTATGGTCCGCTCACCGACCGGAAAGGACGGAGGACGGTGCTGCTTGGCGGCATCGTCATCTACATCGCCGCTTCGCTCGGCTGTTTTTTCTCAACATCCATTTATGCGCTCTTGTTTTTCCGCGCCTTGCAAGCCGTTGGCATCGCGGCCGGGTCGGTCGTCGCCGCCACGGTCATCGGCGACTTGTTCACCGGCAAAGAGCGCGGGCGGGCGATGGGGACGTTTCAAATGATGGTCTCACTTGGCCCTGTCGTCGGGCCGATCGTCGGCGGCTTTTTGGCAGAGCATTTTCCATTTCGCACCGTCTTTTTGGCGCTCGTGGCCGTCGGCGGCTTAGTTGGTGCCGGCAATTTCCTGCTGCTGAAGGAAACGAAACCGGAAACGGCCGTTTCGTCCCCGTTTCGCCTCTCCGACTTCGCTTCAGTGCTCCGCCGCGCCGGGTCGTCGATCGTTCTGCTTGGATTTGTTCAATATTACTCGCTGTATAATTTTCTCGTCTTTTTGCCCAGCATCTTGACGGATCGGTACGGTCTGTCGGCGCAGGAAAAAGGGACGGTGTACTTGGCGATGTCGTCCATGATCGTCATCGGCAGCTTCCTCGGCGGGCGCCTTCAAGGACGCTTCCCGGAGCGGCGCATCCTCTTGGCGGCATCGTACTTGACCGTGCTGTCCATTTTCTTTTTCTTGATCGCAGCCCAACGATCGCTTTCGCTGCTTGTTTTGGCCATCGCCTTGTTCGGCTTGTTTTTAGGCCTTTCGCTCCCGGTGCAAACAACTGTGCTGACGAACGTCTTTCAGGCGAACCGCTCGACAGCGATCGGCGTGTACAACTTTTTCCGCTATATGGGCATGGCGTTCGGACCGATGATCGGCAGCGCGCTGTTTGCCGTTGGAGGGTATCATCTCGTCTACGGAATGGATGATCTTCTCTTTTTCGCCTGCGCCTTGCTGTTGACAGTACGTGTTGCCCGGACGCACCGCCAATCCGCTGTCTGACAAAACGAAGCCGCTTGCCCGACATGTTGTTCGGCAAGCGGCAGATTTCCTCGTCTTTCGCTCCATCAACGTTTCATCTGATGTCTACGTCCTTGCATCGACTCCTTCTGATTGTCGTCTGAAAAGCCGTCTTGTTCACGAAACAGACGGCGAACAACAACCGTTTTCTTGCGGGCCGCCCGGACGCTTCATGCCGGAAAACGCCTTTACTCGAACCAAGCGCGCTCGGGAAACGCAAGAAGGCTCCCGCGCTGTCAGCCGGCCTCCCCTTTTCACTCCCGCTCTTCCGTCAATTCCGAAACCGGCACATCCCGGCGCTCATGAAGCCGCCCGTCGCGCAAATGGACGGTCGCCGTCTGTTTTTCTTCATCATACCCGTCAATCCATACCGATACGCCGTTGTAATACACCGGAATATCGGCAGGAGAAGAAACGATTTGTTTGACACGGTTCATATCCATGACCACTGTCCCCTTTCTCTCATGTTCCGTTTCCTAGTATGGGAAAAAACAGGAATGTTTATGCAAAAACGGCTCACACTAAAAAAAGACAAAAGCAAAAGAGGGGTGGACGATGAAAACAAGAAACGTGCTGTTATCGTATTGGCGCTGGCCGCCCGTGCTTCGCCTGTTTGTCTCGGCGAGCGCGTTGATCGTGTTGTTTGGCGCGCTGATGCGCTTCATTGAACCAGAGACGTTCCGCACGGTGTTCGACGGCGTGTGGTGGGCGATCGTGACCGCGGCGACAATCGGCTACGGCGACATCGTCCCGAAAACGGTCGCCGGAAAACTCGCGGCCATTGGGCTTATCATCCTTGGCACCGGCATCCTCACTGCTTATTTCGCTTCCGTCTCCGCCGCGGCCGCCGCCCGGGAAACCGCCTTTACAAGCGGCCAGCTCCCGTATACAGGGGGCGGCCATGCAGTGATCGTCGGCTGGAACGAGAGGGCGCGCGAGGTGCTCTTTCGCCTCTCGCGGCACGACGCCTCCATGCGTTTCGTCCTCATCGACGCCACCGTTCCGTCCCACCCGCTTCTAGACGCGCCGGTTCATTTCATTAAAGGAACGGCAAGCGACGATGCGGTGCTGGAGAAGGCCAATATTCAAGAAGCGCGTTTTTTGCTCATCACCGCCGATCCGCATAAAGCGGAATCGGAAGCCGATAAAGATACGATTGTCACGCTGCTTGCCGCCAAAAGCCTCAACCCGTCGGTGTACGCCATCGTGGAAATCCTAACGGGCCGAAACGTCCAGAACGCCTTCCGCGCCGGGGCGGATGAGGTGATTCAGACAAACTTGCTGGCGAGTTTCGCCATGGCTGCCAGCCTTCGCTCGCCGGGCGCCGCCAGCGTGTGGGAGACGGCGCTTTACCGCCTGGACGGACAGACGCTCTGCCTTCTCGAACCAGACGAACAGCAAATCGGCCAGCCATTCGCCGCCGTTCAACAGCAGCTGTTCAAGCAAAACGTGACGTTGCTTGGCGTCATCCACGGAGATCACGGAGCGATTTCCGTTGCACCGGACCGCCCGATTCAACAAAGCGACCGCCTGTTTGTGCTTGCCCCTTAATCGAGCAGGCGGCGCTCCAGCTCTTGGACAAGCGCCTTTCCGACGGAAATGTATCGCTCGGGTACGGTCGCATCCGGGTCTTGCGGCTCGGCAAACTGATTGAATGAGGCGCTGATGTTGCCGACATCGGCGAAATCATCGATGCCCCGTTGGTATTTATGCGCAAGCAAAAACGGCCGCCCAAGCTCCACCGTCGTTCCGTGCGAATCAAGCTGCCCGTCGACCGCCCGAAACGGCACGCGCAAAAACTGGTAGCCCGCGTCATCGGCGATTTTGTAGTCGAAATAGCCGTGATCGTAGTCCCACCCGCCGCCGATTGTATATCCCATTGGTTTTAATTGCTCTTCCAAATGGTACAGTTGAAATTGTTTCCCTTCCAAACGCGATGGCATTTCAATCATGCACAATCCCTCCTTTCTTTTATCGTTTCCCGTTTGGCAGGGATTATTTGTCCGCGGCAGCTTCAGACGCTTGGCGAAAAACGGCAGGGAGCAATAAACCCTCGTCCGGGCATTGTGAGGCCGGACGATCCGGTATGTATAACAAAACACCTCTTCCCCCGCAAAAGGGAAGAGGCGCTTTTTCCGTCGTTCCGTCCGCCGTTTCGGGCGCGACTCGGGTCGAGCCGCGAGTCATCTCCTCCGAGAAAACAGCAGCTTGGCGATGGAACACGTTGTTATTTCAACCGTTTCTCCAGTTCTTCCTTCAGCTGCTCATAGCCTGGTTTGCCTAAGAGGGCGAACATGTTCTTTTTGTATGCTTCCACTCCCGGTTGGTCAAATGGATTCACCCCGAGCAAGTAGCCGCTCATGGCGCATGCTTTTTCAAAGAAGTAGACGAGGTAGCCGAACGTATATTCATCGAGCTTCGGCAACGTGATGACCAAGTTCGGCACGCCGCCGTCCGTATGGGCGAGCAGCGTCCCTTCGAACGCTTTTGTGTTGACGAAATCAACCGTTTTTCCCGCCAAATAGTTCAGTCCGTCAAGGTCGTTTTCTTCGGCTTCAATGATCAGCTCATGACGCGGTTCTTCCAGCTTCAACACTGTTTCAAACAAATCGCGGCGCCCTTCTTGAATGTATTGGCCGAGCGAATGCAAATCGGTCGAGAAATCAGCGGAAGCCGGGTAAATGCCTTTTTGATCCTTCCCTTCGCTTTCGCCGAACAGCTGCTTCCACCATTCGGCGAAATAGTGCAGCGCTGGTTCGTAGTTGACGAGCAGCTCGATCGTTTTCCCTTTGTTGTACAAAATGTTGCGGATGGCGGCGTATTGGTAAGCGGCGTTTTCCTCAAGCTCCGAGGAGCTGAAATCGTCGCGCGCTTTGGCCGCTCCTTCCATCATGGCGTTAATATCCGCGCCGCTTGCGGCAATCGGCAGCAGCCCGACCGCCGTCAGCACCGAGTAGCGGCCGCCGATGTCATCCGGAATGACAAACGTCTCGTACCCTTCCTCATTGGCGAGCGTCCGAAGCGCGCCGCGCTTGCTGTCGGTCGTCGCGTAAATGCGGCGGCGCGCTTCCTCTTTGCCGTATTTCTCCTCAAGCAGCTTGCGGAAAATGCGGAAGGCGATCGCCGGCTCGGTCGTCGTCCCCGATTTGGAAATGACGTTGATCGAGAAGTCTTTCCCTTCCAAGAAATCGATGACGTCTTTCATATACGTCGAGCTGATGTTGTTGCCGACAAAAATGATTTGCGGCGTTTTCCGCTTTTCTTTTGGCAGGGCGTTGTAAAACGAATGGTGCAGCATCTCGATCGCCGCCCGCGCGCCAAGGTACGAGCCGCCGATGCCGATGACGACAAGAACATCAGAGTCCGATTGGATTTTGTTCGCCGCCTCCTTGATGCGCGCGAATTCTTCTTTGTCATAGTCGACCGGCCAGTCAAGCCAGCCTAAAAAGTCGCTTCCAACACCGGTTTTTTCATGAAGCGAATGATGCGCGACTTTCACGGCATCGCGCAAGTATGTAAGCTCATGTTCACCAAAAAAGGCGAGCGCTTTCGAATAGTCAAAGCGAATGTGGGTCATCGATTTCCGCCTCCCCTTCAAGAATCATTGCCTTCTTTCACTTTAGCGGAATAAACAAGGGAAATCAAGCAGCCCACCTTTTTGGAAACGGATTCATTTTTCGCCATGTTCGCCGCGCCGATTTCCTTGCGTAACGTCTGGAGGGATGGTGATGCAACGAAAAAGACAGCTTATCCCAGCCATTTTTCAATTAGAGAAACCTTGTGAAATCGGCTCTCTTTTCTGATGAAACGCCGCCGATTTGCGAACAAAACTCGTTTTTCACCCGCCTTCTAGGGGGCTCAGGCTGCTCGCCTCAAGAAACGTAATCAACGTTGTGCTTTTTCCTCATTCGAGAACCATGGATTTGAGCGAGGCGGCTGTTTTTCGCGCCCTCCTCCCTTTCCACCGTCCTGCGGGATCGGGAGCACGCCCAGGCAAACCAAGAAAATAGGAAAAGCGCCAGCTCAGGCAGATTCCGTCGCCGAGCCGGCGCCATCATCGATCGATTCGCGAAGCCGCCGCATCGCCTCATTAAAGGGAAGCGCGCAAAATGGCGAGCACATCATCGCGGTTCAATGTTTTGAAACGGCCGAACTCGCCAAACGCCATCGCTTTATCGGCCATCAGCTCCAAGTTTTCCTCGCCGATGCCATAGTCCGCAAGCCGCGACGGCGCCCCGAGGCTCGACCAGAACTCGCGCAGCCGCTCGATGCCTTCAAGCGCCACATCGCGCTCGGATTTGCCCGCCGGATCGACATCGAACACACGCACCGCGAGCTGGGCGAAACGGCTGACGTTTTCATCGAGCACATGCTTCATCCAGTTCGGGAACAAAATCGCCAATCCCCCGGCGTGCGGGATGTCATACACGGCGGAAACGGCATGCTCAATATTGTGCGTCGCCCAGTCGCCGCGGACGCCCATTTGCAAGAAACCGTTTAAGGCGATCGTGCCCGAGTACATGATCGTCTCGCGCAGCTCGTAGTTTTCCAAATCGTTGATCAGTTTGGGCGCCGTTTCGATCACGGTTTTCAACACCGCTTCGCACATCCGGTCTTGCAATGGCGTGTTCGGCGTATGATGGAAATATTGCTCAAACACATGCGACATCATATCGACAATGCCGTAAACCGTATGGTCTTTCGGAACGGTCATCGTATACGTCGGATCCAAAATCGAAAATTGCGGGAACGTAAACGGGCTGCCCCAGCCGTATTTTTCTTTCGTCTCCCAGTTTGTGATCACCGAGCCGGAATTCATCTCCGACCCAGTGGCCGCCAGCGTCAAGACGACGCCGAACGGCAGGGCGCCGGTGACGGGCGCTTTTTTCGTGATAAACTCCCACGGATCGCCATCGAATTTCGCCCCGGCGGCGATCGCTTTCGTGCAGTCGATGACGCTGCCGCCGCCAACCGCCAGCAAAAACTCGACGCCTTCCCGTTTGCAAATGTCCACCCCTTTTCTTACGGTCGAGACGCGCGGGTTCGGTTCGACGCCTGGCAGTTCGATGACCTCGGCGCCAATGTTCCCCAATATCTTCATCACTTCATCATACAGTCCGTTTCGTTTGATGCTGCCGCCGCCATACACGAGCAGCACTTTCTTGCCGTAGCGCGGCACTTCTTCTTTGAGCCGTTCGAGCTGCCCTTTTCCGAAAATCAGTTTCGTCGGGTTGCGGAAAATAAACTCTTGCATATGGATGCCCTCCTTTTCCTGAATCTATTATGGCAGCGCCTGCCACCGGTTGTAAAGCCAACTGCTTTGGCGGCAAACGATGCATATTTTTCACGACTGCGATTCATCCTATAAGTTGAAAAGAAATTTTCCAAAGGAGGCAAACAAGATGGGAGCATTGCAGCGCATTGCGCTATTGTTGACCATTATCGGCGCCATTAACTGGGGACTAATCGGCTTTTTCCAATTTGACTTAGTCGCCGCCATTTTCGGCGGCCAAGACTCCGTTTGGTCGCGCATCATCTACAGCTTGGTCGGCATCGCCGGCTTGATCAACTTGGCGCTGCTGTTCAAACCGGCCGAAGAGCTTGGGCGCACTGAACCGAAAACATCGCGCACATGACGGAAAACCATTGGGACACTCACCGCCTGACGGTGGGTGTCTTATTTTTTTGCGCCTCTCCCGGCCTCAAAGCGTCATGGACTCTCACCGTTTGGGGCGCACAGGGTTATGGTTTCGGCCAATTTTCTTTCTTGGACTGCTCAATCCATTCGCGCAGTTTTTCCTTCAACGGGCGAAACCCCGACTTGAGCGGCATTTTCATGCGCATATGGCGTTTTTCCTTTTCCCCGGCAGGTTCGAGCGCCTTTAGGGACAGGCTCGCCCTCCTCGCCTTTCGATCGACGTCCAACACCTTGACCGTCACTTCATCCCCGACATGGACGTAATCGCGCACATCTTTCACAAATTGATGGGAAATTTCAGAAATATGGATCAACCCTTGCATGCCGTCCTCAAGCTGGACGAACGCGCCATACGGCTGAATGCCCGTCACCTTCCCTTTCACGATCGCTCCTCGTTTGATCGTTGACAAGCGAAACACTCCTATTGATGAATTTCGTCTATGTTTCTGTATTATAACATAGACCGACAGCAAACCCCAAAAAAAGATGTCCCGCCGACGGCGGAACATCCCAGTTACAGGCGCGCCAAAAACCGTTTCATTCGCTTAAGGGCTTCTTGCAGCTGTTCGAGCGATGATGCGTATGAACAGCGGATATAGCCTTCCCCGCTTTGGCCGAAAACGTTGCCGGGGACGACCGCCACTTTTTCTTCGATGAGCAGCCGCTCAGCAAACTGCTCCGACGTCAAACCGGTCGGCTTGATGGACGGGAAAGCGTAAAACGCACCGCCCGGCAAATGGCACGGCAGCCCGATTTCATTGAGCGAGGCGACGAAATAGTTGCGCCGCCGCCGGTAGCTGTTGCGCATCTCGGCGACATCGCGCTCTCCGCTGCGAAGCGCCTCAAGCGCCCCATATTGCGCCATTGTCGGCGCGCACATCATGGCATACTGATGGATTTTCAACATCGCCTGCAAAATCTCATCCGGCGCTGCCGCAAACCCGAGCCGCCATCCGGTCATCGCAAACCCTTTGGAAAAGCCGGAAATCAAAATCGTCCGCTCGCGCATGCCGCTAACAGCGGCCATGCTCGTGTACTCTCCTTCATACGTCAGCTCGGCGTAAATTTCATCGGCAATGACGAGCAAATCGTGTTCATGGGCTACACGGGCGATCGCTTCAAGCTCCGTGCGGCTCTGCACCGTTCCGGTCGGGTTGTTCGGCGAGCAGATGATGACCGCCTTCGTCCGCTCGGTGATCGCCCGTTCAAGGTGCGCCGGATTGAGCTGAAACTGGTCTTCGCCAGACGTGCAAACAGCCACCGGCTTCCCGCCCGCGAGCACGACAAGCGGCTCGTAGGCGACAAAACTCGGTTCGACGATGATCACTTCATCGCCCGGGTTGATGATCGCCCTAAGCGCCAAGTCGATGGCTTGGCTCGCCCCGACCGTCACTAAAATTTCTGTCTCCGGACAGTAGTCGACATGAAACTTGCGGCGCAAATAAGCGGCGATTTCTTGGCGGAGCTCCAAGAGCCCGGCGTTGGCCGTATACGACGTATAGCCTTGCTCGAGCGACAAAATGCTCGCTTCGCGAATGCTCCAGGACGTGACAAAATCCGGCTCGCCGACGCCGAGCGAAATGACGCCATCCATGGTGGAAGCAAGGTCGAAAAAGCGGCGGATGCCGGATGGTTTCAAGCCCGCAACCGTTTCCGACACGTACGTTTTTCTCGTTTGCGGCTTCATGGCGACACCACGATGCGGCGATCTTGATCTCCTTGGTCAAAGACGATGCCATCGTGTTTGTATTTTTTCAAAATGAAATGGGTCGTCGTTGAAATGACAGAATCGAGCGTCGACAGTTTTTCCGATACAAATTGGGCGATTTCCGCCATCGAACGCCCTTCGATCACGACCGATAAGTCGTAGGCGCCGGACATTAAGTACACCGATTTCACTTCCGGGAATCGGTAAATGCGTTCCGCCACCTCGTCAAAGCCGACACCGCGCTTTGGGGTCACCTTGACGTCGATCATCGCCGTCACTCCTTCGCGGCCGTCCGCCTTCCGCCAGTCAATGAGCGCCGTATATTGGACGATCACTTTCGCCTCTTCTAACTTTTTGACGAGCGCTTCCGTTTCTTCGACCGGCAAATCGATCATCTTCGCCAGCACATCGATCGGCGTTCGTGCATCTTTTTCTAATATTTCGATAATTTCCAGCTCTTTTTCGCTCAATTTCACGCAGCATCCCTCCATTTCATCGGTCGGTTTCGCCAAACCGGCCGCCTGTCGTCATCACGGGAGCGGACAGGACGCCGCTTGCTTCAGCTCAAGCAGCCGGCGGGCGAGTTTTAGGCAGTGGGGAAAAGGAATCGGCTCGTCAAAGGCGAATTCATATATGGACTGAATGCGGGCGGCCAACGTGCGGGCGTCTTCCGTCTCATACACCGCCTGGAGCACGCTGGCCGCCTCGACGTCGTAGGCGTCTTTTCCAAGGCCAAACGGGTCCCAGGCGCCGATCCATTCAAGAAGAAGCCGATTCAACTGTTGTCCGTCCATGCCGCCGCCATCCACCTTCTTTCTTGATGCTATGATATAACCCATTATAAGCCATCGATTCGAAAAAAAGAAGGGAGAAGATGCAACAATGTTTCCATTCGATGAAGGGAAAGGACCGCATCGTTCGCGTGCTGAGAAAGGAGAAGGCGCGATCATGTTTCCGTTCGACCGCGTCATCGACCGCCGGGGCACGCTGTCGGTGAAATGGGATGACGTTCATCGCGTGTTCGGCCGCGAAGACGTATGGCCAATGTGGGTCGCCGATATGGATTTTCCCGCGCCGAAAGAAGTGCAAGAAGCGCTGCGGCAACGGGTGGAGCACGGCGTGTTCGGCTACACCGTGATTCCCGATTCACTCAAAGAAGCGGTGTGCCAATGGCTTGAACGCCGTCATGACTGGACGATCGATCCGTCTTGGCTCGTGTTTGCCCACGGCGTTGTGCCGGCGGTCGCCGCCGCCATCGAAGCGTTTTCCGAACCAGGGGATCGCATCATCGTTTTTTCCCCGGTCTACCGGCCGCTGTTTGATCTCGTCCGCCGTCATGACCGCACGCTTCTGTTCAGTCCGCTGCGCCTTGAGGAAGACAACTATGCGATCGACTGGGACGACTTGGAGCGAAAGCTGCCCGATGCCAAACTTCTCATCCTTTGCCATCCACACAACCCGGGAGGCAAATCATGGACAAAAGAAGAACTCGAACGGCTGGGAGAACTTTGCCTCAAGCACGGCGTCTTCGTCCTTTCCGACGAAATCCACGCCGATTTGACGCTCCCGCCAGCCAAACACACGCCGTTTGCCTCGCTCCACCCAGAGCTGGCCGCGCAAAGCGCCACGTTCCGCGCGCCGACGAAAACGTTCAACCTCGCCGGCTTGCAGGCGGCGGAAGTCATCCTTCCCGACGAATCGCGGCGCCGGGCGTTCCGCCGCGTCCAGCAGCGGCACGGCTTTTTTACGCTGAATGCGTTCGCCATCGTCGGAGCGGAAGCGGCCTACCGCCATGGCGGACCGTGGCTTGACGCCTTGCTTGATTACTTGCGGCAAAACATCGACATGACCGCTGCCTATTTAGCGGAACACTTGCCGCCGCTCCGCGTGATCCGGCCGCAAGCGACGTATCTCGTTTGGATCGACTGCCGCGGCCTTGGCCTTTCCGAGGCGGAGCTGAAGCGTCGGCTCCTTGAAAAAGGAAAACTCGCCGTCGAATTCGGCAGCAAATTCGGTCCCGAAGGCGTCGGCTTCATCCGTTTGAATATCGCCTGCCCGCGCCCGACGCTGGAGGAAGGGCTGCGGCGGCTGGCGGCGGCGCTAGGCTAGCTTTGCGCCAAAGAAGAGCGGCCAAGCGGATGGCGAAAGGGAAAAGAAGCAGCGCCGAATCCGTTGCGGGGTTCCTCCATCCATGTAAACCAAAAGAGCAAATGAAGCCAAACGATCGTTCCTTTCCGTTCTCTGTTCTGCCAACCATGTGCAGCAGAAGCCGTGCGACCGCCAGTTTCTCGCATTTCCCATGCGAAGCGCTACCCTGGCCACGTGAAACAGGGGCCCGCGCGCGAGCCCCTGTTTCACGACGACTTGATTTCCCCGCAGGCGATCCGTCCGCCGGCGTCTCCCGCCGGCTGGGTCATGCCGTCGTCTTTCTTGGCGTGAATGACAATCGATGTTCCGTCTTTTGTAAGCAGCGAGCCTTTCTCTCCTTCTTTCAGCGTCACATTGGGCGCCGTCAGCTCGACGTTGACCGTGCCGTCATCCTTCACAATAATGTTCGGCAAATCGCCGGCATGCGCCCCCTCCGGGTGTAAAAGGCCGTGCTTTTTCCCATCCGGATTGTAATGACCGCCGGCCGATTGGAAATCGGGGGGTTTGCAGCTTCCGTTTTCATGGATGTGAATGGCGTGCTCTCCCGGCGGGAGGCCTTCCAAGTCAAGCTTCAGCCGCACCCCTTCCGCCTGTTCAGTCAACTCGATCGTACCGATCGAATCGCCGTCCGCATTGATCATCTCCACCGTCCGGCTCGTTCCATTCTCTTGGCCGCAGCCGGACAACACGAGCGCTGCAGCGAACACCACACCGTACGTTTTTCGCAACACGAACCACCCTCCAGCATCACTTGTTATCCGCCAGTATTGCCGGAGGGTGGCTCGTTTATACTCCGGGCGGCTCCTTCCGTTCCTCTCGTTTTCCAAGCAGCTGTTCTTCGAGCCGCTTCGCTTCCTTCTCCTGCCGCCGGGAGATAACGATGATGAGCCGCATCGTGAACACCGCCATCAAGAAAAAGACAGCAAACGAAATGGCTGCGGGAATGTATTCACGTTTGTCTTCCGGAAAGTACAAAAATAAATTCAGCACCGATGGCCACATAAGGAAACAACCTTTCTGCCTAAAAAATCGTCCACTTTCTATTATAACATAAAAAAGCCGCCGCCAACGCAGCAGGCTATAAAGCGAATTTTTTTCGCAGCTGGGTCAAATCAATCCGTTCTCCAATCGTCGGTGGCTTTGTCTTCGCCAAATATTTTTTGTCGTTTTCCACCAGCCGGAAAATCGTATACGCGGTGAACGCATCATCGAGCGCGCAATGGGCTTTTCCAACCGCCTCATTGCCGTACTCTTGCACCGCCTTGCGCAGGGCGGTTTGATTTTTGTTGCCGAAAAACCGCTTATACTCCATGGCTAAATCACGATGCTCGCCAGTGAATGGGAATTCGACTTGCGCGGATTGGCAGTTTTCCCGGAGCACTTTCATATCCATGCTCCCCCACGTCATCACTGTCGTCGGGCGTTCGCGGTCATATTGCCGAAGCAAGGAAACCAACTCATAAAAACTCATTCCGCGGTCAATTTGTTCTTGGGTGATGTCGAGAAACGACTTGCACCGTTCCGTGAGTTGCGGAAAGCGGAGCGGCTTCACATAGGAAGAAAATTGGCCGATGATCTGATCGTCCACAACCGCGACAAGGCCGACTTCAATAATTTCCGGGCAAAACCCGTTCGGGTTTGTTTTCGTCTCCGGCATCGTAAATTCAAAATCGAGAAACAAATATTGCGGGCTGTCCATCGTCGCTTCCCCCTTTCCGGCACGCTGCTGCCGTCCGTCTTACTATTATTATATCACGCAGAAGCGATTGTTTATTTCTTTTTTCAGAAAATGGCGAAAAAGAGGCGGATGACGGAGGAATCAACGACAGCCTTGGCGAAAAAAAGAAGGGCGGATAGACGCTTCCCATTCAAGCCAATCGTTTTTTCTTCCCCATCCTCTATAAGATCGGCGAAAAACAATCATTTCCCCTAAACCGATGGTTCTTGAGTGAAGAGAAGAGCAGCATTTATAAGGTTGATCCATTTAAGAAACGCTATTGTTGAGCCGCATTTCCTGTTAAATCACCAGACTTCTATGATATGATCAAGAAAAAAGAGGGTGGATGGAATGAAAAATGTCGTGATTCATCAGATTGTCACATGGATTTTCACCGAAGACCAACTGCGGGCGTATTGGAAAAAACAGAAGAAGAACCTTCCGTTCAGCGGGCTGACGGACCGTCAGTACATGAAACTGGCTGAAGACATGCTTGAACATTCCTCACACAGCCAGCTCGAGCAGCACTTGCTCGGCGGCAGGTGGCGTACGAAGGAGGAAGCGGAAGGAGCCATCCTCGCCGAAGACGAATCGCGCGATGACAGACATGTCGAGGTCATTGACACCGACGCCCCGGCTGAACCGAAACGGCGGATGCTGATCGATCGGGTACGCGAAATTCCTTGTCCGCATTGTTCCTTTACGTTTTACGTCCGTGAAGCCTCGAGCGAGCGCCGCGACTGGACATGCCCAGCGTGTGGGAGCGGTTTTCACGACATGACGACATAACTGGAAAGGGAGGAGTACAAATGGATCATACTGCTGCACATGTGTCAAACGTTCAGTATTATTTCGCCATTGCTGTTTTCTTGATTACATACGCTATGATCATCTCGGAAAAAATTCACCGGGCGGTCATCGCCCTGCTCGGAGCGGCGCTGATGGTCATCTTCGGCATCGTCGACACCGAGAAAGCGTTCTCCCACCATATTGAATGGGGAACGATCACGTTGCTGATCGGAATGATGATTTTAGTCGGCATCACAAGCAAATCCGGTTTTTTTCAATATATGGCCATTAAAGCGGCCAAGCTCGCAAAAGGCCGCCCGGTCCGCATTTTAATCATGCTTTCACTGTTGACCGGACTGCTGTCGGCGTTTTTGGACAACGTGACCACCGTGCTGCTTGTCGTGCCGGTGACGTTCTCCATTACGCGCATACTTCAAGTGAACCCGGTGCCGTACTTAATCTCCGAAGTGCTGTTGTCGAACATCGGCGGCACGGCAACATTGATCGGCGACCCGCCAAACATTATGATCGGCTCGGCGAACAAGCATCTCGACTTCAATGCCTTTTTGTTCAACTTGACGCCGATCGTCGTCGTGATCGCCATCATCACGGTCGCGCTGCTTGCGTTCATTTACCGAAAGCAACTGAAAACCGATCCAACGTTGATCCAAAAGCTGATGGAGCTTCGCGATGCCGACTACATTCAAGACGCCAAACTGATGCGCAAATCGGTCGCCGTGCTCGGGCTGACCATCCTTGGCTTTATTCTTCATTCCGTCATTCATGTCGATGCGGCCGTCATCGCCATGACCGGGGCGGTCGCGCTCATGCTCATCGCCGTGCCGGAGCACGAAATCGAGGATGTCTTCCATTCGATCGAATGGGGCACGATTTTCTTTTTCGCTGGACTGTTCGTCTTGGTCGGCGGGCTTGTTGACATCGGCCTGATCAAATCATTGGCGGAAAAAACGCTTGAGATCACCGGAGGCGATATTTCCACAGCCGCCTATTTCATCCTTTGGTTGTCCGGCATCGCTTCGGCGACGATCGACAACATTCCGTTTGTCGCCACGATGATCCCGCTCATTCAAGATATGGCGGTCGGCATGGGGCTGTCTCCTGACGCTCCGCAAATTGACGTGCTGTGGTGGGCCTTGTCGCTCGGCGCCTGCCTCGGCGGGAACGGGACGCTCATCGGCGCCTCGGCGAACGTCATTGTCGCCGGCATCGCTTCGCGCGAAGGACATGGCTTTACGTACGTTGATTTTTTGAAAATCGGCGCGCCGCTCACGCTCATCGCCTTGCTTTTGTCGCATGCCTATTTATGGCTGCGCTATTTGTAGCGTCCCGCCTGCGCAATGCATAAAGAAGGAGCGAAATGTGTACGAGGAACAACAAACTCAAACAATTGAACAGCTGCGCAATGCATAAAGAAGGAGCGAAATCGCCGCTTGGCTTCGCTCCTTTTTGGCTGTTTGCACATATCGTAATATCGGATTCCATTTTCGGAAAGGAGGCGCAAGCAGCCATGTTCACCCCGTTCCCGCGGATGCCGGCCGGCCCGTACCCTCCGATCGACCCGGCGCTCTTTTCCCAGTCCGCCACTACGGCGCAGACGCTGATGAACGATGCTGCCACCGTTTTGAAAAAACTGGCCGAGTCCCGTTCGTTCGCGGCCTCGGTCATGTCGGCCGCCCAAGAAGGAAAAACGGAGGAAGTGAAACGCCTCATCCGCTCGCTCGGCATCCGCTCGAAAACCGATGTGTATTTCAATCCCGACGGCATCCGCCTGACGTTGTCGCCGCCGCCCGGTTCGTTCCCGTGCTGCCAGCTTGCCATCGGCTTGCGCTGGAACGTGTTTTCGCCTTTTCACGGATAGCCTTCGCCATCGCGGCGGCGGGCGAAAAGGAAAAAACGGCCGTCAAGCAGCCTTCTCTCTTCGCATTCGCCGCTTTGGCGGCTGCCAACATCTGTTCACGACGGTCGCATCCGGCGCGACAGCGCCGCTTCCAGACGATGCACAGCGCTGGAAGCGGTGTTGTCGTTGGCGCCTTGCTGGGCCAGAAGCTCCTTTCACACCAAAACGGTTCTCGCCGCCGACCTTCGTGAAAGAAAAAAAGACAGCGATCGTCCCATCGCCGTCTGGCGCCTAAACAAACTTGCCGGGCACCAACGCCCGGCGTCCCCTTTCGTTCACATTGCGCATCCGATTACGTGCGTCGATAGATGATATCCCCGACAATGATCGTGATCAACGAAATCAACCATCGTCATCTTGACCGCCTTGTAGTCTAAAGAGCGCAACACTTGTTCTTCAAACATGTAGACGAAAAAGAACATGACCATCAGCATGGCAACAAACAAGACAAACATTTTTTTCGATTCATGGAAACCGGTTCTCCTTCATCAGAATGCATCCAACATACAGGCTTTCTCTATATTCTCCTTATAGAACGGAACAAACAGACGAATTGTCGTTCTGTCGGCCGAATCCGCCACATCCATTTTATTCGCCTTCGGTTAGGCAGGATGACTTGAACCTTTTGCATAATCGCTACTTTTTCGTTTGAATATGGTTTTTAATCTCATTTAACAATTTCATGATTTCCTCATTTTGTTGTGTCACTCTTTTTAACATCTTTCCGAAAGAAGTCTCCCACTTCTAAACGAAGTGAAAGTGGGAGATGAATTTCGGTTAGGTATAGCCTAAAATTGTCTCTTTTTTGTGTGTTATGATATAATCAGTTTTAGAAAAATGAAAGGCTGTTGTATCAATGAAATTAGACAATAATAACCATTCAGTGTTCCTATTGTATTATCATCTTGTGCTGGTTGTAAAATATCGCAGACCAGTGATTGATGATACCATATCTGACTATGCAAAAGATATGTTTGTGAGATTGGGTAAAAATTACAATATTTCCTTGGTCGAATGGAATCACGATATGGACCATGTGCATATTTTGTTCAAAGCACATCCAAATCGTGAATGATCCAAGTTCATCAATGCCTATAAAAGTGCAAGTTCTCGACTGATCAAAAAGCATTTTCCGCAAGTGAAAAGAAAACTGTGGAAAGAATATTTTTGGTCAAGAAGCTTTTGCCTGCTTACAACGGGTGGTGCGCCCATTGAAGTAATAAAAAAATATATAGAACCCGTGGTGCTAGTTGAGTCTTAACGCTCAACTAGCCCAAGAACAACAAGCGAGTAAGCCAGTAAAATACCATCCAGTGCCGTTTCAAATCCAGAAACCGAGTTCGCTCGAATCTCGGTGATCCGATACGAATCGACTAAAATCGAAAACACGGTTTCCACCACTTTACGTTTTCGCTTCATCCACTGTTTCCATGCGTCCGATTGGCGAATTCGCTGATTTTTTCGAACGGGCGTCCAAAAAGCGACTCGGTGCTCTTCGTACAGCTTCTTTTGCAGCTTTTGGCTGATATACCCTTTGTCACCGAGGTTATACGGATGTGGAATTTGCGTCATGACGGTTTCAGCGGCCACCCGGTCGTGACAAGACGCTTCGGTGACAACATATCCCATCGGAAGCCCTTGGTCGGTGACCTGCAGGTGAAGTTTCCACCCATAGAAAGTGACCCTTTTGGAAGCACAATAGCCAATATCGGCAATTCCACGGAATCGTTTGACGCGATGCATTCGAGCTGAATGACACAGCTCGATCGGCAAGCTGTCCACGACTGCATACGCATGGTGTTGCCCACGCTTGGCTAGCTGGTGCCGAATCCACTTGATCGCAAAGCTAAGCGCTCGGCAGCGACGGTTGTACCGAGAACGCTCAGGGAATAAGTCCTTGGGAAACAAATTCCCAATCACAAACCGATGCCAAGCCCGTTCGGAAGTGAAGCCCAACAACTTTCCAAGGACATGGATGGTGATGATGACTTCGTCTTTCTGTTTCAACAAATGACGATTTCGACGTTGAAGAGGAATCTGGATACTCGATAGTTGAGCCGATACAAAAAGCAAAATCGATGCATATTGTTTTTGAAGTTTGACACGATCTGTTGTAAAATGAAAGTGCTCTTGCATGGGAACCTCTCCTTTTGATGTTTGGTTGCACTTTCATTTTAAGGAGTTCCTCATGCAAGGGCTATTTTTTATGCTTGTCTGATTTTATCTAGCACCACGGGTATATAGAAAATCAAGGTATGAAGTGATGTGGTGTCGATATGGCAAACAAAGCCTATCAGTTCCGTCTGTACCCAACAAAAGAACAAGAACAACGGCTCGCCAAAACCTTCGGCTGTGTCCGTTTCGTTTACAACAAAATGCTTGAAGAGCGCATACAAATGTTTGAAAAGTTCAAGGACGATCAAGAATCCTTGAAACAGCAAACATTTCCGACCCCTGCCAAGTACAAAAAGGAATTTCCTTGGCTAAAAGAAGTGGACAGCCTTGCGCTGGCAAACGCCCAATTGAATTTGCAGAAAGCGTTTCAACACTTCTTTTCCGGCCGCGCTGGATTTCCCAAGTTCAAAAACCGCAAGGCGAAACAGTCGTACACCACAAATGTGGTGAATGGCAACATCAAGCTTTCAGATGGCTATATCAAGCTGCCCAAACTGAAATGGATCAAGCTCAAGCAACACCGGGAGATTCCTGCCCACCATATCATCAAGGCTTGTACGATCACGAAAACCAAAACAGGAAAATACTATATTTCTATCCTCACAGAGTACGAACATCAACCTGCCCCAAAAGCAGTACAAACGGTGGTTGGGCTTGACTTTTCCATGAGTACGCTGTATGTCGATAGCGAGGGTAAGAGAGCCAATTATCCTCGATTCTATCGCAAAGCATTGGAAACATTAGCGAAAGAACAGCGTAAATGGTCTCGTAAAAAGAAAGGCTCGAATCGTTGGCACAAACAGCGTCTGAAAGTAGCGAAGCTGCATGAGAAAATTGCCAACCAGCGCAAGGACTTTCTGCATAAGGAGTCGCACAAATTAGCGAAACGGTATGATTGCGTGGTCATCGAAGACCTCAACATGAAAGGGATGTCACAAGCCCTCCATTTCGGTCAAGGCGTTCATGACAACGGCTGGGGCATGTTCACCACTTTCCTTCAGTACAAGCTGGCCGAACAGGGGAAGAAGCTGATCAAAATCGACAAATGGTTCCCCTCGTCCAAAACGTGTTCGTGCTGCGGTCGAGTCAAGGAGTCTCTATCGCTTTCTGAACGGACATTCCGCTGTGAATGTGGATTCGAGAGCGACAGGGACGTCAATGCGGCCATCAATATCAAACATGAGGGCATGAAACGATTGGCGATCGTCTAATTTGTCCTCGAACCGTGGGGCACACGGGGATCGCTCGGTCAACTTCCCATCATGAGATGGGATTACCCGAGAAGCCCCCACCTCTAAGCGAAGCGTAGGTGGTGGGAGTATGTCACATCTTTGGTTGCAAAAAGAACATAGTAAACCACGAAAACGAACAAACCGATCAAAAACAATACAATCAAAACGATCTCTAACAAATTGAGTTCACCCTTTATTTATTCTGAAAAGAGTAAATCCTCCAGAAGGCTGGTGATTTAACAGAAAATGCGGTTCAATCATGCCACTTCTCAAGTTGAGAAACCTTATAAATGTTCCTCTTCTCGCCACTCAAGAATCATCGGTTCAGGGGAAATGGGTGTTTTTCACCGGCCTTCCAGGTAATTATTAATTATTTTATGGTCTGTGTGGGTTTTTCATAGAACTTTTGACGCTACCTCAGTTCCTTACCAAGTACACGTTATGGTAAACCAACTACATATTGGCTCTTCACCACAAAGTGTACTTGACAAAGAAAGACGATTATGATAGAGAAAATCAAAACAGCATTTTTCCTTTTTATACCACACATCTCTTTGAGCAACATTGCTATCATGTTTGTCTTTAAAAGTCAAGTGCATCTTTTGGTGATGAACCTACATATTTACAATTATAATTTTACTGGAAATTAAAAAAAGGAACTTTATCACCATATCAAAAATAGGTATTTATTCATAAAAATCAATAAATTCATTTTCTTCTATTCTTTTCATGCCGAAAAACCCATTGAAAAACGAGCACGGCATCCGAGCCGGCAGCATTTTATCAGAACGACAAGACCACTCTAAGGGAACACGATTGGGAGGCGGCCATCTTTTTTCGCTCGATCCCCCGGCTTTTTCGAGGCGCGGAGCGGTCCAAGACGTTTTTCTTTCCCATCCATCCGCGCCCCTTCTTTCACGCATTGCCGTTTTCATCCATGGGCTGCCGCCTCCCGATTTCGGCTGGGGTGCGCAAATCGTAGCCGTCGCCGTGTTTGCTTGTGTGGATGATGTCTTCGTTCGCCCCGATTTTGCTCGCCCGCTTCAGCTCCTCATCCGGCACGAACCGATCCATGGACAAGACCTCCTTTCACGCTCCTCGCCGCGTTGTCCGCATGAAGCGCTCGAGGAGCCATTTTTCTTATCATTCCCCTAGCCGCTTGATCATCCGCCGAAAAAAGAGGATTGACAGCCTAGCGGTTGTTCGGTACGATTTTGTTAACGAAACAAAAAAAGGGGTTTACATATGGAACGACGGAGTTCCCTTCGACCGATTGACATGACGCTCGCCGCCATGTTCGTCGCCTTGATGGCGATCGGGGCGAACATTACGTCGTGGGCGCCGTTTTTGGTCGTCGGCGGTGTTCCGATTACACTGCAGACGTTTTTCTGCGTCTTGGCCGGAGCGGTGCTCGGGCGGCGGCTCGGTGCGGTGGCCATGATTGTGTACATGCTCGTCGGACTTGCCGGCGTGCCGGTGTTTGCCAAATTCAGCGGCGGACTATCGATGATTTTCCAGCCGACATTTGGCTTCATTCTTTCTTTTATCGTTGCCGCTTATGCGACCGGATGGATTATCAACCGCGGCCCGCAGCCGGCGTCCAAGGTCCGTTTCATCACCGCCGCCTTGGTCGGCATGGTCATCAACTATGTCATCGGCACGAACTGGATGTACATGGCGTACAAACTATGGGCAGAGGCGCCGGAAGGGCTTTCGTACGGCATGGTGTGGGGCTGGATGCTCGCCCCGCTGCCAAAAGACATTTTGTTGTCGATCGCAGCCGGCGTGATCGCCCCGCGCCTTTGCCGGGCGATCGGACGCTCTTCCGCCGCGGACCGTCCGGCGGCCTGACCGAAAGGGGCCAGCCAAAACGAGAACGTTTCTGAAGCTTGCGGCATACGGCAATGAGAAAGGGTGTCCTGAATTTTTTGGGACACCCTTTTGGCATTAGAAAAACAGCCGGAGAATTTGGTATACAAATCCGGCAATGAGTGCGGAGATTGGCAACGTGATGATCCACGTCATGACAATGCGGCGGGCGACGCCCCATTTGACGCCTTTCACCCGTTGGGCGGCGCCGACCCCCATGATGGCCGAGGAAATGACGTGCGTCGTACTGACTGGCAAATGCAACAACGTGGCGGAAAAAATGACGAGCGCCGAGGATAAGTCCGCTGCCGCCCCATTGACAGGGCGGATTTTCATAATTTTTCCACCGACCGTTTTGATGATCTTCCATCCGCCGACAGCCGTCCCCAATCCCATGGCTAAGGCGGCAGAAATGCGCACCCATTCCGGCACGACATCTGAGTGGTGCATTTCGGCAGCGATCAGCGCCATCGTAATGATGCCCATCGTTTTTTGGGCGTCATTCGTTCCATGCGTATACGCCTGCAATGCAGCCGTTACAACTTGAAATAGACGAAACCCTTTGGTTGTTCTTGTTAAATTGGCGTCTTTAAATAAGAAACGAAACAAACTCATAATGACAAACCCAACACCCATCGCCAAAAATGGAGAAATAATCAATGATTCCAAAATTTTAAGAAAACCTTGGTAGTGGATTACATCCCAGCCAGCGGCGGAAATGGCTGCCCCAGCGACCGAACCGATGAGTGCATGCGACGAACTGCTCGGGATTCCGTAGTACCAAGTAATCAAGTTCCATGCAATGGCGGCGGCCAGCGCTGCCAAAATGACGAGAGAACCGTTCTCAAGGGTGAATGGATCGACAATGTCTTTCGTAATCGTTTTCGCGACGCCGGTAAAGGTGAGCGCGCCGATAAAGTTCATCGTCGCAGCCAAAATAATGGCTTGACGCGGCGTGAGCGCCCTTGTTGACACCGATGTGGCAATGGCGTTGGCCGTATCATGGAAGCCGTTGATAAAGTCAAACGCCAATGCGAAAATGACGATGCAGATCGTTAAAATCAGGATCGTATCCATAAACACAGCGTCCCCTTTTTATGCGTTGCGCATGATAATCGTCTCTAACGTATTGGCGACATCTTCACAACTGTCGGCAATCTCTTCGAGCATTTCGTAAAGCTCTTTGTATTGAATGAGTTTAATCGGGTCTTTTTGCGTCACAAACAAGTTTTTAATCGACGCGCGCAAAATTTCGTCGCACTTCGTTTCATAGTCCTTGATTTTAATGGCATGTTGGCGCATATCGAGCAATTTTTTGTTCGCAAGCAGTTCGAGGGCGTGAACAATTTCAATCGTGCTTTGATAAATATAGTCAAAAAACTTCACCATATGTTCATCGATGTCCGTGAACGAAAACATTTCAAACCGCGCCGAACATTGCTCAAACCCGTCAAGCACATCATCCATTTTCATCGCCAACTGGTGGATGTCTTCCCGCTCGATCGGCGTGATGAACGTTTTGTTTAACTGAACGACAAGCTCATGAATGAACGAATCGCCTTTCCGTTCGTACTCTTTCATGACGCGGGCGAACTCTTTTAAGTCGCTGACATTTCGAATTTGATACTCAACAAAATATTGCGCCGCTTCCTTCACATTTTCCGAAATCGTAAACAACATGTCGAAGAAAACGTCTTTTTTCGGTGAAAAAATCATATTTTACACCCTCCATTTGCGAAATCAAAATCACCGCTACTTATTGTAACAATTTACACACCATTTACAATACGACAACAAAAAACTTTACACGAAATTTACACCACATTTACATTTTGTTCGCTTTTCTGGCGAATGCACTATGTAGCATGCCAAACAAAAGCCGAAGCTATGCACGTCCGCTTCGGCTCGTTCGCTGCCGGCATACCCCGCCCTCACACTTGGCGCCTCTGCACCAAGGCAGCGCCTGTCGATCGGCCTGCCGGCGTTCGTTTTATTCAAACCGCTCGACAAACGCGATGAGCGTGCGCACCATTACGCCTGTCGCCCCAGCCGGACCGAGGTCGCCGTCTTTCTTTGCAGTCGCCGTTCCGGCAATGTCCAAATGCACCCACGGGGTGTCTTCGGCAAACTCGCCGATGAACGCCCCGCCCATAATGGCGTGCCCTTCCCGCCCCGGAGAATTGTTCAAGTCGGCGATTTTGCTGCTTCGCACCCGCTCGCGGTCGTTTTCTGTAATGGGCAGCCGCCAAATGAACTCTCCGGTTTCCATCGACGCTTCAAGCAATTGCTCAAACAGCGCTTCATTGTTCGTCATCGCGCCCGTTTTGTCCGTGCCCAGGGCGACGATCACCCCGCCCGTCAACGTGGCGACATCGATGATATAGCTGGCGCCGTGCTGTTTCGCATAGGTCACCGCATCGGCCAAAATGAGCCGTCCTTCCGCATCCGTGTTTTTCACTTCAATCGTTTTTCCCGACAAGGAGGTAATGACATCATCCGGCTTGAACGCCCCGCCGCTGATCATATTATCGGTCGCCGGAATGACGGCGAGCACGTTTTGTTCCGGCCGCAGTTCGCCGATTGCTTCCATCGCCCCGAGCACCGCCGCCGCGCCGGCCATATCGGTTTTCATGTCGACCATGCCATCGCGCGGCTTCAAACAATAGCCGCCCGTATCGAACGTCACCCCTTTGCCGACGAGGGCGATCACGTCTTCCCACTCGTCTTTTCCTTGGTATTTTAAGACGATCAGTTTGGGCGGCTGTTTCGAGCCTTGATTGACGGCCAAAAGCGCTCCCATGCCGAGCCGCTCCATGTCTTCTTTCTCCAAAACTTCATAATCAAAATCGTACCGGTCAGCGAGCTTCACGGCATAATCAGCCAAATCCGACGCCGTCAGCAAATTCCCCGGCGTATTGACAAGCGTGCGCGCCGAATTCGTCGCCTTCCCGTATACCGAGCCGACAAACAAGCTCGCTTCAATTTCCACCGCTTCGGCCGCCGTGTAGACGATGAGCGATTCGAACTGGTAGTCCGGTTCTGACTTTTTCTGCTTATACCCAGGGAATTCATACGTCGCCAAATGATAGGCTTCCGCCAAGGCGTGCGCCGCTTCGTTTCCATCGACGACCTCGGTCGTAAACGTGTCCAGCGCGACCGCCGCTTTCGTCCGCTTCGCCTGCTTCAACGCGCGAAACAGCTTGCCGAACGCTTCGCGCAAGCGCGCAAACGTCAACTCTTCTTTTTTGCCGAGACCGACGAAATACAGCCGCTTCGCCCCCATCGGCAAAAATGGATGAACGGTGGCGATGCGCCCCCGCTTCGCGGAAATATCGCCTTCTTTCTGCAGTTCCGACAGCCGTCCGCCAAGACGGGCATCGTATTCGCCGGCAAGGCCGCTCCATGAATTCGCTCCTTCAAACAAACCGATGACAAGCGCTTCATCCCGTTCCTCTGCCGACGGCAACGGTTTTACGGTAAACATCGTCTCATCCCTTTCCGTGTTGATTCATTCCCACATTCATTATAGCGAAGCAAAACGATTCTTTCGACTATCTAAATTTCTCTCTTTGCGTTCACCCAAAAAAATCAGCCGAAACGGACAGGAAATCACGCAAGGCAAGGCGAATCCGTAATCATCACGATGATGTAGAAAGGACCGACGCTGATGAGAATCGTTTCCCTTTGTCCAAGCAACACCGAACTGCTCGCCTATCTCGGCCGCCTTGGCGATGTCGCCGCCGTCGACGATTCGTCCGACTGGCCGCCTGAGGTGAAGCAGCTGCCGAAAGTCGGGCCGGATCTGCGCATTGATATGGATCAAGTCGAGACGCTCAAACCGGATCTCGTCGTCGCCTCCTTAAGCGTGCCCGGCATGGAGCGCAACGTCGAGGAGCTCAAACGGCGCGGGCTCCCGCATCTCGTCTTGGCGCCAAATTCGCTCGATGACATTGCCAACGACCTTCTTCGGCTTGGCGAGGCGCTTGGCGAAACGAAAAAAGCGGCCGAACTCGTCCGCCGCTATCGCGAGTTTCTCGCTGAATACCGCGAGCGAGCCGCATCGGCTGAACCGTCCCGCCTTTATTGGGAATGGTGGCCGCGGCCGATCTTCACACCGGGCGGCGCCAACTGGCTGAGCGAACTAAGTGAGCTCGCCGGCGGGCGCAACATTTTCTCCGACATCCCGCAAGCGAGCGTTCAAACGGAATGGGACGACGTTCTCGCCCGCAACCCGTCGCACATCTTGCTCGTTTGGGTCGGCGTGCAGACAAAAAAAATGAGCCCGAAAGCCGTCACGGCGCGCCCGAATGCCCAACAGGCCGAGGCGGTCCGCACCGGGAACATCCACATTTTAGAAGAATCGCTCTATTGCCGCCCGTCTCCGCGCCTCTTGGTCGGATTAAAAAAATTGGCGCCGCTTTTGCATCCGGCGCTGTTTCCTCCCGCCGACGACAGCGATCCGCTCCTTGGCGGCTGACGGGCGGGAGCCCTCCTTTAACTTTTCGATTCCAAATATTGCTGCCGGAACACTTGCATCGTTTCATCTTCGTTCAGCCGCTTCAACTCCTCTTCCGACAGCGTGCCGTCCCCTTTTTGGATAATGTACACTTGCACTTTCCTTTTTCCCCAATATTTATAGACATCTTCCACGGTTTCGTAATATAAATCAAGACGATGGCCTTTGATCGCCCCGCCTTTGTCGGCGACGACGCCGAATCCGTATCCAGGGATGAACAAAATCGTGCCGATCGGAAAGATCGATAAATCGGCAGCAATCGTCGAATACAGGTCGCGCTTGACGCGGACGCCGGAGTAGGTGATGCCATACTCAGGGTGATCGGGCGTTTTCCCGGTCGATTCAATGCCGGCTGTATAGCCGGTGGCGACCACTTCAACGGATGGATATTTTGACCAGTCAAAATGATCCTCAAGCCGCAAAACGGAGCGGCCCCCGTTTTTCGCGAGCTCTTTCATTCCCCAAATGGGCTGATGATCCATCGATAAAGCGCTCGGAAAGGGATGGAGGACCGTCTTCGCGTCAACCCCGGAAACGGACTCGAATGTCGCCAAGAGCGCCGCCAAAAACAGCAGCGTCATCGCGGTTCGGCGCACGAACTGCCTAAACCCATTCAATGCTCTCAACTCCTCTCACACCTCTATTTATCTCCATCCAAAATCGAAATATTCATTGCGAAGACGGCAAAAAACGAACAAGCCGCCAGCTTCATCACGTCGGTGAACGGCTTTGGCGCAAGCATCCTCGGCAACGGCTATTGCCCGACACATCCGCTCCGCACAAACGCCATCATCAGCCTGTCCGCCAAAAAGAGTCCTCACCGCAACATATACTGGACAAGCGATATCGTTTCCGGAGCAAGGATGCCGAAGTCATTGCTGAATTTTCCCTGCAAGAGGGCATGTTCTGAAAAAATCAAGCGCCGCTTCCGACGAAAAGCCAAAAAAAAAACGCCTCTGCAGGGCAGAGACTCTTTAAAACATTTGATACCCTTTCGCCCGCAGCGTGCGGATCGCCCATCCGGCGCAAAGAGCGCCGGCAAAGCCGCTTGACAAAATCAACAGATCCGCCGCCGCCAGCGAAGTGATTTTCCGGCCGAGCGCGGCGAACGCCTCGGACGGCGCGGTGAAATAGCGCGTCAACGGCACATCATCAATAATGAAAACCGCAATCAACGGAAAGCAGACCGCCAAAATCCACGTCATGCGCAAAATCATGTTCAACAAAAAACCAATGCCAAAAAACAAAACGAAAAACAATACCATCGAAATCAATACGACTGGCAAACTCATTTGCATCCGCCCTTCACCTCCCGTACACCCGTTTTCAGTGTACTGGATCGGGCGGATGACCGTCAATGTTCATTCTCTTCTTCATGATCGCCTGATTGTTTCCAAACGATGTTTCATATCCTCAGACGAACGTCAATGGTCGTCATCCTCTTCGCCATCGCTTCCCGTTCCTTGGCAACTGTAGCACGTTTCCGATCCGCCCAAAAGCAGCTGAACGTATCCATGCCCCTCGCAGTACGGGCAGTCGTTTATGGTCCATGTTTTTGTCATCGATGTTCCCCTCCGTTTCTTTTTTGTTAATATATCAAAATTTTCTGTAAAAACAAACGGCGATTCTCCCCCATTTTCGTCCGTGTAAGCGGATACATCTTTCGATCGCTTTTATTTTCTTGACTATTCTTTCAATTTCGATGATTCGAAGTAAAGGCGGTATTTCGTGTAGCCGAACGGATCGCCGGGATTGAGTCCATCATGCAGCGAAAGGGAATCAAGCGGCTCGAGCGCCAACAAATAGCGAAGCAAGCCTGATGTGTTCGGATCATTCTGAAGCGCCGTTTTGCTTAAAAACGCGGCGGCATACAGCTCATCCGTCTGCACGACGATGTCGCGCGAGAGCGGGCGCAACAGAAAAATCGCCATATTGTCGCTGATCTCCCCAGCGATGACGCCGGTGCGCAAGCCAAGAAGCGCGACCGGTTCGGCGTCGATCCCCGTTTCTTCCTTCACTTCCCGAACCGCCGCCTCATCGAGCATTTCCCCCGGCTGGACGAACCCGGCCGGCAGCGACCATTTGCCTTTTAGCCCGCTGTATTTTTTCTTGACAACGAGCCATTCCCCGCTCTCGTTTATGACCAGTCCGGCCGCCGCAATCCAAACGTTTCCTCGTTTGTTGTCCATCGTCCTCATCCTTTTCTCCCTATCTTTATGCACTGTTTGTATTTCGACAATCGAGCGGCGGATCCCTGTTTCGTTGCCATGCAAAAAGCTCCCGCCATCACGGGAGCTTTTTGGATCGATTAGAAAAATTTAAATTTGCCTTTTTTCATCACAAGCGACGAACCGCCGATCAAATACAGGGCGCGGTTGTCAATCACTTTTTTCATGAAGCTCGCTTTGGCGCCCCACAGCTTTTTGCCGAACACGACGCCGATGGCATCATCATGGCCAAGCGAGCAAACCGTCCCTTTAATATCCGGCTTAAACGGCTCCAGCTCCCCTCGTCCACGGATGAGCACCGCCAAGTTTTTCGCACACAGCTGGCCTTCTTGCATGGCGATTTGCGCCGTCGGCGGATACGGGCGGTTCGTTTCTTCATCAATCACGAGCGAACAGTCGCCGACGACGAAAATGTCTTCATGCCCCGGGACACGCAAGTACGGGTCCACTTTAATGCGCGCCCGCGCCGCTTCAAATCCAGATTCCTCGATGACACGGCTGCCGCGCACGCCGGCCGCCCAAATGACTGTGCCGGCTTTAATTTCCTCGACATCATCACCTTTGGCGACAATGATGCCATCCGGCGTGCATTCCTTAATCGCCGTGCCGATTCGAAACTCGACTCCTTTGCGCTCAAGCTGGCTGACCGCGTACTCGACGAGCTCCGGATCGAAGCCCGGCAGCGCCGTGGGCGCCGCCTCCACGCAAATGATGCGCACTTTGTGCGGGTCGATGTCATACTCGCGGCACAGCTCCGGCATCCGGTTGGCGAGCTCGCCTAAAAATTCAATGCCGGTAAATCCCGCCCCGCCGACGACGATCGTCAATCGCTCCTCTTTCTTTTCCTCTTCCGCGTTGTACGTCGCAAACTGGTATTCGATATGTTCGCGGATTTGCCGCGCGGCGTCGACATTGGCGATCGAAAATGCGTATTCCTTCAACCCTTTGATGCCGAACGTTTCTGATTCAAACCCAAGGGCAATGACGAGATAATCGTACGTCAGCTCGCCGTTTTCAAGCAGCACTTTCTTTTCATTTGGAATGATTTTCGTCACCGTATCTTGGATGAATTTCACTTTGTTCCGGTCGATGACATCGCGGATCGGATAGCGGACACGGTCATGATGCAGCGTCCCAGCCGACGCCTCATGAAGCCATGTCGTCTCATAATGGTAATCGTGCTTGTTGACGAGCGTAATGTTCGCTTCGTTCACGCCGATGAGCTTTTGCAGGCGAACGGTCGTCATCAACCCGCCATAGCCAGCGCCTAAAATGACAACGTTTGGCTTTCTCACCTGAATCACTTCCACCCTTTTTAATTTTTTTCCACACGTTTCTTATAGCTTTTGCTGCGGCCCCCGTTTTTATTGAGCAAAATTTGTGAAATACTTCACGTTCCTTGCCAAAAAAATGTCGGGAGACTGTCACAAAACGTTAACAATTTCTCCACTCATCATATTAGTCCTTTTTCTTTCCCATTTCAAGACTTTTTTCGCCGTTTTGTCCTAAAAAATTTCTTTCGTTTGGACAGCGTCGATTTATGGTAAGATAGAGTTGTGCAGCCATCCATTTCATGCAGGGAGGGATGTTGATGAAAGAAGATCGCACGATGTATGACGTCACGATCATCGGCGGCGGGCCGACCGGGATGTTTGCCGCGTTTTACGGCGGCTTGCGGCAAATGAAAGTCAAAATTATCGAAAGCCTTCCGCAGCTTGGAGGGCAGCTGGCCGCGTTATATCCGGAAAAATACATATATGATGTCGCCGGATTTCCGAAAGTGCGCGCCCAAGAGCTTGTCAACCAGCTGAAAGAGCAGATGGACCTATTTTCGCCGACCGTCTGCCTAAACGAGTCGGTCGACACGCTCGAAAAGCAGGAGGACGGAACGTTTAAACTCGTCACCAATCAACAAATCCATTATTCGAAAACGGTCATTATCACCGCCGGAAACGGCGCCTTTCAGCCGCGTCGGCTCGAAATCGAAAGCGCTTCCCGCTATGAAGGAAAAAACTTGCATTACTTCATCAACGACTTGGAGCAGTTTTCCGGAAAGCGCGTGCTCGTCTGCGGCGGCGGCGACTCGGCTGTTGACTGGTCGCTCATGCTCGAACCGATCGCCCAAAGCGTCACGATTGTGCACCGCCGCGACAAGTTCCGCGCCCATGAACATAGCGTCGAGCAGCTCAAGAAGTCCAGCGTGCAAGTGAAAACGCCGTTTGTGCCCGTTGAACTCGTCGGCGATGAACACGCCATCCGCCAAGTCATCCTCGAGCATGTGAAAGAAGGAACGAAAGAAACGGTCGATGTCGACGCCGTCATTGTCAACTACGGCTTTATTTCTTCGCTTGGCCCGATCAAAAACTGGGGGCTTGACATCGAAAAAAATGCGATCAAAGTCAACTCGCGGATGGAAACGAACATCCCCGGCGTGTATGCGGCGGGCGACATTTGCACGTACGACGGAAAAATCAAGCTGATCGCCTGCGGCTTTGGCGAAGCGCCGATCGCCATCAGCAGCGCGAAAACGTTCATCGATCCGACGGCGCGGATGCAGCCGGCGCACTCGACATCGCTGTTTTAATGGCGCTCCGTCGGGAAAACAAGCGGAAGCGAAGGGGGCGCTCGGCATTTCGCCTTAACGCCGCATCCCGACTGATTGGAGCCATTCGTATAGCCCGCCCCGTCCACACCCGTTTTTCAAGCAAAAGGCGCCCCCTCTTTGTTGGGGGCGCCTTGCTCGTGCCTCATCCCTCTCGCTCCAGCGAAACCGACTCGTCATCATGATTCCCAGCCTTGTTTTTCGTCCATTCCTCCCGCTCTCTCTCAAGCAACTTCACCTGCCGGCGCAGGCTGAACAAACGCACCCATCCGAGCATGCCGACGACAAGGCCGCCAAGGGCGGCTGAACCTAAAATGACGATAATGAGCGGCAAGCGGGTTTCGCCGACTAAATAATGGATCGTCACCTGCTCGACATTCGCCACCGCCAGCAGCGCCACAAAGAGCGCCAAGACAAGCGCCAAGATGACATTGATTTGTCCTTTCATCGTTTCTCCTCCTTTGGCGCTCCCGAAAAGGCCGATGTTGGAGCGCGGCCGTTTTCCCCAATTTCGTGAGGGAAAGACCACCCTTCCAACATTTCGCCAATCGGTGCACGCCCGCGTTTTCAACCGGCCTTCTCAAGGAGCCCGACGATCATGGCAAGGCAGGCCGTTTGCCTCTGCCGGGCGGATGGAGGTCAACCTGTCCGTCCGCTTAGCATTGCTCCGGCGTGCCGGCATTGGTCGCTGTGCGGAACGAGGAGCCGCAGCCGCATGTCGCAATGGCATTCGGATTGTTGATCGTAAACCCACCGCCAAGCAGCGACTGTTTATAGTCGATGACCGTTCCGCGCAAAATCGGCGCGCTGTCGCGGTCCACCAAAATTTTGATGCCGTGTTGCTCAAATTCGATGTCATCCTCACGCCGCTCATGGTCAAACCCCATGCCGTACGACAACCCGCTGCAGCCGCCGCCATGGACGCCGACGCGCAAGTACGCGCCCTCTTCTCCCTGCTCTTTCATCATATCTTTGATTTGAAACGCTGCCGCTTCTGTCAGCGTAATAACTGCCTCTGCCATCCATGATCCCTCCTTTAACGGTTGACACTGGCCAAACAGCTTGGCCGTTTTTCGACCGATTCGCCCGACGACTCGGATAGGGCGAATCGTCTTGAATGGCTCCCTCTTCCCTTATAGTATACCGTCTTCGCCTTTCGGTGCTCAACCGTTCCGCCCGCCTCGGTAGTAATAAACGCCGGTGCACACGGTCTCCGCCGGACCGGTCATGCGCACGCGCCCGTCGTGCCCCCATACGATCGTTAAATCGCCGCCGGCCAAATGGACGACCGTTTCCTCCCCGCGCACTGTTTTGCCGTTTAACACCGAAGCGACGACCGCCGCGCACGCTCCGGTCCCGCACGCCTGCGTCACGCCGGAGCCGCGCTCCCAGACGCGGAAATGAAGCTCGCGCTCGTTCACCACTTCGACAAACTCGACGTTCACCCCTTCCGGAAAGCGCGGATCTTTTTCGACGAGCGGGCCAAGCGTCGTCACCGGCGCACGGCGGATGTCGTCGACGTAAAAGATCACATGCGGGTTGCCCATGGACACCGCCGTCATTTCATATTCGCCCCAGCGATGGCAAACGGCTCGGCGACGACTCGTTCCGCTTTTGGTCCAACCATCGGAATGGCGCTGCGCTCAAGGCGCGGCTCGCCCATATCGACCGTCACGCTTGTCACTTCGCCATCTGCTACTGCAACACGGGCTTCGACAAGCCCGGAGAGCGTTTCAATCAAAAAGGTGCGGTCGCGGACGATGCCGTGCTCGTACGCGTATTTCGCCACGCAGCGCAAGCCGTTGCCGCAGTTTTTCCCTTCCGAGCCGTCGCTGTTAAAAATGCGCATTTTGAGTGGCGCTTTCTCCGATGGACAAATGAGAATCAAGCCATCGGAGCCGATACCTGTGTGGACATCGGCGACGCTGCGGGCGATCGCCGGCAGCTCCTCCTCGGGCAATGTTTCGCGGAACAAGTCGACGTATATGTAACTATTACCCAATCCGTGCATTTTCGTAAACGAAAAAGAACGCACATGACTCCCTCCTGAACATTTTTTGCGCTTCGCATGTATAATGGCGGCATATCCTGGGCACAATGGGAATATCCCCGTTTTTTCATTATACATTGAAGAGGATGCCGCATCGCGGACATCCTCCTTTTTTCGTTAAAACATTGGGTTTTCCTCGAGATGCCGATAAATATTTTCCACGAGCTGCTCGGGCGTTTCGCCGCTGACAAACTCGCCGTTGACGAGCGCAAACAGCGTTTCCGCGCAGCGTGTGCAATAGCTTAAGCAACTGTATTCCATGATGTCCAAGTTCGGATCCCTTTCCAACATTTCCATTGCTTTGTACGACCCGCTGGCTAAGTTGCTGATGCAAAATTCGATGATGGGCAACATCATATGCGGTTCACCTTCCTCTTCCCATCGTAGCGGTTTTCCGGCGCGGCGTCAATGGACATGCTCGTTCGATCGAGGAAGCGGAAAAATGATTGTTCTTTTGTCACAAATTCGTTATACTTTTCTATGGCATTGCCGGCTTTCGAAACTCGTCAAAAGGGGATTTTTCACGATGAGACAACTTGTATTGCTTGGCGGAGGATACGGCAATATGCGCATTTTGCAGCGCCTCCTCCCGGACGAATTGCCAAACGACATTCATATTATCCTCATCGACCGCGTTCCGTACCATTGTTTAAAAACGGAATATTACGCCTTGGCCGCGGGAACGGTCAGCGACCATCACATCCGCGTCCCGTTTCCGGAACATCCGCAGCTTGTGTACCAATTCGGCGAAGTCGTCTCGATTGATCTCGACCAGCAGCTCGTCCATTTAAAGGATGGGAGCAGCGTCCGCTACGATGATGTCGTGATCGGATTGGGCTGCGAAGACAAATACCACGGGGTGCCGGGCGCCGAGGCGCATACGTACAGCATCCAGTCGATCGATAAGGCGCGCGCCGCCTATGAAGCGCTGAACAATTTGCCGCCGAAAGCGACGGTCGGCATCGTCGGCGCGGGATTGAGCGGCGTCGAACTGGCCAGCGAACTGGCGGAGAGCCGTCCGGACTTGCACATTAAGCTGTTTGACCGCGGTGAGCGCATTTTGCCGATGTTTCCGAAACGGTTGAGCGATTATGTGGAAGGATGGTTCGTGGAACACAAGGTGGAAATCGTCCGCAACTCCAACGTCACGAAAGTCGAACCTGGCGTCTTGTACAACCACGACGAACCGGTCAAGTGCGACGTCATCGTCTGGACGGCCGGCATTCAGCCCAACCGCGTCGTCCGCGAACTGAATGTCGAAAAGGACAAGCAAGGCCGCGTCGTGCTGACGAAGCGCCATCACATTCCCGGCTATGAAAACGCCTACGTCGTCGGCGACTGTGCGAGCCTGCCGCATTCCCCGAGCGCCCAGCTCGCTGAAGCGCAAGCCGAGCAAATCGTCCAAGTGCTGCAAAAGCGGTGGAACGGAGAAGAACCACCGAGCGAATTCCCGCCGATCAAATTAAAAGGCATTCTCGGCTCGCTCGGCAAAAAGCACGGCTTCGGCTTGCTCGCCGACCGCCCGCTCACCGGCCGGGTGCCGCGTTTGTTGAAATCAGGCATTTTGTGGATGTACAAGCATCACCATGGGTATTGATAGCACAACTGACCCTTATTCGATGAAAAAGGCGGAGTTCATTCCGCCTTTTTCCCTTCCGGCGCCGACGGTTGATACCCAAATTTTTCCATTTCTGCACAAATCGCCTTGAGCCGCGGGTTGCCTTCGGCGACGACGTTTCCTTCGATCACCACCACCGGGTACACCCAATCTTCTTCGACGATCGTCTGCGCGAGCTCCCGCTTCTCCTCATCATCGGCCGGCGGCGCAAAAATGTCGACGTACGTCATCACAAACGGCTGATCCGGATACTTGCGGCGCAGCGCGGCCTCGAGCCACTCGTACGTTTCTTTCGACGACGGCAGCTGCACGCATGCCGGGCAAATGACGTCAGCCCCGTACACACAAATTTCAACCGGCTTGAATGTCATCGTTGTCACCCTTTGCAAAAGCAAAATTTATCATTAGATTTTTTTTGTCACCATGATTATAATAAAAACTAAGGAAAGGAGTCGATGGAAATGACGGATCAAGAAATCAAAGAACAAGTGCAAGAAGTGTTGGATAAACTGCGTCCGTTCCTGCTTCGCGACGGCGGCGACTGCGAACTCGTCGATGTCGAAGACGGCGTCGTGAAACTTCGCCTCCTCGGCGCGTGCGGCAGCTGCCCGAGCTCGACGATTACGCTCAAAGCCGGAATTGAGCGCGCCTTGTTTGAAGAAGTGCCGGGCGTCGTCGAAGTGGAACAAGTGTTTTAATATGAAAAATCCGAACAGCGGCCGCTGTTCGGATTTTTTTATCGCCAGCGGGGCGGCGAGCCGACGGGGAGGCTTTTGATGGGCAGCCACAACCCGCCTGATCGGGCGCTTCTCCGTTTTCGTTTCCTTCCAATTGTGCAAGGAAAACCGTCATATCGTTCGCCCGCTCCCAAGCGCGGCGGCGAAACGGCCAGGCCGCTGAACGAACTTCTGTTCGCGCTGGCGCCCAAGAAGGTTCAAGCTTCAAGCGCCAGCTTGTAGACGCAGCTGCCGCGCGGCTCGACGGAAAGACGCGCGATGTCGCACGTCGGAAAATGCGGGCGCAGCCGGCGCGCGAGCCGCTCTCCTTGGCCCGGTTCGGCAAAGACGAGCACCGTCGGCCCCGCTCCGCTCAGCGCTGCACCGATCGCTCCGTATTCAAGAGCGAGCGCCTCGGCCCGCTCGAGTTCCGGAACGAGCTGTCTCCGATACGGCTGATGGAACAGATCGGCGGCCATCATCCGGCCGGCAAGCTTCCAGTTTTTCGTGAGCAACGCGGCGACGAGAACGTTGCTGACGGCGCTCGCCTCGACCGCCCTCTCTCTCGTCCATTGTTCCGGCAGCTGCCCGCGCGCTTTTTTCGTTTCCAGTTCATACTCGGGAATAATGGCGACAAGCTCTACATCCAATTCGGGAATATGGACGACATCCACGCCCGCCTCGCGGCAGCAGCCGATGACAAGCCCCCGTACAACGAGGCGCCGACATTGTCCGGATGTCCTTCGTATCGAGTCGCCAACTCCATCTTTTGCTCGCGCGGCAACTGAAGCCCAAGCAACGCGTCGGCGAGCTCAATGCCGGCGACGACCGCCGCCGCGCTGCTCCCGAGCCCGCGCGTAAACGGAATGTCGCTGTACACATCGACCGCACAGCTTGGCAGCCGGCGGCCGTAAACGTCCGCCGTCTCCGCCGCCACTTGGTACACCAAATTGTCCGTCCCGCGCGGAATACCGCTCACTTCCGCTGTCTTTGGCGCAAACGACCACGCATCCGCCAAGCGGACGTCAAGCGTCAAATAGCGATTGACCGCGAGCCCAATCGAGTCAAATCCTGGACCTAGGTTCGCCGTGCTTCCCGGAACGACGATCTTCAACATCTCGTCTTCTTTCATGCCCGGACAACCCCTTGCAAATGCTCCAAGACAACTTGTTCATCGTTCGGCAGCACGATCGGTTCGATCGCCGCGGTCTCCAAGGCGATGGCCGGGTCTTTCAATCCGTTGCCAGTGAGAACCGCGACGACGAGGCTGCCGCGTTCGATTTCGTTCCGTTCGCGCTGCTTGATCACCCCGGCGATCGCCGCGCATGACGCCGGTTCGGCAAAAATGCCTTCCGTCCGGGCGAGCCGCTTGTAGGCGGCCAAAATTTCTGCGTCGCTCACCTCATCAATTTTCCCGCGCGACTCGCTCGCCGCCTCGACCGCTTTGTCCCAGCTCGCCGGATTGCCGATGCGGATCGCGGTCGCCACCGTCTCCGGCTGTTCAATCACCCGGTTGCGGACGATCGCCGCCGCTCCTTCCGCTTCAAAGCCGCGCATTTGCGGCAAGCCCGTTCCTTTCGCTCCATGGTACTCCTTAAACCCTTTCCAATAGGCGGTGATGTTGCCGGCGTTGCCGACTGGAATGGCGAGCACGTCCGGGGCGCGCCCAAGCTGGTCGCACACTTCAAACGCCGCCGTTTTTTGCCCTTCGATCCGGTACGGATTGACCGAGTTGACGAGCGTAATCGGCGCCGTTTCGCTCAACCGGCGCACCATCTTCAGCGCCTCGTCAAAGTTGCCGTCAATCGCAAAAATTTCCGCGCCATACATGGCGGCTTGCGCCAACTTGCCGAGAGCGATCTTGCCGTTCGGAACGACGACGAGGCAGCGCATGCCGGCGCGCGCCGCATAGGCGGCCGCTGAAGCCGATGTATTGCCGGTTGAGGCGCAGATGATCGTATGGCTTCCTTCCTCTTTCGCCTTGGCCACCGCCATCACCATGCCGCGGTCTTTAAACGAACCGGTCGGATTCGCCCCTTCGACCTTGACATAGAGCGCAATGCCGAGCTCCTCCGACAAGCGCGGCAGCGGGATGAGCGGCGTATTCCCTTCGCAAAGCGACAGCCTCGGCGTCGCCGCAGAGAGCGGCAAAAACTCGCCGTAGGCGTCAAGCAGCCCTTTCCATGCCATTACCGTTTCTCTCCTTCCACTCGATACGAGCTTTGCACCCGTTCGACGATTTCCAAATCGCCGAGCTGCTGCAAAATGTCTTCGTAGTCTTGCTGCGAAGCGTCATGCGTGACGATGACGATTTCCGCCAGGCCATCCTCTTTCAGCGGCAATTGCAAAATTTTCTCAAAGCTCACCCCGCGCTCGGAAAACAGCGTCGTAATTTTGGCAAACGCGCCGACCTGGTCTTTGACGTGAATGCGCAAAAAGTATTTCGAGAAAATTTCCGCCGGCGTCTTCAACTGCTTTTCATATTGCGGCGCGACGGCATAGCGGCCGTTGACGCCAAGGCGCATATTTTTCATCACCGCGACCAAGTCGGAGACAACCGCCGTCGCCGTCGGCAAGCTCCCGGCCCCCGGCCCGTAAAACATCGTCTCTCCGACCGCTTCGCCGTATACGTACACCGCATTGTATTCGTTGTGTACGGACGCCAACGGATGCGAATCCGGCAAAAACGTCGGCTGGACGCTCACCTCGACCTTCTGCCCGTCGCGCTGGGCGATGCCGATCAATTTCATCGTGTAGCCGAGCCGCTTCCCGTAGTTCAAGTCTTCCTCCGTCACTTGGGTGATGCCTTTCACTTGCACATCGTCCAAGTCGATGTCCATTGAAAAGCCAAGGCGGGCCAAAATCGCCATTTTCCGCGCCGCATCCAGCCCTTCGACGTCTGACGTCGGATCGGCTTCCGCAAACCCGAGCGCCTGCGCTTCGGCGAGCACGTCCTCATAGGAAGCGCCGTTTTGCGACATTTTCGTCAAAATGTAGTTCGTCGTCCCATTCACAATGCCCATGAGCTTCGTAATCCGGTCCGACGCCAAGCCGTCGACCAAGCTGCGCAAAATCGGAATGCCGCCGGCGACGCTCGCTTCATAAAACAAATCGCAGCGGTATTCCGCCGCCACCCGAAGCAGCTCCGACCCGTAGACGGCCATTAAGTCTTTATTGGCGGTCACGACATGCTTCCCTTGGCGCAGCGCCCGCAATAGCAGCTCTTTTGTCTCCTCAATGCCGCCCATCACTTCGATGATGACATCAATGTCCGGATCGTCAATCACCTCAGCCGCACTCGTCGTAAGGAGCGACGGGTCAACGGCGACATCACGCGGTTTCTGTACATCCCGGACAAGGATTTTTTTCACCTTCACCGGGCAGCCAACCTGATGCATCAACTTTTCCTGATGGTTTTCAATAATTTTGACCACGCCGCTCCCGACCGTTCCTAATCCTAACAATCCGACCAAAATTGGTTTTTCCATGATTCCCGCCCCTTCTGTTTACGTACAGTAGACATTTGTATTTTTATAGTAGACATTATAAAAGACGATCGGCCATTTGGCAATGAAAATTTTTACGAGATCCGGTTTACCGGCGTCAACGGCGGCCGTCCTTCGAGCACGGCAAGGATGTTGTCGCGCGCCAATGTCATCATGGCGCGCCGCGTTTCGTACGTGGCGCTGCCGATATGCGGCAAGGCGACGACGTTCGGAAGCGAAACGAGCGGATGATCGGCCGCGACCGGTTCGTGTTCAAACACATCCAATCCCGCCGCGGCGATCTCCCCGCCGACCAGCGCCTCATACAGCGCCTGTTCATCGACGACCGCTCCGCGCGCCGCGTTAATGAAAATCGCGGACTTCTTCATTTGCCGGAACGCCTCGCGGTTGAACAAATGGCGCGTCTCGGAGGTGAGCGGCGTCAAGCAGACGACAAAATCGCTCTCCGCCAGCAAGTCGGCAAACGGGCGGTAGACGGCGCCAAGCTTCTCTTCCGCCTCCGGACGGCGGGAGCGGTTGTAATACAGAATGTTCATGTCAAACCCCTTCGCCCGTTTCGCCACCGCCTGGCCGATGTTCCCCATGCCGACGATGCCGATCGTTTTATGATGGACATCGGCGCCCGCAAGCAAAAACGGGCTCCAGCTTTTCCATTTTCCTTCCTTCAAAAATTCAGCCGCTTCCACGAGGCGGCGGGCGGTGGCCAATAAAAGCGCAAACGTCAAATCGGCCGTCGTATCGGTCAATACATCGGGTGTATTGCAAACGAGAATGCCGCGATGGGTCGCCGCCGCTACATCAATGTTATCGTAGCCGACGCCCATATTGGCGACGACTCGGAGCGCCGAACCGGCGGACAAGACGTCTTCATCGATCGGATCAGACACCATCGGCAAGATGGCCGTCGCCCGTTTCGCCTTTTCCACGAGCACATCGCGCGGCACGGCCATATCTTCATGGGGCCACATCTCTACTTCAGCGATGGCCAAAAGCGGCGCGACCACGTCCTCGGGCAATTTTCGCGTAATGAATACATACGGCTTCGTCATGGTGCAGCCTCCCGCATCGTTTTTTCTAAATCTTATCACAACTTTGGCCGAAAAAAAACGGGAAGTTGTCCTTAGGGTTTAACGGCAGGGAAGCGGTCGTTTTTTCGTTTGGGCCAAAAAAAGCGGGAAGCTGTCTTCCCTGCGTTACGCCGGCGGCAGCCACTCGACCGCCGGCAGGCGGATGCGGTTCGAGATGCCGGCGATCTTGGCAAACGAAGCCAAAAACCGCTCGTACTCGTGCGATCGATCGAGCAAGCGCCGCAACTCCCCCTCCCGCCTTGTCCGTTCGCTCTCATCCACAGCGATATAATATGCCTCGACACATTCAAAATAGGAAAGCGGAAACAACAACCTGGCGTAAACAAGCCGCCACGCAAACGGCGACAGCGGCGCCGCATGTTCATACTCTTGAAAAAACTGCCGCACCGCCCGCTGACAGCCAAGTCCGCTCTTTTCGTACAAATGGCGCACCCATTCCGCCAAATCGCGGGCGCAATGGTCATACACCCAGTCGGTCGGCAGCTTCGCTTCTCCCCCCCAACCCACTTCGCCTCGGGGAGACGCTCATGGCAAAATGCCGCGTAATCGATGCGCCCTGGTTCTTCGTCAATCTCCGTGTCCGCCACGTATTGCACCGCGTTTTCCGCCAAGCCTAAATAATACGGGAACGATTCGATAAACAGACGATCAAACAGCGACGACGGCCCGGAAGCGAGCTTGCTCGACCAAAACGCCTCCATTTGATCGATCCGCTTCGCCCACAGCTCCCGCCATTGGCCGATGCGCCGGCAGGCGACGATCGGCCATGGACATGTTCTCCCGCATTCATGCATCACCGCCAATTCCCTTCCGAGCGAACGAAAGCGAGCCGCCGGAAGCGGAGCGCGAACGAGCGCCAACGGCTGTCCATTATAGGAAGCGATATACGTTCCGGACGTCGTTTTGACCAGTTCTCCGACGCCGTCCACTCCTTTTGCCCGCAAATAGCGGCTCATTTGCTGGCGCTCTTCCATTTCCGCTTCGCTTTGCCCATCGGCGGGAACGAGCAAAAAACGCTCCTGCCGATGCCAAAAGGCCGCATGCCGTCCGCTTCGCTCCAACCTCTCGACGCGCATGCCATACTGTTCACGCACCCATTCTTCCATCGCCGCGCCTCCTTTTTCCTTTTTGCCGAAACCAGTCATTCCGCTCGTTCCACACCTTCATCTCATCGCCGCCCCATCGATGAGCCGATTCCGCCTCCGCTCCAGCATGAAACGGCCCCATTCACGCGCCTATGCTGATCAGCCAGCGCATGGCCGCGGAAAAAGAGGGCTACTTTTTATATATGACAGCGGGCGCCAAAAAAGCCGATGAGCATTTTTCTTTATATGACGGACTGATTTATGACATGATACATATATATAGAAAACGACTTTCTAAAAGAAACAGGTGAAGTTCATGAGCGAATTCATGATGAACAATCTGGAACAAACGGCTCGGCGCTGGCTTGAGGAACGGGGGGTGACCGTGGAAAAAATTGCGGAGCTCGTTTATTACTTGCAATCAAAATATCATCCCGATTTAACGATGGAGGAGTGCATCGAAAACGTCAACCGCGTCATTTCGAAACGCGAAGTGCAAAATGCGATTCTAACCGGCATCCAATTGGATAAACTCGCCGAAGACGGTCGGCTCGATGAACCGCTGCAGTCGATCATCCGCCGCGATGAAGGGCTGTATGGCGTCGACGAAATTTTGGCGCTGTCAATCGTCAATGTGTACGGATCGATCGGGTTTACGAACTACGGATATATCGATAAGCAAAAACCGGGCATTTTGCAATATTTAAATGATAAATCGACCGGCAAATGCAACACGTTTTTGGACGACATTGTCGGCGCCATCGCCGCGGCGGCGTCAAGCCGCCTGGCGCATCGGGCCGCCAATGCCGAGTAACGCCGGCGCTGCCCATGCGCGCCCTCCATCCGCGCCGAGCAACATGAAACGCCGCCTTGCCTTTTTTGGCAAAGCGGCGTTGTTTACAAGCGGTCAAGCCATTCCAAAAGCGAATCGGCCGTATACGTCGGCATCCGTTCGTAGCGGGCGAGCATTTCTTTTGTCGTAACGCCCGTATGGACTAAAAGCGTATCGATGCCAGCGTTCATGCCGGCTAAAATGTCGGTTTCATAATAGTCGCCGATCATCAGCACGTCCTCCTTCGGGACGCCGAGCACTTTGAGCGCCTGCTCCATAATGATTTTTTCCGGCTTGCCGATAAATGTCGGCTTCACCTGCGTCGATACGGCGACGACCGACGTCAGCGCCCCGTTGCCCGGAAGCAGCCCTCGCTCCGTCGGCAAAGCGATGTCGCCGTTGGTTGAGATGAACATCGCTCCATTTCGGACAGCGAGACAAGCGACAGCGAACTTTTCGTATGTAATTTGCCGGTCAATCCCGATGACGACGACATCCGCATCTTCGCCGGCCAAGCGGAATCCTTTGTCCGCCAAGGCGGTTTGGAGCCCTTCTTCACCGATCACATACACGGAAGCATCCGGTTTCTTTTCAAAAATGTAATTCGCCGTCGCCTGGCTTGTCGTAAACACATGCTTCTCCTCCGCCGGCACGCCGAACGAACGCAATTTTTCCGCCACTTGCGCCGGTGTGCGCGACGAATTGTTCGTGACAAACAAATACGGAATGCCGCGGCGGTGCAGCTCGTTGACAAACGTACGCGCCTCAGCGATGCATTCGGTGCCGCGGTACATCGTCCCGTCCAAATCGATGAGGTAGCCGTTGTATCGTTTCAATGCATCCGCTCTCCTTTCCCGCCATCAATTGCGAAACGCCGACACCGGGCCGAGCTCGTTTTCAAGGTAAGCGCGCACCGCCTTCGGATACGCCTCAAGCGCCGGCAAATGTTCGTTCAGATCGGCGAGCAATTTCGCGTGATCGACGCGCGCATATTCGTGCACAAGCATTTTCCGATGGGCGATGAACGCTTTCAATCGGTCGGCATCCGCCGGCGAGATCACCTGTTCGTCAGCCAAAATGTCGATGATGTCGTTGTAGCTGCCTGGGTCGCGCATAATAAACCCATCGATCATGGCGTTGCCGACGTCCAACACCGCCTCGATGACGATATGAGCGATCCGTTCGAGCGCCAATTGCCGAAGCGGCTCGTCCCATCGCTCCTCGGCCTTGTAACGGTCCAGCATTTGTTCCATGTAGCTGAGCGTTTCTTCCAGTTTTTTGCGATCGACAAAATACATCCGTCATCCCTCCTCGTTCCTTTGTGCGATTTTCTGTCTCCCGTTTTCGCCGCCTGTCTGCTATGATGGACATAGACGAAAAAACAGGAGGGGCTCAAATGATGGGCGAACGGTTTTATTTATACGACGACACCGTCGAAGCGGCCGTCCGCTTCGTCAGTTTTGTCGGCGAGCGGCAGCGGTTTGATTTGGCGCTCATCGAAACGGATCGTTTTTACGGGAAGTGGCTCGTGCTCGATTTGCAAAGCAACCGCTTTGCCATTCTCGGGCGCGACGATTTGGAGGAGCCAGGCTATATCGAGCACGCTTACCAGCTTCATGAACAAGATGCCAACGATTTGCGCGCCTTTTTGGAGGAGTATCTCTCATAACCTTCCTCGGTTTCGGGCATCTTATGAAACAGCCCACGAACGAAGGAAGGTGAGACGAATGGCGGAACGGGAAACATACGCCGATTTTTCCATCGTCGAGAAACAGCGCAATTTCTTGACCGCCGAAGAGTTCCCAGAAGGGCCGTACGGCTCGCCGCGCCGCGACGACGCGCCGGTCGAAAACAAAAGCACGCCTTGGAAGGAAGGCCAGCGGTATTACAGCGCCTTCAACTACGAGTTTAAATCGTTCCACCAAAACATTCCAAGGCGCGACCCAGCCGCCCACCCGCCGCACGACGATCCGCATCAGAGCGAACAGTTTCCGTACAACGAAGGCGAATGACGAGGCAGCCGCTCGCGGCAAGCGGGCGGCTGCCGTGCTTACCGTTTCACCTTGCGCAGCACAAAATACGCGCAGCCGAAGTTGCAATATTCATACAAATATTCGGACAACGTGCTGATTTTCGTATCGTACGTCGCTTTTTGGTTATGGTCGTCAAAAAACCCGCGCAACCGGAGTTGGTTGTATCCCCAATCCCCGACAATGTAGTCGTACTTCGCCAAAATGTCCGCATATCGGGCGCGAAAGGCTTCTTCATTAAAGGCGTTTTTCACATTTTCCACCAGTTCGTAACAATGATTGTTAATGCAAATCACTGTTCTCACCTCGCCTTTCCACTTCCATCATAAACGATGCATCGCCCCCAATCAATTACTGTCATCAAACCATCATCCGTGTGCCACCCTAAAAGCGAAGGGGGTGCTGACGATGAGACGACCATGGTTGGCCGTTATGTTCGGAACGGCCGTCGCCCTAGCCGGCTGCGCACAGACGGCCGAGGACGACAACACCGATATTTACAAGCGGAGCGGCAACACGATCAATGTGACCGACCGCAACGAGCTGTACAATGAAAACGGGGTGCCCAACGGCGATGACACGCCGATGAACAACTTCGGCTACGTCCGCCATCAAAAAAGCCCGATCCTCGGCGATGCAAACGGCTATAACGACATGCCGTCCTTCAACCGCGAGAAAGCGGCTGATTTAATCAGCAAATTGTGCACCCAGCTACCGGGCGTCAAAGACGTCGCCACGCTCGTCACGGATGAGGAAGTGCTCGTCGTGTATGACGCGGACACGAACAATCGGCAGCAAACGGCCGATCAAGTGAAAAAAACAGCGCTTTCCGTCGTTCCACGCTACTACCATGTGTATGTCGCCGACAATCCGCAGCTGATGAAGGACATTGAGCGCTTCGGGCGCCTTGATTCGAACACGCGCAACATCGACCAAATTCTCGATGCGACGATTCAGCGGATGTTGAAATATCCGCAAGGGAAAAAACTAAGCGACGGGGAAAATGAAAACGGCGAAATGATCAACGAAACAAACGATGAATTAGACCGCGATTTCCGCGACGGCACGCCGCGGGCGACGAAAGCGGGGCGCTAGGGAAAAGAAACGGTCTGCCTTCTTGATGAAAGGCATGACCGTTTCTTCGCGTTCATCCGGCCGGGATGATGCTTTCAGCCGCTGAAACAACGCTTGCTTGCTTTCGCGCCGTTCGTTGGATGTTACGCTTTCAACTGCCGCGCTTTCGCCGCCTCGCTCACCTGCTCATCGGCATGGTACGACGAGCGGACGAGCGGCCCCGCTTCACAATGGCTGAACCCTTTGCTCAACGCGATTTCTTTCAGCTCTTGAAACTCATCCGGATGGTAATATTTGACGACCTTCAAATGTTTTTTCGTCGGCTGCAAATACTGGCCGATCGTCAAAATGTCGACATGGTTGGCGCGCAAGTCATCCATCGCTTCCATGATTTCCTCTTTCGTTTCCCCAAGGCCGACCATGATGCTCGATTTCGTCGGAATGTCCGGCTGCAATTCTTTCGCGCGCCGCAAAAACTCAAGCGAACGTTCGTACGTCGCGCGGGCGCGCACCCTTGGAGTCAAGCGGCGCACCGTTTCGATGTTATGGTTTAAAATGTCAGGGCGGGCATCCATCAAAATTTTCAAGTTTTCATACACCCCGCCCATATCCGACGGCAGCACCTCGATCGTCGTAAACGGGTTTTTCCGGCGGATGGCGCGCACTGTTTCGGCGAATACCGCCGCCCCGCCGTCTTTTAGGTCATCGCGGGCGACGGCGGTGACGACGACGTGTTTCAAGTTCATGATGCGCACCGATTCCGCGACGCGTTCCGGCTCCTGCCAATCGAGCTCGGTCGGCAGCCCGGTTTTGACGGCGCAAAAGCGGCAGGCGCGCGTGCAGACGCTGCCTAAAATCATAAACGTCGCCGTCCGCCGTACGGCCCAGCATTCGTGAATGTTTGGGCACTTCGCTTCCTCGCAAACGGTATGTAAACGGTTTTCCCGCATCAGCTTCTTTAAACCGATATAATTCTCGTTCGTGTTCAACTTGATTTTCAACCAGTCCGGCTTGCGGACGTGTTCTTCTTTCGTCGCCATCGTTCTCACTCCACTTGTCGATGATTGTTCATTTCTCATTATAATGAAAAGCGCAGGAAAACACAAAAAAATCGTCCATCAGACGATTTTCCTCCTTTTAACATTTATGAAATTCCCGTTTCTCCCCAAACTAAACATATGAAACAGGCGGAAAGGGGGAATACGCGTGCATCGATGGCTTGCCGCCATATCGGCGGCAGCGATGCTGTGGATCGCCGCCGGCGCGGCTTCGGCGGGGGAACAGGAAGAAGCGGTGTATGAAAAGCGAATGGAGCTGTACAAAAAGGCCGAGGCCGTTTCCTTGATCCCGTGGTATTACTTTGCGGCCATTGACCAGTATGAGCGAAACGTCCGGCAAGTGCGCCGCGACTTGCCCAAACCGACCGGCGTTCTCGGCATTTATATGAAGCCGGAAATATGGGCCGGGCCGCTGAACAAAAACCCGCATGATACAGACCCGTTCACCATCTCCCAGTTTGGAGGCCTCGGCGTGGACGGAGACGGCGACGGCTATGCGCGGGCGGATGACGATGACGATGTGATCATGGCCATGGCCCGCTATTTGCAGACGTACGGCATCGATCACCGCCATATCAAAATCGCGCTTTGGAACTATTACCAACGCGCCAAAACCGTCGACTTGATTTTAGGAAAGGCGAGAATTTATAAAAAGTATCAGACGTTGAAATTGGACAACCACGTGTTTCCGCTTCCGCTAGGGGCCAATTACAGCTACCGCGATACATGGGGGGATGCGCGCGGCTGGGGCGGGCGGCGCATTCATGAAGGAACCGACATTTTCGCCGGCTACGGCGTTCCGGTGCGCTCGACGTGCTATGGCATCGTCGAGCTGAAAGGGTGGAACAAATACGGCGGCTGGCGCATCGGCATCCGCGACATCAACAACACGTACCATTACTTTGCCCATTTGAACGGCTTCGCCGCCGATCTTCGCGAGGGGCAAATCGTCGAGCCGGGGACGATCATCGGTTCGGTCGGCAGCTCTGGCTACGGTCCGCCCGGCACGGCGGGGAAATTTCCGCCCCATCTTCACTACGGCATGTACAAAGACAACGGCTATACCGAATGGGCGTTTGACCCGTACCCGCACTTAAAAGCATGGGAGTGGGCCGAGCGGCAACAACGGCGCCGCTAGCCGCGCGGGGGCTGGCGCGACGGGGTTCTCTCCGCCAACGCCAGCCGCCCAAATAAGCGGCATGTTTTTTCAAGAGCAGAGACGTCCCGGACGCCGATGTTTCCCGTCCGTCCATCCCAGCCGGCGTTCGCCGGCCGAAACGGTCAAGAAAAAGAGGGTGTCCCAAAAGGATGGGGACGCCCTCTTCCGTCTCCATATATGCGTGCTGACCGCTTCTTTATGTTGTGCCTATCTTAAAGACAGACGGCTTTTTGGGTCAGCCTCTTTTTTTCCACGGCAGCACAACCGTCCTAAACCGCTTTCCGCTGACGTTCTTCCGCCTATCGCTTCTCAACGCCCACCCAAATACGCCTGCTTCACCTGCTCGCTCGCCTGCAGCTCGCTCGCCGTTCCCGACAAGACGACGCGCCCCGATTCAAGGACATAGGCGCGATGGGCGATGGAGAGCGCCATATGGGCGTTTTGTTCGACAAGCAAAATCGTCGTCCCCGACTCGTTGATTTCCTGAATGATGCGGAAAATCGTTTTGACCAAAAGCGGCGCGAGCCCCATCGACGGTTCGTCAAGCAAGAGCAGCTTCGGGCGCGCCATGAGCGCACGGCCGATGGCGAGCATCTGCTGCTCGCCGCCCGAAAGCGTGCCGGCCAGCTGCTTGCGCCGCTCCTCGAGGCGCGGGAACAGCTGAAAGACTTTGGCAAAGTCTTGTTGAATGCCGTCTTTGTCTTTGCGCAAAAACGCGCCAAGCTCCAAGTTTTCCTCGACCGTCATATTGGCGAACACGCGCCGCCCTTCCGGCACGTGGGAAATGCCTTGCTTGACGATCGTTTGCGCCGCCTTGCCGGCGATCGAGGCTCCCTCATACACGATGTCGCCGTTTTTCGGCCTAAGCAGCCCGGAAATGGTTTTCAGAAGCGTCGTTTTCCCCGCGCCGTTCGCCCCGATCAGCGTGACGATCTCGCCTTTGTTCACCTCAAGCGATACGCCTTTTAAGGCATGAATGTTGCCGTAAAACACATCGATTGCCTCCACTTTCAACACGTCACGACACCTCCTCGCCAAGGTAAGCCTCGATCACTTTCGGGTTGCTGCGCACTTGTTCCGGCGTGCCTTCGGCGATCAGCTGGCCGTGATCCAACACGTAAATGCGCTCGCATATGCCCATCACAAGCGACATGTCATGCTCAATCAACAAAATCGTCAACGCAAACCGTTCGCGAATGAACGCAATCAACTTCATCAATTCTTTCGTTTCTTGCGGGTTCATGCCGGCGGCCGGCTCGTCAAGCAAAAGCACTTTTGGCTGCGCCGCCAGCGCCCGAGCGATCTCAAGCCGGCGCTGCTGGCCGTACGGCAAGTTTTTCGCCTTCTCGTGCATGACGCCGTCAAGCTGAAAAATTTTCAAAAACTCGATCGCCTTTTCTTCCATTTCCTTTTCACCGCGGAAATGGGACGGGAGGCGGAGAATGGAGCTCGCGATCGAATGGCGGGCGTGCGCATGGTAGGCGACTTTCACGTTGTCGAGCACCGACAGCTCGCCGAACAGGCGAATGTTTTGAAACGTCCGGCTGATCCCTTTGTGCGTAATTTTATACGGCGGCAGTCCGTTCAACGTCTCGCCGTCAAGCATAATCCGCCCGTCAGTCGGCACATACACGCCCGTCAATAAGTTAAACAGCGTCGTTTTCCCCGCGCCGTTCGGGCCGATGAGCCCGACAAGCTCCCCTTGATATAGCTCCATCGTCACACCGGAGAGCGCCTTCAGCCCGCCAAACTGGATGCCGACGTTTTCTGCCTTAAGCAACGGTGTTTTTGCCGCCATGATTCATTCCTCCCTGCGCTGCCTTCCGCCATTTGAAGAGCGAAGATAGTTCTTTCGTCCCCATCAGCCCGGTTGGACGGTACAGCATCACCAAAATCAAGACGATGCTGTAAATGATCATCCGCGTTTCCGGATAGTTTTGCAAGAACGTCGAAACGATCGTCAGCAGCACCGCCGCCACCACCGCGCCGGATAGGCTGCCGAGCCCGCCGAGCACGACGAAAATCAAGATGTCGAACGATTTCAGGAAGCCAAAGTTCGACGGCTGAATGATGTAAAAGTGATGGGCGTACAGCGCTCCGGCGATGCCGGCGAAAAACGAACCGATCGCAAACGCCGCCACTTTGTAATACGTCGTGTTGATCCCCATGGCATCGGCGGCGATTTCATCTTCGCGGATCGAGATGCACGCCCGCCCGTGCGTCGAATTCGTGAAGTTGGCGATCACCAAAATGGTGGCAAACAAGCAGGCGAACACCCATGGCCATGTCGTCATATGCGTCACCGTCATGCCGCTCGCCCCGCCGACGTAATCGATGTTCAAGAGCGCAATGCGGACGATTTCGCCAAACCCAAGCGTGGCGATCGCCAAGTAATCGCCTTTTAAACGCAGGCTCGGCACGCCGATGATGAGGCCGGCGAGCGCCGCCGCCACCCCAGCGGTCAAGACGCCGACCGCAAACGGCAGCTGCAGCTTCATCGTCATAATCGCGGAGGCATAGGCGCCAACGGCGAAAAAACCGGCATGGCCAATGGAAAATTGTCCGGTGATCCCGATAATTAAATGAAGGCTGACGGCCAAAATGACATTAATCGCTATAAAAAAGAGGGTATTCACATAAAAGATGTTTAACGTTCCGCTTGCGATCAGCCACTCGACAACAACGAAAAAGGAGAAGGCCAGTATGACGGAAACCCAAAATCCACGCGTCCGCTTCCAAGTTGCCATTGTTCCCTACCATCCTTTACACTTTTTCTCGTACGTTCTTGCCAAACAATCCGGCCGGCCGGAAAATGAGGATGAGAATTAAAATGACAAACGCCGCTCCGTCGCGCCAAAGCGAGTAGCCGAGCCCGCTGACGAGCGATTCGATGACGCCAAGCAAAAGCCCCCGACCATCGCTCCCGGAATGATGCCGATTCCGCCCAACACGGCGGCGACAAACGCTTTTAATCCGGGAAGAATGCCCATCAATGGCTCGATTTTTGTATAATAAATGCCGAAAATAACGCCTGCCGCCCCGCAAGCGCCGAACCGATGGCGAACGTGGCCGAAATCGTATTGTCGACATTAATCCCCATCAACCGGGCCGCTTCCGCATCATGGGAAACAGCACGCATCGCCTTCCCGATTTTTGTCCGGTGAACAATGAACTGAAGAAGGACCATCAAAACGAGGGACGTGCCGAGGATGAACAGCGACTGGCTGCTGATGACAATCCCAAACAGCTCCAAGTTCCGATCCGGAAGCAATGTGCTCGGATACGCTTCCGGCTGCGCCCCGCGCAAATAAATCGTGACGTACTCAATCAAGAGCGATACGCCGATCGCCGTAATAAGCACCGCGATGCGCGCCGCATTGCGCAGCGGCTTGTACGCAATCCGCTCAATGACTACCCCGAGCACGGCGCAGGCGGCCATCGCCAACAACAGCGCCGGAACAAAGCCGACGTGAAGCATCGTCACAGCATAAAACCCGACGAATGAACCAATCATAAAGACGTCGCCATGGGCGAAGTTAATGAGCCGGACGATGCCATACACCATCGTATAGCCAAGCGCGATGAGCGCATAAATGCTGCCTAGCGAAATGCCGTTGACCAGCTGTTGAATGAGTTCCATGATTGCACGCTCCTTAACGAAAACTCGTCGTTGGCCAAAAGAAATGCCGGATGGGAGGGCGCCCCTTAGGGGCCTCCCCTGTCCACGCATCCATCCAGCCTTTTATTACGGATTCACTTTTGTTTTAAATTGCTGCTGCCCGTCTTTGTATTCCAAAATAATAGCCGATTTGACAGGATTGTGGTTTTGATCGACCGTAAATGTTCCCGTGACAAGCTGCAAATCTTTCGTTTGCGCCAGCGCGTCTTTAATTTTCACCGGATCGGCGCTGCCGGCCCGCTTAATGGCATCGGCCAGGAAGTAGGCTGTATCATAGCCAAGAGCGTTGAACGCATCCGGCGCTTTATTGTATTTCGCTTTAAAGGCTTTCACAAACTCTTGAATTTTCGGATCCGGGTCGCCCGACGAATAATGGTTCGTAATGTACGTATTGTTCAACGCGTCTTTGCCGGCGATCTCGACCAGCTTCGGCGAATCCCAGCCGTCGCCGCCCATGATCGGCACGTTCAAGCCAAGCTCGCGCGCCTGCTTGACGATGAGGCCGACTTCTTCATAATAGCCCGGCAGGAAAATGAATTCCGGATTTTTGGATTTAATGCGCGTCAGCGTCGCACGGAAATCAGTGTCTTTCGCCACATACGCTTCTTCAGAGACGATTTGGCCGCCGCCAGCTGTAAATGTGTCTTTAAATGAAGCCGCCAGCCCTTTCGAATAATCGCTCGCGCTGTCGATCAAAACAGCCGCCTTTTTTACTTTCAAGTCGTTCAGCGCAAATTTGGCCGCCACCGTTCCCTGGAACGGGTCGATAAAGCACGTCCGGAAGACGAACTCGTTCACTTTGCCATCTTTGACGGTCACCGTTTCGCTCGTCCCAGACGGTGTAATAATCGGAACTTTATTGTCATTGGCAATTTGCACTTGAGCGAGCGTGTTCGTGCTCGTCGCCGAGCCGATGATGGCGACGACTTTATCCTGGCTGATCAGCTTGATCGCGCCGTTTGTCGCTTCGGCCGCTTCCGATTTGTTGTCTACTTTGACAAGCTCCAACTTTTTGCCGTTGATTCCTTCTTTGTTGATTTCCTCAAACGCCAGCTCTACTCCTTCGGCGATCGACTGTCCATACGAAGCGACCCCGCCGGAGAGCTCAAGGTTGGCGCCGATTTTAATCGCATCGCCGCCCCCGCCTCCGCCGCCGTTTCCGCCTGAAGAACCGCCGCTTTGCTGGTTGCCGCCGCAGCCGGCCAAAAGACCTGCCGTCAGCATCAATGAGAAAAAGACACCTGCTGCTCTTTTTTTCTTCATTTCTTGTTCCCCCATTGTTCAAAATGTTCTGTCACCAGAGCGCACACCTTTCTCTGCATACTATATCGACAGAGCCCGTCTGCCTTGTGCGCTCGTCCGCCGCGCCGGATGGCGCCGCAAACTGATGCATGCCTTCCGATGCCGGCCGTTCATTCCCCTTTCAAACTGCTATGTAAATAATAAAACTATTTTCAATTTAATATAATATTACAAAATTCGAACCAACTCGTCTAGTTGTTTTCTATTTGAAAAACAAAAAAGCTGTTTCCTCTTGACAAACGCCAGAGAAACAGCCAAAGCCCCTTCGCCGGGAAGAACACTTTTTTTGCATAACGTTTCCATGTTTCTGTCAAAACCATTCCCAACGGCTGACGCGGGCATCCGTCAACCTAACGGAACTATATAGATGCAATTTGAAGCTTTACCATTTGCAGCTTTTACCGAGTATTTGGTCGACTGTCGGGTGACCGAACAACGCCGCTTAAAGACCCATATATGGGGCTGTGAAGCAGGCGGTTGTTCGATCCTTCGAAAGTCGAACGAGAACGATCGATTTAGGAAGATGACAGTCGCCGGCCTTTTAGAGGCGCGCATTGACAGCCTTTCCCACTACCGATTCGGAAGCTGGATGGACGGGCCGAGCGGGCCGCCGTTTTTGTTGTAAAACTGCGGCACTTCTCCCGGAATAAAGCGCATCACAACTGGAATATCTGTTGTCACATTGGAAATTTTCGAGGCAAACGGAATGACGACTTGGATGTCGACCGATACATGAATATCAATTTCAATAAAAAAACTGTTAATATCATAAGCTCGAATTTCTTTCGTCACTTCCGAGTCGACATTGCCAACGATCTGAAACTGCACCGGAATGCGCGGGCCGAGGTTGGCCAAGAGGGCATTATCCGTGATTTTTCCAAGCGGAATGTAATAAATGATGCCGCGGCTGTCTCCCGTTCCGGACTCGACTTCGGGAAGGACCATCCGTTCAAGCCGTCCTTCTGTCGCCGCCTTTAAGCTTTCCATCACATGATCATCCGTCTCCGATAAGATGCGATTGATCACCGCGGTGTCAAAATCGACCGACACAATTTTGCCGCTTTCGTCCTTTTGAACCGTGACCAGCTGCCGAAATTCAGGGTTGTCTTTTTGAAACTGCTGCTCAATGGCGTTATTGATCACCAAGTTAGCAATCCGCTTCGTTTCCGTTTCCGCAATCTCCATGAGCACCGGCTTAATGCCTTTATTGACAATCCAAAGGCTTGCCGCCGTCGAGAACATAAAAAAAACGAACGTCAATAAAAACACGTAGCGGAACGGGAGCGGCCCCTTCCGCACGAATCGGGGGCGCAACAAAATGAAATCCCTCCTTTACAAGCTATATGTATGCTTGCAAGGAGGGATTTTTTCACCGCATTTTCAACAGCGCCTCTCTTCCTTTCATTCCCTCTTCAATGCCGAGCTCCAAAGCGGCGACTGTCACCGATTCCAGCGGCGCCTCAAGCAGCTGTTCAATCGTGCGCACCCCGACCGCCCGCCCGGCGATAATGCCGCGGTCGCGCAATTTCTCATTCAACAGCGCCACATCGAGCGCCCCGCACATAATGTACCCTTTTTCACCCGCCACCGCCAACAAATTCGTTTTCGGCAGCTGGACGGACACAGCAATAAACGGATGCCCGTCAATGATGATTGGCTTCACTTCGACCATCGCCGCAGTCACTCTCCTTTCCATACTCCAATGTATGAAGCATGGAAAAAGAAGTGCCTGCCTATTGGGCCAATTTCCAAGCGAGAAGATCGCGCAAAAACTCCGGCATGTAATACGTTTTTTCCGCCGCCCGCTGAATTTGCGGATAAAAGTGGCCGATCGCAAACATATCGGTCGTCGCCACCTCATACGTGCGCTCGGGATTGAGCGGCTCGCCGTTGATCATAATGCGGCGGATATGCCATTGGCCGTCCTCCTCGAGCCCGGCCTCGATGTCCACGCCGTCGTACACCATTTCCCCCATCACTTCGCCGCGGAAGCCAAACCCTTTAAAACGCAAATGCTTCATCCGTTCAGTATTGGCCTCAAGGATAATCTCTTTGAGCTCCGCGCCGCGCAGCTTCACCTTGCACGGGTTGAGCGGATGCGGGCAAATGCGATGCAAATCTTTTTTCGTCACCGGTCCTCTCGCAAGCGGCGCAAGCAGCACGCCGGCGTTCACCATCCCGATGTCCGCTTGGCACCACTCACGCAAAGCGGAAGCAAGCAAATTCGCGAGCGGCGATGGGGCGAACCAGTCAAGCGGCAAGTCATCATGGAGCACGGCGACTTGTTCCGCTTCAAGCCGCGCCAAACTTTCCTGCTCAAGACAAACAAGATGGCGCTCGACCGCCTCGGAGCGGGGCAATGGTTCGACATCCACGACCGTCGCGGATGCCCTGGACAGCCGGTTTTGGTCAATCTCCAGCTTGACCACCCCAACATATTTTCCGTATTTCCCCGCCGCGCAAAGCAGTGTTTGATTCAATGTTTTTCCTTCTAGAAACACATGGTGGGTGTGAGCGCCTAAAATAATGTCCACGCCTGGGATCGTCGCAGCAATTTTTTCATCCTCATTCACCCCAAGATGGGACAGCACAACGACGCAATCGGCCTTTTGCCTCACTTCCTCCACCGCCGCTGCCAACATGTCAAACGGCGGAACGATCTTCCAGCCGAGCAGCTCGTAAAAGTGAGAAAACGGAGCGGTGGCGCCAACCACCCCAATGCGAAACGTCTCCGTCGCCGGGATGACGACATACGGAAGCGCCCAATGCGGCCGCACGCCATCGCGGCGAAACAAATTGGCGACCACGACCGGAAACCGAGCCTGTTCGTACAACGTATCCAGTTCATCATGATCAAGGGTGATCCCTTCGTTGTTGCCGATCGTCACCGCATCATAGCCAAGATCGTTCAACAAGTCCACATTCGCCTTCCCCCGCGTCGCCTCGGTAATCGGGTGCACGCGATCGAGAAAATCGCCGACATCAAACAAAAGCATCGCCTCGTTGCGCGCGCGATGCTCCCTTCTCCGTTCTGACAAAAAGCGGGCGATTTGCGGCCAATGTTCAAAATGGCTGTGCACGTCGTTCGTATGGTAAATATAAATAGTTTGCTTCAAAACGCGCGCCCCTCCTTCCATTACGCCAAACTTCCCCATACAAGCCGGGCCCCGAGCAGCACAAGCACTAGCCGCAGCACGACGACAAGCGTCCGGCTTGGCATCCGCTTATTGATCCACGCTCCGGTTTTCGCGCCGATCCATACGCCGGGAATGAGGGCAAGGGCAAACGACCATTGCACGTTTCCCATCGCGACATGGGTGAGAGAGCCGACGAGCGAGGACAAAAAAATCATCAACATCGACGTGGCGACCGCCACATGGGGCGGAAAGCGAAACAGCACGATCATCGCCGGCACCATGAGCGAGCCGCCGCCAATGCCAAACAGCCCGCCGAAAAAGCCGACGACAAACGCGATGGCGACCGCCATGAGCGGCTGATAGCCGTATGTGAACACCTCACCGTTTCGGTCCGTGTACGTTCGCACAACACGCCGTTTCCACCACGGCGCCGGCCGCGCCTGCTCCGCCGCCGTTCGTTCGACCCCGTTTTCTTTCGCCGCCGCCGTCTCGTCAGCCGAACGCTTCGTTTTCTTTTGACTGAGCGACAAAAAGAGCGACATGGCGATTAAAAACAGCCCAAAATACAATGAAAAATGAGCGGCGCTCAGCGTATTGTTCACCCAAGCGCCGATGACCGCCCCGGGAACGCTGCCAAGACAAAAGAGCAAGCCGCTTTGATAGTCGACCATTTTGTCTTTCATATACGACAATGTGGACGATAAGCCATTGAAAATAATGACGACAAGCGACGTGCCGACCGCGACCTGCGGCGTCACCGCCGACAGCCAGCCGAGCGCGCCGAAAAACAGAAGCGCCGGCACGATGATCACCCCGCCGCCAAGGCCGGCCAAGCTGCCCACCGTCCCCGCGATAAAGCCGATCAAAAAAAGCAACATATACGCCATTTTGTCTCTCCCCCCGCTTCAAAACAAACCAAGCTGCCGCGGCGCAAGGCCCGTGTACTCAATGCCAAGCAAATCGATCAATTGTTTGGCGTTGTCAGCGGCGTCGCCGCCGGAGTTGTTGTTGAACAGCACGTAAATCTGTTTTGTTTTTTGCTTTAATGTCTCGATATGGCGCGCCCACTCGCGCAGCTCGCGCTCGTTGTATCGATACAAGTAGCGGACCGCCCGCCAGTTCTCGCCGGCCGTCGCCCTGTTCCAGCCATAGACGTTGCGCCCGTGCAGGCGGATGAGCGTCTTTTCCCGGTCGGTCGGATGCAAAACGGTCGGCACCGACCCTTCCCCCGCCTGCGGCTCGTCGCAAATGCTGTGGATCCAGCCTTCTTCTTCCATGAAGCGCAGCGTTTTGTCATAAAAGCGCGGCGAAAACCACGATTGGTGCCGAAATTCGAGCGCCGCCGGCACCTCCCCCATCCGCGCTTTCACCCAGCGCAAGTACGCCACGTGCTCGCGCCGGCAGTCAAACCACGGCGGAAACTGAAACAGCACCATCGCCAATTTCCCCGCTTCCTGAAACGGCGCGATCGAGTCCAAAAACGCGGCGAACATCGCTTCCTTGCTTTCATATGGAATCGGGCCGCGCTCATGCCCGGTCATTCCTTGGTATGCCTTCACGATAAACTGAAACGACGGCGGCGTCTCGCGAATCCACTTTTCCACGTTCGAACGCGGCTGAATGGCGTAAAAGTACGAATCGACCTCGACTGTCGGAAAATGAGCCGCGTATTCCAGCAACTTGTCTTTGGCCGCAAGACCTGGTGGGTACAAGCTGTCATGATCCCCCCAGCCGGTCAGTCCGATGTAAATCATATCAATCACCAATTCGTTCGATTTCCAGCTATCTTCACTATATCATATGTGCCACCTCCAGGAAATAAAAATGACCGCCGTCCCATCAAAGAGCAGCGGCGGTTCAGAACGTCCAGATTTACAACCGAGGAACCGTTGCGATACAATGGTAACCATCGGAACATTCTGATAATGGGGGGCTTCCGATGATTCATCTGTACCCGTTTCTTCTCTTATCGATATTTTTGATTGTGCTGCCCGGCCCCGACACGGCGGTGGTGACCAAAAACACGATTTCCGCCGGGAAGATCGGCGGCTTGAAAACCGCACTAGGGGTTTGCTGCGCCTTGTTTCTCCACACCGCCGCGGCGTCGCTCGGGCTTTCCGCCGTCATCATGCAATCTGCCCTGCTGTTTTCGATCCTGAAGTATGTGGGGGCTGTGTACTTAACGTATTTAGGGGTCAAGGCATTATATGGAGTCATAAAAAAAGGCGAAGCCCTAGGTGTGGAAACGGATGTCAATAGCGGAGAAAAACAGCCCGCCTGCTTCCGGCAAGGGTTTCTCACCGATTTTTTGAACCCGAAGGTGGCGGCTTTTTTCTTAACGTTTTTGCCGCAGTTCGTGGCGCCCGGCGCGCACTCCTTCGCTCCGTTTCTCCTAATGGGGGCGGCTTATACGGCGATGACCGCGATATGGTTTTTGTTTTACATTTCCTTCATCCATTATATCAGCGACTTCATGAAGCGGCCGAAAACGAAGAAATGGATCGAAGGCATCACGGGCGCGGTGATGATCGGGTTCGGCATCAAATTGGCGCTTGAAAAAGTGCAGCGCTAAACAGGAAGACTGAGCGCGGCTGAACAGATCCGCCTGGCATGTGAGATCAATGACAGGGGAGCGCCCAAAAAAGAGCGCTCCCCTAAAAACATGCTCCCATGAGGGAGGAAATGGCCTGCAGGGCGGCCTTGACGCTTCCAGAGACCACCGGAGAGAATAAGCGCCGGCCGCTCCCTTGTTTTGCCCTGCGTCGATCATGTGGGCGTTTTGTGGGGGAAGCACCCCAAGCGAACGCTCCACCCTTGATTCATCAAGCTTACCCAATGCTTCCTTCCATCTCGAATTTGATCAAGCGGTTCATCTCGACCGCGTATTCCATCGGCAGCTCCCTTGTAAACGGCTCGATGAAGCCCATGACGATCATTTCCGTCGCTTCCTGCTCGGAAATGCCGCGGCTCATCAAGTAGAACAGCTGCTCTTCCGACACTTTCGACACTTTCGCTTCGTGTTCGAGCGACACGTTGTCGTTTAAAATTTCGTTGTACGGAATCGTGTCCGATGTCGACTGATTGTCGAGAATGAGCGTATCGCATTCGATGTTCGAGCGCGAGCCGGACGCTTTGCGGCCGAAATGGACCATGCCGCGATACGTCACCTTGCCGCCTTGTTTCGAGATCGACTTCGAGACGATCGTCGACGACGTATTCGGCGCCAGATGGATCATTTTCGCCCCGGCGTCTTGGTGCTGCCCTTTGCCGGCGATGGCAATCGACAGTGTCAAGCCGCGCGCTCCTTCGCCTTTTAAAATGACGGCCGGGTATTTCATCGTCAGCTTCGAGCCGATGTTGCCGTCGATCCATTCCATCGTCGCGTTTTCTTCGCAGACGGCGCGCTTCGTCACCAAGTTGAAGACGTTGTTCGCCCAGTTTTGGATCGTCGTGTAGCGGCAGTACGCGCCTTTTTTGACGATGATTTCCACAACCGCGCTATGGAGCGAGTTCGTCGTGTAAATCGGCGCCGTGCAGCCTTCGACGTAATGGACGTGCGCCCCTTCGTCGACGATGATGAGCGTCCGTTCAAACTGCCCCATGTTTTCCGAGTTGATGCGGAAGTACGCCTGAAGCGGCGTATCGACTTTGACGCCTTTCGGGACGTAGATAAACGAACCGCCTGACCAGACGGCCGAGTTCAAGGCCGCAAATTTGTTGTCCGTCGGCGGCACGACTTTGGCAAAATACTCGCGGAACAAGTCTTCGTTTTCCTTCAGCGCCGAGTCGGTGTCTTTAAAGATGACACCGAGTTTTTCGAGGTCTTCTTTCATGTTGTGGTAGACGACCTCGGATTCATATTGCGCCGAGACGCCGGCCAAATATTTTTGTTCCGCCTCTGGAATCCCTAATTTATCGAACGTCGCTTTGATCTCCGCCGGCACTTCATCCCATGAGCGGCCCGATTTTTCCGTCGGTTTGACGTAGTACGTAATTTCATCGAAATCGAGGCTTGACAAGTCGCCGCCCCATTGCGGCATCGGTTTGCTGTAGAAGATGTCGAGCGCTTTTAAGCGGAACTCGAGCATCCATTGCGGTTCGTTTTTCATCCGCGAAATTTCTTCGACGACTTCACGCGTCAAGCCGCGCTGGGCGCGGAAGACGGAGACGTCCTTGTCGACGAAGCCGTACTTGTATTCACCGATTTCCGGTGCTTTTTTCGCCATCTCGGTTCACCTTCCTTTAGACTTAGTGGTGATGCAGTCCTTTTTCGAGCGCTTTCCACGCGAGCGTCGCGCATTTGATGCGGGCCGGAAACTTGGAAACGCCTTGGAGCGCTTCGATGTCGCCAAGGTCGACGGAATCGTCGTACTCTTTCCCTTGGATCATGTCGGAAAAAATGTGGGCGAGCCGAAGCGCTTCTTCCACCGTTTTCCCTTTGATCGCCTGCGTCATCATCGACGCCGACGACATCGAAATCGAACAGCCTTCCCCTTCAAATTTGACGTCGGCGACTTTTCCGTCTTCAACTTTCATCGTCAAGTGGATGCGGTCGCCGCACGTCGGGTTGTTCATGTTGACATCGACGTTCGTGCCCTCAAGCACCCCGCGGTTGCGCGGGTTTTTATAATGATCCATAATGACTTGGCGGTAAAGCTGATCCAACGGATGGTTAGAAGACATGGCTGAAGTACTCCTTCGCTTTCTGTAATGCGGCGATGAACCGGTCGATTTCCTCTTTCGTATTGTAAAGGTAAAAGCTCGCCCGGGCGGTCGCCGTCACGCCGAGCCATTTCATGAGCGGCTGGGCGCAATGGTGGCCGGCGCGGATGGCAATCCCCTCGGCGTCCAAGACGGTCGCCACATCGTGCGGATGCACCCCTTCGATGTTAAACGTCACAAGCCCCGCCCGTTCTTTCGGGCCATAGACGGTGACGCCTTCGATGTCAGCCAGCCGTTCGAGCGCGTATTGCGCCAGCTCGTGCTCATGGGCGGCAATGGCGTCCAAGCCGACTTGTTCAAGGAAATCGATCGCCGCGCCAAGGCCGATCGCCCCGGCGATGATCGGCGTGCCGCCTTCAAACTTCCACGGCAGCTCTTTCCACGTCGAGTCGTACAGCTCGACAAAATCGATCATTTCGCCGCCGAACTCGACCGGCTCCATCTGCTCAAGCCATTTCTTTTTGCCATATAATACGCCGATTCCCGTCGGCCCGCACATTTTATGGCCGGAAAAGGCGAGAAAATCGCAATCAAGTTCTTGGACATCGACCTTCATATGCGGAGCGCTTTGCGCCGCATCGACGACGACGACCGCGCCGCGCTCATGGGCGATGCGGGCGATCTCCCGCACCGGGTTGATCGTCCCAAGCACGTTCGATACATGAGCAATGGCGACAATCTTCGCTGCTTCGGTGACGGTCGCCTCGACATCGCGCAGATCGATCGTGCCGTCTTCCTGCATTGGAATGTATTTTAACGTCGCCCCCGTTTGCTTCGCCAGCTGCTGCCACGGAATCAAGTTGCTGTGATGCTCCATGTACGTGATGACGATCTCGTCGCCTTCTTTGACGTTGGCGCGCCCGTAGCTGGAGGCGACCAAATTAAGCGATGCCGTCGTGCCACGCGTAAAGATGATTTCCTGCGCCGATTGGGCGTTTAAAAACCGCCGCACTTTTTCGCGCGCGCCTTCGTACGCATCGGTCGCCTTCGTCCCGAGCGTATGGACGCCGCGGTGGACGTTCGAGTTGTACTCGCGGTAATAGCGGTCAAGCGCCTCAATCACCGGCAGCGGCTTTTGCGATGTCGCCGCGCTGTCGAAATAAACGAGCGGATGGCCGTTGACGTTCTGATGCAAAATCGGAAACAACGCGCGAATGTCGTTTACATTCATGATTGAACTTTCCTTTCAATCACTTCAATTAATTGGTTTTTCACGCCTTCAATCGGAATTGCTTCGACGACCGGCGCCAAAAAGCCGTGGATGATGAGCCGTTCCGCGTCGCGTCTCGGAATGCCGCGGCTCATTAAGTAATACAATTGGATCGGGTCAACGCGCCCGACAGAAGCGGCGTGGCCGGCCATGACGTCGTCTTCGTCAATCAACAAAATCGGGTTCGCATCGCCGCGCGCTTTTTCGCTCAACATCAAGACGCGCGACTCCTGCTCGGCGTTCGATTTTGACGCGCCGTGCTCAATTTTGCCGATGCCGTTGAAAATCGAGGTCGCGCTGTCGCGGACAACACCGTGCTTCAAAATTGTCCCTTCTGTATGCTTGCCGTAATGGATGACGCTCGTCGTAAAGTTTTGCACTTGCTCGCCGCGGCTGACCGCGACCGTTTTCGTATCGCCGAACGAGCCGTCGCCGACAAGGCGGGTGATGTTCTCGGAGACCGTATTGCCGTCATTCATCAGCCCGAGCGCCCATTCGATCCGTCCATCGCGCCCGGCGATGCCGCGCCGATTGACATACGTCGTGGTGCCTTTGGCCAAATGGTCGACAGCGGCGAAAAAGACGCTTGCGTTCGCTTGAGCAAACACCTCGGCGACCACATTAACGACCGCGTTTCCTTCGCGGCTCGCCGATATATAGTTTTCGACAAACACGACGCGGCTGTTGTCTTCCGCCACGACGATGACATGGTTAAACAAGGCGATGTCGTCTTCGTCTTGAATATAGACTGCCTGAAGCGGCGTTTCAATCTCCACATTTTTCGGGACATAGACAAACACACCGCCGTTGAGCAGCGCCGCATGGAGCGCGGCAAGGCGGTGCTCATCCGGCTTGACCGCCGTCATCAAATAGTTTTTCAGCAAGTCGCCATGCTCGCGCGCTGCGGTGAAGATGTCGGTGAAAATGACGCCCTTCTCCTTCAACTCATCGGACAGCGACACATACGCCGGCGTATGGTTGCGCTGCACGTACAAATTTTTCGTTCCTTCGCCGGCTTGCATGAGCGCCTTGACCGCTTCAGGCAAGTCATCGAGGCCGGCATATGGCGCACTGTCAACGGCATGGCGTGAGAAGCCAGTGAAGTTCCAATTGTCGATTTTCGTTTTCTCCGGTTTCGGAAGCGGCAGCCGCTCCGCCAACCGAAGCGCCTCAAGGCGCCGCTCGGTCAGCCAGCCCGGTTCGCCGCGTCCGCTTGAGAACGTGCGGATGTAGGTTTCATCGAATGGGATTTTCGTTTCTGTCGCCATAGTCCTCCTCCTAACGCTTACGCTTCTTGTCCGACCGTTTCGTCTTCGATGCCGAGTTCTTTTTTGATCCAGTCGTACCCTTCCGCCTCAAGCCGCTGCGCCAGCTCCGGACCGCCGGACTTGACGATGCGCCCTTGCATCATGACATGCACATAATCCGGGGTGATGTAGTTGAGCAGCCGCTGGTAGTGGGTGATGATCAAACAGCCGAACTCGCTGCTGCGCATTTCGTTGACGCCTTTGGCGACGATTTTGAGCGCGTCGATATCGAGGCCGGAGTCGATCTCGTCCAAAATGGCGATTTTCGGCTCAAGCATCATCAGCTGCAAAATTTCGTTCCGCTTTTTCTCCCCGCCCGAGAATCCTTCATTCAAATAGCGGTGCGCCATATCCGGATTCATTTCCAAAAACGCCATTTTTTCATCGAGCTTGCGGATGAATTTCATAAGCGAAATTTCGTTGCCTTCGCCAAGGCGGGCGTTGATCGCCGCGCGCAAAAAGTCGGCGTTCGTCACCCCGCTGATTTCACTCGGATATTGCATCGCCAAAAACAGGCCGGCGCGCGCCCGCTCGTCGACTTCCATCTCGAGGACGTCCTGGCCGTCGAGCGTCACCGATCCTTCTGTCACTTCATATTTTGGATGGCCCATAATGGCCGATGCCAACGTCGACTTCCCCGTTCCGTTCGGGCCCATGATGGCGTGGATTTCCCCACCTTTGACTTCCAAGTCCACTCCTTTTAAAATTTCCTTTCCCTCCACGGCGACGTGGAGATTGCGAATCGTCAATACCGCCATGCAGCATACCTCCAATTCTCAATTGAGAGTCAATTCGCTCGCTTGTCTTCTAGCGATCGCTCATTCTCATTTTATTCTCATTACAATTTTATAACAAATGAAAACTGCCTGCAACTTCCCTGCTCTGTTTTTCACGATGGCCGTGTGAAAAACCGCATCTTTTATTTATTTTACACGAAAACCGCAAGCTTGTACGAGTTTTTGCAAAAAAAGACCCCGTTTTTTTCCGGAGTCTAGTGAGCGGTCCGCAGCTCGCGGAGGCATTCCTGCACGAGCGTCACCGCCTGGCTCATCGCCGCCCCGCCGCCAAACGCGGCTGCGACCGCGCATGCTTCCAAAATTTCCTGTTCCGACGCTCCTTCGTCAAGGCATCCTTTCGTATGGTAAATCGTGCAATACTCGTCTTGCGCCGCCAGGCTGATGCCGAGGGCGATTAATTGTTTTTCTTTTTTCGACAGCGCCCCCTCGGCAAAGCACGCTTCCGTAAACGCGTTAAACCGCTCGGCTACGTTCGGAAGTTTTTGGGTGAACGCCCCTATCCCTTCTTTGTAGCGGTGAAGGGCGGATTCGACCGATGCATGTGCTTCGCTGTTCATGATCGTTTTCCTCCCTCTAGAAATGTTGATTTATCAAGGCTTTTCGGCCCCTCAGGGGTGTCCAAAAAATATTTTTCGACAAAATCCCTTACATTCTTTTTCAGTTTTGTGGATATCTTACAGACCTAGGGTGCGCTTCGCGGCCACGGCTGGACATATTTTCCTGCCGTGGGAGGAAGCGTATTCGATGCACCCTTTGGATCTCCGCGTCGCTGATGAGGACGAACCCTCCCATGTCTCCGGGCGTCTTTGCGCCAACATTCCCTCGTTCGGTCTCGTCATCAGGCGGAGGCCGGCCAAGCTCCTTTGGGGACTCAAGGTCGAATGGATACAATCACGCCAGCTTCTCCGGTGTCATCCTGTTGTCCAACGATTCTTCCGTTCGCAGGGGGAGGCCTTAGGCCGCCCGTTGCACCTGGGACAAGACGTCCTGTTTCATTCGCTCCGCGTCAAAGGCTTGTTTCTTCGTACAAATCGCAAACAGCACATTCAACAGCTTCCGGCACAAGGCGACGATGGACTGCTTTCCGGTCAGCGGATTGACGGGGCGGGTCGTATAATACTCATGCAGCTCGCGAAACGCCTCGTTGTGCCGAATCAGCGGAATCATCGCCCGAAACAGCACCGATCGCAGCCGTTTCCGTCCCCGTTTGGAGATGTGCTTTTGCCCTTTGCGCTGGCCGGAGGAGTTCTCCTTGAGCGTCAGGCCCGCCAACTTCACCAATTGACGCGGGTCCCGATAGTGGGCGAAGCTGCCGATCTCCGCCAGCAGATCGATGATCGTGGCGTCTCCCAACCCGTCGACCGTTTTCAGCCATTGATACTCCATCGTCGTTTGAACCAACGCCTTCAACTCGGCGTCCAACGCGGCGATCTCAGCCTCCAATTGGCGGTATCGGCGGACGAGCGCGGCGATCTCAAACCGGGCCATCGTCGTCCCTTCCGTCACCCCAATCGAGTCCTTCGCGGCGTTGATCAACGCCTGAATTTTGGCCTTCTGCGGGCATTTCAGCCCTTCGCTTTGCCGGTACACCTCAAGAAGCTCCTCCACCGTCCGGCCGGCCATATCGGCTGGAAGCGGCGTCCACTCCAGCACCGAAAGCGCCGTTTTCCCCAGGTCGCGAAACACCGTCCAAAACTCTGGAAAATATCGGTCGGTCCAGCGGACGATCGCGTTTTTCACCGCCGTCTGTTCCTTGCGGAGCTTCTCTTTGAGCGTGCTCCCGACGCGCAAATCGGCTTCGATCTCGTGCAGCAGCCGGGGGACGAGGAATCGTCCGTCTTTCGCCAGTCTGGCGATGACTAGGGCGTCTTTGGCGTCATGTTTCGTCGGCAGGTTGTCATCGAGTTCTTTCGACCGGCACACATGCGCCGGATTGACCATGACCAACGGGATCTCGTGCTCCTCAAGGAAGTAGGCGAGGTTCAACCAGTAGTGCCCGGTCGGCTCCACCGCGACGATCACCTCTGACTTCCCGAACGCTTGCATCGCCTCCTGAATCGCTTCATACAGCTGGCGAAAGCCCTCTTTCGACTGGAAGATCGGGAACGATTTGCGAAGCACACGCCCCCGGTCATCCACGAAGCAGGCGTAGTGGGTTCGTTTCGCGATATCGATGCCCACCACAAGCGTTTGTTCGGTGACTTGATCAATTTTATAGTTTTGTGTACAATTCATCTGAAGTCCTCCTTGGTATGGTGAGTGATGTGTTTGACACCCCTGCATCATACCAAGAGGGCTTTTTTTGATCAAGTCCCCGGAAAAGCTCCTAACGGGAATGCTCCTTTTTTTGTTTATCCGCTGTTAGTATGCATGAAGGAAAACGAAATTAAACAACGAATGGTATTGAAAGCGTGTGGAAACAGCACCGTTTCGCCAACATCGACGGAATGTCATGATGAAAACGAATGGTTCTGTTCCACTTCCATCATCATAGGAAAGGGGGCAATGCCATTGATTCGTTGGGTTGTCTTTGCCTTAACCGCCGCTTTCGCTTCGTTTTTGGCATGGATCATCATCGGCAGCATTCTCGATGAACACGGGGACGTCATCTTCAGTTTAACGACAGTGGTCGCCCTGCAAAACTGCGTCATCATCGTCATGCTCGCCGCCGTACTGGCGCGTTTGAACAACCGATGAAGCGCGGGAAAACAGACCGGCCGCGGCGTCTCTCCATCCAAAACGGTTTTGAACTTTCGGGCGGCTCTTTTTTGTGCAAAAAATAACGGAAGCGATTCGCTTCCGTTATTGATTGTTTGTCGCCGCTGGAATGACGGCGCCGTGGTATTTTTCTTTGATGAAATCTTGAATTTCTTTCGATTGCAGCACTTCGACAAGCGTTTTGATTTCTTTCCGGTTTTCATCGCCTTTGCGCACCGCAATAATGTTCACATACGGATTGTTTTTCGGCGACTCCACGGCGATCGGGTCTTTCGCCGGATCCAAACCGGCGTCAAGCGCATAGTTGGCGTTGATCAGCACCGCATCGCCTTCGCCGTTTTTGTAAATTTGCGGCAGAAGTCCAGCATCGACGTCCGCTTTAAATTTCAAATGTTTCGGGTTTTCGACGATGTCGTTGACCGTCGCTTTCGTTTTATCGATGCCCGGTTTCAATTTAATGAGCCCTTTTTCTTGCAGCATCGACAAAATGCGGCCATGGTCGGCGACTGAGTTGCTCATGATGATCGTTGCGCCATCCGGCAGCTCTTCAATGCTTTTGTATTTTTTGGAATACAGGCCGATCGGCTCAATGTGAATGCCGCCGGCGTTGACGAAATTATAGCCGTGTTCTTTCATTTGCGATTCCAAGTACGGAATGTGTTGGAAGTAGTTGGCGTCAATTTCTTTATCAGCCAACGCTTTGTTCGGCAAGATGTAATCTTGGAACGTAATGATCTCCAAGTCGATGCCTTTTTCTTTCAAAATCGGTTTCGCTTTTTCCAAAATTTCCGCGTGCGGCACGTTCGACGCGCCGACTTTCAGTTTCACCAATTCGCCGTCTTTGCCCCCTCGGCCGCGTTGTTGTTGTCGTTGCCACCGCACGCCGCCAAAGCGAAGACAAGAACAGCAGCGAACAGGGCGCCAAGCCATTTTTTCATCGTTTTCTTCCTCCTTATCGTTTATCAATTTTGGAAGTGACAACGTCACCGATCAACTGAATGACAAAGACAATGACGAGCACCAACACGGTCGCGACAAACGTCACATCGTTATGGCTGCGCTGGAATCCTTCCAAATACGCCAAGTTCCCAAGCCCGCCGGCGCCGATGGCTCCAGCCATCGCCGTATAGCTGACGAGCGACACGGCCGTCACCGTAATGCCGGAGACGAGCGCCGGCAACGATTCCGGCAGCAGCACTTTCCAAATGATCGTCCACGTTGAGGCGCCCATCGCTTGGGCTGCTTCGATGACGCCTTTGTCGATTTCGCGAAGGGCAATCTCCACCATGCGGGCGTAAAACGGCGCGGCCCCAATGACCAAAGCCGGCAGCGCCGCATTGGCGCCAAGCATCGTCCCAACAAGCCAGGTGGTAAACGGAATGAGCAAAATGATCAAAATAATAAACGGAATGGAGCGGAAAATGTTCACAAACGCCGCAATCACGGTATTGACAAACCGGTTTTCCCATAGGTTGCCCTTCGCTGTCAAAAATAGAAGCAAGCCAAGAACGATTCCGAGGACGAAAGTGGCCGCCACCGCCACCCCGGTCATGTACAGCGTCTCGACCGTCGCCGCCCACATCGTCTCCCATTGCACGTTCGGCAGGAGGTTAGCGAGCATCGTGAATCACCTCCACCGCCACTTGCTGGCGTTGAATATAGTCAAGCGCCCGGTCGATTTCATCCCTCGCCCCGTCGATGTGCACAAACAGCACCCCATAAGCGCCTTGATGGGTTTGCGAAATTTTCCCTTGCAAAATATTCATATCGACGGCAAATTGCCGCACGACCTGGCTGATGAGCGGCTGGCCGGCCGCCGCGCCGACGAACGTCAACTGCGCGATTATCCCGTTCGGGTATTGGCCAAACAGATGCGAAACCGCTTCTTCCGTCTCTTCCGGCTCGACGAGCTGCTTGACGAACCGCTTCGTGATCGGCTGCTGCGGGTTGCGGAACACGTGCAGCACTTCGCCCTGCTCAACGATTCGACCGTTTTCCATCACGGCGACGCGGTCGCAAATTTTGCGGATGACGTGCATCTCATGGGTGATGAGCACAATCGTCAGCCCGAGGCGCTTGTTAATGTCAACGAGCAAGTCCAAAATCGCATCGGTCGTCTGCGGGTCGAGCGCCGATGTCGCCTCGTCGCAAAGCAGCACTTTCGGGTTGTTGGCGAGCGCCCGGGCGATGCCGACGCGCTGCTTTTGTCCCCCGCTCAGCTGCGACGGGTAGGCATCCTCGCGCCCGGAAAGGCCGACAAGCTCGATCAATTCATCCACCCGCTTGTTCCGCTCCTCTTTCGGAACGCCGGCAATTTCAAGCGGAAAGGCAATGTTTTCCCTGACTGTGCGAGACCAAAGCAAGTTGAAGTGCTGAAAAATCATCCCGATTTCTTGGCGCGCCTTGCGCAGCTCCCGCCCTTTCACGCGCGTCATATCGCGCCCGGCGACGACCACCCGGCCCTTCGTCGGCTTCTCGAGCCCATTGAGCAAGCGGATGAGCGTGCTTTTCCCCGCGCCGCTGTAGCCGATAATGCCGAAAATTTCTCCTTCGCGAATCTCAAGCGACACATTGTCGACGGCCGTGACTGAGCCGTTGGCCGCTTGATAGATTTTTGTCACTTGTTCGAGTGTAATCATCGTTTCACCTTCCTTCCCAAGCGGCAGAGCGCAAAAAGAAAACCTTTCTGCCCGCAGAGAACAGAAAGGTATTGTGCACCATTCCGTCTCTTATCTCTCAAAGCAGGCCGCTTTGTGTGAATTGGCACCATTTCAGCGCACGCGCTGACGGTTGCCGGGCTTCATTGGGCACATCCCTCCACCTCTCTTGATAAGAGCGCAACAATCGCCTATGCAATTGATTTACGAATGTGATTGTATCACCGCTTGTCGAACGCTGTCAACAATTTTTTCACCCAACATGCCGATACGGTTTAGCCAAATGGAGGAGCGATTCAAGAAGCAACAGCTGACGGAAGCTTCCTGACACGTGCACTTCTTGCAGGCGGACGAGCTGCTGCAGCTTCAGTTCGCCGTTCAGCAAGGACGCGAGCGCTTCTTTGGAGCCGCGCACGGTCAATGTTTTCCGTTCATCGTGTTCCATCCCTAAAGCGGCTGGTTCCTTGCCGATCAACAGCAAGGCGGTTTCATCCCCACTTTCAAACCGAACACACAGCTGCTCATCCGGCAAAATCGGCATCAAATGACGCAACGCTTGCATCCGTTCCACGAACTGCCCGACTAATTCACGCATTTCCATGGATATCCCCTCCCCCATTTTTATTTTTTCACTTCCACCTGAAGAGGAGAAATCCTTTACAAAAATCTCGACAACCCGTTGACGAACGAGCGCCGTTTTTGTCATTTCCCAAGAAATGTGTCAAACAGCGTCAAAAAAAGGCGAATCACTTGACCGGCAAGCGTGCTTGAATCACTTCGTACAAATACGGAACGGAATGAAAGGCATACCACTTGCCTGCGATCGCTCCATCCTGAAAAAGAAGCAGGCAAGGAACGCTTTCAATTTTCCACTCAGCCGCTCGTTCGGGAATATAGTTGATGTCCGTTTCGTAAAACGGAAGCGCCGGAAACAACTTCTCCACCACCACAAGCATCCGCCGCGCCAGCTGGCACGTGCCGCACAGCGGGGTGTACAAGTAAAGGGCGAGAAGCGGCTCGCCTTCCACCACTCGCTTGACATCGTTTCGATCGATCGCGTTCACTCGCCTCTCCCTTTCATCAGCAATTCGATGCGGACGTCGAAATCGGCGCGCAGCAACACTTGCGCCAAGTGCCAAATCGGAGCAGCCGCCACTTCACGGTACGCCCGGTCAATGTAAAGATGCTCCGATTCTGGAAGCATGCGGCGAAACTGCCGGCGCAATTTTTCTCCCGCCTCATCGGCATCCGCCAACAAGTACACATCATATCCTTCCAGCTCATCAGCCCATTCTTCCAGGCGCGCGTCGCTGATCGTGCCGTTTGTGCAAAGGATGATGACAGGCTCTTTCAGGACGGCCGCCACCTTTTGCTTGTCCGATCGCCCTTCCACAATGATGACTTTTTCCACGCGTTGCATGTCCGACCCACCTTACTTCGAAAGGTGATACGATATTGTATGCCTTGCGCCGGCGAAAGGTGGAAAAAGAAAAGCAACGGCATCGCACCGTTGCCTGTCAACACCAGCCCGCTTCCCCGTCGCAGTCGACATATTTTTGGTTCGGTTCAACGGTAGCGGTCACCTGCTTGAAAATTCGCCCGTTTTGTTCGGTATACCCATTTTTCAACGGGACGGCCGCCGGAAGCGGAAGGCGCCCGATGAGCTCTCCTTCCTCGTACAACTCCAGCGAGCGGCCGTTCAGTTTGCCGATGATCCGGTCCGTGACATCCATGTGCTTCGTTTGCAGCATCGCGAGCACCCCTTTTTTCAATCAAATTCCGGTATGTATAGAGTGCCCGAATCGAAGCGAAGATTGCAGGAACGTTTATCCTTCGTTGATCATGGCCTCGTATTGTTCCGCCGTCAACAAATTGTCGATTTCGCTCAAATCGTTCGGTTTGACGACGATCATCCATGCTTTGTCATATGGCGATTCGTTTACGTACTCTGGATGGTCGTTCAACGCCTCATTCACTTCCACGACCGTGCCGCTGATCGGCGCATATAATTCCGAGACCGTTTTCACCGATTCAACGCTGCCGAACGGCTCGTTCGCCACAACCTCCGCGCCGACTTCCGGCAGCTCGACAAAGACAATGTCGCCAAGCTCTGATTGGGCGTAATCCGTAATGCCGACGCGCACGTTCTCTCCTTCCACGCGCACCCATTCATGCTCCTTTGTGTAACGAAGTTCTTTCGGCGTGTTCATCGAATCCCTCCATCGCAGCAAAATCAAAATATGTTCTTCTTCATCATAACCGATTTTTCAATAAAACTCACTGTCTTGACGCGATTTTGCAAAAAATTTTATGCCTTCTTGGCGAAAAACGCCTCGTAGTCTTGTTCGCGAAAGCCCACGACGACCCGCTCGCCGTCCGTCAAAATCGGCCGTTTGACCAACATCCCGTCCGAGGCGAGCCAATCGAGCATCTCGTCTTCCGATGCGCGGTCGAGCTTGTCCTTCAAGCCAAGCTCGCGGTATTTCATGCCGCTCGTATTAAAAAATTTTTTGAGCGGCAGCCCGCTTTTTCGGTGCAGGTCAGCGAGCTCTTCTTTCGTCAGCGGTTCGTCGACCAAATGCACTGTTTGCACCTCAATGCCGTGTTCATCGAGCCAACGCTTCGCCTTCCGGCACGTTCCGCATTTTGGATACCAATACAACATATACGCCATCGCCATTCCTCCCTGTCAAGACATAAAGAAGAAGCACCAGGCAGTCTGCCTGGCACTTCCCATTATCACACAATATACCGTTCGGCTTCAATGAGCGCGGCGGCCGCTTCGCGTTTTTTCGCGATCACGTTGATCGGCGTATGGCGCGTCAGCCGGCGGAGCGCGGCGAGCATCATCCGCAGCGTGTCGCCTTGTTCGACGGCGACAAGCGTTTCTTTCGCATGCGCCTCAATTTCATTGAACGCCTCTTGGCAGAAAATTTGCGTGTACAGCCATTTTTGTTTGTTTTTCTCCTCACCGCTCGCCTGAATCGCTTTTTCCGTGCGCAAGAGCGCGGATTCCATCGCGTAAACGTTCGAGACAATGTCCGCGATGTTCACAAGCACTTCTTGCTCTTCTTCAATGCGCTGGCCGTATTTTTGCGCCGCTAAGCCGGCGACCATCAAGGCGATTTTTTTCGCGTTGCGCACCAAATATTTCTCTTGTTCGAGCGCGCCCGTTCCCGGTTCTTCGGCCGTCATCATCATCAGCTCTTCTTGCAGCTGCTGCGCTTTTTGGAAGAGCGGCAGCTCGCCTTTTACCGCCTTTTTCAAATACATGCCCGGAACGAGCAAGCGGTTGATTTCGTTCGTCCCCTCGAAAATGCGGTTGATGCGCGAATCGCGGTAGGCTCGCTCAATTTCGTATTCCTGCATGAAGCCGTAGCCGCCGTGGATTTGCACGCCTTCGTCCACGATGTAATCGAGCACCTCGGTCGCGAAAAACTTGTTCAGCGAGCACTCGATCGCGTATTCGGCGATCGATTTCGCCACTTCCTTGCCGTCTTTCGCTTTTTCCGCATCAAGCAGGCCCATCCGTTCATCAAACAAGCCGACCGTACGGTACACCGAGCTTTCCGCCGCATACAGGCGCGACGCCATCGTCGCGAATTTTTCCTGCGTCAACGTAAACTGTGAAATCGGGCGTTTGAATTGCTGGCGCTGATTGGCGTATTTGAGCGTGATCTCCAACGCCCGCTTCGCGCCGCCGACCGCCCCTAACCCAAGCTTGTAGCGGCCGATGTTCAAAATGTTGAAGGCGATGACATGGCCTTTTCCGATTTCACCGAGCACGTTTTCTTTCGGCACCGGCACATCTTGCAAAATGAGCGTTCTTGTCGACGAGCTTTTAATCCCCATTTTCTTTTCTTCCGGACCAGTTGAAACGCCCGGGAAGTCGCGTTCCACGATGAACGCGGTGAAATGTTCGCCGTCGACTTTTGCATAGACGACAAACACATCAGCAAAACCGGAGTTGGTGATCCATTGTTTTTCGCCGTTTAAAATGTAATGCGTGCCTTCCGCGTTTAATCTCGCCGTCGTTTTCGCGCCGAGGGCGTCCGAACCCGAGCCAGGCTCCGTCAAGGCGTAGGCGGCGATTTTTTCGCCGGTCGCTAAATACGGCAAATATTTTTGTTTTTGTTCTTCCGTGCCAAACAACACAATCGGCAGCGAGCCAATCCCGACGTGCGCCCCGTGCGAAATGGCAAAACCGCCGGCCGGCGCCATTTTTTCTGCAATGATGGCCGAGCTGACTTTATCTAGGCCCAAACCGCCGTATTCTTCCGGAATGTCAGCGCTTAACAAGCCGAGCTCGCCCGCTTTGCGAAGCAATTTCACGGAACGGTCAAACTCGTGGTTTTCCAAATACTCGAGCTGCGGGAGCACTTCATTGTTGACATACTCTTCCGTCGTTTTGGCAATCATATGATGCTCGTCGGTGAAATCTTCCGGCGTAAAGACACGCTCGGCCGGAATGTCTTCAATCAAAAAGCTGCCGCCTTTGATCGCTTCTTCCATCGTTTTGGCCATCGTTGATTTCCTCCCCGAAAGATGATTGATGATCCGGGCGGCAACGCCGCCCGGGAAATAGACGTTCCATGCAGCCGGGCAAATGCGGATGCATGCCTCGCGCGAGCTGATGAAGCCCGCTTGATGTCAGCTGCCGCTACAGCAGCTCAAACACGCCGGCCGCGCCCATGCCGCCGCCGATGCACATCGTCACAATGCCGAACTGCACGTTGCGGCGCCGCATTTCGTAAAGCAAAGACAAGGTCAGCTTCGCGCCCGTGCAACCGAGCGGGTGGCCTAGAGCAATCGCCCCGCCGTTGACGTTGACAATGTCTTCATCCAATCCAAGTTCGCGGATGACTTGGATCGATTGCGAGGCGAACGCTTCGTTCAGCTCGATCAAACCGATGTCGGACAGCTCAAGGCCGGCCAGCTTCAACGCTTTCGGCACCGCCGCGACCGGGCCGATCCCCATCACTTCCGGCGGCACGCCGGCGACGGCAAACGAGCGGAACTTGCCGAGCGGCTTCAAGCCGAGCGACTCCGCTTTTTCGCGGTCCATCACCATGACCGCCGCCGCCCCGTCGCTCATTTGCGACGCGTTGCCGGCGGTGACGGTGCCGTTTACCGCAAACGCCGGCCGCAGTTTCGCGAGCGTTTCCATATTCGTGTCCGGGCGCACGCCTTCATCTTGTGTAAAGACGACTTTCTCCTCAACGAGTTTGTTGCCTTCTACTTTGCGCACCGTCACCTCGACCGGCACGATTTCTTCATTGAATTTTCCTTCGGCAATCGCCTTGGCGGCGCGCTGGTGGCTGCGCACCGCGAACGCGTCTTGGTCCTCGCGGCTGACGCCGTATTGTTTCGCCACTTGCTCGGCCGTGTGCCCCATCGACATGTAGTATTCCGGCGCTTCTTCCGCCAAGCGGGCGTTCGGGCGGACGACATGCCCCATCATCGGCACCATGCTCATCGATTCGACCCCGCCGGCGATGACCGTATCGGAATGGCCGAGCATCACCCGTTCCGCCGCATAGGCGATCGCCTGCAAACCGGACGAGCAATACCGGTTGATCGTGATCGCCGGCACGGTATACGGCAGCCCGGCGAGCGCGCCGATGTTGCGGGCGATGTTCAATCCTTGCTCCGCCTCCGGCATGGCGCACCCGATAATCAAGTCGTCAATGTTTCCTTCATAGTTCCCCGCGCGCTTGATCGTTTCTTTGACGACGAGCGCCCCTAAATCATCCGGCCGCACGTGGGCGAGCGTTCCTTTTTTCGCTTTGCCGACCGGTGTGCGCGCACCTGCGACAATGACCGCTTCTCTCACGCCAATCCCCCTTGATCTCCTCCGCTTTAGTTGCGGAGCGGTTTTCCTTTCACAAGCATATGCTGCATGCGCGCTTGCGTCTTCGGCTCGCCGATGAGGCTCAAAAACGCCTCGCGCTCGAGATCGAGCAAATATTGCTCGTCGACTTCCGTTCCGTACGGCACTTTGCCGCCGGCTAGAACATACGCCAATTTTTTCGCGATTTTCAAATCGTGCTCGCTGATGTAGCCGGAATGGAACATCGACTGCGCCCCAAGCAGCATGGCGGCATAGCCGCTTTCGCCGGCCACCGGCACTTTCTTCCTTACAGGAGGCCGGTACCCTTCCTCATACATCGAGAGCACCGCCTGTTTCGCTTCATACAGCAGATGGTCGCCGTTCATCGTGATGCCGTCGCGGTGATTCAAGAAGCCAAGCTCGCGCGCTTCCGCCGCTGACGTCGACACTTTCGCCATGGCGATCGTTTCAAATACGCTGGCCGCGATTTTGACGTAGTCGACGTCCACGCCGCGCGGCAGGCTGTTCAACCGTTTGATGTACAGCTCCTTGTTGCCGCCGCCGCCCGGAATCAAGCCGACGCCGACTTCGACAAGCCCGATGTACGTCTCGGCCGCCGCTTGGATGCGCGAAGCCGCCAAGCTCACTTCCGCCCCGCCGCCTAACGTCATGGCAAACGGCGCGACGACGACCGGCTTCGGGTTGTATTTCATTTTGAGAAGCGCTTGCTGGAACTGGCGAACGGCAAGTTCCAATTCAAAAAAGTTTTCGTCTTGCGCCTCCATGAGCATCATCGCCAAGTTCGCGCCGACGCAGAAGTTTTTCCCTTGGTTGCCGATGACGAGCCCTTTGTAGTTGCGGTTGACTTCCTCAAGCGCCTCGTTGATCATTTGGACAATATCGGCGCCAATCGCGTTGTTCGGCGAATGGAACTCCAGAAGCGCCACGTCGTCGCCGAGGTCAATGAGGCTGGCGCCGGCATTTTTCTTGATGACGCCGCGCGCCTCCTTCAGCCGGCGGATGTGGATGACTTTTTCGTTTTCTTCTACTGTTTTATACCCGCCCAGCGCATAATAGAACAGCCGGCCGTTTTCCGTTTTATAGAACGATGTGGCTCCGTCGGCGAGCATGTCCGTGATCCACGACGGGATGTCGCGCCCTTCCGCCTGCATTTTGCGCACCGACTTCTCGAGGCCGATCGCATCCCACAGTTCAAACGGACCTTGCTCCCAGCCGAACCCCCACTTCATCGCCCGGTCGATCGCCACGATGTCGTCAGCGATTTCGCCGACTAGACGCGCCGTATACAGCAACGTCGGCGCGATGATGTTCCAAAGGAGCGTTCCCGCGCGGTCGCCGTCCGCATAGACGAGCGTTTGCAACTTGGCGGCCGTTCCTTTCGCCTGCTTCGCCATTTCCACCGCCGGGGTGACGAGCTTTTTGCGCGGCTCGTATTGCATCGTGACGTAGTTCAGCTCGAGAATGTCTTTTCCTTGCTTGAGGAAAAACCCTTGTCCAGATTTGCTGCCGAGCCAGCCGTTTTCAAGCATCGTGTTCATAAACTCCGGCACGCGGAACGCCTCTTTTTCTTCCCCTTCGACGTTTTCATACACATTGTTGGCGACATGCACGAACGTATCGAGCCCGACGACGTCAAGCGTGCGGAACGTCGCGCTTTTCGGCCGGCCGATGAGCGGCCCCGTCACCGAATCGACCTCGCCGACGCTGTAGCCGCCTTGCATCATCTCGCGGACGGTGACAAGCAACCCATACGTGCCGATCCGGTTGGCGATGAAGTTCGGCGTATCTTTCGCCATGACGACGCCTTTGCCGAGCACGTCTTCGCCGAACGATTTCATATAGGCGACCACATCCGAATCCGTATGCTCCGTCGGGATGATCTCAAGCAGCTTCAAATAGCGAGGCGGATTGAAGAAATGCGTGCCTAAAAAGTGTTTTTTGAAATCATCCGAACGCCCCTCCGCCATCGCAGCGATCGAGATGCCGGATGTGTTTGAGCTGACGATCGCCCCCGGCGTCCGCACCTCGTCGACGCGAGCGAAGACTTCTTTTTTCACTTCCAGCTTTTCAACGACCGCTTCAATGATCCAATCGACTTCCGCGAGCCGGTGGAAGTCATCCTCGAAGTTGCCCGTTTCAATCAAAGCGATGTTGTCTTTGGACATGAGCGGCGCCGGTTTTTGCTTGAGCAGCCTTTCCAACGCCTGATTGGCGAGGCGGTTGCGCACTTGTTTATGCTCGAGCGTCCAACCTTTTGCTTCTTCCTCTTTCGTCAATTCCCGCGGCACGATATCCAACAGCAGCGTCGGAATGCCGACGTTCGCCAAATGGGCGGCAATGCCCGAACCCATGACGCCGGACCCAAGCACCGCGGCGCGCCGAATGCGTTTTGCCATTTCGGTTCCCCCTCACACCATTGAATGAATCATCATTCATTTTTCGGCGAAAAAAATAGCCGTGAAAACGTTCTCTATATTCAATATATAGTATGTTGGTAATTTTCGCAATATATTTGCGCATATTTTTTTCACATCGAGGCCGTTCTTTCATCCATACTAACAAACAGGAGGTGAAGACGATGGCCCGGCTGAAAAAAAATCCGTCTGAACGCGGCGTCAGCGCCGCAAGCGTCAAAGGAAACGCCGGCCCGACGGTCGAAGCCGACGGCGGCGGCAAACGGACAAGCCAAAACCAGCAGTACAAAAAGCACAACATGCAAGGGAGCTGACGCCCACATCGTCAGCTCCCGCCTGTCATAGCTGCAGATATAGGGAAAAGCAAAGAAAGGCCGCACGATCTGAACGGCCTTTCCCTCAAATGACCGCCCGACGCCTCGGGATATGCAGCGGCCATGGTTTAAAATGGAAACCGACTTCATGGCCGCTCGCTGGATGCCTGTCCTCTTCTGCGCCCGAACGCTCAGCGGCCGCCGGCGTTTTCCCCTGTTTTGCGCCCCTACTTGCGGAGGATGCCTTTTAAAACAAACGCCACGTTGGCCGGCCGTTCGGCGAGCCGGCGCATAAAATAGCCATACCAGTCCGTGCCGTACGGAACGTACACGCGCATCGTATATCCTTCGCGCGCCAGCTCGAGTTGGCGCTCCGGGCGGATGCCGTACAGCATTTGGAATTCAAACTGGCTGTTGGGAATGTTGTATTCTTTGACGAGCTGCTTCGTATATTCGATGATGGCGTCGTCATGCGTCGCCACCGCCGTATAGTTGCCGTTTAGCAAATGCATTTTAATGATCTTCTTAAAGTTCTCATCGACATCTTTTTTATCCGGAAACGCCACTTCAGGCGGCTCTTTGTACGCTCCTTTGACGAGCCGCAAGTTCGGGCGGTACGGCTTTAAATCTTCAATGTCTTGTTCCGTCCGGTACAAATACGCCTGCAGCACCGTGCCGACGTTGTCGTATTCTTTTTTCAACATTTTAAAAATGTCCAGCGTCTTTTGGCAGCGCGAATAGTCTTCCATATCGATCGTCACAAACACGCCGCTCTGTTTTGCCGCATCCAAAATGCGGCGCATGTTGCGCATGACAAGCTCATCGGAAATATCAAGCCCCATCGATGTCATTTTCAGCGACAGCTGCGAGTTCAACTTCTCCCGGCTGATCGCCTCAATCGCCTCCAAGCAATGGCGCGCCATCTCATTCGCTTCCTGCTCATTGTCGACAAACTCACCCAAATAGTCGACCGTGACCGCCAATCCTTTTTCGTTCAGCTGGCGGATGACGCGCACTGCTTCCTCGATCGTTTCGCCGGCGACAAACCGTGAAGCGCCGAAGCGAAGGCCGTATCGTTTCGCCCATTTCGTCAATGTTTTATTTTTCGATAAGAACAGGAAAAAATCGCGCATCAACTGCTCCACTGTTGCAAGCCTCCTTGTATGGAAACGCATTCACCATTCTTATTGTACCATGTTTCAATTCAATTGAATATGTTTTTTCCCCACGGTTTATTTTTTATATGCGCATAATTTTCCACTCTCTGCACAATCTACAAGCGAACAACCGACGAAAGGAGCGAACAACGATGCAACAGCAACCACAAATGAACCCGCAGGCGGCGATGCCCGAGCCGCCGCAAATGGTGTCCACAAAAGACGCCATGTATTTTTCCGACATGATGTCGTGGAACTTGCTCGCGGCGAAAAAAGCGCACTTTTTCGCCTCACAATGCCGAGACCCTGAAGTGGTGCAGGCGATCGAGCGCGCTGGACAGATGCATCAGCGCCATTACGACATAATTTTGCGCCATTTGCAAACTCCGCCGCAGCCGCCGGTGATGTGAAAGGAGGAACGATGCATGAACACGAAACAAGTGCAAAATCCGGAGATGCAAGTGCCGAAAACGCCGCAAATGAACGAACGCGATTTTCTAAACGACATGTTGACAACAGAAAAATACATGACGTTGTCATACAGCGTGTACTTGCATGAAGCGAGCAACCAACCGTTATATCAAGATATGATGAATATTTTCACTGAAACGCAAAACTGTCAGCGCGACTTGTACAATTTGATGTTCAAAAAAGGATGGTACAAGCTTGAAGCCGCCGATCCGCAAAAGCTTCAGCAAACGTACCAGCAGTTCCAAGGGTATACGAATCAGCTCCCTTATCAACGAAATGCCATGCAATAACAAAACGAGGGATGTCCGAACAGCAGGAGGACATCCTCTTTCTCAATCCGTTAAGAAGACCGGGTGCAGAAAGGGGAGAAAAGGATGGCAGCGCCATCCGAATCGGTACGGAGCATGCTGCAAACAGCGGACGTCCGCATCCGCGACACCGGGATCATTGAATAAGCATCCCTTCTTGTTCCACAGGGATGCTTATTCTTTCATGAATAGACGATTAATACCACCAGCCTGGATACGGCGGGTATGGCGGATACGGCGGATAAAAGGGCCGCGGAGCCAACGCGCCGCCGAGCAGTCCGCCCAAGAAGCCGCCGACAAATGGGGCGCCAAACAACAATCCTGGAAATAGCATCATTCCTTCTCCTTTCCCCAAAGCTAGAATGCTACACTTTATTCATATGCAACAACAAGAAAAGAGGGTGGGCCGTCCGCCCACCCTTCGCCTGTTTTCTCACCACCAAATCGGGCCATACCACCACGGATAGAAAAACGGCGGGACCAATGCGCTCCCAAGCAAGCCGCCTAAAAAGCCACCGAAAAATGGAGCGCCAAAAAACGGAGCGCCGAAGAAAAACGGGCGCGGCCGCCAAAACCCAAAGCCCCATGGCCGCCAAAAGCCCCACGGCCGCCAAATGCGCTCATCCGCCACTTGGAGATGGCTCATCTTTCTTCCCCCCTTCCGCTTTGCTTTAGTCCCACTGTATGCAGGAAAAACGCCCGCTGCTTAGGCCAGTACCTAGAAGGCTGGTGAAAAACGGCGATTTCTCCCAAATCATCGATCCGTGAATGCAAAGGAAGGCTTCTTTCTAAAAGATATTTTCATTAAAGGAAATTATTTTCTCTTATTTCTAGTATATTCTAAAAACAAAAACAGGCGGCTGTCCGCCGCCTCCCGCTTATACAAGCTCCGCCTGCACTTGATCGTACAAACAGACGATCGAATCGAACAAAATACGCACCGCCTCAGCCATTTCGTCTTCGCTCATGGAGAGAACCGGAATGAACGTCAACACCGGGCCGAGCGGACGGATGACAAGCCCCCTCCGGCGCGCTTCGAGGATGATCCGGTGCTCCACCATGGCCGCGCGCGGAAAGACTTCTTTCGTTCTTCGGTCTTTCACGATTTCAATGCCGCACATCAAGCCTTTTTGCCGGATGTCGCCGACAATCGGAATTTCATACAACCGCTCAAGCCATTCGGCCAGCCGGCGCGCCTTCCGCTTGACGCTGTCAATCAAGCCGCGTTTTTCGATGAGCTCGATGTTTTTCAGCGCAACGGAACAAGTGAGCTGGTTTCCCGTGTACGTATGGCCGTGGTAAAACGTTTTGTCTTCGTCCACATCGCCCAGAAATGCCGCATAAATCTCTTCCGTGACCAGTGTGGCCGCGAGCGGCAAATATCCTCCCGTGATCCCTTTCCCAAGGCAGACAAGATCAGGCTTCACCTCTTCCTGCTCACAAGCGAACATCGTGCCGGTGCGGCCAAAGCCGACGGCGACCTCGTCGCAAATGAAGAGCACCCCATACCGGCGGCAAAGCCTTTCCACTCCTTTTAAAAACCCGCGCGGATGGACGATGATCCCCGCCGCTCCTTGCACAAGCGGCTCGATGACAACCGCGGCGATTTGATCGTGCTGCTCCTCAAGCACCCGTTCCAGCTCGCGCAAACAATAGCAGACGATCTCCTGCTCGCTTCCGTATTCATCCATACGGTACACGTACGGCGACGGCACTTCGATCCGCTTAAACAAAAGCGGCGCAAAAATACGGTGGAACGTTTCCATGCCGCCAACGCTCACCGCCCCGACCGTATCGCCGTGGTACGCTTCCTTCAACGAGACAAACTTGTTCTTCTTCGCATATTGGACCGGGTCGATGTTTTTCCAATACTGATAGGCGATCTTGAGCGCGATTTCCACCGCCGCCGCCCCGGTATCGGAATAAAACACTTTTGACATGTGCGGCCAATATTCAAGCAGCCGTTTGGCCAACAAAATCGACGGCACATTCGCCGAACCAAGCAATGTCGAATGGGCAATTTTCTCCAATTGCTCGCGAAGCGCCGCATTCAGCTCCGGATCGTTATGGCCGTGGACATTGACCCATAGCGACGCATAGCCGTCCAAGTACCGGTTGCCGTCGACATCGTACAAATAGCTTCCTTGTCCGCGTTCGATGATCAGCGGACGTTCTTTCGCATACTGCTTCATTTGCGTAAATGGATGCCAGACGTACTGCTTGTCCCACTGTTCCAATTGCTCGTAGCTATACGCCAACGCTAAGCACCTCCAGCAATTGTTTCGCCTTTCCTTGTTCGATCCAACGCTGAGCTAAGGTTTCCAGTTCCCGCCTTGAGACTGCAGGAAGGAGCGGCACGACCGCCAGCACCGGCAGCCGAAGCAAGGCGGCGATCGTTTCGACATTGTTTCGGTGGATAATCTCCTGCTCCTGAAACTGATTGAACATCAGGCCAAGCAGGCGGATGCCTTGTGCGTTCGCATAGGCTGCCGTCGTCACCGCGTGATGAATCGCACCAAGGCTTGAGAGCGACACGAGAATCGCCGGCACCTCATAGTCGCGGACAAAATCGCTCGTCATATACCATCGTCCATCGCGCTCGCACCACGGAACGGCCAACCCTCCCGCTCCTTCGACGAGCACCACATCATAGCGCTGCGTAAGCCATTCCAACCGTTCGGCCACCCTCTCTGGTTCGATGGACGTGCCGGTCAACTTCGCCGCTAAATGCGGCGACATCGCCGGTTCCATATAGTACATGCCTTCTGATGTCGGAATCTTCGCCACTCGTTCGTACCAATATTGTTCGGCAAACGACACCCCGTCTTCGGCCAGTCCAGTCTGAACCGGTTTAAACACGCCGACCTTCATCCCAAGCCGCTCCAGCGCCAACGCCACGATGGAAGTGACGACCGTTTTGCCGATTTCTGTTCCTGTTCCCGTCATGAAAATGGCTTGCCCCATTCTCTTATCCCCCCATCCCTCGAGTCATCATGATCGGTCGGACGCGCGGCCATACGCGCGCCGCCACGACGGAACAAACGGCGCAAAGCACGAGATCCCCCGGCACCGGAAGAAGAAAGCCGAACCATAGCGTTTGGCCGATGGAAAGCGGAGTCTCCGCGATCCATTTCATTGCTATGTACAGCCACGTGCAGCCAAACGCATACACGACGAACAATGCCGCCAAATTCGCCTTCCATATGTCCTGCGCTCTTGTCCATTGAAAGCGGTGCACAAGCGAGCCGCACGTATACGCTCCAGCAATGAAGCCAAGCAAGTACCCAAACGTCGGCTTCCAAATATAACCGAGCCCGCCTCCTTCCGCAAACACCGGTGCGCCCGCCAGCCCGATCAACACGTAAAGCATCTGGCTGAGCGCTCCTGTTCTTGGACCAAGCAGACATCCCGACAAATAGACTGCGGCGATTTGCAGCGTAAACGGCACATACGGCACCGGGATTTTGATGAATCCGCCGACCGCCGTCAGCGCGGCAAAAAAGGCTGCCCAAACAAAGGAACGGATGTGCACGTTTCCCCTCCTCTCCAAATATTTGTTTCTATTGTGCCTGATATGTTTTTTATTTGTCAACTTTATTTTTATATAGGTTTACATTTAGACAAAAAATACGGAGCCCCCTAACACAGCAGGACTCCTTTTTTGGCGCGGCTCATTTCTCAAACAGACGGCGGAAGCAGTGGCCAACGCTCACCCTTCATCCTCCCACAAGTTAAGCAGGTTCATCCGTTCGCCGTCCGTTTTCGGCATCGCCAGCGATCCACTCTGCCTCTCCTCCTTTTCCAACAACGACGACAATAAGCGCACCGCCTCCGCAATATGCCTTCCTTTGTTCAACATGATGCATTGCGCCTGTTTTCCAAGAAAAACATCTGAGATTTCCGCGCGCGACGGAATTCCCTTTTTCGCCATTTGTTCAAGCACTTGCGTCGCCCAAATGACCGGGATGTGAGCCGCCCGGCATAGCGCCAAAACGTCGTTCTGTGCGGCCGCAAGATGTTCAAATCCGATCTCCAGAGCCAAATCGCCGCGCGCAATCATCACACCAAACGCCGGAAACTTCAATCCCTCAAGCAAGATGCGAACGAAGTTATGAAGCGCCGCCCGCGTTTCGATTTTCGCGATCACCGGGAGAGAACCAGCCCCTTGTTCGGCAAGCAAATGATAAAGCTTTCGCAGGTCATGAGGGGCCTGAACAAACGACAGCCCGACGATATCCGCCCATCTCGCGATGAACGGAATCCATTCAAGGTCGCGGTCGGTGAGCGGCGGAACCGTCAAATGGAGAAACGAATCGGGAAGATGGATGCCCGTTCCTTGCTTAATCGCTTTTCGCTTTCCGCCATCGGCAACGACTTTGGCCTCTACATGCCGCTCGTGCACTTTCACGACCCGCGCTGCAATTTGGCCGTCGTTCAAATAAAGGCGGTCTCCCGCCCGCACATTGCGCCACGCTTTCGCCAACGTCGTCGTCATTTTCACACCGCAGCCATTCTGCGCCTGTGCAAACGCAGCGTCATCGAAATAAATATACAGCGGTGTACCGACCGTGACAAACGCTTTCATTGGAATGAACAAAACAGAACATAGAGTGAAAGAAGCCGACCCGCGCCGCAGTTTCATCCCTTTTTGCACATAGGCCGTCCGCGAAAGAAGAACTTTAAAACAAGACGGCGCGATTTGTTCAGTGACCCGAAGTTTTCGTTTTTTTCCGCGCACATCGGTAAACAGCAGTTCATCCCCTTCTTCGACGGTCGCTCCGTCCTCAGCCGTCAACTGCCACAAGAATGAAACATCGCGGGGGAGCGGAGACGGCGGCGGGGAAGAAGAGAAGGAAATGAGGCCGAAGAGCGGCTCCATTGGCTCTCCATATAGATTTTTCTTCACAGAGAGCTTCATCGGCCCCGCGTTGACCGCCAAGCGGTCGACCCGGATTTTTGGCCCCGGCAGATCCATGTAAATGCGGCATCGCCTCCCCTGCAGCTGTGGCTCCAACTGCTTCTCGGCTTGACGAATGATGGCCACGAGCGCCTCCCACGTTTCCGGAGAACCGTAGGCGCAGTTGATGCGGGCGATGTCCATGCCATAAAGAAGCAGCCGCTCGATCAGCCCCGGCTCATCCACCCATGCCTCGTCCATCGTCACCATAATGCGTGTCGGCCGAACAGAACTTGGGCTTCCGAACACTGCCTCCGCCCGTTTATGAAGCAACTGTTTCGCTTCCTTTCTTGTCATCTTTCGAAGCTCCCATCCGCCATCAACCCGCGTGCGCAAATAGGCCAAAACTTGTTCGATCGCGTCGATGAGATGAGCCTCTTGCCCCTCGAGCCGCCATCCGGCGTCTTCCATCGCTTCACGCAAATCCGACGGCATATGCTCCCTCATATATAAGTAAGCAAGCAACTGATCCCGGCTCTCTTCATGGGATGGAAGAGGAAAATACTTCTGCTTTTGTCCCACCCACTCCGCCATCCCTCGGTGAAAGGCGGCCAAGCGGGCGCCCAAATCTCGTTTGTCGTGCATCAGCGGCACCAACCCTTGTGAAAAATACAGTTTTATTTTTATATATTCGCTGCTTTCGTAAATGAGAAGATAAAAAAACCGGCGCCATTCGCCGGTTGAATGCGACAGAAACAAGAAGCCGCTTTTCGCTGTATTATTTTTGCACGACAATTTTCATCCCGCATTGACAAAGCAGCGAATGTTTCAGCCGCCGCAACGGCTGACCGCACTGTTCACAAATGGCCGGTTTATTCACGCGTTTCCTCCCCTTTGCTGCGTGTTCGGTATCTATTATACACCTCAAATTATTTAAAGTAAATATAAAATGATAATAATTATAAAAAGCAGATCATTTGGCCTCTTTTTCCATTTGTGATAAGGTAATAATAGTGCCAATATTCAAAAGAAGGAGGGGTTCACCATGTACGACATCGCCATCATCGGCGCCGGGCCTGCGGGGGCAAGCGCTGCGATCTTCGCCGCCAAAGCCGGGAAGAAAACGGTCTTGTTTGACAGCGACAAAGGCATGACAAAGCGCGCTTGGGTGGAAAACCATTACGGGGTTCCGGAAATCAGCGGCCCGGAATTGGTGGAAACCGGGAAAAAGCAAGCCGCAAAATTCGGGGCGGAATTGGTGGAAACGCAAGTGACAAATGTGCAAAAAACAGACGGGGGATTCCGCCTTGAAACGGAAACCGGATCCTATGAAGCGAAACACGTCATCTTCGCCACCGGCGTCGCCACGGATCTCGCGGAAAAAATCGGCCTGCGCACCAAACCGGGCACGGAGCCGCGCATTAAAACGGTGATTGACGTCGACGCCAATGGCAAAACGAACATCGACGGCATTTGGGCGGCAGGGACGGTGGCCGGCGTCAGCGTTCATACGATCATCACGGCGGGCGACGGGGCGAAAGTCGCCATCAACGTCATCAGCGAACTGAACGGCGAACGGTACGTTGATCACGATGTATTGAAAAAATAACAACGAAGGTGTCCCAAACAGCGGGACACCTTTTCTAATAGCGCCATGGAAACGGCCGGGACGCAAGATGACGGGCTGAACTGCCTGTTGCGTCGTACCCGCATCGACATAGCGGCCCCGATCCATCCAAGGGCGCTTATTGTCCAATGCTCCGGTACTTCCCTTCAAAAAACAAGAGCGGGTCGCCCGGTTCGTCTTTCATGAAAATGTCGGTCACTTCCCCAAAGTAAAGCGTATGATCGCCGGCTACATGCGAGCTGTGGACATTGCATAAAATATTCGCCAACGCCTCCGGCAAAATCGGATGGCCGTTCACCCAATCAAACGAAACGGGGCGCTCTTCTTTCAACTGGCCGGCAAACAAGCGCGACAACTCCTCTTGATCGCGCCGCAAAATGTTGACGGCAAATTTCCCCGTTTGCTTGACAATGTCATGCATTCGCGCTTTATGGCCAATGGAGACGACGACAAGTTTCGGGTCGAGCGAAACGGACATAAACGCGTTCGCCGTCATTCCTTTCGCTTCCCCTTGAAAGTCGGTCGTCACGACCGTCACGCCGGTCGCAAATTTTCCCATGGCTCTGCGAAATGTACGATCATCCATACGGTTCTCCCATCCTTCCCTTTTCGTCATCAGCCGCCCTGCGCCTTCCGCTGGCGGTTGGGCGGCTTTCCTTCTTGATGTTTCCACACGACGGACGCTTCGTCCGACATCTTGCCTCTATGGCTAGGCCCCATTCATGCCGAAATGAGGGTCAAATCTACCCCCATCATAGCAGAAATAGGGGAAAGACACAACGACGATCTACCGCTGTCATCGGCGGCCCGCCGCTCCAAGGTATGCCTCCGCCACCCGCTCAGCGGAAGAAGATCAGCGCCGCCGCTTAAACGCTTCGGCGGTGTTGATTTTGTGTTGACGGACGTATTGTTCGATTTCATGCGGCGGCGCCTGTTCATGCAACAGACGGATGATCTCTCGATGTTCTTCGATCGATGCTTTCGCCCGCTGCGGGACAAACGTAAATCCGTACACGCGGATGCGCTTCATCCGCTGCCAAATTTGCTTGATTTGCTCTTCGAGGTAGGCGTTGCCGCAATGGGCGTAAATCAAGGAATGAAATTCATAGTTCAGCTCGCTGAACCGTTCCAGCTCCAGCTCTTCAAGCGCCCGCTCCATCCGTTCGTTCAACCGCTCAAGCTCGTTGATCGCCTCCTTCGTCAAATTGGCGGAGCCAAGCGCGGTCGCATAGCCTTCCAGCACAGCCAACACCGACAGCGTCTCGATATATTCTTTCTCGTTGATGTTGCTCACAACGGCGCCTGTATACGGCTTAAATTCGACAAGCCCTTCCGCCTCGAGCTGGCGGATCGCCTCGCGCACCGGGATGCTACTGAGTCCGAGCTCGCGGGCGATTTGATCGATGACGACGCGGTATCCCGGGCCATAGACGCCGTTTTCAATGCGGGAAAGAATATACTCGTAAGCCAATTGGGTTTTGTTTTTCGCTTTCGTTTCCATACGTTTATCATATACTAGATCATATACATTGACTAGTCGTTATGCCTGTTCGGCAGACAAGGCGGTCGGTTTCTCCCCCTTGCCGAACGCGGGGATCGGCGGATCGCCGACGGCGACGTGGACGACTTGCACTTCCGTATAGAAATCAAAGCTGTAATGCCCACCTTCGCGGCCGATGCCGCTGTATTTCGTCCCGCCAAACGGGATGCGCAAATCGCGGACGTTCGGTGAGTTGACCCACGCCATCCCGCTTTCGATCGCTTGGGCGACGCGGTGGCCGCGCTTCATATCGTTCGTCCAGACGTATGCCGCCAGCCCGTATTTCACATCGTTCGCCAGCCGTATCGCCTCTTCTTCATCCGCAAAGGACATGACCGCCATGACCGGTCCGAAAATCTCTTCCTGCGCCACCCTCATGCCGTTATGGCAACCAAGCAGCAACGTTGGCGGCACAAAGTTACCCCGCTCCAGCCCTTTCGGAACGCTGGGGGCATAGACGTCCGCCCCTTCCTGCTTGGCAATCTCAATATAGCGGTTCACCCTCTCCCAATGATCGCGGTGAATGAGCGGACCGAGTTCAGTCGCCGGGTTCATCGGGTCGCCGATGACGATGCGGTCGACGCGCTCTTTGAGCCGGGCGACAAATTCGTCGTAAATCGACTGTTCAAGCAAAAGCCGCGAGTTGGCCGTGCACCGTTCGCCATTGAGCGAAAACATCCCCCAAACCGCCGCATCGAGCGCCCGTTCGAGATCCGCATCGGCGAACACAATGAGAGGCGACTTGCCGCCGAGCTCCATCGATGTTTTTTTCAACGTTGCGGCGCTGTTGCGGATAATTTCCATGCCGGTCGTCGTCTCGCCGGTAAACGAGATGAGGCGCACATCCGGGTGGGCAACCAATGCGGCGCCCGCCGTTTCGCCAAACCCGTGCACGACGTTGAACACCCCGCGAGGCAGCCCGGCTTCATCGATGATTTCCGCCAGTTTATTCGCCGTCAACGGCGACCATTCGGCCGGCTTCAAGACGACGGTGTTGCCGGTCGCCAGCGCGGGAGCCACCTTCCACGTTTCCAGCATAAATGGCGTATTCCACGGCGTGATGAGCCCGGCGACGCCGACTGGTTTATAAACGGTATAGTTTAAAAACTGTCCATTCACATGGTACGCCTCGCCGACAAGGCGCGTCTTCACCATTTCCGCGTAAAAGCGGAAGTTTTCCGCCGCGCGGGCGGCTTGCTTTTTCGCCTGGCTGATCGGAATGCCGGTGTCGAGCGCCTCTAAATAGGCGATGTCATCCGCATATGTTTCAATCAGCTCGGCAATGCGGAACAAATAACGGAGCCTCTTTTCAACCGGCATCGTCCGCCACGGCCCGTGATCAAACGCCTCCTTTGCCGCCCGGACCGCTGCGTCGATGTCTTCTTTCCGCCCTTCGGCCACTTCGTTGATCGGTTTGTTCGTAAACGGATTGAGGTTGTCGAAATGCGCACCGGCTGCCCCTTCCACAAACTGCCCATTGATATAATGAAGCGCTTTTGGTTGCACTGCCATTCGTTTCCCCCTCCCGCTATGTCCGATAGCGCGCATGAATGTTGTTATGCTTGTACGTCCCCGCCTCGTTGAATTCATACAGCTCAAGCGACAGCGCCAAATAGCGTTTGGCGAACAGCGGGGCGAAATGGTCTTTCATCACGGCAAACAGTTCGGCGCCGACTTCTTTTTTTACCTGTTCCGGCCGCCCGGCGCCGATTTTGAGCGTCGCGTGCACAAACGCATCGTCTTCGGCCCCGTCGGCCACATAGTACTCGTCAAGGCGAATCGCGCGCGAGCGGATGCCGCCGACGGGAAACCAATCGCGCCGCTTGATCAGCACGCGGTGGACTTTTTCCAGCAATCCGCGAATGTCGGCTTCTTCACCGAGATTGGCCGTGTATTCCACAATAAAGTGCGGCATCCTCTCTCCCCCTTTGGCTAGGCGATGTAATTGACCAGCCGGCCGATGCGTTCGATTTCCGTCACGACTTCATCGCCGGGCTGGACGTTCACCGCCCCTTTCGGCGTGCCGGTCAACATGACGTCGCCCGGCGCGAGCGTCATGAATTCGGTGATGTACTCAAGCAAATACGGGATCGAAAAAATCATATCGCCCGTATATCCTTCCTGCACAACCGCCCCATTGACATACGTCCGCAAACGAAGCGCCATCGGATCGCCGACTTCGTCATGGCTGACGATCCATGGGCCGAGCGGCGTCGCCCGGTCGCGGTTTTTGACGCGGAAATTCGGCCGGTAATAATTTTCCAAGTAATCGCGGACTGCGTAATCGTTGGCAATGGTGTAGCCGGAAATGTAGTCGTACGCCTGTTCCGCCCTCACCCGGCGGGCCGGGCGGCCGATCACCACCGCAAGCTCGCATTCGTAATGCATCATGTTGACCCCCTCCGGGCGGACGGTGCGGCCGCGATGGCCGATGAGCGTATTTTTCCCTTTGAAAAATAAAAGCGGCTCTTTCGGCACAACAAAAGACAATTCGCCGGCATGCTCGGCATAATTCAATCCAAGCGCCACGATCACGCCCGGCTCCACCGGGGGAAGCCACATCACGTCAAGCTCCCCGACGATCGTTCCGTCCGGCAGGCGGAGGCGTCCATCATCAAGCGGCTCCGCTTCCGTCACGGTTCCGTTCCAGGCCACACGCGCCCGCTTCATTGTTCATCGCCTCCTTGTTCCGGGGCAATTTCGTTTTCCAGTGCGCCGATCCCGTCGATTTCAATGCGCACGACATCTCCCGCCGAAACGAGCGGCGCGTCGGCCGGCCAGCTGAAAAACAGCACATCGCCCGGGTAAAGGGTCATAAATTCGGTCACCTCAGCGAGCCATTGTTCGACCGGCCGGCGGAAACGGCTCGGATCGGCGCGCTGGACGATGCGGCCGTTGACGTAGACGCGCGCGGTGAGTGAAAAGAGCGGCGGCGCTTCCTCTTTCGGCACGATCCACGGGCCGACCGGGGCAAAGCCGTCGCGCGCCTGCTCCTTCACCGCCGGGCGGTAACGCTGCTTATGGGGAATGGAGAGATCATGGACGATCGTATAGCCGAATACAACATCGAGCGCCTGCTCGCACGGCACGCGCGCCGCCGTCCGTCCGATGACAATCCCGAGCGCCGGAGCCGCCTGAAGATGCTTCACCCCACGAGGCAGCAGCACCGGCCGCCGATGGGCGTTGATCGTGTTGGCCGGCTTCATATACAAAACCGGGCCCTCCGGCGGCTTTTCATACGGCGGGGCGTTCATTTCGGTTGACAACGCTTCCCACTCCTTTTCATCATTCAGCGCCACCCCGTACATCGCCCCGTCAACAGGCGCAGCCCATTCCCATTCATCGATGCGGTGCGTCCGATCGCCAAACGACACCGTTCCGCTCCAAGGATCCGCCTTCGCCTCAATCGCCCGCCCCATGCCGGCCAGGCGCAAGCGCACATTGACCATCTCTTCTCCTCCCACCCCGTTATGCCGTTTGGGATGGCTCTTCGGCCAGCAGTCCGTATTTGACGAGCGTGCGGCGGATTTGCCGCTGATGTTCTTCGCTTGGCAAATCGAGCGGCAGCCGGAGCTTCGGGGTGATTTTCCCCATCATGCCGAGCGCTGCTTTGACAGGGCCCGGATTCGTTTCAATAAACAGCACATCATTGAGCTCCATCAGTTCAAAATGAAGATCTTGCGCCCGCTTGATGTCGCCGGCAAACCAAGCGTCGTGCATCTCAGCCACTTTATGCGGCACGACGTTCGCCGTCGCGCTGATCGACCCCGCCCCGCCGATCGCCAGCATCGGATAGCACAACAGCTCGATGCCGGAAAAGAGAAGGAAATCGCGCCCGCAGTGCCACAGCACTCGGTTCACATGTTCAAAATCTTTGTTTGACTCCTTCACGCCAATAATGTTCGGACAATCTTCGGCCAGACGCGCCAACGTTTTGACTTCCAAATTGACCGCCGTCCGCCCCGGAATGTTGTAGACGATGATCGGAATGTCGACCGCCTCGGCCACCGCTTTAAAATGTTTATAGAGAGCAGCTTGAGACGAGCGGTTGTAATACGGGACGATGACCATCGCCGCATCGGCGCCAATCTCCTGCGCAAATTTAGTCAGCTCGATCGTTTCCGCATGGTTCGTCGATCCCGTCCCCGGCACGAACGGCACCCGACCCGCCGCCGCTTTTTTCGCCGTTTCCATCACCTGTTTCCGCTCGTCAAGCGTCAGCGAACTTGGCTCTCCCGACGTTCCCGTGACGGAAATGCCGTGCGTGCCGCTTTCAATATGCCAATCGATGAGCGCGGCGAGCGCCGCAAAATCCACGTTTCCTTCCTCATCAAACGGCGTGACGACCGGCGCGATTGAGCCGCGCAGCCGTTCTTTCGCCTCGCGGTATGCCATCCCTTCTCCCCTGTCGACTTGATTTTTCTGAATCTTATTTACATTTTACACAAAATCATATATGAAATCAATCATAAAATCATATATCATGATGATCGCGAAAACGGCCGGCAGAAAACGGCGGTCTTTCTAAATGAGAAAGGTCGGTTTCCGCTTCGCCAATGTCGGTTCGCTTGGCTCGATCGGCTGGCCGCTGTGAACGTCAAGAACGACGGACGCCTCTTCAAACCAGCTGTCCGGCGCCGCATGCCCCCAAAACGTCTGGCGCCTTGGATCATCCAAATCCCAGCGGATCGGCGGAAAATCGGGGTCACTCGTCAAATAATCGCCGTTATACAGCTCAATTCGGTGGCCATCCGGGTCGCGCAAATAGACAAAGAAGGCGTTCGACAATCCGTGGCGGCCCGGCCCGCGTTCAATGTTCGGCGCATATCCGGCCGCCGCCAGCACATCGCACGCATGGATCAGGCTGAGCGGGTCCGGCAGCCAAAACCCGATATGGTGAAGGCGCGGCCCTTTTCCGTTCATCAGCGCCAAATCGTGGACATTTTGCTTCCGGTGCAGCCATGCCGCCCAAAGTTTCCCATCCTCTGTTTCCGTATACTCTGAGCAGGCAAAGCCCAAACCATGGACATAAAAGTCGTACGCGTTCTTTACATCTCTAACCGCGCAGTTGAAATGATCGATGCGCTGCACGCGGGCGCCGCGGTGCAAGTCATACCGCTGCAAAAGCCGCTCTGTTTTCTCCATCTGGGCAAAAAACTCAAGCGGCAGCCCGGACGGATCTTGAACGCGAAATGCCCGACCGATGGCGTTTTGGCTTCCCGCTTCCAGCCATTTCGGCTGCAGCGTTTGCGCCGCAAACCATTCATAAAGCGCTTCCAATTCCTGCTCGGAACCGACTTTGTAGCCAAGCGCCTCGACCGCGGGGCGGGGCCCCTTTTTCAATAGAAGACTATGATGATGATATTCTTCAAGTCCACGCAAATACAGATGGCTCTCATCCGCTTCCGTCACGACAAACCCAAGCACCCGTTCGTAAAAATCGCGAGCGGCGGCCAAATCGGTCACATGCAACACCGCGCGGGCGCAGCGAATAATGGAAAATGTCATCACTCTCTTCCCCTTTCGCAATATTCCTCCATCTAGAGTCAGGCAGCCGACAGAAAGAATCTTTCTTTTCTGCTGGCGAACATGGAACAAAGCCCTTCCTTGTTGCTGGCCAACTCCCTTCGCTTCAAACATCTCACAGCATGCCCGGATCAGTCAGCTTGCGTGCCGCTATGCCCGCCTTTTTTCGATCGGCGGCAACCTTGGGAAACGCCGCAGCGGTCGATCCTCCGCCGCTCCTCAACCGTTCCAACGCCCGCCCGTGTTTGCGAGCGTCCAAATGAACGGTCAATGCTTGTTGTCAGAAGGAATGAACACGCTTTTGGCGCCGCGCAGAAATTCACGCACGAACTGTTTATACGGCTCTTTTTCGTAGCTGTCAAAATACGCCATCCCCATCCGAACGGGATCGCCGAAAAAGTAATATTCGTAATGCGTCTGTCGGGCTCCGAACGCGCTCATCGTGAGATCCCAGGCGAGCCGGAACAGCTGGACGCGTTCATAGCCGTCCACCGTCGCCCCTTGCATCGCGCGGCGGACGATATCGCCAATTTCTTCGTTGTCAAAGTCGGCTTCCGTCGGAATCGCCATCATGCCCGATGCCCCTAAAATGCGAATGATTTCCGCCAGGCGCGGATAAATGCGCGGATACCAGTTGCGCGCGGCATCAAGCGCGGCAAAATCCGGCGTCATCGTCCCCATCGGTCTGGCTTGGCGTTATGCTCAGCCCGGTACAGGTGGCTCTTCATCGTCTCGAGGACGAGCATGATTTCCGCCCCTTTATCTTTCACATGCTGGAACTCGCCGATGCCGATTGCTTCGATCAGACAAAGCGTGACGCCGAGCAAAAACTCCGTTTTGACGATGTTTTTCGCCACCACTTGATGGGACATATGAATGACCGCGTTCGTCTCACGGAACGTCCGGTTGCAAATCGAGGAATTGCCGCAAACAAACACGCGCTCCCACGGCACAAACACGTTTTCAAACGAAACGATGGCATCGCCCTCTTCAAAGCGGGACGCCAGCGGATGGTCCCACGAACTCCGCCCGTAGTCAAACGCCTCGCGGCAAATGAACTTCACGCCCGGCGTATTGTTCGGAATGGCAAAGGCGAGCGCGTACGGGTCTTCACCAGCTGTCGATTTTTTCACGGTTGATGGAAACACTAAAATTTCGTCCGTAATCCCGCCTTGCGTCGCCAACAGACGGATGCCGCTGACGATGATCCCGTCTTTTCGCCGTTCCACCAAATGGAGCGGCACATCGGCATCGTTTTGTTCATGAAGCGCCTTGGCGCGATTCATTTGCGGATGGATGAGCGTGTGCGTCAAGCTGATGTCGTTTTCACGCGCGTACTCATAGTAGTTTTTCGCGTTTTCGGCAAACATCGGATCGTCTTCGGCAAACAAATCGTTGGCGATGCCCATGGCCATGACTTCGGCATTCAAATAATCAGGCGAGCGCCCCATCATTCCGGCCGACATGCGCGCCCATTCTTGCGTCGCCTCGCGGCGGGCGATGAGCTCGTCAATGGTTGTCGGCTGAATGAACGTCATGCCGACGAGTTGCCCGGTTGTCGGCGACCGGTACAACATTTTCTCCGGCTTTTCATATTGCCGGTCGTAAAGCGCCGCCATCGAACGGACGACGTTGCAAAACGCCGGATGAACGGTGACATCCTCCACTTTTTCCCCGTGGATGTACACGCTGCTTTTCGCCCGCTTGAGCCGCTCCATATACTCCTGACCTGTTTTGGCCGGCATTTTCATTCCCCCGTTTTCACGTATAATAGATAAGGAAGCGCTATCATTCAGAATGTTCAAAATTAATATAACATATGATTTCATATATGAAAAATACAAAAATGATCAACCATCCTATACGAAAAAGATATGGAAGCAAGAGAGGAGGCACGGCCATGATCGATGTGAAGCAGCTGAAATACTTCGTCACGATTGCCGAAGAGGGGCAAATCACGAAAGCGGCGCAAAAGCTTCATATCGCCCAGCCGCCGCTCAGCCAGCAGCTGAAGCAGCTCGAAGAAGAGCTCGGCGTTCCTTTATTTGACCGGAAGGCGAAAAAAATGGAGCTCACCGCACCAGGCAAAGCGTTTTACGAAAAGGCGAAACGGCTGCTCGCCCAGCTTGATGACGCCGTAGCGGAAGTAAAAGAAATCGAAGAGGGAACGGCGGGAACGCTGTCGATCGGCTGCGTCAAATCGTGCTTTTACTATTTGGCCCAAGCAATCCGTCACTTCCATGAACAAGCTCCGAACGTGACCTTTCATCTCCGTGAAGGAGATACATTTTCCATTTGTCAGCTGCTTTACGAGCGGCGCATTGACATCGGCATCGTCCGCCTGCCGATCGACTCGGCTGATTACGACGTCATCCGTCTGCCCGGCGAACGTTATGTCGGCGTGTTGCCGGCGCAATGAAAAACCGGCCAACCCTCATTATGCATGCGCGATTTTGCGGATTGGCCGCTTCTCCTTCTCCACCGGGTGCACGGCGCCGGACAGTACGAGCGGGTCATCGAGGAATGCCGCCGTCATGGCTTTGAACCGAACGTTCTATGCGAATGCCCGGACGCGACCATATTGCTCTCCCTTGTCGCCCAAGGCCTTGGGGCCACCATTGTGCCGCAATCCACCGTAGCCTTGTTTCGCCTCCCTGGCATCAAGGTGCTGGAGATCATCGACTCTTCGATGACAGCGGAAGCCGCCGCCATCCTCGACCGACAACGGTATTTGCCGAAAAGCGCCCGAACATTCCTCGACGTGCTCCAAACCGTTGCCGCCCGCGCCGCCGGCGGACAACATGAAGAAAGATAGCGATTCCTCCAATCGTGGACGCTCAAGTGAAGGGAAAAAACAACATTGGCGTCATCTCTTCGTTGCGCCGCACTTTTTGTTCAACGACCGGCTTTCCAAAAAAAATCAGGCGCCGTTGGGCGCCTCATCACAACCCTGCCGACCGTTGCAGCCGCTTGGCGATTTCGAAAAAATCTTCGGCCGAAATCCCGGGGGCGAATTCTTCCGGCACTTCGTCCAAATCGGGGATCTCCCCACCTTGGGGCGCTCCTTCGACCACCTCGAGCGGCTGTCCATCGCTTGGATGGGTTCCTTGCCAAATGCGGACGATTTCTTTGTAATAGCGATCGCTGAACGTATAAAGCCGGCGGTGGACGCCTTGATCCTCATACTTTCTCGCCTCGTCGAACACACGGTTATCCAACTTCGGGATCGGCAGCAGTTTCGTCACATCGACCCCCGTAGCCACTTCGATCGCTTTGGCGTACGCCAAAATATGAACGCCGCCGCGCACAAGCAAGTAGCCGATCATCTCGCGGGCGGTAGGGTGGTCCGTCATTTCATAGACGCGCATTTTATGCGTGCGCGCTCCGCATTCAAGGAAAAAGTTGTGAAGCAAATCCAAAATCAAGTTGCCGCTGTTGAACACGTACTCCCCCGTCCACGCCTTCCCCATCGAATCGCCGGGAAACGCCGTCTGCGCCGTCGCGATAAAATGATACGTATTGCGCTTGTCTTTCGCATCCTTCATCGGCGCTGTATCCGGATCACCTGGATGGGTGGAGCCGGTCAAGCAAAGGTTGATCGCATTGGACACGAGCTCCACATGGCCAAACTCTTCGGCGGTGATGCTCGCCACCAACTCGTAAAACGGGCGCAGCTTCTTTTTTTGCCGAAAATTGAATGACTGAAACAAATAATTGTTTAACGTCGACATTTCTCCGAAACGGCCGCCAAGCAGCTCCTGAACAGCGGCAGCCGCATTGGGGTCCGCGTATTTGGGCTTCGGCAATTCAATCGCCAGCCGGTCGATCCGCTGAAATACCACGACTCTTTTCCTCCTTTTCCATTAATTGCTGAGGCGAACAGACACCACTTGCGCCAAGCGGATGTAATAAACCGCCTGATGCGCTGAGATGACGATATGGTCTGGCTTCACATCCCTCACCGTTCCTTGGATCGAACCGCGGACTGTTTCCACTACCACTTCTTTGCCGTTCAAAGCTTGGAAAGCGTGGTACACATACGGGTCAACCAAGGCAATAAGCTGCGGCGGCGAAGCATGGGACGCGTAGGGCTGGTTCATTCTCATTTCCTCCCTTTTGATGCGTTGAAGAAGATTCCCTTTTTATCCATATGCCGCCCCATGCAGAACATGACAAAAAACCCAACGTCGAGAAAAGAAAGCGGCCTGATGCTCAAGGACATTCAAGCCGCTTCCAAAGATGTTTACGCCGCGAGAAAGCGGCGAACGCTCGGAATCTTTTGCACCACAAAACGGTCAAACAGCCAAATCACAACGAGCGACAACGCAAACAGCGGCATCACGACCGCTGCGGCGATCATGCCGCCCACACCGTTTTCGCCGCTTGAGGATCCTTCACCCGCGCCGGAGCGCCGAAACCGTCTTTCGGCTTGCGCTTGCGCCACATCACAAAGCCGCTGACGCACAAAAACACAAGCCCGAGGCAAAAAACGAGATTGACGAGCTGATTGGCCAGCCCAAACAACCGCCCTTCATGGAACGCGATGCCAATCGTAATCGCTTTGGCCAATGCGCCGTAGTCGGAAAAGCGGACATCGCTCAGAACCCGTCCCGAATATTGGTCAATATGCAAGGTGGCGTTATCCCATGGCTTCGTCTTCGATGTCGCAACGGTAAACACCCCTTTTTCCCCTTGCGGCAGCGAAATGGTGAACGGCTTTTTCACCTTTTTCGCCTCCGCGATCGCATACACCTCATCGAGCGAAAGCGGGGCCGCCTTGCGCTTGCGAACAGAAGGCACAGGCAGTTGCTCCGCCGCCCATGGCACGTCTTGCGCCACTTCTTTGGTGACCACTTTCGATTCCGGCTTCGGTCCGAAGCTGAACGCAAACGGCGGATACCCGGTGTTTGTCGCCGTCGCCACCCGGTTGATGACCTCCCCATGACCCCTGTCCACGGCATCCCTGTCACAATGAGCAGCAAAATCCCGATGCTCATCCATACCCCGGTCACGGCATGCCAATCGCGCCAAGCCAACCGTTTTTTCGCCCGCCAGCGCGGCCAAAACGTCCCGAGAACAGAGAATGATTGCCGCGGCCACCAAAGATAGAGGCCCGTGGCCAACAAAATAAAGCCCCAACAAGCCGCCAGCTCTACAAAACGGTTGGCCGCCGTTCCGCCAATCAATAGCTCGCTGTGGATTTTTTTCGCGATTTCCGTCCAATTCTCATCCGCGCGCAATGTCCCTTGAATCTCCCCGGTATACGGATTGACAAAGGCAAACACCATTTCTCCTTTGTCCATCATCCCGATTTTCACGGTCCGATTCGCTTCTTTCTCAAGCGTCACAGAGACAACGGAATCATGCGGATATTTCTCCTTGACCCGTTCCGTCAGCTCAACGAGAGACAGCCTTTTTTCCCCAACCTTGTCCACCTCGTACAAATGGCCGTACAGAGCCGATTCGATCTGCGGCTTAAACAAATAGACGGCCCCGCTCAACGCCAAAATGATCAGAAACGGCGCAAAGATGATCCCGGCATAGAAATGCCACCTCCAGACCGCCGCATACATCGGCCGCTGTTTGTCCGCCGCCTTCACCGTTTGTTCCACAGTTTTCCCCCTGCCATGTTTTCATGTTTTTCAGTAGGCAGTATAGAACAAAACTGTGTCCAAACGGTGAGCAATCGGCGAAAATGGTGTGAAATGAAACGGCCGGACAGACCACTCCGCCTCGTCATCCAATCAACCCAAGACGCAGCGCTTTTGCCACCGCTTCCGTCCGATTTTTCGCGTTGAGTTTCCTTAAGGCGCTGGAAATGTAGTCGCGCACCGTAAATTCGCTCAAATAAAGCTGACAGGCCGCTTCCAATGTCGAGGCTCCGTCGGCGAGCAGCTTCAAAATCTCGATTTCTCTTGGCGACAAGGATTCCGCCATCCCTTCCCATTCTTTTTTTGGCGCCTTGATCCATTTCAACAGCAACTCCCCCGCGCTTTGGCCAAATTTCATCAGCGCGGGAAACAGGCGGCGGTCAACGGCAAAGAAGCGGCCCGGTCCGCGGTCGAGAACGACGCCTCCAATCATCCTCCCTTCCGTCGGCACATACACCGGAACGATCACCAGCGAGGCCAAACCGAACGGGCCCACATACAGGCGCGGAAACTGTTCGCTCGCCCTCGGCACATAAATCGGACGAAAATGGCGAAATTCATGCACTTCCGCTTTCAATTTCCCCACACTTTCTTTCAACATCGGAATGCTGTCCAATTCCACGCGCAAGCGCTGAATTTGCCCGTTGTCCACGCCATGCCCGTGCAGACCGATGGCTGTGCTCTCCTGATTGACAAATTGAAACAGAGCGCAGCGGCTGAAAGGAAGAAAATAGGAAAAACCAAAACAAATATGCGCCGCCGATTCCTCAAACGTCTGCGCCCGCAAAATCCATTCGTTGAACAAAATGACGGCGTCTTTCCACAAGGATTCTTTTTTCCACGAGGAATCGCGGCCGATTTTGAATGATTGCTCATTCATTTCATACAACAACCATTCATTCCATTTGAAAAACAAATACCGCACGGCTGGGTGCAGCGTAGCAGCCGCTGACGCATGCGCCTTCAACACTTGATGAACCGTATTTTCCATTAAATTTAGGGAAAATATGACCATCTCCGGATGAAACGCCGCAATGCGTTCGAGATGCCTATTCGCTGGGTGTTCGCCCCGTACGGGAGCAATCTTGCCTGAACGAATGCGCACAGCGTGGAAAACACCTCTTGAACCCGCGCATTCCGCTTGCCAAGCGCTTCGCCGATCCGCTTCCATTCCCGGTTCACTTCCCTTTCATACTGCCGCAAAATATCCGAAGCCTCTCTCAGCAGTCGAAACAAATGATTGTGCAATTCTGTTGACAAGGCAACGCCCCCCTTTTTTGGTCGACCGTGTTCCCTCACTATTGTATTTTCGCAACGCGTGCGTTGATTCCTTCTCCCCTCTGCGACGAAGACGGGAAAAAACCCTACAAATGTAGGGATTTTATTTTATTTGAATTATTTTAATATTTAATTAAATCTATATTTAAAGCGCTTTCAATTTATGTGAAGGGGAGAAGAATGTTCATGAATATGGCCAGCCAATCACTGATTGTAGGAGGGCACACAGCGAAAAAACCGTTGCTTCTCGCCTTGCTCGGAGGATTTTTTGCCCTCACTCTTATGTTGTCCGCCTTCGGGCTGACAGGCGTCGCCTATGCTGTACCAATCAGCGGGGTCGGCGAATTCACTGTTCAGTTTGACAAGCTAAACGGCAGCGGGTTTAAAATGTACGGCGGCGTGGCGGAAGCAGGCAATGCGCCGCAGACGCCGGTCTTCGTCAATGAAATGGATAAAGCGACGATTCAAGGTCTTCGGATTTCGAAAGACTTCCCGGCCTTGGGCATTCGCGTCGTCATTGTCGCGAGCGAGCCTGTCTCCATTGACGGCCTCGTGCAAAAAGCGACGCAAATCAACGGCAACATCTCCTTCGGCAGCTTGACGATGAAAGAAAGCTATGTCGGCGATACGAGCAACCCAGTCGAGAAAGCGGCCAAAGAATTCACACAAGGAGCCGACAGCATTACGATCGAAAACGGCGATATCAAAACCGTCTACTTATTCCAGCAAAAAGTGTCGCTGCCGGGCATGAAAGTGTACTTTGAAAAACTCAACTAATTTCAGTAAGGATGAGAAACATTGGGCATCATTCGTTCTAGCTGGCAGGCGTTCGGTCGCTGGCGGAAACGCCGCCCGTTTTGGGGGGCGACGTTTCTCTTGTTATCAAGCCTTGTGATTTTATGGATTCCGATGCAGCTATACGAAATTTCTCTCGTTCCCGGAAGCATGGTGTTCGCCGGCTTTTTCCTTGGCGGCATGGTCATGTTGATGGGGATTCTTTCCTACGCCATGCCGCGGCTATCCACCTTGCTCGGCATCATCGGTATGTTCAGTGCCATTCTGTCGATCATGGGCGCCTTGGGCGGCTTCTTAGTCGGCACCATTCTCGGCATCATCGGCGGGGCGCTTTGCATCGCTTGGCGCCCGCAATGGGCCGAAGCCGACACTCCTGCCGCTCATCGTGAAGCAGCGGCGGACAAAGAGCCATCCGCCGCAACCGACTAACAGGCGCCGATCGCTCGGCCGAACGAAGCGAAAGATTCGCTCGTTCGGCCTTCTTTTTTTATCTCTTTTTCCCGATCACGAATCCATTCATCATGAACAAACGAGGCGCATATTCATATTATGGGCCCATCATCGCTGCAGAACAAGATCGGCGCTAGAGCTGAGGCCGCCTCCGAAGATTCTAGGCATCCATCCTCGCGCCTAGATACACGCTGGAAGGATGCCCAAATGCCTCTTGTCCCTTTGGCATCAAGGGATGAGAGGCATTTTGTTTACTTAGTCACTGTCGAACTCGGTATACAATGCAAGGTAAAAACGCGGTGCAAAATTCGTGCAAAATTTTTTCGTATTCTATCGTTTTTTGGGGATTCCCAAAAAATGAAAAACGACTGCAAATGCAGTCGTATCAAGGGTTTCACAGTTTCTCGTCCGAACCGTTCGGATATCGGAAATGGAGACGGTGGGAGTCGAACCCACGTCCAGAGGCATCGCCACTTAAGCATCTACGAGCGTAGTCGGTATATTTCGCTTCGCCGTCCGTTCCGCCTACCGACAGGCCTCCCGGCGGCTAGCCTGGTTCGTCTCTTCCCTCATCCTCAGGCGGCGGATTTGGGCGTAGCCCGCTTCATATGAGCCCCTCGAACGCCACGCGGGCGATGGCGGGAGGAGCTAGCTGCAGCAATTAGGCAGCTAAAGCGTAGTTTTGTTTGCCAGTTATCTTTAGGTGACGTTTTTACGAGGACGTCCCCTCGGCTCGCCGCTTAAGCTCGACCTACCCCTGTCGAATCCGGATCGTCCCCGCGGTGCGAAGAGATCGGAACAGCTTAAGCATCGGATAACTGGCTGTTGCACTTTTTATTATACCATGGCAGTGCGCATTTGCAATGGGAATGTTTTCAATTCCGCCAAAAAACAGGATTTCCCTCGAACGGCGGGGGCGATGTTGGAAGACATCTTCTTTATTGTTTGAAACCATTCGTCCTGTCCCGGAAGCGCCCGCCATACGGACGGGGCTCGCCCGTTTCCAAACCCGCTGCGCGCACGGCCAATCAAGCCCGATGAGTCCAAGTTTCTCCTCGCGGCCAGCGCCCCAACCACCGCGGACTTCTTCTACAGCTTTTGCCGCTCGCGGAACGCCCGCTCGATTTCGCGCTGCGCTTCTTTCCGCTTCATGTCTTCCCGTTTGTCGTATTTTTTCTTCCCTTTGGCCACACCAAGCTCCACTTTGGCAAAGCCGTTTTTAATGTACAGCTTGAGCGGCACGAGCGTATACCCTTGCTCTTTCGTGTAGCCGATCAGCTTGTTGATTTCGCGGCGGTGCAACAAAAGCTTTCTCGTCCGCAGCGGATCGTGGTTGTAGCGGTTGCCTTGTTCGTACGGGCTGATATGCATGTTATGGAGAAACACTTCCCCTTTTTCCACTTTGGCGAACGAATCTTTCAAGTTCACCCGGCCGTTGCGGATCGATTTGATCTCCGTCCCTTGCAAAACGAGGCCCGCTTCATACGTTTCTTCGATGAAATAGTCGTGGTGCGCTTTTTTGTTTTGGGCGATCACTTTTCCTTCGCCTTTCGGCATCCGTTTTCCCCCTCCTCATCGGCGTTTCTTATTTTACCAAAAACGAAAAGGAAGGAAAAGCCGCCCGTTCGGCTTTTCCTCACCGTTTTTTCTTTTTCTTCTTTTTCGCCTTCGCGCTGCGGTTTGAGCCGCTTTGCGCTTTCGGCTCCGCCTTCGCTTTTCCTTTCTTTTGTTTTTTCCCTTCAATGACGACCGGAGCGGCTTTCGCTTTCAGGGGGCGGCGTCCCTTCATGCCGACGACTTCAAAATCGACGATCCGCTCGTCTTTGTTGACGTTGATGACGCGGACGGTGATTTCATCGCCGATGCGGTACATTTTCCCGGTCCGTTCGCCGATCAACGCGTAGTGGCGTTCGTCATAGCGGTAATAGTCGTCCGTTAAGTAGCTGACGTGCACCAAGCCTTCGATCGTGTTCGGCAGCTCAACGAACAAGCCGAAGTTCGTCACCGAGCTGATAATGCCGTCAAACTCCATCCCGATTTTGTCTTCCATAAACTCGGTTTTCTTCAGATCGTCCGTCTCCCGCTCCGCCTCAACGGCGCGCCGCTCCATATCGGAAGCGTGTTCCGCAATTTCAGGCAGCTTTTCCGCCCATTTTTGCTGGGTGTCAAGATCCATCTGGCCGTTAATGAGATACGTCCAGATCAACCGATGGACGATCAAATCCGGGTAGCGGCGGATCGGTGACGTAAAATGGGTGTAAAACTCGGTCGACAGGCCGTAATGGCCAAGGCTCTCGGCGTCATAGCGCGCCTGTTTCATCGACCGAAGCATGACGGTCGAGATCACCATTTCTTCCGGCTCGCCGCGCACCGCTTCGAGAATTTGCTGGAGGGCGCGCGGATGGATTTGGTTGCCCGTTCCTTTCACGACATAGCCGAAGTTCGTGATGAACTCTAAAAAGCGCTGCAGTTTTTCCGGCTTCGGATCCTCGTGAACACGGTAAATAAATGGCACGTTCAACCAATGGAAATGCTCAGCCACCGTTTCGTTCGCCGCCAGCATAAACTCTTCAATCAACCGCTCAGCGACCGACCGCTCGCGCAAGACGACATCGTACGGCTTGCCGTTTTCATCGACAAGCACCTTCGCCTCCTTAAAATCGAAATCAATCGCCCCGCGCTTTATCCGCTTTGCCCGCAAAATGTCGGCAAGCTCAGCCATCAGCTCAAACATCGGCACAAGCGGCGCATATTTTTCTCGCAAGGCTTCGTCTTTGTCAACGAGAATTTTATTGACATCGGAATACGTCATCCGTTCCGCCGTGCGGATGACGCTTGGGAAAATTTCATGGCGGACGACTTCTCCTTGCGGGGTGATTTCCATTTCGCACGAGAGCGTCAGCCGATCGACTTTCGGGTTGAGCGAGCAAATGCCGTTCGACAGCCGATGCGGGATCATCGGGATGACGCGGTCAACCAAATAAACGCTCGTGCCGCGTTCATACGCCTCGCGGTCAATAGGCGAGCCTTCCTCCACATAGTAGCTGACATCGGCGATATGAACGCCGAGCTTATAGTTGCCGTTTTCAAGCTTCGTCACCGTCACCGCATCGTCTAAGTCTTTCGCATCCTCGCCGTCAATGGTGACGATCATCTCGCCGCGCAAATCGCGGCGCCCTTCCAAATCTTTCTCCGTAATGACGTCCGGCACCCGGTTGGCGTGCTCGATCACGTCTTCTGGAAATTGAAGCGGAAGGCCGTATTTATAGATGATCGCCAAAATGTCGACGCCCGGGTCGTTTTTATGGCCAAGAATTTGCACGACTTCCCCTTCAGCGCTCATTCGTCCTTCCGGGTACGAGGTGAGCCGGACGACGACTTTATGCCCTTCGACCGCGCCGTTCGCCGCGTTTTTCGGGATGAAAATGTCATTGACGATCCGTTTGTCATCCGGGATGACAAAGCCGAAATATTTGCTTTCCGTGTACGTGCCGACGACCTCTTTCACCCCGCGCTCCAAAATGCGGACGATCGTTCCTTCGCGGCGCGCCCCGGATGAATCGGCTTGGACGCGCACAAGCACCGTGTCGCCATGCATCGCGTTTTTCAATTCGGACGGCGGGATGAAAATATCATCCAGTCCCGGCTCCTCCGGTGTGACAAACGCGAATCCTTTCGGGTGGCCGGTCACCTTGCCGCGCACGAGATTCATCCGCTCAGGCACGCCGTAGCGGTTGCTGCGCGTCCGAACGACAAGACCTTCTTCTTCCATGGCGACAAGTGTTTTGACAAACTCCTTGAATCCATCGGCATCCTCGATGCCAAACGCTTCTTCCAACTCTTCGACCGTCAGCGGCTTATACGCCTCATCGCGCATAAACGTTAAAATGCGTTCGGCCAACACATGATCCATTGGCCATCCCCTCCTTTCTCCATTACCAATCTAACGATTCAAGAAATGCATAAATATCTTCATGCAGCTGATCTTTTTCTTGATCAAGCGTAATCACATGGCCTGATTGCTCATACCATTTGATTTGTTTGACCGGCGATTCAATTTCGTTATAAATGATGTTCGCGCTGTCTGGATTGATCATCTCATCATGGCGCGCTTGGACGACGAACGTCGGCGCATAAACCAAATCAAGGTGGGCGCGCACATCGGCAATGAGTTCTTGCAAGGCTTTCAACGTCTTCATCGGCGTTTGTTTGAACCGTTCCATTTCCTGTTCAATTTGTTCCTCTGATTTCCCTTCCCGCTTTTTATACTCGCGCGCATACTCGAGCACGCCTTCGTACATCGTTTCCTCGCTTTTGATGTACATCGGCGCGCACATCGTCACAATGCCCTCTATAGGTACAGTGTAACCTAATTTCAATGAAAATACGCCTCCAAGCGACAGTCCGGCGACGGCGATTTTTTCGTAGCCCTTGTTTTTCAAAAACTGATAGCCGTTCATGACGTCTTGCCACCAATCATCCGGCCCGGTGTGGACGAGCTCCTCAGGCGGCACGCCGTGTCCTTTGTAAATCGGCGCATGGCACGTATAGCCTTTGGATTCTAAAAAACGCCCGAGCATCCGAACATCAGCGGAATTGCCGGTAAACCCATGCAACAGCAGCACCGCCCGCTCCCCGGCTTCAAAGAAAAACGGCTTCGGCGGAACAATTTTCATCATTCGTTCTCCTTCCTTTCTTGCTGAAATAGAAAAGGCAGCCCGCTTCCCTTTGGACCGCCCCCGTTTTTTGCTTATGATGGTTGGACATAAACAACAAGAATCGCCAACACAAAGAACAAAACGGCCAACACAACCGTCACGCGCTGAAACACCGCATCGAGCCCGCGCGCTTTCTGCTTCCCGAACAATTGCTCGGCGCCGCCGGTGATCGCCCCCGACAGCCCGGCGCTGCGGCCCGACTGCAGCAAGACAACCGCGATCAGCGCGATCGACACAATGACAAGCAGCGTCACAAGCAAGGCATGCATGCCTGACACCTCCAACGACCGACGTTGCAATAATTTCACTATACCATAGATCGCCGTTGGCGGCAACTGGCGGGCCTGTCTCAACACGACGAAAGCCTCCCATTCCTTTTTTGGTGAAACATGTAATCAAAATCATTGGATGGGAAAGCCCGTCATCCAAAAATCGAGAAGATGCGCAAATAGAGGAAATCGACGAAATCATTGACGAATGCCTGGCAAAAATCGCAACGTATCTGACCTGATCTGATCGGCCTGGAGGCAGCGAAAGAATGGAACGATGTTGAAGGAAAGACTACATTTCCTGTCTTTTCTAGAGGGCTAAATCGAAGGGATGGGGCCAAAAAATTCCCTGCCCCTCCCCTTTGGCATAGATGGGGGAGCGTTTCATCCTCCATCCGCTTGACGCTCCATGAATCGAGTGCGGTATGATCATTGTCGTCCGCCGCCGAAATACGTTACAATAGAAAGCAAATCGGCAACGACTGGAGGGACTTCAATGGCAAGACCGGACGAACGAGTCGTCATCGCGATTGACGGCTATCAATTCAAACGGGCGCGTGAGGCAAAGGAAGGGAAAATTTTCGTCACCTCGCCGATCGGGGCGAACTTTACGTTTGACATCAACGTCATGCGCAAGCTCATCGAGGCCATCGACCGCGACCCAGCGCTGGCGGAACAGTTCGGGCTTCCTTCTCAGGGCGCACACGAATAACAAAGGAACGGCGGTTGGCCGTTCCTTTGTTGGTTTAGCGGAGAGAGGCCGAAGCTCCATTTTTTTCACAGACGGCGGTGCTCCCTCACGAATCAAATCTTCTATCGTCCTTGCCATGCCGCCCGCTCGCGGCCGAACGGGTCGTCCTCGACATGGCTGGCGGCCGAAAAGACAAAGGCCGCCTTGCGCTCGCTCGTATACGCCGGCCATGCTTCCGGCAAGTGAGCACCGTTCGGGTCTCCGGTGCGGGCAAACGAGAGCCAAGCGTAATGCATTTCATTGGCGATCGCCTCGCGCTCCGGCCGGTTGCCGACGAAATTCGCGACGCCCGGCTGATGGAGATTGTGAAACACAAACGGCAGCTCGAGCGCGTGGCATGCTTTCAGTTGCCCGCCGAACACCGGCGTTTCATAGTCAAAGCGGTACATGTACACATCCGCCCCTTGCGCCGCTTGGGCGTCCGCCGTCCGCAGCATCCCCTCGACAAACACGCGGTACGTCATGATGCGAAGCCACTTTTGCCAGGCAGGCGCCGACGGCTCCGCCGTTTCTTTGTAATAGCGGATGGCCTCTTCTGGCACCGGCCCGACTTCCCGGTTGATTCGGTCAAGAAGTTCCTTTTCGCCAAGCTTTGTCCATGACGGATCCGTCAAGGTAAACAAGTTGTACTCGTCTTTCGTCACACCGATGAGAATCGGAATGCCGCTGGCCGCCCCGTCGCGGAGCGCCTCGATCGGATGGCGCCGCAATACGCGGCCATCCACCACCGGACCGTACATGATTCCCGGACCGAGCGACAGCGCCGCCCGCAGCAGCTCCTCGGCGGGAATCGACAAGAGCCGGCCGCGGTCACCCGGGCGGATGCCGGCACGCTCGAGAATGCGCTTGGTCATCGCCATGGCGGTCTCCGGCGAACGGAGAAGAAGCGAGCCCGAACCGCTTTGCAAAATGGCGCGCCGAAATAGCCCCTTCGCCTCCGGAAGCGACAACAGCACGCCGACGCTCGCCGCTCCGGCCGATTCGCCGAAAATCGTCACATTGTCCGGATCGCCGCCAAACGCCTCAATGTTCTCCTTCACCCAGCGCAATGCCGCCACTTGGTCCAAAATGCCGAGATTCCCGGCTTGAGCGTACTCTTCGCCAAACAAATCCCCCAGATGCAAAAAGCCAAACACGTTCATTCGGTAGTTGATCGTCACGACAACGACATCGCCGTGTTTCGCCAACGCCGTCCCATCATACCACGGCGAAGAACCCGAACCGAACAAAAAGGCGCCGCCGTGAATCCAAACCAACACCGGGCGCTTCTTCCCATCCGCCGCCGGCGACCAAATGTTCAAGTACAGCCCGTCTTCGCTCGGCGGCTCGCTCATCCGCCCGAGCAATCCGCTGAAAATCGGATCCGACGGCTGCATCACGACAGGACCGAAGGCAGTCGCCTCCCGCACCCCATCCCACGCATCGGGCGGCTCTGGCGGCAAAAACCGACGCTCCCCGACCGGCGCTTTCGCGTACGGAATTCCTTTCCAAACGAAAACGCTTCCATTCACCACACCGCGCAGCCGCCCATACCGCGTCTCGACAATCGTTTGTTCCATCCCTATCCCCCTAAATATTCTGATCATTCAAAAATATTATAAACGAACAAACCACCTCTGTCCATCGACCTATGCGGGACAATGTCAGCTCGTTGGAATAGGAAAAGGAACAGCACCTAAAAGGCCGGGGATTTAGTGAAAAATCGCGGAAAATGGACTTTTTTCTCAAATAGAGAAGTCTTGCAAAACCAACGCTTCTCTTTCGACCGAAAACAATGGGTTCGGCGAAATCAGTCGTTTTTCACCAGCCTTCTAAAGATTTCTTACTTTCCAGGCAAAATTGGACGATGGTGTGCCCTATCATACCATGCCATTTATGGATAAATCTCTACCTTTTTTGATGTTCATCATTCCAACATGTGCTTGATGAAACTTTAAGTTGAGGAACCATGCTCATCTGCAGCAAAGTTTATTTTTCAACCGCTTTAACTATACTGCAATTATCTCCAACTTTCATTTTTTTGATTACTTTGCCGTTTTTCACTAATCGCAGAGTTCCATTTCGGGGATTCGAAACGATGAATTCGTCAAAGCGCTTGTTGTAGTCAAAATACGCTGGATTTTCTATTGCAAAAAAAGACTCACTCAAATCATTTTTATCAATTATTGTAAAAAACTCCCCTTTCATATCTAAATCCGTATAATTATTAATGTATAATTTATTACCAATATTAATTATTTTTTGAGGAAAAGGTTTAGACAATTGTTTCTCAGAAATAATTTTGCCATTATTCAAGTCTACAACCATAAGCTTATTGGTATATCTTTCAGGATTTTTCACCCATCCTGGCCTTGGCCCATAAGAAAAACCTGTAAAAACACAGTACATTTTGTTATCTTCAATCACAAAATCACTTGGTGGTAATTCAATATGATCTTTAATGACAGGATGAAAGGAAAGGGATGCATCATGCATTTGGATCCTATATACGTTGCTATGCTCACTGGATTTACCACCAGAATTTATAGTAATGAAAATTTCATTTTTGTAATGTTTCATTGTACTGACCATTCCACTGGTAAATGTCAATTTTTCTACTTTCCCATTAGACACATTCACAACAAAAAAAGGCATGCCTTCTCTAAATATTTCAGATGAAGCCATGTAAATTTTTTGGTTTAGTACCGCATAAGACGACGGAACATGCGGCAACTTTAATTTCTTTTCCACATGACCACTCGAAAGATTGATAATAAGCATCGATGGCTGAGTTCCCGTATATGTACCATCATCTATTGCATAAACTCGATTTCCTTCTATAGAAAAGCTTTGAAATTTATTTTTATTTTCAATTTCTTTGACTATATTCATCTTTTTATCAAGAAAAATTAATTTGCGATCTCCATCAACAAGTGCAACAAAGGCTGGGGGCGACTTCAGTTTTGTATCGTTTTGGGAGACTGTTTCTTTCCATTTCTCACACCCAACCATTAAAAACAAACAGATGCAATAAATGAAAATCATGATTTTCTTCATTATACAGCCCCTCGCAAATAAGTGTTCATGAAAATAGGACTACTTAAAACCTCGTTCACGTGGAACAATTGGGGTCACACGATTGACCTGGAGAACCCCATCCATCCCGGGCTCCATCCTTCCCTGTTGAATGACGATGCGTTGGCTCGTCGTCTCGACCGCCTGTATAAGGACAGCATTCACCACATCATTAGCGCTTGCTTGATTCATATTTCCCCAAAAGAGGCCTTTCTTCTCCCCGAGTCTTCACGCCGATGCGACGAACAAGGCCCTTTACAGCACGTATGAATCGGCCTCGCTAGAAGCTCTGAAGGTCCACACACGGTAACAACCGCCGTACGAGCATTAGCTGAGGCCGATTCGGTCAACATTCCGCGGAACAATCCCTTTACGTCGGCGGAGAGAAACAGTGCCACGCGCCGGGTTCAAGAACCGTCCTCCGCCTATGAAGGTCACCTGGTTATTTAGTGCAAAATTCTGATCAAATACCGTCGATTTGAGCAAAAAACTAGTTTTTCACTAACCTTCTAAAGATTATTTTACCATCAAGTATGGCGTATTAATCAGCAGAGTCATGAACCAGTTGCAAATATTTTAGTATCTCCGTCTTGATAAATATCATCCGGATAAACGTATAGCCCACCATCGTAATCCAAATCACGATTCCCCATCTCGTAATACGCTTTCCAAGCTAATTTACTACAATACCACGTGCTGTCATCCGACTTGTAAGAACCTACAAATTTATATGGTTCTCCCAATTGGTTTCTAATATAATTACGGGCAAGGGTTCTAAATTGCTGTTCTAAAGTATAGACATATAAACCGACCGCTTGGTCGTAGTTTCTAAATTTCCTTGCCGTGGAATAGTGGACATTACTTTGTCCATCACCAGGTTGGTTTTCTACATTCGCTTCAATGAATGCATATGAATCTAAGCTACCAGTATAATAAGTACCGTCCCATACAGCGGCATGGCGATAATACCCCCATGGTGGTGAACCATCATGTACTACAATAATATCACCAGGTGCAAACGCCGCGAAAGATATGTTATTCGTACCTTTGGGTGAACCGAAAGAATCACCAGGCGCCCAGTCCCGCTTAGGGTCATCCTTGTCATAACCTTTTTTAACTCCCAATTCTGATTTTCTTACTAAATCATACTTATCAATATTCACACTTTGTTTGAGTTTTTCTTTTTGTTCTAACACTTCTTTAACTTCTTTGCTTTCATTGTTTACAACCTCTGAGTTTGCAAAAGCGTAGTTTACCAAATTAAATCCAGATAGTAGTGCTACAAACGATGAGGCCACCAAACATTTCTGAAATTTACCTCTCAAGCAAATCCCTCCTCTACCACTGATGTGTGGATGAAAAATTTTACATAACCACTACTTTCCTTCTCAGTAACTTCGAGCAAACCCGATGACCCTCTTGTTTTTCACCAACTTTCGAATTCTTTTTTGCAACTCCATTCTAAAAAAAAAGATCATTACAAAAAATTCGACTATTTTCTACAAATGATGATACTTGACTTTCTCTTCATCATGAGACAACATCCAACGCTACACTACACAGGATAAAACGGCTGTTTTCTCTCCCGTCTAAAGGAGAGGCGCAGCTTTCCTGAACGCATCAAGAATTCTTGATCACCGCGAGCCATTCAATTCTCTTTTCCCCAGTCAAAACGACAGGCGCCCCCTCCGTTGGGGACGCCTGTTCCCGTTATTTTTTCAAATTGTAAAACGAGCGGATGCCTTGGTAAATGGCCGTGTGGCCGAGTTCATCTTCAATGCGGAGCAGCTGGTTGTATTTCGCGACGCGGTCGGTGCGCGACGGCGCGCCTGTTTTAATTTGACCCGCGTTTGTTGCGACGGCGATGTCGGCGATCGTGCTGTCTTCCGTTTCGCCGGAGCGGTGCGAGACGACAGCCGTGTAGCCGGCGCGTTTCGCCATTTCGATGGCGTCAAACGTTTCCGTCAGCGTGCCGATTTGGTTCACTTTGATCAAAATCGAGTTGCCGACGCCTTTTTCAATGCCTTCGGCCAGTTTTTTCGTGTTTGTGACAAACAAGTCGTCGCCGACAAGCTGCACTTTTTTGCCGAGCCGCTCGGTCAGCAGTTTATGGCCTTCCCAGTCGTTTTCATCGAGCCCGTCTTCGATCGAGATGATCGGATATTTCGATACAAGCTCTTCATACCAAGCGACCATTTCTTCCGACGTTTTCACAACGCCTTCGCCTTCAAGATGATATTTGCCGTCTTCTTTGTTGTACAGCTCGGACGAGGCAACGTCCATGGCGAGCATCACTTGTTCGCCCGGTTTGTAGCCGGCTTTTTCGATCGCTTCGATGATCGTTTGCAGCGCTTCTTCGTTCGATTTCAAGTTCGGGGCGAAGCCGCCTTCATCGCCGACCGCGGTGTTGTAGCCTTTCGCTTTCAGCACCGCTTTTAAGCTGTGGAAAATTTCCGCCCCCATGCGCAGCGCTTCGCGGAAGCTTTCCGCCCCGACCGGCATGATCATAAATTCTTGAATGTCGACGTTGTTGTCCGCATGCGCGCCGCCGTTTAAAATGTTCATCATCGGCACCGGCAGCGTTTTAGCGTTAAAGCCGCCCAAGTATTGGTACAGCGGCAGGCCTAGCTCATCCGCTGCCGCGCGGGCCACGGCAAGCGAGACGCCCAAAATGGCGTTGGCGCCAAGCTTGCTTTTGTTTTCCGTGCCGTCTAGTTCAATCAACTTCCGGTCGATCGCCACTTGGTCAGTGACCTCGAGGCCGATGATTTCCGGCGCAATGATTTCATTCACGTTTTCGACCGCTTTTAACACCCCTTTGCCGAGGTAGCGGTTTTTATCGCCGTCGCGCAGTTCGACCGCTTCATATTCCCCGGTCGAGGCGCCGCTCGGCACCAGCGCGCGGCCGAAGCCGCCGTCTTCTGTGTACACTTCCACTTCTACGGTCGGGTTGCCGCGCGAATCGAGCACTTCACGAGCGTAGACATCGATAATGGCAGACATTAAAACACACTCCTTTTCGTATCGTTTTCTCAAGATCATCGTTATTTGACAATCAACGATTTCCCGGTCATTTCGTTCGGCTGCGGCAAACCGAGCAAATCAAGCATCGTCGGCGCCAAATCGCCTAAGATGCCGCCGTCTCTCAGCTTGATGCCCTTTTTCGTCACGATGACCGGCACCGGATTCGTTGTATGCGCCGTTTGCGGCTTGCCGTCCGGCGTCAGCACTTCATCGGCGTTGCCGTGGTCGGCGGTGATGATGGCGATGCCGCCTTTGGCCAAAATGGCGTCGACGACTTTGCCGAGGCATTCGTCCACGGCCTCCACCGCCTTGATCGTCGGCTCGAGCTTGCCGGAGTGGCCGACCATATCTGGGTTAGCGTAGTTCAAAATGATCGCATCGTACTTATCAGCTTCAATTTCCTTGAGGAGCGCATCGGTCACTTCATAGGCGCTCATTTCCGGCTTTAAGTCGTACGTCGCCACTTTCGGCGAGTTGATCAAAATCCGGTCTTCGCCTGGAAATTTCTCTTCGCGGCCGCCGCTCATAAAAAACGTCACGTGCGGATATTTTTCCGTCTCGGCGATGCGCAGTTGGCGCAGTCCGTGCTGCGACAGCACTTCGCCGAGCGTGTTGTCCAAGTTCGTCGGCTTGAAGGCGACATAGCCTTTCACCGTTTCGCTGAAATGCGTCAAGCAGACAAAGAACAAATGCTTCGGATGTTTCGGGCCGCGGTCAAACTCGCGGAAATCTTCGTTCGTAAACGTGTTCGAAATTTGAATCGCCCGGTCGGGGCGGAAGTTGTAGAAAATAATCGCGTCGTTGTCTTGAATCGTCGCCACCGGCCGGCCGTCTTCGCGAACGATGACCGACGGCAGGACGAATTCGTCGTAAATGCCATGCTTGTATGAGTCTTCAATGCATTCAAGTGGATCGCGGTACGTCGGGCCTTCGCCGTATACCATGGCCCGATACGCCTTTTCGACGCGGTCCCACCGCTTGTCGCGGTCCATCGAGTAGTAGCGGCCCGATAACGTCGCGATTTCGCCGACGCCGTACTCCTTAATTTTTTCCTGCAGTTCTTTAATGTATTGCGGCGCCGTTTGCGGGCCGACGTCGCGGCCGTCCAAAAAGCCGTGGATGTACACACGCTTCACGCCTTCTTTCGCCGCTAAGCGCAAGAGGGCGTACAAATGGTGAATATGGCTGTGCACCCCGCCGTCGGACAGCAGACCAAACAAATGCAAGCTCGTCCCATGCTCTTTCACATGGTTCATCGCCGCCAAAAACGTTTCATTCCGGTCAAACTCGCCTTCGCGAATGGCGATGTTGACTCGCGTTAAGCTTTGGTATACAATGCGCCCGGCGCCGATGTTCAAGTGTCCGACCTCGGAGTTGCCCATCTGCCCTTCCGGAAGCCCGACCGCCTCGCCGCATGCCTTGAGCGTTGTGTGCGGGTATTCGTTCCAATAGCGGTCAAAATTCGGTTTATTCGCCTGAGCGACCGCATTGCCGTACGTTTCCTCGCGCAGCGCAAACCCGTCCAAAATGATGAGCGCAACCGGTCGTTTACTCATGGCGCCCCGCCTCCACCAATTGCAGGAATGAAGCCGGCTCGAGGCTCGCCCCGCCGACTAAGGCGCCGTCGATCTGTTCTTGCGCCAAAAAGTCGCGGATGTTGTCCGGTTTGACGCTGCCGCCGTATTGGATGCGGATCGCTTCCGCCGCTTCCGGGCCAAACAAACGCGAGACGACCGAACGAATATGGCCGCACACGTCGTTCGCATCTTCCGCCGTCGACGATTTGCCCGTGCCGATCGCCCAAATCGGCTCGTAAGCGATGACCGCTTCCTTCACTTGATCCGGCGTCAATCCCGCGAGCGCTTTTTCCACTTGCGAGGCGACAACGGCGTTCGTCTGCCCCGCTTCCCGTTCTTCCAACGTCTCACCGCAGCAAACAATCGGCGTCAAGCCGCGGGTGAAAGCCGCCAATACTTTTTTATTGACGGTCTCATCCGTCTCCGCAAACATCTGCCGGCGCTCCGAATGGCCGAGGATGACGTACGTGACGCCGAGGTCTTTCAGCATGACCGGGCTCACTTCGCCGGTGTACGCCCCTTGGTCGGCAAAATGCATGTTTTGCGCCCCGATTTGCAAATCGGTGCCGTTTGTATTTTGCACCAACCGATCCAAAAACAAAAACGGCGCGCAAACGACGGAATCGACTTCCGCTCTCGGCGGTACAAGCCCTTTCACTTCCTCGACAAACTGAACAGCTTCCGCCAATGTTTTATGCATTTTCCAGTTGCCTGCAATGATCGGTTTTCTCATCGTTCACCTTTCCTTTCGCTAAGCGGCGTCTGCCGCCATTCGCGCCATTGGACGCGATAAGTCATTTGTCGTTTAACGCCACAACCCCTGGGAGCTGTTTTCCTTCCATAAACTCAAGCGACGCGCCGCCACCGGTGGAAATATGATCCATTTTGTCGGCCAAACCGAATTTCTCAACCGCCGCCGCCGAATCCCCGCCGCCGATGACCGAATAAGTATCGGGCGCTTCCGCCAGTGCTTGGGCGACGGCTTTTGTCCCATGGGCGAACGCCTCCATTTCAAAGACGCCCATCGGGCCGTTCCAGACAACGAGCTTCGACCCGCGAATGACATCGCGGTACAATTCGCGCGTTTTCGGGCCGATGTCAAGCGCCTCCCAATCGCTCGGAATGGCGTCAATCGGCACGACTTTCGTGTTGGCGTCGTTCGCAAACCGGTCCGCGACGACCACGTCCACCGGCATATAAAAACGGACGCCTTTTTCTTTCGCCTTTTCCATAAACGATTTGGCGAGTTCGATTTTGTCCTCCTCAAGCAGCGACTTGCCGACGTCATGGCCGAGCGCTTTGACGAACGTATACGCCAGTCCGCCGCCGATGATCAAGTTGTCGACTTTTTCAAGCAAATTGTCGATGACGCCGATTTTGTCTTTCACTTTCGCACCGCCGATGATCGCTGTAAACGGGCGGTCCGGATTCGAAAGCGCCTTGCCGAGCACTTCGAGTTCTTTTTCCATCAAAAACCCAGCTACCGCCGGCAAGTAATGGGCGATGCCTTCCGTCGACGCATGGGCGCGATGGGCGGCGCCGAACGCATCGTTGACATATAGATCCGCGAGCTCCGCAAACGCTTTGGCCAGCGCTGGATCATTCTTCTCTTCGCCAGGGTAAAAACGGACGTTCTCAAGCAAGAGCACATCGCCTTCGTTCAAACGGTCGACCGCCGCCTTCACCTCATCGCCGATCGCTTCATTCGTTTTCACGACCGGGCGTTCAAGCAGCTCGCCGAGCCGCTTGGCAACGGCATCCAAACGCAATTCTTCGACCACTTTTCCTTTCGGGCGGCCGAGGTGGCTCGCCAAAATGACTTTCGCCCCGTGCTCGATCAAATAGCGGATCGTCGGGAGTGCGGCGCGAATGCGCGTGTCATCGGTGATGGCGCCTTGCTCCATCGGAACGTTGAAATCGACGCGGCAAAAGACGCGCTTTCCCCTCACCTCAACGTCACGGATCGTCTTCTTGTTCATCGTTCTAGCCCCCTTCAACGATGGTGTTGGAAAAGGAAAAGGAAAAGGAGTGGGGATCATTTCCCCGCTCCCCTCCATTTTCCTATTATAGACTTGAACGGATGGAAAACTCAACGCCAAGCTGGTTTTACAGCCCTTTCGAGGCGATGTAGGCGGCCAAGTCGACGACGCGGTGCGAATAGCCCGTTTCGTTGTCATACCACGAAACGACTTTCACCATTTTGCCTTCAATGACCATTGTCGACAGCGCGTCGATCGTCGACGAAGCGGTGCTGCCGTTGTAGTCGCGCGACACGAGCGGTTCTTCGCTGTAGGCCAAAATGCCTTTCAGTTCGCCTTCCGCTGCTGCTTTCAACGCGGCATTCACTTCTTCGACCGTCACTTCTTTTTCCAATTCCGCCACCAAGTCGACAACTGATACGTTCGGCGTCGGCACACGCATTGCCATGCCGTTCAATTTGCCTTTCAATTCCGGCAAGACAAGCGCAACAGCTTTCGCCGCCCCGGTCGTCGTCGGAATGATCGATTCCGCGGCCGCGCGAGCCCGGCGCAAATCTTTATGCGGCAAGTCCAAAATTTGTTGGTCGTTCGTGTACGAGTGAACGGTCGTCATCATGCCGCGGACGATGCCGAATTTTTCATGCAGCACTTTGGCAAACGGCGCCAAGCAGTTCGTCGTGCACGAAGCGTTCGAGATGACATGATGGGCTTTCGGATCGTATTTGTCTTGGTTGACGCCCATGACGATCGTAATATCCTCGTCTTTCGCCGGCGCGGAAATGATCACTTTTTTCGCACCCGCTTCCAAATGTTTGGCGGCGTCTTCGCGTTTCGTGAAGCGGCCGGTCGACTCAACGACGATGTCAACGCCGATCTCGCCCCACGCCAAGTTCGCCGGATCGCGTTCCGCCTTGACGATGATTTCTTTGCCGTTGACGACCAAGTTGTTGCCGTTCACCGACACTTCGGCATCCAGACGGCCATGGACGGAGTCGTACTTCAACAAATGAGCAAGCGTATTCGCATCCGTTAAATCGTTCACCGCCACCACTTCAATGTCCGGGTTTTTCAATGCCGCGCGGAAGACGTTGCGTCCGATGCGGCCAAATCCGTTGATTCCCACTTTGACTGCCATCTTAATTTTCCTCCTTGCGATTGGATTGTATCAGCAAGGGAGATTACTCCCCTACGAACGCTTTTGCGGCTCCTTCGTCCGTCACCAATAGCGAGTGCGGCGCCCGTTTCATATACGCGCGAATGGCTTTCGCCTTCGACGCCCCTCCGGCGACGGCGATGACATGCTCGACATGCGGGAGGTGTTCAAGTTGAATGCCGACCGTTTTCACTTTATGGACGACGTCGCCGTACTCGTTGAAATAGTAGCCGAACGCCTCGGCGACCGCATGGCGGGCGATGATTTTCTCCATCTCCACAGGCGGTGTCTTCCGCCGCTTGGCCATCGTCACCGCTTCACCGATGCCATGGACGACCATGCGGCATGATTGGATGAGCTCAAGCACTTCTTTCACCGCCGGCTCTTCGACAAGCGACGCGTACGCTTCATCGCTCAGCTGGTCAGGCACGTGCAGCAACCGATAGCGGCCCATCGCTTTTTCCGCCATTTTCGCACAAATCGTGTTCGCCTGATTCTCGACATCTTCGCCAAGGCCTCCGCGCGCCGGCACGAACAACACATCGCGAAGCTTCGAATCCGGAGTCATCATCTCCGCGACCGCCGCCATCGTCGTTCCGCCGGCCACGGCGACGATGTCCCCGGGCTCAAGCAGCTCCTTCATGCAGGCGACACACGCTCTACCCATTTCTTTTTTTACCCAAGGGGAACGGTCGCTATCCCCGGCAACGACAATCACGCGCGGAATGCCGAGCTGCTCCTGCAGCGCGGCTTCCAGCTCTTTGAGCCCGAGCGCTTCCCGCATCAAATCATTGAGCGTATGAAGGAGCGCCTGGCCTTCCTCCGTCAACCGCATGCCCGACACATCGGCGGAAAGCAAGTTTTGTCCTTTCAAAAATTCTGTTTCCGACCGGAGAACCCGCTCGCTCATGCCGAGGCTCGCCGCCAGCGCCCGCCGCCCGATCGGCGCCATGAGTGAAATGGAGTGCAAAATTTCGTATCGTTTGTGCATAACGTCAAGCAAGTCGGGCGATAATTTTTTCAACGCCTCTACTAACGGTTCCATCGATCCTTCTCCTCAGCGAAACATAGGGACATTTATTGTCCCGGTATGACATATTATGTCCCGCTTTTCCATAAAAAATTCCTCCCGCGTCAGTTTCATTATAGCAGGAGGACGATAGCCGTTCAACTGTTTTGCGTCCGCCGCAACCGTTTTTTCACCGCTTCTTTTTCAATCGCTCCGTAACCGATGACTTCGCCATCCAATTCCACAACCGGGATCATCAGCTGATATTTTTCCAGCAGTTCATCATCTTTGTAAATATCAATTTCTTCCAGCGTAAACAAATAATCCGCCAGCAGTTCCGTCAAAACGGCTTTCGCTTTGTCGCAGAGCGGACAATTGGTTTTCGTATACAATCGGATATGCATTCATTTCTTCCTCTCTTTCTACAGCAGTTTCCGTTTATGGCAGGCCGATATATTGCCTCCGCTTTGCCGAAGACGGGATGCGCAGCTGCTCGCGGTATTTGGCGACCGTGCGGCGCGAAATGGCGATGCCGTATCGATCGCGAAGCAAATCAGCAAGCTGTTGGTCAGACAGCGGCGCCCGCCGATCTTCCTCGGAAATAAGGGCCTCCATGATCGCTTTCACGCGGGCGGACGAGGCCGCTTCATCTCCTGCGGCCGTCGCGGCGTTCGAAAAGAAGCGGCGCAGCTCCACGGTGCCAAACGGCGTTTGCACATATTTATGCCGGACCGCGCGGCTCACCGTCGATTCATGAACGCCGAGCTCCTCGGCCACCTCGCGCATCGTCATCGGCTTGAGCGCCGAAAGCCCAAACTCCAAACACGAGCGCTGGCGGTCGATGATGACAGCCATTAAATGCAGAAGCGTCTGTTTTCGCTGCTCTAGGCTTTTTGCGAGCCATGTAAACTGCCGATATTTTTCTTTGATAAACTGTTCGGCATGCCGGTCGCCGGATGCAGCGATGCGCCGCTCGTAATCCCGATTCCATCCGAGCTCCGGATGGATGTCATCATTATAGGCGGCCATCCAGTCTCCATCCGCCCCGCGGGTGACGATGACATCCGGCACGACCAAAGGCGGCGTTTCGCTCGAATAGTGAATGCCCGGCCGCGGCTCGAGTGTGCGAATGAGCTCGAAGACGCGCTGCAGTTCGCCAAGGCTGACGCCAAGCTGCTTGGCCAGCGTTTTCCACGACTTTTCCGCAAAAGGAACAAAATGATAACGGACGATCGTTTCCGCCAGCTCGTCGCGCTCAGGAAGACGTTCAAGCTGCAGCAAGAGGCATTCCGCCAAATCGCGGGCGCCGACTCCCGGCGGGTCGAGCGACTGCACAAGGCGCAGCCCCCGTTCCATCTCTTGTTCCGATGCGGAAAACCGCGCCGCCAGCTCGGCAAGCGGCACGCGCAAATAACCGTCCTCATCGAGCGAGGCAATGAGATAACGGACGATGCGCTCTCCCCGATCACCGAGCTTTAACGCAGGCAGCTGAGAAAGCAAATGGCCAACAAGCGTCTCTGCGCGGGCGCCAATGTTCTCGAGCCATTGCTTTTGGTCTCTTTCTGTCCGGCTTGGCCGTTGCCGCACCCGGGTGCGGCGAATTTCCAAAAACGGGTTTTCCAGCGACTGTTCATATAAAAACGCTTCCAAATCCACTGCAGAATATTGCAACAGTTCAATCGCCTGCACAAGTTCCTTTGTCAGCGACAACTGCAGCCGCTGCTCTTGCCATAACTCCGCCCTCATCGTCACGCCTCCCTTTCTTTTATTGTACACGACGGGAGCGGGAGGGGGTAGGAGAAATTTTTGACGGCGGAAAGCGGCCTTGGCGACCGCCCGAACCGGCGCCTGTTCAGACGAAAAAACCCAATGCCCCGCCCGAGCCCTTGATTTGGGAACCCTCTCGAGGAAAGCGGCGCGTCCGCTGCTGATCTAAAAGAAAAACAGCCTCCTAGGCGGCTGTTTTGCCTCGGCAGGATTATAACCATACACCAAGTATATGTTTTTTAACCTAAGGGTCTTTATTCCTTCCCATTTCCTCCTCACCGCCCCGCGCACTCGTTTATACGTATCGCGCCGGACCCCATGATCTCCATCCAGTCGCCCCAGGTCATTCTGTCCTTTTTCTTCATGTGGTTTAGCTTTTGTTATCGTTCAATACCTCGTGCAACTTCTACACGTGTATCACCTCACCTAAATAAAAAACGCCGCCCAATCGGGTGACGCAACGGAAGGAGGATTCGGTTTGCACCTTTCACTTATTAGTGGCATTTACACGACAAAAAACAAAAAATTGATTAAAAACTGTTTATACGTGTTAAAATACGTGTTATAATGTAATTAAGGAGGGAGGGAAATGAAGAGTTACTCTTCAAAGGAATTAATAAAAATCATACAACAAGATGGGTGGTACATAGTAAGAACAAGTGGCAGTCATCATCAGTTTAAACATCCCAGTAAACCTGGACTAGTAACCATCCCCATCCAAAGAAAAACTTACCGATCAAAACAGTAAAAAGCATACTCAAACAGGCGGGACTATTATAAGCCCCCTAAAGGAGGTTAACATATATGCACAAAAAAGACCGCTATATTTATCCAGCTATTTTCGATTACAGCAGCGATGGAATATCTGTTGAGTTTCCTGATCTTCCTGGCTGCTTTACTTGCGGAGATACAGAAGAAGACGCTTTTAAAATGGCTAAAGAGGCGATGGCATTACACTTATACGGCTTGGAACAGGAAAATGAAGAGATTCCTGAGCCTTCAAAAGTATCGGAAATTCAAACAGAAAACAATCAAGTAATCGTGTTCATCGAGGTATGGATGCCACCTTTTAGACATGAAATGGAAAACAGAGCCGTTAAAAAGACGTTGACTATCCCGAAATGGCTTGATGATCTAGCGAAAGAACATAACGTGAACTACTCCCAAATTCTTCAAGAAGCATTAAAGAAGCATCTTGGCGCTACCGACCGATAAATACATTATAAAAAGCCTCTTCACTCGCAAAGGCAGCAGAAGAGGCTTTCGTTTATACGTTTTTTTTATTTTTTCTCCGACCGTTCAATCATTGTCTGAACACCACTTGAAGAGGTACACAAATCATTTGCAACTGTAGTCTGGATGAAGAAAGAGCGCTTCCAGATACTCCGTGGCGCCATACGCTTTGTCTGCGGACAAGGTCCGAATCGTGATCGACGGTTGGCGAAACCGAATCGAAGCCAGCTGCTCCAAACTCGTTTCCCGTTCCGCCATATTGTCACTACTCTGCAAACGTACTCGCATATTTTAGATGAGATGGAACAAAAAGAATCCCGGCAGGTCGATCTCGCGATGGCGGAACTGGATTGTACCAAATAGCCGTGCAAAATTTTTTCGGATTCTATCGTTTTTTTCGGGATTCCCCAAAAATGAAAAACGACCGCAAACGCGGTCGTATCAAGGAGTTTAGGAATTCCGATCCGAACAGGTCGGATACAAGTAGCGCCCTCGGCAGGATTCGAACCCACGCTAAGAGAACCGGAATCTCTCGTGCTATCCACTACACTACGAGGGCATATCGTTTCATTATTTCTCTATTTCGTTCCGTCGCATGTTCTATTATAGCAGGATCGCGCAAAAATGCAAGAGGAAAAATGCCATCAGAGTCAGTCAAGACTTTGTGGAGAACATTTTTTCGATTCACTACGGGCGTTGTCAATCACTAGTTAGCGAACCATTTTCAGGAATTCATATCGTAAGCGCTTTCGGACTCTCATCCCTCATCTTGAGACGATGATACGATATTCCATTTTTTTACACCCAACCACCATCCCGGAGCGCCGACAACGCTTGATGGATCGGCGTCCCGGATGACTGTTGCAGACACGGTATATTCTGACGCACCACATCCGCCCACAACTGTCCGGCCTTCCGTTTGGCCTGTTCGATCCGCTTGGACTTTGTTGAGGCCGAGACGGTCGACTGGGGCTCTTGCTCCTCCCACCGTCCCTTTCTCCACCCGATCCCGTCGATTCGGGCTGCCATCGCCCTCAGAAACGCCCGAAGCCCTTGGTCTTTCCAGCTGCGGCGGGATTTCACCCGATGCGCAAACCGGCTCATCACACTCTCCGCATGGCCCATCGGACGCATGCCGGTCGTCTCCACCCCTTGCTCCGACAGCCACCCCGATAGTCCCGGATGCATCCCGGCATCGACTCGATCCGGCGGATCATGGCAGCCAGCTGCTTCTCTTTCGCTTCGTCCTCCAACGTGCCGACCGCGCTGTTCAGCTCTACGAGAAGCCCTTCTTCATCTTGTTTCGCCAGCTTCTTCCGCACCTCCCGCCAACGCGGATGGCCGGACAGACACTGACGCAGCTCCCGCGCCACATGAAATCGATCCAGCTGAAAGCACGCCCGCTTCCCAAAATACTCCCGGCAGGCCGTGATCCACGACGCCGCGTCGCCGTTGATGACCAACAGGTCTTGGCACGGATCATAGGCATATTCCTTCATCAGCCACTCCTCAAACTGTTCCCACACGTCCCCGTCCCTTCATGGAGGTAGTGGCGCCGGTTCACCAGCTCAAGCTGCGACCCGTTTCGTCTCCATCCCTCGTGAACCGCCAGGATTTTCTCTTCTTTCGCCCGTTTCCCTTTCCCCTGGCGGGAAATAAACAGTCCATCGGCCTCCACAAACAGCACCCGGCCGTGCCGTTTGGAAACAGGGTGATGCAGCGAGACAGGGGCCTCCAGCACCAGTTGGCGAATCGCCTCGTGGCTGAGGACCGCATACCCCACGATCGACTCCAGCGTGCGAGCCGCTTTGCGGTAGGAAGAGCACTCGACGGCCAACTCGACCGCCGTTTCCTCGAGGCAAGGGCTGATCGACTGCGCTCCATCAAAGCCCAGTTCGGCATCCAGCAAGAACGTATACGCCCCCGTTTGTCGATCATAGTAGTAGTTCCGTCGGAACGTCACTTCCCCAAACAGCGTTTGGATCGTAGTCGGCCGTTTGTCTTTCAGCTGATACCGGCGCTTGTCCCGCGCTTCCGCCAGTTGTTGATCGATCTCCTCCAAAAGGGCCGCCAACAAGACAGCGAACACCTTTTGAAGAGTTCTCAACAATTGTTCCTCCAACTCTTTTAATAAAGGCCATTCTGTGGTAAGATGTTTCATGGACTCTCTCCCTCCTGTTTTCGGTTGATGTTGACAATCACCATCATAGCAGGGAGAGAGTCCTTTTTGCATGACATTTGCTTGTTCTACCGCGCTTCGCTTGGTGGCCCCGACGAGCGTCGCGAACAAAAGTTCGCAACCCTCGTCGGGGATCATTTCGGAATGTCACCCACAAATATTTTACTCACACATGCCATCAAAAGCAGGAAAAATTGCACCTTTGTTCCTTCCCCCATCAACGGGGCAACAGGTTAAAAAAACGAAAAAGCGGTTATGATGAAAAAAGGGATGTTTGCCGCCAGCCGCGAATATGTTATAAAGGATGGGGAAGGTCGTTTTGTTTGACCTTCATTGACCATGCCTGTATGATTAAAGCGTACATATTGATCCATTAGGATGGAAAAGGAGGCGTTTTTGATGTATTTGATTCCGACTGTCATTGAACAGACGAACCGCGGGGAGCGGGCGTACGACATTTATTCGCGCTTATTGAAAGACCGAATCGTGTTCCTTGGCAGCCCGATCGACGACCAAGTGGCCAACTCGATCGTGTCGCAGCTGCTGTTTTTGGCGGCGGAAGACCCGGACAAAGATATTTCCTTGTACATCAACAGCCCGGGCGGCTCGATCACAGCTGGCCTGGCGATTTACGACACGATGCAGTTCATCAAACCGGACGTATCGACGATTTGCATCGGCATGGCCGCTTCCATGGGGGCGTTTTTGCTTGCCGCCGGTGCGAAAGGGAAACGGTTCGCCTTGCCAAACAGTGAAATCATGATCCACCAACCGCTCGGCGGCGCCCAAGGGCAAGCAACGGAAATCGAAATCGCAGCGAAGCGCATTTTGTTCTTGCGCGACAAATTGAACCGCATTTTATCGGAAAACACCGGCCAACCGATCGAAGTGATCGAGCGCGATACGGATCGCGACAACTTTATGACCGCGCAAAAAGCGATGGAATACGGCATCATTGACCGCGTGCTGACGCGCGCTGATGAAAAATAAGACATGCACACGTTGGCAGAACCGCTATAGAGCTGCGCCTGCACCGACATTGACGAAAAAAGGCTGCTTCCGTCCAAAACGGAGCAGCCTTTTCCATTCCTTTCCCCGCCAGCCCCACATGCTGCTTTACTTTTCCTTTTGCACATAGGCGGCGAGCTTTTCGATCGCTTCTTGCTCATCCGGACCGTCGGCAATGAGCGTGATCACCGCTCCATGGCCGACAGCGAGGCTCATCAAGCCCATAATGCTTTTCGCGTTGACCCGTTTTCCATCTTTTTCCAAAAACACATCAGCGGAAAAACGGTTCGCTTCTTGGACGAACAACGCCGCCGGGCGCGCCTGCAGCCCGGTTTTTAATTTCACTTCCACTTGTTTTTCCACCATTCTCCATCTCCCCTTTACAGCGATTTATGGAAATCGACCGGCTTTCCAGCCCGCAGCCGCTCCGCGATCTCATCAATTTTGCGCAGCCGGTGGTTGATGCCGGATTTGCTGATTTTTCCACCAGCAACCATCTCGCCGAGCTCTTTCAGCGTCACGTCTTGATGCTCGATGCGAAGCTTCGCGATTTCCCGCAGCTTGGCCGGCAGTGAATCAAGGCCGATCGTCTCGTCGATGTAGCGGATGTTCTCCACCTGGCGAAGCGCAGCGCCGATCGTTTTGTTCAAATTGGCGGTCTCGCAATTGACAAGCCGGTTGACCGAGTTGCGCATGTCGCGGACGATGCGAATGTCCTCAAAGCGGAGCAGCGCTTGATGGGCGCCGATGATGTTCAAAAACTCGGCGATTTTTTCCGCCTCTTTTAAATACGTAATAAACCCCTTTTTCCGTTCCAACGTTTTCGCATTTAAAAAAAAGTGGCTGTTCATCAATTCGCATAACGCCCGATTATGCTCCTCATACAGCGAAAAAATTTCCAAATGGTAGGACGACGTCTCCGGGTTGTTGACCGAACCGCCGGCCAAAAATGCGCCGCGCAAATACGAGCGCTTGCAGCATTTTTTCTTGACGAGCTCCGGGGAAATGTCATGGATGAGCGAAAAATCGCCGTTGACAATGTGAAGTTCACGAAGCAAAGAGGCCGCACCGTCGGTCACGCGGACGATGTAGACGTTGTTTTTTTTCAAGCGCATTTTCTTGCGGACAAACAGCTCGACGGCGACATCATACCCTTTTTTCAGCAGCGTATAAATGCGCCGAGCGATCGCCGCATTTTCCGTCTGGACATCGATGGCCATTCGCCCGCCGGAAAACGACAGCGAACCATTCATGCGCAAAAGCGCCGACAGCTCGGCGCGCAAGCAGCAAGGCTTCACCTCTAAATGGGTCAATTCCTTTTTCGTTTCCGATGCAAAAGACACGATCGCTCCACCTCCATTCGTTCCCCGCATCCGGCCGGTTGGAGGTGCCTGACTTTCGGCGCGGCCATCGGGAGCATCACCGCCCATAATGGCGCTTTGCGGCCTACTCGGGTCCCGCCTTTAACGGTGAGGGAGAAGCCCGAGAAGAAGGGCGGCGACTTTCGCCGTATTATGGCGAATGACCCCATCCTCGTACGTGACAATATCGTCGCGGATGACTTGCAACGAAAGCCCGCTGCTGTCGTCACGCACCGGCTCGGCCCGCTCCGCCTCGTAGCGGCGGCGGATCGCTTCCGGGATCGCTCCGCTGTTGATGATCACCGCGTCCAAAAACGGGCCGCCAAGATGAGCATGAAGCGCCTCCACATGGTCGCTCACCGTATAGTGCGGCGTCTCGCCGGCCTGAGTCATAATGTTGCATATATAGACTTTTTTCGCTTTCGCCTTGCATACTTCCTGCCCGATTTTCGGCACGAGCAAATTCGGCAAGATGCTCGTGTATAGGCTCCCCGGCCCGATGACAATCAAATCGGCGCGGCGGATGGCATCAACCGTCTCCGGCAGCGGCTCAATGTCTTCCGGCGTTAAAAACACCCTCTTAATTTTTTTTTCCGCACTCGGGATTTTTGACTCGCCAGAGACAATGGAACCATCTTCCATCTCCGCGTGCAATACGACGCTCTTGTTCGCCGCCGGCAGCACCTGGCCGCGCACGTTCAACACTTTGCTCATCTCACGGATGGCTTTCACAAAGTCGCCGGTGATCGATGTGAGCGCCGCCAAAATCAAATTGCCGAGCGAATGGCCGGATAAGCCGTTGCCGTTTTGAAAACGGTGCTGGAACAGCTCGACAATGAGCGGTTCGACGTCAGACAGCGCGGCCAATACGTTGCGGACATCCCCGGGCGGCGGAATGTGCAGTTCATCCCGCAGCCGCCCGGAACTTCCGCCGTCATCGGCGACCGTGACAATGGCGGTCAAATCCAATTCATGCTGCTTCAGCCCCTCAGCAGCACGGGAAGCCCGGTGCCGCCGCCGATGACGACCAGTTTCGCTGCTCGTTCGTTCCTCATCGGTGTATGTCCTTTCTCCTCTCCATGTCCCGGTGCGAGACAACCGTTTTATAGTCGGCCGAAAAATGGCGGGCGATATATTCTGCGAGCGCCACCGAACGGTGCTGGCCGCCCGTGCAGCCGATGGCGATCACCAGCTGGCTTTTTCCTTCTCGCTGGTAATACGGCAACATAAACGACAACAAATCAATGAGCTTTTCCAAAAACTTTTGCGTTTCCCCCCACTTGAGCACGTAGGACGATACGTCATCGTCCAACCCGGTTTTCGGCCGCATATGTTCAATGTAATGCGGGTTCGGCAAAAAGCGGACGTCAAACACCAAATCCGCATCAATCGGAATGCCGTACTTAAATCCAAACGACATGACGTTGATGGTAAACCCGGATTGAGCATGCGATGAGAACTGGCGGATGATTTTCTCCCGCAGCTCGCGCGGCTTGAGCCCCGTCGTATCGTAAATGATCTGCGCCCGTCCTTTCAGTTCTTCGAGCAGCTTCCGCTCCAAACGGATTCCTTCAAGCGGGGGCTCGTTCGGCGCAAGCGGATGCGTCCGCCGCGTTTCTTTGTAGCGGGCCACCAATGTCGAATCTTGGGCGTCCAAAAACAACACCTGGGGGACGACCCATGCCTGCTCAGCCAACTCATCGAGCGCAGCGAACAAATGATCGAAAAAATCGCGGCTGCGCAAATCCATGACAAGGGCGACTTTGTTCATTTTATTCCCGGACTCTTTGACGAGCTCCAAAAATTTCGGCAGCAGCGTCGGCGGCAAGTTGTCAATACAAAAAAAGCCGAGGTCTTCGAAGCTTTGAATCGCCACCGTCTTTCCCGCGCCGGACATGCCGGTGATGATGACGAGCTGAATCGGCTGCAGCGCCCCATTTTGCCCCATTGTCGTCTCTCCTCTCCATCAACTCGGATCCAACCGATACGAAAGCAGTTCAAACTCCTCTGTATACACAAACACCCCGTACATAACCCCTTTGCCTTTCAAGGCGTAGTCCAAAATATGATAGTCGCCAGGGGCCATCGGCAGCGTCGAAAGCGTCTCCACCTGATGCCAAGCAAGCGTCCCTTCTTCGGAAGACGGCACGTTTTCGCCAATGAAGTCGTCGGCGAAAAACGTAAACATCATCCACTCCGACACTGTTTCATTCCCATTTTTCATCACGATCGTAAAGACGCCTTTCAGCTCTGGATTTTTCAAATAAATGCCCGTCTCTTCCCGGTATTCACGAATGCATGCTTCGCGCACCGTCTCGCCGGGCTCCATTTTCCCGCCCGGAGCGACCCACCAGCCGCGCCTCGGCTTTTGCAACAGCAGCACTTGGCCGTCTTTATATAATACGCAGTTTGTCACCCGTTGCAATTCGTTCACCCCAACCATCCGCAAACACGCACATAATCATCTTTATTTTACCATAAATAGTTAGGCCGCTCCACCTTCAAACCGCTGGAAACCGTCCGCTTCCCGTCTGCAAAAACCTCGGGGCCCAACATTCCGCTTCCAGCCGAAAGACGCCATCCCCGCCGTTTCAAGCGAAACGGCAGGATGCAAGCGCCCGGCAAAAAAAGAGACGCGGACAAACGCCCGCGCCAAAAAGGATCTATATAAAAGGGGGTCAATTACTTACTTATAGCATACGACAAATGTGTTGCGCCCGTGTTACATCTGGGTTAAATAACCATTACGATTTGATTGCGATTTGGTTACCGGATCAGCTGACCCCTTGCTTATGGAGCTTTTCTTTCAGTTCCTCAACGTAATGCTGGGCGCTTTGCGCGGCGATGCTGCCGTCGCCGGTAGCCGTCACGATTTGCCGGAGCGTTTTTTCCCGCACATCACCGGCGGCGAAAATTCCCGGCACTTTCGTCTCCATCTTTTCGTTCGTGACGATATAGCCGTTTTCATTCGTGATGCCAAGATTGGCAAACGGCTTCGAGAGCGGCACCATCCCGATGTAAATGAAAACGCCGTCGCACGGAAATTCGCGCTCCTCGCCCGTTTGCGTATGCACAAGCGTCACGCTGCCGACTTTTCCGTCCTTTTCGTTGATTTGTTTCACCGTATGGTTCCAGATGAAATCAATTTTTTCATTGGCGAACGCCCGGTCTTGCAAAATTTTTTGCGCCCGCAGCTTGTCGCGGCGGTGAACGATCGTCACTTTATTGGCAAACCGCGTCAAATAGACGCCCTCTTCGACCGCCGAGTCGCCCCCGCCCACGACGACCAAATCTTTCCCTTTGAAAAACGCCCCGTCGCACACCGCACAGTACGAAACGCCGCGGCCGCCGAGCTCCGCTTCACCCGGTACGCCGAGTTTTTTATATTCCGCTCCGGTGGCGATGATGACCGCGCGGGCCTTGTACTCTTTGTCGCCGACGATGACCGTTTTGTACGCCTCGCCATCGATGATTTCTTTCACATCGCCGTATGCGTACTCCGCGCCGAATTTTTTCGCATGCTCAAACATTTTCGTCGCCAATTCCGGGCCTAAAATCGTTTCAAAGCCAGGATAGTTCTCGACTTCCTCAGTGTTGACCATCTGCCCGCCCGGGACGCCGCGCTCGATCATCAGCGTCGACAAATTGGCGCGCGATGTATAGACAGCCGCCGTCAGCCCAGCCGGCCCGGCTCCGGTAATAATGACATCGTAAATTTTTTCGTCTGCCACACCGTCCACTCCCTCGCTTGAGAATCCTTCCATTTTCATCGTATAGAAGTCGATTCGCCCTGTCTATTGATTTGCTCATGTATAGAGCCGGCGCACTTTTTGCACGTATTTTTGCACCGTCGCCGCCGAAACGCCGTATTTGGCCGCCATCTCTCTTTGCGTCACACGCTCTCCTTGCTGTCGGCGCCACATGTATTCGATCGCCGCCGCCCACGCGGCTCCGTTCGCAAATGGCTCGCGATCAGCCGACGGATGGACGGCCATCGCGAAGGCGAAGCGGCAGAGCGCTTCCTTTTCCTCATTATGCGCCGAAAGCGCATCGACCATGCGGCCGATGTTCGCCGCCCAAGCGGACGGGCCATCGGTTAAGCCGAACAAAAAGCAGTCGATAAACGGGCGCAGACGGGGATCGGACGGCAAGAGGCGGCATACCGCAAGCGACATCGATGCCTCTTTCGCCTGCGGCGAGCGGCTGAACAAGTACAATCCGTACAGACGGTCGGCCAGCTCGTCGCCCTCCAGCCAAGCCATCAAGCGGATGAGCGCCTCATCCACCGGCGCTGAAACGGCCCACGGCTCCTCACCGCGTTTTTCGGGATGAAGGGTGGCAAGCACCTCCCACATTTGCCGAGCGAGCGACTCATGGCCAGTATAGTAGGCAGCGCAAGCGAGCCAATAATAAAATGGCCCATCACCGTCAAAGCCTTGTTTATACAAACGGTGCAGCCAACGGAACGCCAGATCGAACCGCCCGACAAGCGCGAACGTCGCCCCGAGCTTGTATTGATGCTCGCGAAAAAACGGATACAAACCGGCCAGCGTCTCGCAAAGCGCGACCGCCTGTTCTTCCTCACGCAAGTAATAGGCGAAGACAAGCGCGTTGCAAAGCGCATGCAAATTGCCGGGATCGCATTTGAGCACTTCACGCACTTTCTGTTTCGCTTTGTCGACATCGCCGCTGTAAAAATAAGCAAGCGCCAAATTGTTATGCGCCGACCAAACGTCCGGATAGCGCGCGACGAGCGCTTCAAGCGCTTCAATCGCTTCCGCAAACCGCTCCTCCTCAAGCAAACGGCGGGCCCGATCCTCCAGCACCATCAGCTGCTCTTCTTCTTCCGTCCATTCCGAGCCATCGAGCCGAAGCAGCTCAAGCAAGTCAGCGGCATCGTCGGCAAACTCTCCGGCCGGCTCATGCGCCAAATAACGCTCCGCGTATTGCCTCGCTTCACGAAACAAGCCGAGGCAGGCGAAATTGTTCGCCAAAAAATACAAACAGTCGTACATCGTTTCGTCCAAATCATGGATAATTTTAAACAGCCATTGATTGGAAAATTGATATTCACCAAGCTCCGACAGCACAAGGGCGAGCTGCAAGGCGAATGAGGCGTCGCGCTCATCCAAACGAACGGCGCGCTCCAAATATTTCCTCGCCTTTTCCAAATCGCCTCGGTCGTATGCTTTCATTCCTTTTTTAAAAAAGTAATCTCCGCTTTGAATGAATGGTACAATCGTCGCTTTTCGTGATGATCGCTTCAGTTGTTTTCCCATTCTGTCCTCCGTCGTCCGTAAAATTCGTCGAACAACAGTATACCATATCGGCGGCGAAAACAAGCAAGAAACTTTAGGAATGCGGTTTTTCCGTGCAAAAAAGGAACGCCGGCGCAATGACAGACGTTCCTTTTTCTCACCTAACCATCTTATTCTTTTTTGTCGCCCGCTCCCGCCTTTTGCGCGTGCCGCTCGGCAAGCGTCGCAAGCACCGCGTCAAGCGGCAGCTTTTGTTCGCGCAACAGCACAAGCAAATGGTACAATAAGTCGGCTGCTTCCCATTTCAATTCCTCGTGGTTTTGGTTTTTGGCGGCGATGATGACTTCCGCCGCTTCTTCGCCGACTTTTTTCAAAATCTTATCGACGCCTTTTTCAAACAAGTACGTCGTGTACGACCCTTCCGGCCGTTCGGCGTCGCGCTTGGCGATGATCTGTTCCAACTCGTTCAAAATGGCGAACCGGTCGGCCGCCGGCGTGCGCGCCGCGCCGTCCAACGAGCGGGAAAAACAGGAATACGACCCGGTATGGCAAGCCGGGCCGGCCGGCTCGACGAGAACGAGCAGGGCGTCGGCGTCGCAGTCGTAGCGGATGTCAACAACGCGCTGCACGTTTCCAGATGTCGCCCCTTTATGCCATAGTTCTTGGCGCGAGCGGCTGTAAAACCATGTTTCTCCGGTCTCCAGCGTTTTTTCAAGCGACTCTTTGTTCATATAGGCGAGCGTGAGCACTTCCTTGCTTTGCGCATCTTGGACGATCGCGGGCACCAGCCCTTTTTCATCAAAGCAAATATCCGCCGTCATCGCACGTTCACCCCTCTTTCTTTCAAGTACGCTTTCACTTGCCCGACCGACGTTTCTTTGTAATGGAAAATCGATGCCGCGAGCGCCGCGTCTGCTTTCCCTTTTTCGAACGCTTCGAGGAAATGCTCCGCCTTGCCAGCGCCGCCCGAGGCGATGACCGGAACCGAGACCGCTTCGCTCACTTTGCGCGTCAACTCAATATCAAAACCGTTTTTGCCGCCGTCCGCGTCCATGCTCGTCAGCAAAATCTCCCCGGCGCCAAGACGGACCGCTTCCTGCGCCCACGCGACGACTTCCCATTCGGTCGCGTTGCGGCCGCCGTGCGTATAGACGCGCCATGAACCAAGCGTTTCATCGTATTTCGCGTCAATGGCGACGACGATGCATTGCGAACCGAAAAAGTCCGCCCCTTCCGTGATCAAGGTCGGATGGAGCACCGCGGCGGTGTTGAGCGACACTTTGTCCGCCCCGGCGCGAAGCATCCACTTCATATCCTCAAGCGAGTGGATGCCGCCGCCGACCGTAAACGGAATGGCGAGCTCGGCGGCGACGCGCTCGACGACATCGACCATCGTTTTCCGCCCTTCATGGGAAGCGGAAATGTCCAAAAACACGAGCTCGTCCGCCCCTTGCTCATCGTACGCCTTCGCGAGCTCCACCGGATCGCCGGCATCGCGCAGCTGGACAAATTGCACTCCTTTGACGACGCGCCCGTCTTTCACATCGAGGCACGGGATGATGCGCTTCGTGATCATCGCCCGCTCACCGCCTTTAACGCTTCCGCGAGCGTAAACTGATTCGTATAAAGTGCCTTGCCGACGATCGCGCCGCCGATGCCTTGTCCAGCATATTGGCAGAGCGCGCGCAAATCGTCAAGCGAGCTGACGCCGCCAGAAGCGATCACTTCTTTTCCCGTCGCCTCGGCCAACCGGACCGCGGCGGCGATGTTCGGGCCCGACAACGTGCCATCGGTCGCAATATCGGTGAAAATAAACGTCTCCGCCCCCGCCTCAGCGAGCATCCGCCCGAGCTCTTCCGCCTTGACGTTCGACGTCGCCAGCCACCCTTCTGTCGCCACGAAGCCGTCGCGGGCGTCAATGCCAATCACGATGCGGCGGCCGTATTTTTGGAGCATCTTTTTCACAAACGGCGGATCGGAAATGGCCGCGCTTCCTAAAATGACGCGGGCGACCCCATTTTCTAAATAATGCACGATATCCTCTTCCGTCCGGATGCCGCCGCCCACTTGCACGTTGACGCCCAAGCGGGCCGCTTCAATGACAAACCGGTCGTTGACGCGGCGCCCTTCTTTCGCTCCGTCCAAATCGACCATATGAATCCACTCCGCCCCTTGAGCGGCGAATTGCTCGGCCATCGCGACCGGCGAATCGCCGTACACCGTTTCTTTGTTGTAATCGCCTTGCAGCAGGCGGACGCACTTGCCGCCGCGCATATCGACCGCCGGGTAAATCGTAAACGCCGCCATCAGCCGTTCCCCCTTCCCGTGACGATGCCGACATAATTGTTCAAGATGCTCATGCCGACCGCACCGCTTTTTTCCGGATGAAACTGTGTGCCAAACACACAGCCGCGCCCGACGACCGCCGGAACATCAACGTCATATTCACTGCTCGCGAGCACGACGTCCTCATCCCCTGGAATGACATAATACGAATGGACAAAATAGACATGCCCTTCCTCGACGCCATGAAGGAGCGGCGACGAACGGTGGAAGCGGAGCCGGTTCCAGCCCATGTGCGGCACTTTGTATGGCTCGCCGGTTTTCGTGACGCCCGGAAAGCGGACGGCGCGGCCGCGAAGCAAGCCAAGCCCTTTTGTCGGCCCGTTTTCTTCGCTTTCGTCAAACAACAGCTGCATCCCTAAACAAATGCCGAGCAGCGGCGTGCCGTTTTCAACCGCCGAACGGATGAAAGCAGCTAGGCCTGTCTCATTTAAAATGTGCATCGCATCGCGAAACGAGCCGACACCGGGCAAAATCAGCCCGCGCGCCTGCTCGAGCTCCTCTTTGTCGCCGCTTAGGACATACGGACAGCCGAGCCGCTCGAGCGCTTTGCTGACGCTGTATAAGTTGCCCATGCCATAGTCGATGATCCCGATCATCGTCATCCCATCCTTTTCATTGCCATCATGTTCCCGCCAATTTGCGCGCCGATTTCGCCGGCGCGCAAATTCGTCAAGCCGCCGCCCCTTGGGACGGCCTGCCGGATCGCTTTCGCCAACCCAACGCCCATGGATGCTACAGCATCCCCTTCGTCGACGGAACGCCTTTGACGCGCGGGTCGATCATCGTTGCTTCATCCAACGCCCGCCCGAGCGCCTTAAACACCGCTTCGATCATATGGTGCGTATTGCGCCCGTAATGGACGATGACATGCAAGTTCATCCGCGCTTCAAGCGCCAGTTTCCATAAAAACTCATGCACGAGCTCGACATCAAACGCGCCGACTTTCGCTGCCGGAAACTCGCCGCGAAACTCAAAATGCGGGCGATTGCTCAAGTCGATCACAACTTGCGCCAAGGCGTCATCCATCGGCACAAACGCGTTGCCGTACCGCTTGATTCCTTTTTTGTCGCCAAGCGCTTCCTTGACCGCCTGCCCGAGGCAAATGCCGATGTCTTCCGTCGTATGGTGGTCGTCAATATGCGTGTCGCCTTTCGCGTCAATGCGCAAATCGAACTGGCCGTGCTTGGCGAACAAATCGAGCATATGGGTTAAAAACGGCACGCCCGTTTCCAGTTCGGCTTTTCCTTCGCCGTCAATCGCCAAACGCAGCTCAATGCTCGTCTCGTTCGTCGTTCTCGCGACCGTCGCTTCCCTTGCCATCGTTCATTCCCCCTTCTTCAGCCGCATCTCAACGGCGCGCGCGTGCGCCTCGAGCCCCTCGAGGCGGGCAAAGGCGGCGATTTTTTCTCCATGTTGTTTCAATGCCGCTTCACTGTAAACGATCACGCTTGATTTTTTCACAAACTCATCGACGCTCAAGCCGCTTGAAAACCTTGCCGTCCCGTTCGTCGGCAGCACGTGGTTCGGCCCGGCGAAATAGTCGCCGACCGGCTCGGAGCTGAAGCGGCCGAAAAACATCGCTCCCGCATGGCGGAGCCGGCCGAGCAGCGCGAGCGGTTCCACCGTCATCACTTCCAAATGCTCCGGCGCCAGTTCGTTCACAACATCGACCGCTTCCTCAAGCGTCTCGGTGACGTAAATGGCGCCGTAATTCTCAAGCGCCGCTTGGGCAATGTCGCGGCGCGGCAGCGTTTCAAGCTGCCGTTCGACTTCGCTCGCCACCGCCAGCGCCAATTTCATCGACGGCGTCACCAAAATGGCCGACGCCCGCACGTCATGCTCGGCTTGCGACAACAAATCGGCCGCAATCTCATCCGGTCGGGCCGTTTCATCCGCCAGCACAACAATTTCGCTCGGCCCCGCGATCATGTCGATCGCCACATGCCCGAACACTTCCCGCTTCGCCAATGCCACATAAATATTGCCCGGCCCGAAAATTTTGTCAACCGGCCGGATCGTTTCCGTCCCGTACGCGAGCGCGGCGATCGCCTGCGCGCCGCCGACTTTGTAAATTTCCGTCACCCCAAGTTCATAGGCCGCCGCCAGCACGCCAGCCGGAAGCGCGCCGTCTTGGTTTGGCGGCGAGGTGATGACAATCCGCTTCACCCCCGCCACTTGTGCGGGAATAACGTTCATCAGCACAGACGACGGATAAGCGGCCGTCCCGCCTGGCACGTACAACCCGACCGCATCGAGCGGCGTCACCTTTTGTCCGAGAATGGTGCCGTCTTCTTTCGTCATCCACCATGATTCGCGCTTTTGCCGCTCATGGTAGTCGCGAATGTTCGCCGCCGCTTGGCGAATGATCTCAAGCATCTCCGCGTCCATCGCCGCATGCGCGCGCTTCATTTCCTCTTCCGTCACCTTGAGCGAATCCAAGCGGACGCCGTCAAACCGTTCTGTATATTCTTTGAGCGCCGCATCGCCGCGGGCGCGCACGTTGGCGATGATATCAAGCACCGCGCGCCGCTGCTCCTCCGTTCCGCTTTCAATCGTGCGCCTTAGGGACACGCCGCCTCGGATCCGTTCTATTTTCATCGTTCGCTCCCCTTTCTATAGCATCCATCGGTTCACATCTGTCGAAACCCCATCGGCGCGGCGGACGCCGCCCCGCCAGCCGCCAACGCCGCGCCTCCATCAAGCTCTCTGCGGACACCCGCCTGTTTCCACCTTTTTCTACGATTGTGGGATCACCGCCGCCAATCGCTCGACCAACCGTTCAATGTCCCCGCCGTTTAGCCGGTAGCTCGCCGGGTTGACAATCAGGCGCGACGTCACCTCGGCGATCCGTTCAAGCTCGACAAGCCCGTTTTCTCTGAGCGTCCGCCCCGTGGAAACGATGTCCACGATCCGGTCGGCAAGGCCGATCAGCGGGGCGAGTTCAATGGATCCGTTCAGGCGGATGATTTCGACTTGCTCGCCTTGCTCGCGAAAATACGTTGACGCGATGTTCGGGTATTTCGTCGCCACCCTTGGTGCGATCTCGTTCATCTTGGCGCCGGGCAGCCCGGCGACCGCCAAATGGCAGCGGCTGATTTGCAAATCGAGCAGTTCGTACACATCCCGTTCTTCTTCCATCAGCACGTCCTTGCCGGCAATGCCCAAATCCGCGACCCCATGCTCGACATAGGTGACGACATCCATCGGTTTCGCCAAAATAAAGCGCATGTTTTCCTCTGGCACATCAATGACGAGCTTGCGCGACTCGTCAAATTCCGGCGGCAGCGCATAATCCGCTCGCCGCAGCAACTCGACCGCCTCTTCAAAAATGCGCCCTTTTGGCATGGCAATCGTCAGCATCATTCTTCCTCCTTGCTCCTCATCATGTCAAATGCGGCGCTGGTCCTCGAGTACACCGCATGCTCTCCACCGCCATGGGCAGCCTCTCCCGTCCGTTCTTCGCATCCGCTCTGTCCCGCCAATCGCTGCCGTTTTCAACAGCGTCGATGACCAACCGGCGGCCCCTTCTCTGTTATGTTCACTGCCCATCGCGCCCGCTGCGGCCAAGCAAATACACGATCGACCGGTAGCGCTGGCTGTAGGCGTCAATATCACGAATGCCGGCAATGTGCTGCAAGACGACGCGCTTGCCTTCCGCCCGTTTCACTTCGGCCAATTCCACCGCTTCCGCCAGCCGCTCTTGGCTGAACACGATGCACTCGATGTCATCGCGCACATCCGTTTCCCCAATCGCCTCAATCAACCGATCGACGCGCAACCCAAACCCCGTCGCCGGCGCCGGGCGCGAGAACTTCGCCAATAAATCATCATACCGCCCGCCGTTGCCGATCGGGAATCCAACCTGCTCGGCGTACACTTCAAACAAAATGCCAGTGTAATAGCTCATATGGCTGACAAGCGCCATATCGAGCTTCACCGCCTCGGCCACTCCGTACGTCCGAAGCGCCGCCATGAGCGCCGCCAGCTCATCGGCCGACCGCCGCCCCTCCTCGCTTGTGACGAGCGTTTTCGCCTGTTCAATCACGTCCGTTCCACCGCGCAAGGAAAGAAGATCCAACAGCCGCTTTTGATCGATCGACGAAAGCGGCCACGACTTCACATGTTCACGGTAGCCGACGTAATTTTTCTCATATAAAAAACGGCGCAATACACTCGCCCGCTCCTCATTCCCTAAAATCTCCAAAAACAGTGCGTTCACATACCCAATATGGCCGACCGCCACCGAAAAGCGGCCCAACCCCACGCGCTTCAACAACGCGACCATTAAGCTAATGACCTCGGCGTCGGCCGTCACCGTGCCGTCGCCGATCAACTCCACACCGATCTGCTCAAACTCCGCCGGCCGCCCGCCTTCACGCTGCTGGGCGCGGAACACATTGGCGTTGTACGCCAACCGGAGCGGATTGCCGTCTTCATAAAGCCTTGACGCCGCCACCCGGGCGATCGGCGCCGTCATATCGGGCCGAAGCACGAGCGTATGCCCTTGCTGGTCGAGAAGCTTAAACAGCCGATGATCAGCAATCGCCGACGCCGCCCCGACCGTTTCATAATACTCAAGCGTCGGCGTTTCAATAAACTCGTACCCCCAGCGCTCAATTTCCTCCGCCATCACCGAGCGCACTTGTTTTTTCAACTCATATAAAAACGGCAGCGTATCGCGCATGCCTAACGGTTTTTCAAACATAAACAGCTTTTTTGCCATGTCCCCACGCCCTTTATCAAAATGCTTTAGTTTGCTAATATGGTAGAGAAGTGAAGTTATTAGTAGTTTACTCCTTTGCGGCCACAGCGTCAAGGGGGGAATGCTTTATAAATAACAAAACGGACAAGATCGCTTCAAAAACAAGAAGCGCTTGTCCGTTTCGTTCCATGTCGCATAGGCGATTATCCACACTAATGGAATAAATCCCTAACAAAGTAGAGTACTTATTTAGATTTTCAATCCGGTAGCTATTCCCTTTTGTATCGGTAAAATGGGCAGTAAAATTTGGTCGGTAAGATGAGCCGCCAGCTATATTCACGACCCAACGCACAACCTCGTTTCTATTGTAAGTCAGTTGATTAGTGCTTAAATCCACTTCTAAAGGATAAAACGCAGGAAATACATTTGCTGCCACTGTTTTGTTCGTTCCTAATCATTATGCTCACACTTAAAAACCAGTATAGTAACAAAGCCGCGTAATTTGTTCATAGAATGACCACCCTAGTTAATAGCTTAAGCTAGGATTATAAATGGATGTAGACGCCGTCGTATACTCTTCATTGCCGAAACTAACATTTGCAACGATCTCCGCACCCCTTGGCAGCCCAATAGAGATTCCTAGATCCGCAGCCCATGTGTCATGCCCGTACCAAGCCTTAAAGGCAGAATAAGTTGTTGATTTGATTTTTGACTCGTCATTGCCAATTAAATACACATACGTCGTTCCTTTCGCGTCATACGCCGTACTGGTTAAATCATATAGAAAACCTCCGCCCGACAGACGATCTTCATCAGTCGCATTATAAATGTTCTTTGTGTCCCAATCTTTTTATCACTTTTTCTGGAAATCTTCATTTTTCCAAACAAAACCCTGCTCCCATTCAATTGGAAGGCGGTTCATTCGTGCGGACTGTCGTCGATCCCACAATAGATGGTGCTCAATAATGAATATTTTGTCTCTTTAATGAATTCGATGTTTCAGTGCTATAATTGTTGGTAAGTGAAAATATTGAAAAAAATTTGGTTCATCACCAAAAGATGTACTTGACTTTTAAAGACAAACATGATAGCAATGTTGCTCAAAGAGATGTGTGGTATAAAAAGGAAAAATGCTGTTTTGATTTTCTCTATCATAATCGTCTTTCTTTGTCAAGTACACTTTGTGGTGAAGAGCCAAAAATTTCTAGATGTCATGGAATTTAAGCATACTTTAAAAATCATGATAGCCGAATCCGACATAAACAACATGGCTGCGATCGCCAAGCATTTGTGACATTTCGTTCATCTATTAATAACAACTCGTTAAGGGCTGTCGACTTTATAAAGGTTTGCGGATTGATGGGGGGATGGAATTGCGGTTAGAGATACAAAGCCTCAATGATCGTTTTAACGGAGAGAGGAGAGAAACCATGTTAAAAAAGTTGCATGAGAATAAAGATTTGGTAAGAGAAATGAATAGACAGCTAATGGAACTGCAAAAAATCATTGAGAATATGGACGAAAAGCGGGGAAGAATATTTATTGAGTGGCTTGAAACACAAAACAAATATCTCGTCTGGGAAGAAACATTTGACCCATCTTACCTAAGAGCTTATAAGCGGTCAGAAATCGTTTTAGCGCATTTTGGCTTTAATGTCGGCGCTGAATTCGGCGGCATGCACTATGCTGTTGTCATTCGCGATAGTTCAAAAAACAATCCCGTCGTCAACGTCGTTCCTTTATCTTCATTAGACGAAAACGAAACAGAACAGGATGTACATAAAGACTCGGTCTTTTTAGGTACGATTGAGGGACTGAACGAAAAAAAGGCAGTGGCCATTCCAAACCAAATGCGCCCTATAAGCAAAATTCGCATTTTCAAACCCAAAAAAGCAAAAGACGGCGTTTTCAAATTAACAAGCGAACAAATGGACTTGATTGACGAAAAAATCCGTAGGATGTACACTAAACTTAGAAAAGATCCAGAAAACCGTTCTTGACACTTCTGTCAAAATGCTTTATTATCTTCTTTGCATGAGATTCGGAAAACAAGCATACGATAAATAATGCCCTTTGGGTTCCTTGAACTCAAGTGCGGCCAAAAATATTTTTCAACTGACCGCCGCATGCGCGGTCCAAAAGGAAAAGCCGCCCCATTTACGGGGTGGCTTTTTACGTGTTTCGCTGACTTTGCATCTTGTGAACTCTCTCTTATCCACTTTCACCGAAAGTTGTTATTCCCATTCTCACCTAAACAGGTTAGACATGAAAAGCCCAATATCGTTTATCATATAGGCATGTACATGCGACGAGCCACACGCAAAAACAAAGACGGAACGACCGTGGCGTATCTCCATCTTGCTCACAACGAATAGGATCCAAAGATCAAATGGAGGAAAGCAAAGGTGATGGGGATGGAAGGAATTTTGTTTGTGTCGTGATCGTCGAACTCAGGTAAACAATTCCCTCACTTTTTCTGGCCCCTCATTTTTCCAAACCAAAACCCGCCCCCGTTCAATCGGAAGGCGGTTTGTTCGTGCGGACAATGCGCATCGGGCAGCCGACGGCCATCGCTCCGGGCAGGACGAAATGATAAGCTATTCCTTGAATCTCAAGTTGTTTGTAAAACGTGATAAATCAACATTCCTTTCAATTGAAGGAATCGTGATTCGATATATGAGGTAACCAAATTGTCCTCCCAATGTGTTCAATATCACATCATCGACATCTACTGCTTTATAATGATAATTTAATATCAAAGAAATGAAAAACTGCATAGATTCAATCATGAATGAGCATAAACAAACAATGAAAGATACTCTTTTAAAGCTATTCACTCTATAAAATAAAAGTGGCAGATATATTCCTAGAGGAAGTAGCAACAAAAAGTTGCCCCCAATTTGTGCGAAACCTGTTCCAATTGAGTGTAACGATAATATTTTGGCTCTTCACCACAAGTTGTACTTGATCATTGAAGATCGGTGTGCATAGAGAAAATAGAGGGTACAAAAAAATGCGAATTTTCCTGTATGGTAAAGGTGTTCAAACCAAACCATTGGAGGAAAATTCGCATGTACGCTCAGTTTATCAAAGAACTCATCGATTTACCAGATGTTTTGATTCAAAAGGTGCGAAAAGAAGAAGAACGTTGGATTTTCGAACTTTCTCTTCCCGAACAATGCCCGTTATGTCCTGTTTGCTTGAAACGCACGATCAAAATGACAGGAAAAAAGAAGCAATGGATGCATGGGTATGCTCAACGGATCGGCATCTTTTGGATGGAACTCCCTGTGGAGCGTAGACGTTGTTGTACATGTGGCATGACATTCAGCACGTCTTATCCCGGAATTTCCCCTCGAAGTGCAGCGACGGATGCGTTTCAGCAATGGGTGGCGCAATCTTGCATCGGAACATCCATTCAGGCGGTGGCTCGTATGCTCAAGCTTCCGTACACGACCGTTGAACGCTGGTTTTATACCCATGCCCCTTCCTTCCTATCGAATGACATCCAACCAAAGGCAGTTTGTGTCGATGACCCGAGTTCGACAGTTTTGAGGCCATTTTAGGCAAATGAAAATGGTTAAAATGCTGTAATATCAAGGATTTCACGATGCGGATCCTAGAAAAAAACGCTGAATTTCATAGGCACACGACTTGATGATTTAACCTTTTAAAATAGCCGAATATCGTTTATAATATAGGCATGTACATACGGAGAGTCACACGCAAAAACAAAGATGGAACGACTGTTGCATATCTTCAGCTTGCTCACAACGAATGGGATCCGAAGGCCAAATATGCGAAAGCGAAGGTGATTTATTCGTTTGGGCGCGAAGACGAGGTGGATCGCGCTGTCTTGGAGCGTCTGGCCAAAAGCATTTCGCGATTCCTTTCTCCTGAGCAGGCTTGGGAAATCGAGACGTTGACAGGAGAAGTGTCGGATGACTTTCAGTTTCAATCAAGCAAACGCCTTGGTGGCGCTTGGCTTTTGGATCAGCTCTGGAGACAACTGGGATTGGGAGAGATTCTCCACTCCTTGTTTGCCTCCCGACATCATCAGATTCCGTTGGAACGGCTCATTTTTGCCATGGTGGCGAATCGTGCCCTTCATCCGTCAAGCAAGTTGGCGATGGAGGAGTGGGTGGAGAAGGACGTGCATATCCCTCATCTTCCCCAAGTCGCCAGCCACCAGTTATACCGGGCGATGGATGAGCTGCTGGCTGTGCAGCCGGAATTGGAACGCCAAGTGTTCCATGCCGTGGCCGATTTATTGAACCTGGAAGTCGATTTGATTTACTTTGATACGACTTCGTCGTACTTCGAAGTGGATCCCTCTGAAACACCGGAAGGAGAATCGCTTCGAAAGCAGGGGTTTTCCAAAGATAAGCGTCCTGATTTGGTTCAAATCGTCATTGGGCTGGCTGTCACCCGGGAAGGAATCCCGATTCGCGCTTGGGTATGGCCTGGCAATACCATGGACATGACGGTCATCAAACAGGTGAAACAAGACTTGATTGGCTGGAAGCTTGGACGTGTGATCAGCGTCATGGACCGCGGCTTTTCCTCTGAAGAGAATTTGCGAATCTTGCAACAGGCCGGGGGACACTATATTGTCGGCGAAAAAATGCGATCCGGCAAAGCCGCCGTCGAAGAGGCCCTAAGCCGTCGCGGGCGCTACCAACAAGTTCGCGAGAACTTGCATATCAAAGAAATCATCGTGGGCGACGGAGAAGCGCGTCAGCGCTATGTTCTCGTGTACAATCCCAGCGAAGCCGAACGCCAACGCAAGGAACGGGAAACGCTGCTCGAATCGCTGAAAGAGGAGTTGGAGGGGCTTCGCCAACTCCCCAATGAAGCTCATCATAAGGCCACCTGCCGGCTGCGTTCCCATCCGTCCTACGGAAAATACTTGCGCCAGTTGAAGGATGGAACGCTTCGCATCGACAAGCAGGCGGTTCGTGAAGCGGAAAAGTATGACGGCAAATATCTCATCCGAACATCCGACGATACCTTGTCTGCGGAAGATGTCGCCATCGGGTATAAGCAGCTGGTGGATATCGAGCAGGCCTTTCGGACGTTGAAATCGACACTTGAGCTGCGTCCCATGTATCATCGCTTGGAAGACCGCATCCGGGCGCATGTGCTGCTCAGTTGGCTGGCTCTCTTGTTAGTTCGGATCGTAGAGATCCGGACTCATGAATCGTGGCCGAAAGTAAGGGATGAATGTGAGCGTCTTATGCTTGGACATTTTTCTTCCAAAAACGGCGACCTTTATCAACGAACCGAGCTGACGGCCAAACAAGCGCAACTCTTTACGGCTCTAGGGCTGGAGCCTCCTCCGAAGATCCTAGGCATCCATCCTCGCGCCTAGATACACGCCCGAAGTGTGCCCAAATGTCTCTCGTCCCTTTTGCATCAAGGGGCGAGAGGCATTTTGTTTGCCTAGTCACTGTCGAACTCGGGGATGAGTTTGCGTTTCGAAAAGGACATGATTACGGAGTGGCAGTCATGGATGCCGAAACGGGAGAAGTGTATGCCGTTGAAGCAGGAAAGAACGAGGAAGCCATTGAACGTGTGTTGGCTCCTGTGTCTGGTTCTGTTCAGTATGTCGTGAGCGATTTGGCTCCAGCGATGAAAAAAGCCATTCAAGGGGTGTGTCCGGAAGCGAAGCATGTGGTCGATTATTTTCATGTGATTCAATTGTTTACGGAAGCGTTGGATCGATGTCGCAAATCCTTCGGAAAAGGGAACAAGAAACACGGGCATGTTCGGTATGTTTGCTGCTTATTGACCCAGTGTCCCGAGAAACTCACCGAGGAGGAGCGCCAAACGGTGCGGGAGTGGCAGAAAGAGAGCGATTCCTTGCAGGCTGTCTATCAATCCCTTCAACATTTTCGTTATGTATCCAAAAGCCAAAGCGAGCGACAAGCGAAACGTCGTTTGAACGCCTGGGTTCATCGGTATTTGTTTTGTCCTTGTTCTGCTGTTCGCGCCATCGCAAAATCACTCGTCAAACGAACAGACGAAATCATATCGTGCATTTTATCCCCTTATTCAAATGGGAAAATGGAGGGAACAAATAACAAGATCAAGCTGATGAAACGTCGGGGATACGGATACAGAAATATCCAGCGTTTTGCATTGCGGGTTCGGCTAGAAACAGCTAACATACTTTCATGACAGGTGCAAGTACAACTTTTGGTGATGAACCGTTTTATTTCCAGACCGGGGAGCTTTACTGGAGCCAATATAATCATCTGACCAAAATCCATCTCTATATAAGGCTACGTTGAATGTATCTGTAGTGTCAAAAGTATTATTACAATTGTAATCACGACACGCTACCGAGTAAAACACTCCCACTAAATCTTTACCACCTGTGAAACTTCTTGTTTGACCCGTTAAACCTGTTTCAAAAAAGTAAGATATAGAATAACTATACAAATGCACGTTGAAGTTTTAACATTTTTCGATTGTCACGTGAACGCGTGACGAAGGCAAGTCAAAGGCTTGCCTCCGTCAGTTAAAAAAATGGAGCACCTACTTCTCCACCAACCATCAATCAGTAAAACTTTCCAGTTGTATTCAGATTAACTCGCAAAACACGACTTGCAAAAAAGAGGCCATTTTGTTCTGAAATAACGCATTAATTTACAGTACCAGAACGTGATTCATAATACTTTTTTGCTCTTTGAAAAATTTCCGTTTCAATTTCTGCTTTTTCTGAATTACTTAAATCGATCTTAATATTGTTAGGGAATATCTTTTTGATATCCTCTAAGTACTTATTGTCTCTCGGCATATTAAAATTCTTTACAGATTCACTTTCTAAATCAATAGTTAATGCCATCGGGATCTTTAAACCACTTCCTTTCTCGAATTTATTTGTGAACTCTAAACAATATCCATAAATATAGTATCGAATTTCGGAGTTAGATATTTTTGTACTACCTAACTCTTTATAGGAACAAAAGGGTTTGCCGTTTTTGCTCTTAAAAGCAACTTTATCCTCTAAATACTGAATAGTTACAGCCTTAATCTTTTTTTTATTAATATCATTTAATAAATAACTGTACTCTGGTTGGCAACCAATTAATAATGTTATAAATAACGTAATTAATAGGATTTTATTCATATATTCCTCCTGATTTCCCCCTGTCGTATACAGAGTTTTCCCCCATATCAAATTAGAGTTGGAACGTTCAAATATTACTTGATCCAGTGGAAAAACACTTTAACGGTTCAACATGTTTGATACATCTCTGCAGTCTTTTCCGTGAAAATCCCGTCGGCAAGCGGTCATTTTCATCCCCGGGTGGAGGGCAGATCGCTGCCCATGGAACTTTTCTGTGGGTTCTTTTAGCACATTCGTGACGATGCGAATTTCACGACCAGTCACATTTTGAAAGACGTGCATTGTTAGGCGCAACTGCTCTCTTTTAGAAACCATTATTTCAATAATCGATCGACTTTCTTTTCTGGAAATACCACATGTGACAGGGAGATCACCAATATGGAAAAAAGCCCTGCTCAAAATTTTTCTTTTTGAAAACTTACTTTGCGCTCGACCCTCTCCGGCAGTTGGTGAACATCCTCGGCCAGTTTAGTTATTTTCAACGGATTAGAACAATCTCGTTGGTATGGAGTTCATTGCTACTTACCACATGTGGAATCATGCACACTTTTGAATTTTTACTCTGATTTTGCAACACCGTCAAATCAATGAGAATCTGTTCCCATTTTCCAACCGTAAACCTTATATCCACTACTAAACCATGCAGAAAGCGGGGCATCTTTTTTATCCGATGTATGCTGAGTAACATATAGATTTCCGTTAGATACCAAAGTTACAATTGCTGTATGATCGATATGACCATCTCCACTAAAATCTGCGTTTACTACATCTCCCACAACTAAATCAATATCGTATTTAGCTAGAGTAGCCCAATGCTTCCAGTGATTATAAAAGTTATGAGCGCCACCCCAACTATTTGAAGGTTTTGGCCAATCTCTATAATACCATTGCCATTGATCTGAAGCAAAATATGGATCATTCATTTCTGTTTTACCACCATATTTTAGCGCTTGAGACACAAAGTTTGTGCAATCATTCCAACAGTCATAACAATTATAGTATTTAGAATAATAACCGTATTGGGTATTGTTACGATCATCCCACCACGTATAAGCGTAATCTCTCGCCTTTGTTCCAGAATATGAACCAGCTGCAACAATATTACCATTTAAATTCTGAAAAAGTTCATGAAAGAAACCATACAATTCCTTTAAATCTTCTAGCTCCTCTTTCGTTAAATTTTCATTATTTTTTAATTTGTCTTTGTATTTTTTTAATTTATTATTTTGTTCGTAATTTTCGTACAAGTCTATAAATTTAACCAACCCAACAATTTTTTTGTTTTCTTCCTCTGTAAATACTTGATGACCAAAGGCAAATTGTTTAATAAATCTTTGGAATCTCTCATTATCCAAGTCTACTATTATATTAATGTTATTTTCTTTGATAAACTTTTCTAGCAGTTTAATAGCTTCTTTGTGTTCTGCCAACCCTTTATTTTTTGCTTTCATTTTATCTACATCAGGTACTTTTAACATTCGTATATTCTCTGGTTTCATCTTTTCTTGAGTTAAGTTAGCATTAGGTTTTTCAGCAAAAATAGGTGTCCGTGCATTTGTAGCCACTATACCAAGTACAAGTATAAACACCACTAAAAGTTTCCGTGTTTTTGTCATTAAAACTCCCCTCCTAGAAACTAACTCTATTTATTAAATCCTTGTGTAGAATTAAGAGAGTAAACTCTACCGTTACTACTGGTTAAATTCAGCTATGATGGAGAAAATGTATGTGGATGTACCATAGATCTCTATAATCATTGATGATAACGTACCATCATTTCCCCAAAGCTCCTGTCGGCTCAATCTGTAAACTGAGCCATGGGGAAGGAAGCTCGTTGCAAGAGAAGACAAATGTTCATTTTTCAATGAGCATGTATATACTTCCTGCAGCCAAAGCTATTGTGGGCAGCACTAATGATAAACTAAGTGCAATTGACGAAAATATTTTGGCTCTTCACCACAAGTTGTACTTGAGATTTTAAGATAGGTATGCATAGGGAAAATAGAGGATACAAAAAATGCGAATTTTCCTGTATGGTAAAGGTGTCCAAACCAAACCATTGGAGGAAAATTCGCATGTACGCTCAGTTTATCAAAGAACTCATCGATTTACCAGATGTTTTGATTCAAAAGGTGCGAAAAGAAGAAGAACGTTGGATTTTCGAACTTTCTCTTCCCGAACAATGCCCGTTATGTCCTGTTTGCTTGAAACGCACGATCAAAATGACAGGAAAAAAGAAGCAATGGATGCATGGGTATGCTCAACGGATCGGCATCTTTTGGGTGGAACTCCCTGTGGAGCGTAGACGTTGTTGTACATGTGGCATGACATTCAGCACGTCTTATCCCGGAATTTCCCCTCGAAGTGCAGCGACGGATGCGTTTCAGCAATGGGTGGCGCAATCTTGCATCGGAACATCCATTCAGGCGGTGGCTCGTATGCTCAAGCTTCCGTACACGACCGTTGAACGCTGGTTTTATACCCATGCCCCTTCCTTCCTATCGAATGACATCCAACCAAAGGCAGTTTGTGTCGATGAGTTTGCGTTTCGAAAAGGACATGATTACGGAGTGGCAGTCATGGATGCCGAAACGGGAGAAGTGTATGCCGTTGAAGCAGGAAAGAACGAGGAAGCCATTGGACGTGTGTTGGCTCCTGTGTCTGGTTCTGTTCAGTATGTCGTGAGCGATTTGGCTCCAGCGATGAAAAAAGCCATTCAAGGGGTGTGTCCGGAAGCGAAGCATGTGGTCGATTATTTTCATGTGATTCAATTGTTTACGGAAGCGTTGGATCGATGCCGCCAATCCTTCGGAAAAGGGAACAAGAAACATGGGCATGTTCGGTATGTTTGCCGCTTATTGACCCAGTGCCCCGAGAAACTCACCGAGGAGGAGCGCCAAACGGTGCGGGAGTGGCAGAAAGAGAGCGATTCCTTGCAGGCTGTCTATCAATCCCTTCAACATTTTCGTTATGTATCCAAAAGCCAAAGCGAGCGACAAGCGAAACGTCGTTTGAACGCCTGGGTTCATCGGTATTTGTTTTGTCCTTGTTCTGCTGTTCGCGCCATCGCAAAATCACTCGTCAAACGAACAGACGAAATCATATCGTGCATTTTATCCCCTTATTCAAATGGGAAAATGGAGGGAACAAATAACAAGATCAAGCTGATGAAACGTCGGGGATACGGATACAGAAATATCCAGCGTTTTGCATTGCGGGTTCGGCTAGAAACAGCTAACATACTTTCATGACAGGTGCAAGTACAACTTTTGGTGATGAACCAATATTTTTTTATATATACTCTTATCTCCTTTAAATCAATTTATCTCTATAAAAAGAAATATCTGTATAAATTGTAAAATAAAAAAAGAATAAAATCAACAATTTTTTGCTCTGCCACCTAAAAGTTTCATATTTTCATCATTTTTTCATCATTGATCCTATATAAATCCAACTGGAAGTTTAACTTATAGGGGACAAAAAACAGACTCTCTGTTTTTTCGTTTCTTTCATTTTTTCCTATTCCAAAATGGAAAACCGCCCCCGTTCAATCGGAAGGCGGTTCACTCCGGCGAACGATGCGCATCGGGCAGCCGGCGACCATCGCCCCGGGCGGGACGTCTTGATGGACGACGGTGCCCGCGGCGACGACGGCGCGGTCGCCGATCACCACGCCGGGCAAAATGGTCGAGTTCGCGCCGATCATCACCTCATCGCCGATCACGACATCGCCGAGGCGGTATTCGTCCACTAAATATTCGTGGGCGAGAATCGTCGTGTTGTAGCCGATGACGCAGTTGCGGCCGATGTAAATTTTTTCTGGGAAGAGAATGTCCGGCATGACCATAAAGGCGAGCGCCGTTTGCTCGCCGATCTTCATGCCGAGAAACGTGCGGTACAGCCAGTTTTTCAGCGGCAAAAACGGCGTGTAGCGCCCGATTTGAATGATGATGACGTTTTTCAGCACTTTCCAAAACGATACGGTGCGGTACAATTGCCAGAGCGAGTTCGCCCCTTGGACAGGGTATTTTGTCGTTCGTCTCACCGGGAGAACGATTCCCCCTTTCATTCGTTAATGCCGACAATGGCCAACAAGTCGCTCATTTTTTCCAGCATATAGTCCGGTTCATATTGTTCCAAATACTCGCGCCCTTTAATCGCCCAGGCGACGCCGGCTGTTTTCACTCCGGCGTTTTGGCCGGCCAAAATGTCGTGGTAGTTGTCCCCGACCATGAGCGCTTCGTCCGGCGTTGACTGCAACATGCCAAGCGCTTTGTGAATCGGCTCGGGATCGGGCTTTGGCCGCGTGACGTCATCGAGGCCGATGACGCACGAGAAAAACGGCGCCAGCCGCGTTTTTCTTAACCCCATCAGGGCGGTGTCGTGCATTTTCGTCGTCACAACGCCGAGGCGAAAGCCATGGCGGTGGAGCGTTTCGATTGTTTCATACACGGTGTCAAACTCGCGGATCAGTTCGTCATGGTGGGCGTGGTTGAACGTGCGATACGTCTTCACCATCTCCTCGACCCGTTCCGGATCGAGCGAGCTGAACGTCTCATACAGCGACGGGCCGATGAACGGCAGGACGTCCTCGCGCCCGTAGCGGCCCGGGTAGTACTTCTCCAGCGTATGCAAAAACGACTGGATGATGAGCTCATTCGTATCAATCAATGTGCCGTCAAGGTCAAACAAAATCGTGCGAATCGTCATGAAGCGGCTTCCTTTCTCATGGGATGTTCAAAACGGCGCCAAACGAATGCCACCGCCATGGTCAACAGCACCGCCGTCACCAAGCGGATGAAAAGCAGCGGCCAAACAGAGATGCCAAGCGGGACGAAAATGAGCGTATCTTCGACGACTGCATGGCATGACACAAGAAAAATGAACGCCAGCGTTAAATCGCGCTTCGAGACGCCGTCTTCTTTCGCCGCCTGAATCATGACGCCCGCTCCGTACGCCAGACCGAACACAAAGCCGGCCGCGAGCGTGAGCGATGTGTTCGGGCTCATGCCCAGCATCTTGGTCGCCGGCGCCATCCAGCGCGAAACCGTCTCGATCCAGTGGCGTTCTTTTAAAATTTGAATGACCGTCATGAGCGGGATGACGATCGCGACGAGCTGCACAATGCCGGTAACCGCTTTTTTCAGCGCCGCCAAGATGATCTCTCCCCAACCGGACGGCGGGGCGGCTTCATGCGTGACAAACCCGTATCGGGCGATCTCCTGCCCCCGTCCCAGAAATGGGCGATCAACAAACCTGACACGACAGCGAGCCCGACGCGCACGACGATCATGAGCCAGACGCTCATGCCGGTGCGCGAGGCGACCGATGACTCGACGATCAAGTTATGGGAAAAGGAAAGCATGACCGCGAGAATGAACACTTCTTTCACCGTCAACTCGATCGTCAGCATCGCCCCGATCGCCGCATACAGCCCGAGCAAGTTGCCGAGCACAAGCGGCACAGCCGCATCGCCGGATAAGCCGAACCATTTCATGAACGGCGTGACAAAGTCAATGAGCCACGAAAACAGCGGCGTCGGCTGCAACAGCGCTAAAATGAGCGTCACTGGAAAAATAATTTTCCCAAGCGCCCACGCGGTCTTCAGCCCGGCGAGCACGCCGCGCTGCAACATTCCTGTCATGTTCTCCTCTCTCCTTTGCTTGCCTTCATGCCGCGGTGCGATGAAACCTCAATTCTCTTGATGCCGCGCACAAGCATCTTTTTAATTCGCCCCAGGCCAACCTAAAAAAGAGGGAATGCGGCTCCCAACACGGTTGTTCCCATTAAGAAGCGCGGCGGCGAAGCAGCTTCATTCATCGTGGTTTCCCGCAAACCGAACAAGTCCGAAGCGTTTCGCCGCCTCTAACGGCTATTCATCCCGATAGCGCGCGTCCGCCCAGCCTTTCGCCCGGCGCACGATCCAAAGCGCCACAGACAAAACAATGAGCGTCACGGACACCACTTGCGCCGCGCGCAGGCTGCCGGCGAGCATCAAGCTGTCGGTGCGCATCCCTTCAATCCAAAAGCGGCCGACGGAATACCAAATCAAATACGACAAAAACAGCTCGCCGCGCCGCAAGTTGACGCGCCGAAGCCAAAGCAAAAGACAAAAGCCGGCCAAATTCCAAAGCGACTCGTACAAAAACGTCGGATGCCAATAGCGCCCGTCAATGTACATTTGGTTGATGATCCAATCCGGCAAATGCAAATTTTCAAGAAACTGGCGCGACACAGGGCCGCCGTGCGCCTCTTGGTTCATGAAGTTGCCCCAACGCCCGATCGCCTGGCCTAAAATGATGCTCGGCGCGGCAATGTCGGCGAGCTTCCAAAACGACAGCCCGCGCACGCGGGCAAACACGACGCCCGTCGCCACCGCCCCGATCAAACCGCCGTGAATGGCGAGGCCGCCTTGCCAAACTTTTGGAATCTCGGACAAATGCTTTGAATAATAGTGCCATTCAAACAGCACGTAATACGCCCGCGCGCACACAATGGCGATCGGCACGGCGAACAGCACCAAATCGACAAACGTCTCTTTCGGCAAGCCGCGCCGCACCGCTTCGCGCGTCGCAAGCCACAAGCCGATCAAAACGCCCGTGCCGATAATGACCCCGTACCAATAAATCGTAATCGGGCCAAGGTGCAAAAACACGCGGTCGAGCGGCTGAATCGTTGAGTCCATCGTGTTTCCCTCCTCTGCTTCATGCCCAAACGAGATCCATTCCTTTGACGCAAGAAACGCCGCCGATCAGTCGTAATCGTGCGCGCCGTCTTCGATGGCGTCGCTCAATCGCGCCGAAAACTCCTCGGCCGCATTGACCCCCATCCGTTTCAGCCGGAAGTTCATCGCCGCCACTTCAACGATGACCGCCAAGTTGCGGCCCGGACGAACCGGAATCGTCAGTTTCGGCAATTCGGTATCCAAAATTTTCACTTTTTCTTCTTCCAACCCAAGCCGGTCATATTGCTTTTCCGGGTCCCACAACTCCAAATCAATGACAAGCGAAATGCGCTTATGCGTCCGCACCGCCCCTGCGCCGAACAGCGTCATCATGTTGATGATGCCGAGCCCGCGAATTTCAAGCAGATGCTCGATCAGCTCCGGCGCACTGCCGACGAGCGTATCTTCATCTTCTTGGCGGATTTCCACACAGTCGTCGGCGACCAACCGATGGCCGCGTTTGACGAGCTCCAGCGCCGTTTCGCTTTTGCCGACGCCGCTTTTGCCTGTAATCAATACGCCGACGCCGTACACATCAACGAGCACCCCGTGCACCGCGGTGGTGGGGGCGAGCTTGCTTTCCAAATAGTTTGTCAATCGGCTTGACAGGCGGGTCGTTTTCATCGTCGAGCGCATGACCGGCACCGACTGGCGCTCCGACGCTTCGATCAGCTCCGGCGGCACCTCAAGTCCACGTGAGACGATGATCCCCGGCGTAATGTCGGTGCAAAGCCGTTCCATCCGCGACTTTTTTTCTTCCGGCGTCAACGTTTCATAAAACGACAGCTCCGTCCGTCCGAGCAGCTGCAGACGCTCCGCCGGGTAATAGGCGAAATAGCCGGCCATTTCAATCCCCGGCCGCGACAAATCGCTTGTCGTAATCGGGCGGTAAATGCCTTCCGCGCCGCTCACGAGCTCGAGCTGGAACTGTTCAATGATGTCTTTCGTCCGCACTTTTGGCATACGTCGCCTTTCTCCCCTTTCTTCATCTTTTTCCATTGTAACACGTTTCGTTCCGCCGTTGAATGGAAAACATTCCGCAGAGTCAGTCAAGACTTTGTGGAGAACATTTTTTCGATTCACTACGAGCGTTGTCAATCACTAGTTAGCGAACCATTTTCAGGAATTCATATCGTAAGCGCTTTCGGACTCTCATCCCTCATCTTGAGGCGATGATACGATATTCCATTTTTTTACACCCAACCACCATCCCGGAGCGCCGACAACGCTTGATGGATCGGCGTCCCGGATGACTGTTGCAGACACGGTATATTCTGACGCACCACATCCATCCACAACCGTCCGGCCTTCCGTTTGGCCTGTTCGATCCGCTTGGACTTTGTTGAGGCCGAGACGGCCGACTGGAGCTCTTCTGCCTCCAACGGCCCCTTTCTCCACCGGATCCCGTCGATTCGGGCTGCCATCGCCCTCAGAAACGCCCGAAGCCCTTGGTCTTTCCAGCTGCGGCGGGATTTCACCCGATGCGCAAATCGGCTCATCACACTCTCCGCATGGCCCATCGGACGCATGCCGGTCGTCTCCACCCCTTGCTCCGACAGCCACCCCCGATAGTCCCGGATGCATCCCGGCATCGACTCGATCCGGCGGATCATGGCAGCCAGCTGCTTCTCTTTCGCTTCGTCCTCCAACGTGCCGACCGCGCTGTTCAGCTCCACGAGAAGCCCTTCTTCATCTTGTTTCGCCAGCTTCTTCCGCACCTCCCGCCAACGCGGATGGCCGGACAGACACTGACGCAGCTCCCGCGCCACATGAAATCGATCCAGCTGAAAGCACGCCCGCTTCCCAAAATACTCCCGGCAGGCCGTGATCCACGACGCCGCGTCGCCGTTGATGACCAATAGGTCTTGGCACGGATCATAGGCATATTCCTTCATCAGCCACTCCTCAAACCGTTCCCACACGTCCCCGTCCCTTCATGGAGGTAGTGGCGCCGGTTCACCAGCTCAAGCTGCGACCCGTTTCGTCTCCATCCCTCGTGAACCGCCAGGATTTTCTCTTCTTTCGCCCGTTTCCCTTTCCCCTGGCGGGAAATAAACAGTCCATCGGCCTCCACAAACAGCACCCGGCCGTGCCGTTTGGAAACAGGGTGATGCAGCGAGACAGGGGCCTCCAGCACCAGTTGGCGAATCGCCTCGTGGCTGAGGACCGCATACCCCACGATCGACTCCAGCGTGCGAGCCGCTTTGCGGTAGGAAGAGCACTCGACGGCCAACTCGACCGCCGTTTCCTCGAGGCAAGGGCTGATCGACTGCGCTCCATCAAAGCCCAGTTCGGCATCCAGCAAGAACGTATACGCCCCCGTTTGTCGATCATAGTAGTAGTTCCGGCGGAACGTCACTTCCCCAAACAGCGTTTGGATCGTAGTCAGCCGTTTGTCTTTCAGCTGATACCGGCGCTTGTCCCGCGCTTCCGCCAGTTGTTGATCGATCTCCTCCAAAAGGGCCGCCAACAAGACAGCGAACACCTTTTGAAGAGTTCTCAACAATTGTTCCTCCAACTCTTTTAATAAAGGCCATTCTGTGGTAAGATGTTTCATGGACTCTCTCCCTCCTGTTTTCGGTTGATGTTGACAATCACCATCATAGCAGGGAGAGAGTCCTTTTTGCATGACATTTGCTTGTTCTACCGCGCTTCGCTTGGTGGCCCCGACGAGCGTCGCGAACAAAAGTTCGCAACCCTCGTCGGGGATCATGTCGAAATGTCACCCACAAATATTTTACTCACACCATTCCGCAGAAACAAAAGAGGGACGGCTCCCCCGTCCCGATCAAGCCAAACACATCAAACCGAAACGATCTTCACCGCATCGTTTCTCCCATTGCAACCCCTTGCCGCATTCGCCATCTTTTCACACGATCACGGAAAACCATGGCGCCACCGGCCTTCCAATGGATCACGCCCCGTTACGACCGGTTGCGCAGCGGCTCGATCACCGCTTTTTGCACGAGCAGGTGGAAAAACGACAAGACGATTGAGGCGAGCAGCGCCGTGCCAAAGCCGCCGATTTGAAACGCATCACCCATCAGCGCGGCGGTCATCATGAGCGTGATGGCGTTAATGACAAACAAAAACAATCCAAGCGTCAACACGGTCACCGGCAGCGTCAACAAGATGAGCACCGGGCGGACGACGGCGTTGAGCACCGCCAAAATGACGCTCGCCAAAAACGCCGCGCCGATGCCGCTGAAGTGAATATCGTCAAAATAGCCGTCAATCGCCATGAGCAGCACCGTATTGATCAACACACCGATCAGCCAATTGAGCATCCCATCACCATCTTTATTCGAGTCTCGCGCCCGCCGGTCAATGCCTTCTTGCAGGCTCCATGCGGGGCGGTTCGCTGCTCGCGCGGCATCGCCGGCAAACGGACGCTTTCTCTTATTTTAACACTTGAATCCCTTTTATGACATTCCAAACGATGACAACGAGATTCACCGCCCCAGCAACGAGGAACCCAAGCCAGACGAGCCCGCCGCCAAAAAGAAGCGATTCCTCGCCCCAATGGCCGAACAGCACCGGCGACGCGGCTAACGCAATGAACAAGAGGATCGTAACGGCCGGAATCAAATGCGACACGAGCGACCGCTTCGCATGATGTTTCACTTCCACATCCTCCACGACAAAATAGACGACAATCGGCAAAATGAACGGCGCAAAAAAGACGCTGAAATAACAAAGCGCGGATAACACTTTGTTCGTCGACAAGCGGAAATCCCCTTTCCATAAGGTTCTTTTACCTTGTATATACGACCGCGGCTTGGAAAAGTTTCCTTTTTCTCTTTTCAAAAGCGGCCGTCTCCCATATGCCAAAGCGGCCAAGGCCTTTACGCCTTCGCCGCTTCATATTGCGCCTGCATGCGCGCCCGGTCGCGCTCGAGAATCGGTTTCAAGTAGCGGCCGGTGTGCGACTCCTTCACCTCGGCCACCTCTTCCGGCGTGCCGACGGCGACGATTTGTCCGCCGCGGTCGCCGCCTTCCGGACCTAAGTCAATGATATAGTCCGCGGTTTTGATGACGTCCAAGTTATGTTCGATGACAAGCACGGTATCGCCGTTGTCGACGAGCCGATGGAGCACGTCGAGCAGCCGGGCGATGTCATCGACATGAAGCCCGGTCGTCGGCTCGTCCAAAATGTAGAGCGTCCGGCCGTTGGAGCGGCGGTGAAGCTCCGCGGCGAGCTTGACGCGCTGCGCCTCGCCGCCCGAGAGTGTCGTCGCCGGCTGGCCGAGCTTCATATACCCAAGCCCGACGTCATAGAGCGTCTCGAGCTTGCGTTTGATTTTCGGGATCGAGGCGAAAAAGTCGAGCGCATCTTCGACCGTCATGTCCAAGACATCGGCGATGTTTTTTCCTTTATACGTCACCTCGAGCGTCTCGCGGTTGTACCGTTTGCCGTGGCACACTTCGCACGGGACGTACACGTCCGGCAAAAAGTGCATCTCAATTTTGATGATCCCATCGCCATGGCACGCCTCGCAGCGCCCGCCTTTGACATTGAAGCTGAACCGCCCTTTTTTGTAGCCGCGCACTTTCGCTTCGTTCGTCGAGGCAAACACGTCGCGGATGTCGTCAAACACCCCGGTGTACGTCGCCGGGTTCGAGCGTGGCGTGCGGCCGATCGGCGACTGGTCGATGTCAATGACTTTATCGAGATGCTCCAGCCCGCGAATGTCGCGGTGCTCGCCCGGCTTTGCTTTCGCCCGGTGCAGCTTTTGCGCCAGCGCCTTATACAACACTTCGTTCACGAGCGTGCTTTTGCCCGAGCCCGACACCCCGGTGACAGCGACAAACGTGCCGAGCGGGATGTTCACCGATACGTTTTTCAAGTTATGCTCGCGCGCGCCGATGACCTCAAGCCAGCGCCCGTCTGGTCGACGTCGTTCGGCCGGAATCGAGATGAATTTTTTCCCCGATAAATACTGGCCGGTGAGCGAGTTCGGATTGTCCATCACCTCTTCCGGCGTGCCGGCGGCGACGACCTCGCCGCCGTGGATGCCCGCCCCCGGACCAATGTCAATCAAATAGTCCGCGGCCAGCATGGTATCCTCGTCGTGCTCCACCACAATGAGCGTATTGCCGAGGTCGCGCATGCTTTTCAACGTCGCGATCAGCCGGTCGTTGTCGCGCTGATGAAGCCCGATCGACGGCTCGTCGAGCACGTACAGCACCCCCGTCAGCCGCGAGCCGATTTGCGTCGCCAAGCGGATGCGCTGCGCCTCGCCGCCGGAGAGCGTTCCTGCTGAGCGGCTGAGCGTCAAATAGTCGAGGCCGACGTTTTGCAAAAAACCGAGCCGGTCGCGAATTTCACGCAAAATAAGACGGGCGATTTGCGCCTCTTTTTCGGTCAGCTCGAGCCCGTCAAAAAAGGCGAGCGCCTCGGTCACCGACATGGCGGTGACCTCGCCGATATGCTTGCCGCCGACAAGGACGGCGAGGCTTTCTTTTTTCAGCCGGTAGCCTTGGCATGTCGGACATGGTTGTTCCGCCATATACTTTTCCATCTGCTCACGGATGTAGTCCGAGCTCGTCTCGCGATAGCGGCGTTCGACGTTCGGAATGACGCCTTCAAATGCGATGTATTGTTCGCGCACTTGCCCGAAATCATTCGTATAGCGGAAATAAATCGGCTCTCCGCCGCTGCCGTACAAAATTTTATCGAGCTGCTCTTTCGGCAAATCCTTCACCGGCACGTCCATCGGGATGCCGTAATGGCGGCACACGGCTTCGAGCAGCTGCGGGTAATATTGCGAGCTTTGCGGCTCCCACGGAGCGATGGCGTGTTCTTTTAACGTCAGCTCATCGTTCGGGATGACCAAATCGAGATCCACTTCGAGCTTCACCCCGAGCCCGTCGCAGTCCGGGCAAGCGCCGAATGGACTGTTGAACGAAAACAGACGCGGTTCAAGCTCCCCGATCGAAAAGCCGCAGTACGGACAAGCGTGCTTTTCGCTGAACAGCAGCTCCCCCTCGCCGATCACGTCAACGACCACTTTGCCGTCGGCGAGCTTCAGCGCCGTCTCAAGCGAATCGGCAAGCCTTGATGCGATGCCGTCTTTGATGATGATGCGGTCGACGACGACATCAATCGAATGTTTTTTGTTTTTTTCAAGCTCAATGTCCTCCGTCAACTCGCGCATCTCGCCGTCAATGCGGACGCGCACATACCCTTGTTTGCGAATATCCTCCAATGTCTTGGCGTGCGTCCCTTTTTTTCCCGAGACGATCGGCGCCAAAATTTGCATTTTCGTCCGCTCCGGGTAAGCAAGCAGCCGGTCGACCATTTGCTCGATCGTCTGCGATTGGATTTCAATGCCGTGCGTCGGGCAAATGGGGCGGCCGATGCGGGCGAATAGAAGCCGCAAGTAGTCGTAAATTTCCGTCACCGTGCCGACGGTTGAGCGCGGGTTGCGGCTCGTCGTTTTTTGATCGATCGAAATGGCCGGCGACAATCCTTCAATCGCATCGACGTCCGGTTTTTCCATCTGCCCTAAAAACTGGCGGGCATACGCCGACAGCGATTCGACGTAGCGCCGCTGGCCTTCCGCGTAAATCGTATCAAACGCCAGCGACGACTTCCCCGACCCGGACAGCCCGGTCAAGACGACGAGCTTGCCGCGCGGGATTTCGACGTCAATGTTTTTCAAGTTGTGGGCGCGCGCCCCTTTGACGATAATTTTATCCATTCCGTTCACCCGGCCATCACCCTTCCGCTTTCAATTCGAAAATGATATCGCGCAGCTGGGCGGCCCGCTCGAAGTCGAGCGCTTTGGCCGCCTCTTTCATTTCCGCTTCGAGCTTTCGAATCAGCTCTTCCCGCTCTTGTTTCGTCATCGCTGCCCCCGGCTTTGCCTCGTACATCTCCGTCTCTTCCGCCGCATACGTCGCGCGGATGACGTCGCGAATCTCCTTTTTCACCGTGCGCGGCACGATGCCGTGCTTTCGGTTGTACTCTTCTTGAATCGTGCGGCGCCGCTTCGTCTCTTGAATGGCGATTTCCATCGATTTCGTGATCGTATCGGCGTACATGATCACATGGCCGTTCGCGTTGCGCGCCGCCCGGCCGATCGTCTGGATGAGCGAGCGCTCCGAGCGCAAAAACCCTTCTTTGTCGGCGTCCAAAATGGCGACAAGCGACACTTCTGGGATGTCGAGCCCTTCGCGAAGCAAGTTGATGCCGACCAGTACATCGTATTTGCCGAGCCGCAAATCGCGGATGATTTCAATGCGCTCGAGCGTCTTAATTTCCGAATGCAAATACGCCACCTTGATCCCCGCTTCTTTCAAATAATCGGTCAAATCCTCCGCCATCTTTTTCGTCAGCGTCGTCACCAACGTCCGCTCGTTCCGCTCGACGCGCTCATGAATTTCGCCGATCAAATCGTCGATTTGCCCTTTCGTCGGACGGACGTCGATCGTTGGGTCAAGAAGCCCGGTCGGGCGGATGATTTGTTCGACAACGCCCGGGCTGTGCTCGAGCTCATACGGCCCCGGCGTCGCCGAGACGTAAATAATTTGATTGATTTTTTGCTCGAACTCTTCAAACGTGAGCGGCCGGTTGTCAAGCGCCGACGGCAGACGGAAGCCGTGGTCGACAAGCACTTGCTTGCGCGCCCGGTCACCGTTGTACATGCCGCGCAGCTGCGGCAAGGTGACGTGCGACTCATCCACGATGATCAAAAAATCGTCCGGAAAATAGTCAAGCAATGTATACGGCGTCGACCCCGGCGGCCGCAGCGCCAAATGGCGCGAGTAGTTTTCGATGCCTGAACAAAAGCCCATCTCGCGCATCATTTCAAGGTCATAGCGCGTCCGCTGCTCAAGCCGCTGCGCCTCCAAAAGCTTCCCTTGCGCGCGCAGTTCGGCAAGCCGCTCCTCAAGCTCTTGTTCGATGTTTTGAATGGCGAGCCGCATTTTCTCCTCGCGCGTCACGAAGTGCGACGCCGGGAAAATGGCGACATGCTCGCGCTCGCCGAGCACCTCGCCGGTTAAGGCGTCCACCTCGCGGATGCGCTCGATTTCATCGCCGAAAAATTCGACGCGAATGCAATGTTCATCGCGCGACGCGGGGAAAATTTCGACAACATCGCCGCGGACGCGGAACGTGCCGTGGCGAAAATCGATGTCATTGCGGTCGTATTGGATGTCAACGAGCCGCCGAAGCAACGCGTTGCGCTCGATTTCCATCCCAACGCGCAGCGAGACGACGAGCTCCCGATATTCTTCCGGCGACCCTAAACCGTAAATGCACGACACGCTCGCAACGATAATCACATCCCGGCGCTCAAACAAGGCTGATGTCGCCGAGTGCCGCAATTTGTCGATTTCATCGTTGATTTTCGCGTCTTTTTCAATGTACGTATCCGTCTGCGGCACATACGCTTCCGGCTGGTAGTAATCGTAATAGCTGACAAAATATTCGACGGCGTTGTGCGGGAAAAACTCTTTCAGCTCGCTGTACAATTGGCCAGCGAGCGTTTTGTTGTGGGCGATGACAAGCGTCGGTTTGTTGACTTGGGCGATCACGTTCGAGATCGTAAACGTTTTGCCCGTCCCCGTCGCCCCAAGCAGCGTTTGATGCTTCACCCCAAGCTGCAAACCGTCAACGAGCTTGGCGATCGCCTGCGGCTGATCGCCTTGCGGTTCGTATGGCGACACTAATTGAAAACGGCCCTCCACCGTTTCGCCTCCTCCTTCGTACCATCTTTCCCCATTGTATCACATCGTGATGATCCATGCATCAAAAATGCGAACTCATATTCGCACCATTCTGCACAGCATTTTCCATTCCCCTAACGCGAAAAAGCGGACCCATTCATGCCCAAGGTCCGCGTCTTCGCTCCGTTCCGTTTCGACAATCCGAGGTTCAGCCGACGATGCCTTTTTCCAAAAACAGACGGTTGAACCGACAACGCCGCTTCATTTTTGCTTCAGATGGTCGAGCATGCGGCCGGCCCAAAGAAAGCCGGCGATCGTCGATGCAATGTCAGCGACGATTTCATGTAGCTCGTCCGTATAGCCTTTCAAGTAGGAAGCGACAAGCAGCGCAACAGTCAACAGCACAGCAATGTACCGATTGTACGTCACCCGCGCAAACAACAGCACCAATAGGCACGGAATGATGAGTGCCGCCAAAAACCACATGATCCATTCTCCTTTACGAAACAGCTTCAGACGCTGATGCGTTCCGATCACGGACGAACAGCAGCCCGAGTTCATGATGCTCATCCTCATAGAGCGCCCCTTGGACGAAACGGACTTCGCCGTTATGTCCTACGACATCCAACTTGCAGAATGCGCGGTTGCGTTGGAGCGCCTCGTAAAACTCGGTTTCACTCCGCACCGGGGCGCCGTTTGTTTTGATGATGACTTCCCCGATCGAAAGCCCCATTTTTTCCGCTTTCGAGCCGGGAAGCACGCCGACAATCACCAAGCCGTGCTGATGGCGGGCAAAGCGGGGCGGGCGGGCGCGGTCGGCGCGATGCCCGGAAAACGCGATCCATTCGCGGCCGATGATGGCCATAGCCCCCGCCGCCACCGCCAGCGGTGGATACCATATACCGGAAGCAGCCAATAGGGCGACAACGAACGCCAGCCGAACAACAAGCCGCCCCTCCGCGCGCGCCGCTTCCGCCGGCAGCATGTGCTGGCGGCGCTGGGAAAAGCCGAGAAGAAACGGCACGAGCCAAAATGAATAGCCGTCTCCCGGCGAAACGAGCGGCCACCAGGAAGCCGGAGGCAGCGCGCCGCCTGATACGGGCAGCACAACCGGCACAAACCAAAGACGCTGCGTCCATTGCAGGCCGACCGTCATCCCCCGCTTGCTTTTCGCAAGCTGCGGCGAGGCCGCCTCGTTTCGCGTGCGAATGATGAGCCATCCTTCCGAAAACAAAAGCAACGCAAGCCACACCGCCAAAGCCGGCGCCGCCGCCATGCCATCGGGAAGCCAGCGGGACAACGCGCCGCTTCTCTCCGCCAAACCGAACACGAGAAGCGCGCCGCCAACTGGATAAGCAGGCGACAACAACCGCGCTTCCATCGTCAAGCTAAAGAGCACCGTCAGCACCGTCACCGTCCAAACCGCTTCCTGCGGCACCGTGATCCCGATGCCGACGGCCGCCGCCGACAACATCGCTCCAGCCATCCATCCCTTCGTCCAAAGCCCGCGCCACTCTTGCCATAGGCTGTAGACGCGCACATGAAAATCGCGGCGCTCCCGCTTCACCCGCCGCCAACCGACGGCCAAAGCGAGCGCGGCGCCATAATAAAGAAGCGGCTGCCGCCAAACCGACGCGACGCCCTCAAGCCATTCCAGCCACCATGTTGCCATCCGCTTCACCCCTTGCGTCGTTCATCATTCTTTATCTTCTATTCTACCAAATGGCATGGCCAATTCCCATGCCCACAGCCATCTTTTTTCGCCAATGGCGAATCTTCGCTGTTTTCCACTTTCTTTGCCGAATCAACACTAGTTTTGTCGGCTGGGAAGGATTTTCAAAGATGCAGAGGAAAAAGGATAAACAAGACGAAACAAGGAGGAGTGAAACGATGGAATTGAAAACGTCCGACGTCGCTGCTCGCCTTGGTGTATCGCCGAAAACGATCCAGCGCTGGGTGCGCAAATACGACATTCCGTTGCGGAGAAACGAGGCCGGCCACTACTTGTTTGATGAAAAAACGGTCGCCTTGCTCGAACGGGTTAAATTTGAACAAGGCGCCGCCATGGAAGCGCCGCCAGAAGCAACACCCGAAGCACCGCCGGCCTCTAGCCGTTCTTCCACAACGCCGCCAAACGTTCCCATTCACGCTCTGTTCCAAGAATATATCGAACCGGAAATGGACCGCGTCTCCTCGCGTTTGGATGAACTCGAGCAACAATTGGAACAAAAAGCGGATGATGTTGTCTCCATTCAACTGTTGCATCACCGTCAAGAAATGGAGGAAATCGCCGCCCGCCTCGCCGTGCTGGAGCAAACGGTCGCCCGTCTTGAACAGCAGTTGAACACCCGGCCCCCATCCCCGCATGAACCGCCGAAAGAAGCGAAACGAAAACGGCGCGGCTTTAGGCGCGTGATGGGGCTGTTTGCCTGACGGGTTTCATGCAGGTTGGACCGAAAAGATCGTCGCCCTTTCAAGAAAAGATGATCGATCATTTTGTGAAGGTGTTTCACGCGTATATGATGGTGGTCATAAACGGTGCACCATTGGGCGTTGGGACACTTTCTTTTTTTATGGCTGTTCATCCTAAAGTTGTCCTGGACGGTTTCCAATTATGTCTTACTCACGCGCATAAAGAAAAATCAGTCCATCCATGTTTGAGCTATATAGCGGATCCAAAAACGCCTTGCTTGTCAAGTACGTGTTGTGGTGATAAGCCTTTTTGTTTTTCTTCTTCACTATTTCTTTACGATTTTTTTATTCTCTTTTAATCGCAGCGGTTTATAATGGATCATGTTGTGCAATCTTCCCGTATGGGAAAGGAGGGCGCGCGAGATGGAACAAAGAGAACGAAAAGCGGTCGCCATCGCGTTCATCGTATTGGCTCTCTACCTTTCTCCGCTGTACATGTTAGGCGAACACGCCCATATTCGCGTGCACGACAATATGGATTCGAACATCGCCTGGTATCGCGTGCTCGTTCGCAGCGGCCAACTATTTGGCCCAATCGATGCCGTCATCCCGCAAGTGATCAACGGGTTGCCGCGCAACGCCTTCGGCACAGAATTCAGCGGCATCGTGTGGCTGCACGCTTTGTTTCCCTCCATGGTGGCGTACGCGCTCAGCCAGACGATCACGAGGGTATTCGCCTTTTTGGGTATGTATTGGCTGCTCAGGCGCCACTTTTTGCCTTCACCGGAATCATGGCTCATTCGCGTCGGGGCGGCGCTTGCTTTTGCGCTGACACCGTTTTGGCCGTCCGGCATGTTAAGCACGCTCGGCATGCCGCTGGCGCTTTGGGCGTTTCTGTCGATCCGCAACGGAGAAGCGACATGGAAAGAATGGCTTGCGATCATCTTGCTTCCGTTTTACGCCAGCTTTGTGCTCGGATTTTTCTTTTTCCTCGCCGCGATGGCGGCGGTGTGGCTGTTTGACGGCGTTGTCCGCAAGCAGTGGAACAAGCGGTTTTTCGCCGCGATCGCCCTGATGACAGGCTTGTTTTTGGCCATCGAGTACCGCCTCGTGTACTCGCTTGTCTTCAGCGGCGAACCGACGAGCCGGAACGAGTTCCTCTCCTCGCGGCTCAGCTTCGTCCACTGCCTTCGGTTGACGTTGAAAAACTATGTGCTCGGCCATACACATGTGATGACCGTCCATGGGCCGATCATCTTGCCGGTGCTTTGGGCGGCGTTTTTTCTCGTTTTGCGCCGCCGTCAGCGCGGGCCATTGGAGCGGCGCTTCCTTTTGCTGTTTTGGTTGAACATCGCCTTATCGGCTTGGTATGCGTTTTGGTTTTACAAAGGGTGGCAGCCGCTGAAAGAACGGATTTCCCTTTTGAATACGTTCAATTTCGCCCGCTTCCATTTTTTGCGGCCGATGGTCATTTACGTCGATTTTGCCTTGGCCTTGCAAATCTTAGCCAAGGAACGGACCGCATGGCGGCGCCTCGTGCCGATCGCCTTGGCGCTGCAGCTGCTTTTGCTTGGCGGGTTTAACGAGGAAATCCGCTATCGCCTCGCTGGCACGCCGTCGTTCGAGCAGTTTTATTCCGAACATTTATTTACCAAAATCAAGCAATACATCGGCAAGCCGGTATCGTCCTACCGCGTCGCCAGCGTTGGGCTTCACCCGGCCATCGCTCAATACAACGGGTTTTATACGCTCGATACGTACAACAATTTTTACCCGTTATCGTATAAGCGGAAGTTTCGCCGCATCATTGCGAAAGAACTGGATAAAAGCCCGGTGTTGAAAGATTATTTCGATCATTGGGGCAACCGCGTCTATTTGTTTTCGGCAGAGCTCGGGAAACATTACATGTTCACGAAACGCTCGCATAAGGTCATCCGTCATTTCGAGATCGACACCAAGGCGTTCAAACAGCTTGGCGGCAAGTACATTTTTTCCTCCGTCCCGATCGAAAACGCCCGCGACATCCATCTCCGCTTCTTGCGGGCGTTCACCGATCGACAGTCAATCTGGAAAATTTATGTATACGAAGTGGAGTGAAAAGGAGGCAAGAAACATGGTGGACAAACCATTGTTAGCCATCGTCGTCCCATGCTACAACGAAGAAGAAGTGCTGCCGGAAACGGCCCGGCGGCTGACCGCTTTGCTTGAGCAGCTGCTCGAAGAAGGAGCAATCGCCATCGGCAGCCATATCGTGTTTGTCGACGACGGCAGCCGCGACCGGACATGGGCGCTCATTGAAGAAGAAAGCGAGCGAAATCCTTTCGTGGCGGGCATCAAGCTCGCGCGCAACGTCGGCCATCAGCGGGCGCTGCTCGCTGGGCTCGAAACCGTTCGCGCGTACGCCGATTGCGCCGTGTCCATTGACGCCGATTTGCAAGACGATGTGGAGGCGATCCGCGAATTTGTGCAAAAATACCGCGAAGGATATGACATCGTGTATGGCGTGCGGCGGAGCCGAAAGACAGACACGTGGTTCAAGCGTACGACCGCCCAAGCCTTTTATCGGTTCATGAGGGCCATCGGAATCGAGCTGATTTACAACCACGCCGATTTCCGTCTGATGAGCAAGCGGGCGCTCGATGAACTGAGCCGTTACACGGAAGTCAATCTCTTTTTGCGCGGGTTGGTTCCGCTCGTGGGCTTCCGCTCGACGTGCGTCTTTTACGACCGGCATGAGCGGTGGGCTGGACAGTCGAAATACCCACTCAAAAAGATGCTCGCCTTCGCCTTTGACGGCATCACGTCCTTAAGCGTCGCACCGATTCGCGCCATTACGCTCATCGGTTTTTTGGCCTTTCTCGCGAGCGGTGCGGCCGGGCTGTACGCCCTCATCAGCAAACTTCTCGGGCACGCCGAATCAGGCTGGACGTCGCTCATGATCTCCATTTGGTTCATCGGCGGTCTGGTGCTCATGAGCCTCGGCCTCATCGGGGAATACATCGGCAAAATTTATCAAGAGGTGAAACGGCGGCCGCGGTTTGCGGTCGAAAAAACCGTGCAGCTGCCGCTTCCATCAGAAAGGGAGAAAACACCAGCCCGCCTGTAGGAAGGCATAGGTGATCCAAAACCGAAAAGGTCGGACGGATCAATCGGATCCGCTTGAACATCTCCTGCTTTCACTTGCGGCCTGGCAGCAGCCTCCTTCGATTCGATATAGATGCAACGAAGAAGTTTAACATATCCTTGACGGAAAAGTGGTTTGTCCATTTTCGACTGTCGAAGGCAAGCCTGTGGCTTGGAAGATCGAACAACGACTCGCTTCACAGACCCATTCATGGGTCTGGAAGCGGCGTTGTTCGGTCACTCGACAGTCGGATGCAATCACTGGTAAAAACGAAAAATGGTAAAGCTTTAAATTGCATCTATAGAGATGATAAAAAGAAAGGGTGTCCCAGAAAGATCGGGACACCCTTTCTGATTACCGTATATAGCATCAATCGTCCTCGGCTCGCTTACGACGGAAACAACACGCCAAGCGCTTTTTTCAGCTGCACATCATGGTTCGGATCGCGGACGGCTTCCATGATTTTCGTTTGCAGCACATCCGCCGTCGTCTCATCGATTCGTCCCGTAACCGGCAGCTGATTCGCTTTTTGGAACGCTTGAACGGCTTGTTCGGTTTCTTTGCTGAAGTAGCCGTCCGTGCGGCCCAGGTTGAAGCCAAGCCCTTTGAGCATTTTTTGCGCATTGGCGATTTGCTCGTCGTTCATGTCATACCGAAGCGGTTTTTCCACATGAAGCGGAGCGACGTGGAAATAATCCGGCTGCGCCACCGCGACATCCGGCTTGATCCCTTTTTTATGGATCCAATGCCCGTCCGGCGTCAGCCATTTGTACAACGTCAATTTGATGTTGCTGCCGTCGCCCATCGGAATCGCCTGCTGCACTGTGCCTTTGCCGAACGTCGTCTCGCCGACCAGCTTGTAGCCGCCCGCTTCCTTCAGCGCCCCCGCCAAAATTTCCGACGCGGATGCGCTTCCTTTGTCGATGAGCACCACGATCGGGTATGGCTTTTTCGCCGTTAAATCGGAATAAAACTTTTGCCGATCGCCATCGCGTTCTTCAATTTGCACATATGGTTTGCCTTTCGGGATGAGCTGTTTCAAAATTTCCTCAACGCTTTGCAAATAGCCGCCCGGGTTGCCGCGCACATCGATGATCAAGCCATCAATATGTTCGGCTTCAAGCTTCGCCAGTTTCTTTTTGAAATCGGCGGCCGTGTTTTCCGAAAACGACGTAATTTGCAAATAGCCTGCCTTTTTGCCGTTGTATGTTTTGATCGAGTCATACACCGTCTGAATCGGAATTTCGTCGCGGACGACTTTGACTTTCATCACGTTTTTGACGCCGGGGCGCAAAATGTCAAGCTCCACCGTTGTTCCTTTCTTGCCGCGGATTTTCAATACCGCTTCATATAAATCAAGCCCTTCCAGGCTTTCTCCGTTGACGCGCAAAATTTGATCGTTCGGCTTCAGACCCGCTTTTTCCGCCGGCGAGTTTTTGATCGGAGCAACGATCGTCACCTTGCCATCGATCATGCTCACTTCGGCGCCGATCCCCTCAAACGACGAGTCGAGCGACTCGTTGAACTGCTCCGTCGTTTCCGCATCCATGTAGACGGAATACGGGTCATGGAGCGTGTTGATCATACCTTGAATGGCGCCTTCCGTCAGTTTTTCTTCATCCACTTTCTCCACGTACCGATTCTTAATGAGCTCATAAGCTTGCCGGATTTTTTTCATCTCTTCGCTGTCGTTCGTCGACTTGGACGGCTCATTCGAAACAATCGTCGAAAGCGAGCCTTCCATCGGGCGGTCCGCCAACTGAAGGCCAGCGTACGTCCCTCCCGCCCCAATGAGCATCGATATGGCCATCAATGCGGCCGTCGTCGATTTTTTCACGTTGCTTCCTCCTCACCCTATGCTTGACCTTCCCCACCGCTTGCTGCGGTGCGAGAAGGGGGCTTTCTCCTCGCTCCTCCGTCAGTGAAGCAAATGAACATCCCTTCCGCCCCAACGCTGACGGCTTTTGCAAAACACGAAAAGGAAAAGCACCGCCTCACGCCGTGCCATGCCTTTATCTTCATCATATGTTGGGCTTGTACCGAGTATGCTAGTGCGTTGCCCATCCTTTACTAGTTTACACGCTCCTTGTTGATTTCTCAACTCATACAGAGCGGAAAAAAGAGGCACCCCTCGCCCTTGGCGGCGAACGATGCCTCTTTTTGATTCGTCTTCTTGGCACGATCTAGAATGGAAGCCAAACCAATGAGCCGGACAAAAACGAAACGCTTTCACCCCTCTTTTGGCAAGTCGATGAGCATCAACCGCGATCCTTTGTTCGTTGCGAGGCGAAGAACCGGCGTTTCCGTAATGCGGGCCGCGTCGCGCCGCTCGAGATGGGCCTCGCCGTTTAACGTCAAATCCCCCAATGACAAAGACAAAGATGTTCCGCCCTTCCGGCTGGGTAAACGTCAGCTCATGCCCGGCTTCCAAATCGGAAAGATAAATCGTCAAATCTTGATGAATGTGAGCAATCCCCGGGGAGGACGGGTGTTTCGCGACAATCGGCAGCAGCACATTTTTCATCTTCTCAACCGGGAATTCGGTCCGCTCGTACGACGGCGTGAGCCCATGCTCTTCCGGCAAAAACCATAGCTGCAAAAAGTTCACCTCTTCCGTCGCCGACGGGTTCACTTCCGAATGGACGATGCCGGTGCCGGCCGACATCCGCTGCACGCCGCCGAACGTTGTCACCGCCTTATGTCCGGTGCTGTCTTCATGTTGCAAATAGCCTTTCAGCACGATTGACACAATTTCCATCTCCCGGTGCGGGTGAGCGCCAAAACCGGCAAGCGGCGCAACGAAATCGTCGTTTAACACCCTTAGCGGGCCAAACTGGATGTTGCTCGGGTCATAATACTCGCCAAACGAAAAACTATGATATGTTTTCAGCCACCCGTAATCAGCATGATATCGGGACGACGCCCGGTCGATGCGGATCATCTTGTTCCTCTCCTTCATTTATCGAAATAGAGCACCAAGAGCATGCTTCTTTGATACGGCGATCGCCATAGCGATCATAGTCATGTGATATATACGATGCGGATCATGAAAAATCTAGAATGCTGGTGATTCAACAGGAAATGCGGTTCAATCATGTCGCTTCTCAAACGGAGGAGCCTTATATATAAATGTTGCTCTTCCCTCCACTCAAGAATCATCGATATTAGGGGAAATGGACGTTTTTCACCGGCCTCCTTGGAAGGCTAGCCAGCATGAAGTTCTACATCAATTTGATTGATTCTAAAATCTCGGATTCGAGATTATTATAGAAAAAACCGTTTTGCCTGTCAACTTTGGAACGGATGAAAAATAGGACAAGCGGTAATGTTTCACATAATCACCTCACCTAAAGGATCAACCGTGCACGATCGTACAAGGCCAAGTGAATCGGAACGTTGGGCCGGCATTTCGTTATGAATAGAGAAGCGCGCCGCCAAACGGACCGCTCCCCATTAAGCGTCGTTGCAAGTAGCCATGAGTTCCAACCTCTTGATAACGGTCCGCGAAGCGGCGGCCCAATTCGAAGGCCTCATCCCGCGCAGCACGACAGTTTCGAAACATCTTGGTCAAACGTAAGCGCCGCCAGCTTCAGCCCCTCCGCCATCGTTAAATACGGAGCCAACGTGCGGCGAAGGTCGTCGATCGTTAATCCGAATTGAATCGCCAACGTCGCAGCGTAAATGACCTCGCCGGCATTGGCCGCGACGATGTGGGCGCCTAGCAGCTTGCCCGTACGGGCCTCAGCGACAAGTTTCAACACCCCCGTTGTTTCCCGATTGACGATCGCGCGCGGCACCGCCTCAAGCGGCAGGACGGACGTTTTCACGTCATACCCGTTTTCTTTCGCCCGCTGTTCGGTCAACCCGACAGTGGCGATGGCCGGATGGGTGAACGTCACCGCCGGAACGACGGCCGTATCCCAGCGCTTGTTCAGCCCGCCGACGGCATTGGCCGCGGCAACGGCTCCCTGATAGGCCGCGACATAGACGAACTGCGGGCCGAGCGTGACATCGCCTGCCGCATAAATCGACGGGTTCGTCGTCCGTGTGTATTCGTCGATCAAAATTTCCCCGCGCGCCCCGACTTCCACACCGGCTGCTGGCAAGTTCAACGCCGCCGTATTCGGCGTTCTCCCGGCAGCCACGAGCAATTCGTCCGCTTCGATGACCCGGGTGCGGCTGTCTACATTCACATACACGTTTTTCGTATTCCCGTCTTGTTCGACCCGTTCAAACGAAGCGCCGGTGATGATGCGGATGCCTTGTTCCGTGAGCGCCCGCGCCACCGCTTCGGAAATTTCCGGGTCATACTCTTTCAGCAGGCGTGGGCTTCGCTGCATCAACGTCACTTCCGAGCCGAGATGGTGGAACAGTTGTCCCAACTCCATCCCGATGTAGCCGGCGCCGATGACGGCGAGCCGCTTCGGCACCTTTTTCAGCTCGAGCAACGTCGTGCTGGTCAAGTAGTCGACATCATGAAGCCCCGGAATATCCGGCACAGCCGGGGAAGCGCCTGTCGCGATCAAAAACCGTTTCGCCGACAGCGTTTGGCCGTTCACTTCAATCGTTTGGTGCCCAACAAATCGGGCTTCCCCTTGGATGAAATCGAACCCATACTCTCCGATCAAGTCTGCATATTTCGCTTGGCGAAGCTGCTCGACCAGCTCATTTTTTTGCTTCACTAACGGCGCCAAATCAACCGGACCAGCGGATGTATGCAGGCCGAGAAACGGATGATTTCGCGCCAACGCATGGATTTCACCAGCCCGAAGCAATGTCTTTGACGGCACGCAGCCGATATTGACGCACGTCCCCCGACCGTGCCACGTTCGACCATCGCCACTTTCGCCCCGTATTTCACCGCTTCGATCGCCGAGGAAAACGCCGCCCCGCCGGAACCGATGACGATGTAGTCATACTCTCCCTCGCCATCGATGACAGATCTGGCTGTCACGGCGATCTCCTCGGCTTCCCCCGGCTCGTAATGGGCGTTTTTGACCGCTTGTCTCGCCATGTCAACGTCCGTGCCCTCAGGCAGCGCGAATACCGCTTCACCGCGCCGGAAGCTGACGTCAATCTGCTGGGCCCCGATCTCCTCCAGCGCTTTGGCGACATGTTGTTCACAACCCGTGCATGTCATGCCTTGGACCGTCATTCGGTATGTTTTCATGGTAAAAAAACACTCCTTATCAACAAATGTCTCTTTCCTATTTTGTTCAGATCCTCGATGATGAAACCTATATCACTCATCCTCATGATTCGTTCGGAAGGGGACACAGCACACCTCATGGCCGTTTCCCGTTTTCCCTAGAAGGCCGGTGATTTAGTGAAAAATCTCGGAAAATGGACTTTTTTCTCAAATAGAGAAGTCTTGCAAAATCAACGCTTCTCTTTCGGCCGAAAACAATGGGTTCGGCGAAATCAGTCGTTTTTCACCAGCCTCCTAGGCCGCAGCTTTCCTTTTCACCTGATCGCATTGGCTTTCGCTTTCCAAACATCATCATCAGCGAAAAGAAAAACAAAACCGTAAACAAGCCGATGGCAAGGCTTTGGTGTCGGATCCAATACGCACCGGCCGATGTTCCGGCCAACAGCGGCAGAATAACCGCCAGATGGCACGGGCAGCTGAGCAGTGCCAGCACGGCCCAAAACGATTTTTTGACCATTCCATCGTTCTCCCTCCTTGCGATGACGGGGTGGGGGGTTCCCGTCTTTGCTCAACATTATAAACGATGGACTAAGGTACAGAGTCAAGGGGGATGTGGTGCGGCCAAACCATTTCCTTGATGTCCAATCAATCAAAAAATACGCAACTTGTCCTGCCAAAAGACAGACAAGTTGCGCCATGCCACCTACCGTTCGAAATTAGAAAGGAATATAGTCAAGCGGATTGACCGCATTCGTTTTCGCCTCGTTCCAGCCGCCGCGATGCAGTTCAAAATGAAGATGCGGACCGGTCGAATGACCGGTATTGCCCATGTAGCCAATCATTTGTCCTTTACGGACGTGCTGCCCTTCGCCAACAAGACGCGCTTCTAAATGAGCATACACGGTCGTATAGGTTTGCCCATTCATCACATGGCTGATGAAAATGACGTTGCCGTAGCTACTAGAATAGTAGGAGCGGAACACAATGCCGTCCGCTGCAGCGACAACCGGCACAACGGGAGCTCGCTTGCCGATGTCGACCCCTGGATGGAAGTCCGTGCCGCCAAACCGGTAGCCAAAGCCCGAGGTGATCGGTCCGTTGGCCGGCCGGGTAAACGCCCCGCTCGAGACGGGCGGCGTGCTGCCGCCGGATGGCGTTTCTCCTGATGACGCTCCTCCACCGTTTGGCGAGGCATATGTACGTCCTCTCTGTTTCGCTTCTTCTTCGGCCCGTTTTTGCCGTTCGAGTTCGGCAAGCTGCTCTTTCACCGCCGCTTCTTGTTTGGCGATCAGTTCTTTTTCTTCTTCAAGCGCCATCTTATGATCATGCTCTTCTTCCTCTTTTTGCTTCAAATCGGCCATCAGGCGATTTTTTTGTTCCAGCTGGCCGGCCAGCTCGGCCTGCAGCTGCTTCAATTCTTGCAAATCCGCTTGCAGCTTGTTCCGCTTCTCCGTCAATTCGGCTTCCTTTTTCTCTTTTAACGCTTTATCGGCTTCCTGCTCGCGGATGATTTGCTGGTCCGCTTCCATGATCGTCGTCACGGCGCTCATCCGGTCAATGAAGTCGCTGAAGCTTTGCGCGCCGAGCAACACTTCCAAGTAGCTGATCGCTCCGCCGCTTTCCTGCAAGGAACGAAGCCGCTCCTTCAAAATTTCATTCCGCTTTTCAATCCGTTCTTGAATTTCGGCAATTTCTTGTTTCAATTGGTCAATGGCCTGCTCCGTTTGGTCAATATCGGCGCTGACGCTACGGATTTTGCCGCTCGTTTCCTCAATGGCCATGTTCAGCTTTTCCATATCGTTGGCGACTTGTTTTTGCTGCGACTGAAGGGCTTCGATGTTTTTTTGCGCCTCGCTGATTTTTTCCTGCACCTCTGACCGTTTCGAACGAAGCGCGTCGATCTCGCCTCGCTTTTGTTCGATATCACGAGTGCTGACCGCATCCGCCGCCGGCGGCAGAACGCCAAGGCCGAGCGCCGCGGCGACCGCGAGCGCCATCATGTTTTTCTTTTTCATCGCTTTCCCCTCTCCCTATGATTCTTATACTTTCAAAAACTTGCGCACGGACATGACGCTTCCCCAAATGCCGATGCCCGCGCCGATCACCAAGAGCAGTGCGCTCAACTGCCACATAAACGGCGAAAACGGAAGAAGTTCAAAAAACGGCAAGGAAACGCGCTGTTCATACACTTGATACACGTTGTAGTACACGATCGAAAGCGCCGCGATCGGGAAGAGAGCGCCAAGCATTCCAAGCCATAACCCTTCCAAAAAGAACGGCCAGCGGATAAACCCGTTCGTCGCCCCGACAAGCCGCATAATTTCAATTTCGCGGCGGCGGGCGAAAATCGTAACTTTGATCGTGTTGGAAATGAGAAACATCGCCGTAAACAACAATCCGAGAATGAGCACGAGCCCCACGTTGCGCGCCACTTTCAGCGCGTCAAACAGCTTCTCGACCGTCCCTTGGCCATAATTGACTTTATGGACGAACGGCAATGTTTCGATTTGTTTGGCGATTTTCACCGTATCTTGCGGATGGGCCGCTTTCACGACGTATACATCGCTCAACGGATTGTCCTGTTCAAATAAGCGGAACGACGAGCCTTCATCCCCCATGCTTTTGATCAGCCGCTTCAGCTCTTCGTCCTTCGATGAATAGCGCACTTCCTTCACGTTTGGAATGGCTTCAATTTGCCGGCGCAAAGCGTCTTTTTGCCGGCTGTCGGCCGTCAGCTCGATATGGACGCGAATTTCGACATCGTTTTCGACTTTTTGGGCAAAATGGTTGATGTTGAACATGACGACAAAAAAGACGCCGACAAGCAAAAGCGTCACCGTGACGGCGCTCGCGGAGGCAAACGTCATCCAGCCGTTGCGGCCAAGGCTTTTGATGCTTTCCCGGACGTGGCGCTTAAACGTATGAAGCGTCATAGCCGTATTCCCCTTCGCCTCGTCGCGGACGATTTTCCCGTTTTCGATGGCGATGACGCGCCGCCGGGTCGCGTTGACAATCTCTTTGTTGTGGGTCGCCATCACAATCGTCGTTCCCCGGTCGTTGATTTTTTCAAACAGCTCCACAATGCCCCATGAGGTTTCCGGGTCCAAGTTTCCTGTTGGTTCATCGGCAATCACGATCTTCGGGGAGTTGACGATTGAGCGGGCGATGGAGACGCGCTGCTGTTCGCCCCCGGACAGTTCGTTCGGATAAGAGCGGATTTTATGCTTGAGGCCGACTAAGTCGAGTACTTCCATCACTTTTTTGCGGATCACTTTCGGCGATTCTTCAATGACTTCCAAGGCAAAGGCAACGTTTTCGTAAACGTTGAGCTTCGGAAGCAACTTGAAATCTTGGAACACAACACCGATATGGCGGCGCAAAAGAGGGACTTTGCTGTCTTTGAGTTTGGCAAGGTTGACGCCGTTGACCATAATGGTCCCGCTCGTCGGCTTTTCCTCGCGGTACATCATCTTAATAAACGTCGACTTCCCAGCTCCGCTGGGTCCAACGACATAGACGAATTCTCCTTGCTTGATGCGGACGTTGATGCCGTTTAACGCCACAACGCCGTTTGGATACGTTTTGTATACATCTTGCATTTCAATCATCATCATCACCTATTTTCGACTTCCCTGTTGCCATTTCTCGAGCTGTTTCGAATGAATCTTGCAAAATTCCGCAAGGATTATTATAACACGATTTTCTATTGTCGAATTTTACATTTATATTTCAAATGGGGAACAATGGAGAAACTAGGATAAAAGATGCAAAAACAGAAAACACCGCCCCGTTCTTAAGCGAACAAGGCGGTGCACCTTCCTTGAATGAAACGATCTTTTCCTTTCAAAGAGTCAGAAACATCCGTCCATTATTTTTTCGCAGCCAGCCATTCCGCCACTTTGTCGACGTCTTCCCCTTTAATGATTCCTGCCGGCATCGCGCCGCGGCCGTTGGCGATAATGTTTTTAATTTCATCTTTGGAATACTTGCTTCCAACCTTTTGCAAGTTCGGGCCGACCCCGCCCGACAGGTCTTGTCCATGACAGGACGCACAGTTTTGTTTAAAAATTTGCTCGGCAGCCGCTGCTGTATCCCTCCGCCGTTGCTGCCGCCGTTTTTCTCCCCGGCATTGTCCCCGCCACCGCCGCACGCGGCAAGCGCGAGCGAAACGCCAAGGAACATCGCAGCCAATTTCCATTTCATGGCGAACTCCCCCAGAAAACAAAAATTTCATTCTCCTTTATTATAACCGATTTCTTCCGCTTTACGTACGTTGAAATCCTTCGCCGAGCACCTCAGCGGCGTTCGCAACGATGACAAACGCTGTCGGATCAATGGTTCGGACCAATTGTTTCAATTTCGTGAACTCCGATTGCGCGACGACGCACATCAACACCGGCCGCTCATGTTCCGTGTAACCGCCATACGCGGGCAAGCGCGTCACTCCGCGGTCGATTTCGTGCAAAATGGCGCGGCGCACTTTTTCTTCTTCATTCGTAATAATAAGAGCGATTTTCGAATACCCAAGCCCGACTTGGACGAGGTCGATCGTTTTGCTCGTCACATACAACGCGATCAACGCATAGAGCGCCCGTTCAATATCAAACACAAACGCCGCGGTCAACACGATCAAGCCATCGATCAAAATGACGCACATGCCAAGCGACAGCCCGGTATATTTATGGATGATTTGCGCGGCCAAATCGGTGCCGCCGGTCGACGCCCGGCCGCGGAAGACAACGCCGAGGCCAAGCCCGACGCCGATGCCGCCAAAGATCGCGCCAAGAAGCGGATTCGTCGTCGCCGGCTCCATCTCTTTCGTCAAATAGACGACCAGCGGCAAAAACACCGTCCCGACAAACGTTTTCACGCCAAACTGCCGGCCCAAAAGCACAACGCCAGCGATAAAGAGCGGAATGTTGAGCGCCCATTGGACGTAGGCAGGCTGAATGCCAAACAACGCGTGCATAATCGTGCTGATGCCGCTAACTCCGCCCGAGGCGATCCGGTTCGGCAGCAAAAACACGTTAAACGCCACAGCGACGATCGCCGCGCCGATCAGAACATACGCATACTCCAAAGCCGCCTCCACCGCAGGAGGCATGGTCTTCTCTCTTCGCTTCCGCATGCTTCCCCACCTTCCTCTGTGAGTATAGCATGCCCGTTTTGGCAAGTAAATGACAGCCGATTAACGCGATAATGGTATGCTATGCTAAAGGAAAAAAGGACGATCCGATGATCGCCCTAGCCAAAAAATACAAGCCTCAATACACATCCCCGCGGTTGCCGATCGCCTCAATATATATAAGTTGTAATAAAGATTTTCCGATTGCTCGATTCTGTTTTCCTTCATACAAGTCAGTTTGATAGAATGCGGCGGGCGCTCTACTGGATGTAAAACAAAGTTTCAACTTATATAGATGATTCGTTCTTCATGATCGATGCGAAACAAAACACGATATGTTCCGACCCGCAGCCGATATAATCCATCCTGCCCCTTCAACTTTTTAATATCCCCCTGCGGCGGGATCGCAAGCAGACCTTGCAGCCCGAAAGCGAATCGTTCTTGAACATCTTTGTCTTGACGAGCGATGAATTTGACTGCAGCCTTACGGTAAATCAACTTGTAGCCCGAATTCACGCTTGGCTTCTCCCCCGGTGATATATCCTTCATCGCTTTGCAGCTGCTGGCGCTCTTCTTCCGTCAACGCTTCTTCTTCATCTGTTTCGTCAATCCGCTCCCATACCATTCGTTCCTTTCTGGACCGATCAAGCAAGTACATCAAAAAATCGTACACTGTTTGATGATCCGTTTCATCCAACCGGTCAATCAGTTCGTAAAGCAATTGTTTGCGCACAGCCAAAGCCATCGCCCTCCTTTTTCCTTATCATTACCTTCAGCGTATCACGAAAGCATAGATGCGTCAAAAGGCCAAAACACGATTTTGAAGCGAAAAAAAGGACGATCCGATGATCGCCCTTTACTTCAACTTCGCACGCAAATACGCGTCAATAAACACATCAATTTCCCCATCCATCACCGCTTGCACATTGCCGACCTCCACGTTCGTCCGATGGTCTTTGACAAGCGAATACGGATGGAAGACGTACGAACGAATTTGGTTGCCCCAGCCGATTTCTTTTTGCTCGCCGCGCAGCTCGGCAAGTTCCGCTTGCTGTTCCTCGAGTTTCTTTTGGTACAACTTCGCCTTCAACATGTTCATTGCTTTTTCGCGGTTTTTAATTTGCGACCGCTCCGACTGACACGTCACGACAATGCCAGTCGGCAAGTGGGTGATGCGCACGGCCGAGTCGGTCGTGTTGACGTGCTGCCCGCCCGCGCCGCTTGAGCGGTACGTGTCGATTTTCAGCTCTTCCGGCCGGATCTCAATTTCAATGTTATCATCCAATTCCGGCACAACCTCGCACGACACGAACGACGTATGGCGGCGGCCTGAGGCGTCAAACGGCGAGATGCGAACCAGCCGATGCACCCCTTTTTCCGCTTTTAAGTAGCCGTAGGCGTTGTGCCCTTTAATGAGCAGCGTGACGCTTTTAATCCCGGCTTCCTCGCCCGGGAGGTAATCGAGCGTCTCGACTTTAAACCCTTTTTTCTCCGCCCAGCGCGTGTACATGCGCAACAGCATCGACGCCCAGTCTTGCGATTCCGTGCCGCCCGCGCCCGGGTGGAGCTCCAAAATAGCGTTGTTTTGATCGTACGGCTCGTTGAGCAGCAACTGCAACTCAAACTCGCTGAAGTCTTTCATCAGCTTTTTCGCTTCCTCGACGAGCTCAGCTTGGAGCTCGTCATCCGGCTCTTCCTTGAGCAGTTCGTACGTCACTTCCAAGTTGTCAAACCGTTCTTCAAGCGAGGAAAATTCCTCGACGAGATCTTTGAGCGCATTCACTTCGGAAATGACCGCCTGCGCCGCCTTTTGATCATCCCAAAAGTTGGGCGCCGCCATTTGCTCTTCTAATTCGCGAATGCGCGCCTGCTTCGCTTCGAGGTCAAAGAGACCCCCTGATTTCCGCTAATCGCTTAGCCATTTTCTCAAGCTCTTGCTTGATTTCCACCAAATCGATCATGTTGTCCTCACCTCATCATCAATATAGTATGCCAACGATGAATGTCTGCCATTCAAAAGGGAGGCCGAGCCTCCCTTTATTATTTATAACGGTTATACCACTCTTCCGCAACAATGTTTATATTTTTTCCCGCTCCCGCACGGGCACGGGTCGTTTCGGCCGACGCGCACCGCCTTGCGGACCGGTTTTCTCTTCGGTTCTTCGCCGTCTTCTTTCGGGTGAACCGCTTCGCCTTTGGCCACCTCTTGGCGCTCAAGGTTATGGTGAATTTCCGCCTTCATAATATAGGTGGCGACTTCCTCTTCAATCGCCGCAATCATCTCCTCAAACATGGCGTAGCCTTCCATCTGATATTCGCGCAGCGGGTCGACTTGCCCGTAGGCGCGCAAATGGATGCCTTGGCGAAGCTGCTCCATCGCGTCGATATGGTTCATCCATTTCATATCGACAGCGCGCAAGACGACGACACGTTCAAACTCGCGCATCTGTTCAGGCGGGATTTGCGCTTCTTTCTCATCATAGCGCGCCTTCACTTTCGCCCAAATGAGCTCGATCATCTCTTCGGGCTCTTTGCCGCGCAAGTCAGCTTCCGTTACATCCCCTTCCGGAAGCAGATGGGCGTTGAGATACTCAACGAGCCCTTTCAAATTCCATTCTTCGGGAACCTCTTCTTTCGGCGTATGAGCGTTGACGACGCGCTCGATCACCGATTGGATCATCTTTTCGATAATGCCGCGCAAGTTGTCGGAATCAAGCACCTCATAGCGCTGGCGGTAAATGATTTCCCGCTGTTCGCGCAGGACATCGTCATATTGAAGCAGCTGTTTGCGGGCGTCGAAGTTGTTGCCTTCGACCCGCTTTTGCGCCGACTCGACGGCCCTTGTCACCATTTTGCTTTGGATCGGCTGCGAGTCGTCCATTCCAAGGCGGTCCATCATCGCCATTAAGCTTTCCGAGCCGAAACGGCGCATCAATTCATCTTCAAGCGACAAGTAAAACTGCGACACCCCAGGATCGCCTTGACGCCCCGAGCGGCCGCGCAGCTGGTTGTCGATCCGCCGGCTTTCGTGACGCTCCGTGCCGATGACCGCCAGCCCGCCAAGCTCCTTGACCCCTTCGCCAAGCTTAATGTCCGTCCCGCGCCCGGCCATGTTCGTCGCAATCGTCACCGCGCCTTTTTGCCCGGCTTGAGCGATGATTTCCGCCTCTTTCGCATGGTTTTTCGCGTTTAAGACGTTGTGCGGGATGCCGCGCTTTTTGAGCATCTCCGACAACATCTCGGACGTTTCGATCGCCACCGTGCCGACAAGCACGGGCTGCCCTTTTGCATGGCGGGCGGCGATGTCCTCGACCACGGCGCGGAATTTCCCTTCCATCGTCCGATAAATCAAATCCGGACGGTCTTCGCGGATGACCGGGCGGTTCGTCGGAATGACGACGACGCGCATGTTGTAAATGTTGCGGAACTCTTCCTCTTCCGTCTTCGCCGTCCCCGTCATCCCCGCCAATTTTTCGTACATGCGGAAATAGTTTTGGAACGTGATCGTGGCTAAGGTCATCGACTCGTTTTGAATCTCGAGCCCCTCTTTCGCCTCAATGGCTTGATGAAGCCCATCGCTGTAGCGGCGGCCGTGCATCAAGCGCCCGGTGAACGGGTCGACGATGATCACTTTTCCGTCTTGCACGACGTAGTCGACATCGCGCTGCATCGTCACGTGCGCCCGCAGCGCCAGCTGAATATGGTGGTTGAGCGTAACGTGTTTCAAATCGAACAAGTTGTCGATGCCAAACGCGCGCTCCGCTTTGTTGATCCCTTCTTCCGTCAGCTGGACGCTTTTCGTCTTTTCATCGTATGTGTAATCGACATCTTTGCGCAACGTGCGGACAAACGCATTCGCCTGCACATACAGCTTGGTCGACTTCTGCGCCGTGCCGGAAATGATGAGCGGCGTCCGCGCTTCATCGATCAAAATCGAGTCGACCTCGTCGATGATCGCATAATAGAGCGGCCGCTGCACAATGTGCTCTTTATAGAGCACCATGTTGTCGCGCAAATAGTCAAAGCCAAACTCGTTGTTCGTCCCGTACGTAATGTCGGCGTTGTACGCCGCCTGCTTCTCCTCGCGCGACATGCCGCTTAAGTTCAAGCCGACGGTCATGCCTAAAAACTCATACAATTTGCCCATTTCCGTCGCATCGCGCGTCGCCAAGTATTCGTTGACTGTCACGACATGCACGCCGCGCCCCGTCAAGGCATTCAAATAGACGGGCATCGTCGCCGTCAACGTTTTCCCTTCCCCAGTTTTCATCTCGGCGATGTCGCCTTCATGCAAGACGACGCCGCCCATAATTTGCACTTTATATGGGTACAAGCCAAGGACGCGCTTCGCCCCTTCGCGCACAACGGCAAACGCCTCAACAAGCAAATCATCGAGCGATTCGCCTTGTTGGTAGCGGGCTTTGAATTCCTCGGTTTTTTGCCGCAGCTGTTCATCGGACAGTCGGGCCATCTCCGGACCGAGCGCATCCACTTGATCCGCAATTTTCTCGAGCCTTGCCAACTGACGCTTGTTCGGGTCAAATACTTTTTTTAAGACTCCAAGCATAGGAAACGCTCCTTATTTTTCATGGACTCACTTCTTCATCATATCATTTACAGGGATAGGTGACAACTGTTGCACAGGCTTAGAGAGGGGCATGTCCAAAAGAGGGAATCACGCCTTGGACTGAAGCTGCTCAATCGCCGCTTCCGCATGGTGAAGCCGCCGGTTCAGCGCATAAATTTCAAAACTTTTCTCCTCAACTTTTTCATGAATTTTGCGAAGCAATATTTGCACATCATCCACAAGCTGCGTTTCGACCCGATGAAGCGTCTCTTTCACTTCCTCCAATTCAGTTTCCACACCATTCAACCGCGTTTCCACGCCATCCAATCGGGTCTCTACGCCGTCCAACCGCGTTTCCACGCCGTCCAACCGGGTCTCCACGCCATTCAACCGCGTTTCCACGCCGTCCAACCGGGTCTCCACGCCATTCAACCGCGTTTCCACGCCGTCCAACCGGGTCTCTACGCCGCCCAACCGCGTTTCCACACGGTCTAACCGCTCTTTCACCGCGCCCATTTCCTGTTCGAGGCCGACGAGGCGTCCGTTCATCTCCGTCAAACGGCCATCCATCTGCTCAAACCGTTGGCGAGTTTCTTCTTGGAACACCAAAAATCCTTTTTCCATGTTGTCCAACTTGGACAAAATTTGACGCAACAATTCCTCCATCGCTCTCCCCCATTTTGATTTTTCTCATGCATATTATAACATCCCCTGCCAAAAAAAGCAGGGATGCGCACAAGAGACAACTGTTTAATTCGCCTCGATCAATCCGTATTTTCCATCTTTGCGGCGGTAGACGATGTTCGTCCGGTTTGTTTCCGCATTGGTGAAAATGAAGAAGTTGTGCCCCAACAAGTTCATCTGCAAAATCGCTTCTTCGCTGTCCATCGGCTTCAAACTGAAATGTTTCGTGCGCACGATTTCAAACTCCTCTTCATTATTCTCCGCCGCGGAAGCGCCGTTTGGCACAGGGGCAGCCAGCTTCGCTTCTTTCTCGCGGTCGCGCAGCTTCCGATTGACTTTCGTTTTATGTTTGCGGATTTGCCGCTCGAGCTTATCGGTTACTAAATCGATGGCCGCATACATATCTTCATGGCGCTCTTCAGCGCGCAGCAACAAATGCGGAATCGGAATGGTCACTTCGATTTTCCCTTGTCCATCGTTATAGACTTTTAAATTGACATGGACATTCACGTCATCGGTGCGATCGAAATAGCGCTCCAATTTGCCGATTTTTTTCTCCACGTACTCGCGCAGCGCTGGCGTGACTTCGATGTTTTCCCCGCGAATGTGATACATCATCGCTGACCACTCCTTATCTTTAAAACTGTAAATCCCTACACTTTTTTATTACCCATCCAATCCATGTTTCAATCAAAAATATTTTTGAAGATTTTGTGAAAAACACAGGAAAATATGGTAAGATAGGCATAGGTGTTTTTCTTATGATGTGGAAGGTATGGAGTGTGTGAACGATGCGAAAGGTCCATATTTCCCATGCGAAAAGCGGTGACGTGCTCGCTGTCGACTTGTTCGCCGCCAACGGCAGCGTCCTTTTGTCGCGCGGCGTGCGGCTGACAGGCGGGTACATTCGCTCCCTCGAACAAAAAGGGATTCAATACATTTATATTGACGACAAACAAACCTATGACATCCGCCCGCGCTCGCTCATCAGCCCGACCGTGCGCCAGCAGGCGGTGAAAAAAGTGTACGAGACGATGACGGCCTTGATTGAGCAAAAAAAGCTGCTCAGCCGCGCCTCCTCGCTCGATTTGGGAAAAGAGTATGAAAAAGTGTTCAAAGACATTTTGGACTACTTATTGAAGCAAGAAAACTTGCTCATCAACTTGTCGGATTTGGTCATCTCGAACGGCTACTTTTTCCACCACTCGGTCAACGTGGCCACCATCGCCGGCGTCATCGGCATCGCCAAAGGGTATCGCCCCCAGCAGCTGCTTGACCTCGGCATCGGTGCGTTGCTGTTTGACATCGGCATGACCCAGCTGCCTGACGGTCTTTGGCGGAAAAAAGGAGCCTTGACGGAAGAGGAAAAGGAAATCGTCCGCCGCCATACATATCTCGGCTTCGAACTGCTGCGTCGCCAGCGCAACATCTCGCTCTTTTCCGCCCACTGCGCCTTGCAGCACCACGAGCGGTGCGACGGCAGCGGCTACCCGCGCGCCTTATCGGGCGATGACATTCACGAATACGCCCGCATCGTCGCCATCGCCGACGTTTTTGACGCCTTGACGTCGGCGCGCTACCACCGAAGACAATACTCGCCGCACGAAGCAGCCGAATACCTATCCGCGGCGGGCGGCATGCTGGACTACGAACTCATTAAGCTCTTCCTTTCCTACATCGCCGTCTACCCGGTCGCCACGACCGTCAAACTCAACACTGGAGAAGTCGGCGTCGTCTCCCAAGTGTTTCCGGGCTTCCCGCTCCGCCCGATCGTCCGCGTCATCAAAAATCCCGCGGGCGAGGAGCTGAAAAGCCCGTATGAGATTGACTTGCGGAAAGAGATGAACATCACGATTGTGAAGGCGGTTTGAAGCGAAAAGGACAGCACAGCGCTGTCCTTGCTTTTTTTCCGTTCTCTACTTAAACATCCGTGGCCGCCCGTACAACGAGCGAAACCGTGACAGCACGTTCCCTGCCGCTGCCCCGCATTCCATGCCAGCTGCCACCCCGTCGGTCATTCGTTCCCGTCGCGTGGCGCTGCGCTGATCCCAATGCCTCCCTCCGACAGACAAGGCTGGCGGATGATCGTCCCTACCTTGCGTTGGAATGGACTGGCGATGGATTGTATCTCCCCCTAAGCAATGACCTCGCCAATGGATCCATCCTCATTGAACGACATACCGCCGCAAGCCGTCTTCAACCGCGAGCTTCCACGCCTGAAACGCAGGCGACAACCGCCCGCAGACAATGCGCTCCTTCACCGCCGCATCGGAAAGCTGTCCATCAAGCGCCGCGGCCGCTTCCAACACATCCGCAAACCGTTCGATATGGCCTACCAAATCGCTCCCCCCAGCGAACAGCTCGCATAAATACACGTTCGTCTCGCCGATTTTCCCAAGCGCAAGCAAAATATCCCTAAGCAACACATCGGCATGCATCCGCCGCGGATCGGAAAAGCTCGCCTCCACATAGTCGAGCCCTTCCTCGATCGTCTCGAGCAGCGAGGCATACTGGCGGATGATGTCGAGCGCCGCGTCCGTCAACCTCGCCATCCAAAAATCCCACCTATCGTCGCTTATCGTAAAACATCCCGTCAAACGAAAGCGGCTGCTCATACGGGTGAACGTAGCGGGCGTTCGCCTGCCGCTTCGCCCCTGCCACCCGCAAGTCGCCGCGAATCTCATCGCGCACTTGATGAAGCCGCTTCTCAATCTCCTGATTCCAAGCGATGATCTCACGGCCAAGCCGCTGCTCTTCCTCGCTGTACGGCGGACGGAGCTCCCGAAGCAGCTCCTCGCGCTCCCGAAGCAATCGATCAACCGTCCGAAGCCGCTCTTCCCGCTCCTCGGACGGCCACGGCAGCGCCGTTGCCTCCAGCAGCTCCTTCGTCACCCGCCATACATCATGCACCACGCCCATTACGCCTGCCCGCCTTCCGCGTATTGGCGCTGCCGATGGAGCTGAATCACTTGCTTCCACGTATCGCGAAACTCGACGACATACCCTTCCACTTCATCCAAAATCGCCGCATCGCTTTTCACATTCGCTTCAACCAGGCGGCGGTAGATGTAGTCGTACATCGTCATCATCGACTTCGCAACCTCATACTCCATCTTCAACGTCTTCATCAGTTCCAAAATGATGTTTTGCGCCTTAATCAAATTCTCATTGCGCGCCGCAATGTCCCCCTTCTCGATCGCCTGGCGTGCGAGCTTGATAAACTTCAAGCAGCCGTTATACAGCATCAATGTCAGCTCGCCAGGCGACGCCGTCTGCACGGCGTTGGCTTGGTAGTGTTGATACGGATTGTTTGTCGCCATCTTCCGTCACTCCTTTTCTATGATTCTATGATGTCCACCCATCGCCAAGCCATCATCTGATTCAACGGGCCGCGCCGAACGCCCTTCATCTGTTGCCATCCGTGAGCGTGGTCGCTTCTTCCCCCACTGTCACCGCGACAGCGCCTCAGCCTTCAAACCGCTTACCCCTGCATGCCGCCGCCAAAGGCGTTCATCAAGTACATGCTTTGTTGGTTGGCGCGCTGAATCGCTTCTTCCATCGCCGTGAATTGGCGGTAGTAGCGGTCTTCAATTTGTTTCAAACGGTCTTGGAAGCGGTCAATTTGGTCATTGATCTGGATTAAATCGCGCCCGATCGCAAACTGCTGGTTCGTCCAAATCGTCTTCCCCGCCTTTTGCTCGATTTTCCCGATCGTCGCTTTGATCGTATCGCGCAGGCGGCGGGCGATCCCTTTTTCCGCATCCGTCGCACCGTCTTGGTTAAACAACTGATAGACGGCATCCGGGTTTTCCTTGATTTTCTCCCGCAGCTTCGTTTCGTCAATGATCAACTTCCCGCCGTCTAGATAATTCGACGACGTCGTAATCCCGATTTGCGCGAGCTGCGAAAACCCGCTTGGAATGTTCGCTCCTTCGACTTTCGTGTACACATTCATCCGCATTTGGCTCAAGGCGCTCGACAAAATCGAATCACCGCGAAGCATCCCGCTCCGCGCCTTTTCTTCCCACAGCTCAATTTGTTTCTCCGTCATCGCTTCCTTTTGCTCGTCGGTAAGCGGCGGGTAGTCGCGGTAGCGCTCCTCTTTCAGCTCGGCGTTGATTTTGTCGATCGTTTCGTTGTATTTGTCGACAAACCCTTTAATGGCGTTAAACATCGCGTCCGCGTCCGTCGCCACCGACACCGTCGCCGCGCCTGTCCCTTTGAGCGTGTACGTCACGCCGTTGATCGTAAATGTGTTCGACGAGCGGGTCGTTTGCAAGCCGTTGATGGTAATGTCGGCGTCTTTCCCCGCCGTTTTTCCCGTAAGCTCCTGCCCCGCTATCGCGCCCGCAAACCCGAGCTTTTGCGCAAAAAAGTCAGCCGTCGCCTGGTCGGCGAGCACAAGGCTCGCCCGCGCCCCCGTCTCTTTTTTCATGATCGAAACCCGCTCAGTTTGCTCGTCATAAAACGCGCTGACGCCAAGGTCTAGGTTGCTGTTGAGTTGGGCGATCACCCCATCGAGCGTCGTTCCTTTCTTCACTGTGATCGCCGCCTGCTTCGTCGTCCCATCCCCGTTTGTCACGTTGATCGTCAGCGTGACATCGGCGTCTACCGAGAAACTCGCTTTATCCACCCTTTTCGTAGCATCGGACAGCCAGACGGCCGATGTGGCCACTTGATTGACTTGAATCGCCGCCGCCACGTTCGCCGCACTCGAGCCCGCCGTCGCTGTGACGACCGATTCGTTCGAACTCGAGACGGTTTTTTTGAGCATGCTGCTTTGGAGCGTGATGTTGCTGAACAAATAGTCGTCAAGCCCCTGAAGCAACGTGTTCATCGCTCGGTAATCATCGCGCTGCCACTCAAGCAGCTGCTTTTTCTGCTTCAATTTATCAAGCGGCGCCCGCTCCGCTTTCATCAAATCGCTCACGATTTTGTCAATGTCCATTCCGCTCGCGAGGCCGCTGATGCGCAATGTATTCGCCATGTCGACTCACCACCGTTAAATTTTTTTATCCACCAAAAGCCCGACAAACTCCATCATCGCCGCGTACATATCAAGCAGCTTCTTCGGAGGGATTTCTCGAATGACCTCATCCGTTCGCTCATCAATGATTTGTACGTAATATTCCTGCAGCTCGTCATGCAGTTCAAACTTTAACGACGTATGGCTTGGCTGAAGGAATTCGTTTAAGCCTTTCACTACTTCTTCTAGTTTTTCTTTTGGAATGTTTTGCTGCGGTGCTTCCGAAGTGCTAGCATGATTCTGCTTTTGCGACTCGATCACGCTGCTTGCCTTTTCATTGCGAACACTTTCATACAAATAAGAAGGAGAATGCGAAGAGACCCTTTCCACCGACATAACGCCCGCTCCTTTGCATGAACACTATCTATGTTTTATATCGGATAAAGATGGAGAATTGTGAAGGGGGAGGGAACAATAAATGCAATCCATATAAAAATCAGGGGATGATGATAATTTCATTTCTTGTGTATAATACTTGTCAATTGTTGAAAATAGCGGGGGCATCATAAGCAAAAACTAACGAGGGGGAAGTAGAAACTTAAAAGGGGAATATAAAAGAGTAAAATCACATTAAAACAAAAAAACAAGATGAGGAATATAAGCACAAAACATTCTTGGCAAAACTCAAACATTGCTTTTATCCATATTTAATAATGAAATTTTTAAAATCAATAATCATTCCCGTTCTCTCCATAAAGTCTACGCCTAAAATTCCGTCAAAACCATATATTTCTTTAGTCATTCCCAGTTGTAATAAAAATGATGCTAGCTCCTTTCCATCAATTATAACGTTGTTTACGATTTGTTCATAACAAATCTCGCTGTATCCGCCTACTCCGTACATTCGTTTTGTTCTTCCATTAATAATGTCTAATTCTATACCGATTTGTGCGAGTACATCCGTATCAAAAATGGTCGTAGCACAACCTGTGTCCAACAACACGTCTGTTAAAAGAACAGTTTTTTCACCACACTTTATTTCGACAGAAACAATAGGTAATCCATTTTCTATTCTTATATTCATACTCTCCCCCGAATCCCTATAAAATATTGTTCTTCCACCTCTATTTGCTCCTTGCTTGTGTGAAAAATATATAATTCCTTCGCCGGGAAAGTTTTGTGTTGCTGCTTATAACCATTCCATGCATCAGACACACTATGATACCGATCGATCACTGCCATTTCTTTAATGATACGTTTGCCATTTTGTGAACAAGCCGAAATAGCCTCCACCAACACAAATTGATTCGGATATTGCTTACGTAACTCTGACCATTTCATTTGTTTGCCTCCATCTCTTTTTATTACATTTTATCACTAATCACCTTACATATATAAAGCAATATTTGTGACATACTCCCACCACCTACGCTTCGCTTAGAGGTGGGGGCTTCTCGGGTAATCCCATCTCATGATGGGAAGTTGACCGAGCGATCCCCGTGTGCCCCACGGTTCGAGGACAAATTAGACGATCGCCAATCGTTTCATGCCCTCATGTTTGATATTGATGGCCGCATTGACGTCCCTGTCGCTCTCGAATCCACATTCACAACGGAATGTCCGTTCAGAAAGCGATAGAGACTCCTTGACTCGACCGCAACACGAACACGTTTTGGACGAGGGGAACCATTTGTCGATTTTGATCAGCTTCTTCCCTTGTTCGGCCAGCTTGTACTGAAGGAAAGTGGTGAACATGCCCCAGCCGTTGTCATGAACGCCTTGACCGAAATGGAGGGCTTGTGACATCCCTTTCATGTTGAGGTCTTCGATGACCACGCAATCATACCGTTTCGCTAATTTGTGCGACTCCTTATGCAGAAAGTCCTTGCGCTGGTTGGCAATTTTCTCATGCAGCTTCGCTACTTTCAGACGCTGTTTGTGCCAACGATTCGAGCCTTTCTTTTTACGAGACAATTTACGCTGTTCTTTCGCTAATGTTTCCAATGCTTTGCGATAGAATCGAGGATAATTGGCTCTCTTACCCTCGCTATCGACATACAACGTACTCATGGAAAAATCAAGCCCAACAACCGTTTGTACTTCTTTTGGGGCAGGTTGATGTTCGTACTCTGTGAGAATAGAAATATAGTATTTTCCTGTTTTGGTTTTCGTGATCGTACAAGACTTGATGATATGGTGGGCAGGGATCTCCCGATGTTGCTTGAGCTTGATCCATTTCAGTTTGGGCAGCTTGATATAGCCATCTGAAAGCTTGATGTTGCCATTTACCATATTTGTGGTGTACGACTGTTTCGCCTTGCGGTTTTTGAACTTGGGAAATCCAGCGCGGCCAGAAAAGAAGTGTTGAAATGCTTTCTGCAAATTCAATTGGGCGTTTGCCAGCGCAAGGCTGTCCACTTCTTTTAGCCAAGGAAACTCCTTTTTGTACTTGGCAGGGGTCGGACATGTTTGCTGTTTCAAGGATTCTTGATCGTCCTTGAACTTTTCAAACATTTGTATGCGCTCTTCAAGCATTTTGTTATACACGAAACGGACACAACCGAAGGTTTTGGCGAGCAGTTGTTCTTGTTCTTTTGTTGGGTATAGACGGAACTGATAGGCTTTGTTTGCCATATCGACACCACATCACTTCATACCTTGATTTTCGATATATTTTTTCTATAACTGATTATATTGTAATACACAAAAAAGAGACAATTTTAGGCCCCGAGTTCGACAGTTTTGAGACCATTTTAGGCAAATGAAAATGGTTAAAATGCTGTAATATCAAGGATTTCACGATGTGGATCCTAGAAAAAAACGCTGAATTTCATAGGCACACGAATTGACAAATTAACCTTTTAAAATAGCCAAATATCGTTTATAATATAGGCATGTACATGCGGAAAGTAACACGCAAAAATAAAGATGGAACGACCGTGGCGTATCTCCGGCTTGCTCACAACGAATTGGATCCGAAGGTCAAATATGCGAAAACGAAGGTGATGGATTCGTTTGGGCGCGAAGACGAGGTGGATCGCGCTGTCTTGGAGCGTCTGGCCAAAAGCATTTCGTGATCCTTTCTCCTGACTCATGAATCGTGGCCGAAAGTAAGGGACGAATGCGAGCGTCTTATGCTTGGACATTTTTCTTCAAAAACGGAGACCTTGATCAACGAACCGAGCTGACGGCCAAACAAGCGCAACTCTTTGCGGCTCTAGGGCTGGAACCTCCTCCGAAGATCCTAGGCATCCATCCTCGCCCCTAGATACACGCCCGAAGTGTGCTCAAATGCCTCTCGTCCCTTTTGTATCAAGGGTCGAGAGGCATTTTGTTTGCCTAGTCACTGTCGAACTCGGGTTAGGCTATACCTAACCGAAATTCATCTCCCACTTTCACTTCGTTTAGAAGTGGGAGACTTCTTTCGGAAAGATGTTAAAATTTAAGCGTGGCAAGCAGTATGAGTACAATTTAATGCCAACGTCTAACATCATATCGATAGAAACAAACTATACTAAGGGAGTTTGCTTGTCCTCTGCTTTTTCAATCGGGACCCTATTCGATATCGAGCAAAAATTTTTGACTAATATCCACAGTAATAAGTAAATTTTCATGTCCTTGCTACCATCTGAATACAATTTACAGAAAATATTTCGTATATCGTTTGTTTCATCGTTATTTTCTGACTCATCTACCCCCCGAGTTCGACAGTGACTAGGCAAACAAAATGCCTCTCGACCCTTGATACAAAAGGGACGAGAGGCATTTGAGCACACTTCGGGCGTGTATCTAGGGGCGAGGATGGATGCCTAGGATCTTCGGAGGAGGTTCCAGCCCTAGAGCCGCAAAGAGTTGCGCTTGTTTGGCCGTCAGCTCGGTTCGTTGATCAAGGTCTCCGTTTTTGAAGAAAAATGTCCAAGCATAAGACGCTCGCATTCGTCCCTTACTTTCGGCCACGATTCATGAGTCAGGAGAAAGGATCACGAAATGCTTTTGGCCAGACGCTCCAAGACAGCGCGATCCACCTCGTCTTCGCGCCCAAACGAATCCATCACCTTCGTTTTCGCATATTTGACCTTCGGATCCAATTCGTTGTGAGCAAGCCGGAGATACGCCACGGTCGTTCCATCTTTATTTTTGCGTGTTACTTTCCGCATGTACATGCCTATATTATAAACGATATTTGGCTATTTTAAAAGGTTAATTTGTCAATTCGTGTGCCTATGAAATTCAGCGTTTTTTTCTAGGATCCACATCGTGAAATCCTTGATATTACAGCATTTTAACCATTTTCATTTGCCTAAAATGGTCTCAAAACTGTCGAACTCGGGTACCCGTTAGCCGCCAAATATAAAAAATTACAAATATTGCATAATATCACATTCGATTTTGTCATCTTTAAAAGGTCTGGACGTATCTTTATTTGATTGGGATAAGAATCTAATTAAGGTTTACACTGATAATAAAAGCCTCACTCCCCGAACGAGCAAGGCTTAATCTAACAAGCATTTTTTATTAATTAAGCATCCCTATTCCTTTCAAATGTTGCCAAGCTTTTGTGATATGCGTTTCTTTAAATATCTTCCGCTTTCGTTCGTTCCAATTATGAATTTCTTTAATAATGGAATGAATATCGTCTTTTATATCCGGATTTTCTTTCACAACCCAATGTACAGTGGAAAGCAATTCCAGCCCATATGGAGTTTCAAACCCTTGAATGACATTCCGCACTTTTTCTAAATGTTCGTCAGCCTCGGAATCCCCCTGCAAATACTGTTCAGCTTCTTGTACCACATTCGGTAGTAAATAAATTTCTGCATCCCGGTTGCGGTCGCCAAAACCTCGAATAAAATGACCGTCCAAACGCAGTAAAACATGATTCAAGTTGTCCGCGTATGGACCGTATTTTCCTTTCTCAAATCGCAATCTCATCGGTTCGCCGACAACCTGAAGAAAATAAGCCAACTTCTGAATTTCCAGCAATGACAACTTATACCCCGGAATGGAATAATCATTCATTAACATTAGCAATAACGCTCGAGATCTTGTCATCTTTGGTGGTTTTGTACGTATTTTGATTTGATCAGGGTTAGGGCTCCCTGCAGGCTCATACAAATGCACTTCCACCTCTTTTAAATGCTCAAAAGCCGCTTCAATTTTAGGACGTACTTCATCCCATCTAAGCCCACCATTTCCACAGCCAAGCGGCGGAAGCGCAATCGATTTTATATTAAGCTCTTTAACCACCTTTATCAAATCCGCCAACCCTAGTTCAATATCTTCCATCCGGGATTTATTTTTCCAATGGCGTTTTGTAGGAAAATTAATAATATATTTTGGGTTCAATAACGATTTAGTGGAAACGACATGCATTTTGCCTGGCTGCACTTCCTTGCGACGGCAAGCCTTTTCATACTCCGAAAACATTTCTGGATAAGCTTGCTTAAATTGCAGTGCAATTCCTTTCCCCATCACTCCGACACAATTGACCGTGTTTACCAAAGCTTCTGCTTCATCTTCCAAGAGATTGCCTTGTTTTAGGATGATCATTGCGTCACCTCCTTCAGTAGTACCAATGCGGCCGGACAGCTATCGGTTTATGGCAATGACATTGGCACATAATCTCTTCAACTTTTTGCTTCATTTTATCATTTTTAACCTCTTAATGCCTTAAAAATCATCGTTCCAGAGAACAATGAACATTAATCTGTATCCCATTACTAATCAAAAGGGACACAATTCTTTGAAACCCTTTTTCCCGAAAATCATCAGGCATGATCACAATCAACGTATAATCGGCGAGCGAATGGTAAAACTGCATTTTTCGGTCCGCCTTCTCCGTATACCACTTGTAACGCGTCGAACCATATAGCCCGAAATACTCGACAATCCACTTTCTGTCGTTTTGCTCGATCACCCAGTCAGGGATGTATACTTCGTCATATTCGTGGTTCACAAAACGACATCCTTCTCTTTCCACTTTCCCATCAACGACCGCGCGAATCAAAAAGTTATGGATTTCTAGTTCTTCTTTTGAATCGCACAATTGCCCATCCACGCCTACAAGCAAGCGAAACTCCTCGGGGGAAAACGTGTATTCCGGGTAGGATTCCATAATCCAACGGTAAAATTTGCTGTCGTAATGACGATCGACCATGCTGATAAACCGTGGGAAATGCTTGCGAAAATACGCCCGGTTTAACCGCGGCAACTCCTCACGGCCGATTCCCCGCTTGGCACAAAACGTCCGCAGCGCCTGCACCCGGTTTTGCGGAGAATGCCAATGTTGGTTTGGCACACGCTGAAACTCTGTCACATCATACTTACCCGGAAACACCGCCTCTATAATCTCAATCGGCGAACCGTGATATTCATGCAACAAACCTGTCAACCCTTCCTCCACCAGCCGCTGTTTCGTCATAAAGCGCGGGACATCCTGCTCGGCTACTTTCTCCCTGTTAATCAAATCCATAATCTCCCGTTTCACATTGTCAATATCTTTCCAGTAGCCATTTGGTTTGGTACGAAAATCATCGAGTGAAAACTGATTGGGGAAAAGGTATTGTATAAACTCTAGAGGCGAATTACGGTGATGTTTTAAAGCCGCACTAAAACGATGCTTGATGAGCATTTGCCGCGTCACTTTCTTTGGTACGTCTTCGAACCGAATCTTTTCCTGACGAAGCATGTTCATAAACTGCTCTTTCAAAAATTCGCGGTTCATTGCATAGCCTTGAGGAATTTTTTTAAAATCCGTTTCTTTAAAACGGCCGGGGTATAGGGCATTCATGAAGCGGTATGGAGAATGGCCGTGTCGTTTCAAAGGGTTGGAAAATCCCCACTCAACGAGCAAATCGTAATTCACCTTTCGCGGTATTTCTACAATCCTTATTCCTTCCCTGCGCAAATGCCATTCCAATCGATTGCGTATATTTTGAATATTGTTCCAGTAATTAATCGACACCCGTCTGAAATCAAACTCATTATATCGATCAGGATATACAAATTGAATTAATTTACGAATAGATTTAAAACGATTTAAAGCTCCCCAAAGCTTCTGCTCCTTTATGACAACTCGGTTGATCTTGGGGGTTTGCTCCTTTTTTAAGCCAAGATTCACTTCTAATGCATAACGGACAAGAATGATCACATTTTCGTCTTTTTCCCATGTACCTGAAGGAAGGGCCTTTCTCTTTCCGCTGATGAGTTCCTTATAAAGACTTACAATCGGTAATTGAGCTAGCTCAGAAGGACAAATGCTTCGATAGTAATTTAGATCATTCATATGATCACCTCTACTTTATTATAACATAGATAAGAACACATGTTCTATAATAATTTAAAGAAATAGAGCCTACTAGTCAGTAGACGCCTCGTTTTCACTGTTAAAATTGGAAATCATGATAGTGTCCCCCTTAGTTTTAGTTACTGTATATTGTTTCCAAGATAGTGGATTTTTTATGTGCATCTATGCATCCTTTATGCGTTTTGCAACACGCTCAAATCCTGTAGTCAGAGAATTTAACTTGAACTTTTATAAAAATATCCTATAGTCTTCATCCTCAATTACAGCCCCAGTTTCCTTTTGATATACAAAACCTACTAACGTATCATTCTTCATCCCTTCAAAAACCAAAGAATGAGATGTTTCCTTAATTAGCCTAGTATTAGCAACTTGATAATTGTCTTCAATAAAAACCCTAATTTGCTCTATTTCTTCCTGACTCAGTTCATTCCCCTTGAACAAATAAAGAATCATTACTTAACCACCTCTTATAATTAATTTTGCTCATATTGTAATAATCATCACTTATCCTGTAAAATATCGCTAGTTTTTGTTATTAATAAACAATACCTCTCCTCATCGATGTTCTAAAACTGTCTCATCCCTTTTGAAAAATTCCTAGAAGTTTCTCTATTTTCTTTAAAAAACCTATAATTCCCGTTGCACATAGCTTATAACTACTAAAATACTACCCCATAAAATTAGTCAAAATGCCATCTAAACCTTTCAAAAACATGAGGAATACATTATAATAAATATAAATAGAACATATGTTCTGAAAAGAGGTGAAATAAATGCACGATTTCTTGCGGTTAACTCCTATACAGCAAAATATTCTAATCGCCAGCATTATTGGTGATGGAGAAATTACAAAAATTTATAATAGTCGAAGGAAAAACCATAGTTATCGGGAACATTTTGGCATCGATCAAGAGGAATATCGAAAATGGAAAGTTTCATTTTTTAATGACCTTTTATATATTACGCATAAAAGTCAATGCGTCCGTTCATCATCACTGCCATTGTTTACAAAGTTATATCCTCATTTTTATCACGATGACGGTTCTAAGCACATACCGCTTTCCTTGTTACCATATTGTACGCTACCGCATTTTCTTTCCGTTTTGTATATCCCGAGTTCGACAGTGACTAGGCAAACAAAATGCCTCTCGCCCCTTGATGCAAAAGGGACGAGAGACATTTGGGCACACTTCGGGCGTGTATCTAGGCGCGAGGATGGATGCCTAGGATCTTCGGAGGAGGCTCCAGCCCTAGAGCCGTAAAGAGTTGCGCTTGTTTGGCCGTCAGCTCGGTTCGTTGATAAAGGTCGCCGTTTTTGGAAGAAAAATGTCCAAGCATAAGACGCTCACATTCATCCCTTACTTTCGGCCACGATTCATGAGTCCGGATCTCTACGATCCGAACTAACAAGAGAGCCAGCCAACTGAGCAGCACATGCGCCCGGATGCGGTCTTCCAAGCGATGATACATGGGACGCAGCTCAAGTGTCGATTTCAACGTCCGAAAGGCCTGCTCGATATCCACCAGCTGCTTATACCCGATGGCGACATCTTCCGCAGACAAGGTATCGTCGGATGTTCGGATGAGATATTTGCCGTCATACTTTTCCGCTTCACGAACCGCCTGCTTGTCGATGCGAAGCGTTCCATCCTTCAACTGGCGCAAGTATTTTCCGTAGGACGGATGGGAACGCAGCCGGCAGGTGGCCTTATGATGAGCTTCATTGGGGAGTTGGCGAAGCCCCTCCAACTCCTCTTTCAGCGATTCGAGCAGCGTTTCCCGTTCCTTGCGTTGGCGTTCGGCTTCGCTGGGATTGTACACGAGAACATAGCGCTGACGCGCTTCTCCGTCGCCCACGATGATTTCTTTGATATGCAAGTTCTCGCGAACTTGTTGGTAGCGCCCGCGACGGCTTAGGGCCTCTTCGACGGCGGCTTTGCCGGATCGCATTTTTTCGCCGACAATATAGTGTCCCCCGGCCTGTTGCAAGATTCGCAAATTCTCTTCAGAGGAAAAGCCGCGGTCCATGACGCTGATCACACGTCCAAGCTTCCAGCCAATCAAGTCTTGTTTCACCTGTTTGATGACCGTCATGTCCATGGTATTGCCAGGCCATACCCAAGCGCGAATCGGGATTCCTTCCCGGGTGACAGCCAGCCCAATGACGATTTGAACCAAATCAGGACGCTTATCTTTGGAAAACCCCTGCTTTCGAAGCGATTCTCCTTCCGGTGTTTCAGAGGGATCCACTTCGAAGTACGACGAAGTCGTATCAAAGTAAATCAAATCGACTTCCAGGTTCAATAAATCGGCCACGGCATGGAACACTTGGCGTTCCAATTCCGGCTGCACAGCCAGCAGCTCATCCATCGCCCGGTATAACTGGTGGCTGGCGACTTGGGGAAGATGAGGGATATGCACGTCCTTCTCCACCCACTCCTCCATCGCCAACTTGCTTGACGGATGAAGGGCACGATTCGCCACCATGGCAAAAATGAGCCGTTCCAACGGAATCTGATGATGTCGGGAGGCAAACAAGGAGTGGAGAATCTCTCCCAATCCCAGTTGTCTCCAGAGCTGATCCAAAAGCCAAGCGCCACCAAGGCGTTTGCTTGATTGAAACTGAAAGTCATCCGACACTTCTCCTGTCAACGTCTCGATTTCCCAAGCCTGCTCAGGAGAAAGGAATCGCGAAATGCTTTTGGCCAGACGCTCCAAGACAGCGCGATCCACCTCGTCTTCGCGCCCAAACGAATAAATCACCTTCGCTTTCGCATATTTGGCCTTCGGATCCCATTCGTTGTGAGCAAGCTGAAGATATGCAACAGTCGTTCCATCTTTGTTTTTGCGTGTGACTCTCCGTATGTACATGCCTATATTATAAACGATATTCGGCTATTTTAAAAGGTTAAATCATCAAGTCGTGTGCCTATGAAATTCAGCGTTTTTTTCTAGGATCCGCATCGTGAAATCCTTGATATTACAGCATTTTAACCATTTTCATTTGCCTAAAATGGCCTCAAAACTGTCGAACTCGGGCTTGACACACAAGGAATGTAAAGGAGTTTTTCTCTCATGAATGTGAAAGTCAAAGGGTCTATCGTAATGATTATTTGAATATAATAAGTGTTCTAGTCAAAAAGCTGGACATCCCCCGCTTGATTGACCATCTTGTACCCGTCGATCCACAGGCCAAACACGAGTCAGCGATGCCGTTCAGGCCATCCTTTACAATCTATTTGACGGCCGGCAAGCCCTGGTTCACTTAGAACGATGGGCTCAGGAGATCGATTTAGAGAAACTCATCCGTCCCGGTCTCCAACCTTCCTGGTTGAACGACGATGCCTTGGCTCGTCATCTCGATCGCTTGTATGAGGCCGATATTCACAAGGTCATCAGCACTTGCTTGATTCATATTTATCGCAAAGAAGGCCTTTCCCTCCGAGTCTTTCATGCCGATACGACGGACAAGACGGTTTACGGAGCCTATGAATCGGCCTCGTTGGAGGCTCTGCAGATCACACATGGCTACAACCGCCATCATCGTTGGCAAAAACCAATCGGCTTTGGACTGGTCGGCAACGAGGACGGCATCCCGTTTTACGGCGATGTGCACGACGGCAATCGATCGGATAAGGCGTGGAATCCTGAGGTGCTGTCGCGGATCCACGAACAGTTCAAACAAGCCAAGATCGACGATGAGTGGATTTACGTGGCCGATTCCGCCGCGATGACAAAAGACACCTTGGCGCAGACCAAAGCCGCCCGTGCCTTTTTGATCACCAGAGGCCCTTCATCGCTCCGGATCGTGAAACAGGCGCTCGCGGAGGCCGATTCGCCTCACATCCCGTGGAGCAAACCCTTTACCCTAGCGGAGAGAAACGGCGCTACGTATCGGGTATGGGAAACGGCCTCGACCTATGAAGGCCACTCGGTTCGGCTGATCGTCGTCGAATCGAGCGCCCTCGACCAGCGCAAAGGAAAGACGCTCGAAAAAGAACGAACCAAAGAAGCGGAGCTTCTTTGTGAGGAACAAGTCCGTTGGGAGCGCCACCCCTTCTCCTGCCGCGAAGACGCCGAACAAGCCTTGACGTCCCTCAAGGCGTCCCTTCGCCCTCGGTTTCATCGAGTGGAGGCCGCGGTCGAAGAGATCGTGCGTCCGAAAAAACGGCGCGGACGGCCGAAAAAAGGGGCGGAGCCCGAGACGGAGACGCTGTACACCCTTCGCCTAAACGTCGAATTCGACCAACCGGCATGGGAACAGGCAAGACGGAAAGCGTCCCGGTTTGTCCTCGTCACGACCGTTCCGAAGGAATGGAAGGGCCAACCCATGGATGCCCAAGAGATCCTAAAGCTGTATAAAGGGCAAATCTCGGTGGAAATGAACTTCGCGTTTTTGAAAGATCCGTTTTTCACCGATGAGATTTACGTCAAAAAACCGGAACGGGTCGCCGTATTGGGCTATTTGTTTCTGTTGGCCCTAGAAGGCCGGTGAATTAATGGGGCATAGACTTCCCACATGTCGAATTTTGGAGGCCATTCTCCCCGCCGTTTGGCGCCAAAGGATGGGAAGACGAGCAGGACTTCCTGCTCCCAATTCCGGTTTTGCGCACGCCAAAGAGCCGGTCCCCCCTCGTTTTTTTTCGAAACCGGCACAATCGCTTCAGATTTTGCACGACGGCGGTCAACAGCGCCTGTTCTTCCATGGCGTAAAGGCCCCGGCTTCGGGCCCGGTCCAGCCCGTGACATTCCTTCCCTTCGGCGAACACATGCTCACAACGCGTGCGAAGGGCTTGAATGGATCGATAGCCGCCCTGTTGCTGAATGAGCCTCGCTTGATTGCGAATCTGAACGTCTCGGACTTTCGCCTGGCGCTTTGCTTCCTGAGCGGGATCCTTCGCCCGGCGCTTCCAGGTTGGAATCTCCTCCATCTCCTTGCGGCGCAACGGCACGAGCGGTGTGATGCCTTGAACGAAGAGCGCTTCCAGATACTCGGTGGTGCCATACGCTTTGTCCGCAGACAAGGTCCGAATCGTAATCGACGGGTGGCGAAACTGAATCGAAGCCAGCTGCTCCAAACTCGTCTCCCGTTCCGCCGTTCCAGTGGCGAGGCTGGCCCGTCTGGATAAAATCACGCGCGACTGGACATCGATGACGTCGTGCACCAGATACCGAGGATACGCTTCCTGGCCTTTTCCTTTCTTGTACAACCGGGCATCCGGATCCGTCACGCTTCGATGGGTCCGGTTGGAAAACGTGGCTCCACGGAAGTTTCCCCGTTCTTCGGCATGGACGCGTTCCCCTGATTTTGGAGACGGAGAGGGTGGGTCGTCATCCGGATCCCGGGCCTCGGTCTGTTCATCTTCCCGGGCAGTGCGGGCCAGATAGTCTTCCAACGTCTCCACCGGAGCGAGCTTGACCTCCCGCAAGCTGTGGATCGAGGCATTCGCCCGCACTTGGGTGCCGTCAGCCGCCGCATGGACATCCGGCGAGACCAACCCCGCCGCGATGCATTGATCCACCACATAGGTCATCAGCCGGTCAAAGATTCCATGTTGGCGCCAGCGTTTCCGTGTTTTGACGAGCGTCGTTCGATCCGGAAGCGTAGGATGATGAGGATCCGGATGAAGCACGGATTCAAAGTCGAGACCGCAAAACCACAAGTATCCGGCATGCATGGGGAGGATCTCATACAACTCCCGCTCAGAGTGGTCGAACAAATACGAGAGCAGCATTAGGCGAAGCAGCCGTTCCGGATCCGCCGCCGGGCGACCCGTTTTTTCCGTGTACAGGGGAGCCACCCAATCGTGAATGACGGAAAAGTCGACGGCTTCGTTGATTTGGCGCAGGATATGGTGTGGGGGAACCAGGTCCTCCATGTCGATGACTTGAAACAGCCGAGGCTGAGTCGAAGGGTTTTTGGGGGCTTTCATCATCCATTCACGCTCCATTCCAACGATTTTTCTTCCTTTTTCGACATAAGCCCCCTAAATCCCTGCCTCAGGGTGTACTTTTTTCACCGGCCTTCTAGCGATTTACCGCGTTTTTCAGCGCCGGGTGCGCCAGTTCATCACACCCGAACGTCCGTTAAAGGGTGCGGGAGGCCGCAAGTTGACACGGCCAACGGGACAGGCGATTTTTCAGCTGTTTCAATATGTGAACGTCATCCTGCTGGAGCTGCCAGACGGGCGCATCCAACGCGCACTCGATCGCCCCCTCAACCCGGACCAGCGAAGGATTCTGCAGGGATTGGGCATGGATGAGAGCATCTACGTGTAACGTGATACGGAACGACCAGCGATGGTAAAAAAAGGATTGCCATCGCTCGTTGTGTTGGTCAAAAAGTTATTCTGAAAAACTAAATAAAAAATCCTTCGTTTTGACCTTGTTAGGGTGCGAAATGTGAGTAAAACCGTATTCTACTGAAGAAATACGGCTACTGAAAGAAATGAAGCAAGAAGAAGCTACGATTCAAGAAATCGCCGATGCGTTGCAAAGAAGCTATTGGTCCGTTGTGTATAAATGGAGAGAGATAAAAAATAAATAAGGTGTTCATGAAAAAAGAGACCCTAGATAACCTAAGGTCTCTTTTCGTTTGCGTATGATTAACGAAGCAATTGCAATACCCCTTGCGGTTGTTGGTTGGCTTGCCATGCCTCAACGTCTTTCGACCGTTGTGTAGACTATATCTTCACCCTCAGCTTTACCTGTTAGGGGCTGGGCACTTCGGTTCGGCTATCTTGCCTCCCCTACGGGCTTCATCACCATAGCACTCGCCTTAGGTGGTATGCCCTAGTCGTTGAACCTTCTCCACCCTTTCGGGACAGGAGCTTGGCTGCTGATTGCCCAATCCTTTGGCTTTTTCCGCCGTCACGTCTGCCGTTTCCAGCTCCGTTGTGGCGCCAAAGGCTCTTAGGGTTTCCCAGCAATTCACCCAGTCATCCTCTTAGCCGTTTCCAGCTAAGACGCCCGCCAAACCAGCCTACCGAAGCAGCTGCAACACCGCTTGCGGCAGTTGGTTTGATTGAGCCAACATCGCTTGCGCTGCTTGCGCCAAGATGTTGTTTTTCGTGAATTCCATCATTTCTTTGGCCATCGTGCCACCCACCCTTTCGGTGCGGGACAAGACTACATCTTCACCCTCAGCTTCACCTGTTAGGGGCCGGGCGCTTCGGATGAACGAGGACGATGGAAATCCTCTTCACCCTACGGGCTTCATCGCCATAGCATGTGCCGTAGGCGGTATGCCCTAGTCGTTGAACCTTCTCCACCCTTTCGGGACAGGAACTTGGCTGCTGGTTGCCCAATCCTTTGACTTTTTAAGCCATCACGCCTGCCGTTTCCAGCTACGTTGTGGCGTCAAAGGCTCTAAGGGGTTTCCAGCAATTCACCCGGTGATACTCCTAGCCGTTTCCAGCTAGGACGACTGTGCCTGTCGCCATTAAGCGGCTAAGGCATAATCTACGTCACGAATACGAGATTCAGCTGCTGTTAAGTTTTCAGATGCTGTTCCTAAGTTATTAATTGTATGTTCTAATCTATTTTGAATAGCCCCTAACTTAGAACGTTCTGTAGAAACTGTTCTAATAGCATCATCCACAGCAGTAATTGCACTTGATGCTCCAGAAACAGATGTAACATCTAAATTACTTACACCCAAAGCTGTAGAAGACATATCATTAATACTTAATTTTGTAGTTTGACCTGTATTAGCTCCAATTTGGAAAGTTAAGGCATTATTTTGGACAACAACATTAGTATCCGCACCAGTTGCGAGGTCTGCTTTAATTCCAAAATTAATTCCACCTATAGTAAAATCAGTACTCTTATAGTTAGTAAATGTTTGTGTACCAACTACAGTACCAGTATTAGTATTTGTTAGAGTTGCAGTAAAAGTTGCTTGCACATCGAATGTATAAGTACCATTAGCTAGTGCGGCACCTGCACCACCTTGTTTAGTAACAGTAAAGCCCCCTATCGTGAAAGTTGAACCATCATTTGTAGGATCAATATTATTTACTGTTTGTACAGCTCCGGTAGTTTTGTTTGTAAGTGTAGCTATTTTTCTCCCTGAGTTATTTGGGTCATCAGAAATTTTCAACTCATATACTCCCAAGTCCACATTAGCTTCTTGACCAGTAGTAATAGCAACACTTGCAACATTTGTACCACCGTTAATACCATTGGCTACTGCTGCTGAAGTAACTCCACTAATAGCCAACTGATAGGTAGCACTAGCAACAGTATCATCTACAACTTTACCACTCTTAATTTTAGCAGTATTCGTTCCAGAAATAGTAGTATTAGCAGCAAATGAACCATTTAATAAGTTTTTAGTGTTAAAATCAGTTTGAGTTGAAATTCTGTCAATTTCACTTTTTAATTGGTCAAATTCCTTTTGTATTTGATTACGATCATCTTGAGTAGTTGTTTCGTTAGCTGCCTGGACAGCTAATTCCCGCATGCGTTGAAGAATAGAGTGTGTTTCGTTTAAAGCTCCTTCAGCCGTTTGGATTAAAGAGATTGCGTCTTGCGCATTACGAGATGCTTGTTCTAATCCCCGAATTTGTCCACGCATTTTTTCAGAAATAGCAAGACCTGCTGCATCATCACCTGCGCGGTTAATGCGAAGACCAGAAGAAAGTTTTTCCATGTTTTTTGCTGCTGCGCCTTGACCGATCGTTAATTGACGATACGTATTCAACGCCGCAATGTTGTGGTTAATTCTCATCTTCTTTTCCTCCTTGAAATTTTTTTATTCCACATCCTTGTGGAATGATAGATTCGCGGATAGGAAGAAAGTCGGCCGCCTTTCTTCGCTATTCCGCGTTCACTTTTTATATCGGCGCGTTTTTTGGAAGTTTAATAGGGAAATTTAATTTTTTTGTCGATGGAGCGAAAAAAAGCGCCGCATGGGCGCTTCGGCGTTATGGATGTTTCCATTGTTTCAGCTTGGCGGTCAGTTCGGCGAGCGAGGCTTCGGACGCTTCGGCGGCGGCGCTGTTTTCCGCCTGAATGGCGAGGTACACTTCTTTGCGGTGAATGTCGATGTGTTTGGGCGCGTTGATGCCAAGCTTCACTTGATCGCCTTGGATAGCAAGGACAGTGATTTCGATGTCATCGCCGATTTGGATCGCTTCTTTGAGTTTGCGCGTTAAAACAAGCATGGTTCGCCCGCCTCCTTTACGTCGCCGCTTTTTCCGGGAAAAGGCGATGTTTCGTTTTGTACGCGGTGTTCGATAAGATCACTTGCTTGCCGAGCCGCTTGCGAACGTTGATGACAACGGGCGCCTGCAAGTTCGCCGTCGTGTTGTCGAACGGGTCGGCGACCGTCAAGATGACGTACACGGCGACGTCGCGTTCGGTTTCGATCTCAAGCTGTTCGACCATCGCTTCATCCAGTTCAAATTCGTACGCCGGAAAGTACGAAAACGGCTCGATCAACACAAACCCAAGCGCGGGCGTCTCGACCGACTGCAAGATGACAAACGGCGTGTCGGCGAGCGGCAAAAGGACGAACCGCTTCTCGTCCGCAAATCCGGGCAGGCCGTGGGGGAAGCGGATGATGTCTTCTTCCTTCACCGCCACCGTTCCGTGGTATTTCGTGTCGATGTTCAATGCTTGCTCCTCCTCATGTTCCTCAAATGACGACGTCAATGTGAAGCGACGGGTGCTGGGCGAGATCGATCTTGACCGCCCCTTGCTGGCAGCGGATGATCGGCGCATGCGCCTTCACATTAATGCGCGGCGTGTAGGTGTTCCAGTCGATCGTGAGTCTGCCCGGTTCATAGTCGACCTTGACGCTAAACGGCGGTGGGACGAGGGCGATCTCCAACTCAAGCGGCGGGCCTTCGCTGTTGGCCTCCGCCTGCTCCACGAGAGGATCGCCGCCGTGTTCAATGCGCATCAGTTCATCGCCTTGAATGGCGGCGCGCTCGATGAAGTCGAGCACCGCTTGCCGTCCGTCAGCGGTCGCGTCTTCGATCAGCCGAAACACGTGCTTGTTGTTGACCGCCGCCCACGCCTCGGTCTGGTCGATCGTCAGACGGGCGGGAATGGAGGCGATGCGCATGTCAGCGGGCGGCTGCTCGATCGTCATCTCCGCGGGCGGCTGGGTGATGTCAAGCCGCGCCCGTTCGCTTGAGATCGCCAGCTTGGCGTACGTCGCTTCCATCTTAAGCTGCGGAATGCGCATGGCCATCGCTCCTTTCGGCGGGCATTACGCTAGTTTAACGCAAAAAGTCAACCAACGTCGGCTGAATGACGCGCGCGCCGACGGCCAACGCCGCGCGGTGGACGCTTTCTTGCGTTTTCAAGTCGGTGATGACTTTTTCCAGATCAACGTCTTCGTTGTCCGACAACATTTTTTCCGCGATCACCTGCTGGCTGTCGATGCGGTCTTCCATGAGCTCGATCCGGTTCATGCGCGCGCCGAGTTCGGCGCGGACGCCGAGCAAATTCGTCAAGTGGCTGTCGAGTTTGTCTAAATAGCTCGTTACATCATTACCGGTCGTGCTCGGATTTTCGAGGGAAGCGGCCAAGTTTTGCAAATCCGAAAACAATCCGCCACCCGCCCCGAACGCTGTGCTCGGCGGAATGTTGACCGGAATGTAAATGCCTTTGGCAAGCTCTATGTTCAGCTGTTGGCTGTTTGCCGACACGGAAATCGTGCCGTCCGGGTTCACCGTAACAGGCGGCTCGGTCGTTTTGGCGCCGTTGAAAATGTATTTGTTGCCGACTTTCGTATTGGCGATCGTGACCAAATGTTCGGTCAACTGGCGCACTTCTTTGGCGATCGCCTGGCGCTGCGTTTCTTCGTATGTGTCGTTGCTCGCCTGCACGACGAGCTCGCGGATGCGCTGGAGCGCCTGCGTCGCCTTATCGAGCGCCGAATCGGAGTTTTCCACCCAGTTGTACGCTTCCGAGAAGTTGCGTTTGAACTGCTCGACTTCGGCTAAATTCGAACGGTAGGCGATTCCTTTCATCGCCACAACAGGATCGTCCGACGGGCGGGTGATTTTTTTCCCCGTCGAAAGCTGGGTTTGATATTTGTCCAAATTGGCGTAGCTTCGGGTGATCTGCTTAAGCGTATTGTTCGCCAACATGCTTTGCGTAATGCGCATCACCGTTCACCTACCTTCCGACGACGCCCATGCCGTTGATGAGCTTATCGAGCATTTCGTCAATCACCGTGATTTGCCTTGCCGCGGCGTTGTAGGCGTGCTGGTATTTGATCATGTTCATCATCTCTTCATCGAGCGACACGGAGCTGACGGACTGCCGTTTTTCCTCCACCGACTGGCGCAGCGTTTCGCTGTTCGTTTTCATCCGGTTCGCCTGTTCACCGTCGACGCCAAGCTGGCCGATCCAGCCTTGATAGTTCGTTTCAACCGTGCCTGAGGAAAGCGGCAAATTCAGGGACGCCAAGTTGACGGCGATGTTGTCTTGCAGCGAAACGGTCGCATTGGACAGAAGCAGGCTGCGGACGTTGGCGAGGTTGATGGCGTTGTTGCCGTTCCCTGTTTCCCCGCTTTTTGTGGACGCCGCGATGTTCGCCAAATCGTCGATGTCGTCGGCGAGCTTGATCGTGTTCGCCGCGCCGCTTACGGCACTGATCCCATCAAAAAACGGGTGATTCGTGCTCCCGTTTAGCCCGTAGCCTTGTTGATGAACGGCGTTGAACACCGTGCCGAACGTATAGGCGAGCTTGTCCAAGTTGGCAAGCATGTCAGGATATAGCCCTTTGACGATCGGCTGGCCGCTGGCGTCGGTTCCGCTTTGATAGCCGTATCCTTCGATCAACCCGCGCAATTTGCCGTTCGGAAGAGAGGAAAAGGAAACGGTCGTCCCGCTGACATCGAGCGTATTGACGCCTAGATCGGGAGGCATCTCCTTCACCCCGTCGCCGTCGACATCGCTGCCGTCGGGAAATGACACAACAGACGCCGTGCGCCCTTGAACGAGATACACTTTCGCACTCCCGTTCATCACGTAAACATCGTACGTTCCTTCCGCCATGGGCAAGGCGTTGCCGCCAGTTGGATGCTTTTCCACACCGATCTCCATATATTGCGACAGTTGGTCGATCAACCGATCGCGCTCGTCGTACAAGTCGTTCGGCAAATAGCCGTTCGGTTCAATTTCGGCGATCCGTTCATTCAATGCGCTGATTTGGTTGAGAAGGGAATTGATTTCCGTCACCGTCGTGCCGATTTGCGTGCCGATGTCCGTGCGGATTTGCGTCAGTGAATTCGATAAATAGTGGAACGTCTCGACAACCGCCAACCCGCGCTGGCGGACGACGGAGCGCGCCCCTTCGTTCTCCGGCTGGGTGCTCAAATCTTGCAGCGCCTGCCAAAACTGGTCCATCGTTTTCGCCAGCCCGCTGTCGGACGGCTCGTTCATGATGTCTTCCATCTTCGCCACCGCATCCGCGCGCGCTTCCCAGTACCCGAGCTTGCTGTTTTCGCCGCGGTATTGGATGTCGAGGAAATATTCGCGCACCCGTTCGACCGACGACGCTTCCACCCCTGTCCCCATTTGCCCTGGGATGTTCGGGCGGTTGAGGCCGGGCGTCGGGAACGGCGGCGTCGGCTGCAGTTGAACGCGCTGCCGTGTATACCCTTCCGTATTGGCGTTGGCGATGTTATGGCTTGTCGTATACAAGGCGGCCTGTTGCGCCATCATGCCGCGCCGGGCGGCTTCAAGGCCATGGAATGTCGAGAGCATCGTTCTTCCTCCTTACGCTTTCGATTCAAACAGCGGTCGCTCGGGCGAAGGGGCGTATTGTTGCGTGCGGCTGTACGTGGACGGCGTTGGGGCGAACGTCTCGAGCATCGCGGTGACAAACTGGAGCGACTGTTCAATAAGCTGGCGGTTCAGCTCATTCGCTTCCGCCACCGCGGCGACAGCCGTCTGAAGCCGCGCTTGGCATTCCTCCAACTCCTCGCGCTCCTTGCCTGTCGCCATCTCGACGCATCGAGAAATGGTCGCCGCCTCATCGCCGAGCGTCTCCTTCAGCCATCGCTGCCGCCGTTCCTCGAGCTGGCGGATGGCCAAAATATGCTTCTGTTCATCCGCAAGCAAAGCCGACAGCGCCTCGATGTCGTTTTTCTTCAACACTTCTGTCTTCCGCCGCGCCAGCGCTAACAAGCTTCCATGCAGCTCGACATGCGCCCGCAATAGGTGAATGAGTTCGGCAAATGTCATCTCGATCCGCTTCCTTTATCGATGGTTTCGGTAATAGTCGATCATCCGCTTGGCGACCGCCCGCGGGTCGACTTGGTATGCGCCGGTTTCAATTTGTTGGCGCAGCTCTTCAAGTTTCGCTTGCCGCGCCCGTTCCCAGCTTGCCGCTTCTTGCAGCTCTTTCGCTTCTTTGGAAATTTCCACTTGATCGCCCTTCGTCTTCCCCGCCGCCAACCGCTCCGTTTTGGCGAGCTGGCGTTGGTACGGGTTGACGTTCATTGGACCGATATGATGGATTTTCATCGCGTTCACCTCGCTTGAGAGACACGGTTCACATCGTGCTACTGTTTATATCGGAACACTGACGGAAATGTTTAGCGCTCTTTATGATCTTGGCTGTAATAAGTGGCGCGGCGGGAACGAGCTTCTTTTTCCTTTTCCCCCTCCGCCCGCCGCAAGTCGGCTTGCAGCTGGCCGAGGCACTTGGCGCACAACCGCCCTTCACGGATCATCGCACCGCACGAGTCGCACGGGTAGCCGAGATTCGGGAAATGAACAAGCTGCAACCGCCCTGCGCGAATCCATTTAATGATCAGCTTCTCCTCCACCCCTGTCGCCTCCACCACTTGCGCCATCGTCGCCGTGCGGTTTTCCCGTCTGCGCAAAAACGCGTAAACGCGTTCAAATTGCCGTTCTTCTTCTTGATAGCACGACTCGCATACGTCGCGGGTCGATAACTTGACAAACAACCGCCCGCACTTGGAACAATTGGCTAGTTCCGCCATCGTGCATCCCTCCCGATCATGGCCATAAAGCCGCCTTATAAAAGCGATTAGGTTGAGTAACGGCGTCTTCTCGTGATCACCGGCTTGGCGCCGACATCATCCCTCTGTCAGCGCCGCACCCCTGCATGCGGCGCCGTTAGCCATCTTCTACAGCCGCAAGCAGGTCGACCACGGGGCTATGTTGATGCCCACATAAACAGAGCGGTTATGTGTAAATGTTGATGATCAATCCTTGAATCTCGCCCACAAGCCGCAAAATTTCAAGCCCCTTTTGTTCTTTTTTCAACACTTCGTTCGTCAGTTCCACAAGTTTTTGATCCACTTCCTTCACGAGCTTATAAATGCGCGCGCGCCCGCCGCGGCTGAAGCCGCGTTGTTCCTCGAGCTGCAGGCCGTTTTTCACCGCGTCGTCCAAAAACGACTTGACGAGCTGTTTGTATTTGCGCAAATCCTCAACCGTCCGCGACTCGGCAAGCTTCTTCCCTTGCTCCTCGATTTGGCGGACTTGTTCGTTGATCCGCTCCCATACGACGTCGCGGCGCGTTTTCGCCATCACTTCGGTGAACGACACCGATTCCATCGGGGCATCATCTTTGCGGCCCACGTTCGCCAGCCCTGTGCGCGTCACTTTTTGCACTTCCATCGCCATCACCTCTCGCTACCCCCATTATCGCACAACCATAGCAAAAGGGCGAGGCGTTTATGCCCCGCCCGATGCGGTCCGATTAGCTTTTCAAAAGCTGCAAAATCCCTTGCGGCAGCTGGTTCGACTGCGCGAGCATCGCCTGCGCCGCTTGCGTCAAAATGTTGTTTTTCGTAAACTCCGCCATCTCCATCGCCATATCCGTATCGCGGATGCGGGATTCAGATGAGGTCAAGTTTTCTTCCGCTGTTTTCAAGTTATTGATCGTGTGCTCAAGGCGATTTTGGACGGCACCTAAGCTCGAACGTTGCTCTGATACCCGAGAGATTGCGTAATCGTAGACTTTTACGGCCGATGTCGCTTTTTCATGCGTCGTGACGTCGAGGGCATATTCGGTCACGCCGTCATTGTTGACGCCAGCCGTGTTCGTATAGTAGGCGGTGACAGTCTCCCCTAAATGGTTTGTAAATGAAACCGTTCCACCGGCGCTGTTGCCGGAAAGTTTTAACGCGAGCGCACGCATATCGTCAATACCAACACTGAGCATTTGTCCTTCATTCGCGCCGATTTGAATTTTCAGCGACTGGTCGTTCGTCCCTCCTGTGATCGTAAAGGAAGCTTCACCATTCGTTAGCGCACCGATATTCATCGTCAGATCGCCGTTTTGGAAACGCAATGTCGTATTCGGGGCGATATTGTTCAACGTCTCAACCTCAACGCCGTTCGTGCTTAACGTTGCTTTTGTCGCAATGGTTGCCCCTACTGTAAACGTCCGTGTTCCTGCTGACAATGTGTCAGTCGTAAACGAAACGCCTGTGCCGCTGCCAAACGAATACACGCCGTTATTGTCAACGACGAGCATCGGTACGCCGGACAGTGCGTTTCCCACGTCATCAACCAGCGTGGCTGTATACGATGACGTCGTGCCAACGTCAATCTGCACGGTCGTATCCCCTGTCGTATAATCAGTGATATTGTCGGCTGTATCAACGAAAATGCCGCCATTTAAGGTCAGATTGTCACCTGCATTAAACGTCGTGAACGTCGCTCCATCGGTCGAGTATGAAAGCATACTCTGTATGCCGAACGTTGCTGGTCGATTGATGTTCGTGCTGGTATATCCGTTATGATTGATTGTGTAGCTAATCCCATCCGAACCGTTAATGGTCACATTGCCAGCCGTCCCATCTGTCGGAGTGATGACAGCCGTTCCGATTTGCGTGCCATTTTTCTTTAAAGACAGCGCAATATCAATATCAAATTCATTGTATTTTCCGTTTTCACTTGCTGCCGCTAGTGTTCCGTTAATACCGGAAATCGTCGTAAAGGAAACACCAAGTTTGTTGCCAGATAAATCATAAAACTCGTAGTTTTGTTGGTTATTATCTAAGATGACCGCTTGGGATAAATCATTCCCGTTTTTATCTTGCAAAGTTACCGTGAACTGGCCGGATCCTGGTGACGTTTCTGTATAGACGAGCCGGAAATCTTCACCTTTTAGTGAAAATTTGCTAGAGTCAATATTGACATTCGTAATATATAGACCATTGGCCGTCCCATTTTGCACACCAGAAGCTTGGGACTTTGTTTCTATCACAAACGTATCATTTGGATCTAGATCTGCAGAGGCGGAAACTTGCACTCCTGTCAGACCCGTGCCACCTGATTGGAAGTTGTTCACATCATTCGTGCGACGGATCACGAGATTCACTGTTCCATCGCTTAACGGGGAGTTCGGCGCGATCGATACCGCATCAATGGCCGGCGACGATCCCGGATTGTTTGTAATAACTTTCACATCTTGCTGTTCGATTTTCACCCCGTATGTATTACCGACCGTCAAGTTTGATGTTGCATCCAGTGTGATTTGTTGCACCCCGCCGGCAGCTGGTCCTGTGCTTTGTATTGACTTCGTAGCAACATCTTCGATTTTCACTTTATAATTTCCAGCCACCATCGTGCTTTCCGGGTCCAGCTTCAGGCCCGCTCCATCGATTGTTGTGCCGCCTGCTGAAAAGCTACCTTGAGCAATTTGCACACTTCTCGCTTGGCTGGAAACGGACTCATTGAGCAATTTTTTCGTATTGTATTCGGTGGAGTTGGCAATCCGGTTAATTTCAGATGTCAACTGATTGATTTCCTTTTGAATCGCTTCTCGGTCTTCAGACGTATTCGTATCATTCGCCGCCTGCACAGCCAGCTCGCGCATCCGCTGCAGGATGCTGTGGACTTCGTTTAACGCCCCTTCCGCCGTTTGAATGAGCGAAATCGCATCGAGCGCGTTCCGTTCTGCCATTTGCAGGCCGCGAATTTGCGAGCGCATTTTTTCCGAAATGGCAAGCCCCGCCGCGTCATCAGCGGCGCGATTGATGCGCAAGCCGGAGGAGAGGCGCTCCAAGTTTTTCGAAATGCTCGATTGATTGGCCGCCAAGTTGCGGTAGGCGTTGAGCGCCTGAATATTATGGTTGATTCGCACAAACATCCGCTCCTTTGCTTATGATTTCTCGTATGTAATGAATTGTTCGTACGCTGCGGCTTTTTGCCTTTGTGCCGCATGCACGGAAGAGGCGCCGCTTTTGAGCGCCTCGTTCCACGCGGTGGCGATCGTAGTCGTTAATTGCCACACTTCCTGAACAATCTTCACGTCTTTTTTCATATTCGCCTCGATGAGGCGCTCAGCCATATAGTTGTAGAGCGCATCCAACTGATGGGCGATGATGCCCGCGTCATAACGCAATCCAACGCCGAGGCGGCGAAGGATGTCGTTTCCTTTTTGCAGCTGTTTATTTGCTTTCCAATAGTCTTTTTGTTCAAGGGCCGCGATGGCCTCTTCCAAACATTCCATCAATCCTTCATATAGCAATGCCGTCAGCTGTTGCGAGTTTTTTTGGTAAATCCATTCCTCGGTTAAAAAGTCCAACGCCGTGCACCCCCATTTGCCCTCTGTTTTTTATATCGGCGATGAGTCGACAATGTTTAAGCATTTTTTTCAATTTCTTCAATCAAAATCAAAATTTCGGCAATCACCGCGTACAACTGCGGCGGGATGCGGTCGCCCAGATCCAGCTGCAGCAAGTTTTGCACGAGCAATGGGTCTTCTTGAATCGGGATGTGATGCTGTTTCGCCAGTTCAATGATTTTCTGCGCCACATGTCCGCTTCCTTGAGCGACGACAGTCGGCGACCGACCCGATGATTCATCATAGCGGATGACAGCTGCCGTCGGGCCATTCATGTGTCTCTGCTTTTTTTGGTTGAAATAGTTCGCCATCATATCGTGAAATCGTACCCTCTTTCCGTAAACGATCCATACGGGCGAATGGATGGCGCCCGTTTTTCTTCTTCCTGCCGCTTCGTTTCATTCATCAGCCTTGTGATGTTGACCGCTTTGACGTGGTAGCCGATCTCCTCCAATCGCTCTTTCACCACATCGATGAACGGCGCGGCTTTTTCGGCAAAATCATCGCGGTCGTTGCGAAGGGTAATCGATAAGCTTCGCTCATTCGCCTGAAGCAAAATGCCGAGGCCTCCCAATTTTTTTGTCTCCAACAAGAAATAGAGCTGACAGTTTTCCCAATCGATTCGCTCGCCGTCTTGACGGGCGTTGACATAGACGTTGACGTTGCGCACCTCATGTTGCCATAACAGCGGCAGTGTGAAGAAAAAGCTTTGCCACCCCATCATGCCATCCCACTTGTTTAACAGCTGCTGGCCGGTCAAGTTCGTCAACGCTTGTTCCGCTTGCCGCGCAACCGATTCATTTCCGCTTTGCGCCAGCCGCAAAAGCACTTCCTTTATGTTTGGCGGCGCTGATTCCTCTTGGTTTCCCTTCAATACGAGCCGTTCGGCGGCTTCATACTCGTGCATCAAACCGAGACGGCGAATCGTGTCAAACACGTGCCGCGCTGATGGCCCATCGACTGGCGGCTGCATCACTTGATTCACTTGGTCAAGGAACACGTTGGACGAATCAGCCTTTGTGTCGTCTTGCATCCTCACAAAATGTTTCACCTTCGCCTCAGCCGGTTTGAACACGGTATGGGCTAACATGTCCTTCACTTCATTGACAATTTTTCGCGCTCCAACCGCATCGCCTTGGCGAAGCCGTTTTTTTGCCTCAGCGAGCTCGGAGCTGGCTTTCATCAACTGCTTTTCCGTCCCATATCCGTAAACAGCATGATGTCGCTTTTTAAAATGGTGTTGTCTAATTGTTTGATCGCCATTTCCAACATCGAGACAGCCTGCAAGCGGGTGGCGGGGCTGTTGTGTTCCGTCAACTGCGCCACCGTCTCTAGCCGGCGCATCACATCGCGCTTCACGGTTTTGAAATCAAGGCCAGCCTGCGCCATTTTTTTCGTGACCGTTTGCACAAGAAACTGTTTGGATTCGAGCGACAAGGCCGCTTGCCATGCCCCATCAAATAGGCTGTCACCATCCAGCGGGCGATCGGTTGGCGCGGACGGGATCGACGCCTCAATCTCACGCAGCGTTTTCAACACGGTCTGCCTTGCGGCGAGCTCCCGCCCTTTTTCCATCAGATTTCGCGCACTGACAAACGAATGAGCCCATGCTTGCTGCCAGTGAGGATGGACGCGAAACGCTTCCGCGACTTTCACCTCAACGGCATCCAACGCTTTCTCCAACAGGGGCTCTTGTTGCAGCAGCTTGATCGCCTGGCGAATGGCCTCACGCAGCTGTTTGGTCGGCGGGCTGTCGTTCGCCGCACCATCTGCCGTTTCGTTTAAGCTATTGGCCGAGGAGGCGGCGTACCGAACCCCATCTCCAAGCGCATCGATATCATCCGATAACTTTGCAGCAACGGGACGCTGTAAAGTTCCTTCCTGCCCTGACGCTGCTGTCGCTCCTGATGAAATCGACATGTCATCAACGACCGTTATATGGAATGAAGATGACGCCTCATTGCCAATAGGGGACGGTGGCTGGACAACTGACAGCTGTTCATTAGCTGTGCTTACGCTCAACTCGATTTGGCCCAGTTGACGGACAAGGTGGGCTCTTGCTGCCGCATGGTGGCCAGCTTGTTGCAACCACGCTGTCTCGTTGAACACCGCCTCTAGTTTTTGTCGGACATCTCTTGGCCACTCGCTGCGTTCAGCGAGCAACTTTTGAACTTGGAACAAGGTATTCGACAAATTTGGAGTGCGAGCGGCTTCCGTTCGGATGTTTCGAATTTGCCGCACTAGCTCTGAAGACGGTTGAGAGACATCAATCGCGAACCGGGCAGCCGCTTTCGACGCGCGAATTACTTGTTCCGCCTCCGCCAATGCTTCATTCAGCCGCGCCCGCGCTTCCCCTTCGCGCCCTTGCCGCTGCAGTTGAACCACTTCACGCATCGCGCGTTCCACTTGTTCCGCCACATCCCGGTCCACACTCGGCGCGCGCACGACTTCGCGGCGAACATCCTCCACTCCTTTTGACAAATTCCTTTCGCGTGCGATTTGCTCGCGCACTCGCTCGAGGAGATGGGCTGTTTCGTTGGATGGCGCCCTTCCCGTCCGCCACGCTTGGCGCTCGAACTGATCGACCGCAACGGCCAAATTGTGCGGCGTTTCTTTCATCGCGCTTTGTTCTTCTCGTTGAGCCAGTGTAAAGGCTGGATCGAGTTTGTTGGCAATCTCCGCGAACTGCTCCCCTAACGGCTTCCCATGCAGCGCCTCATGGACAGCCGCAAGATGAACGTCCGTCAGTTCTAAATGCTTATTGATGACCGCGCGGACGGTATCGAGTTTTTGCTCTACGGTGCCTAGGGCTTCAGAGAAAAACGTCCGCAAGGTGGAAACGATCTCTTTCGTGAGCGATTGTCCATGTTTTTGCAGCCAAGCCCCGACCTGTCTCAGCTCAGGTGATAACGGTTCAGAAGCAGAAAAATGAACCGCTTGTTTGTCCGTCTCTTGAGGAGGACGGGGAACGATTCGCGCCACCGGGACGCCGTCTTGTTCCCCGACGATCTTGACGGCCACACGTCCTTCTTGCGGCCATTCCCCTTCCGTTCGCACCTGCACTTCGGTTCCTTTGATTACGACAACAGCGGCGCCCCCTTGGCTTTCTTTGATGACCGCATCGTATGTTTCGCCTTTTTGCACGATCAGCGTTTGATTTGGCGCCGTTATCGATTGTCTAGTCAACACGTTGCGAATTTCCATCCCCGTTCACCTTCCGCTCCATTCGGTTGCTACTGTTTATATCGGCATCCTGCAGGCAAATGTTTAGCCCACTCACGCCCTCACCAACGTCAACGCCCCCACCTCGGCCGCCCCCGCCTCAAGCAGCACAAGGGCCGCGTGGCGGACGGTGATGCCCGTCGTGTAAATGTCATCGATAAGAACGATTCGCTTCCCATTTATCGGCGGATGGCCGGAGAGAAAAAACGGGTTGTCGGTGTCCAGCCGTTCGTGGCGCGATTTTTTCGACTGCTTCTCGGAATGCCGGCGGGCCAGCCAAGGGAAATACGGGGATGGAAGCAAGCGGGCGAGCGCTTCCGCTTGGTTGAAGCCGCGCTCATACAGCCGTTCGGGGCTCAGCGGGATCGGGACGATGTGCCAATCGCGGCCAAAATGGCGGCGAAACGCTTGGGAAAACGGACGGCGGAACGCCTCGACGATGACATAGTCGCCGCGGAATTTCCACAAGGCGACGACGTCTTTCATCCAGTCGTTGTATAGATAGACAGATCGGTTTTTCACGAGCACCCTCCTCCACTGTTCATCGTCCTGCCACCGGAGGCAGTCGGCGCACAAGGATGGCTTGGCTTCCTCAAGCGGACGGCCGCACATCTCGCAAAGGCGGCCGCGAATGACGGCGAACGACCCGCGGCAGCGCGGGCAAAGGACGTCAAGGTCTTCGAGGAAAAGAAGCTGGCGCCAGCTCGCGATCGGGTTGTACGGAGAATGGCAAAGGAGGCAGTTCATGAGCGCAGCAGCCCCCTTTTTCGCGCTTCTTCGTTCATGCGAAGGATATGGCGGCGCGCCCGCACCATCTCGTTCGTTTTCCCGTGATGGAAAAAGCGGACATCGCCGTCAGGGAACGCGGCGTGGCGGCCGACGCGGCCGGCGATTTGCACGAGAGCGCTTTCCGTGAAGATGCAGTCTTCGGCGCCGAGAACGGCGACATCGATGTTCGGCACCGTCACGCCGCGCTCAAGGATCGTTGTTGTGACGAGCAGCGGCACGCGCCCATCGCGAAATGCCTGAACGTGCTCGGCTCTGTCTGGGGCTTCGGCATGAACGCCGACGATGCGGGGATCGACGCGCTGCAAGAGGCGGGTGACCGCTTCAAGCTCATCGATATGGGGAACGAACAAAAACGCTTGTTTTCCCTGCGCCAAACGATGGAGAACCCACGCAAGGACGTTTTCGGGCAAGCGACCGCGCTCTAACCGTTTGCGCCAATTGCCGCACCATTCGAACGCGGGGACGGGAAGCGGACGGCCGTGGTAGCGGGCGGGGATGACGGCGGCGTTCCGTTTGCCTCTTGTGATGTCAAGCTGCCAATCGCGGGATGGGGTGGCGGTTAAATAAATGAGGCTCGACTGTTCTTTCCGCGCTTCACGAACGGCGTATTCAAGCATCGGCTCGACCGAGTACGGGAAGGCGTCGACTTCATCGACGATCATGACGTCAAACGCGCGGTAGGCGCACAGCAACTGGTGGGTGGTTGAGAGGACCAAGGAAGCGATCCGCCCGCGCTCTTCGCTTCCGCCGTACCATACGGCAAGCGGAACGCGCGGAAACGCTTGACGAAAGCGGGGAGCAAGCTCGCGGACGACGTCGACACGCGGCGTGGCTAGGCCAACACGCCAGCCCTTCTCGAGCGCGGCGGCGATGGCGGGAAACAAAATCTCGGTTTTCCCTGCACCGCATACAGCCCAAACGAGCAGTTCGCTTCGATCGAGCACGGCCTGTTTGACAGCCATAGCGGCATCCTCCTGAGCGGCGGACAGCGTCCCATCCCAAACAAGCGGCGCCTCGTGCCGCTCGGACGGAAGCGGCATCGTCACGTGCACAAGGTGAGTGCAGGAGCTGATGCGCCCCATCACGAGACACTTGCGGCAATACGCGCAATCCGATCCACAGCGGGCGCATGGAAACGAGGCGAACAGATGGCGATCATCGTTTCCACAACGGACGCAGCGCCAGCCGCGCGCTGTTTTGATGAGCCCGGGCTGTTCGTGAAGCGAACCGGTCTGGATGGCGGCAGCGACTTCTCCATCGGGAAACGACAGCTGCTCTCGGGGTAGGCGCTGGCCATTGAGCCAAGCGACGAGCGGGGAAGCAGCGGCTGATGAGGGAATGTACAATGAGCATCACTCCTTTTGTCATTTAGGAAAAGCATGTCTCCTAGTCGGGAGCCAAAAAGAGCGGGTGACGCGGCAAAAACGCCATGGAAAACCACCCTCTCCCCAAGTTGAGAGACTTGAAGCGCATAAAGGTACAGGAAGAGCGATCTCACGGCATTCTTTAGAAGGCTGGTAATAAAAGACGGGTGTCATGCACAAAACAACAACATTCGATCAGAAAAGAAAGTGGAGATGAAAAGGCCTTTCCAAATGGAATCAGGATGTGGTTTGACCGTCTTTTTCACGACATATCGGCCTTCGAAAGAAATGGATGCGGCGAAACCTGATGCCAGCGAAGATTCACAGGAGAGTCATGGAGCCGATCGATAACGTGTTTCGACAACATTCCCAGGGAAATAGCGACAAGTTTTTCAGGAAAGGAAAACGGTTCGACAAGTTCGGCCAGCCCCGCATCTTCGGTCCGTTTCATAAAGCAGAGAGAAACCTACTGTACAACAAATTCGCCGCCGCGCAAGGCGGAGCGCACCGTTCCGCCTTGCGCTTGGCTGCAGCGCCTCGAGACGGCGCTTTGCAGCCCCGGCTTAAGGCTGATACCACGTCAACCCGAGCGCCCCTTCGCCGACATGCGTGGCGATGACGGGACCAAAATAGCTGATCGAAAATTCGACGTGCGGATAGCGGGCGGACAGCTCATCGCGCCAGCGGCCCGCTTCATCCGGCTGGTTGGCGTGGATGATGGCGGCTTTGAGCGGCACACCCTTTTCCGCATCTTCGGCGAACAGCTCTTCGATGCGGTGGATCGCTTTTTTGCGCGTGCGAATTTTTTCAAACGGCACGATCACTTTGTTTTCAAAGCGAAGAAGCGGCTTGATTTGCAAGAGGCCGCCGATGAACGCCTGCGCCCCAGTCAGCCGTCCGCCGCGCTGGAGGTGGGCCAAGTCGTCGACCATAAAGTAGGCGCGCAGCGTTTGTTTCATTTCATCCAAGCGAGCGATGATATCCTCAGGGGACCTCCCCGCCTGCGCCATTTCCGCCGCTTCGATCGCATAAAACCCTTGCGCCATGCAGCTGATTTCCGAATCGTAGGCGTAAACACGCAAGCCATCGACCATCGTTCCCGCCGTGACCGCCCCTTGGTACGTGCCGCTGATGCCGCTTGAGAGGTGGATGCTGATGACAGCGTCGTACCCTTCCTCACGAATGGCAGTGAACAAGTCGACAAATTCGCCGACTGAGGGCTGCGATGTCGTCGGCAGCTTCGGGTGCTGCTTGATTTTGGCGAAAAATTCATCGGCCGTCATATCGATCTCTTCGCGATATGTTTCGTCCCCAAAAATGACGCTGAGCGGAATCATCCGGATGCCGAGCCGCTCGCGCACGTCTTTTGGCAAATAAGCCGTGCTATCGGTGACAATCGCAATTTTCACGGGCGCCATTCCTTCCTGATTCAGCCTTTTCTGCCATTATACCAAAAAGACTGGCTGTCCACCACCGCTCAATGCATGAGGAGGCAAAGAACGCGGGCAAGCCGTGAAGCGGAAAATCGTTGATCCTCATGCAACGCTTTGCCCAAGCCGCTCCTTCGCCGCCAAACGGCGCATCGATGCCACAGGAAGCCGCTTCGATCGTCAATGCACCGCTACAAAGACTGGCCAGAGCCCCCATTCCGTTCAGCGCACCTCGACCCAGCCGTTTTTGATCGCGACCACAACGGCTTGCGTCCGGTCATTGACGTTTAATTTTTGCAAGATGCTGCTGACGTGGTTTTTCACCGTTTTTTCGCTAATGTACAGCGCTTCGCCGATGGCGCGGTTGCTTTTGCCGTCGGCCAACAGCTGCAGCACTTCGCACTCGCGCCGCGTCAATAAATGCAGCGGACGACGCACTTCTTGTTTGACCGCCACGCCCCCTTTTTCTGTCGTCAAGCGGCGGTATTCGCGAATCAAGTTGTGCGTCACTTTCGGATGCAAGTACGAACCGCCTTCGGCGACGATTCTCACCGCCTCAATGAGCGTATCGGCATCCATCTCCTTTAACAAATACCCGGTCGCTCCCGTCTGCAAGGCGCGCATGACATAGTTTTCATCGTCATGAATCGACAACACGACGACTTTCGTATCAGGGTAAGCTTCAATCAGCTGTTTCGTCGCCTCCACGCCGTTGATGTCCGGCATGTTAATGTCCATCAGCACCAAATCGGGGCGGTATGTTTCGACGATCGAAAGCGCTTCGCTTCCGTCGCTTCCTTCCGCCACGACTTCAAAATCGCCCTCAAATTCCAAAATGCGCTTGATGCCCTCGCGAAACAGCTGGTGATCGTCGATAATCGCGATGCGTGTTTTCATCGTTTCCTTTCCTCCTTGTTCGTTTTGTCAGTCGAACGGTCGAGCGGAACGCGAATGAACACGGTCGTTCCGCTGCCAATCTTTGAGCGGATGTCGAGCGTGCCGCCGAGCAGCTCCACCCGCTCCCGCATTCCAATCAAGCCGAACGCATTTTCTTTTTTGACCGACGGATCAAATCCTTTGCCATCGTCTTTGACACTGACAAGCAGATGGTGGCACGTCACTTCCATTTTGACGTCGATATGGCGCGCTTCGGCATGCTTCAAGGCGTTTTGCACCGATTCTTGGACAAGCCGAAACACGGCCGCCTCCATCCGCGACGGCAGCCGAATTTCTTCGCCGATATGTACAAAGGAAATGTGGACTCCCTTGTTATATTCTTCGGTCGTTTGCAAATATTTTTTTAGCGTCGGAACCAATCCTAAATCATCAAGAGCCATCGGCCGCAAATCGTAAATGATGCGGCGCACTTCGGACAAAGCCGAACGCACCATTTTGCGAAAGTCGCGGATCTCAGCGATCGCCGCCTCTGTCCCTCGCTCTTTGATCACCTTTTCGACCAAATCAGACCGAAGAAGGACGTGAGCGAGCAGCTGTGCCGGGCCGTCATGGATTTCCCGAGACAGCCGACGCCGCTCTTCTTCCTGGGCTTCGATGATTTTCAGCCCAAATTCCTGCTTTTGCTTCGCTCCTTCAATAAGCTCGCCGACCTGGCGGAAATCGCTGTTTAAGTAGTGGAGCACGACCGTAATTTGTCCGACTAAATAATCGGCGCGTTCGATAATTTGCGCAAGGCTCGCCAATCTCCGCTCGAGCTCGTCGCGGCGCAGCCGCAGCTGTTTCTCCCGCTCGCGCACCATCGTCAGCTTCATATGCAGCTCATGCGCCGCTTCATACGCCTCGCGAATATCTTGCTCCGAGTGGGTCGAAAAGTTTTGGCTCACTTCCGACAGGCGGCGGCGCGCCTGACGCGCCTTCCTGTCCAGCTGATCCGCTTCTTCGATCGCCTGCACGGTCAGCCGCTTCACCTCCTCGAGTTCGCGAAGCAAATGGTCGTGCTCTTGACGCGACTGCTCTCCGATGCGAAAAATTTCGTCTTTGCTGTGTTGAACGGTGTCGATCATTTTTTCGACAATCCGATCCAACTGCTTCACGTCCCACTGTTTTGCCTCAGCCATTTGCCAACCTCCAACAGCGCTGCCAAGCGGTGCGCATGGGCGCCAGCAAAATTTGTTTGAAGGAAAAAAGTTGTCGATTTATAATAATAAAAGCATGCCCTATCTATTGCTCTTTTATTTTCAGTTTACCATAATGAGAGTAGAGCGCTAGCCATTCATGCAAAAAAATGAACAAAATTAAACCGTTTTCGCGTTTTTTGTATGTTGAGGTGTTTTGCTTTGTTACAAACATATTACACGGTCAAAGGATACGGCGAACGCGAGATCGTGATCGAAAAATCACGGTTCATCTGCTATATCAATCGCGCCGAAACCGAGGAAGAGGCCGTCGCCTTTATTCAACAGATCAAGAAGAAGCATTGGGACGCCACCCACAACTGCTCCGCCTATTTGATCGGCGAGCATGACCAAATCCAAAAAGCGAACGATGACGGCGAGCCGAGCGGCACCGCAGGGGTGCCGATGCTTGAGGTGCTGAAGAAAAAAGGATTGAAAGACACCGTCGCCGTTGTCACCCGCTACTTTGGCGGCATCAAGCTCGGCGCGGGCGGGTTGGTGCGCGCTTACAGCCGCGCTGTCTCCGAGGGGCTGAACGCCGCCGGCATCGTCGAGCGTCGGCTCATGCGCGTCATGCGTGTCACGATCGACTATCCGTGGCTTGGGAAAGTGGAAAATGAGCTGCGCTCTTCCGTATATACTATTAAAAATATCCAATATGCCGACCGCGTCACATTTGACGTTCTCGTTCCCGAGGACGGCCAGTCTTCGTTCGGCGAGTGGATGACCGAACTGACAAACGGAAGGGCGGACATTCAGGCGGGAGCGATGGAGTATGCCGAGCGGCTGCTTCCGTCTTCCTAAAACGACACCGTAAAGGAAAGAAGGGTTAAACGATGAATCATACAAGAAAAACGGTGAAAAAGCGAAAGAAAAAAAAGCGGCTCCGCCGATTCTTTTTGCTCGTGTTTCTTCTGTTGCTCGGGGGTGTCGGCGCCTTTGGCTACAATATTTACTCCGAGGCGAAACAGGCGTCAAGCAAAATTTATCAAGCGCTTGATCCATCAAGCAAGCCGGCAAGAAACATTGAGATGCGCAAAGACCCATTTACCGTTCTGTTAGTCGGAGTGGAAAACCAGTACCACGACGAGGAGGGGCGGTCTGATGTCGTCATGTTGTTGACCGTCAATCCGAAGACGAACAAAGTGTATTTGTTGAGCATTCCCCGCGATACGCGCGTTTACATCCCGAGCGAAGGGCGGAAAGACAAAATCACCCATTCTTACAGTCATGGCGGCATTCAATCGACCATTGCAGCCGTCAATGAGCTGATCAATGTTCCGATCGACTATTACGTGACGACGGATTTTGAAGGGTTCGAAAAAATTGTCGATTCCCTAGGCGGCGTCACGGTGGATGTTCCGTTCACATTCAAAGCTCAGCTGACAGGTTCGCTCAAATGGCATACGTTCCATAAAGGCAAACAAGAGTTGAATGGCAATGAAGCGCTCGCCTATGTGCGCATGAGAAAATCGGACCCCCGCGGCGATTTTGGCCGAAACGAGCGGCAAAAGCAAGTCATTCGCGCCATTATTGACAAAAGCACGTCCATCACCTCGCTGCCGAAGCTGGATGACGTCATCGCCGATTTAGGGGATCACGTGCGGACGAACATCCCTCCGTCCGAGTTGTTGTCATTCATCTACGTCTATCAAAAAATGAAAAACGCGGATGTAGAAAATTTGCATTTGAAAGGATACGACGAAACGATCAACGGCGTGTACTACTACATCCCGGACGAGCAATCGGTCAGCTCAATCAATGAAACGCTGCGGCAAGCGCTCGAGACGTCCAACGCCTCCCTCACGCGCAGCGATTCACCATCCACACAAAGCCAAAATTAACGATCACAAAGAAGGTGCTCCCAAACGCAATGGGGCGCCTTTTTCCATTTACAGCGTATCATGCCGCAATGATGATGAAAGAGCACAACCTTTCATGTCCTCTGCTTTTTTCTCTCTTTTTCAACAAAACTTTTCATTTTTTCTCATAATAGGACTGAATTCGGGTTGGATAAAACGGCAAAATTCGCTATGATAGTATAGAAAACACAAACTTGAGAAAAAGGGGGGATCGAATCCTTGAAAAAAACGCTTCTTTCCGTCTTGTTGGCGACTTGCCCGCTATGGCCGTCAGCCGCCTTGGCCGCCGATGGAAGTCCTTCCTCATCCTCACCGACACTCATGGTCGCGGAGCATAACGCTTTGCTGAGGAGAGGAGCGACGGATTCCTATCAAATCGTCGAATCCATTTCCGCTGGCCAACAAGTAAAGGTCATCGACAAGTTCCAAAATGCTGCTGGCGAAACGTGGTATCGCATCGAATACAAGGGCATCACGGGCTGGGCGCGGGCAGACGACTTTTCTGAAGCGCATGTCTCTTCCGCCTTCCCTAACGTGATGTTCGCCAAGCAAGACTCGTTGCTGAAAAGAGGGGCAACCGATTCATATCGGGCCGTTGGTTCGATTCCCGCTGGCCAACAAGTGAACGTCATAGACGAGTTTCAAAACGCCTATGGTGAAACGTGGTACCGCATCGAGTACGGAGGCGTCACCGGCTGGGCGCGTGCGGACAGCTTTTCCAACCAACCACCTTCCATGCTCGTCGGAAAGCGTGCGGTCATCGCCGCCAACGACATCGCGGTGCGCAAGGGGGCATCCCCTTACTATCGGGTCGTAAAAACACTGTCTAACGGCGATGTCGTCTCCATCATGGCCGAGTTCACCAATTCGCTCGGGGAACAGTATGTGCGTGTGGAGTGGGCGGGAGTCAAAGGATGGGTGAAAACGGAACAGATCTACATACCCAAACAGCTTCCGACACTTTTGCCGACATTCATGAACGTTGTGCAGTCCTCCCCGGTTCGCCGCGGGGCGAGCGTCCATTACCGCGCCGTCGCCACAGTGTCACGCGGTCAATCTGTCAAAGTGATCGATTTGTTCGTCACAAATGGTCAGGAACTTTGGTACCGCGTTGATCTCGGACATGTCCGGGGATGGGTGTCGGAAAAAGTGTTGACGATGTCATCAACCATTTCGGTTCCAAGCGGTGTCTCGGATACGTCCAGCATCTCAGGCCAGCCGCTGACGGTCAGCGTGTCGGTCGCCAATGTGCGGCAAGCTCCATCTTTAAAAGCAAAAGTCGTCACCCAACTGAAAAAAGGAACCAAACTGAACAGCCTGTCAAGCGCCAAAGATGCGTCGGGAGCGCTTTGGTACAAAGTGTCCCTCAATGGAAAAACGCTCGGCTGGGTGCACGAGACGGTCGTAACCAAATCCTACCTTTCCCCACCAGCCAGCCAGGGGAAGCAAAAGCAGGTGACAACCGCTAATGCGGCGCTGTTTGCCGAACCTTCGTTGAGCGCCGCCGTCATCGAGCGGATTGCGAAAAACCGAACGGTCACGGTTTTGAAGACGACAGAAGCATCTCCGTTCGACTGGGTGCAAGTCACCTCTGCATCGGGGAAAACGGGATGGATGCCGGCGTTTGAAGTCAACGCCCCATCCTACGTATACGTCAAACAGGCGGGCACTCCGCTGCGCCGAGGCGCCTCTTCAAACTATCAATCGTTGAAGACGCTGGCAGCGAATGAGCGGCTTGCTGTCCTTTACGAATATCATGGATGGCTGAATGTCGAAACATCCAATGGCGTCCGCGGATGGGTGGAAGAATCGAGCACCTCTACCGTCGCCTTAAATAGTCTCGTGGAACCGACGTTTTCGACCATCAACGACAATGCCTATTTGACGTGGAAAAAAACGTCTAATTTCCGCGTCTCCTATTCGTTGTTGCCTGGCAATCGCCTGAAAATCACCGGCTCGTTTTCCTACGCTGAAGTCCCGTCGACCGACATTCCCGGCATCCAAACGGTGGAGTGGACGGGCAGCAGCCTGCTCATCACCTTTGAACCGGGGTACACGTTCACCCTTCGCCATTACAGCGACCGATTGGCGCTGAAAATTCTCGAGACCGGACTCAAGGGCAAAAAAATCATTATTGACGCAGGGCACGGGGCGCACGACACCGGGGCGATCGGCCCTGGCGGCACGCGGGAAAAAGATATTACGCTGGACACCGCCTTATTGCTAAAAGAAGAATTGGAGCGGGCCGGAGCGATCGTGAAATTGACGCGAAGCACCGACATCTTTTTGGAGCTGTCGGAACGGACATGGATCGCCAACAGTTCCGACTACGACGCCTTTATCAGCATTCACGCCGACTCGTACTCGCGGACATCTCGCGGAACGACAACGTACTACAACGTATCGAGCAACTTCAACGGGCCAAAAAGCGAGCAGTTGGCCGCCATCGTGCAAAAACATCTTGTCCAACAGCTCGGAACATATGACCGCGGCCATAAAACGCAAGACTTTTACGTCAACCGGAAAAACGAGCTGCCGAGCATTCTTGTTGAGCTCGCCTTCATCTCCAATCCGAATGAAGAGGCGCTGCTCAAAACGAAAGCGTTCCGCCAAAAAGCGGCTGTCGGCATTCGCGAAGGACTGGAAGAATACTTCAGCCAATTCTAGTTTGTTCGCATTCGGAGAATAATAGCATGAGAAGGCCGATGATGCAACGGATATAAAGCTTTGGCAACGGTGTTTCTCAAGCTGGAGGAACATGGTGACATCGCGTTTTCATTCCTTGCGATTCCTCATGAACCAAGCGAATCCGTTGTGTTTCACCGGCCTTTTAGGAAAGCTATTATTCTCCTTTCTTTCCATATCCAAAACGGGGGAGATGAACATGATGAAACGAAAAGCCAAATGGGCCGTTGCTGCCAGCCTGGCGGTCGGAATGACGGCAGGCGCCCTCTTGTTTACGCCATCGGCGATGAAAGCATCGGAAGAAGTCGTGTTAGCGAGCGTCGACTGGGTGACGTCCCAGCTCAACCCGATGAAAAACGACATTGCCAATCTGAAAGCACAACTGGCCGCCCAGCAACAACAAATTCAACAACTTCAACAACAACTTGCCAGCAAACCCGCTTCGCCTTCTTTGCCTTCTGTCGTCTATGTAGCGAAAAACAATGCGGCCGTCCGCAGCGGAGCGTCAACGAGCTACCGCGTCATCACTTATAAACAGGCAGGGGCTTCACTGCAAGTCGTCGGGGCGCACCTTACTTCCCAAGGACTTTGGTACAACGTCGTCCTATCTTCATCGCTGAAAGGATGGATCCATTCAGGCGATGTCTCGACATCCGCTGTCAGCAGCGACAGCACCAAGCACGTCATCGCCACGGCCGCGGTCAATATTCGAAAAGGAGCGACGACTTCTTATCCGATTATTGCGACCGTTCCAAAAGGGACAGAGATGGTCTATATCCAGCCGTTTACCAACAGCAAAGGAGAGAAATGGTACAACGTGCAGCTGTCTGACGGGCGGCGGGGTTGGATGGCCGCTGAATTTGGTGAGGTGAAGTAGACGGTGAAAAAACTAGCGTGGTTGGCCGTCGTCCTGTTTTGGCTCATCACCTCTCCTTCCGCCTCGAACGCCGCTGGGGTGAAAACGTACAACAATCCCGTGCAAGTCCTTTTATATAAAGGGGCATCGGTGACAGCCGCCGTCGAAGGAAACTATCAAATCGTCAATAAAGAGACGTTGACGATCACCCCGTTGCCAAGCGGGACAAATCTGACATTTCGGTCTTCCTCTTCGACCGTGTTTGTCACGTACAATGGAAAGACGGATTTTTCAAGCACCGGATTTACTATTCAAGAAACGATCGGCGCGGCGCCGTTGTCCCTTGTCAAGGTGAACCAAACGCGGTATCGGGGAAGCGTCGACATTCGCCTGCAAAACAGCGCCTTGTATGCTGTCAATATTTTAGATATGGAAGATTATTTAAAAGGAGTCGTGCCGAGCGAGATGCCTGCCTCTTGGCCGCTTGAGGCGCTGAAGGCGCAAGCCATTGCAGCCCGAAACTATGCCTATAAACATAAAACAAGTTTGACGACCAATCCAAACACACAGACGTATAAAGGATATGATGGAGAATCTCCCCGATCGAACGAGGCAGTGGATGCGACAAGAGGATTGTATCTTAAATATAATGGCAGTGTCATTGAAACGTATTACCACTCGACAAGCGGCGGCAGAACCGCCAACGTAAGCGACGTCTGGAACTCGTCGCAAACCGCCTACCCATATTTGGCGAGCGTCGATGACCCGTATGAATCATCGCCGTACAGCCGTTGGTCGTTCACCTTCTCCCCGTCTGTGCTGCTGCGTTCGTTCGGGCTCACCGATCCATCGGTTGTTTTATACGACGTCTCGATCACCAAAACCGGCGCGAACGGGGAAGTGGGGGCCGTCACGATTGAAACCTCGGCCGGCGAAAAAACGGTGAAAGGCAATGAAACGACCATCCGCAAACTGTTCCCGCTAGACGGCAATCAATTTTACGGCATCTTGCCGTCCAACTGGTTCGACATTCAAGTGCAAAAAAGCGGTCCATCCGTGTCGATTCAAACGACGAACGGCAGCATCGCCGCCTCTTCCTTGTCATCTTATTCTGTCCAAACAGAGAACGGAACGGTTTCGCTCGCCGGCGTCGAAGGAATCAAAGTACAAACAACGGATGGCATCATGCCGCTTTCCGCCTCGCCGTCAGGGGTCAGCTCGATCACCGTCACGGGAAAAGGCTGGGGGCACCGGGTCGGCATGAGCCAATACGGAGCAAAAGCATTCGCCGAGCGCGGATGGACGGCGGAGCAAATTTTAGAACACTACTTCCCCGGTGCTGAAGTCTCGTTCTAGCGACAGAGTCCATGATGTCATACGGGATTTTGCTCTCCACCTCGGCATCACGCGGGAACAAAAAAGGGCGTCCTTCTTTGTGAGCGGAACGCCCTTTCTTCTTTTTCTATTTTTCTGTCCATCTGACGGATTCACGTTTTGTTTCATCGCCAAGGGCGTGAAGCAAATCGTCGACAATGCGAATCCATGAGTATTGCTCCACCGCCAACTTGCGCCCATTTTCCGCCATCTTTTCGTATTCCTCTCTCGGAAGGCAAAGCAGCTCGAGAACCGCCGCGGCGATCTGTTCGGGATTTTCTGGAGGAGCGATTTTTCCGCAATGGTATGTTTCTAAAATCTCTGCGCTCTCCCCTTCGCCGCAATACAGCACCGGGGTTCCGGTGGCGATCGCCGGGAAAATTTTCGACGGCCTTGCTCCTTTAAACAAATCGATGTTGCGCAGCGAAACGATGCTGTAATCGGTGATGGAGAAAATCTCCGGCATCTTCTCAACCGGAACGGATCCGTAAAACGTCACATTGTCAAGGCCGAGCTCTTCTTTTAACGCCATCAGCTTTTCCCGCTCTTGGCCGTCGCCGACAAACAGGAAATGCGCCCGTTCATCTTTCGCTTTGACGATGGCCGCCGCCCGCAGCACCGAATCGAGCCCTTGGGCGTATCCCATCGTTCCGGCGTACGTAAACACCACTTTTCCTTCGAGCCCTAATTCCGCGAGCAGCTTCTTGTTTTTCGGCAACGGGCGAAACACATCCGTGTTGACGCCGTTCGGCAATAAAAAGACATCCTCGGGCGCTTTCCCTTGCTCAATCATATAATCGCGAATGCCTTCCGTCGCGGCGGCGATTTTCCACGCCTTCCGGTATAAAAACAGCTCGAGCCATCTGGCCATTCGGATGAACAGCCGATTTTTCAAAATGCCGAGCTCAACGGCCGATTCCGGCCAAATGTCGGCGACGTTGAAAACAAACTTCGCCCGTTTCAACTTCGCGCCCACGTACCCGGTGATCCCTAAAAACAACGGCGGGGAATTGCAAATGATCACATCCGTCGGCTTCGCTTTCACAAGCAGCGAATAAAACGAGCTGAACGTAAACGAAAAATACGAAGCGAGCCGTTTCCAAAAGCTCCCCTTTGGCGACGGATAAATCCATGTCCGATGAACGGGAATGCCGTCCCATTGTTCGAACAAATAAAACAGGCCGCGGTATGGCTTGGGGATGACGCCGTGCGGATGATGCGGGAACGCCGTGAGCACTTCCACTTGATGCCCCCGTTTGATCAGCTCTTTGCTCACCTCATACACACGAATTTGCGGTGCGCCTGTTTCCGGCGGGAAGTGTTGGCATAGGTACATGATCCTCATGGCCCGCTCCACACCACTTTCCCAAAAAATCGCAAACGAACGTTCCATTTCGAGCGCCAAGAGGCGAGCGCAAACGAGGCGTGGAAAAGGGGAAACGCCCCCCTGGCATCGTCCCGCTGTCCTTGGATGGATAATCGTTGCCGCGAACCGACGGTCATCATGAGCTTGCCAACGGAAAGCCGCCGGCTTCGCGACTTCGCCTCCGCTTTCGGCAACAAACGAGCACCAACCGCGGCGGCTGACATGACGGCTTTGTTCCTCATCAACTCCCTCCACCGCCTTTCAACGTTTGTTCATACAATCGGATCATACGCATCGCATTTTCCGTCCAATCGTAATGTTCATGGACATGGTTGACGCCGTTTTCCCCCATTCGTTGCCGCAGCCTCTCATCAAGCAGCAGCCGTTCGAACGCCTCCGCCAGCTTTTCCGGACTGTTTTTCGGCACGATCAACCCCGTTGTTCCCTCACGAACGACTTCCGGCAGCCCGCCGACGTTGGAGACGACAACGGGAACGCCGCACGCCATCGCCTCGACGGCGGCAACGCCAAAACTTTCGCTGTCTTCCGTCGAAGGCACGGCGAAAATATCCATTTGATTGATATACAGCGGCACTTGTTCGTTCGGAACTTTGCCGGCAAACGTCGTCACGGATTGGATGCCGAGGCGGGCGCACAGCTCCTCGTATTCGCTCCGCTGCGGCCCGTCGCCGACGATCAACAGCTCCGTTTGCGGATGCCGCTCGTGCACAATGGCAAACGCCCAAATCAAATCGGCGATCCCGTACTTGTCGGAAAGAGCTTTCACCGTGCCGATCGTCACGGTCCGTTTCGGCTGTTTCGGCAACGGTTTGAAGCGGGCGACATCAACACCAAACGGCGTCACTTCGATCGGTTTGTCCGTATACTTTCCGGTTTCTTTCGCCATCACATGGCTTGTCGAACAAATGACATCCGCACGCTGGAATGTATATTCAAGCATCCGTCGGTTCCAACGATTGGCATTCGGAAACTGATACACGTCGCGCCCCCAGACGGAGACGTAAAACGGATGATACGAAGCAAGCGCCCCGATCAACCCGTAGCTGGAGGCATAATGGGCGTGCAAAATATCTGGTTGAAACGAAGCGAGCAGCCGCTTTAATGAAAAGACAGTGGAAAAATACGACAACTTCCCCGGCAGCCATTTCGGCAGCACGACTGTCTCGACTTCTTTCGCTTGCTCCGGCCCGTAATGGTCTTTAAACGTCACGACTTTCACATCAATGCCTTGCGTTTGGTAAAAGCGGGCCCACTTATGCGTATGGATCGATTTGCTTGGAGCCAATAAGGCGACTTTCATCGGAGGCCCCCCACCAACGTTTCTTTCACCTTTTCCACTCTCGCTTCCCACGAATGTTTCGCCATAAACGTCTGCGCAATGCGCAAGCGGCACTCCTCGAGCATGTCGGCCATCTTGGCGATCGCTTCTGCCATCGACGACGGGTTGTCGTCGCAAATGACGCCGTACCCATCCGCTTCAATCAACCGCTTTTGCGCTGAGCAAGCGGTGGCGACAATCGGCAGGCCGCTCGACAGATAGTCAACCAGCTTGACGGGAACGGAAAAATCATTGTACTCGCTCCGCCGCCGCGGGATGAAGGCGAAATCCATCTCCGCATACAAACGGTCGAGCGCTTCGCCGCTGACGTGCTCGACGCGCACTTGCAAGGCGGCAAGCTCTTCTTTCACCGCAAGCGGCTGCCGCTCGTACTCGTCTTTTCGGCAGACGACGGTGAGCGAAACAAGCGGCTTGCGGCGGTTGGCCAAGCGAATCGCCTCAAGCAGGAGCAAAAGCCCATAGTCGGCATTGTTGATGCCGCCAACATAAATGGCATTCAGCGGCTGTTTCGCCGTCCCGAACCGCTGAAACGGCTTTTGCTTCCCACCCGGCGGCAAATCGACCATCGGGCGGCGGATCGCGACGTATGTTCCCATTTCGAGGCTCGGCAAAAAGATGACATCGCAGTACCGCTCGTAAAACCGTTCTTCCCAACGGTACATCATTTGCATGGCCGTTTTTTTCCAACCGCGGAGCGGATACAAATCAGGAAACTTCCAATAGACGTCGCGGTAAAAGACGCCGATCGGAACATTGCGGGCTTTCAAGTAGCGGAGAACGTCTCGGTCGACGAACGGACGTTGCGGCCGGTGTCCTGGGTCCGTGAGCCAAAGCGGAATCGTCTGGTTTTCCATATAGCAAAACCAGACATCATCGAGCTTGCCTTGGCTGCGGAGCTCTTGAAATTGCTTCTCCCGCTCGGCTGACGTGCCGGCGATCAGAAGAACGTCCACTCCCTCTTTCGCTCCCCAGCGCAAAAACGCTTGATGCATTTCATACGGCCGCAGCTTTGACCCGCTGTTTCGTTCCGCGGCGAGTGAAAACGGGTAATAAATCAATACGGTTTTCATCATTCATCCCTCATCAGTGATTCGCCTTTTCGTTGCAAACCATGCCCGTAAATCCCCCTGCACCCGCAGCCACAACGCCATTCCGCCAAACAATGCCACGAGCAGCACCCAGGTCGGATTGAACAAAAAATCGGTGAACCCACCGACGAGCGTGCGGGGGATGTTAATGGAAAAATAAACGAACAAACTTAAAAACAAAGGATTTTTTGGCAGCCGTAGAAACCCAATATACAACAGCTGCGTCACGACACCGACATACAGCGTGCCGATGACGATCCCCACATAACCGAAATTGGCATACGCCTCAGCGACAAAAAGGGTGTTCAACACTCCCCCTGTCCCGTCTTCAATCCGCTCTGGGAACACGTGCGCCATCACGAGGCGGGCGGAGCGGACATTCTCGACGTCAAACAACCCTGTTAAAATCGAGGGCAAGCTTTTTCCATAAAGAAATGGCAGCGCTTCGCCGAACAAATTCAAATGAAGAAACGTCGGCGCGATTTGCGCCAAAATCATGCGGCCGATCGGGCCTTTGTTGTAAGACAAAAAGGTCGCAACATCTTGCACCCCTTGAATGACGATGTACATGCCGACGAGCACCGCCGCCCCCACTCCCCCATACAACGCCAATTTCGCCGCCGACAGCCTTGTTTTTCCAATGTAGATGCGAATCAGCAAAAACATCATCACGTAAAAGAAAATCGGCGATTTGGCCAAATCATACACATTGACGAACACCGCCCCGACAAACAGACAGATAAACAGCAGCTTCCACCGCCACTCGTGCGTCAGCTCGGCAAACAAATAAGCGATAAACGACAAAAGCGGCGTGAGCGTAATGGCAAAAATATTGCGAACGAGCACGTTTCCGGCAAAATGGCGCGACGCCTCAACACGCAACGCAGCCAAGCTCTCATCCGTCCCTGTCAAGAGCGCAAACACCGGAATCGTCGGCGTTTTCCAAATCATATATGCAATGGCGGCAAAACTGAGCAGCGACAGCGCCAAAAACGCATAAAACACTTGGCTGCCCGTCGCTCCAGCCAACGGAGAAAGCGGCTTTTGCAAATAGGCGCGAAACTCCTGCCTCGCTTCAAATCCGCACAGCCTTGAAACGACCACCATCGACAGCGGGAACACGATCATGACAAAGCATACGACAGCAAATCCAATCTGCCGGTATTCCTCAGGCCGAAACAGCTTGCGAATCATGTAGTAATCGTCCATCCCCAAGGCGATCAGCAGCGCGCCGATGAAGCTTGACAGAAGGAACGAGTAATAGTACACAATCGACACGAGATTCGGCGCCGTCAATGAAAGCGTCCCCGCTGCATAGCGAAACATCAAGGTGGAGGCGACAAGAACCATCAACCCAATCAACACGTCCAACATGCCGACGCACCCTTATCGCTGTCCGATCGCCGCCACGATTTTCTCCGCCGCATGCCCATCGCCAAAGACGTCCACATAAACAGGGGCGACTTCCTTGTGAACCGCCGCGACGATCTTCTCGCGGTCCGTGCCGGTTAAGATGTTCGCCCCGCCTTCGAGCGTTTCCACCCATTCGGTTTGTTCGCGCACCGTCACGCAAGGCACGCGCAAGAAATACGCCTCCTTTTGCACGCCTCCTGAATCAGTGATGATTTTTTTCGCGCCGCTCTCTAACCGAAGCATGTCCAAATAACCGACCGGATCGATCAGCCGAAGCCCTGGAATCGCCGAAGCGTCCAAGCCGTACTCTTCAAGCTTATGCCGCGTCCGGGGATGAATCGGCCACACTTTCGTTCCGTCAATATCCCGAAAAGCAGCCAAAATGGCTTTCAATTTGTCGGGGTCATCGGTATTTTCCGCTCGGTGAATGGTGATCAAGTAGTAGGATTGTTCCGCCAGCGACAAATCAGCCAAAATCGTCGATTGGCGCTGTGCGAGCTCCTTGTTGTACAAAATGGCGTCATACATGACGTCGCCGACATTCCAGACGTTTCGCGTAATATTTTCTTTTCGTAAATTTTCCACGGCCGTCTCCGTTGGACAAAATAAGAGCTCAGAGACATGATCGGTCATGATGCGGTTGATTTCTTCCGGCATCTGCTTGTTGAAGCTGCGCAGTCCGGCTTCGACGTGGATGACGGGAATATGGAGCTTCGCTGCGACAAGAGCGCCCGCGAGCGTCGAGTTCGTATCGCCATAGACGAGCACATAATCCGGTTTTTCCTGCATGACAATTTCTTCAATTTTCATCAGCATTTCGCCCGTTTGCTTTCCATGGCTGCCTGAACCCACCCCAAGATAGTAGTCAGGCGTCGGAATGTTCAACTCCTCAAAAAAAATGGCCGACATATTCGGGTCATAGTGCTGCCCGGTATGGATCAGCACTTCGGTATATTGTTTTCGCAAGACGCGCGAGACGGGGCAGCCTTGATAAACTGCGGTCTGGCGCCTAACACGGTGGCGATTTTCATCCGAAACACCTCCTAGATCAGATGAGCGGTTATCAAGTATTTTGCGCATTTTCGCCCTCGATCGTGCGCACCGGACGGCGCAAATCACGATCAACCCGGCTGGCAAAGAGCGTGGCGGCAAACAAGCCCCAACCAGCGAGCACCCAGCCGTCAGCAAGCGGCGCCTGCTGAACGTAGACGATGACGATGAGGGCGAGCAATGTGCCGACCAAAACCAAAGCCATCTTTTTCCATGACACTGGCACAGGATACACTTGCTGGCTTTTGCGAAAAATGAAAGCCACGGCGACCATATACGTCATGAGGCTGGCCGCGATCGCCCCCCAGCTGAGCCAAAGCGGCACCAACACGGCGTTCAACGCAAGGTGAAAAAGCGCCGCTAGCGTGAACACCCGCGAAATATAGCCGGTTTCCTTTGTCAAAAACAAGCCGGTGGAAACAATCAGATAATAAAAGTTCAAAAACGTGACGGCCGATAAAAACGGGATATAGGACGCTGCATCGCGATATTCCGGTTTGAAAAAGGTTCCCACAAGCCACGGGCTCGCCGTGGCGATCAAAAGCAGCCCAAACGCTCCAATGAGCAAAAGCGCCATATACACTTTCGCAAACAGCGCACGGCTTTCCGGCCGGTCTTTCATCGACATCGAATACGGACGCCACGCCATCTGCACGCCGCTCGTGATGAGCGTGATCACGGTCGCGAGACGCAAGGCAACCCCAAACACCCCGACTTCCTCCAACGACGCAAACCGTTGGATGAAAAACGTGCTGACGTTGGCGATCACCCAAAAGGCGAGCGAAGTCGGCACGAGCGGGGCGGCGTAGGCAAGCAGCTCCTTTAACACGTCAAAGCGCACGCGCCACACCATATACTTGACGGTCAAATGCAACATCAACAAAAACACGAGCGCGCTGCTCACGAGCCGGCCGATGAGCAGCCCTTCCGGCGTCGCCGCGAACCACCGGAGCGCCGCATACGACAGCACAGCGACAAGCAGCATTTTCACGAGCGTCCAAATCACGACTTTTTTCGTCTGAAATTCAAACCGCAGCACCGTCGTCGCCATGACGAAAATCGTATCGAGCAGCAACGTCGCGATACTGATGTACAGCAAATCGACATAGCGAGGCTCTTGAAACAGCGCGCCTGCGATCCACGGACCGGCCAAAACGACAGCCAAAAATAAGATGGCGACGACAAACAGCCGGAAGTACATGACGTTGCGCACATACAAAAGGCGCTTCTCTTTGTCGTCCGTGTCGTAATAGTAAAAAGAGAGCGCCGAATCTGTACCGAAAATGACGAGAAACGTTAGCATCGACGTCCATTGGTCGATCAAGTAGACCGCCCCGTACTGCGCCTTGGACAAATAACTTGTATAAATCGGCAGCATCAAAAAGGCAATCAGCTTCGTGCCGACGTTCATAAACGCGTAAAGGAGCGAGTCCGCTCCTAAACGCTTGAATGCCGAGAACAATTTATAACAACTCCCGCTCGTCGACCATTTTGCTGAAGCGCGCCGGGAATCCTTTCACGACCGTCCTCGGTTCCGTATCTTTCGTCACAAGCGCCCCAGCGGCGACAAACGTCTCTTCCGCCACCGTCACGCCCGGCAGCAAAATCGCTCCGCCTCCAACGCGCGCCCCGCGCTTGACGGTCGCCCCTTTGATTTTGGCGAACCGTTCTTCCGTCCGCCCCATGTAGTTGTCATTGGTCGTCGTGACGCACGGAGCAATGAACACATGGTCTTCGAGCGTTGTGTAGGCCGTGATGTAGGAGTTCGACTGGATTTTCGTCCGATCGCCGATTTGGACGTGGTTTTCGACGCACACCCCGCGCCCGACGATCACATATTGGCCGATGTGCACGTTTTCGCGCACGCTCGCCAAATCAGCGATCAATGTGTAGGCGCCGATCACTGCTCCTCGATAGATGACAGCGTTGGCGCCGATCGTGCAATGATCGCCGATGACAAGCGGCGGCAGCTCGCCCGACAGCTTGACGGTGCTCGTTTTCGCCGGCTTCGGCGGTTTGCCGAGCACCGCTCCGTCGGCGATCGTCACGCCGTCGCCGATGACGGTTCCTTCGTGAATCGTGACGCGATGTCCGATTTTAACGTCGTTTCCGATTTTGACATTCGCCTCGATGACCGTGAAATGGCCGATTTCGACACGTTCACCGCAAACAACAGAGGGATCGACAACGTTCATGGTTTCGTCTCCTTCGCTTACAATTTGACGTATTTGGCCGGTTTCGACACATCTTTCATGGCGTTGCGTGTGTCAAACACGACCCGGCTGTGACGAGCGACCATTTCATAGTCGATGTTGGAATGGTCCGTCGTAATCAAGACAAGATCTGACTGCGCAAGCAGTTCCGGCGTCAGCTCGACCGTCTCAATCACCCGGTTGCACGCCCGGAACGACGGAACATACGGGTCGACGACCGCAAATTCCGCTCCGTATTGCTCGAGCAGCTCGACGATTTTCAACACTGGCGATTCGCGCACATCATCAATGTCTTTTTTGTAGGCGACGCCGAGCACCGTCACTTTCGAACCGCGCAGCGCCTTGCCTTCTTCGTTTAAAATGAGCATCACGCGGTTGACGACATATTCCGGCATGGCGTTGTTGATTTCTCCGGCCAGCTCGATCAAGCGCGTATGGTAGTTGTATTCGCGCGCCTTCCATGTCAAATAAAACGGGTCGATTGGAATGCAATGGCCGCCAAGCCCCGGCCCCGGATAAAACGCCATAAATCCGTACGGCTTCGTTTTCGCTGCATCGATGACTTCCCAGACATCAATGCCCATCCGTTCGCACAAAATGGCCATTTCGTTCGCCAACGCAATGTTGATATGGCGGAACGTATTTTCAAAAATTTTCTCCATTTCCGCCACCGCCGGACTCGACACTTCGTGTACATCGCCTTCAAGCACGGCGCGATACATGGCCGCCGCCACTTTCGTGCACGTCTTTGTCACGCCGCCGACGACTTTCGGCGTATTTTTCGTCTTAAACTGCTTGTTGCCCGGGTCAACCCGCTCCGGCGAATAGGCGACGAACACCGTCTCCCCGACGACGAGCCCTTTTTTCTCCAGCGCCGGTTTCACGATTTCTTCCGTCGTACCTGGATAGGTGGTCGATTCCAACACGACAAGCATCCCTTCATGGGCGTATTTAGCGATTTCCTTCGCCGAGTTTTCGACGTAGGACGTATCCGGCTGATGATGCTCATCGAGCGGGGTCGGCACCGCGATCGCCACGGCATCGACTTCCGCGATCCGGGCGTAATCGGTCGTCGCCACAAGCCGCCCTTGTTTGACCATCTCATGCAAATCTTCATCGACGACATCGCCGATGTAGTTGATCCCATTGTTCACTTGATCGACGCGGCTTTGTTGGATGTCAAAGCCAATGACATGAAACCCTGCTTTTGCTTTTTCGACTGCCAGCGGCAACCCGACGTAGCCAAGCCCGACCACGCCGATGACCGCGTCGCGTTTCTCAAATTTTTGCAACAGCCGTTCCGCGTAGTTCATTCCTCTCATTCCTTTCTACTCAGATAGTTGCACTCTTGTCCCCGTTTCCGCCGAATGCAAAATCGCTTCGATCAGCCGAACAGGAGCCAATCCATCCAAACCCGTGACGATCGGCTCGCGGTCTTCGCGAATCGCTTGCACCATATCTTCAATGATCCATTGGTGCCCCGGCTTGCCAAACGGGTCGGCGTTGATCTCATCGATGAGCTTTGCCCGTTCTTCCTCGCTGACGCCTTCCGCTTCCCACGTTTCGATAAAGTTGGCCGTCCGGCCGCCGATTTTCACCGATGCCGTTTCACCGAAAATGGCGATCGATTCCTCCAAGTTTTGCGGATAAATCGTCGTCGCTGCCTCAATGACGCCAAGCGCCCCGCTTTCAAACTCGACGACCGCCGCCGCGACGTCTTCCGTCTCAATCTTGCGCAGACGAGTCGCCGCCATCGCTTGCACCGCCTTGACCGGCCCCATCAGCCAAAGCAGCAAATCCAAATTGTGAATGGCTTGATTCATCAAGACGCCGCCGTCAAACTCTTTCGTCCCCCGCCACGCCGCCTGATCATAATAGGCTTGATTTCGATTCCAGCGCACCGTGGCGTTCGCATGGCTCAGTTTTCCGAACATCCCGCGCTCCATCGCCTCTTTCAGCTTCCGAATCGCTGGACGGAAGCGGTTCGGATGAACGACCGCGAGCTTCACGCCGCTTTCTTTCGCCGCGCGGATCATCTCTTCGGCGTCGCTCACACGGAGCGCCATCGGTTTTTCCACAATGATATGACGACGATAGCGGGCCGCCAGCTTGGCCAGCCGCGCGTGCAATCCAGACGGAACGCAAATGTTGACGACATCGATCTGTTCGTTCTCCTTCAACATCGTCTCCATATCAGTGTAAACCGAAACATCCGACACGTCGCGCAAACGTTCCGGATTCGTGTCGCACACGGCCGCCAGCTCGGCGCCGTCCGCCTTTTCAATGGCATCGATATGTTTTTTGGCGATATGCCCCATGCCGACAATGGCAAAACGGATCATGAAGAATAGTACCTCCTCGCGTCCAATATATACTTCCAAAGCACGAGCCAAACGACCGTCAAAAACAGGCCGAGGACAAGGCCGACGGCCATCAGCTGCCCCGTATACGTTTTCGATTTCGCCACCGTTTCCGACAATACGGCCGGTTTTTCGTAAAAGACAAGATTGCCGCGGATGCGATTGACACGCTCCATCACTTCAGTCAAGTTGTTTTCCGACTCAACCAACAAGTCGCTGATGTCATTGAGCTGTTCCGGATTCAAGCGGCCCGACTGTATTTGTTCGCTATAATAATCGACTTTTTGCTGCAAGGCGCGCTCCCGTTCTTCCAGCGCATGCAAGTATTTCGTGGTGACATCAATCCGCTCTTGCGAATGGCGCTTGAGCCCCTGGCTGTATTCCGACACAACAAGCTTCAATTCTCGACTCACGTCTTGTTCATCGTCGCCTTTGACCGTGATTTGCACGTACTGTTCTTCAGGAACGACGACATCCAAGTTTTTCACATCTGGAAACTTCGCTTCTATATTTTTCGGATCCGTCAACTCTTTTACGTCAATCGATCCGGTAAACACGACAGCTTTCCCCGTATACTTCTCCCCCTGCAGCAAAAGCCGCCCTGCGATGACGGTCAACACGATCGTCGCAAGCGGAACGACAAGAAACCACCATTTTCGTTGCCAAAAAAAGCGCAAATATTCGTATAGCACAAACGGTCGTTTTTCCGCCGTCAATCCGGCCACCATCCCTTATCATAAAATAACAAAGTGTTGTGAACAAAACAAATGATCCAACGCCAAAGAAAACGCCATTGCTGTGCGCAAGTGACGTTTCCTTTGGCCGGTTGGACGATCAAGCGAAATGACGGTAAAATTCCGCAATTTTCTCCACGACGTACTGTTGCTGCTCCTCTTTCAGCTCTGGGAACATCGGCAGCGACAGCGCTTCTTTCGCCGCTTTTTCCGCCTCCGGCAACTGCCCTTCCTTATACCCGAGCGAAGCAAACACCGGCTGCAAATGCAGCGGCAGCGGATAGTACACCATCGTCGCGATCCCCTGTTCTTTCAAAAACGCTTGCAGCTCGTCGCGCTTCGGCGCTCGAATCGTGTATTGATGGAACACATGATAGCGCCCGTCGACTTCTTTCGGCGTCACAACAAGGTCGCCGACCGCCTCCTCGAGCAGGCGCGTATACGTCGCCGCATGCTTGCGCCGCTGTTCCGTCCACCGATCCAGATGCGGGAATTTGACGCTTAAAATCGCCGCTTGCATCTCATCGAGGCGGCTGTTGTAGCCAAGTACATGATGGTAATATTTCGGCTTGCTGCCATGGACGCGGATGACCCGGCATTTTTCGGCCAGTTCGTCATCATTCGTAATGATCATGCCGCCATCTCCGTAGGCGCCCAAGTTTTTCGTCGGGAAGAAGCTGTACGTCGCCGCCGTCCCAAGCTCGCCAACGCATTTCCCGTTGTATTTCGCGCCGATCGCCTGGGCGGCGTCCTCAATGACCGCCAATCCGTGCCGGTTGGCAATCGCGGCAATCGCCTCCATATCCGCCATTTGCCCGTACAAATGCACCGGGATGATGGCTTTCGTCTTCTCCGTCACCGCCGCTTCAATTTTCGCTGGATCGATGTTGAACGTCACCGGATCGATATCGACAAACACCGGTTTGGCGCCGGCCCGCGCAATCGATCCTGCCGTCGCGAAAAAGGTGAACGCCGTCGTGATGACTTCATCGCCCGGCCCGACGCCGGCCGCTTGCAAAGCAATATGTATCGCATCGCTTCCGTTGCCGCAGCCGATCCCATGTCTAGCCCGGCTGTAGGCGGCAATATCTGCTTCTAGCTTTTTGACATAATCCCCTAAAATAAAGCGGGAGGAGCGCATCACTTCATCCAATACGCGCATGATCTCCGGCTTCAATTGTTCATACTGTTCGCTCAAATCCAACATTGGCACATTCATCGCAAGTTCCTCCAAATCCAAAAAATATATAGAATAAACATGTTTAGTTTATCACATTTGCGTCAATATATAATGACAGTTTTGTGGCAATCTTGGCCTTGCCGCAAAAAAATCAGCGAAGGAACGGAAGAAGCTGCATAAACAACGAAAAAGAAGGGTATAATTTTCCAAAGACGGGCCATTCCTGAAAAAAGCCGTTTGTCCCTTTCATGACACAAACGGCCCATTTGCTATTTATCGGTCATTTCCGTATACTTTTCGGCTTCCCCGAAGCAGCTTGCGAATAAAGGTCATAAACGGCTTGTACTGATCATTGACCAAGCCGATCAGTTCAGCCAGCAGTTCCCCGAAGACGATCAAGGCAAAGACGATGAGAATGGACTGCCATAACGTCGAGGCGGAGAACAAAATCGCGCTGATGGCAAACATCAAGCCAAACGCATAAATGAGCAGCACCGTGTTGCGATGCGAAAAGCCAAGGGCCAGCAGCCGATGATGAAGATGCGACTTATCCGGCGCCGAGATCGGCTTTTTATTCACAATGCGGCGAATAATGGCAAATGTCGTATCGAAAATCGGCACACCCAAAATGATCACCGGAACGACGAAGCTGAAGAGCGTCACGCTTTTGTAAAGCCCTAGCACCGACAGGACGGAAATCGCATATCCTAAAAACAACGCGCCGGTATCCCCCATGAAAATTTTCGCCGGGTGGAAGTTGTAAAACAAGAAAGCGATGACGCTGCCCAAGATGATCAAGCAGAGCGTGAAAATGAGCATTTTGCCCGCCATGCCCGCCATAACGGCAATGGCCGCAATCCCAATGGCGGAAATGCCCGCGGACAATCCATCCAATCCATCGATCAAGTTGATGGCGTTCGTAATCGCGACAATCCAAAATATCGTGATCGGGTAGCTCCACAGCCCCAACTCAAACGTGCCGACAAACGGAACGGTCAAAAGATCAACCTTCAGCCCGGAAGCAACAACGACGAACGCCGCCAGCAGCTGGCCGGCCAGCTTCACTTTTGGCGACAGCTCGTACAAATCGTCGAGCATCCCGACGAGCACGATGATGATGGCGCCGACCGTCATCCCCGTCACTTGCTCTTTATACACCCCGCCGACAAAATAGCCGACGGCGACACCGATAAAAATGGCCAATCCGCCAAGCCTTGGCATGACTTTTGTATGCACTTTTCTCCCGTTCGGCCGATCGACCGCGCCAATTTTGATGGCGAGCTTGATCACGAACGGGGTGATGACCAATACTGTGATAAACGAAGCCAAACATGCGGCAAATGCTTCCATATTCATATGCAATCACCTTGGCCTTATAAAATCGCGGAAACACACATCATCTTTATGTTACCATATACGATGAGTAAATCAATCTTTTTTTACACCCCTTTTTTGTCCCCAAGGATGGAAAATTTCTTTTTCCCTTGCCGCGAGAAGCTCCGAGCGCCAATCCGGCGGACGATTCCACATTTTACATCCTCCCTCCACAGGAAACATCTTGTGCTATAATTAGGTTTTAGAGCACTTGGTGTGAATCATGCCTGTCTAGGAGAGGAATGGACATATGTTTGCAAAAGTAAAGCAACTATTTGACGAAAGCGCGCGAGACGTGCAGCGTCTTGCCAAGCTGGCGGCGCAAATCAATGAATGGGAACCAACCATTTCTTCGCTGAGCAATGAACAACTGCGCCAAAAAACGGTTGCCTTCAAAGAACGGCTCGAACGCGGTGAGACGCTCGATGACATCAAAACCGAGGCGTTTGCCGTCGTCCGGGAGGCGGCGCGGCGCGTGCTCGGTCTGCGCCATTACGACGTGCAACTGATGGGCGGATTGGCGATGCATGAAGGAAACATCGCCGAAATGCAGACCGGGGAAGGAAAGACATTGGCGGCCACTTTGCCAAGCTACTTGCACGCCCTCCTTGGAAAAGGCGTCCACATTATTACAGCCAACGAATATTTGGCGCGCCGGGACTGCGAACAAATGGGCCGTGTGTTCCGCTTTCTCGGCTTAACCGTCGGCCTGAATGTGTCGCAAATGACGGCCAGCGAGAAAAAAGAAGCGTACGCGGCCGATATCACGTACGGCACCGGCACCGAGTTCGGCTTTGATTATTTGCGCGACAACATGGTGCACCGCCTCGAAGATAAAGTGCAGCGCCCGCTGTATTACGCCATCATCGATGAAATCGACAGCATTTTAATCGACGAAGCGCGCACCCCGCTCATTATCGCCAATAAATCGGGAATCGGAGCCGAATTGTTCCCGATTATGGCGCGCATCGTCCGCACCTTTGAAGAAGGAAAAGAGTATGAACGGTCTTTGGAGACGAAACAAATTTTCCTCACCGAAGAAGGGGCGCAAAAAATCGAGCGGGCGTTTGGCATCGACAATCTATACGACTGGGAGCATCACGTGCTGCTCCATCATGCGATGCAGTCGCTGCGCGCTTGGTTTATCATGCGGCGGGATGTCGATTACATCGTCAAAAACGGCAAAGTGATGATCGTTGACCCGTTCACCGGCCGGGTGATGGAAGGGCGCTCGTTCAGCGACGGCCTGCATCAAGCGATTGAAGCGAAAGAAGGTGTGGAAATCACCGAAGAAAACGACATCCAAGCAACGATTACGATCCAAAACTATTTTCGCATGTATGAGAAGCTAGCCGGGATGACCGGCAGCGCTACGCCGTCGAAAGAAGAATTTTGGCAAACGTACCGGCTGCGCGTCGTTACGATTCCGACCAACCGGCCATCCCGCCGCACCGACTGGGACGACCTCGTCTACCAGACGTACGAGGCGAAAGTACGGAAAATTATTGACGAAGTGAAAAAAATGAATGCCATCGGCCGTCCCGTTCTCATCGGCACGACATCGGTCGCACAGTCGGAACGGTTGTCAGCAGCGTTTTCGAAAGCAGGCATCTCTCACCACCTGCTCAATGCCAAAACGGAGGAAGAAGAAGCGCGCATCATCGCGACCGCTGGGCAAAAAGGGCAAGTGATGATCGCAACCAATATGGCCGGGCGCGGGACCGACATTTTGCTTGGAGAAGGCGTCAAGGAACTTGGCGGGCTGCACATCATCGGCACAGAGCGGCATGAAAGCCATCGCATTGATATGCAGCTGCGCGGCCGGGCAGGACGCCAAGGGGATCCGGGGTCTTCCCAGTTTATCATTTCGCTCGACGACGATTTATTCCGCTTGTATGATCAAGATGAATTGAAAAAATGGAAAAGCAAAGTCAAGACGGATGAAACCGGGCTCATCGTGTCGCCCGACCCGATCAAGTTCGTCCAAAAAGTGCAAACAACGATCGAAAACGCCCATTATTCAGCGCGTTTGCATTTATTGAAACTGGACACTGTGATTGACCAACAAAGCAAAGTCATCTACCATATGCGCGACCGCGTTTTGGCGCTGAAGCAAGCAGAGGTGCTGTCCGAGCTCCTTCGACACATTCAGCGTTATATCACGCAAACGATCGACCGTTATTGTCCAGAAAACGTCTTTTTTGAAGAGTGGAACATCGAAGGACTGCACAACGAGTTGCGCCGTGCCTTTTTCCAATTTGTCTATCCGATTGATGATCTTCGCCATAAGCAAAAAGAAGAAATCGCCCAACTTGTTTGGGACGAATACAAATCGCTTGAAGCGGCGCTCGCCGATCTTCCGTGCGACGAAGAACAAACGATGCGGCTTAAGCATTTGATGGTCGAAACCATCGACGCCCACTGGATTCGCCACTTAAATCAACTGAATGTATTGAAAGAGGGGATTCATTTGCGCAGCTACGGCCAAGAGGATCCGTACCGCGCCTTTGAAATGGACGCCTACCGCGAATTCGTCGCGCTGCAGCAAGCGATCGACGCCGGCATTTGCACCACAGCCATGAACTATTTGAAAAGCCAGTTTGTCATCGATGACGAAGCGGCCGCTGCCGCGAACGAACCATAACCGCGGCGCAACACGCCGCCTCGTAAAGGAGGTTCCCTATGATTTTCCGACGAAAACAACGCACGCAACCGGAGGCCGAGCTGCCGGCGCAGCATGTCGAACAGCCGGAGGGCGGAACGAAAACGACGCTGTCGTTTCATCCGGACTGGCAGCTGTCTCCAGAGGAAACGTACGTCTATCGCTTTTACCACGAACAGCTGCCGCCGCTTCAGCCAAACCAAATTTCCATTTCCGGCGTCAAGCTGGTCGAATACAACGATGGGTTTGTCGCTGTCGCCATTTTGCGCAACACGCTGCCGAAGCCGGTTCGCTTTGAACGAATCCGCCTGTTGCTGCTTGACGAGGATGGCACGGCGATCGCCCGTAAAGAGTTTGATATGAGCGCTTTCGGCGAGCTGCCGCCGATGACGGCCCGCCCGTGGCGGTTTTTGTTCGCCGCCGAGGACAAGCTCGTCGATCAGTTGCCTCAAGATGGATGGAAGATCGCCTTTGAACTGACACCGCGGCATCGGCTCGACCTAGAGGAAAGCTGGGAGCAGGCGCTGTCGGCCAAGCAGCGCCAACAGCTGCAAGCCCTCGTTGACTCGGTTCCGCCTCCCGCTCCCGGGGAGGTGAACTTCATGGGCATTGAAGCGAAACAGCTGCCTTCCGGTGAACTAGCCGTCACGTTGCTCATTCGCAACGGCAGCGACAAACATATCCATTTTGAACAAATCCCGCTTGAAGTGCGGGATCATGCTGGCGACATGGTCGCCCGCGGATTATTTCCGTGCCATCTGGAAGTGAAAGCCCACACCAGCAAACCATGGACGTTCCTCTTCCCACCGGAATTGCTGCACAAAGCAGAACCGGATTGGACGTCCTGGAAGGTGACAATCCCATCCTCCACGGCACAGAGCGAAAATCAAGAAACGCAATCAAGCGACGAGTAACCTGCAAAAAGCTGGCCTCCATGGTCGCCAAACGACCGATGGAGGCCAGCTTTCTTTGCATCGTTCCGTTCAAAACGACCGCGCTCCCGTTGTCAGCCGAGCCTTAGTCGAAGCAGCCGAACTTTGCACCATCAAGAGCAGACGGCTATCCAACGCATCTGGACGGGAGGGCCTTATTTCGCAGAAGCAGCGGTTTGAATCTCCATGTAAGCGCCTTTTTTCATCGCCACACCGTCTTTGCTTTTTAACACCGGCGGAATGACCAATAAATAGCTCTGCCCTTTGGCCAGCTTCGCTGTCGGTTTGATCAAAAGCTCCGTCCCCCGGCGGATTTGCGCCGTCACCGCCGCTTCCTGTCCACCTAATTGATACAATTTTACTCCGCTTACCGCGGTATTGGCGAGCGGACGAGAGAAGCGGACGACAAACGTCTTATCGACCGGCGCATTGCGCAGCTTGCCGAGCGACTGATACCCTTTCAGCTGGCCAATCAGCAAATCGCGGTGAGCGGCATACAGCTCTTTACCGACAACCGTCGGCACATCCGGCTTCACCCCAACGTGATGAATCGGCGTCCCTTTTGGCGAGAAAAAGTGGGCGACGGTCAACTTCAACATGCTGCCGTCCGACAGCTCAAACATTTCCTGCATCGATCCTTTGCCAAACGTCCGTTGCCCATACAAAACGGCCGCCTTTTGCTCCTTCACCGCCGCCGCCAACATTTCCGACGCGCTCGCGCTCGACGCGTTGACAAGCAGCCGGATCGGACCCGCCATTTGCACCGGCTGTTTGACAGCGGCATACACTTCTGGGTGATTCGAACGGTCGCGCAACTGAAACGCCTGTTTCACATTTGGGAAAAAGCCGGCGATTTGCTGCGCCGTTTCTACATATCCCCCCGGATTGTCGCGGAGGTCAAAAATCCACCCTTTCACCCCGCTTAACGAGCGAATGGCGCGTTCGATCTCACCAGGCGCTGTCTCATCAAAACTATATAGCTGAATATAGCCGATATTCCCTGCCAGCCGTTTGAACTCCACGTTCGGCCAGTCGATTTTTTCCCGCTTGATGGTGACGCTGACGGTTTCCTCGGTCGACGGCCGCCAAACGGTTACGGCCACCGTCGTTCCTTCTTCCCCTGCGATCAAGCTCAATACTTTTTCCATTGTCTCATTCGTTACCGGCTGCCCATCAACAGCCTGAATCACATCGCCCGGCTGCAGTCCGGCGCGGGCGGCTGGCCCATTGTCCAAGACAGACATGATGTGGACGCCGTCCTCATCTTCCTCAATCATCACACCGATGCCGACAGACTCCATATCGATCCACTTCAAAAATTCCTCGTATTCTTCCTTTGTCATATAGGCAGAATACGGGTCAAGCTGTTTGACAATATCTTGCGGGGTGCTGGCTTTCAACACTCGATCGCTTACGGGTTCAACATAATACTGACGAACCAACTCCCGCACTTCTTCGAGCACCTTCGTTGACGCCGGAGCCGTGGCCGCCTCCGCCGGCGGACTCCAAACCGAAAATGAAGCCGCAAGCAATAGAAGAGCCGCCGCCCATCGCTGAATCACATTCATATCCGTCTCTCCTCTCCCGACATGCGCCGGTTTATTCGATATCGACATCTAAGACAACCGGCGCTTTAAAATCATCGATATACACCGCCAGCTGCTTGCGCGTCGCCGCATCCACCACGTTTGGCAGCCACCGGTCGCAAAGCGACAGCAACCGCTCCGCCCGCGCGATATCCCCTTCATCATACGCATCAAGCAGCTTGTCCATGGCTTTCATAATATTGATGGGATCATAGGCACGCAGCTTGACAGCCAAAGCCGGGCGTTGAAACCATCCTTCCATCTTTTCGCGCAGCGACGCTCCCGGAACGCGGCCGATGAGAATCGCTGTTTTGCGAATTTGATATTCCAGCGGACCGTAGGAATCGTACACAACATCCACATCCCCCGTCCGCAGCGCCCGGTCGACGTTGGCCGTCAAGGCGCGCAATCGCTCCCCGCTTTCGACCGCGCTGATATAGGCGGAAGCCTTTTTCATCGTCTGTTCTCCGGCCGCGATCCGTTTTTCCAACTGCGCCCTTGCCGTTTGTGGACGCACGCGCGCCACTTCTTTTTTTGCCGCCTCATAATCGCGTTTGACTTGGTTGAAGAGACGGTACGGCTTGGACCATTGATCCGCTTTCATCGCCCGCTCAAGCTGGGCGGCATGCTGTTCAAGCCGCTCCACACTTGGGAACGGGGCCGCTTCCGCCTGAATAGCCAACAGCGAAAACGACAACCAAAACACCGCCAGCCATCCGATGATGGAAAATGCTTTTCTCCGTTTTCTCCTCACGCTCTCACCTGCTATCTATAAAAATAGGAAACATGTATTTCAATTTTACTGGAAAAGAAACAAAATGAAAATATGTTCTGAAAAAAATCGAACGTAAGCCCTTCAAAGCATAAAATAAGGCCGACTCTTCAGCCACCTTTTTGACTGTCAGAGCCAGCCTTGATCAACGAAAGTCCGGCCAATGAGTTTGCTGCTTGTCGCCGTCGATTTTGCTCAGCGTCCGGTAGCGAAACGGAACGATTTCCTGCTCTGGCTTGCCAAGAAACTCTTTCGCCCATTCGAACGGAATCAAATCGAACTGCTCCTTGTTTTCAGCGATAAAATAGACGCCGACGACTCTTCCTTGTTGATTGAGGTCAATTGTCAAAAAAGCCGGGTAATACGTGCCGTCTTGCGCCCACAGCACCGCTTTGGCCGTCACCCGGCCGTCCCCTTCGTCTTCCACATCCGGATTGGCGATTCGCTCCAACACTTTGATCGCCCATCCTTGTTTTTTATATCCTCCGACCAGCTTCGGCGGATTTTTCCGCAACTGCTCCAACAATGTTTGCTCGTCCATCGTCAAACTTTTGCCTCCCTTGTGGTTTGCCTATCCGCCCATTTTCTAATATATACAATACTTTTCAGAGAAATGCAAATGCCTAGAAGAACAGCATGCAAGGACTTTCTCGATTAGTGAGCAACATCCCTTGTTCATTCCCTCTTCTAGGCAAGCAGGGGAGGCGCGCCCATCAGCGGAAGATGGCGCGAAGGCCGTCGATGTAAATCGCTCCGGCGTTTTTCCGTCCGATATCCGTTTCCATATAACGCACCGGCATCTCCAGCATGAGCGGAAGCGCGACATCGCTGGGCACAGCGGCTTCGACATATTTCCAACCGATCCAATCGACATGGCGGGCAAAATCGATCCAAATGCGGCGCCCGCTTCCATCCTGCAGCTGGGCGCGCAGCCAATGGCCGCTTCCGTCTCCATACACCCACATGCCAATCGCTTGCGGCCGTTTCGAAATCCAAATCGCTTTCTCCCGACTAGCATAGACGCCGGATGTCCCTGGCATCCCGCGGAAATCGTATGAAATTTTCAGCGCCTGCTTTCCTTCTCTCACCTTTTCTGTCGTCCGCTCGACCGCAGCCCCCACATAGTTGACGCCCGATGCATTCCACTTCAACTCGTTCTCAAAATCATCAAGCACTTCTTCGCTTTCCCCGTTCTCTTGCGTCTCTTTGTACACAACAAGAAGCGCATTCGCCACCGGACGCGCAAATCCATCAGACGGCTTGTTTTCGACTTTGAGCTGCCCGTTTGGCTGGCGGACGACAAAGGTCGAAGAACCGCCGCCATCGAGCGTCATCGCATCGACGGCGCCAAGCTCATGCATCAGTTTGGCCAGCTCATTCAACGTCATGCCTTGGCTATGAGCAGGCTGGCGGCCATCGACAACGACGAGCATGACGTTGCCGTTGCGGTCAATGCCGACAGCTGTGCGAGGATGCACCCCAGCAATCGCAAACGATTGCGCCTGTCCATCCGCCACCAACCGGTATCGGCCGCCAAGCGCTTCTCTCACCCCACTCCATTCGGGCTGGTCATACTGAAGGGAAATTTCCACCGCATCCCCTTCTTTCGCCTGCCGCAAATAGTCGCTCGCCCGGCCGTGGCCCGATAGCACGAGCTCTCCAGGTTGGAGCGGTTCATTGCCTTGACCGACTACAACTTTCTTCACCGTTCCGGTGACCGTTCCATTCCCGTTCAACACCCCTTGTACATTCGTCAGCACGACTTCCGTCCCAAGAGCGTTCGTTTTCGTGGAGGCAGCGAAATACGGGGTGTACAAAATCAACTGATGAGCGCGCCGCGGCTTGTTGATGCCATCGACGGGATATGAGCCTCCTTCTCCAATTCGAACGCCAATTTGAACATCTGGGTTTCCAATCATCGGCTTCCCATCAGCACTGATGCCAAAAATCGTCCGTTCCGCCGTTGGCGTTGTATTCGTCATCACGATCTCTCCCCGGTGCACCATCAAATCGGTCGGCGAACCATCCTCTTTGAAATAATCGCCGTTCACCGCCGCCAGTACGATTCCGTCGCGGCCATCGTACCGTTTTGCCTGCTCAAGCACCGGTTCAATGCCAAGCACTTGATCATTGGACAGCGCCGTCTCAATAGCCAGCCTCTCATTCGACGTATCGATGTCAAGCTTGTACACATGCTGCTTGCCGCGCGTTCCGACGATTTCCATTTCCTCTTTTTCCACCCCGGAGGCGATGCGCGTCGACACCTCCTTTACCACCGTGCCGACCGCCAGTTGTTTCGCTCCGTACCGCCCAGGATTGACAAGCTTCAGCTTCTCCTTTGACGGCGTTTTATACACGACATGCCCTTTGATATTGGTGACGTAATATCCACCGCCAACCCCGTATTGGCCGCCAAACGCTTCGTCATACGAATACACCCGGTACTGTTCTCCAGGCTGCAACACGCGGACAAACGTCAGCGCCCCGTTTTCCCGTTTCCATAGGTTAATCGGTTTCACGATCTCCAATTTTCCAATCTGCCCCTGCACGAGGCGCATGCCTTCCCAGTAGACGACATTCGCTCCGGCATCCGCTTCTGCCGCCTGCAGCGCCGTCCATGCGGCCAACACCGCCCCGATCCCAATGCGGATGATGTTCTTCGCTTTTCCCACTGGTCCTATTTTCCTCTCTTTCTATCATTTTGTTGACACTGATTCTATTATACGACAAACTTCTACAAAAAGGGGAACCCTTTTCCATTTATTTAGTCAAAAAACATCCATGAGTAAGCTTTTACTCGCCACCCAAGCATGAAAATAACCGCTCATGGATTCATTATTTTCACAGAAAAAAAAAAGAACGTCCCAGCAAGGTTGGGACGCTCTGTAGAAGCGAAAACATCATCCGCGGTCACGGAGTATAAAACTCTTGAGAGTAGTAGGGTTGATGAAATGAATTGAACGCCACCCCAACGCCGAGGCGGGTAAAGTCCGGATATAAAAGGTTTTGCCGATGACCGAGCGAGTGCATCCACGCTTCATGGACAAAAATCGCATCGTATTGTCCGTAGGCGATGTTCTCTCCCGCCACGCGATAAGCGATGCCATGGCGCTTCAGGCGGTCAAACGGCGACAGGCCTTGCAAGTTCGTATGAGAGAAGTAGTGATGGACCGCCATATCTTCGCTATGTTCACGGGCGGCCGCCGCCGCCTTCGCATCCCACGCGAGCGCCGAAAGCCCGTGCAAGCGGCGCGCCGCGTTTGCTAAATCAAAAATTTGATATTCATAGGCCGTGCGCAGCTCCTCCGTCGCCGTTCCGTAAAACCCGGGTTTTTCATCCTCGAGCGCCCGATTGACGACAAGCACGCCATCCACCCGGTTGTTGTTGTACCGGTCATAAAAGAAGGTGACGTAGCGGCCGTTGACAAGATACGTATCATATTCATCATTTTGGATGCTGTAAAGGCCATCTTTTTTTTGAATCACCGCAAGCGGCCGGCCGTACAGCGATTCCACCACCGTTTTCGCCGTTCCGATGCCCGTTCCTTTTTTCGTTTGGACAATCGGCTGATTCGTGTACATCGCCGCCACCCGATCACGGTCATAGCTCACCATCAAAAAGTTTTTGTAACCGCCCTGATCATACGCCTCCCAATATAGGCCGTAGGCGTTTTTCGTCTTCCGCTTCGCCTTGCCGTACATTGCTTCGACCTTGGCGCGCGAGTCGCCGATCGCCACCCCGTTCATCGTGACATCCGCCATGTTTGCCTTCGCCTGCTGCACGCATAAAGCAGCGGCCAACTTCTCTTTTGACGGCGTTTCATAGCGGACGCGGGCATCGTTCTTAATCGCATATCCTCGGCCGACCTCGAAATACCCGCCGCCTAGCGCGTACACGCGATACACCGCGCCGCTTGGCAGCGTCTTCACTGCTTTGTTCGACAACCATAGCTCTGTCGGCGCTGTGACCGTCAACCGGCCGATTTGCCCGGGCTTCAGTTCAACGCCGTCCCACCACACTTTTTCCGTTCCGACAAGCTCCCCGCAATCCTCCGCCTTGACCATTGATGAACTCGGCATCCAAAGCCATCCGGCCGCAGCCAACAGCATTCCGATTGCCGCCGTCTGCACCCATTTTCTCACTTCCGTCCGCTCCTTCCTTTCTCTTTTTCTTTCATCATAGATGCCTTTCCATCAAAAGAAAAGAGAAAAAAGAATGATTTCAACGAAAAAGAGGTCGCTTTGGCGGTGCAAAGGTCAACATTTCGTCAAACAAGATTTCCAACGGACTTGGCTAAAGAGTGAAAGATAGGTTAAAATGGATCATATTATTCTTCCATCTTTGTAAGAGAGGAGCATACTTTATGAAGATCATGAAAAAATTTCTAGCCGTCTCAGCGCTAAGCGCCGGAATCCTTCTGTCGCCATTTCACGCCCACGATGCGCAAGCAAAAGTTTGGTGGAACGGCATGGAATTGGTGCAGGGACAGATCGGCAAGTTGACTGTTTTAAAAGATACCGAGCTTTATAAGTTGCAAGGAGAGAAGAAAGTTTACATAAAAACGTTAAAAGCCGGTGGAGTCTATCGCATTTACACGTTTAAACCTGGCATGTTAGGGTTGGGCGGCGGATATTATGTCGATCGCGATGCCCGGGTAAAATACGAAACGCCGTCCAAAGCCAAACTCAATCAAGTCAAAATGGAGCAACTGTTCCGCGGAGTCAAGCTCGGCATGTCCGCTTCTCAAGTCAAGAAGTTGGAAACCGCAAAATTTATCACGCAGGAAAATATAGACGGCGGCCAAGCCTGGGTCTATTCGACTTCTCTTTTTGGATACGATACGCTGCTCGTCTACGGATTTGAAAACGGAAAGCTGGCCTTCTACGGCTACTCGTTCGATGCCGGAAAGGAGTACACAAACGATCAGCTCACAGCGATTTACAACAATCTGAAACAACAGCTCATCACGCTATTTGGAAACCAGTATGAACAGTCCGATTCTGGCCAAGGCTACCCGCCTGCACTCGTATTTCACAAAGACGGCCTTGTGATTGCCCTTTCCTATGATGCGGACGGGTTGGCGGTTACGGTCACGAGTGAACAATAACGTGCAAAAAGCGAGGCTGCCCCATTCATTCGGACAGCCTCGCTTTCTTGCTTACTCCCCATTCACCAACTTCAACTTCTCCTTTGACGGCGTTTCGTAGCGGATGTGCGTGTCGATGTCGGTCACGTAATACCCGCCGCCGACCGCGTACTGCCCGCCGAAGCGCGCGTCATACCCGTAGACGCGGTACACTTCCCCAGGCTGTAAGATGCGGACGAACACAAGGCGCCCATCCTTCGTCCGCTTCCATAGATTGATCGGCTTTTGCACCGTCAAGCGGCCGATTTGCCCTTTTTTCAACTCCACGCCATCCCAATACACTTTTTTCACTTGGCCTGGAGGAGTGGTTGGCTTCTCCGGCTGCTTGGGCGGGTTGGGCTTTTCTTCCCTCCAAAGCGGCAAGGCAAATTCATATTGGGCAAATCCGCTCGGCAAAGTGGCGACATAGCGGATGCTGCCGTCTTGCGGCAAGTATTTTTGCGCTTCCGGCGACGATTCAAACGTGACGGTCACCGGCGCTTTCCCTTTCACTGGCGCAAACCGCCAGTTGCCATCTGCCGACGGGTTGATCGTTCCGTTTTCCCGAATGTAGTCGATGATCACTTGCCGGTTTTCATCCGGCGCAGCCAAAATCGTGTTTTTCCCGCCCGGATTGATGATCCGGTTTGTCGTCGCCCGATAGTTGTTCGTTGCGACGATAAATTCCATGTTCGGCGTCACTGGCTTGCCTTCGAATTTCAAGTTTTTAATCCGGTTCGCGTTCGGATTGATCACATTTTGGTTTTTGTCGTATTTCGCCGGCTCGGTGACATCGATCTCGTACGTCACTCCATCCATAATGTCGAAGTTGTACGTCGGGAAATCGTTGTTGACGAGCGGCTGAACGTCTGTCTTGTTCGGGTCGATTTGGTTGAATTGCCCCGCCGACCACTCAAGCCATTCTTTCAACTCGGCTCCCGTAATTTTCAGCGCATACACCGTGTTCGGATACAAGTACAAATCAGCAACGTTTTTAATGGCGATTTCCCCTGCCGGGATGTCGGTATAATAGCTCGCCCCACCGCGTCCGCCGGCTTTGAACGGAGCGCCGGCCGACAGCACCGGAAGGCCTTCATATTTCGTCCCTTTCAACATCTTTTCGACATACCATTTTTGCGCATTCGTGACGATTTGCACAGACGGATCGTCTTTGATAAGCGCAAAATAGCTGTTGATCGGGCTCGTTGTTTTTCCAACCGGGCTGCGGACGTACTGAATCGTCGCTTCATGTTCCGCTTGGATCGCCTGCTCAACGGCCGGGTCGCTGTCGACAAGCGGCGTTTTCGTCGCCTTGTCATACACTGGACGGAGTTGGGCTTTCGCTTGCGTCACTTTCCATTTCCCGTCGACTTGCTCGACCGTCAAGTCGATCACGCCGAGCGTATCGCCCCATGAACCCGGCATCGTCACCGGAACACCGTTGATCGTGCCGGTTTCATTGTTGATTCCGTTTCCGTCCGGAAAATCTGGTGTTGTGCCTGGAAGGGCCGGGAATTTTTTATGCTGGTGGCCGGTCAACACGGCGTCGACCCCCGGAATTTGCGTTAAATAATACGATGCGTTTTCCATATTCGGGATGTTTCCGCCGGTCTCAATGCCTGAGTGCGATAGCACAACGATCAAATCGGCCCCTTCCGCTTTCATTTTTGGAATATACTTTTGCGCCGACTGCACAATGTCTTTCGCAATCACTTTCCCTTGCAAATTCGCTTTGTCCCAATCCATAATTTGCGGCGGCACAAAGCCGATGACGCCGATCTTCAGCGTATGCTTCTCCCCGTCTTCATCAACGACTTCTTTCTCTAAAATTTGATACGGCGTGAAATAGTTGACATCGTTATCCGGATTTTGGTCATGATCGTCACGGTACACGTTCGCATTCACGATCGGCAGCTTGGCATCGTCATACACTTCATTGAGGAAATCCAAGCCATAGTTGAACTCATGGTTCCCAACCGTCGCCGCATCGTACTTCAACAAATGCAACAGTTTCACCGCTGGATGCACTTCGCCATCTTGCAGCGGCTTCACTTTCGCCACATAGTCGCCAAGCGGCGTTCCTTGAATCAAATCTCCGTTGTCAAACAGAAGCGTATTCGGCTGCTCAGCGCGCGCCTGCTCGATCAAACGCGCCGTTTTCGACAACCCGAACTCATTCGTCGGACTATCTTTGAAATAATCGTAGTTGACAAGATTCATATGTACGTCCGTCGTCTCTAAAATGCGCAGCTTGACGACATCTCGGTCTTCCGCGCCCGCTGCGGTCGGCAACACAGCCGGAGCAAGCAGCCCCAACGCCAACACCACGCTCGCCGCCGCGTATTTCTTCCGTTTTTGCAATGCCCATCCCCCTTTAGTGATTCGAAAAATTTGTACCATTGTCATCATATCACAAAAAACACAAAATTATTAGAAAAAAACACCTAAATCCTTCACAGCAGCTTACCAAAAACAACAGAAAACGCAATCAAAGTATGGAATCCTGCTTCGGATCTTCAAGCTCAGCAAGAAGCCATCACCTTCATGATTTCAAGGGAGACGAAAATTAGGAAAACACAGTCTGTCTCGGGGGATAGTGAAAAAGAATCCATCATTCACCATGATCGTAGCCTCTGGAGAACACATCCATCAACATTCTCCGTTAATGTAAAAAAGTGTCCCGCCGTCTGGGGACACCCTTTCCTTTCATTTCTACAGCAACTGAAGAGCTGGCGAGATTTTTTCTTTACCTTACGCTCTGCACTTTACACTGCAGAACGGTGTATTTTTTACACGTGGTGCCAGTCAAATGTCGACGCTCCATCAGCCGAAGTACGTTCTTTCCTAAATAGCCACAGCTACAAAATTCCCTGCACCCGCACAGCCCACTCAATGGCTTCCTGGTAGCACGACAATACCTTATCCTCCATCAAGCCCAATCGCCCACATAGGCGCGCCATCTGCTCCCATTCCCCTCGCTCCATGCACCAAACTAGGTCATAGACAGCACAAAAGCGGCCTGTTCTATGCAGGAGACAAGCTTGTATATCATCATGAATATTCAGCTCATCTAAAATTTCCGACAATGGCTGATGCAATAGAACGTCCAACAGCGAACAAATCCCCATTAAAAACAAACTAGCCTTGTCCTGTTCATAGCCCAATAGGCCCCCTAGCAATTCGCAAGCTTTTCCTCTAATAAAGGACAATGTGACAATTTCTTCATACAGATGCTTCTGCCCATCTTGAACATGCAAATCGTACAACTCTCGCAAAGCCAATACGGAGATCCACTTTTTCAGCTCATTGATGCCCAATACCATGATTGCATGACGGATTGATTTAATTTTTGGGCGATGCGACACGATCATCGAATTCGCCAATTTCAATAATCGGTACGTAAGCGCTAGATCGCGCTCGATCATCTCTGCAATTTTATGAATATTCGGATCATCCTTGTTCAAACGCCCCAACAGCGCCCAATAGGATAGATAGGAGCTAAATGGAAGGGCTTTATCCCTGTAAATTACGGGTTTACTAAAGAAGAAACCTTGGAAATACACGAATCCCATTTCAGCAGCCCGCCAAAATTGTTCGTACGTCTCCACTTTTTCCGCCAGCCATTTCACTCCTAACCTGTTCGATATCTTCATGAACGACGATGCGTCCTGTATGGAAACACGAGAAAGATCTACTTTGACGAGATCTATGTATGGAAACAGTGGAAGATAAGAGCCATCTAACACAAAATCATCGAGCGCGATCGTGTATCCACGGGACTTCAACTTACGGCACACAGACAAAAGCCAGTTTGACATCGAGATCGTCTCCAAAATTTCCACCACGATCGCCGCAGGCGGAAACTGCAAGGGCACTTCATATTTTAACAAATTCTCTGTAAAATTAACAAAACATGGCTTTCCATTGGTCAACTTCTCAATCCCAATGTTCATAAAACTGTTAATCAGCACTTCCAAGGTAGCTTGGTCCTCATTCAACCCATCATAAAAATTGCCCTTACCGCTTCGGTAAAACAGCTCGTACCCCACCACATTCCGTTCAACATCGAATATCGGCTGCCTCGCCACGTATATCTCCATAGCTGCCCATCCCTCTCCCTACCGCAATTGATGGAGACGAAACTATTCGTTCCCTTAGTTCCACCATTAAAGCCAGCGCGGACTTGTCTCTCTTTTTATTGTACCATTTTTCCCTTTTTTCGGAATTAGGAGGACAGTACTAATTCAAACCAAAATCAGATTGTCTCGATTTTTAACGTCCTTAAAACAATGAGGCTCCTTGATGTTTTTCTGACAGTTAAGGAGGAGAGTATGATGATCGCTTTTATTCATCAATCTGCCCTCCGACTTTCACATTGCAACTCATCAAGGTAACCATCATATCCTCAGCCGATCAGCAAGGGGAAAACACATTCGGAATGCAAAAAAGAGGGTCCAGGGTGGACCCTCTTTCCGCCAACATCACTTAACTGTAATTGTCGTTCCAACTTGAATCGGATTTTGAAGGGTGCTTTGATCTTTAACAGCAGCGTTGTTCACGACTTTTACTTTCAAAGCAGACAGCAAGTTAACATCAAGCGTTGCATCACCAACCGCTTTGGTCGTTCCCGTTTGAACGAGAATATCTCCGGAATCAAACGCATTATTTCCGTTTACATCCAAGTACAAGCGGTTATCTGCAGTAGTTGCTTCATTATTGTCAGCACCTTTATCTACTTTTGCTTTAAAGGTGACGACATATTTGCCAGCGTCAGTTCCAGTACCATTGTCAAATTGAACGATGTTAGCGTTGTACGTAGTTGCGACTTCTACACCATTGATGACAAACTGGAAGTCAGAAGGCGTACTAGCTCCCACTTGATTTACAGATTCCGAGAAGCCAAGGACGAGTAATCCATTGCTGGAAATAGTTGCTGTTTTCAATTCAGGCGAAACATCGTCATTCAAACGCACGTTTGCCACTTTCGGATCAGCGATGTTTCCAGCCTTGTCTTTAATGTTATTAATATTCAATGCATACGTGCCGTCTTTCGTGATCGATTTCGCTGGAATATTGAGCGTAACAGTAATGTTTGTTGCTGCACTGCTTGAGCTTCCGCCGTTATGCGCAATCGTTACATAACTTCCAGACGGCAACGGCTTGCCGTTTAACAAGTAGTTGTTGACATCTTGAACTGTGGCCAAATCCAAGCCGACGTTGTCCGTCATCGTCAGCGAGATTGTCGTGCCGGACGTTTGGTTTGTTGCAGCTGCAGCCGATACAGATGTTTCATTCACCACTGGCTTGGAGCTGTCCGACGAAGCGCCGACCGTAAAGGTTGTAACAGCTGCTGCGTTCCGATTTTCTTGAGTGGACAAATCTTTCACAACGTCATTGCCAACTCGCAATGTATACGTCCCAGCGCTCAAAGAGCTGTTAAGCGGAATAATGACTTCTGTGTTATCATCATTGTTTACTGCAGCACCGCCAGCATTCAAACGGCTCGTGAAATCTTCGCCTCCAGCTGTGATCAATCTGAAGTCGGAGCCAATTTTCGCTACGTCCTCATTGAATCTCAAAACAATGGCACCGTTCGTATACGTATTGCCTGCATATTGGCCGCCAGCAGCAACATAAGAAGCACCAGCCACTGTTGGACGAGCAGTATCTTTTGTCAAGGTGATGCTGTGCGTCGTAGCGGATTTCGCGTTACCGTTAACATCTTTGATACCGTTCCCAAGCACGAGAGTACCAGAGAACACCCCGCTGTCGTTAAACGGAACTGCGCTTCCCAACGCTAAGCGAACCGTTTTGCCTGCCGTGCCCGATTTAATAGTCGCCGTGATCACTCCACCTTGTGGATTGCCGTTCAAATCGAGCACCCGTGTATAACCTGCGAATGTCGATGCGTCCATCGCTTTGTCGAATGTCACTTCAATGAGGTTGTCACGGACAACTTTGACATCCTGCACAGTCGGCGCCACTGCATCACTGGATACAGTAAACGATTTCGTCGTCGGATTCGGCTGTAAGAAATTGTTTGCGTAATCTTTAAAATTGAGCAATGTCAAGTCATATGTTTTTCCAGCTTCAAGCGCCTGAGCTGTTGTCAAAATCACTTCGTTTACATTTGAACCTGGTTGAACTGAAGCAGCTTGGCCGCCCACATAGGCAATTGCCCCGTTAGTTTGAACCGGCTCGCTAAATACAAGCGTCACTCTTGTCGTTGTAGATTTCGCAGTAGCTTTCACATCTTTCAATGTCGGCGCCACTGTATCTTTCACAACTAAATTAGTCGAGTATGAATCTAACGTTTTGCCATATTTATCTTTCAAATTCTCGACGATAAACTTGAACGGAGCATCATTGGCAACGCTGAACTGTGAAATGATTCCATTAGTTGTTGTAATCGTTACAGTTTTACCATCATCAGATATCGAAATGTCAGCAGAGCCATCCAACGTTGCAAGTGCTGTAGCGCTGTTATCAGAGCTTTTTTGAACTTTATAGTTATTTTTATTGCTTGCTGTTGAAGTGTCGACTGCTTTATTCAGTTTAATTTCAATTTGTTTAGCATTTACGACGGCAACACTCTCAACTTTGAAAGGAAGCGCCGCTTCATACGCCGCGTTGGCGTCTTGCGCTGCTTTTTGCAGTTCGGCTTTGAACGCATCGGTTACTTTCGATACGTATTGGTTGACTTGGTCAAGCGCGGCTTTTGCTTTGTCCAAGTTGCCTGCTTTGACGGCGTCTTGCGCTTCACGCGCTTTGATCGAGACCGTGATGTCGTAGATCAAGCTGTCGCGCAGTTTTTGCGCTTCGTTTTTGTATTGGGAACGAAGCAGGTCGCGCGTCGATTGGCCGTAGACGCGGTCGAGAATGACCGTGCGCGTTTTGAGCTCGTACGAAATTTTGTGGTAGAGCTCTTCTGCCTTTTTCAAGTCTTTTGCTTCGACAGCTTTCGCCAGATCTTGACGCAGACCGTCAAGCTTGACTGCGTAGTTGTAAGCGTCGATGTACGTAGCCACGCGTGCTTCGCCCGATTTCGGGTTGGCTTTGAATACATACGTTTCGTATGTAGCTTGCAAATCAGCCAAATACGCGTCTTTTTTCGCGCCGCCGGCTTTGTTCACGACAGCGACCGCGTTTGCATACGCTTGTTTCGCTTTGTTGTAGGCGGCATATACGTCGCTGATGTTCGGGAGTTTGCCCGTTTCCGTTACCGTGTGGCTGTACGCATAATACGCTGCTTTAAATTGCGCTTTCGCTTGGCTCACGACCGTCGCCACGTCCGTTGCTGCTTGGGAAGCGTGCGGGTTGGCGGCGACGAAAGCGCTCGCTGCTACAGCGCTGGCTGTGGCGAGTTTGACTGCTTTCTTCTTGTCCATAAAGCCTAAAATCCCCCTTCATTTTTATGAAACTTTAAGACAATGATCCTAAACGGCTGCCGTTTAGTAGATTCATTGCCTAAAAGGTGCTAACATGAACCAAGATCATCCTGTGTGTCCAGATGATAGACTTATTAGCAAGGCTATCATCCAGTGCTAGCACTTTCACATCATTCCTTAATGCTCCACGTCTCCTATAATAATACATTTTTCTTCTAAATTCTAGCCCTAAATACAAATTTTTTAGAGAATATGCCATTGAAATTATTGCCATCGATGGCGACATTGATATGAATATGCCTGTAACAGAAATTTAGAACAATATTTTGGCAGTTTGATGGTTTTGGTTGGCAAACATTTTGTGCAAAAACATCAATCGTTTTTCTTCACCGTGACGTCCATCGGTTGGCCAAGCGTCATTTTGACGACGTCATAACGGTCATCCAAGTACAAATCGAGAAAGCGGAACTGTCCTGCGAATTGTTCCGGGCTGTTCGTGATGGAAAATTGCAGCTGCATGGCGTAATCGCCGCTGTTGGCGAGCTGTTCGGCGATTTTTTCGATCTCTTCCTTCGGCACGTTGTACGCTTTTAAGTAAGAGATCGAGTCGGCGATCGCTTCGGTGTTGTCGTTGAAATAAATGGAGAGTGTCACCGTCGCGCCATCGATGCGGCCTTCAAGCGGCAATGACATATTTTGGCCGTATAAGTACCAGCCGAACAAGCGGCTGCCTTTTTGCCGCTCAATGACGAACGGGACGGATTCCTTTCCTGCCTGAAGAATGTACTGCCCTTTCAATGAGCGGGCGACAAGGGCGAGAAGTTCGTCTTTTGTGAACGGCACGTATTGGATGGCGTCCCCTTGTTTGGCATACAGTCCGCCGCCGAGGCTGTAATAGACGGCGCCGCCTGCCCGTTTTTGGCTGTAGACGCGATACTCGCGCCCTTGTTTCGCCGTCATGGCGGACTGCCATGCTGCTCCGTTCAGGCGGTATAGAGGCGTGTCGCGCAAAATGACGACTTTGCCGATCATGCCTTGTTTCCATTGGACTTGCCCCCATTGGACGGCGGCGTCAACCGTTTGCCCATTTCCTCCGAGGGCGATGGCGGCGGCGAGGCAGATGGCGGCTGCCATTTGGGATGCATGTTTCATCTTCGTTTTCCTCCTCATTTTGGTCATCGGTGTCGTTCTATATAGATGCAATTTGAAGCTTTACCATTTGCAGCTTTTAGCGGGCGTTTGATCGACTGTCGGGCGACCGAACAACGCCGCTTCACAGACATGAGTCTGTGAAGCAGGTGGTTGTTCGGTCCTCCGTCACGCCAAGGCGTGACGGAGAAGCCTGGTGGCTTGCCTGCGACAGTCGAAAAGGGACAAACCGCTTTTCCGTCAAGGATATGGTAAACTTCTTCGTTGCATCTATATAGCATGCTAAAATAACCGCTTCGCCCCCAAGTACCGCTGTTTCCAATACGGTTGGTCGAGGCGGCTCGTCGTCACGCCGGTCGAGGCGCCGCTATGGATGAACTGGCCGTTGCCGATATAGATGCCGGCATGCGATGGGCCGCTCGTGGTCGTGGCGAAAAAGACGATGTCGCCGACTTCCGGGGCGGAAACCGATGCGCCTGCACTCCACATCAAGGCGACGGTGCGCGGGATGGGACGCCTTGTTGCTGAAAGAGATAGAAAATGAAGCCGCTGCAGTCAAACCCCTCTTCCGGCGCATCGCCGCCCCAAACGTACGGGACGCCGAGCAGTTCGGCCGCATCGGCGACGAGTTCGATGACGTCCAGCTTCGCCGCAGGGGCTTGTCCGATCAGGCGCTCGTATGTTTCGCCGTCCACGACGCCGGTTGCGGGGAGTTGGGCCGCTTGTTGGAAACGGCGGACGGCATCGGCGGTGGCGGTGCCGTAGTAGCCGGTGATGGCCGTCCAGAAGTAGCCGAGCTCTTTGAGCTTCGTCTGAATGCGCTTGACGTCTTCGCCGAGCGCGCCGATTGAGAGGCGAACCGCTTGACGCTCGCGTTCGATCGGTGCAGGGGAGGTCGTTTTCGCTTTTACTGCGCTCGCGAGGCGGGCGGCGGTTTGGTTGTCGACCGCGCCGGTCACTGGCAGGCCGTTGTCGCGTTGAAAGCGGCGGACCGCGTCGGCGGTCAGCACCCCATAGTAGCCGGTGATGTCCGAATACGTAAAGTAGCCGAGTTGTTTAAGCTGCTGCTGCAGCTTGCGGACGTCGTCGCCGCGCGAACCGATCGTCAGCGCGTCAGATGACGTGGCCGGCTGACTTGTTGCTTTTTGCTTCAGCCGCTCAAGCGTTGCCCGATCCGCCCGGCCGGTGGCGGGAAGTCCGTTCGCCTGTTGAAACTGCTTCACCGCATCGGCGGTCACCGCGCCATAGTAGCCGGTGATTTGCGGATAGCGAAAATAGCCGAGCTGTTTCAGCCGGCGTTGCAAATCACTGACGGCCGCACCGCGGGAACCGATGGCGAGCGTGTTGTTTGACGCAGGCTTTTTCAGCTTCGCGTAGGTGGCGTCATCGACGATGCCGGTCGCCGGCAAGTTCATCGCCCGTTGGAATGCCTTGACGGCTTCTTCGGTGATGGCGCCAAAGTAGCCGGTCGCTTTTGGGTATGTAAAAAAGCCTTGTTCCTTTAAACGCTGCTGGATTTGTGTGATTTCAGGGGAACTCATGCCTTTTTTCCATTCCGCCGCCTGGCTGTCATCCGGGGCAAGAAAAAAGGACGAAACCATGGCAGCGGCAAAGAAGGCGTGATTCGGTTTCACGGATGCGTCCTCTCCCTTCGCCGCCCCTTTCGTTTGTTGTCGTCTTGTCCTGAGTGGATGTTCAAGATGAGGCGCGGCAATGTTCTAATTTTCAGTATATCGTATGAAAGCCATGAAAGGAAATGCTTTTTTCCATTGGGAGAAGAAAGAAGATCATGAACCGGAATGGGGTGTTCCCCGTTTCGGACGCGACAGATTGGCGAACAAGTGCGATACATGCCGGTCATCGACAAGGTAAATCGACTGCAGCACTTCATAAATGAGCTGTTTTTCTATCGCCAGCCATTCATCTGCACGGATCGGGATGTATTTTTGCCTCGGTTCGTTCCACTCATAAAGGGCGACGGTAAACTTTTTTTGGCGAAGATCGAGCTTGACGATAAACATGTACAATTGGCTTGTGCATTTAAATACAAAATAGAGCTGAGCTTCCTTTGAGCAGGTGATCGTGCGGAACAGCGCCTCGCCTTCCGATGCAAAACGCATCCGTCCACCTTCATTTTTCAGCGAGCGCAGCGAATCGGTGAAACTGGCCGGGGCGATCGTTTTCAGCCGCACGGAAAACGGATTTTTCATTTCCTTAATATAGATACGGTACATGTTTTGCGTATGCTTCTGCCCGTTTCGTTCACAAATGACAAAATCGGCAAGATAGATATTCACCTTGACCCCCTCTTTTTGCTTATAAATTTCCTATTTTTAACTAATTGTACTATGTGTTTCCTGGGCAAAAAAGAGGCCGAACGACAGAATAATCGACAAATATGTTCTAATTTGGAAACGAAGAAATAAATGGTCCAAAAAGGAACAACCATTACCTCCGCGCTTTTCTATCTTTAAAGAGTAATGATGAAAAGCGTGGTGACAAACGATGACAAACCTTGGGGAAACGCTCAAACGATTGCGAAAAGAACGGCGCTGGACACAGGAAGAGCTGGCCGAGCAACTGAATGTATCGCGTTCGCAAATCAGCAAATGGGAAAACGGCAGTTTGCTTCCCGATGTGCAGTCGCTTGAGAAGCTCTGCCAGTTGTTTGACGTCAGCGCCGATTTTTTGCTTGGCGGCGAAACGCGCCAGCGCGAGCTGTTGCGCGAAGTGACGGACATGTACGGAACGGCGGACGTGCACGAAACAGTGCTGGCGGCGTTGGACTACTTGCTTCATAACCAAGAGATGAGCGAAGCAGTGTACACGCTCGCGAAGCTGCCGGATAAAAAGCGAAAACATGTCGAAACGATGATCATGACAATCGTAAAAGAGTGCTCCGAGCTCATGTAGCTCCCCCCGCACGCTGAAAAAAGCGCTAACAACAACGTGCTAGCGCCATCCGTTGGGGAGTGTTTGGGGACACGTTCTTTCTCTTGGGGATTCGCTTTGAAAGGCATGTATGGGGAAACGACTATACGTGCTCCGGCCATTCTGGTTTCTTGCCGGAGTGGAGAAATTGGACGGACTCCGCGACGACTTCGGTGACATAGACGCGTTGACCGTCTTTTTTATCGTAGCGGCGCGTTTGGATTCTCCCCGTCACCGCCACCATCGAACCTTTTCGGCAATAATTGGCGGTATGTTCCGCCGTTTTCCGCCATAAAACGCATGGAACGAAATCGGCGTCAATCCCCCCTTCCGCGTTGCGGAAATTTCTGGCCACCGCCAGTGTGACAGTCGCGACGGCAGCCCCTTCGGCCGTGTAGCGAAGCTCGGGATCTTTCGTCAACCGGCCGACCAACACGACTTGGTTGATCATGTGTTGGCGCATCCCCCCTTTCCTCCACCGCACCTTTATGATAACGAATCTCGTTTTGGGTCGTAAAATCGCGATTTTTGCATTTTTTTGTGCACTCTATAGATACAATCCAGCGAAAAAGGCGAAATCTTCGTCGACAATGGCGGGGCAAAATGGCGTTTTTGGCATCCGACGGAAAACATGCAGATCGTTTTTCAGCAACAGGGGCGGCATCCCGTTTTTCTTCCCTCGTCCGCCTGTGCTATAATCTTGGATAAGACAACGGTAACGAGGTGGACGAGATGAAAACGTTCAAGCTTGTCGGGCTCTCGGTCATCGACGACGACATGCACCGCCAAGACATCCCGTTTATTGACGGGTTGATCATCAACAAAGAAGACGGGCAAAACCGCTGGCTCGTGGAGGCGTATTTGGATGACGACTATGAGCCAATGTTTGTGAGCTTGCAGCGGCGTCCAGAATTCCAACTGCAAGTGACGATCACCCACACGAGCAACGACCCGGCCAACATGCTCGTCGCCGTCCGTTCGATCACGAAAATGAACGGCCACATTAGCGTCTTGATGGAAGGGCTGATGATCCCGCGGCGCACCCATTTGGCGGAAGTCGTGCTGGCCGGCCTTGTCAAGAAAGGGCTGCAAGGCGAGGCGCTGCTTCAAGAGTTTCGCCAGCAAATGCATGAGCGAATCGATGCCAAGGCGCCGCAGGAACGGAAAAGGTAAAAGGCTGGAGAGCGCACTTTCCAGCCTTTTTGTTTGCCTTCCTGCAGGCAAGTGGATCATCCTCTTGGAAACGCCAGGGCATCAACCCGGACCGGGCGGGCGGTGACGATGCAGCGTTTCGGAGCGCGGCCGATGAGGCGAAACGGGTAGCACGTCGTCACCGTCAGCGTTGGGCGCGCTTTGTCGACCAAAACGGTCCGGTCGTCGTCATCAACGATGCGGATGTTGACGATGCGGTAATGGATGGCGGCGCGATCCGTTCGAATGACGAGCGCATCGCCGATCTCAAGCTCGCCAAAGCGGCGGAACACCGTATCGCGGTGCCCGGATAGCACGACATGCCCTTTTTCCCCTGGCCAATCGCTCGCCGGATAATGGCCGACGCCTCGGCGCAATTCTTGTTCACGAACGCCTTCATACACCGGAATCGCCGCCCCGAGCTTCGGAATGGCGAGTTCGCCAAGGCGGGCGCCAAGCGGCACGTCTCTTTGCGCCGAACGTTCCGCTGGAAGGCTTGCGGCCGGCGGTGAGGAAGGCGCAGGGGCATCCCGCTTGACCGCCATCCGACCGACGGTGTACCAATAGCCGTTCCAACCGGCTGTCGCCGCCCCGATGACGATCGCCCAAAGCGCCGCCCATTGGGCGGCCCGGCGCCCCCACGAAAACTGCGCGGGCTTGCCGTTCACGTTCCTTCACCCTTTCAGCCGCCCGACCCGCCGGTAAAGAAGGAACCCGGCGGAAGCGAGCATCAGTCCGGCCAACGTATAGGCCAAATACGGCGACGCCGTCTCCGGCAGTTTTTCCCCATACATCTTTCCTTTCATCTCGACAGCGAGCAGCCCGGCGTCAACGCCTTTCTCCCCCGCGCGGACGATGTAGCCTGATGTGAGCATCTCCCGCGTTATGGCGATATCGGCGACCTTCTCGCCTTGGCGGGTGTACAAGCGAACATGGATGGGCTTCGCTCCGGCCGTCTTGATGTCCGGCACGTCCGCCTTAAGCTCAAGCAGGCGAAGCCCCTCTTCCCACATCGCCCGCAGTTTGTGGCGCTCTTCATCCGTCCACGGCCCTTCCGTCTCCGCAAACGGGCGCAGCCGCTCACGAAGCGCCAAAAGCCGCTCTGCTACCTGCGGGTCGTCAAGCGAGGCGATATGGCGGGTGAAGGCGCGCACTTCTTGTTCCGTCATCCCGAGCACCCCAAGCAAGTCGTTGATTTGCTGCATGGCGGCGTTGTGCTGCGAGTAAAAACGGATGGCCCGGTCTAAGTCTTCGACAAATGTGTAGTCTTGCACCGTTTCGCCAAACTGGCCAAGCAGCGCCTCGAGCTCCTCGACCGTCAGCCCGTGCCGGCGCAGAACGGCATGAAGCCGCTCGTCGGTGATGGGCGTGCCAAGCCATTGTTTCATCTCATCCATGGTGCGAAAATCGGCGGCTGTCAAGCCGTATCGATCTAAATAGTCCAACAAGTCGCTCACCGTCCAGCCGACACTCTCAGCGTACTGCTCCAGCTCGCTTCGGCTGATGGCCGCCGCTCCAGCCGGAAACGAAGCGAAAACAGCGACAAGCACGGCCATTCCTAGCCATTGCCGCATTCGTTCTTCCTCCCTTCCGCTTTCTTTGACGTACATTGGTAGTATTTTCCGAACATGCCGCTCTTATGTACGCCAACGAGCGGAAAAAGAAGAAAGCTCGGCTTGGAGCGCTTGAACGCTCTCCCACCTACGCAAACGCTTAGAGATGGGAGATTCTCGGGAACACCCGCCATAAGGCAGACTGCCAGCTAGACCATCCCCCGTCTGTCCCTGTGATTTGGCGGTTCCAACGAAGTCCTTCTTTCAAGATACTTTGAGCGGCGTTGGGGAACATCCATGATGGGAGACGCTGATTCATTCCCCCTTCGGCTGATCGCGTGAAAGTGGGGCTTCTCGGTTCATAAGAATAGGCGCCCGAGTTTCGGACGCCTGTTTCGCGTTAGGAAAGGTGACTTACGGTTGCCTGTTGGAAGTAGGCGTTGTACAACGCGCGCACCGCCTCGTTGACGACGTCTTCTTTGACGCCGAACATCATGCTCACTTCGGACGAGCCTTGGTTGATCATCTCCAAGTTGATGTTGGCGTCAGCGAGCGCAGTCGTAGCTTTTGCCGCCATCCCGATCGTTTTTTCCATTCCTTCGCCGACGACCATAATGAGCGCCAAGCCGTACTCAATCGTCACCTCATCGACGGCAAGCTCTTCGCGGATGCGGGCGAGGATGCGCTCCTCTTTTCCGTCCGCGAGCTGATCCGCCCGCAAGATGACCGACATGTTGTCGATGCCGGACGGCGTATGTTCGTAGGAGATGCCTTCGTCTTCTAAAATTTGCAGCACGCGCCGGCCGAATCCGATTTCGCGGTTCATTAAATATTTGCTGATGTTGATGCTGCAAAAGCCCGTGTCGCTCGCAATGCCGGCGACCGGTTCGTCGATATGGTTGCGCTTGGCGACGATCCACGTGCCTGGGGCAGCCGGGTTGTTTGTGTTTTTTACGCAAACGGGAATGCCGGCGCGATAGACGGGCTCCAGCGCCTCGTCATGAAAGACGGAAAATCCGGAATACGACAGCTCACGCATCTCGCGGTACGTGATTTCTTTCAGCTTGCGGGCATCGGCGACGATCGACGGGTTGACGCAATAAATCGAATCGACGTCAGTAAAGTTTTCGTACACGTCCGCTTTGACGCCTGCGGCGACGATCGAGCCCGTAATATCCGACCCGCCGCGCGGGAACGTGACGATATGGCCCGATCGGGAATAGCCGAAAAATCCTGGGATGACCAAAACGCCACGCCGTTCGCGCAGCTGCTTCAGTTTGTCATACGACTCCGGAAGCACTTGGGCGTTGCCCGGCTCATCGGTGACGATAATGCCGGCTTCAAGCGGGCTGACGTAGCTCGCCTCAAGCCCGCGATCTTGCAGATAGAGCGCCATGAGCTTTGCGTTATGGTCTTCGCCGCTCGCTTTCATGGCGTCAAACAACCGAGGCGGCTCGCTTCGATAGGCGCTGATTTTCGACTGCAAGTCATCGACAAGCTCGGCCAAAAAGCCGTCGGCTTCCAGCCCCAGCTCATTGGCAATGTCCGCATACCGCTTCACGATCGCTTCCATTGTTTCCTCATGCGGCTCGCCAGCCACAACTTGTTCGGCCAGCTGGATGAGCATATCGGTCACTTTCACATCGTCCTTGTACCGTTTCCCCGGCGCCGACACGACGACGATGCGGCGCTCGATATCCGAGCTGACGATGTCGGCCACTTTACGGAATTGTGCAGCGCTCGCCACCGAACTTCCACCGAATTTGGCTACTTTCATCGTTCATGACCCTTTCTGTCGAAAGTCTCTATAATTGTTTATCATATCACATTTTTCCGCCCATGGGACTATTCATTTTTTAGAAATTTCCGCCAACGTCTAAAACTGCCGCCATCGCCGGCCATGACTCTTTTCAAAACATATAGATGCCACTTGAAGCTTTACCATTTGCCGCTTTTACCGAGCATTGGATCGACTGCCTGGCGACCGAACAACGCCGCTTTCAGCCCCAGTATGGGTCTGTGAAGCGGATGGTTGTTCGGTCTTCCAAGCTACAGGCTTGCCCTCGACAGTCGAAAATGGACAAACCGCTTTTCCGTCAAGGATATGTTAAACTTCTTCGTTGCATCTATCAGATGCCGCTGCAACAGGCCCCCCACCTTGACAAACGAATGACGGCTCAGCGCAGCGCCGTGTTCCCATCGTCCTTCGATTCTTTTTCCGCAAATCACTTCTCACGTTTGCGCCACATTGCCGCGGCGGACGTTGGCGATTCCTTCTTTGCAGACGCCGTACGGCAGCCACGAGCAGTCGCGGCATAACTCGTCCAAATCATCCGGCTTGACCCGTTCCGCCGTCCGCCGAATCAGTTCGGACTTCCAATACACGTTGCCTGGCTCCAAGCCTAAATGGCGAATGACGTTTCCGTCAAGTGAACGGACGTGGGCATCGGAATTTGGACCGGCTTCACACGTTGTCTCCCCATGATGCGGGCAGGCGAGGCACGCCTCATCGAGCGCCGCGACGACTTCAATCGGGAAATCGTCGTGTTCATCGCGAATGCGGGCCACGATCTCCCACATTTTTTCCACGAACGACGGGCTGTAGCCCATGCCGCGAAATCCGTGCACACAAAGCAAATGATGACCGCGCAAACGAACCGGTTTCATCTTTATCTCCCCCTTCCTTTTTTCCGGATGACCTTTGACCAACCGAACCGTGTCGAAGTGAACATTTGGAGATGGGAGTGTCTGTTGGCAGTACTTGGCTTCCACACACAACAGACAGACCTACGCTCGATGTTTGACGGTTGCAACGTTTCCTGCAACCAACTCCATCCATCGAGCAGCCGTTATGGGAGTGCCTTTATTGAACGGTTTTCTCCACGTCTTTATTCTATCATACACAAAAGAAAGGGGGAACGCGCATTCCTCTCCCACTTACTCCCTTTGGTCGTTGAAGAGGGAGTCTCCTGCGCGAAATAGAGATGAAACGATGGATCCCAATCTTCGCTCAAACCGCCGTTTTCCTCCGTCAATTCGGAAACATAACGGATCTGCTTTATCCAGACAGCCGTCATGATACAATGTGAAAGAGAATGATGTTGCTGGGAAAGGACTGGCTGATCATGACGAAAGAAGAATTGGCACGCTCGCTTTCCGTCTTGCTTCATGAGCTGACGAAATCATGGCAGAAAGAAAAAATTCATTCCGATGTGCTCGAAATCATTATGAAGCTGCGCATTCAAACTGATGACGACGAGCAATACGTTGCCGATCTGCTCGGCAACATCGCGTTTGCGAGCGAATCGGCCCATGCGCTCAAGCAAATTTGGGGCTATATGCTGCGCGAGCAAACCTTTCTATCGCCACAGACGATCGAGGCGATGCTCACGGACGCCCAGCGCAAGATCCAGCGCCGGCTGTCAGAGATGACGGCCCGCTATGAGCGTCCGTTTTTGTCCATCGATGACCCGCTCGAGCGGAAACGCCAGCTTGAGCGCTCCTACGGCGCGCTTCTTTTGTTCAACCGGATCGCCACCGACTTTTTGCTTGAGTTCGTCCGCGAAGAAAACGAAACGGCCGCCAGCACCTTTTTTGCAGCTGACCCGAACGAGGCGATCGAAGTGTTCCACCATCTTTGCAGCGTCTACGCAAGCCGCTGGCTGGAAGGCTTGGAAGTCGATTGATGGCCGAACCGTCGATTCAAGTCCTTGAAGCCAACCAAGGGCGCCCCAAACGCAGCGGGGCGCCTCTTCTCATCACCATCTATACGGCTGCATGGACATTTTCGATTTGACAGTATTGTTCAGTCATGATATTGTATTCATTGGAAAGAATTTTTATAATATTCTTTCCTTTGTAAGCGAATACAAAAAACTCAAATGGAGGAGGAATCGGGGATGATCTATGCTCAACCAGGCCAGCCAGGAGCGCTCGTCACATTTAAAAAGCGCTACGAAAACTTCATTGGCGGCAAATGGGTGCCGCCGGTCGACGGCGAGTATTTTGAAAACATCACGCCCATCACCGGACAGCCGTATTGCGAAGTGCCGCGCTCCAAAGCGGCGGACATCGAACTGGCGCTTGACGCCGCCCACGCGGCCAAAGACGCATGGGGACGCACGTCTCCAGCGGAGCGCGCCCGTTTGCTGAACAAAATCGCCGATCGGATGGAAGAACATTTGGAAATGCTGGCCGTCGCCGAAACGTGGGAAAACGGCAAGCCGATCCGCGAGACGCTCGCGGCTGACATTCCGCTTGCCATCGACCATTTCCGCTATTTTGCCAGCTGCATCCGCGCGCAAGAAGGCACGATTTCAGAAATCGATCACGACACGGTCGCCTATCATTTCAAAGAACCGCTCGGCGTCGTCGGGCAAATCATCCCGTGGAACTTCCCGATTCTCATGGCGGCATGGAAACTCGCCCCGGCATTGGCCGCAGGCAACTGCGTCGTCTTGAAACCGGCGGAGCAAACGCCGACGTCGATCCTCGTTCTCATCGAACTCATCGAAGATTTGCTCCCACCTGGCGTCGTCAACATCGTCAACGGCTTTGGCTTAGAAGCCGGCAAGCCGCTCGCCTCGAACCCGCGTGTGGCGAAAGTGGCATTCACCGGCGAAACGACGACCGGACGGCTCATCATGCAGTACGCCTCGCAAAACATCGTGCCGGTCACGCTTGAGCTTGGCGGCAAGTCCCCGAACATTTTCTTCGCTGATGTGATGGACAACGATGACGAGTTTCTCGATAAGGCGCTTGAAGGGTTTACGATGTTCGCTCTGAACCAAGGCGAAGTGTGCACATGCCCGTCGCGCGCCCTCATCCATGAGTCGATTTATGACGTCTTTATGGAACGGGCGCTTGAACGCGTCAAGCAAATCAAGCAAGGCAATCCGCTCGATACGGAAACAATGATCGGCGCCCAAGCCTCCTCTGAACAGCTCGAGAAAATTTTGTCATACATCGACATCGGCAAACAGGAAGGCGCCGAACTTTTGATCGGCGGGGAACGGAACATACTGGAAGGGGAGCTCGCCGGCGGCTATTACGTCAAGCCGACGATTTTCAAAGGACATAACAAAATGCGCATCTTCCAAGAAGAAATTTTCGGCCCTGTGCTCGCGGTCACGACGTTCAAAGACCACGACGAAGCGCTTGCCATCGCCAATGAGACGCTGTACGGCCTTGGCGCCGGCGTCTGGACGCGCGACATCAACACCGCGTACCGCTTTGGCCGCGGCATCCAGGCTGGCCGCGTCTGGACGAACTGCTACCACGTCTATCCGGCCCATGCGGCGTTCGGCGGCTACAAGATGTCCGGCATCGGCCGCGAAACGCACAAAATGATGCTTGACCATTACCAACAAACGAAAAACTTGCTCGTCAGCTATTCGCCGAAAAAACTGGGCTTGTTCTAATACTCACCCACCCGCTCTTTCATCGCCTCCTCGTTTTGAGGCGAAGAGCCCACCATACCATGTTGACAAGGTGTCCCGGTCCGTTTGGGACACCCTCTTTTACCTTGATGACATTGCTGTTGTTTCACTCATTCTCCGCCAAGCGGCGGGCCGCCGATCCGCCGATCGACCGTCCATACCGAAAACAAACGAAATGCATGAATGCAAAGGAGGGACACCCAATGGCTGAAGAACCGAAAGTCATCGCCACCGAAGCAGCGTTAGCGTTAATCGAAAAGCTGAAAGCAAAGTACGGCCCGCTCATGTTCCATCAATCCGGCGGCTGCTGCGACGGCAGCTCGCCGATGTGCTACCCGCTCGGCGAGTTGATCGTCGGCGATTCCGACGTTTTGCTTGGCGAAATCGGCGGCTGCCCGTTTTACATCGCCAAGGCGCAATATGAATATTGGAAGCATACGCAGCTCATCATCGATGTCGTTCCGGGGCGCGGCGGCATGTTTTCGCTTGAAGGCCCGGAAGGCGTCCGCTTTCTCACCCGCTCGCGCGTCTTCGGCCAAAGCGCGGATGCAGGCGCGCCGTAGCCGCCCGTTGCCGATCGTCACCGTGAAGCTGCCAAGCGCCGAGCATCGCGTTGATGCGAGACCCGCCCGGCGAAATGAGCGGCACAAAAGCAAACCGACGCCTACCTTTGGATGCCTCATCGCTCTTTTGTTCGTTGCCGCCCACAAAAAAGGCGGCCCGCCTTCTCGCCGAAAAGGCGCGGTCCGCCGTTTCCTTTTCTTCACTCAGTCTCTTTTGCCTGCTTCAACGGCTTCATCGCCTCAGCCCGATCGGACAAGGCGATCCGTTTCAAGCCGAACACCAAAAGCAAGCCCACCGCGATAAACGCGAGCCCGAACCAAAAGACCGCCTGCAGGGAATCGACAAGCGACTGCTTCAGCACCGGCACGAACATGTCCCGAAGCGGCGCTGGAATTTTCGCCATCGCTTCCGGACTGAGCAAGACAGAATACAATCCTTGCGGGTCGGTATGAATCATATCAGCAAAGCGGTCGACAAGCCCTTTCGCCTGCGCCGGCAGCGCTTCAAGCTTTGGCATGAGCCGCTCGTCAAGCAAAGTGCTCGAACGATGATTCATGATGGCCCCGAGCACTGTCATGCCAAACGTCCCACCGATCGAGCGGAAAAATTGGCTTGAAGATGTCACCACGCCAAGCTCCGATTTCGGAAAGCTTTCTTGCAAAGCAAGCGTTAAAATCGGCATCACGAGCCCTGTACCGAGTCCAAGCACGATCATATACAGCGTTGCCGTCCATTTTGACGTATCGACATCCATCGTGCCAAGCAGCCCGAATGCGGACGCCATAACGGCCATGCCGATGATCAGCTGCGGCTTCACCCCGATCCGGTATACCAGTCGACCGCCAAGGACGCTGCCGATAATCATCGTAATCATCATCGGTGTCATAATCGTTCCTGACTCTGTGGCACTTACCCCAACCACCCCTTGCATAAAAAATGGGACGAACATGATGGCTCCGAACATACCGACGCTCATGAAAAAGCCGATGCCGTTTAACAACGTAAACGTCCGGTTGCGGAAGAGCCAAAGCGGAATGATCGGCTCCTCCGCCCGCTTTTCTGCCCAAACGAACAAGGCGAAAAAGATCACCGCCGCCGCAAACAGCGAGATGATTTGCCATGAGCCCCACGCATATTGGTCACCGCCAAATGTCAGCCCAAGCAATAAGCTGACGACACCTGCCGTCAGCGTCGCCATCCCGGCAACGTCGAATTTCACTGGCCCTTCAGCTTTATATTTGCTTAACCCCATCGCAATCAGCACGGTCGCTAAAATGCCGACCGGCAAGTTAATATAAAACACCCAACGCCAGTTCAAATGATCGACGATAAAGCCGCCGATTTGCGGGCCCAGCACTGAAGCGAGACCGTACAGACCACCGAACACTCCTTGCCATTTCGCCCGCTCTTTCCCCGTAAACACGTCACCAACGACAATCATTGCCATCGGCATCATAATCCCGCCGCCGATTCCTTGAATGCCGCGGTAAATGATGAGCTCGGTCATATCGTTCGCCATGCCGCAAAGCGCCGAACCAGCCATAAAAATGACCAACCCGCTCACATAGACAATCCGACGACCCAATAAGTCGGCGAGCTTGCCGGCGATCGGCACGACCGTCGTTGACGTCAACATATACGCTGTCGTCAGCCACGTCATAATCCCCAATCCGTGAAGCTCCCCGACGATGCGCGGCATCGCCGTGCCGACGATCGTCCCGTCTAATGCCGCAAACAGCATGGCAATGATCAGCCCGGTAATGAGCAACGGACGATGACGAATGGTGATCGCTGGCACTGTTACCGCTTTTTCCATACTTCTCTCTCCCATCCGTTTTGTCGTTGGTATTCATCCATTTCTTTGACCAATGCATCCAAAGCCGGCGCCAGTTGAGGCGTTTGTTGATGACGCAAATACAACAGCAGCGCTTCGACGATATAGGCACGGGGCGGCGCGTGCCGTCCAAGCAGCTCTTCCTCCAGCGCCGCTATGGCTTCCAGCACATCGTTCCCCTGCTTCGGATTGAGTCCATTGGCGGCCTCCCGGACGGCGGCGAACGCCGAAGCCAGCCGCTCCCGCTGACGCTCTCGCTCCTGCTCCTCCATCTTCACCCATGGCGCAAACGACTCTTCCGTCAAAAGCGGACGCTCCTCAGCCGTGAAGCTAGCGACAATGGCATCAATGCGCCGCACAAGAAAACGAGCTGCCTCGTCCGCATCAAACGCCTCCTCGCGAAAAAAGAAGTAAAACAAATATTGCCTGATGATGCCGTTCGTCATCATGGCCACATCATACACATACGGACCAACCGCCTTGCCATAGACCTCCGCTAGGCGCGTGCAATACCATAAAAAAAGGCGCCCATGCTGGCGGAACATATACCGTTCCACTTCCGGATTGACTTTCGGCAATTGCTCCGACATCATCATACGCAAAAAGTCTTTGTACTCGCGAATGTGAGAAAAATGGGCAGCCAGCTGGCGGACAAACCGCTCTTTTTCCGTCCCTTCCCCGCCGTCCGCCATGAAATCAGCGACCATTTTTTCGCTGTAGTAGCGGAGCACCGAAAGCAACAACTCCTCCTTTGAGGCGAAATGGTGATAAAACGCTCCTTTGGAAATCCCCCACGCCTCGACCAAATCTTGAATGGAAGTGGTGTGATACCCTTTTTCAGCAAACAATTTCAACGCCGCCTCAATAAATTGGGCGCGCCGCTCATCCATGGCAGCCACTCATTCCTTTCCCATTCGTCCTCATCCACTGCCGATACGACGGCAGCAGCGCGCGCGGTTTCACTAAATCGGCGCGCACACCTTGTTGTTGCAGCCATTCCACCAACCGTCGAGCATGGATCATTGTCCTCGCCTCCATATCACCCATGACCGGATGGTCAAACTAATTATAAACTAATGTTATACAGATTTGCAACTCAAAAACGATATTTTTTTGACCAATAGGTCGATTTTTGAACGAGTTTTTTGAACAGTCGGTCAGAGCCCCTGCCTTCAAACAAAAAACAAACGGCCCCACCGCCTGATTGAAGACGGTGGACGGCCGTTCTTGCTATTCGATCGCCCTCGCCGCAAGCGCCAACGCGCCCGCCACGCCGGCGTTGTCGCCAAGCCCTGGGAGGACGATGTACTCATCGATCTTCTCGAGAATCGCTTCGTGCTGAATATAGCCGCCAAGCAATTCCTGCACATGACGGCGCACAAGCGGCAGCACGTGCGTCTGCTTCATGACGCCCCCGCCCGTGATCACCTTTTTCGGCGATAAAATGAGGATGTAGTTGGTGATCGCCTGGGCAAGATAAAAGGCTTCCAACTCCCATACTTCATGGCGGTCCGCCAATTCCGCCCCCTTTTTCCCCCAGCGCCGCTCAATCGCGGGGCCGGACGCCATCCCTTCCAAGCAGTCGCCATGATACGGGCAAATGCCGGCAAACGCGTCATCCGGATGGCGGCGGACCAACATGTGGCCCATCTCCGGGTGAAGCAGCCCATGCAACAGGCGGCCTTCGATGATCGCCCCAACGCCGATGCCGGTGCCAACCGTCATGTACAGGCAGCTGTCAAGTCCTCGCGCCGCCCCCCAGCGCTGCTCGCCGAGCGCCGCCGCGTTGACATCCGTGTCAAAGCCGATCGGCACGGGAAAATGTTGCTTTATCGCGCCGACAAAATCGAAGTTTCGCCACGCCTGTTTCGGCGTGCTCGTAATATACCCATACGTCGGGCTGTCCGGGCGCAAATCAACCGGGCCGAATGACCCGATCCCGATCGCCTCCACGTTGTGGGGGCGGAAAAAATCGATAACGTGCGCCATCGTCTCTTCCGGCGCCGTCGTCGGAAACACCGCCCGTTCATGGATGTTGCCGTGTTCATCGCCAACGGCGCAGACAAATTTCGTGCCTCCAGCTTCAATGGCTCCCAAAATCATATGTACGCCTCTCTTTCTTCATCTGCTCTTTTGTTGTATCTATTTTACTGGAAAAAGGGAGAGGACATCAATGGCAAAAAGCCGCGGATCAGCGGCTTTTTGAAACATAGGGAAATCGATTCTATTGTCCGCCGGGGTTGTTGATCTACACCGCTGATCGGCTCACCCCTTCACCGACCCCGCGAGCAAGCCGCGGACGAAGTATTTGCCGAGGAAAATGTACACAAGCAAAGTCGGCAGCGCGGCGAGCAAGGCGCCTGCCATTTGCACGTTCCATTGGACGATTTGGCTGCCGGATAAATTTTGCAAGGCGACCATGATCGGCTGTTTGTCGGATGTCGTGATCGTCACCGCGAACAAAAACTCGTTCCAAATGTTTGTAAACTGCCAAATCGCCACGACGACGAACCCGGTAATCGACAGCGGAAGCATAATATATCGGAAAATGCGGACAAACCCTGCACCGTCGATTTTCGCCGACTCGATCATCTCATCCGGTATCGCGGCGTAAAAATTGCGGAACATGAGCGTCGTAATCGGAATGCCGTAGACGACATGGACGAACACGAGCCCCGGAATCGTGTTGTACAGCCCGATTTCGCGCAAAAACTGGATGAGCGGAATGAGAATGCTTTGATACGGGATGAACATGCCGAACAAAATGAGCGTAAAGAGCGTATCCGCTCCTTTAAACTTCCATTTCGACAGCACGTAGCCGTTGAGCGCCCCAAGCAGCGCGGAGAGCAGCGTCGCCGGCACGACGAGCAAAATCGAATTCCAAAAGTTCGGGGCGAGCTTGTCAAACGCTGTGGCGTAGCTGCTCCAATCGATCGTTGACGGCAGTTTCCACATGTCGGCCAGTGTCACTTCATCAAGCGGCTTCAAGCTCGTGGCGACCATGACATACACCGGCATGAGGAAAAACACGCTCATAGCGATGGCCAATGCGTACAAAAACGGCCGCGCCCACACGGATCTCGCCATCACGATCCCCCCTTCCGGCTTGAGATAAGATACGGAACGATAAAGATGGCGACCGACAGCAGCATCACGATCGCAATCGCCGCGCCGTTGGCGTAATAGTTGCCGCGGAACGTCGTTTCAAACATGTATACGCCCGGCACATCGGTGACAAAGTTCGCCCCCGGCCCGGTCATGGCGTAAATCAAATCGAAAATTTTCAGCGAAATATGGGCCATAATGATGATGACGCTGACGGTGATCGGCCGCAGCAGCGGCAAAATGATTTTCCAATACAATTGAAACTCGGTCGCTCCGTCCATCCGCGCCGCTTCCCGCACTTCATCCGGAATGGCGCGCAGGCCGGCGAGATACATCGCCACCGCAAATCCGGTCATTTGCCAGACGGCCGCCACGACAACGGCAATGATGGCGACAGGAACGCCAAATTCGATTTTCCCCCAATGGAATCCGCCAAGGATGTTCGTATCCGTATACCATTTTCCATCAAGGCCAAGCGGTTTCAAAAATAGATTCACACCCGTTGACGGGTTGAACAGCCATTGCCACACGACTCCGGTGACGACAAATGACAAGGCCATCGGGAAGAAGAAAATGTTGCGGAACAGCGACTCGCCGCGCAGCTTTTGGTCAAGCAAAATGGCAAGCAGCTGGCCGAGCACGATGACGGCGGCGATAAACAACACCGTAAACACGAGCGTATTGCGCAAGTCGGCCTGGAAGCGGAAATCATGAAACAAATACAAATAGTTTTTCAACCCGGCAAACGACCAATCCGGTACAAGGGAGTTCCAGTTGCTCAAGGACACATACCCCGTCCAGCCGATAAACCCGTACACAAATAAGAAAATCAGTACGACCGACGGCGCCAAAAATGCGGCGGCCAGCCAATGGTCGGCTGTCCATTTCCGCTTTTTCCGCACCGTAGGGACAGCCGCTGTCTTCTCGGCTGGCGTGATGTTGACCGTTTCCACTACGATTCCCCCTCATGATGGCGAAAAGGGAAGAGAATGGCTCCCGTCCCCTTTTCTCCATTATTTCTTCAGTTCTGCTGCAGCCGAAGCCAACGTATCGATGAACGTCTTCACATCTTTTTGCGTCACGAAAATGTTGACGGCCTGATTGACCTTCGTGACAAACCCTTCCGGCGCTGCTGAACCGTGCGCTAAGCTCGGCGCCAGCTCCGCTGTTTTGAAGTCTTGCATCGTTTGTTTGCCGTATTCATCGTACTTGGACGGATCCGCGTCGATGCGGGCCGGGATGGAGCCTTTCAGCGGGTTAAACGCATCTTGCCCTTCCACCGAGCCAAGCACCGCTAAAAATTTCTTTACATCATCCGGGTTTTTCACGCCTTTCGGCAGGCCGAACGTATCAGTGATGACCATAAACTTGCCTTCCGTATTCGGCACTGGCACATAGCCGAAGTCTTGGTTCACCTTCAATTTCAAATCGTTAACAAAATAGCCTTTCACCCAGTCTCCCATCACGTACATGGCCGCTTTTCCTTCGGCAACGAGCTGGGCGGCGTCTTGCCAGTTGCGCGAGCTATGGTCTTCGTTAATATAACCGAGCATTTTCTTAAACGTCTCGACGGCTTGTTTCACTTGTGGGTCGTTAAACGACAATTCGCCCGTCCAAAGCTTCTTGTAGTTTTCCGTTCCGAGCGTGCCAAGCAGCACGTTTTCAAACAGGTGCGTCGCCGCCCACGGCTCTTTGTCGCCCAAGGCGAGCGGCGTAATGCCTTTTGCTTTCAGCTTATCCGCCACTTGGAAAAACTCGTCGAACGTTTTCGGCGGCTGGAGTCCGTTGTCGGCGAAGATTTTTTTGTTGTACCAGAGCACGTTGCCGCGGTGAATGTTGACGGGCACGGAGTAAATGTTGCCGTCTTTGCTTACCATATCGATAAGCGCTTTCGGGAATTTGTCCATCCAGCCTTCTTTTTCATACAAATCGTTGAGCGGCTCCATTTTGCCAGCCGCAACCCAGCCTTCATTCAGCTCCGCTCCGCCGTGCACTTGGAACGTTGATGGCGGGTCGTTCCCTTGCATGCGGCTCGCCAACACCGCCTTGGCGTTCGTTCCGGCCCCGCCGGCGACCGCGGCGTTTTCGACTTTAATATCCGGATATTTTTCTTGGAACAGTTTGATGAGCGCTTTTAAGCCGTCTTCCTCGCCGGCTCCGGTCCACCAGCTGAAAATCTCGAGTTTCTCTCCCGCTTTTTGGCTGCCTTGTTTGGCGTGATCGGATGAAGAGTTCGAGCTGCTGCAGCCCGACAGCGCCATCCCAATTCCAAGCGCCAACGCCAGCCATGCGGATGCTTTCTTTCGCATGTTCCTCCCCCTTTATTCTCTTTTGAAAACCCTTTCAACAATGATTGTATCATGCACCACTCCTCTGATTCCGACTTGATTTCTTCACTTTTTTGCGTTTTTCTTCACTTTTTTGTTGTGGAGCAAAAACGAAAAGCGGTTTGTCGATGAGACGGGTGAGGCAATGGAAAATGAGGATGAATCATGCAGTTTCTCCATTGGAGAAACTGCATGCCCCCGATGTTTCTCAAAATCGCTGGAAGGCAAACAGCTGATGTTCAACCGTCTTCTATAGGGCTGGTGATTTCGTGCAAAATACTGCCAGTTTCATCTGTTTCTCAATTAGAAAAACCTTGCAGGATCAGCTTTCTTTTTTAGCAAAATGCCGCTGATTTGCTCGTGACAGCCGTTTTTCACCGGCCTTCTCTATTCACGCAGGAACGCTCTGTTTCAATAGTGGAATGTAAGTGGTGGATCATTGACAAGTCACGACAGCTGCCTCATCAGCCTCCCTTCTTTTCAAACCGTTTGCCCCCTCAACGGGAGAGCGGGCGCACAGCACTAAAAAAGCCCGCGCAATTCAGGGCAAGCCCATAGGCTTCTCAATGTAGGCGAGGCTGCACCCGCTACCGCCTCTGCAGTTTTTTCCGGTATTCACTCGGCGACCAGCCCGTTTGTTTTTTAAACACGCGGCTGAAATAGTTTGGGTCATTGTAGCCAACCGAAAAACAAATTTCTTTTAAACTGCAATCGGTGCGAACGAGCGCTTCTTTCGCCCGTTCGATGCGCACGTTCGTCACGTAATCGATAAACGTGATGCCAAACTGCTCTTTGAACAGTTTGCTGAAGTAATGCGGGCTCATCCCAACGTGTTCGGCCACCTCTTCAAGCGTCAGCGGCTCGGCATAATGGCGGTCAATGTAGTCCTTCGCCTTGCCGATTTTGCCGTGGGCTTGCTGCTGGCGCCATACTTCCACCTGTATGACGATGCGGTCAAGCTCATCAACCATCGCTCGTCTCAATTCCTCCTCTGAACCGCAGGAGGAAAACGAAGAAGTTCGTTCATAACGAACACCTAGCTCAGCAAGAAAACGGGCAAGCGAAACGAACAGCTCATCCATCTTACGCCATGCCGCCGAGAGAGAATAGGAAGAGAGAAGCTCATCGACATAAGCGAAGCTGAGCATTCGTGCTTGTTCGCTGTCACCAAGGCGCACCGCCTCAAGCAACTGTTTTTCCTGCTCGGCTTCCCTTTCCGGACGCATCGCTTCCGCAGGCAAAAACCCAACCCGCGCTTTTTGACGTTTAGCATAATAATGGACAGCCGACAGCGCCTCGTAATACGATGACCGTAACTCATGAAGGTGCAAAACCGGGGAGCCAAGCCCGATATAAAGCGTATCATTATAGCGAAGGGCGAACTGGCTGACCAGTTCGAGCGCCAACGACTGTGCAGCCGGCCGCCAGGCGATCGCAGCATCATGATCGCTTTGGAACAACAGCACCGGCAAGCGTCCGTTCGCCATCCAGCCCGTCATATAGCGAACAGGCGTCTGTTCGCTGAGCCGTTCCTCCACCCATCGCTTCCATTCTTCCGCCCGGTTGCCAGCAGGAAACTGAATGACGAGAAACATCCCTGAAACGACGGAAAATGGGAGCAACTCCTCCCACCGTTTCCACTCATCTGCCGGCACATCCTCGATCATCAATACGGACAACCATTCTTTTTCAACGAGCGTCTGCAAACGGTGAAATCGTTCTGCCAGCTGACGGTGCTGCTCTTCCGCTTGCCGCTTGGCTGCCGCTTCCTCGCTCACCCGCTGCAGTGCGGAGATGACGTCCTCCTTTCGGCTTGGCTTTACTAAATATTCCTTCACACCAAAGCGCATGGCTTGCCTAGCATAGTCAAACAAATCAAAGGCAGAAACGATGATAAAAGAAATGTCCAAATCGAACTGACGGATCGCTTCGATCGCCCCGAGCCCGTCGAGGCCAGGCATTTTAATGTCAATGAGCATCACATCGGGGCGATATTGTTTGGCAATCTCAACGGCCTCACGCCCGTTGGCGCCTTCCGCTATGACTTCAGCATGCGGGAGATGGCTGCCGATCATTTTGCGCAACGCTTTCCGTTCGAGCGCCTCATCATCCACGATCGCTACTTTCACTGCTCATCCCTCCTTGCCATCGCGGCAATAATAACCGAATGGTTGTCCCCTTTTCCGGCGCTGATTCAATTTCCGCCACGTCCGTCACTCCGTAAAACAATTGCAGCCGACGGATGACATTGCGCAGACCGATGCCGGTCGAATGGCCGCGCCCTTGCTCACGGCGCGCCGACGTCTCTTCGCCGCGAATAAACGCCTCGAGTTCCGCTTTCATCCGCTCGTCCATGCCGACGCCATTGTCCTTCACTTCGATGACGACCCGATCATGTTTTTCACAAATGGATACGGTCAATTCGGCTCCCCGTTCGTACGATTCGATGCCATGAATGAATGCATTTTCAATCAGTGGCTGCAATGTAAGCGGCGGAAGCCGTTGATCAAGGCAGGCCGATTCCGCCTCAATGGAAAACTTAATCCGATCAAAAAAGCGCGTTTGTTGGATGAAGAAATATTCGCGAGCGATGCATACCTCCTCAGCAAGTGCCACCGTCCGCTGCAAGTCCCCTAAGTTGTAACGCAAAATCGCCGCCACTGCTTCGATGAGCCTTGATGTTTGCTCAGCCTCTTCTAAATACGCCATCTTGGAAACGGTGTTGAGCGTATTAAACAAAAAGTGCGGATTGATCTGGCTTTGCAAACTTTTCAGTTCAAGTTCTTTCACGAGCCGGTCAAGCTCCGCTTTTTGTTTCATTTCTTCGATCAGCTGCCTTAAATTGCGGCGCATATCATTAAATGTGATCGTAAGCAGCCGCAGTTCGTCGTTCGTTGTCGGCCTCACATCCGGTCCATCGAGCCGTCCGGCACCGATTGCCTGAGCTGCATGCGCGAGGTGGATGATCGGCTTCGTCAAACTGCCAGAGAAAAACACAGCGAGCAGCACACCGAGGCAGAGTGTTGTCGCAAACAGACCCATCCCCATATACCGGAAATAGCGGTTGCGCCGCTCGACTTCATCATACCGCTGTTGATAAGCCGTTAACTCATCGTCGATGAAGTTTAACGTTTCTTCTTGCAAAAATAAGGCGATATTCATCGTTTCATGCAGATGGGATGAGTACAAACCAATATTTCCAGACTGAAAATGATAGACCGTGAGCGCCGCTTCCTCTAACAAACTTTCAATCATATGTTCATAGTTTTCTGCCGCCAGCCGGTCGGACAGCACTGGCAAGATGGCGCCGAGCTGCCGGCGGCGTTGCTGCAGCCAGCGGAACTCCCGCTCATACGCGCGCGCGTATCGTCCTTCTTTTTCCGAGACGTACGCATTGAGTTGTTCGGTCATCCGATTCGTCCGCTGCGACACCTCATTCAGCAACAGCAATCGGCGCATCCGTTGATCATAATCGCTCATCATCTCTTCGCTCGTTTGGTACAAAAGAAACACCGCTCCATTTAACAAAAGCAAAAAAACGGTAAAACAAAGCAGCATCTTCGTGCGGATGTTCATCCTGGCTTTCCCCCCGCTGTCCCCAGCGCTTTGTTGTCTGCACCATCCCCGTGCCGTTTCAAGCTAAAACGGATTCCAACGTCAAGCTGATCGAACCGATGAAGGCGCCGCCGCGTTCAAATGGGCGTACTTGAATGCGACAGCCATCCATATTTTCATCGCACACCCCACCGTTTTGACGGCGCTCCCCCATCTTCCGCCGCTTTCCGTTCACCCTGCCAAGCTGTTGTTCGAATAGAACGTGCTGTTTCCCAAATCAGAGTCGCATTGACTCCTCTTTGCACACAAGGAACGATCAAGAAAAACACTTTTTTACTCGTTTTCTATAGGAGCTGCAAATGCCAACGTTATGGCGTGTTGACCTCATAATTGCGCGCCGGGCGCAGCGGCAAGTCTTTTTTCCGAATGACTTTCGTCTCCGTATTCGTCACCGCCGGCACGTCTCTCCCGGCGACGATCTCGGCCATCATTTTGACAGCCTTGTATCCCATTTCATACGGCTCCTGCACCACGGTCGCCGCAATCGTTCCTTTCTGCAAATAGCGGATCGTCTCAGGAAGCGTATCAAAACCAATAATATACGTCTTTTGCTCCCGATGAAACTGCTCGACCACCTTGGCAACGCCAATCGCATCAAGCGCGCTCGTGCCGTAAAACGCATTCACATCCGGGTGCTTTTTCAAAATCGTATACGCCTTTTCCGCGGCTTGTACACGCGTAATGTGCGACTCTTCGATGGCAACGATGCGGATGCCTTTTTCCTGTCTCACCGCATCCTCAAATCCGCGCACTCGCAGCTGTTGGTGCGCCGCCGTCAAACTGCCGGTAATAATCGCGACCGTCGCTTTGCCCTTCGTATCCTCAGCTAACGCCCGTCCCGCGAGAAAACCGGCATAATAATTATCCGTTCCCACATAGGCGACACGTCGGCTCGTCGGGGCATCCGTATCGATTGTCACCACAGGAATATTCTTGTCCGTGATTTCGTTAATCACTGGGACAAATTCCGCTTCCGTCAACCCTTGTGTGATAATCCCATCGACTTTCGCTGCTGCGGCTTTTTTCAAAATGCGCAAATGCTCATCAATATTCGCCTGCCGCGGACCGATATACTCGAGGTCAACCCCCAGTTCTTTCGCCGCTGCTTTCGCTCCTTTTTCCACGAGCCGCCAGTAATCATTATCGAGTTCTTCTGGCACAAGCACGAAATGATATGCCTCTTTTGTTTTTTCCGGAACCCGTTCCTTCTCTGATTTCGGATACGCATACACGTTCCAAGCGCAATAGGCGGTGAAGGAAGCGCTTGCAAAGAGCAGGGCGATGCCGCCCCCGTAAAACAGCCGTTTCCACCAATCGCACATCTTGATTCCTCCTACCGCCATTGTACACGAACGTCGGGGCGCTAGCCTAGAAAAAAGAAAATGGATGCCGTGTCTCTCCTTTCTTCCCGCCTGCCGCGGCCGCACATCGCTCTCCTCTGCTTCTCGATGACAGCAAAAGCTTGTATAGATATAGATGCAACGAAGAAGGTGAACAGATCCTTGACGGAAAAGCGGTTTGTCCATTTTCGACTGTCGAAGGCAAGCCAAAGGCTTGCCCCGTCACGCCAAGGCGTGACGGAAGACCGAACAACCACCTGCTTCACAGACCCATCTATGGGTCTGGAAGCGGCGTTGTTCGGTCGCCCGACAGTCGATAAAAGCTGCAAATGGTCAATCTTCAAATTGCATCTATATGAAATACAAATAGGGGTCAGTCTGGCCGTCATCATTCGCCATGCGGCGGTGGCCATGCCCATCATCAAGTGCAGAACGAGCAAAAAAAAAAAACGCCGTTCCGAAACAGATTGGCTGCATTGGAACGGCGTCTCCCCATTTTTTACTCTTTCAACTTTTCCACCGCCTCCACTGGCAGTCCGGTCAACTCACAAATCGTTGGCACATCATATCCTTTCCCTAACATCCGTTTCGCAACGTCCATCTTGCCTTTTTCCATCCCCTTTTCCACCCCCCGTTGCTCGTACGACACGATGAGATCCATCACTTTTTTCGCTTCCTTCGTTTCCATTTCGTTCACCTCGTTTCGCAATTCGAGTTCCTCTTGTTCGGACAACCGCAAATACGTCTCAAAAAAGCCAAACAACAGCCGCTGTTTCGCTTCATCAAGCTCCAAACGGACGAGCATGCGCAAAAATTCTCTTTTCACGGCCACTCTTTCACTTTCATTATACCCCATTTTGCTTAACAGAGCGGCGGCGACCGGGTTATCGTGGCGAATGTACTCGCGCCATGGCAACTTGCGCAGTTCAACGGTAAGAAAGCGGAAATCGACAACGGTTAGGAACGAAAACTGGATGGTGAACGAGGACAGTTCATCGCGGATGGCGTCATAGCTGAAGATGGCAACGGGCAGAATGCGGCGGCGGTATTTTTGAAACAAACGGCTGACATAAAGGAACATGTGCTCGGGAAACGCCGGCTGCGTGTAGCTTTGGTGCTCGATATGGACGATGATCAGCCCGGCTTCCCCCTTCAACTTTGTTTCCACTAATAGATCGACACGGTGCTTTTCGCCAGCTGCCACATCCGTAAACACCTCTTCGGACAAAAAGGAGATGTGGCGGAAGTCGACTTGTTCATACACATGCGGGAAAAACAGAAGCAAAAACTCTTCAAAAAACGTCGACAACAACTCCGTGACATACTCCCACCACCTACGCTTCGCTTAGAGGTGGGGGCTTCTCGGGTAATCCCATCTCATGATGGGAAGTTGACCGAGCGATCCCCGTGTGCCCCACGGTTCGAGGACAAGTTAGACGATCGCCAATCGTTTCATGCCCTCATGTTTGATATTGATAGCCGCATTGACGTCCCTGTCGCTCTCGAATCCACATTCACAGCGGAATGTACGTTCAGAAAGCGATAGAGACTCCTTGACTCGACCGCAGCACGAACACGTTTTGGACGAGGGGAACCATTTGTCGATTTTGATCAGCTTCTTCCCCTGTTCGGCCAGCTTGTACTGAAGGAAAGTGGTGAACATGCCCCAGCCGTTGTCATGAACGCGTTGACCGAAATGGAGGGCTTGTGACATCCCTTTCATGTTGAGGTCTTCGATGACCACGCAATCATACCGTTTCGCTAATTTGTGCGACTCCTTATGCAGAAAGTCCTTGCGCTGGTTGGCAATTTTCTCATGCAGCTTCGCTACTTTCAGACGCTGTTTGTGCCAACGATTCGAGCCTTTCTTTTTACGAGACAATTTACGCTGTTCTTTCGCTAATGTTTCCAATGCTTTGCGATAGAATCGAGGATAATTGGCTCTCTTACCCTCGCTATCGACATACAACGTACTCATGGAAAAATCAAGCCCAACAACCGTTTGTACTTCTTTTGGGGCAGGTTGATGTTCGTACTCTGTGAGAATAGAAATATAGTATTTTCCTGTTTTGGTTTTCGTGATCGTACAAGACTTGATGATATGGTCGGCAGGAATCTCCCGATGTTGCTTGAGCTTGATCCATTTCAGTTTGGGCAGCTTGATACAGCCATCTGAAAGCTTGATGTTGCCATTTACCATATTTGTGGTGTACGACTGTTTCGCCTTGCGGTTTTTGAACTTGGGAAATCCAGCGCGGCCAGAAAAGAAGTGTTGAAATGCTTTCTGCAAATTCAATTGGGCGTTTGCCAGCGCAAGGCTGTCCACTTCTTTTAGCCAAGGAAACTCCTTTTTGTACTTGGCAGGGGTCGGAAATGTTTGCTGTTTCAAGGATTCTTGATCGTCCTTGAACTTTTCAAACATTTGTATGCGCTCTTCAAGCATTTTGTTATACACGAAACGGACACAACCGAAGGTTTTGGCGAGCAGTTGTTCTTGTTCTTTTGTTGGGTATAGACGGAACTGATAGGCTTTGTTTGCCATATCGACACCACATCACTTCATACCTTGATTTTCGATATATTTTTTCTAAAACTGATTGTATATAAGTTGAAACTTTGTTTTACATCCAGTAGAGCGCCCGCTGCATTCTATCAAAATGACTTGTTATGAAGGAAAACAGAATCGAACAATCGGAAAATCTTTATTGCAACTTATATATCATAACACACAAAAAAAGAGACAATTTTAGGCTATACCTAACCAAAATTCATCTCCCACTTTCACTTCGTTTAGAAGTGGGAGACTTCTTTCGGAAAGATGTTAAACAGCCGATCATGGTCGATTCGCGTTTCGGACACGGTCTCCCTCCTTGTGATATTTGAACTTCCTTTATTTTCTTCGCCGCGCCTTAGGCAAAATCCTGCCGAAAAGGCTGGTGAAAAGCATTGATTTTGTCTAAAATAAGGGGAACGTGAACGGGAAGAAAGCCCTTGTGTTGTGCGGCTTTTCACGATGAAATGACAAAGCCGCCTGTCACTGGCGGCCTTGTCAGTCCACTATAGCTTAGTTTCCAGCCGCTGCTTTGGTCTGTTTGAAAAACTGCGGCAAGTATTCTTTATGCGCTTCAAGCATTTCGTCCAACATTTGTTTGGCGATGGTGTCAGACGGCACAAGCGGATTGATCGTCATGGCGACGAGCGCCGTTTGGTAGTCGCCGGTGACCGCCGCTTCGGCTGCGACGCGCTCGAACGACTTGATTTGCTGGACGAGCCCGCGCACCGCGACCGGCAAGTCGCCGACGGCGATCGGTTTCGGCCCATCTTTTGTGATGACGCAGTTGACCTCAACGGCTGATTCTGGCGGAATGCTGGCAATGGCGCCGTTGTTTCTCGTGTTGACCGGCTGAATGTCGCGCTTGTCGTTGTAGATGGAGCTGATCAAGCTGCAGGCGGCGTCGCTGTAGTACGCCCCGCCGCGCTGTTCGAGCTGCGGCGGCTTGATGGCCAAGTTCGGGTCTTTGTACAGCTCAAACAGCTCTTTTTCGAGCTGTTGGACGACTTCGGCGCGGGTTCCTTTCGTTTTCGCCGCTTCCAGTTCCTCGGCGAGCATTTTGTCTGTTTGGTAGTAATACCGGTGGTACGGGCATGGCAGCACTTTCAGCCCTTTTAGGAAATCCGGCTCCCAGCCAAGGTCGACGATATTTTTCATCGTCACACCGGAACGATCCGGATGGGCAAGGAGGTCGATCACCTTTTCCGTCACCCGGACGCCGTCCAGATAGACGTGCAAGCCAAACACCATATGGTTCAAGCCGGCAAAATCAATGTGCACGCGGTCGGCATCAACGCCAAGCAGCTTGGCGACGCCCATGCGCATGCCGATCGGCACGTTGCACAAACCGACGACTTTTTCCTGCTTCGTGTAGCGCAAGACGGCTTCCGTCACCATTCCAGCCGGGTTTGTGAAGTTGATCAGCCATGCATCGGGGCAAAGCTCTTCCATATCGCGAATGATGTCCAAAATGACCGGAATGGTGCGCAGCCCTTTAAACAATCCACCCGGACCGTTTGTCTCTTGGCCGATCACCCCGTATTGGAGCGGGATGCGCTCGTCTTTCGCCCGCGCCTCAAGACCGCCGACGCGAAACTGCGTCGTGACAAAATCAGCTCCTTCTAGCGCCCGACGGCGATCCAAAGTCAAATGAATCTCGATCGGCACACCGGCTTTTTCGACCATCCGTTTGGCAAGGGCGCCGACGATTTCGAGTTTTTCTTTGCCTTCCGGAATATCGACAAGCCACAGCTCCCCGACCGGCAATTCATGATAACGCTTGATCAACCCTTCGACCAATTCCGGCGTGTAGCTTGACCCGCCGCCGATCGTCGCCATTTTCAATCGTTTCCCCATACTCCTCTTCCCCTTTCGCCCAGTTGGGCATGGTATAATCAATGTAGGAATCAACCAGTGGGCTTGAAAGCGCCATCCTTTCCCGGCTATCGCATGTTCTGTCCCATGAAAGCGAGGTATCCCGATGTTCACTCCCGAACAAATCGCTCAGTTCTCCGAACTCGACTACGCCATTTACGACTATGTGATGAAACATCCGCATGAAGTCGCGTACATGCGCATCCGCGAGCTCGCCGAAGCCGTCCATGTCTCGCCGCCGACTGTGCTCCGCTTTTGCAAAAAGGTCGGCTGCGAAGGGTTCAGTGAATTTAAAACGAAATGGAAGCTGTATTTACGCGAGACAAAGCGAACCGCGATCATCAGCAGTCAAGAGGTGCTTAAGGAATTTTTCGAACGGACGCTGACGACCGATTACGAGCGGACCATTCTGGATGCGGCAGCTGTGATCGCCCGGGCGGATCACGTCATTTTCGTCGGATCGGGCAGCTCGGGCATTTTGGCCGAATACGGCTCGCGTTATTTTTCCGCGTTTCAAAAGTTTTCCGTCTACATCAAGGATCCGTTTTTTCCGATTTACGGCCATTATTTCCACAACTGCGCCGTGATCGCCTTGTCGGTGTCTGGAGAGACGTCCTATACGCTCGCCCAAGTGCACCGCTTCAAGGAAAACGGCAGCACGATCATCAGCATCACCAATCGGAAACATTGCACACTCGCAAACATCTCGGACTACAACTTGACGTACTACGCCACACCGGAGCGGATCGGGCAGACCGATGTCACCACCCAGCTTCCGGTCGTCTACTTGCTTGAGCGGCTGGCGAAAGAAATGTATCAACAACTGAGACGGGAGACGGAAACGATCGGAAAGGACAGCAGCCCAACTGATTGAGCCCAGCGCTGCGGACCGCAGCAACGCCTTGTTGTTGGCTCCATCTACTATTACTAAACCGCGCCGGAAGGGAAAAGTAAAGGGGACGGCGCTCGGCTGTAACAAAGGAAAAACGAAAAACAGCTGTTTCTATGTTGTAACGTTGTGTTACAGAAACAAGGGCCTCTGCTTCTCCTGTTTTGTTGATTCTCTTACATTGGCTTACTGTAGCCAATGCACATACAACCGATGTTTTTATATAGATGCAACGAAGAAGTTTAACATATCCTTGACGGAAAAGCGGTTTTCCCCTTTTCGACTGTCGGAGGAAAGCCACAGGCTTCTCCGTCACGCCTTGGCGTGACGGAAGACCGAACAACCGCCTGCTTCACAGACCCATATATGGGTCTGGAAGCGGCATTGTTCGGTCGCCCGACAGTCGATCAAATACTCGGTAAAAGTTGCAAATGGTAAATCTTCAAATTGCATCTATATAGAATCACAGTTTAGCCAACACGACAAACGATGGCCATCCTTTTTCTGCCATCGCTTGTCGTTCCATATGACGTTACACGTAAATGCTCTCATCCACGACCAATCCCTGCAGAACCCTTTGCTGATCCAAATTGAGGAAACGATCCAGTGCGCGTTGGATGCGTCCATCCGACAGCTCCAGCGGGACGACTTGCACATACTCAAACAAAAACCGCCTGTCCCGTCGGCCGGGTCAGCTTGCGGCCTCCAGAACCCTTCAATGGGTGTTCTAGTGTAATAAACTGACGCACCCGGCGCTGAAAGATGCGGTAAATGCCAGCCTCATACAGACGGTCGAGATGGCGTGCCAACGTATCGTTATTCAATTACAAGAAAAAACTCTTACACTTTCCTTGTGTGTCAAGGATTCATTCAACATCGGTACGAAAAAGTCCTCCTGATTTTCTCCGAGAGGGTGCGAAGTGTGAGCAACACGTTTATATTGTTGGAACGCTTAGCGGATTTCTCCTTTGCGCCGCCCACCGATCAAAAGAAACATCCCCGCCAACAGGCAGGGATGAAGAGCGTCCGCATGATTAAAAGATTTTCCCCGGATTGAGAATGCCGTTTGGGTCAAACAATTGTTTCAGCCGTTTCATCCACACGACGGCGTCTCCTTTCTCCTCGCGCAAAAACGCCCGTTTGCCAAGGCCGATGCCGTGCTCTCCCGTGCACGTGCCGCCGCGCGATAAGGCATAGCGGACGATATGGGTGTGCACGCGTTCGATCCGCGCCATCTCATCTGCATCGTTCGGGTCAAAGGCAAGCACCGTATGGTAATTGCCGTCGCCGACGTGGCCGAAAATCGCGGCGGTCATCTTCTGCTCGTCAACGAGCCGACGCGTATCGGCGATGGCGCCGGGCAGTTCGGACAGCGGCACGCACACGTCGGTGGAGAGCATCGCCTTGCCTGGATAGGCGGCTTGAATGGCAAACGCCGCATGGTGGCGCGCTTCCCACAGCTTCGCACGGGCGAGCGAGTCGGTCTCGACCATAAACGAAACCACCCCCTCCGCTTCGCACAATTCGTTGACAAGCTTTGTCCCTTCCTCGACGCTTGACGGGCTGCCGCTCAGTTCAATAAAGAGCGTCGGCTTCACCGGGTAATCGGTTTTTTTGTACGCATTGACCGCGGCGATCGTCGCCTCGTCCACGAGCTCGATTTTGCCGGGGCCGACGCCGGACCGCAAAATGGCAAACGCAGCCCCTGCCGCTGTCTCGAGAGACGGGAAGCACACTTTGATGGCGTTCGTCGCCTCCGGAATGCCGTGCAGGCGGACGACGAGGCGGGTGAACACGCCAAGCGTCCCTTCCGATCCGACGAACAAGCCGGTCAAGTCATAGCCGGCCGACGATTTCACCGCCAAACTTCCCGTCTGAATGACTGAACCGTCCGCGAGCACCACCTCTAATCCGAGCACTTGATCGCGCATGACGCCGTATTTCACGCAGTTCGTGCCGCTCGCGTTCGTCGCCGCCATGCCGCCGATCGTCGCGTCCGCCCCCGGATCGACTGGGAAAAACAACCCGTATCGCTTCAGCGCCTCATTCAGCTGCAGCCGCGTCACTCCCGGCTCGACGATGGCGAGAAAATCGTCCGGGCGAATGTCGATGATATTGTTCATCAACGTCAAATCAAGGCTAATCCCGCCTTGGACCGGAATGACGTGCCCTTCCAAGCTCGTGCCGGCGCCAAACGGTGTGACCGGAATGCGATGCTCGTTGGCAAACGCCATCACCCGGCCCACTTCCTCCGCCGTTTTCGGAAACACGACGACATCTGGCTTATGCGGCGCATGGTAGGCGATGCCTTTGCTGTGGTGTTCGAGCACCGTTTCATTGATGCTCACCCGCTCGCGGTCGCCGATCAATTCAAGCAGTGATTCGTATACGTTCATCGTTCTCCTCCTCACCCGATCGGATCAAGCGGCGCCACCCATCGATGCGCCGCCTTTTCTCTTGACGCACTCTGATGGTGGATCGATCGACCCGGATGGCATGGTTCGTTTAGTATCGCAGCAACGTTTCGATCCCTTCCACGATGCGTTCGGCGTTCGGCAGCCAATCATCCTCGACCGACGGCACCGGATACGGCGTGTCGTAGCCGGCGATACGCACGATTGGAGCTGATAGAGAAAACAGCGCCCGCTCGCTGATCAAGGCCGCCACTTCGGCGCCAAACCCGCCCGTTTTCACTGCTTCATGGACGATCATCACCCGTCCTGTTTTTTCCACCGAAGTGATGATGGTGTCGATATCAAGCGGCTGCAGGCAGCGAAGGTCGATGACCTCCGCATGGATTCCTTTCGCTTCCATCTCGGCGGCGACTTTGGCGGCAAGCGGCACCGTCGCCCCCCAAGAGATGATCGTCACATCATCGCCCTCTTTCACGACGCGCGCCTGGCCGAGCGGAATCGTGTACGGTTCTTCCGGCACCTCCATGCGAAACGCCCGATACAGCTTCATCGGCTCCAAAAACAAAACCGGGTCTTCATCGCGAATGGCGGAAATGAGCAGCCCTTTCGCATCGTACGGATTGGACGGCATGACGACTTTTAAGCCCGGCGAATGGGTAAACAGCGCCTCAAGCGCATCGGAGTGCAATTCCGGCGTCCGCACCCCGCCGCCGTACGGGCTGCGCACGACGATCGGGCACGAAAACCGTCCGGCCGAGCGGAAGCGGATGCGCGCCGCCTGGGCCGCCAGCTGGTCCATCGCCTGGTACACAAACCCGAGAAACTGAATTTCGGCAATCGGGCGCATGCCGTTGATCGCCAGTCCAATAGACGTGCCGATAATGCCCGATTCCGCCAGCGGCGTATCAAACACGCGCCCCTCGCCAAACTGCGCAAGCAGCCCGTCCGTCGCCCGGAAGACGCCGCCGTTTTCACCGACATCTTCGCCAAGCACGATGACGCGCGAATCGCGCTCCATCTCCTGGCGCATCGCTTCATTGATCGCTTCAATCATCGTCAGCTCGGCCATTTATCTCACCCCGCTCCGTTGTTTGCGCCGCATCACTTCTTCTTTTTGCTCGGCCAGCAATTTGGGCGCCTCGCTGTACACACAATCGAATGCATCGACAATCGAACCGGACTTGCTGGCGATGGCCGCCTCGTACGCCGCCGTCACTTCATCATTCACTTGGGCGACAAGCGCGTCTTCCTGCGCTTCCGTCCATAATCCGCGCCGTTCCAAAAGCAGGCGCAGACGGCGGAGCGGATCTTTCGCCCGCCATGCTTCCACCTCTTCCGGCCGACGGTATTTCGTCGGGTCGTCCGCCGTCGTGTGCGGCCCAAGCCGATAGGTGAGCGCCTCGATCAACATCGGCCCCTCGCCGCGGCGAGCGGCTTCGACGGCCTGCTTCATCGTTTCGTACACCGCCAGCACGTCATTGCCGTCAACGAGCACCCCTTTCATCCCGTACGCAAGCGCCTTTTGCGCGATCGTCCGGCTGGCCGTCTGCTTCCGGTACGGGACGCTGATGGCGTATTGGTTGTTTTGGCAGAAAAAGATGACCGGCACGTTGTACACCGCGGCAAAATTCATCGCTTCATGAAAATCGCCCTCCGACGTTGCGCCATCGCCGAAATATGCGACGGACACTTGCGGCTCCCCCTTCAATTTCGACGCCCACGCGCAGCCGACCGCATGAAGCGTCTGAGCCGCGATGATAATTTGCGTCGGGAAAATGTTCACTCCCTCCGGTATCCGTTTCCCTGACAAGCGGCCCTGCACGTAATGGAAAAACTGCTCAAGCGGCATGCCGTGCATCAGACAGACCGCCACTTCGCGGTAGCTCGGGAAAATCCAATCGTCTTTTTGAAGCGCAAGGGCGCTGCCGATTTGCGCCGCCTCTTGGCCGCTAAACGGGGCATACGTCCCGATCCGCCCTTGCCGCTGCATGCGCAACAGCCGCTCATCAATGACGCGCGCCCGCCGCATTTCCCGATAGGCGCGAAGCAGCCATTCATCGGAAAACGCCGCCAGCTGCCTCTCGTCGCCGTTTCCGTTTTCGTCCAAAATTTGCACGACCTCGACCGACAATTGGTCCGGATCAAACATGGGCTTCCCTCCTCATCATTTTTTTCATCACGGCCCAGCTGCTTCTCTTTGGCGCTCGCTCTCTTCCAGCACGAAGACATGTCCTCCTAACCGCGCGCCGCCTACCGCACGTCCAAGAGCAGCACTTCCGGATTTTCCAAATAGTAGGCCACCGTCCGCATAAACCGCCCGGCCGGCTCGCCGTCAATGACGCGGTGGTCAAAGGTGAGCGACATTCCCATCATATCGCGGATGACAATTTCGTCGCCGACGACAACCGGGCGCCGTTTGATCGCATGCGCTCCGAAAATCGCCACTTCCGGATAGTTGATGATCGGCGTCGCAAACCACCCTCCGCCCGCGCCGGTGCTCGTGATCGTAAACGTGCTTCCTTGCAGCTCGTCAAGGCGAAGCGCCTGGCGGTGCGCTTTTTCCGACAGCTCGGCGATCTCAACGGCGAGCTCGCGGATCGATTTTTGATCGGCGTCGCGGATGACAGGGACGACAAGCCCCGCTTTCGTCGCCGTCGCGATGCCAATGTGATAGCGCTTTTTCAAGACGATTTCATTCGTCTCTTCATCGAGCGAAGCGTTAAACATCGGATATTGCTTCAGCGCCCTTGTCACCGCTTTAATAATAAACGGCAAATACGTCAGCTTGATCTGCTCCTTGGCCAGCTCGCTGGCCAGGTTTTTGCGGATCTCGACGAGCTTCGTCACGTCCACCTCGTCCATCCCGGTCACATGCGGCGCCGTGTACGCCGATTTCACCATTTTTTCGGCGATTTTTTTGCGCAAGCCGCGAAGCGGGATGCGCTCTTCTTCTGGAACCACAAGCTCCGTGCTGGCGATGGACGTCCATGCGGCTTTGTCCGCCTTTTGCTCTATCGCCGTGCCCCCAACTGGCAAAACCGCGGCCCCGCTCCTTTCACGTTGCTCTGCCACCGCCACGGCTGCTTCCCGCTCGCGGACATATCGCTCCAAGTCGGCGAGCGTCACCCGGCCGCCTTCGCCCGTTCCTTCCACTTCATCGATCGGAACGCCCAACTCCCGCGCCCGCTTGCGCACCGACGGCGCGGCAATCGCCCGTTTGCGCGCAGGACGAGGCGTTTCTCCATGCAGAACAGGCACGGGCTCCCGAACCGAATCTTCGATGGGCGCGGCTTCCCCCACGACCGACGCCTCGGTTTCCACGACAATGAGCGGCTCTCCAACCTTCACCGTCGCCCCTTCCGGCCCGGCAAGCGCCACCACTTTGCCAGCGACCGGCGTCGTCATTTCCACCATCGCCTTATCCGTTTGAATTTCAGCGATCGGCTGATCGGCCTTGACCACATCCCCTTCGCGAATGAGCCAGCGGATGATTTCCGCTTCATGCAGCCCTTCGCCGATGTCAGGCAATTTAAATTCGTAGATCATGCCATATCCCCTTCCCCTTGTTCTCATGCTGTGATGGGAAACAAACACAATGGTGCAGCATCCATGGTGCGGCGATCATGAGGAAACATAGAAGTTAAGCGCTTACAAAAAAACGTGGTGACCATTCGTTTTTTTCTACCAAAATATCAAATGAATATTTTAAATTTTCCAACCTACAAGATTTATGATAGTCTATAGATTGTCAAACTGTCAATATAAGGAGAGCAGACATTTTTCGCCCGCTTCGACAATCAACGACAGCAACTTCCATTATCGCAACATAACATTTTCGATTTCATTTGTCCCCAAACACCGGGAACGGGTCCAAAACGGCGGGGAGGCTGTTTTTCCCAGTATGAGCCATACAGGCGCCAATCGGCGGCATTGGGTGAAAAAGAAGTTGGTTTTATAAGGTTTTTCTAATTGAAAAATAAAACTAGTTCAACGGCATCACCCGTTTATATAAGGAGGAATTGACATGCGCCTTGCCACGATTCACCATATCGCTTTGATTTGCTCGGACTATGAACGATCAAAACGATTTTATACAGAAATTCTCGGATTTCGCCCCATCCGTGAGCAATACCGCGCTGAGCGCCGTTCGTACAAACTCGATTTGGAGGCTGATGGCGGCATTCAGCTTGAGCTATTTTCCTTTGAAAACCCGCCGAAGCGCCCAAGCTACCCGGAAGCGTGCGGACTGCGCCATCTTGCTTTGGCGGTGGACAACCTCGATGAAGCCATTGCCTACTTGCGCCAACATGGCATCGATCCCGAACCCGTCCGCGTTGATGAAGCGACCGGCAAACGATTCACCTTCTTCCAAGATCCGGACGGGCTGCCGATCGAGCTGTATGAAAACTAGAGAGAAAAGCACACTTGCTCCATGACGATGACAAAACGAAGCCTCTCCGTTGATTTGTGGTACAATGGGGGGCGATACAAATGAAGGAGGCCAAACAACATGATTCGATTCGCAACCATCGGCACAAACTGGATCACCGAAGCATTTCTTGACGCCGCGCGCCTCGTCGATTCCTTCGAACTTGCCGCCGTCTACTCGCGAACCGAGGAGACCGCAAAGCGGTTTGCCGACAAAGTCGGGGCGCCGCGGACGTTCACCGACTTGCAAAAGCTGGCCGAAAGCGACGACATTGATGCCGTCTATATCGCCAGCCCGAACGCACTTCATGCCGAGCAGGCGATTTGGCTCATGAACCACGGCAAACACGTCTTATGCGAAAAACCGCTCGCCTCCAATGCGAGAGAAGTCAAAGCGATGATCGAAGCGGCGGAGCGAAACGGCGTCGTATTGATGGAAGCGATGAAAGCGACGCTGCTCCCCACTTTCCGGTCCATCCGCGAGCACTTGCCGAAACTCGGCCGCATCCGCCGCTACGTGGCGAACTATTGCCAATACTCATCGCGCTATGACGCCTATAAGCAAGGAACGGTGCTCAACGCCTTCAATCCCGCTTTCTCCAACGGGGCGTTGATGGACCTTGGCGTCTATTGCCTGTACCCGATGGTCGTTTTGTTCGGCCAGCCCCGCAACGTGAAGGCGCAAAGCGTGAAGCTCGAATCCGGCGTTGATGGCGAGGGCTCGATCGTGCTCGATTACGGCGACATGGACGCAGTCGTCTTTTATTCCAAAATCACGAACTCGCACTTGCCTTCGGAGATTCAAGGGGAAGACGGAAACATGATCATCGACGCCATCCACACACCAACCAAAGCGGAAATCCGCTACCGCGACGGACGGGTCGAGGACATCACCGCGCCGCAGGACAAGCCGCCGATGTACTATGAAGTGAAAGAATTCATCGATCTCATTGAAAGCGGAGCGCGCGAATCAGCGATCAACTCGCACCGTCATTCGCTTTGGACGATGGAAATCATGGACGAAGCGCGAAGACAAACCGGCATCGTGTTCCCGGCCGATCAGCGGTAATAAAAAAGTTCCAACCTAGTCTGCCTGGGGCTAGGTTGGAACTCTTTTTCTTTCTGTCTCATTGGATTTCCTTGGCCGCCGATAAGCCATGGCTGTCACCTTCTGCTAAAATACGGACCAAGCCATCCGCTTTCATGCGTCATGACAAACGTCCAGTTGAACTCGCTGTCCACTACGTATAGATCGATTTTGTCGTTTTCCGCTGCCAGATCGGCGGCTTTCAAGCCGGACGCATCCTCCACGGTGAACGCATCGTCGCCATGTTGAAAGAAAAGATAGCAACACGTTTTCTCTTCTTGATCAAACGCCATTTCCGCTTCTTCTCCTGTGAAACAGCCTCTCATCCCATAGCTGAACAGGTGCCATAAGTAGCCGTTGACTCCATTCCGATTATGAAGGTGGATGCGTTGTTTTTCTTCCGCTGTCAAATGGCCGGCAAACGCCTCTTCCCACTGTTGTCGCCATTGCGCTCCGAAACCGGACTGTTTACGGATTTTGATGTTTCGGCGAGCTAACTGATGAAATAACTCCATTTGATTTCTCCCCCAGTGACCTGATGTGGCACTGCCTTCATCGATGTGCTCATTTCGTCTGTCAAAACGTTCGATGGATCGACAAGATGGCTTCTCACCATCTTTGTCACGCCGAGCGGTTTTCGTCCGCCCAGCCACTTCCCCGTTTCCGGCCGCACTTCGACGAGCGGTTGCTGCGCAAGACAGTTTCCCCGCTCTTTGCGCCTGCCTCGCTGCACCGTCCTATTCCCCCGTCTCGGCAAACCGGCGAATGCGCTCGCCAATTTCATCGCGGACGCGGCGGAACACCGCGAGTTTCTCCTCTTCCGTCCCTTCCGCCTTCGCCGGATCGTCAAAGCCCCAATGGACGCGCTTCACGTGCGGCGGGGTGACGGGGCAATGGTCGGCCGCATGGCCGCACAGCGTCACGACCAAATCAGCGCGGTTTAACATGTTCGGGTCGATGACGTCAGACGTTTGCTTCGAAATATCGATGCCGACTTCTTTCATCACCTTCACCGCATGCGGATTGAGCCCGTGCGCTTCAATCCCGGCGCTGTACACCTCCCATTCGTCACCAAGAAGTTGTTTCGCCCAGCCTTCCGCCATTTGACTGCGGCATGAGTTTCCGGTGCATAAGAAATAAATGATTTTTTTCTTCATCGTTGATTCCCACCTTTACTTTGATGTTGGAGTGACCGAGGAAAAATACTTTCGCTGAAACGCCAAGGCGACGTTGACAAGCGCCAGCATCACCGGCACTTCAATCAGCGGGCCGATGACCGCCGCAAACGCCGCGCCCGAATGAATGCCAAACACCCCAACCGCCACAGCAATCGCCAGCTCAAAGTTATTGCTCCCCGCTGTAAACGCCAGCGTCGTCGATACCGGATAGCCAGCCCCCAATTTTTTCGCCAAAAAGAACGACACAAAAAACATAATGACAAAATATAGCAGCAACGGAATCGCAATGCGCACAACATCGAGCGGCAAGCTGACGATCATATCGCCTTTGAGCGAAAACATCACCACGATCGTAAACAAAAGCGCAACAAGCGTCAGCGGGCTGATTTTCGGCACAAACACTGTTTCATACCATTGCCGCCCTTTCGCTTTCACAAGCACAAACCTTGTCGCCATGCCGGCCAAAAACGGAACGCCTAAATACAAGAACACCGATTTCGCCACTTCCGCCATCGTGATCTCGACAACGGCTCCCTCAAGCCCGAACCATTCCGGAATGACCGTCACAAATACATACGCATACAGCGAGAAAAACAGCACTTGAAACAGGGAATTGAAGGCGACAAGTCCTGCTGCGTATTCCGTGTCGCCGCGCGCCAAGTCGTTCCAGACGATGACCATGGCGATGCAACGGGCAAGCCCGATTAAAATCAAGCCGATCATATACTCCGGCTTGTCAGGCAAAAAGACGACCGCCAACAAAAACATGAGAATGGGGCCGATCACCCAGTTTTGCACGAGAGACAAAACGAGCACCTTCACATCTTTGAACACGCGCCCCATTTCCTCGTAGCGCACTTTCGCCAGCGGCGGATACATCATCAAAATCAAGCCGATCGCGATCGGAATCGAGGTCGTACCGACTTGCAGGCGGTTCAACCCATCCACCAGCCCCGGAGCCCAAATCCCGATTCCAATCCCAGCCGCCATCGCTAAAAAAATCCATACCGTCAAAAAGCGGTCTAAAAACGACAACCGCTTCGGTTCACAACAATCCATCATCATTCACCCCGTTGTCCATCATCAGCACCCGCAGCGGGCCGCGGGATTCGCTGTCTCGATTTTGCGAATGTTTTCGTCTTGGTCCGGAACGTATGACAACACCGCTTGCAGCAGGGAGTAGTATTCGCTTTGCGGCCGGAGCGAATAATACACCCATTGCCCCCTCCGCTCCTCTTGGATCAGCCCGGCGTCTTTCAACTTGCGAAGATGCTGGCTGATCGCCGGCTGGCTGGTCGAAAACACCTCCAGCAGCTCGCACACACAGCACTCCCGCTGATTCAAAATCGCCAAAATCGTCAGCCGCGTCGGATCACCGAGTAGCTTCAACACCCGGGCTGTCGCTTCCATCTCCATTGCGAGTTGCGGCATATAACCTCCTCCATTCATCATCATATCATGATTTGCTTATATCAAAACGAACAACCATCATGAAACGGCCACGCCGACCAACGAAATGGTTTCCGTCAATCAGTATATAATTAAATACTTATATAAGTCAACCATGATGTATCGACAAAAGCAAGAAAAGCGAGCGTGTCGCATGTTTCCGCCGCACGCCCGCAAATGTTCCCCGCCCTCTGCCGCCAACACGCCTTAGTCCATCCGCTTTTTCGCCGCCGACAACAGATCGATTGCCTTCGTCCCCACCCCGACAAACGTCTCCAAAATCGCCTGCGCCCCGGCGATGGAAAAGACAAAAATCAACGGCATGGCGATCTTCGGGATGAATAAATACCCAAGCGCGAGAAACATCGCGCTCCATACGCCTGCGCACCAGTAACAGTTCAACAAATAACCGAATTTCGATTTCGGCACTTTCTTGATTTCCGTACTCCCGTCCTCGTGTTGGATTTTCTCTTTTTTCATAAACGGATTGCGAATAAATTCCGTGATTTTATCAAAGACGATCAAGTGAGTGAACCGATAGCTGGCCAAAATGATCATGATGTACGTCATCCAGTCGAGTTCACGAAGCATGGTAGGTTCCTTTCTTTTGCAATCTTTTTCTTTAGTATGAACAAAGATGTGTTTCCTTATGACCTCTGATGGTTGACGGAGCCGGTCGAGGGAAAGAGCGGTATAGACTTTCGTGACAAAGCCAATCGATCCCGCTGCTATTGCTAAGGTGGTGATAGCGTATGCGCAGAAAGGAGAATCGCCAGTTGCGAAGATCAGCCATTTCAAGGCGAAAAGATGTGCGAGCACCGTCATTAAGATCGATTTATGCTAAACCTGCTGTGCGAAATCGATACGCAAACATCAATGCGTCTTCCAGTTCAAGCATTTGTTTTGATCGGTTGCCTTCTGCTCCTTTATTGGATGTTAGCCCTGATGGTGTTGTGACTGTGAATCCCGATAATCCTGTGCATCAACGGTGGCTAGATGAAGAATGATGCAGCCGGGTGGTATTTACGATATATATTTTCGTTTTCAGGAAGGGCAAGGCGGTACAATATCGTCCTGTTCTTATTTTGGGCTTTAAAGGCCATCGAGCCATTGCTATTGGATTAAAGGCATCCTCAAACAATGCGCGCTTTTTTTGCAAGCTGACGTAAACATGATCGCATAGCACTTTCACAAAAAAATCCCTTGCCTGCCGCAAGGGACTTCTCACTTTTCCCTCCACCGTTCGCTTGCTTCATCCGCCTGTTTGGCCGCCACCATCATGCTCATGGTGACGAGCATCACGAACGAGCCGACAAACATTCCTGCGATAAACGCGACCATGACTCTCTCTCCCTTTTCTCGCAAACTTGTTATTGGCCATTCTTTCCGTTTGCATTTAGGCCTATACGTTGAGAGAGATCTGTTCTATTATACGCCGCGTTTGACCGCCCGATGCTTGGTCCTTGCCCAACAGCGGCAAACAAAGACGATCAAAAGCGCAATCAGCGCCCCACATGAATCAATCGCCACATCTTTTGGCGTCGCCGTCCGCCCCGGTTCAAACGATTGGTGCCACTCATCGGTCGCCGCGTAGGCGGTCGCAAACAGCCAAGCGCCCGCATACGCAAACCGCTTGGGCAACAGCGCCCGCCACACAAGCGCGGCCAAAATGCCAAACTCGGTCAAATGCGCCGCTTTGCGGATCACAAAGTTCAACCATGACGGCCCCTCTTCATCCCCTCCGCCGAACGGCAAGTACGACAAAATCATCTGCAGCACATGCGCCGTATTCGCCCCGGTGAACCAGGAAGACTCGCTGAACGTGTAAATGACGAGGCACCAGAGAATGACAGGAAGCCAGCGGGAAAGGAAAGCTCTCATCGTTTCACCTGCCAACAACCTTTTTACCAATAAAACAAGGTACCTAAACAACAAACGAAAGTAGACACCTTGTTCGCTAAACCCTTTACCATCATAACAGGGAGGGTGATATTTTTCCATTTTCTTTTTTGAAAGCTGCTTCACCATTGCTTGAAAATCGTTCGCTCACAGGCTGGAAAGAAGACTTCTTTTCCGTTCCCTTTTTTCTTTCCCCATTTCCCTTTTAAGAGAGATTCTCTCCCTAGTTTATGTTTTCATGAACAAGGGTATGGGTATAGTAGTAAAAGGAAAATCTGTACATTTTTTTCGGTCAGCATTATAATTTTTAGAAAGGAGAATCAATGAGGTGATCGATATGCCTTCCGCTTTGGAAACGAAAATGAGGGTGACACTGTCTTGCACGGAACAGGCCAACAAACCGGATAAGGATCTTTCATTCGCCGAATTACGGAAAAAAATAGCCAAACCTTCTCCCTTTGGCAAAAAATTAGTGGACATCTACAAACAAGGACGGTAGCCGATTATGTCGTTTGTGATGACATATGAAGATGCCATAGATGAACATTTTGGACAAGCGTCTATATACATCGATGCTTGTCAACATTCAAGATTTAGCCTTGGCTCAAATGCGGTTCCTTCAGCTCGAAGCCTATGATGCCTTGCACTACGCCATTGCGACATACCATCATTATGACTACTTCGCTACGCTTGACGGCGATTTTGTCCACGCTCTTTACAGCTAGGATTCTGCCTCAACCGCGATGATCGGAATCGCAAAAATCGCCTAACCATCTTCATCTTACACGAAAAAGAAGGCACAAGCACGCCCGCTTATGCCTCCTCTTTTCCACTTTCTTTCCTATCCCGTGAAGGAAAATAAAGCTTTTTTCCTACATCGCCCGTTTTCCTTCTTTCACCGTAACTGGGCCAAACGGAATCCAACTCACCACAACTGTCACGACAGTGTTGACAATCAAAGCGACAATGCCAACGTTCAAATCTTGCACGGCTTGCGGCAACGATGGAAACATGGTGCCGACACTGCTGCCTGACAAGTTAATATACGCTACGGTGGCTACACCAGCTAAAATGCCGGCAAACGCCCCTTGCTTCGTGACAAAGTTTTGCTTCGTCAAACTGAGCACAAACGATGGGAACAGTTGGGTGACAAGGCTGTACCCCATCAGAAGCAACGCCACGATCGTATCCCCGCCCCGGAACGTAAAGTACAAGGAGACGAGAGCGATGATCGGGACGAGGTATTTCGCCAGTTTCGCGACTTGCTCATCTGTAGCAGACGGCACAATCACTTGGTACACGTTTTTCGCCAACAGGGTTGATGCTGTCATTAAAATCATCGACCCTGGCACCATGGCCGTGAGCAACCCAGCGGCGCCAATCAATCCGACCACCCAAGGATCAAACGTTTGGACTGACAATTTCAACAACGCCAAGTCTGCATCCGAACCTTCGAGCCCCGGTACTTGCAAAATCGCGGCAAAACCGACGAAAAAGACAAACAGCAACACGAGTTGGTAAATCGGCAAAACAATCGCATTTTTCCGAAAAACATTAGCGCTTTTCGCCGAATAAATCGACCCGAACGTGTGCGGCCACATATAGAATCCGAGTGCCGTCAGCAACACTGTCGAAATAAACCATGAGATGCTCATGCCTTTGTCCGGCAACGTCAAAAAGCCAGGTTTTGCCTGCTCAACCGCCTCAAACATCGGCTGAATTCCACCGTAATAGTGGAACGGGAGATAGATCCCTAAAAAGACGGCCACCGCCAAAATCATAATGTCTTTCACAACAGCTGTCCATGCCGAACCATGAATGCCTGAAATCATCACGTAGACGGTTACTGCCAACACCCCGATCCAAATAGCGGCAGTCGGGGGAATCGTACCATAGGAAGCTTGGGAAACGATGATGCCCAACCCTTTGAGTTGCAATACTAAATACGGAATGAGCGCCACCACCCCAACAAGCGCTACGAACACACCTAACATCGGGCTGTTGTACTTGCGGGCGAAAAAGTCCGATTGGGACATCAATCGGTGTTCTTTCGCGTACTTCCATACTTTCGGAAGCATCCAATACGATAACACATAGGCCAGGCAGCCGTAGGCAATGATGTAAAACGTCGGCCCCCCTTTTCCATAGGCCCAACCGCTTCCGCCAAGGAACGTGAACGTTGTGTAAATTTCACCGGCCATCAGGAGGAAAACGAAAACCGTGCCAAATCCGCGCCCACCGACGGTCCATTGCTCCAAATTCATGTCTTTTCCTTTTCGCGCCTGCACCCCTAGATAAAGAGACAGCAACAAGAAAGCAAAAATCATCACTAAGGCCGAGTTCATGTCTGCTCATCCTCCTTCACCGCAGGGTCAAAACGATACACGATGGCCATGATAACCGAAGTGGCGATCACCCAAGCGACCAGCCAAAAGAGAAGCAACGGCATGCCAAACACGTACGGAGTCACTTGATTCACAAAAGGAATGCCGCCGAGCATGCCGATAAATGGGACAATCATTAACCAACGGATGCTTTTCATCTTCTCTCCCTCCTTGGATATGTCAAGCGAAAACAGCTATTCCGCCCCCGCCAACAGTTTCAACGTCGCGGCGACAAACATTTGCACGCCAATCTCAAGCGCGTCTTCGTCAATCGTAAAGCGCGGGTGGTGGTGCGGGTAGACGATCCCCTTTTCTTCGTTTCTAGCGCCGACGTAGAAAAAGCTGCCCGGCGCTTTTTGCAAGAACGCCGAAAAATCCTCGCCGCCCATGTTCGGTTTCAAGCGGGCCACTGCCTCTTCGCCGAACAGCTCACGCGCCGTTTCTTCGATGACGTGGGTCACTTCATCGTAATTAATGACCGGGCGGTAGCCGTAGTCAAATTGAAACTCATACGAGGCGCCGTGCGCTTCGGTGATCCCTTTGACAATGCGCTCCATCCATTGTGGCACCGTGCGCCGCAGCGTCTCATCGAACGTGCGCACTGTCCCTTGAATTTCGACTTCCCCTGGCAGGACATTATGGGCCGTACCCGCCACAAATTGTGTCACGGACAGAACAAGCGGCTCGAGCGGATCGACATAGCGCGAGACAATATGCTGCAAGTTCGTCACCACTTGCGCCCCAATGGCGATCGCATCGATCGTTTGGTGCGGCATCGCTCCATGGCCGCCTTTGCCGATGATGCGGATGAAAAAGCGGTCGGGTGCGGCCATCATCGGCCCATACACAATGCCGATTTTTCCGCGCTCAAGCGGCGACCAAAGGTGAGTGCCGATGACGACGTCCACCCCGTCCATGACGCCGGCTTGCACCATCTCCTCTGCCCCGCCGGGGAACAATTCTTCCGCGTGTTGGAACAAAAAGCGAATCTCACCATGAATGTGATCGCGAAGCTGGGCGAAAATTTTCGCTGCCCCCAACAGCATCGCCGTATGGCCGTCATGCCCGCACGCATGCATGACGCCTGGGTTTTTGGAGGCAAATTCAAACGTGTTTTCCTCTTGAATCGGCAATGCGTCCATATCGGCGCGAATGGCGACGACCCGGCCTGGCTTTGGGCCGACAAGGCGCGCCATGACGCTCGTTTTCGTCGGACGGGTAATCTCGAGACCGCCGAACGATTGCAGCGTCTCGTAGACAAACTGCGCCGTTTTCTCTTCCTGGAACGACAATTCGGGATGGGCGTGCAAGTGGCGGCGCCAGGCGATGACGTCCGTTTTCACTTCATCGACGAGCCGTTTGATTTCTTCCTTTGTCATCCATAATCTCCCCCTGTTCGTTTGTCTTTTTCGTTATTCCCCTTGGGCTAGTTGCCACACCGTATGATAAAGCACCTCTGCTCCAGCGGCGCAGTCTTCTTTCGTGCTCCATTCCGCCGGACTATGGCTCACCCCGTCTTGGGAGCGGACAAAAATCATCCCGATCGGGCAAAGAGGAGCCAACTGTACGCCGTCATGGGCTGCGCCGCTCGGCAGCCAAAACGGCGGATAGCCAAGTTTTTGGCACGCCGCCTCCGCCGCGCGCTTCACCTCATCGGAACATAGCACCGGCGCCATTTCTTGCAGCCGCTCGGTCGTGAGGCGAACGTTCCGCTCCTTGGCGATCGTCTCTGCCCGCGAGGCTATGTCATTCCATACTTGATCGCGCACCTCAGCCTTCAAGTCGCGCAAATCGAGCACAAATTCGACCCGTTCCGGAATGACATTAATACCGCCCGGATATACATGCAACTGTCCTACAGTACCGACCGTTGTCCCTGTTCGTCTTGCTTCCTCTTCGATCACTGTGATGATCTGGGCAGCCGCCGCCATCGGGTCGCGCCGCAATGACATCGGCGTGGCGCCGGCATGTTCTGCCTTTCCTTCGATAGTAAATTTCACCCAAATCAGACCGGCGATGCCAGTGACGATGCCAACTGGAAGACCAGCCTCCTCCAGCACCCGTCCTTGTTCGATGTGCAGTTCGACATAGGCTTTCACCGTTCCTGGTTTTCGTGCTGCCTGCGGCAAGCGGTCCGGGTCAAGCCCCGCCTGTTTCATTGCTTCAGCGAGGGAAATCCCTTCCGCGTCGCGGCACTCGAGCGCTTCCGGAGGCAACGTCCCCGCCATCGCGCGGCTGCCGATCATGCCGAAACGAAAGCGCGCTCCTTCTTCGTCCGTAAACGCCACTACTTCAATTGGATGGTGCGTCACAACCCCGTGCTCGTTCATCGCCTGAACAACTTCCACGCCGGCCAACACCCCGAGCGGTCCATCAAAGCAACCGCCGTTGTAAACCGAATCGAGATGAGACCCAACAAGGACGACCGGAGCATCCGGATTCGCCCCTTCTTTCCGTCCGATCAAGTTGCCAGCCGCGTCTTCATATACGAAAAGCCCCGCTTCGCGCATGTAAGAAGCGACGAGATCTTTGGCCCTCCGCTCTTCAGCAGTGAACGAGAGGCGCGTGACGCCGCCGCTTGGTTTCTTGCCGACCTCCCCTAGTTCCATGAGCCGTTGCCAAAGACGTTCCCCTTGAATCAAGCTATCCTCCCCTCACGCCAATTACGGATAATTTTCGGATATGTCCTTAATTATAATGGAAACAGAGGAAATTTTCAAATAATACAAATAATAAAAACGTCTTCAAGACAACAAAAAACTTCTGCCTGGCGCTAAAGGCAGAAGCTGATCGAGCGATTATAAGAAAATGCGGTATACTTTGCGCGGACGCCCGCGCGGATACGGGTTTGTCTCCCCGGCCACTTCGGCAAGGCCCACAGTCTCCAATTGGTTTAAAATCCGGCGGGCGCTGCGCGGCACAATCCGCATATAAGAAGCCAACTCATGCGCTTCGATCTCGTTGGTTCCGCGTTTTTGCAATATGGCTTTCAATTTGCAGAGCGTCGCGGCGCTTAATCCCGTCCGCTCCGCCAGCTGCCGCAGTTCTCCGCCGCCGAGCGAATAGCGGAGGTGCACACTTTTTCCTAACGGACCCGAGATCGTTCCGTCATCAAACACCACCATCCACGCACCCCGTCCACTTTGTTTCGCATGCAAAAACGCCTTCCCAGCCTGAATTTCGGCCTCATACGCCGTTCGGCCGATGCCGATTCCGCACGCGATGACCTCGCCGTAAAGGAGCTCCGTCTCCTCGGCCGAGGGGACCGTTTTATAGCCATCGGTGATCTCTTTTAATGCGCCCCTTGTCGTAAAAATGACATAGCGGCCCGGTCCGGCACTTTTCAGCGACCCTTGGACTTTTTTTGCATACCGTAGCAATTTTTCCGTTGTCTTCATCTCCAGACGATATATGTCATCGGTCGAAAATGTCTCTGGGGAGGCCGCCTGCATCGCATCGACTTCAATCATTTGCACGGCGATTTGCGCATCTTGCGCCTGTAGCATCTGTCCGGTGCGAATGATTGTTTGGATGACCGCTTCCACCGCCGAGCGGGCAGGCAATACCCGATACACCGGCATCCCGAGTTTCTCTAGTTCGAGATGGGCTGTCCGCAAACAGGTGACCGCTGCTTCCGTTTTCCCTTGTTTCCAAAGGGTGTAATGATAGTCGGACAGTTCCTGGGCCGAAATGCCTCCCTCGTAATGCTTGACGTATGGAATCGGTTCTTCGATGCCCGCCTCTTCCAGCAGCCGTTCGATTTCGCGACGCTCGTACGTGTCAAAACTAAGTCGGCTGACCGGAATCTGCTCCGTATAGTGCGCCTGCAGCAGTGTGCGGTACAAGCTGGCACCAATATGTGGAACATAAAACAGCGGCGCATCGACCTCACCGGACTGCTTGACGATCGAATACGGCACTTGTCCGGAAAACAGCCACATATCAACCTCTGACGCGAGCGGGCGGATCAAATCGATCACTTCACTTTCATCCCAATACACAACGGGAACGCAAACAAGCTCTTTGTACTCTTGCGCCACCGCCTGAATAATTGACAGCGAATCGTCCGCACCAAATATGCCTAATCGAATACGAATGGAGCACACCTCCTCACTATCCCCGTCCTATCGGCAAACAACACCCTCGTCCGATTCACTTTCTTCCTCAAACTCCCCAACGGCTCGTTGCAGATACAAAAATGCATCACCACGTTTTTAGAAAGCGCCTAAACGAACAATCCTCAGCATCGCAATGCCATCCAATTCCTTCAGCAGGCAGCGCCTCCCGCCATCGCTGGGGACGAACCATCGCCAGAGAACAGATGGGGCACAGCTGCTTTCTTTACCCCTCTTTTTCTGCTTGTGTAGCGACCGGTGCGTATAGCGAAACGCCTGTCGCTCCACCCACCACCGGCCGCCCGATCGACTCGTAGATTAAGCCGGCGGCTTCTGCCGCCTTCGGATCGTAACAATTCCGCCCATCCACCACAAGCGGTGTTTTCATCAGCGTCTTGTAGCGGTGAAGGTCAAATTGCAGCACAGCCGGCCATTCGGTGAAAATGAAACAAACATCCGCGCCGCGAATGGCTTCCTCAATCGTCTGACAACAAACGACCGCATCGCCAAAACGGCGGACGACATGTTCGAGAGCGGCTGGGTCCCAGACGCGCACGACTGCTCCTTCGGCAATGAGCCGTTCGATGTTCGCCAATGCCGGCGATTCGCGCACATCATCGGTGCCCGGCTTGAATGCGGCGCCAAGCACGGCGACCGTCCGGTTGCGGAAATCCCCAATGTGCAGACGCGCTTTGTCAAGAAGTTTCCATTTTTGTTTCTCATTGACGTCGATCGCCGCCCATACCGTTTTGAGCGAATAGCCGTGGGAAGCCGCCAAGGAATAGAGGGCATTTGCATCTTTCGGCAGGCATGAGCCTCCATACCCGACGCCAGCGCGCAAAAAGCGGCGGCCGATGCGCGGATCCATGCCGATTCCTTCCGCCACCGCCTGAATATCAGCGCCTACCAACTCGCATACATTGGCGATCTCGTTGATGTAGGAAATTTTCAACGCCAAAAACACATTGGCCGCGTACTTGATCATCTCGGCGCTTCTCCGGTCCGTCACGACGTACGGGAGCGCAAACGGGGCGTAGAGGTCCTTCATCATCCGCTCCGCTCTCTCCGATTCGACGCCTAACACAATGCGCGGCGCCTGCAACGTATCGCGCACCGCCGTTCCTTGTGACAAAAACTCCGGGTTGGACACAATGTCGATGCGCACCCCAGAGCGTCCATTTTCTGCTACAAAACGCGCGGCCTCATCCCCTGTGCCGACCGGAACCGTCGATTTGATCGCCACCAAACAGTCGCGCTCCACCGCCATCGCAATGCGGCCGAGCGCCTTCCAAACGGCGTCAAGCTGCACAGAACCATCCGGCAACGGCGGGGTGCCGACCGCGACCATGATCACTTCCGCCCATCGATACGCTTCCGCATCGTCTGTGGTAAAGCGAAGGCGAGCGCTGTTCCGTTGGATGAGCGGTTCGAGCCCCGGTTCATAAATGGGGACGATTCCTTCATTCAACCGCCGAATTTTTTCCTCATTGACATCCACGCATATGACATCATGCCCTTTATCAGCCAGGCAGGCGGCGGTCACCAGCCCCACATATCCCGCCCCGGCGATCGTGATTCTCATCGTTCCTCACACCTTTTTGATCCATTGCGGCTATTGTCGCTTGTTCTCATTATATCGAATCGCCTGCCGGTTTTCACGGGTTCCGCCCCGTTGCTCGAACAAAAAACTATTTTCCACACAAAAAAGAGAATGCCCCAAAAGCAACGAGGCATCCTCCCTTCTTCCATATATATACATCAGACGGATTTTATATTCATATTATTCCCCCGACCGGGCGTACATGACCTTTTGAGTCAGCCCTTTACGCCGCATGTTTCCGTTTCGTTGCGGACGGCCGATCGATCATCAAGCCAAGCGCAGCGCCGATCAGCGCAGGGGCAACCCAGCCGAGCCCGACTGAAAACAGCGGCGCCCATGAGAGGAGCGGTTCTAACCATGCCGTCTCCAGCCCGATCGTTTTCAAACCGTCATACAGGCTGAACATGCCGGTAAAGAGCAACGCCATCCCGTACACTTTCGCCGAACCACGGTAAAAGCGGCGGAAAAACGACAGGGCGACGAGCACGATCGCCAATGGATACAGCATCGTCAACACTGGAACGGAAACAGCGATCAACGCATTTAAGCCGAGGTTTGACATCAAAAAGCTAAATAAGGTTAATACAATGACATACGTTCGGTACGAAACAGTCGGGGTGAGCTCTTGAAAGTATTGCGCACAAGCAGCGACTAGACCAACCGCCGTTGTTAAGCAGGCAAGCGCCACGATCACGCCCAACAGCAACTTCCCGCCGCCGCCAAACAGCAGCGATGACACGTATGACAATAGCTCGGCTCCATTGGCAAATGCACCGGTGCCAGCCATTCTCGCGCCAATGACGGCAATGCCGGCATAAACGAGTGCAAGCCCTAGTCCGGCGATCACCCCCGCTTGTATCGTCGCCTTCGCCTGCAGCGATGGTCGATCCACCCCGCGATCCCGAAGCGCGTGAATGACCACGATACCAAAAGCGAGCGCCGCGATCGTATCCATCGTTAGATATCCTTCGAGCATTCCTTTCACAAACGGCGCCGAGGCATACTTCTCAGCCGGCGCCGCCTGTGGGTCATTCAGACGGACCAGCCCAGCCACACAAAGCACAGCAATGGAAAGCAACAAAACCGGCGTCAACAGCTGGCCGATGCGATCCACAAGCTTCGACGGGTTTAAGCTGAGCCAGTATACGAGGCTGAAAAAGATGCCGGTAAACAGCCACATCGCCGCTGCACTGCCCTCAAGAAAAAACGGTTTCGCTCCGATCTCATAGGCGACGCTGGCGGCGCGTGGAATGCCGAAAAACGGACCGATCGCCAAATACACGGCAAGGGAAAAGCAAAGGCTGAACAGCGGATGAACGGCGTTGCCGAGCGAACGGATGCCGTCTTTGGCGAACGCCACCGCCGCGACCGACAATAACGGCAGCCCAACACCGGTGACGATAAATCCAAGAATCGCCGGCCATACGGCCGTTCCTGCTTCCATCCCTAAATATGGCGGAAAAATCAAGTTCCCCGCACCGAAAAAGAGGGAAAAGAGCATCAATCCAGTAAACAGCACATCTCTCGTTTTCATTGTATCCCCCATTTCTATTATTTTTAAAATGAATTTAATATTCTGATATATAATAAAACAATAGTGTTAATTAGGATAACAGTCGATTATTATTATCCTAATCCTTTATAAATATTATACTTTTTTAACTATTGTGTCAACCAACTTCCACCCTTTCGCCCTTGCAGCCCTCAGGCAAACGCCTTGAAAAGCTAATGGCCCTCTATGGTCAGCCAGCGGTGATCCAAACAAGGCGAGGCGACAAAAAGCGCCCCGGATTTTCGGGGCGCTTTTTGTCATGCCGCAGTAGATCCGCTATCCACTTTTTAGAAAAGGGACGTACTATTGAAAATAATGGCGCACCGCGTTCACGATGGCCGTCGTCACCGCTTCTTGATAACCGTTTGTCGCCACAACCGCAGCGTCCGACCGATTGCTTAAATAGCCGAGCTCAAGCAACACGGACGGCTTCTCGTTTTCTCGCAACACGTAATAGTCACCAAAGGCGATGCCGCGAAACGGCAATGCGGAAAGTTGCCTGAACAGCCCTTGGAACGATTGCGCCAATTCGTAGTCCGCAAACCGATCGTAATAGTAAATGGTGATGCCGGACGCATCTGGATCAGCGGCGCTGTCGTAATGCAGGCTAATAAACGCGTCCGCCTGATACAGGCGGGCGGCGGCAACACGCGCCGACAGCGGCACATACTCATCGCCGGAGCGCGTCAGCACGACGCGGGCGCCGTAAGATTGCAGCTTGTTTTTCAGAAGCTTGGCGGTTTCCAACGTCAACTCCTTTTCCTTGATGCCATCGACACTTTTCGCACCGCCGTCTTTGCCTCCGTGGCCAGCGTCAAGAACGATCGTTTTTCCGGCCAGCGCCTGAACAGGACCGCGCGTCCAGCTGTCTACATACAGGCGCGAGTCGCTAGGCGCGATGGCTGAAAGCAGCGAGCGGTCAGCCGACTGGGGCGCTTCCGCTTCCTTTTCATTGGCTTGTCCACCCTTTACCTGCACATACGCGGACGAAACCCAGCCACCAAGCCCTGTTGAGGAGGCAATTTTATACCATCCCGGTTTCTTTTCTACAATCTCGACCTCTTCACCACGGACAAGGCGTCCGACGCGCGCTGCCTTCAATGACGGCTCAGCCCGAACGTTGAGCGAACTGGCGTTGACGATTCCGGTTTGATGCGAAATCGATGACTCCCGAGCCGCAGTGAGGTATGCTGAAGACACCCAGCCGATCGCACCGTCTGCGATCACTTCCGTCCATTCCCCATCTTCCTTGATGACCCATACCGTTTCTCCCCGCGCCAAATGCCCGATAATTCGCCCATCTCGGCTCGGCTCTTGGCGAAGGCGGAGCCGGTCTTCTTGCACGACGGCTGTCTCTTTTGCCAACGCGACGTACCGCGCAGCGAGCCACCCGGTTCGATTCGGTTTCCACTCGATGTTCACCCATCCATCCTTGACCTCGATCAGCCGATACGCCTCGCCCCGGTGGACGTTCGCCAATGGACGATACGGCACTCCCGGCCCTTGGCGGACGTTCACCTGATCCGCCGTCACCACCGCCAACTGAGCGGTTTTCCCACTCTCCCCTTTCGCCCCCACCGGCCAAGCAGCCGCAGCCAACCATAGCAAACAAAACGACAGGGCGAGCCATGTCCCTCGCCTCATGCCCATTCCCTCCCCCGTTGTCCCCAATTTGTCTACTATATCGTTCGCGCACAACGGGGAATTTCCTGTCTGCCGCTTCGGAAAACCGCTCGACAAAACTAGCGAGGCGGCATCCATCAACCGACAACGGCTCTCCTTTTTCTGCATCATGCTTCTTCATACGACAGCCACTACAACGCGGCCGATCGACATGCGTCATCCTCCCCTTCCATCTTTCTTTTTTCAATATTTCCATCAATAATGTTTAAATTCTACTATGGACAGGATAAACTACTATTATACAAAACGTTTATCCGAAAGGAGACGAGGGCTATGAACCCCGACAATCTTGCTAAACTGATCGACGAATTGTCTGCCATGTTCCATCCGACAGAGCGGGACCGTCCACACGGCAGATGGGTTGAGGCGCCAAAGAGCGCACCCCCTTCCAAACGGCGGCGGTCCAAAACAGCCTACCAGCTGAAAATCACATTAAACGGCATCCGCCCGCCGATTTGGCGGCGCGTCCTTGTTCCCGGACATGCGACATTTCACGAGCTTCATCTCATCATCCAAGAAGCGATGGGATGGGAACAAGCCCATTTATACGAATTCGATTTCGGAAGCGTTCTCATCGGCATCCCTGACGGCTGGGATTCGTTTCAGCTGGAAAAAGAACTGATGGACGCCCGCCGCATCCCATTACAGCAATGGCTGACGGAAGAAAAACAAAAGTTTCTATATATTTACTATTTTGGCGACTACTGGCGCCATACCGTCACTGTTGAAAAGATTGAAACACTCCCAAAACCGTTGGAACGCGCCGCTTGCCTGAAAGGAAAACGGGCATGCCCTCCCGAGGATTGCGGCGGTGTCTATGGCTACCTGGAGCTGCTGGAAGCGGCGGCGCAAAAAGACTCTCTTGCCGATCCCGAATTGCGCGAGCTGGTAGACTGGATGTACGACATGAAAGGCGAAGATTTTGATCCTGATGCCTTTGACGTCGAGGAAGCGAACGAGCGGCTGGCCTATATCCGATTGTAACGATCCAACCGCCACAATCCGGCCTCCGCGATGCCGGTTCCAATCCATTCAGCAACCGTCGCGGCACCCGGAAGCAGCAACAGCCAGACATGTATATGTGCACGCGAAAGAAGGGGTTCGGCATCTCCCAAGGACACCTTCTTTCGCACCCATCTGCGCTTCGTTGCCTGCTTTGTCCGCCGCCTTACAAAAATCCCCGTTCAGCAAACGTCTCCCAGACGAGCTCCTCGAGCTCCTTGCGCAACTCAGCTGCATCGACTCCTTCAAGCAACCCGTCCTTTTTCCATGTTCGGATCGCTTTGTCGATCAAGCGATGGACTTGATCAACGTCCCAGCCCTCGCAATCAAACAACTCCTCAACTTGGTCAAGCCATTCCTCAATCGCACGGTCCAGCTCATCACCATCCTCCATCCCACCGTCGTCGAACCAGATCTCATCACCGTCATCCCCATCGTCAAAGAGCCACTCATCATCATTCTCGCCCTCATCATCTCCATCATCGAGCAACTCTGTGCGAAATAAAAACAATTCCATCACAGCGGCTTCCACTTCCTCTACAGGAACACCGTATCGTTTGGAAACATCTTCTATATTGACAAATTCTCTTCCAGCCATTTCACTCGCCAAATAACGGAGTGCAGCCGCATACACAGCAGGATTCTTGATGACCGGTTCATTCATTTCGCAGTATGCGCGCCAGAGGAATGCAGCCTCGCTGAGCACTAGGGAGGAGGTTTCAACGCACGACGAAACTGCTTTCATCGATACATGTCGCAAGAACTTTAGGAGGCTGGTGAAAAACGACTGATTTCGCCGAACCCATTGTTTTCGGCCGAAAGAGAAGCGTTGATTTTGCAAGACTTCTCTATTTGAGAAAAAAGTCCATTTTCCGAGATTTTTCACTAAATCACCGGCCTTTTAGACTTTCGCTGCTCGTCCCAAGCACATTCCCATTTTTTGCGCCCAACCAAAATTCTAAGAATATGACCGGTTCTTACCTGCGTAATGGCAAGAGAAAAAGCGCCCCGTCATCCGTCGGGACGCCTACGGCCGGCGAATCAAGCGAGACAACGAGGCAAGCAGGCGCTCTTGAAACGCAACCCATTCTGTCTCCGCCTTGTCTGGCCACGCTTCCAGCGCCTGAAGCCACGGCTCTACGTACGGAGAGAAAGACGGCGGATACACGCGGGCAAGATCGTCCATCTTGCCATTGCGATCGGTCGCGGCGACGATATACATGCCCGGCAACAGATGCGGCTCTGCCCGCTTCGGAATGTCCCATGTCACCGTTCGGTTATGGGCAAGCCAATCCAGCACCGCCTTCCCCTGTTCCACACGCTTGACGCGGAAAAACGAGAAACTGACGGAAAGGGGAATAGACAAGCCAAACAAATGGGCAAGCTGCCAAGCCATCAGTTCCTCATCCGCCTTTCCTCTCTCGCCCCCCCATTCATCCAGCAGAGCAAAGCAATGTTCCAATTCGCTTCTGACCTCTTCCAGCACGGCACCAATAACAGTTCGATGATTCGTTCCATAACGGCGGTCCAGCCAATCGGCCCACTCAAGCAACATATCGAGCGCTCGGCTCACCACTTCCCATGAAAACGAACTCCATCTTGACGGGATTTGCTCGACGATGCATTGTTTCCAGTCTTCTTCTCCTACGTCCTGCCACGATGAAAACGTCCGCCCGTTCATATATTCACACACGAGCAAAACCATGGCCCCAAACGCCTCTTTGGCTTCTTTTTCTCCGCTCACGATGACTTCGTTATAAAACGCCAATGCGTCATCGGTGAAATACATCCCTTCCCATTCCGCGCGGATCAACAACGTCTCGGTTCTTTCCGGCCCCATCCATTTCATTTTCCATAAGTCCGAAAGACGATGTGATGAGCTAAACGGAGATGGGGGCAATCCATAACGGGAGCGAATGGAATTTACTCCGATGAGCACCGGCAAATTGGCTCGTTCTTGCATGTTAAATAAATGGAATTCATACTCTTTCAGCCACTCATCCACTTCCTGAACACGCCCCTCGCGCGCCATTTCGTGAGGGTTTTTCCATTCCATTTCTCAAGTGGGGTGTGAAGGGCTTTTTCCATTTGAACATCCAATCCGGCCATCGTTGCCACCCAAGGGGAGAGTCTGGGTCTGAATCAATATGAAGCGAAACGTTTTCGATCCATTTTCGGCGCAAAACAGCTTCTGTCCGCCGTTTTCGTTCTTTTGGGGAATACCCGAACGCTTGCAGCAGCGACACGAGCTGTTCGGCCGTCCCTTCCTCCTCGGTAGACAACACGAGACGCGACCGATGAGCCGATAATGACCCGCCTAATTCAAATACACGAATCAGCTTGGGGGAAATCACCCCGACATAATGGTACACATTGGTGCACCACGAACCTTCCACCTTCTCCCCATCATCATGATCAATGTGAGCGCGTCCAATCGAAGCAAGCTTCCTCATCGCCTCAGCGGCTTCTTGGCATTCGTATTCATACGTCCACCGCGTGCGCTCCTCTTGTACATCGTCCGCCTTCGGAGGATAGCCTGCATCGACGATATCGAGAAAATGTTCAACGGCTACCTTGTCATACGGCCAATCGGTTTGCGTCAACAAGACGCGAATGTTCTCTTCCGCCCGTTCCACGCCCTTCGGATCTACGATCGATGATACACCGCAAACGTAATAGCCGCCGTCAAATGGCTCCAAAAAGGCAAACATGCCGCCCCAAGGGCGCACAACCTCCAATGTCTCGCAATACGGCATGAGAAGTTTCTCGCCCGTCAACCGGTCAACCGCCACTCCTCCTTCATCATCCAAATCGACAAATTGCACAAGGCGCGGCACAAGCCGAACCCAGCGGTCCAACATTTCTTTCAGCTCTGGAGAAAGACGACGCCCTTTTTCCTGTTGAAACCATTCAACGCCGCGCAATCCATTCGGATAACGATGGAGGAAAAAACGCCAAAGCGTCTCAAACACCTTCAACTCTTCACGATGATCCTTTTGTTCGATCATTTGGCGAAATGTACGGTTGACCGCTTCGCGTTCATCGTAAGACAGCGCTTCATCCAAAAACCGTTGCACCATTTGCGACAGCTCATATTTTTGGTCAAAAAAGCGGCGCTGCCGCACCCGCTTGATCTCATGCTTTTGCTGTTTGTTCATGCAGCATTTCTTATACTTTTTCCCGCTTCCGCACGGGCACGGGTCATTTCGGCCGATTGCCATGCAAAATCCTCCCTTCTAATCTTTCGGCTCTTCACCACAAAGTGTACTTGACAAAGAAAGACGATTATGATAGAGAAAATCAAAACAGCATTTTTCCTTTTTATACCACACATCTCTTTGAGCAACATTGCTATCATGTTTGTCTTTAAAAGTCAAGTACATCTTTTGGTGATGAACCAATCTTTCCTTTCCAAAACGGCGACCAAGATATTAAAAACGGTCGGAATTGCGCACAAAGCCATTTTTCCCAATCCATTATGGATTCGGTCAAAACGGATCGTTCCCCGCCGCTTTTTTTGGAGTTTCACGAATGGAACGTATTCCATTCCCTGTTTCTGCTTATAGAGAGCTTGGGTTGAGCTCCATGATGGTTGAATGAGAGAGCCCTTGTGGAACCGGCTTTCCTTTCTGACGAAATGCCGCTGACTTGCGCGCAGCGCCCGTTTTTCTGCCAGCTTCTAGATGAATCCCCGATCGGTGAAGATCTCCCACGCTACATCGCGGAGTTCTTTACGCAATTCTTTTTCATTCACTTCCTTGAGCAGGCCCTCATTCCGCCACGAACGGATGGCGCGGTCAATATGACGGTTGACTCGCTTCTCGTTCCATCCTTCACGCATCAACATCAGATCGATGTCATCGATCCATTCATTGATGCGCGCATCAAGCTCATCCCCTTCCTCTTCGAACCAGTCTTCCTCCCAGTCATCGAGCCATTTCTCGTCGTCTTCATCATCAACAGCCATCAGGAAAAAATCCAACGCCGCCGATCGCACATCTTCTGGCATCACGTCATACCGATCGGCGATGTCTTCCACCTCCGATCCTTCCGCCTTCATCAAATGCCCAGCCACATAGCGGAGCGCCGCGGCGTAGACGGGAACCGAATAAGGGAGGCGGGATGTTTTTCCGCAATAGATCGCCCATATGGCGAACGCTTGATTGAGCAGCGCCGCTGGCGCCTCCGGCTCGTTTTCATCGAGCTCGCGAATGACGGCCGCTTGTTTCGGATCATCCCATTTGAACTGTTTGGCGAACTGCCAAAGCCACTCCAAGAGCACATCGGAAAGCACAGCGACGAACCGATCGCGCATCCATAAAGCCGATGGCTGACCGCTCCACTCCCTTTCTTGTTGAATCGCCCGAAGCAATCGATCTTTCCCTGACGCCGGGAGCGGAAACACCGCTGTGAAACACGTGAACACGTCTTGGTACGGCACAAGGAAGCCGAACACCACATCTCCTGTTTCGATCACGCTCGGCCATTGATCGGAAGTCAATAAATGAACGATCTTTTCCTCTCCCGTCAACAAATCCCGGACAACGGGGCGATTGTCGTCATCATAGCCGATGAACTCGCCAAGCGACGGAACGGCTCCTTCCCACCTCTCGATGTGAGCCTGAACGGACGGGCGCCACCGCTCCCAATGACGGCTTTTCCGGTAAGCAGAAAAGATCGTTTGTCCTGTTTCATCAACCGGCCAACAAAACAACATCCAGTTCACCGCCATGATCTGCACGCCAAGCTCGAGTTCCTCCGGCATCTCATCCAGCGGGAACTGGTCTAAAAGCTCTTCCGTCTCCCTCTCATACCGCTGCAAAACAAACTCACGCATATCATTCATGCATTCGATCAACTCGCGGTCAATCAATGACGAAATCGAAACCGCCTCTTTTTTTCCGCAACAATGCTTGTACTTTTTCCCGCTTCCGCACGGGCATAACGCGTTCCGTGGCGTTTCCGCCATATTCGATGCACCTGCTTTCTTTTCCATTTGGACTTTTTCTATTCCTATTATACCATCATCGATAGACGTTCAACCATCACCAGCTTTCTTTCTATCAAAACGCGTACACGTTCAAAAGCTCGCAATGTCCTTTCATGCCAGCTCGAGAACAGACGCGTTTTGTCACATTGCCCCTCTTTTTTCGACATGCTGTCACATGCTATAATAGGATGATAAGGAATGGATCGGAAAGGACGGACCGACATGTTGCAGACCACGATCTCCAAACCGCTTTTGCGGCAAGCGGCAGAAGAATTGGTGAAAGAATTGCCGTATCCCATTTTCCACACGCTCATTCAAAAAGGACGCGATTTGTCCAGATACGGGTTCGTCTATAACGTGATGGTCATCAACAGCCATGAAGTGGAAGGGGTCGTGTCTGACAAAACTCCTCATGACGTCATGGTTGATTTGTCCAACGTCACCCGCCGCCATCGCTGCCCGTGCGGGACGGAAGGGCTGTGTCCACACGTTTTGGCGCTGTTCTTTTATATATACGGCAACGTGTTCGACGTTGGCGAGCTGTTCCGCCTTTGGAAAAAAGGGCAAATCAGCCCGTTGCAGAAAGAATCCGCTGTCCATGAATCAAAAACACCTGCTCCAAAACGCGCGGGGAAAACGGCAGGCCTTTCGATCACAGCCAATGAAACGGTTGAAGATTGGCGGGGCCAGTTCGAGAAACAGTATGAAGACTTTTTCTCCCGCCATCAAAACGGCCAAAACTGGCCGTACCGTTTAGCCTTCCAGCTGCTCCCGAAACTTGGCAAAAACGAAGGGAAGCAAGCCGGCGCCCGTCCGCTGCGGGAGCTTCATGCCGCCCTCTTTTTGTTGGAAAAGCTTCGGCAGTACGGAGAGGCGCAAGGGTGGAATGACGTCGTATTCGCCTCTTACGGACAGTTTTCCTGGCAGCAGGACGTCAACTATGTCGCCGACCGCGCCTTTGACGCCTTGGAAAAATTGTCTACTCAATCGCTGCCGCGGTCGCTCAACGCGTTGATTGAACAGACGATTCCGTATGTTCGTGATGTATTGTTTTTGGACGGGGCGCTGTCATCATTCGGCTATGACTTTTACACAACCGCGTGGGAATCGCTGTTCACCAAGCCCACATGGCGGCAAGAGGAACGGGCCGAACTCCTTCGGCTCGCCAAAGACCGAGACGACATCCGCGCCGCTATGGCGGCGGCTCATCTTTCCTTTTTGCTTGGCGAAGACGACGAAGCGATGGCGCTTTACCGCGCGTTCCCCGATCAGGCAGGCTTGTTTTTGGTGGAATGGATCGGGCGATTCATTCAAAACGGCCTCTTGAAGCGGTTTGAAGCCGTTTGGGAAAAAGCAAAAGACGATTGGCCGCTTTATCTTTCGCATATACCCGCTCCCATCCGAAGCAGTTTTTTGGACGAAGCGGCGCACTGGTTTGAAATGTACGCCCGGCAACGAAACCGCTCGGACGCATGGGAAGATTTTTTGCAGCGAAGCCTTCCGTACAGCGTCAACGAGTACACCAACTTTTTGTATCGGCAAGGACGCTACCGGGAAGTCGTGGACCTATTCTTATGGGCGAACATCACCGCTGATGAGCTGCATCCGCAGCTGCTCAAAACATTGCAAGCGCGCGGGACGGATCTTGTCATGCCGTTATATCATCGGACCGTGATCAAGCTGCTCAACGAGAAAAACCGGTCAAGCTACCAAAAGGCGGTCCGCCACTTGAAAACGATGCGGGCTCATTACCGCTCGATGAAGCGGTTCGATCAATGGGAAGCGTATCTTGAACAGCTGCTCGCCAAAACGGCGCGCCTGCGCGCGTTTCATGAAGAATTAAAGAAAGGAAAACTGCTTCCATGAAGGCATTGGAGACGATTCAGATTTCCTGCAGATGGAATGAAGAGATTCGATGTTTCGAGCTCTCTGGTTCCACCCATCCCTCATCATGGGTTTCGCCTTTATTGGCTTGGCACGAAGAAACCTTTTACGGGACCATGATCGATATCGAAGACGACATCGTGCGGCTGTCGCCGTGGCAAGCGCTCACTCTGTTCGCGTTGCGTCCGCACTCGCGCTTTTCCGTCATCGAATGGGCGGATGAATTCACCGCCCGATTGGAAGAGTGGGCGAGACACATTTGGAATGGGTTGGGGGAACGCCGCTTCCTTCCAGACGCTTCCCTTTGGAAAAACACAGGCGGCTCATGGAGCGAAGCGGGTCGCACCCGTTGGCGCAGCACGGACGATGATCCCGATCCGTTCGTCGCCACATGGCGGTCGCTGGCGATTGCCGACTGGCTGTCGCGTGACCCGGAGCTTCGCGGCATTTGGGGCGAAATCGTTCGCGCTTATCCATTGATCGCCTCCCCCAGCGGCCAATGGACCGGAACGGAAGACGATTGGCTTGAACAAATCGGCTGGCTCGGCGACCGGCCGCCGTTTACGGTCGGGCTTCGCCTCGTCGAGCCGCCTGAGGACGGCGACGTATGGACGCTTGAAGCGGTGTTAATCGCCGTCGACGACAGTGTCATCACACCTGCGAGCGACATTCCGCACGCCTGGCGCCCATATGCATCATCGATCCAGCGCGCCATTCGCCGCATTTGCGCGATCGTGCCATGGCTGGGCAATGGAAGCGAGTCGCTGCTTCATGAACTGTCTGACGAACAAGCGTGGCGCTTTTTGTCCGAAGACAGCTTAAAGCTGACGGAAGCGGGTGTGCGCCTTTTGCTTCCCGACTGGTGGCACGACATCCGCCAGGCGCAGCTGTCGATCAAAGCGAAACTGTCGCCTTCCGTCAACGCGGAATCATTATTCGGCCTTGAGCGCCTCGCTGATTTCGATTGGCGCGTCGCGACCAACGGGATTGAGCTGACGGAAGAGGAGTTTGCCGCTTTGGCGGAACAAAAGCGGCGCCTCATTCGCCTGCGCGGCCAATGGCTCATCCTTGACCCCGCCCTTGTCCGCCGCGCCCAGGCGCTCATGGAAAAGGCGAAAAAAGAAGGCGTGCCGATCCACGATATCGTGGCGCAAACGCTGCTTTCAGAAGCAGAGGAGCGCGAAGAGGCAACGGACGAATCGATCCCGATTCACATTGACGTCCATGATCAGTTCCGGGCGTTCATCCGCCAGCTCCAGCAGCTTGATGGATTGCCGAAAGCAAATGTGCCGCCGTCTTTTCACGGCACGCTCCGCCCGTATCAGCAGCGTGGCGTCGACTGGCTCGTCTTTTTGCGCCGATTCGGCTTTGGCGCCTGCTTGGCCGATGACATGGGGCTAGGCAAAACGGTGCAGCTGCTTGCTTATTTGGCGCACGTCAAAGAAATCGAACGCCCGGACACGCCGGCGTTGCTCATCTGCCCGACAAGCGTGATCGGCAACTGGCAAAAAGAATGCGCCCGCTTCACCCCAGACTTGCGCGTCTACGTGCACCATGGACCGAACCGGGCGAAAAACGATGCGTTCGTGCAAACGGCAGGCGAGGCCGATGTCGTCATTACGTCTTACAACCTTGCTCATTTGGACCAAGACGATTTAAAACAGATGCACTGGCACGTCATTTGCTTGGATGAAGCGCAAAACATAAAAAACGCGCAAACAAAACAAGCGCGCGCCATCCGCCGCTTGAGCGGAAAACATAAAATCGCCTTATCCGGCACGCCGGTTGAAAACCGTCTCGGCGAACTTTGGAGCATCTTCCACTTCCTCAACCCGGGCTACCTCGGCAGTGCGGCCGAGTTTGAACGCCGATTTGCCGGACCGATCGAAAAAGAAGGCGATGCCCGCAAAAAAGCGGCGCTGCAAACACTCATCCGCCCATTTCTCTTGCGGCGGACGAAAACGGATGAAGCGGTTGCGCTCAACTTGCCGGATAAGCTTGAACAAAAAGAATATTGCCCGCTCACAGCCGAACAGGCTGCCTTGTACGAGCAGCTCGTCAACGACACACTCGAACGGGCAAAGGAAGCCAGTCCGTTTGCGCGGCGCGGCTTGATTTTGCAAATGCTAAACGGTGTGAAGCAAATTTGCGACCATCCGGCGCTGTATTTGAAAGAACGCCGCCCCCGCCAGCTCGTTGAACGGTCGCACAAGCTCGAAAAGCTCATCGAACTGATCGAGCAAATTCGCGCCAACGACGAATCATGCCTCATCTTCACGCAATACGTGCGAATGGGCGAGATGATCCAAGAGCTGCTTTCCGACTTGTTTGATGAGCCAGTGTTGTTTTTGCACGGTGGCGTCCCGAAACAAACGCGCGATCGAATGGTCGAGGAGTTTCAAGCACGAAAAGCGCCGATTTTCCTTTTGTCGCTCAAAGCGGGCGGCACCGGCCTCAACTTGACGGCCGCCAACCATGTCATCCATTTTGACCGTTGGTGGAACCCGGCTGTGGAAAACCAAGCGACCGACCGCGCCTACCGCATCGGACAGACGAAATTCGTCCACGTCCATAAATTGATCACCATCGGGACAATCGAGGAAAAAATCGACGAGATGCTCGAACAAAAACAAGCGCTCGCCGACATCATCACCGAAGGCGAGGCGTGGATCACCGAACTGTCCGATGACGAACTGCGCGACTTGCTCGCCTTATCGGCCGCCGCGAAAGGAGGCGCTTGAGCATGGCGGAAGAAAAACGAAAGCGCAAGAAAAAAACGACGGAAAACCCGTGGGAAAAGCTGCTGAAGCGGATGGAAGAAAAGTTGAAAGAGCGGGAAAAGCGGCAAAGGCAACCTTGACACTCCACACGGCTAAAGCCGTGGGATTCTTGGGTCGTTCGCGTCCTCATCCATTTTTGGTTCGGACAACGCCCAAATTCAGGGGTGTGTCATCACCCCGTCCCATCGGGTTAGAGTGTACCCCGATGGGCGGCGCACCTGTGACCAGTGCGCTAGGTTCGACGGCAAAGCCCGAAATCGCTTTGGCGATGTTGATGGCGCCATTCAAGTCGGCGTGGAGAGTGTATCCACACCTTTGGCATCGGAAGCGGATGCCGTTTCGGTTCGCTTTCTCTCGATGACCACATTTACACGTTTGGCTCGTGTAGGTTGGATTCACCCACTCCACCCGAATGCCCGCCATTTCCGCTTTATAGGCGATCATCGTTTGCAATTGATGGAACGCCCAAGCTGAAGGCTTCGCCCCGCTTCTTTGGCCGATTTTGCCCGTTTCCGAATCCCCGTCAACGCTTCCATCCGAATCACGCCAACACCGTTGGCGAGGGAAAAATTTACGATTTGACGGCTGATTTTGTGATTTTGATCCTTCATCCAGCGGGACTCTTTACGGCCGATTTTGCGAATCATATGAAGCTTCTTGGCTTGGCCCAGCCTTCGCCGCAAAGCCGCATATCGTCGACGTACAAAGGCGCATTGGTTCCCTTTGAAAAACAGTGATTTCGTTCCTACGCTGGCCACGGCGATATAGCGAAGCCCAAGGTCAACCCCCATCACCTTTGTTTCGTGTCGCGGTTCCACTTCAAATGTGACCGCAACAGCCAAGTACCATTTCGTTCTCTTTTTATAGAGCTTGGCGGCCCCTTGTTTGGCGGTTCCATCGAGCAGCCGATTCAGCCACGCTTCTTGATAGGAACGCGTGACCACTGGCACGCCGATTCGCTTCTCCAGTGTGGGGAAGGAAACCGTGTAGAACGATCCTTTCTTCTCCACCTTTAGAAGGCCGGTGAATTAATGGGGCATAGACTTCCCACATGTCGAATTTTGGAGGCCATTCTCCCCGCCGTTTGGCGCCAAAGGATGGGAAGACGAGCAGGACTTCCTGCTCCCAATTCCGGTTTTGCGCACGCCAAAGAGCCGGTCCCCCTCGTTTTTTTCGAAACCGGCACAATCGCTTCAGATTTTGCACGACGGCGGTCAACAGCGCCTGTTCTTCCATGGCGCAAAGACCCCGGCTTCGGGCCCGGTCCAGCCCATGACATTCCTTCCCTTCGGCGAACACATGCTCACAACGCGTGCGAAGGGCTTGAATCGATCGATAACCGCCCTGTTGCTGAATGAGCCTCGCTTGATTGCGAATCTGAACGTCTCGGACTTTCGCCTGGCGCTTTGCTTCCTGAGCGGGATCCTTCGCCCGGCGCTTCCAGGTTGGAATCTCCTCCATCTCCTTGCGGCGCAACGGCACGAGCGGTGTGATGCCTTGAACGAAGAGCGCTTCCAGATACTCGGTGGTGCCATACGCTTTGTCCGCAGACAAGGTCCGAATCGTAATCGACGGGTGGCGAAACTGAATCGAAGCCAGCTGCTCCAAACTCGTCTCCCGTTCCGCCGTTCCAGTGGCGAGGCTGGCCCGTCTGGATAAAATCACGCGCGACTGGACATCGATGACATCGTGCACCAGATACCGTGGATACGCTTCCTGGCCTTTTCCTTTCTTGTACAACCGGGCATCCGGATCCGTCACGCTTCGATGGGTCCGGTTGGAAAACGTGGCTCCACGGAAGTTTCCCCGTTCTTCGGCATGGACGCGTTCCCCTGATTTTGGAGACGGAGAGGGTGGGTCGTCATCCGGATCCCGGGCCTCGGTCTGTTCATCTTCCCGGGCAGTGCGGGCCAGATAGTCTTCCAACGTCTCCACCGGAGCGAGCTTGACCTCCCGCAAGCTGTGGATCGAGGCATTCGCCCGCACTTGGGTGCCATCGGCCGCCGCATGGACATCCGGCGAGACCAACCCCGCCGCGATGCATTGATCCACCACATAGGTCATCAGCCGGTCAAAGATTCCATGTTGGCGCCAGCGTTTCCGTGTTTTGACGAGCGTCGTTCGATCCGGCAGTGTGGGGTGATGAGGATCCGGATGGAGCACGGATTCAAAGTCGAGACCGCAAAACCACAAGTATCCGGCATGCATGGGGAGGATCTCATACAACTCCCGCTCAGAGTGGTCGAACAAATACGAGAGCAGCATTAGGCGAAGCAGCCGTTCCGGATCCGCCGCCGGGCGACCCGTTTTTTCCGTGTACAGGGGAGCCACCCAATCGTGAATGACGGAAAAGTCAACCGCTTCGTTGATTTGGCGCAAGATATGATGTGGAGGAACCAGTTCTTCCATGTCGATGACTTGAAACAGCCGAGGCTGAGTCGAAGGGTTTTTGGGGGCTTTCATGATCCGCTCACGCTCCATTCCAACGATTTTTCTTCCTTTTTCGACATAAGCTCCCTAAATCCCTGCCTTAGAGTGTACTTTTTCACCGGCCTTTTAGGTTTTGATTGTTAAAGCAACACCAGAATGTTCGGAACTTCTTTGTTTTCTGGTTTTTCTTTTGGGACTTCACCTCTCGAATCGTCTGATTCACGACGGCGGAAGGAAACCGCTGCGACGAAAACTCTTTAAACAGTTTGCTCGTCGCTTGATTCAGCTTGGGATGATTCAACAACCAATTCGCAAACGCGGTATTCACTTCTGTCATCCGTTCGTACATGTCTTGTTTGGCTTTCGTCGGCTTGTGCAGTTCCAGCTTTAGTGTGATCGTGGGCATGGATTCACCTCCTTGCAGCAATGACAGGATGCCATTTCCATATGAAGAAAACGGCTCACTTTCATCCCACGCCTAAAGAGCGTAGGCTTTCTCGTTCGCGAATCTGTAAAGGGACATCACGCAGGCGATGAACATCCTGTTGGACACAGAAAAAACTTCATCAACAAGTGTTGCTCTTTGTCCAGCCATGAAAAGGATCATCCAGGCACGTGTGTTCATCGAAACATCTCATGGGCAACGTTTTGCCCTTCACCCGGGCATGAACATGAATCATCAAGGCACGCGCATTTTCACGGAAACAGCGTGGGATTGTTCCCACGCTGTTCGCTTTCAAGCCATCCTCTCAGCATCTTGTCAACGAAACAATTCGGCCATGTCGATTGCAAGCCCCGGAAAATACACGGAGCGAACCGTTCCCGTTTTCACTTGAACATCCGCCTGCTCATACAGCCGTTCCTCATTGAGCACATACACCGTCACAGCCTGCTTCATCGGATTGACGATCCAATATTCATGGACACCGCATGCCATGTACAAATTGAACTTGGTGACAAGATCATGCGCCTGGTTCGACGGACTTAAAATCTCGACGATCAGCGGCGGCACTCCGATATACTTCGTTCCATCCAACCGTTCTTCGCCGCAAATGACCGTCAAGTCGGGAACGACCACATGTCGTTCCCCTGTTTGCTCATCAACAAGCTCCACATCAAGCGGCGCCGCCAACACATCGCACGGCTTTCCTCGAAAAAACAAACTGAACTGAAAATGAAGCCGGCTCGAGATGAGCTGATGCCGCACGCTTGACGACGGGGTCATATACACGGCCCGATCAATATACTCTAAACGATCATCGCTTTGTTCACGCAGGACCCAATAGCGCTCATACGACACGCCAGAAGCAAGCGGCAAAGACAACGAAGGCCCCTCCCCATTCCTTTTTTTCTCAGTATACTGGATGGCTTCGAAAGGGGCAATGGGAGGCGAAAAGGTCTTCCCTAAGAATCCGTCCAATGGATTGAAGTCAGCGAATATGAATGCAAAATCTTCCGTTTTATACATTATGAACATTTTTTGGATCCATATCCGCCAAAATGGTTTCGTCCGACCGACTCCTAGGAGAACAACGCGGCTCCGACTGCCGCTGGCTATTATGGTCTATCGCGCAAACAAGTCACGTTTATGTCAAACCGAAGCCCTTCGCACAAGGCAAGAAACATGGCCGGCCAAATGTGAAAAAGGACCGGCCGCCAACCTTCCCCATTCATAGAGAAGGTTTGTCGCACCGATCCTTTCCCTAAACGGAAGCATACATCCGATCAAGCTCTTGCGCTTCGTATTTCACAAACGGGTCGATGAGCGAAATTTTTTGCGCCTCGGCGTCGCTCACGCCGGCGTACAGCTCAGCCGTGCCGTCGCCTTTGCGGATGAGTCCGCCGCTGAAAACGACGTTCGCCAAATCCGGCCGTTTCGCCGGCCCGTCTAAAAAGTGGGAGCGAAGCGCAAGCAATTCCAACTCCGAACGCTCCATCGTCTCCGGGTTCAACACGAACACCATCGGGTAGTAATGGCGGTTGCCGTGCTCGTCAAAGCAAGCGATATGGCCGAGCGCCCCAACAAGCCCGTTCGCCAGCAAATGCGCCTCGTTCACGCCGCCCCATTCTTCATCCGTAAATTGGGCGTCCAAAATCGGCGCGGCCTCGATCACGTCCGGCGTCAACTCATCGAGCGAGAAAATGCGGGTGAACCCGATTTTCCCGCGGCCGCCTTTTTCCCCTTGCGGCCGGGTGAACACGCCGATCGACCCATCTTTCAGCTCGACAAGGCGAATGTCTTTCATCCCATCCGGCCCTTCGGCGAACTTTTCTAAGCGGCGAATGTTCGGTCCGCGGTAAAAGACCGTCCGCCAGCTATGCTCGCCAACAAACACCGGATGCGGAAACGTCTCCACGCCGCCGAACACCAACTGACCGTGAATGCGCGCCACAAACGGATCCTGCAAGGCGAACACCGGCGCCCCTTCACGAGGAACCCAAACGCCGTCGCGCTCGACGAAAAAGTACACTTCCGACTGCTCGCTGTCGCGCGCCTCGACGCGCCCAGCGATCACCCATTCTCCTTCATCCACAAACGGTGCGGAAATATTATAAACGTCCCGGCCCCCGACACCCGCAAAGCGGAGCTTTTCCGGCTCAAACGGCTGTGGGGCTAGGCGGAATTCATCGACTAATACTTGACATGTCTTTAATGTTGGCGATTGAAACAACATCATCATCCCTCCGGATGGCGCCCAAAACGCTTGCATAAGCGTTTTGGCCGTTTTTCCTGGTCGCGGTTCGAACAGGAAACCCCACTCCCTTTTACACCGGCTTCGTCATTCGGACACCAACGATGATGCCACCCCCGTCGCCGGATCAGGAAGTCAATGAAACTCATTCATTCGTGTGTTCCTATTATAATATGATATGAGAAAGAAGGAAACACGTTATTCGTTGCCAAAAAAAGAAGGGCCAAGACGAAGTCAAGGCCCTTTTTCTCCCTTTATTGGCGCTGTTGGACAAAACGGATGAATGCTTGATCAATGTCCACGACCACAAACTCCACATCCTCGACCGGGCCCAACACCTCCACAAACAACTGCGCCACGTTTTCTTTGTCAAGCCTTCCGACGCCTGTCCCCAACGCCGGCAACGCCACCTTCTTGATTCCGTGCTCCCGACAGTGCGCGACAAGCCGCTCGAGACACGCCCGGACGATGTCATACGACGTCGCCCCTGCAGGTTGCTTCATCGTCACTAAGTGAATCACCCCGCGAAACGGCAACGAGCCTGCCCCTGTCACGTACAAATCGCCGGGCTTAGGGTCTTGCGCTTGACAGACGCGGATCGCTTCCTCTTCAATCACGCGCCCTCCTGCCCGACGGATCGCCGCTGCCACCCCACCGCCCATCGGTCCGATGCCGTTGGCGGCATTGCAAATGTACTCGACCCCTTCAACCTTCGTCAAATCGCCGACGATCGCACGAATCATCCAAACCCCTCCTTAGCGATGTTGCGCAAAAACTCCCTAAGAACGATGGCATGGTTATGCTGCTCGTCTTTGGCGGCATAAAGCAACGTCACCGTCCCGGAAAGCGAAAGCAGCTCGCCGACAAGCGCCTGCTTCGTCTCGTCCGTCACCAGTTCCCATTCATATTTTCTCGCAAACTCGGCAAACCGCTCTGGCCGATGGCCAAACCATTTCCGCAATTCAGGGCTTGGCGCGATATCCTTCATCCAGCGGTCGATACGCGCCCCGGCCTTTGACCCCCCGCGCGGCCAAAGGCGGTCAACGAGAATGCGGATGCCGTCATCCCGTTCTGCTGGAATATAGATTCGCTTTGTTTGGAACACAGGTCCGTTCCTCACGTTCCTTTACACCTCTACCTCGTCCCAGTTCACTTTCACCGCTAACGAACCGCCCGTTCTCCGCAACATTTTTTCCAGCTTGATCCTATCGGTCGATTTTACATCAGGCGTTCTCACACGCGTCATGATAATTCGTCCTTCAAACCGGTATCCAGACAACTTCTTGCCTAATTGTTCAACCGTCCGCATGATTTGCCGCACCGCTTCCACGAGATTAGACCCTTTTAATTCGATGAAAAATGCCCGCTCCCCTTCGATCACCAAAAATAAAAAGTCGCATTTTACCCCCTCTTGAATCAAACAACCGTCTACACGGTATAAAGCCACCCTCTTTTCCCCTTCGTTGACAAAACGAATCTCTCTCCCTTTTTCCTTAACAACCGCTAATTTTCGACGGTCGCAATATTGCAAACAACTTTCCCAACCTACAACCGCCATGTTTATTCCCCCTCTTCCTCCGCCTCCATAAGCTCATCCAGAACACGGTTGATGGCAGACGATGCTTCATCGATGGCTTCCGCTTGTATTAACTGCAATTCATGATCGATAATGCTTCGATAGCAGAATCTCCCTCCTTCATTCTTCAGAATATAGGCCTTTACCCTTTGCGGAGAAAGCCGCAACTTTCGGTCTATAATCGGATTGGCACGCCCATCCAATTTCCTTCCGATTTTGGCAGCGTACAAATAAATATTAAAAGCAGACAAAATGTACGGGCTATGAGTCGTGATCACGAGTGTACTATTCGTTACGTTGAGCAGCAACGCAAATAAGGCCACCATTTCTTGTTGGGCGTTGGGGTACAAGTGCGCCTCCGGTTCTTCAATCACCATAAACACTCGTTGCCGTTCCAAAATGACGGTGAAAATGAGCAATAAAATCCAAACCACTTCCTGCTGTCCAGAAGAGGAAAACTTCAGTTTTGTATACTCTCTTTCATTAAAAAAAATCCGCTCTCCATAATCAGAGAACATGTATTTTCCTTTCATCACGCCTTCGATCATCTTGATGGCCAGTCGAATGGCTTCAAAGTCAATTTTTTCTGTCGAGAATTTTTTGCGATCTTCGATGATTTCCTCAAATGAATGGGAAAACATCTTCTTCAGCAAATTGATTCGCTCGATAAACTGCTCTGTCAACACATCGAGCTGTTGCGGATTAATGTCCTGAAGCTGATCCGACAAGGTCGCCACTAGACTTCTGCCCGCAGGGATAAAAATAGGTGTTTTGGAATCACCGAATACTTCAGCGATGGAGGCTTTGACCGTTTCCAATATATTTTGCTGCCGCACTTTCCAGGAGGAGACATTCCAAAAATCATCTAACTGTTGTTGTTCGTATTGCATCTCCTTTTTCAACTTCACAACATGCAAAAAATTTTCCTGGATCTCCCGTTTGAGCGGATCGCTGAAATGGATTTGCACATAACCGTCCTTTAAATCTAGGCGAACAAACTTTTGAACATCATACTCATAACGAATATGGAACGGTTTCATATGTTTGGTTGTGCCAAAGTATCCGACAAATTTTCTTCGCAAACGTTTATTGAACTCGAAAAATGGGTTGTGTTCTTCCGTTTGACGCACTGAAAGCAAATAGTTGACCCATTCGTCAGGAATGGATTGAAAGAAAAAAATCAATTTGCTGATCGTACTTTTTCCGCTCGCTTGAGGACCAATCAAAACGGTCACATCCGCGATCTCCTCATCAAACAGCTCCACAGGGCCAAACTGTTCAATCCGTATGCGCGCCACATCCTACCCTCCCTCTAGAAATGTTGATGTATCAAGGCTTTTCGGCCCCTCAGGGGTGTCCAAAAAATATTTTTCGACAAAATCCCTTACATCCTTTTTCAGTTTTGTGGATATCTTACAGACCTAGGGTGCGCTTCGCGGCCACGGCTCCTTTTTGTCTTCATCCCTGAAAAACGACAAGCTGTCATGCAAAACATGCCAATGCGAACGACTTGATGGTTGAATTAGCTGTTCTTCGATCCTTTCTCCTCTGCCACCACCCGCTCCAAAAACGAAAGCAAGTCATCCCGCAGCTCCTCGTTTTGCAAGGCAAACTCAATCGTCGTTTCGATAAAGCCGAGCTTTTCGCCGACATCGTACCGTTTTCCTTCAAATTCATAGGCAAACACGCGCTGAATTTCATTCAGCCGCCCGATTGCATCGGTGAGCTGAATCTCCCCGCCTGCCCCGGCTTCTTGTTTCTCCAAAAACAAGAAAATTTCCGGCGTCAACACATACCGCCCGACGATCGCGAGGTTCGACGGCGCCGTTCCTGGAGCTGGCTTTTCGACAAAACGCCGCACTTGGTAGCGCCGCCCCTGTTGCTCGAGCGGGTCGATGATCCCGTAGCGATGCGTTTCTTCCTCCGGCACGCGCTTGACGCCGATCACCGAGCTGAACGTTTGTTCATACTGCTCAATGAGCTGCTTTAAACAAGGCTTTTCCGCCTGGACGATATCATCGCCCAACAACACCGCAAACGGCTCGTCTCCAATGAAATTGCGCGCGCACCAAACCGCATGCCCCAGCCCTTTCGGCTCTTTTTGGCGAATGTAGTGGATGTCAACCTTCGACGGCTCTTTCACTTTCTCAAGCAGATCCAGCTTCCCTTTTTGCTTGAGCATCTGTTCCAGCTCAAACGCGTAGTCAAAATGATCCTCAATCGCCCGCTTCCCTTTCCCGGTGACGATGATGATGTCCTCAATGCCTGAGGCGATGGCTTCTTCGACAATATATTGAATCGTCGGCTTATCAACGATCGGAAGCATCTCCTTCGGCATTGCCTTCGTCGCCGGCAAAAACCGCGTCCCAAGCCCGGCCGCCGGAATGATCGCTTTGCGCACTTTTTTCATCTCCGATGGTTCCTCCTCGATCTTATAATCCTCTATTCTTGCCACTCATGGCCATTGGTTTTCGTGACTCACCTGCAGGCTATTCTGCGCGGCCTGACCGATGAATCGCCGTTGTTGGCTCTTCACCAAAAGTTGTACTTGATTTTTTCTGAACATACTCTATTTACGCTTGTGAGGGAAAATCAACAAATCAGTGATTTTTGCACATCTTTGGGCAGGAAACCGTATTGCTTGTCAAGTACATGTTGTGGTGAAGAGCCCCGTTGTTTTTATTATACCAAATTCTGTTGAACGAAAAAGAAAACGAAGCGACGCAATGAGCGTTGAACGCTCTCTCACCTGCACTCACGGTATGTTCGCGGCAAACCAAAAAAGAAACGCCCGGCCATCCAGGCCCCGAGTTCGACAGTTTTGAGGCCATTTTAGGCAAATGAAAATGGTTAAAATGCTGTAATATCAAGGATTTCACGATGCGGATCCTAGAAAAAAACGCTGAATTTCATAGGCACACGACTTGATGATTTAACCTTTTAAAATAGCCGAATATCGTTTATAATATAGGCATGTACATACGGAGAGTCACACGCAAAAACAAAGATGGAACGACTGTTGCATATCTTCAGCTTGCTCACAACGAATGGGATCCGAAGGCCAAATATGCGAAAGCGAAGGTGATTTATTCGTTTGGGCGCGAAGACGAGGTGGATCGCGCTGTCTTGGAGCGTCTGGCCAAAAGCATTTCGCGATTCCTTTCTCCTGAGCAGGCTTGGGAAATCGAGACGTTGACAGGAGAAGTGTCGGATGACTTTCAGTTTCAATCAAGCAAACGCCTTGGTGGCGCTTGGCTTTTGGATCAGCTCTGGAGACAACTGGGATTGGGAGAGATTCTCCACTCCTTGTTTGCCTCCCGACATCATCAGATTCCGTTGGAACGGCTCATTTTTGCCATGGTGGCGAATCGTGCCCTTCATCCGTCAAGCAAGTTGGCGATGGAGGAGTGGGTGGAGAAGGACGTGCATATCCCTCATCTTCCCCAAGTCGCCAGCCACCAGTTATACCGGGCGATGGATGAGCTGCTGGCTGTGCAGCCGGAATTGGAACGCCAAGTGTTCCATGCCGTGGCCGATTTATTGAACCTGGAAGTCGATTTGATTTACTTTGATACGACTTCGTCGTACTTCGAAGTGGATCCCTCTGAAACACCGGAAGGAGAATCGCTTCGAAAGCAGGGGTTTTCCAAAGATAAGCGTCCTGATTTGGTTCAAATCGTCATTGGGCTGGCTGTCACCCGGGAAGGAATCCCGATTCGCGCTTGGGTATGGCCTGGCAATACCATGGACATGACGGTCATCAAACAGGTGAAACAAGACTTGATTGGCTGGAAGCTTGGACGTGTGATCAGCGTCATGGACCGCGGCTTTTCCTCTGAAGAGAATTTGCGAATCTTGCAACAGGCCGGGGGACACTATATTGTCGGCGAAAAAATGCGATCCGGCAAAGCCGCCGTCGAAGAGGCCCTAAGCCGTCGCGGGCGCTACCAACAAGTTCGCGAGAACTTGCATATCAAAGAAATCATCGTGGGCGACGGAGAAGCGCGTCAGCGCTATGTTCTCGTGTACAATCCCAGCGAAGCCGAACGCCAACGCAAGGAACGGGAAACGCTGCTCGAATCGCTGAAAGAGGAGTTGGAGGGGCTTCGCCAACTCCCCAATGAAGCTCATCATAAGGCCACCTGCCGGCTGCGTTCCCATCCGTCCTACGGAAAATACTTGCGCCAGTTGAAGGATGGAACGCTTCGCATCGACAAGCAGGCGGTTCGTGAAGCGGAAAAGTATGACGGCAAATATCTCATCCGAACATCCGACGATACCTTGTCTGCGGAAGATGTCGCCATCGGGTATAAGCAGCTGGTGGATATCGAGCAGGCCTTTCGGACGTTGAAATCGACACTTGAGCTGCGTCCCATGTATCATCGCTTGGAAGACCGCATCCGGGCGCATGTGCTGCTCAGTTGGCTGGCTCTCTTGTTAGTTCGGATCGTAGAGATCCGGACTCATGAATCGTGGCCGAAAGTAAGGGATGAATGTGAGCGTCTTATGCTTGGACATTTTTCTTCCAAAAACGGCGACCTTTATCAACGAACCGAGCTGACGGCCAAACAAGCGCAACTCTTTACGGCTCTAGGGCTGGAGCCTCCTCCGAAGATCCTAGGCATCCATCCTCGCGCCTAGATACACGCCCGAAGTGTGCCCAAATGTCTCTCGTCCCTTTTGCATCAAGGGGCGAGAGGCATTTTGTTTGCCTAGTCACTGTCGAACTCGGGCAGGCGTTTCCGTTCTTACACCGCAATGTGCGGACCACTTCCCTTTCATACTTTCACAAGCGAATCCAAAATCTCACCCAGCTTCAGCTCCACGCACGCCATCGACGTATCGGCGGCGCCGTAATACATTTTCACAATATCACCGTCCACAAGCGCCCCGCATGAGAACACGACGCGGCCGAAAAAGCCATTCACCTCATAGTCCGCTTCCGGCTCAACAAGCGGCCGCTCCGAGCGGGCGAGAACTTTGGATGGGTCGTTCAAATCGAGCAGCACCGCCCCCATGCAATAGCGGTGGTCATCCGACGCACCGTGGTACAACTCGAGCCAGCCTCGCTCCGTTTTGATCGGCACCGCCCCGCCGCCGATGCGGGCGCTGTCCCACTTTCCTTCGCGCAGACCGAACAAAAAGCGGTGATTCCCCCAATGAAGCAGATTCTCCGACTCCGCGATCCACACCTCAGGGCGGCCGTTGCTTCTCGGCACCGGGCGATGGAGGGCGTAATACTTGCCGTTGATCTTCTCCGGAAAAATGAGCACATCTTTGTTTTCCGGCGCGAAAATCATGCCGTGGTGCGTCACCGTCTGAAAGTCTTTCGTCGACACCATCGCCTCGCCGACTCCTTTCGGCGACACGGCGCTGAAATAAATGTAATACGTGCCGTCAATGTACGTAATGCGCGGATCTTCAATGCCGAACGTCTCGAGCTCATTCGATGGATAGACGAACGGGCGGTCGTCGATCACAAACCGCCGCCCGTCCCGACTTCGGGCAAGGCGCAAATACGAAAGCGACGTCAAGTAAGCGAACCGCTCCGCCCCCGCCTCTCTGATCACCCGCGGGTCGGAAAAATCATAGCGCGGGTCGTCTTTGCGAAATTCGTAAACATCGACCTTCCCCGTCTTTGGATTCCATACCGGCGCTTTCACGATGTTCGGGTCATCCGACACGGGACGCTCCGCCACCCGAAGCACCAGCAACACGTCCCCTTGAAACCTCGCCACCCCAGCGTTAAACGCCCCGATCACTTCAAACCCGTCGTGATGCGGCGGCACATCTTCCGGCGTAATGAGCGGGTTTTCTTCGTAGCGGTAAAGGTGCATCGTCACCCCTGCCTTTCGTATTTCGTAAATGGATCCACGATCGTGAGTTTTTGCGCTTCTGCGTCACTTGTTCCAGCGTAAAAATCGGCCGTGCCGTCCCCTTTGCGAATCAGTCCGCCGCTAAACACGACATCCGCCAAATCTGGACGCTTCGCCGGGCCATCGAGGAAATGGGCTCTTGTGGCGATCAACTCCATGTCCGACGCTTCCCCCGTATCCGGATTGAACGCAAACACCATCGGATAATAGTGGCGGTTCCGCTCCTGATCGAAACAAGCGATATGGCCCAAGACGCCGACGAGCCCATTGCCAAGCAAATGCACCTCATTGGCGCCGCCCCATTCTTCATCCGAAAATTGGCCGTCAATGAGCGGAGCCTTCTCAATCGCCTCCACCGTCAACTCATCGAGCGCACCGATGCGGGTGAAGCCGATTTTTCCGCGTCCGCCTTTTTCCCCTTGCGGACGGGTGAAGACCCCAACTGACCCATCCCGCAGCTCGACAAGGCGAATGTCCTTCATCCCGTCGGGACCGGTGAAGAAATGCGCCAATTCCTTGATCGTGTTTCCGCGGTATAACACCGTCCGCCAATACAACTTCCCGTGAAGCACGGGATGCGGAAACGTCTCCACGCCGCCAAACACGAGATGTCCGTGCACCCGCGAAACAAACGGATCCTGCAGCGCAAACACCGGCGCCCCTTCCCGCGGCACCCATGCCCCTTCACGCTCGACGAAAAAGTAGACTTCGGATTGCTCGCTGTCTCGTGCCTCCACCCGTCCGGCAATGACCCACTCGCCATCGTCTTCAAACGGCGCGGAAATGTTGTACACATCCCGCTCACCGACACCGGCAAACACGAGCTTCTCAGCCTTGAGCGGCTGCGGTGCACGCTGAAATTCCTCAAGCAGTGTCTTGCAAGTCTTCATGGTCGGCGTCCTTGTCTGCATCACGTCTCTCCCTGCTCCCTCTTCCGATTATGATGTTTTTATTATTTTAATATGAACTGCATGCCTTCTTTAAAATTCCTGCTAAACAAAAGGAACAAAATCAAAATCGGCAGCGTGAGAAGCACCGAAGCGGCGTACATCGGCCCCGGATATCCGCCGTACGGCCCAAACATTTGCGCCAACAATACGTTTAACGTCAACATCTTTTCATTGTTCACGACAAGCATATCCCAGAGCAACTCGACCCAACGCTCCATAAAGAGGAACAAGAAAATAATCGTCGTAATCGAGCGCGACATCGGCCAAACAATGCGGCGAATGATGGTGAAATGGCCCGCTCCATCCATCTTTGCCGCTTCAATCAATTCATCGGGAATGCTGCGGAAAAAGTTCGTGTACATAAAGATCGCCCACAAGTTGACCGCCTTCGGCACGATCATCGCCCAATACGTGTTGTACCAGCCGAAATAGCGAACGATCAAAAACAGCGGAATCAACAAAATGATCGACGGATAAAACATTTGAAACAAAATCGCGTTGTTGACCCATTGCCTCCCTTTAAACTTCACTTTCGACAGCGCATAGCCAACCATCACCGCCGTCACAAGCATGAGCAGCGTTGACGCTGACGTGACGAGCAAACTATTGAAAAACGCCCGAAGCCACGGCCGCGGCACGACATCTTCGCCGCCTTGAAACAGCCATTCATACGAGCGAAGCGTCAATGACGACGGGATGAGCTTTCGGTCGACTTCATCCCATGGGGCAAGAGAGCCTAATACCATATACAAATACGGAAACACCATGACGAACAAAACGGCAAACGCCAAAACATAAAGCAGTCCGACCTTCCATGTTTTACTCCCAGCCATGTTTGCCACCCCATTTTTCCAACACCTTGCGAAAGACGAAAATCGACGCAAAGGTGACGATCGAATTGATGATCGCAACTGCTGTTCCATACCCCGCATTCAATTTTTCAAACGCTTGGTTGTAAATCTCAAGCTGCCACGTATGGGTCGCATACTCCGGCCCGCCGCCCGTCAGCACATACGGTTCGGTGAAAATGCCAAACATCAGGCCGACCGCCAAAATCGTCACGGTATAAAACGAAGGGTACAGCATCGGAATCGTCACGTGCCAAACCCGCTTCCAGCCGACCGCCCCGTCCATTTCCGCTGCTTCATACACTTCTTTCGGGATGCTTTCCAAGCCGGACAAAAACAGCAGCGCATAATATCCGACAAACTTCCACGCCATCATGAGCGCAATGACGAGCGGGGCTAAGATGGGCGAGCCGAGCCAATCCACATCCAAGCCAAACGCATCCCGCAAAAATTGATTCAGAGGGCTGTTGTAGGAAATGACCCCTTTGACGACAATCGACGACGCCACTCCCGATGCCAAATACGGGAGAAAATATCCGACGGCAAACAATCCTTTCCACCGAGGCAGATGGTGAAGAATCAGCGCCAAAAACAGCGAGCCGGCGATGACGATCGGCACAAACATCAACATAAACTTATACGTCACCCAAAACGCCGCCCGCACGCTCGGACTCGAGAAGGCGTCAAGGAAGTTTTGCATTCCCACCGTCTCATATTCGGGAGAAATTAAATTCCAATTCGTAAAAGCGAGATATAACGCCCAAAACAGGGGGATCAAAAAGAAAACAGCCGAATAGATAAGGTATGGGCTGGCGAGCAGCCAACCCACTTTTGCCGCATGTTTATTCATGTTATTTTAACACCCCATGGATCGCCTTTTCCATGTCCTCCCACGCTTTTTCTGGGGTTTTCTCGCCTTTGACGACCGGATTCAACGCCTCTTTGCCGATCAGCTCTTGAAGCTCAACCATTTTGGCGTTGTCCATCGGCGGGATGGCGTTCGGAATGTTTTCCGCATACAGTTTCAGCTGCGGATTTTGTTCAAAATAGGAGACAAACGCCTCGTTCGTCGACAAGTCGTCCCGCGCCGGCGGCAAGTTCGTTTCTTTCAACCATTCCAAATCGTTTTGCGGATCGGAATACACCCATTTGACGAAATCGAACGCGGCTTGTTGCTGTTCTTTCGTCGCCGAAGCGTAAATGACCAGCCCTTTTGTATCGGCGAACGTTTTCGCCTGCGACGGGTCCATGCCATCCGGCAAAGGCGGCATCGACAACACATACTTCTCGTTAAACTTCATTTCCGGAAACTTCTCGGCCCAATACGGGAACGTCCACGGCCCTAAATCAGACATCACGGATGTACCGCTTTCAAACGGGTCTTTCGTCTCTTTCGTCAACACGAGCTGATTTTTGCTTAAATCAGCGAAGAACTGGAGCGTCTTCACACCCGCGTCACGATCCGCGCTCAACTTGTTTCCATCGATGAAATGCGTCCCATTCGACGCCGCATTGTAAATCATGAAGAAGTCAAACCATCTCGCCCACCACGTCGGTTTAACTAAATCGGCTCTCGCCCATAGAAACTTGTTCGGATATTTCTCTTTCAGCTTTTTGCCGACCTCAAGGACTTCGCTGTACGTCTTCGGCGGAGCGTTATACCCCAACTCTTTCAAAATATCGATTCGCCAACCGAACAGCATGGCGTTGGAGTAAATCGGCAGCACATATTGATGGCCATCGGCAAATTTCCATGTTGAAATCGTGCTTTTCATCTGCCGCTTGGCGATTAAATCGTCAAACCCTTCAAATTGATCGAGCGGCACAATCGCCCGGCTGTCCGAAAGCTGCGCGGCAAACCCGCGGGAGATGTTTTCGGAAATGACCGGCGCGTTCCCCGCGGCAATCGCCGACTGAATGCCCGCCTCCGAAGAAGGGCTTTCCGGCATCGGCGATACTTTGATTTTCACATCTTTATGCTCTTGCATGTAACGGTCGGCCATCTTCTTCCAAAATGCTTGCTGCGTCGGGTTCGGCGCCGCCCAAAACTCAATTTGTACGGTTGATCCTTCCTTCTTCTGCTCTTGTTCCTTGCCTGTCTGTCCTTGGCAACCTGTCCCCGCCACCGCAGCGGCAAGCAACAACAGGGCCAATTTGAACCACTTGCGTTTTTTCATCGCCCATTCCCCCTTTGTATTTGATGTAAAAACGCTTACATAAACAACCGCTTCGAACAACTCCTCTCCTCCCCATGATCAATCATGGAGACGAACGGAATTGTCAACTAAAAGAAAACATTTGTAACTGTATTTTATAACATTACAATGACATTATTTCATGATTCAACGAAATAGTCAACTCTTTTTACAAAAAGACACGAAAAAGCCTCGAGTTTAGAAAGCTGGTGATTTCATGAAAAAGGCTGATGACCCCGCTTATGTTCAATGAGATAAACCTTGTCGAACAGACTTGCGATTCTGATCCAACGTCGCGGATTTGCGCACGACGCTCTGTTTTTCACTAGGCTTTTAGACACAACTCATCAACTTGACAAACAATATTTGTAACGTTACAATTTCATTCCGTATATATCGGTTCCGATGGAGTAAATGGCTTTCGTTTTCACAAAGGATATACTTGAACTAGAGAAACGCGGTGAAAGCGGAGCCAGCCTTCAAGATTTCGATGTATACTTGAATCATGAAAAGCAAAAAACCGCCATCCTGATCGCCCCTCACATAGGGGGACAAAAATCGCGAAAAGTGGAGGTAGCGAATGAAAAAACGCGTCACCATGCAAGACATCGCCGATCGACTGAACATTTCCAAAAACTCGGTCTCGCAAGCGCTGCGCGGCAAAGAAGGGGTGAGCGAAGAAACGAGGGAGCTTGTAAAGCGCACGGCCAAAGAAATGGGGTATGAATATCCCGCCTCCCGCGCCAAGTCGCGCGGCAAACCGCCGAAGCAAATCGCCCTCATCGCCTCCGACCGCACGTTTTCGCTGAAATTTTTTGGCGAAATCTACTTAAGCATTGAACAGGAAGCGCTGTCACACGGCATGAAGCTGCACATCCAATCGGTGAACAACGAACAAAAAGAACGGCTTCTGTTGCCTTCGTTCATCGAGGAAAAACAAGTCGACGGCGTCATCGTTCTTTCCCACATCAGCACCGAGTACATCCAACAAATCGTCAAAACGGGCATCCCGACCGTTCTGGTCGATCACCACCATCCGAACATCCAAGCCGATGCGGTGCTGACCAACAATCGGTTCGGGGCGTATGTGGCCGTCCAGCATTTGTTGGAGCTCCACCATACCGACATCGCGTTTGTCGGCGACGTCCACTATTCGCCGAGCTATCAAGAGCGGTATGAAGGGTACTTATTGGCGCTGAAAGACTATGGAGTGAAGCCGAACGAGGAGTGGATGTTCTGCCAGGCGCAAGAGGACGAAACGGTCATCGCAGGCTACATCCGCGATCTGAAGCGGCAGCCGACCGCCTGGTTTTGCGTCAATGACGGGCTTGGCTTTTTCGTCAGCACCGGCCTGCAGCGATACGGACTCAACGTGCCCGATGACGTTTCCGTCTGCAGCTTTGACAACGGGCAGCTGTCGCAAATCGCGACGCCGAAAATCACGACCGTCGACATCGACCTGAAGCGCTACGGCAAACGAGCGGTGGAATTGTTGCGATGGCGGTGGGACAACCCGAACGAACCATTTCAAGAGGTGCTATTGTCGACCAAACTGATCAAACGGGAATCAACCGCAGCGAACCAGAAGCGCTAGGGCGGGGCTGGCCTTTTGCCCCGCCTGTTTTATGGGCGGCGTGCGGCGGTTCATTTCCATTCACTTGAAGCCGCCTCATTTCCCCAATCTCCGCCACAGGCAATCCGGTCAGTTCGTGAATCGTCTGCGCATCAAACCCTTTCATCAACATCCGTTTCGCAATGTCCCGTTTTTCTTGTTCCGCTCCCTCTTTGCGCCCTTCCTCCCGTCCTTCCTCCCGCCCTTCGATTTTCCCCTTTTGCTCGTACGAAATGATCAATTCCAGCACGCGTTCTTTTTCTTTCGTCTCCATTTGTTCCACCTCGCTTCGGAGCTGTTGTTCTTCTTCATCGGACAGCTTCACATACGTTTCAAAAAAGCCCATCAACTTTTCGACACCATCAAGCAAAATCCTGCCGATGGCACAAAAATGGCTGTCCCTTTTCGAGAAGAGACAGCCAAGACGCCAACCGCAATGTGAATCCCTTATTCCTGGAACTATAAATGTTCCGCCACTTGCACGCAAGGCCGAAAAGCGGGGGATGCCAAGGCGGCTACATCCCCACCTTCCTTCCCCCAGCCGCCACTTTCGCCCGGCGGAAACGGGCGACCACATCATCCATCCCTCCGCTGCCGAACAACACGCCCACGACGATGAAAAGAAAACCAGCCAGCTGCATCGGCGAAATCGGCTCGCCCAGCAGCCAATGCGCCCCAAGAAGCGAAAAAAACGGATTGAGATTGATGAACACCGCCGACTCCGCGGGCCCGAGGTGCTGCACAGCTTGGTTGTAAAACATATGACCGAGCGCTGTGGCCACGACCGCCGAAGCAAGGAAAATCATCCAAAGCGGAAGCGTGCCCTCTTTCAAACTCGATAGGCCGCCTGGTTCCAGCACGAGGCTTAAGACAAACAGCCAAAGCGACCCGAAGACCAACATCCACCCGGTCATCAACCGCGCCTCGACCGTCGCTTTTTTGATCATAATGAAGCTAATCCCTTGCGCCAAGACGGCCAAAAAGATGTACACATCCCCAATGGACAAATGGCCGAGGCCGCCGTTGCCGCTCGCCACGACAAACACGACGCCAAAAAACCCGAGCGCGATGCCAAGCAAACGAAACAACGTCGGCCGCTGCCCCAAAAACACGATCGCCAACAGCGCCGTCACAAGCGGCACAAGCCCCAGCACAAGCCCCGCATTCACCGCTGTCGTCCTCGCAATTCCCAACGCTAAAAAGAAGTGATGGGCCACGACGCTGAACAAGGCGGCCACGCCGATCTGTTTCGCCTCCTTCCAACTGACTCGTTCCAGCTTGCCGATCCCCCATAAAAACAAAAGCACGACCAACCCGGCCGTTAGAATGCGCAGCGCTGTCAACGCGACGGGCGAAAAATGCTCAACCAAAATTTTCAACGCCGTCACATTCAATCCCCACGCCACCATAATCCCCACTAACAGCACATACGTAAATGACTTCCTCATCTTTCTCTACCTCTCCTGCCTGTTCCATATTTCACCGAAACGACAAAGGAAAAACGGAGCCGATGGACGCTCCGCTTTTCCACCCGTTTCCACATAGAACGAATGATTTCACTTCCGCCGCCAACGGCTTCTGCCATCTATTTTACTACGCCGCAGCCGATTTTTTGACTAAAAAAGCACCGGCATGATCGAGCGCTCTTCCTTTCTCCGCCCATATCGGCCGTCCATCGTGCATATGGTATAACAGAGAGGAGAGGAGACCCCATGTTCCCACGCTACCGCCAAAAAACGATCCGAGCCAGGACTGGGGTGGCGGTTCTCACCGCCGCCGCCGTGCTGGTGGCGATCTTGTCCCTGTTTCTTTCGAACGAACGAAACGAGGCGAAGGAAATCGTGGACACGTTTTACCGTTATGAACAGGCAGGGGATTTTGGCAGCTCTTGGGAGCTGTTTCACCCGCTCATGAAAAAAAAATTCCCAAAAGACGTCTACATCCAGCGCCGCGCCCACGTCTTTATGCAAGACTTCGGCGTCGAGACGTTCGACTACCGCATCGATGAGGTGGAAAACCTGTCGTCATGGTCGATGTCTGATAAGGACAAACCGCTTCACGATGTGTATCGCGTCCGCGTCATTCAGACGTTCCATAGCGTCTTTGGCGTGTTCGAGATCCACCAAGACGTCTTCGTCGCCACAGAAAAAGGGGGAAAGCGCATTTTGTTCCCTTACCGTCCGTAACCCCCAACATCAATGCGGCCCCAATATCGACTGGGCGCCGCTTTCAACTCTCCTTCCATTCCTCGATGATCTCAAGCGTCCGATTCATGCCGACATTGTATATCAACAGCTTAAGCAAGTTTTCCCGCTCCTCTTTTGCAAAAAAAGAGATCGCCGTCCATGTTCTCAAGCGGGACAGGGGAGAGCTCGGCATAGAGCTCATCATCAACCTTCTGTCCTTCCTTCTGGTTTTAGGACAAACGTTCTCATTCGCGCCATCCTCCCCCTAGAAATGTTGATCTATCAAGACTTTGCGGCCTCTCAGGGGTGTCCGAAAAATATGTTTCGACAAAATCACTTCTTTTCCCCCTACACGTTTTGACAAGAAACACCCGTTAGGCAGCGCTCCCTGTCAAGTATAGACTAACGCACAGCACGTTCATGCGACTGGCAGCCGCACCGTATTCCCATGCCATGCGCATGAGACCTCTCTTCCTATTGGAGCAACCTCATCCGAATCTTCTCATACACTAATGTATCATCAATCGGAGCTGTTTTCTCCATCCAGCGAAAAAAGGAGCGAACTGCCATGTACAAACATATCGTCAAACGCGGGGAAACGATCGCTTCCATCGCCCGCGACTACCGCACATCTGTTGAGGCGCTCCTTCGCGCCAATGGGCTGACCGCCGCGTCCGTCATCTTCCCTGGACAAGGGATCGTCATCCCCCACCTTCCGCCGAAAGGTTCGATTCCGTACACGATCCACATCTCGATTAGCCGCCGCCAGCTGACGTTAAAACACCGAGGGCGGACGATCCGCACGTATCCCGTCGGCGTCGGCAAAATGGTCACCGCCACCCCGTCGGCGACTTTGTCATCGTCAACCGCCAGCCGAACCCAGGCGGGCCGTTCGGCGCGATGTGGTTAAGCTTATCCAAACTCCATTACGGCATCCACGGCACAAACGACCCGTCCTCCATCGGCAAATACGTATCGAGAGGGTGCATCCGCATGCATAACAAAGACGTGCTCGAACTCGCCTCCATCGTCCCGAACGGAACGGAGGTGTTTATTCGGCCGTGAAGGCAAAACAGTGTCATCCGTCTGTTCTGCCGAGAGTCAATAGATGAAGGAGCGTTTTACCTGCTAGAGGAACCTTCCATTTTCGAGAAGATGCCCTTCACTCTCACCGAACGAACAACGTGTTTCCTCCCGCGATGGCAGCTGACAACCGATCGGGCAAGTAGTATAATTGAGATAAAAAGCGAATGGAGTGGAGATGATGCCAGGCGGGATCTCGCATCACGCCAAAGACATTTTGTTCAAATCACTCAGCGCATTGTACCAAAACCAAGCCCTCGATGTATACGGACTTCACGGACTCCCGCGGATTAAAGCAGTGCTGCCAACCGAATTTCCGTCTGTTCGGGCGGACGAACGACGCGCCGACACTGTGTTTCTTCTCGAAGACGATTCCATTTTGCTTCTGGAGTACGAAAGCAACGAACGGTTTCTCGACAACCATTTGAAGTATCTCGGTTATGCCTGCCGCATCCTTCACACATACTATCAACAGGAAAAACGAATACGCCCAATTCGCATTGTGGTCATCTACACAAGCGATGTCACGAGCGCCCGCGAACAGCTTGACGCCGGCGATGTGTTTCTTTCATCCAAAGCGGTGCTGCTTGGCGAATTCAACGGCGATGCGATTTTCCATGCCATTGAAGAAAAAGTCCACAACGGCGAACCGCTCACTCCGGAAGAAACGGTCAACTACCCCCACTTCGCTAACGCTTGAAGTGGGGGCTTGCAACTCCCCAGAAGTGCGAGCGGACTTCGTCCTCCTTCCTTGACTTGGGGTTGCATCAGGGGCAGGTTGACAACTGCCCAACGACGCAGGTCATGCCTGTGTCGTTCCTTCAACGATGTACTCTATTCCTTTTCGTTGAAGGTTCATGGCACCAATGCGGTCATCGTTTGAGGTGTATCCGCATGTTCGGCAACAAAAGGTGTGTGTACGCTTGTTTCGATTGGCTTTTTCCGTATGCCCGCACTTTGGACATGTCAAAGAGGTGTAATGCGGAGCAACCACCATCACTTTTGACCCATGCAAACGTGCCTTATACTCTAACATTTGACGGAACTGATAGAAAGCCCACGATACAGTTTCATATCGGTCATGGATCCATACACGTTCTGTTTTTTCACGAATGCCTGTTAAATCTTCTAATACAAAAAGGGTACGTTCTCCATATTGACGAACGAGTGCCTTCGTGACAGCATGGTTCACATCCGTCATCCAACGGTTTTCTCGTTGTCCGATTGTTTTCAACTTCCGACGCGCAGAAGCCGTCCCTTTTTGCTGGAGGGTTTTTCGCATTCGTTTGTACTTCGCCCGCATATGCTTGATTTTTCGTCCGTTAAAAAAGGTAGTTTTCCCTTGCGAATCATAAGCTGCTGCAAGAAAGTTAACCCCTACATCGACACCGACCACTTGGCGAATGTTGTGTTCATCTACGGTCGGAATTGTTTTAGTCATGGGAATGTGCAAAAAGAATTTGTTATGCTTATAGACGAGTTTGGCTGTGCCAAACGTCCATGAGCCATCAAAATATTGTTCCATGCCTTTTGGTTCGAATGGCACTTTGATTCGTCCTTCTAGTGTATTGACAGAAAATAACCCTTGAACAATGGAGTAATCTCGATTCCAAACGAGATCATATTCAGGCTTTTTAAAGCGAACCAATGTCCATTCGTGACCATTGCTTTTTAGGGAACGATATCTAGCGATAACCGTCTTGATTACAGATTGTGCCATTTGCGAACGCAAAGCGTAGTTTGATCGAAGTAGACGATAGGTCATGTCGTGTAACTTGGCTTGTGCAAGCACTTTTGTGTCAAAAATCACAACAGATACAGCGTTGCACGCTTGTCGATAAGCGGAAAGGGTGGCTTTCAATACTTCTGCTTGTTCCGCTGTTGGGTAAATTTTGATTTTGGCTGTTAACGTCATGTCCATTTGTCTCACCTCTCTTTCACTAAATATATTATATAATATATTATATCATATATTATATCATATTTTTTAGTGATACAAAAACAAAAAAAGCGATTCCTCCCCCACTTACTCCCTTTGGTCGTTGAAGTGGGGGTCTCCTCGCCAAAGACGATGAAGCTCATCCTCGTGCCGCTCATGCACACCCGCTTCGACCGGCAAACGATGATCGAAAAAACGATCGAACTGGCCAAAACAATCGGCGACGAACCGAAACAGCTGCACATCATCGCCGGCGTCCTGACCGCCACAGACAAATTCATCGACCGGTCATACGCCGAAAATGTAAAGGAGTGGATCAAAATGAACAAAGTGTTTCGCCTGTTAGTCGAAGAACTTGAACAAGAAAGAGAAGAAATGTTGAAGAAAGTGATGCAGGAAAAAGAGCAAGCGGTTAAGCAAGCCGAAAAACAGAAAGCCATTGAAATCGCCAAAAACTTCCTTGATGTCTTGCCCATCCACGAAGTGGCGAAACGGACCGGCCTGACCGTCGCCGAAGTCGCCGACCTTGCAAAGGAAATGGACAAATAGGCAGCACAAAAGAGCCGCAACCGCGCGGCTCTTTTCATCTTCCCTTTGCTGCTTGGCAAGATCTCAATTTCTTTTGTTTCCTTTTTTTCTTTTGTTTCTCCAGCCAAAATAGTATAATGGATATAAACATCAAGGAGGGAAAGAAAAATGAGTACTTTGTCCCGCAAAACAGAAACCCGAAAGACAGCCCCCCCACCTCTTCACGAAACTGTACTAAGCGACAACGTTCGACGTTATGTAGAATTGGTCCAACAGTCGCTTGAACTTGAGAAGCGAAAAAAAGAAATCTATTCCAACCTAAGCGACCAGGAAAAACAGAGCGTACGGCATATTCTTACCGAAATGGCGGAACAAACAATTCCAGATGATCTCCATGTCCGCGATGTGGCTCTTCTGCTTGATGTCACGCCGCAAATGGTGCGCCGTTATTGCGCAGAAGGAAAAATCGAGGCTTACCAACGGCTTGGAGACAGTGGAAAATGGATCATCCCGGCCGCACAGTTTTTTCACCACCCAAACTGGCCTTCATTTCTCCAAATGAGAGAACAGCTGAAAAGCCAGTCGATTCGTATCGCGGAAAAAATGGAAAAAGAGTTTGGAGAATAGGAGAAAGTTCTTCATGAGCGGAAACGGCAGGGAAACAAAAGCATATTTACTGGATACAAACGTATTCCGATACAAGTCAAGCTCATCTGCCCACACGAACCACAAAAAAGCCGCCAAGCGTTTTTGGAAAAATGTTTTGCAGGAAGTTCGCCATGAAGAGGCTGTGCTCTATATCCCTAAAGAAGTCATCCGAGAGCTTGAATTGCAATCCTACACACTTGGCGAAAAGGAAAGGCAACGGATCTCGGAATTGTTGGAAAATATAACGATAACGATTCCTGATTGGACAACTCCCGATATGGAACATCAAGTAAGGAAAATGGCGGCTTATATTCGCTCTGAATACCAGAGGAAAATCAATGCCATGAGAGACATGGAATACGGCAGCGTGTCTGATGCCCGTATCCTGCTAACCGCTTGGCAATACGACTGCATTCTCGTCACAGCCAATATAAAAGATTTTGCGCTTTATCCTCTTCTGTTTCCTCAACACGAACATAGACTGCTGAATCTTTTATCAAATGATTATATCACCATTTCCCCGAGCATATATGACACCATTCATCATGACCCAATATTCACGGGCATGCTCCAAGAATTGAATGACTTCATCAACAGCTGATTTAGACCGCATCGTCTTCCTAAAAGCACAACAAAGTCATTTCTCTATTTTGCCGGTCGCCAATGGCAAACCGCAGAGCCGATCAAAACGAAACAAGCATTCCTTGTTATCACTTCCTCCCAGAATGATGTTCCTGATGCCGGAAACAACAAAGCGAATCGGCCTGACCGTCGCTGAAGTCGCCGATCTCGCGAAGGAAATGGACAAATAGGCAGCACAAAAGAGCCGCAACCGCGCGGCTCTTATCACTGGTCTTTTCCCTATGGCTCTTGGCGTGTGGAACAAGCAACAGCCGGACTTTTCCCTTGGCCTTTGGCCGCCAAAGCGAGCGCACGTCCCAGTGTGTCAATCCCTCTACTCGCCACTTGCCAGCCGCCGGCGTGCCTCATCCGTTAACAACAAATACGGACGGCGCTTTCCATCCTCCAGACACACCACTTTCTCCGTCCACGGGTGAAGCAAAAACAGCCCTAACTTTAGACGGGATTCCGGGTCCACCATTTTTTGCCGAACGCCATCTTCATGGGCGATGAGTTTTTCAATCACGTTGAGCATCGCCTTCTTGCTTAGAAACACTTCCTTTTCCTTCGAAGTCAAGCGCACGGTAATCCCCTCATCGGAAAACGAGACGACGCGAAACGCCTCCTTCCCTTTGAACGTCGATACGATTTTTCCTTCGTACAGCTTATCCAGCAACGACTTCCACATTTCCTCGGCAAACGTTTGTCGATCCATCCGTTTCACCCCCTATCCTTCTTTGTCCCTCATTCCGTTCGCCCCATCCGCACCGCTCGGACTGAACGAACTTCGCACATCGGCCAGTTGCACCGCCAGTTTTTCCAGTTCATCCGCGCAACCGATCGTTTCCACAAACCGCTTTGGCAACTGGCTGTACCCGGCTTCAAGCCCTTTCAGTCCTCCCGCAATGGCTGCGATCGTATCGCTGTCCCCACCCATATTCGCGGCCGAAATGACGACATCTTCAAACGATTCACAACGAAGCAGCCAATGCAACACCCACCCCATCGTATGGACGACATACCCGTCAGGAGGATAGGCAGGCGTCACCATAAGGAGCGGCTCATAGCGGGTGTGCTCCACTTCCTTCCGAATCGCCTTAGCGAGCGGCTCCCCTTGAAGCACCCGAAAGGCGATGCGGTTGTAAATCAGGCACGCTTCCGTCGCCCGTTCGTCCGCATGCGTCATGCGGGAATGCAAAGCCGTTATTTCTTCCATCTTCTCTTGGTCCGCATACGCCAGCGCGATCGGCAAACAGCGCATCAGCGATCCATTGCCTGCACATCTTCCCCCCAACTCCTCGCAAGCCTGCACCGCGGCCGCAAACCAGTCGCCCTGATACCGCCTCAACACCGTGCGGATGATGATGCCGACATCGGGCGGGTCAGTCTCGTACCACCGCAAAAACTCTTCGCCAATGTCATGAATCGGGCATGTCGGATCGCGAATGATCCCCCGCGCCACCGCGATCGTCATCGCCGTATCGTCCGTTACTTCCCCGGGCTTCAAGTCAAGGAAACCGCCGCCAATGATGTCCGTCACCTTTCCATACTTGCGGCGGACGTCATCAGCGCTCATAAACTCCGTCGTCGCCCCAAGCGCATCCCCGATCGCCACCCCAAACAGTCCGCCTTTGATCCGATCCAGCACCCTGCAGTCTCCCCCTTCTCTATGTATGAACGGCCTCAATCGTCAAAACCATCGATTGCGATCCATCGCGGCTGCGCACCGCACTCCCCAAAGGCCTTCAGGCCGACGTGAAGTTGTTCTCCGAATTCCCGTCCGGATTCGTCCGCTCATAGCCGCCGCCCTGTTCCTCGGTCAAGTTCACGTCTATGTTCCCGTCGCCGTCGCGCCAATATCCTTCAATCCACTGTCCGTCACGCCAATGCCCGTCCACCCAGTGTGGGCGGACATGGTGCGTTCCCGGGCTTTCGTCTGATTCGATATCCGCAGCTGCTTCAAGGGACGCGGAACTGACCGCTTGATTCGGATCATCTGCACCATGGGTTTCCAAGTTCACATCTTCACTCCCCTCGACCCCATCGATCATGTCGACAATTCCGACAGCCAACGTTCCTATCGCCGCCGTTTTGGCGATGCTGGCCAGCCCGTTTTTCACCTTTTGGACGTCATCATCGCGCATCCCCTCATACACTTCCTTGCCGCTTTGGTATGTATGTTTAGCGGTCTCATATACGCCTTTTGCCGTGCGTGAAATCGACTGGCCGATGTTTTCCAGCCCTCTCTCGATCTTCGCCTCGTCCTTCTGGATAAGGCCGGAAGCCGCATTCCATGCGCCGTCAACTGCCTGGCCGAGCGTGTCGCCAGCGAATTCGGACGCCTTTTTCACCCCGTCTCCGACCTCTTTGAGAAAGCGGCTGTCCGCCAGCTCGCCGACTGCGTTTACCGCTCCTCCGATCAATGCCCCTGTTGCTTTCCCTGCTAATCTGCCAAGTTCCCGAAACACACTCAATGGAATTCCCTCCATGTCCTTTTATGTAGATGTCCGTTGTTTAATTTCGACCTTTTTTCTCACCCGAGTTCGACAGTGACTAGGCAAACAAAATGCCTCTCGACCCTTGATAAAAAAGGGACGGGAGGCATTTGAGCACACTTTGGGCGTGTATCTAGGGGCGAGGATGGATGCCTAGGATCTTCGGAGGAGGTTCCAGCCCTAGAGCCGCAAAGAGTTGCGCTTGTTTGGCCGTCAGCTCGGTTCGTTGATCAAGGTCTCCGTTTTTGAAGAAAAATGTCCAAGCATAAGACGCTCGCATTCGTCCCTTACTTTCGGCCACGATTCATGAGTCAGGAGAAAGGAATCGCGAAATGCTTTTGGCCAGACGCTCCAAGACAGCGCGATCCACCTCGTCTTCGCGCCCAAACGAATCAATCACCTTCGTTTTTGCATATTTGACCTTCGGATCCCATTCGTTGTGAGCAAGCTGGAGATACGCCACGGTCGTTCCATCTTTATTTTTGCGTGTTACTTTCGGCATGTACATGCCTATATTATAAACGATATTCGGCTATTTTAAAAGGTTAAATTATAAAATCGTGTGCCTATGAAATTCAGCGTTTTTTTCTAGGATTCACATCGTGAAATCCTTGATATTACAGCATTTTGACCATTTTCATTTGCCTAAAATGGCCTCAAAACTGTCGAACTCGGGTCTCAGAACCCTTTTCCTTCCATAAAATTTTTAAGAACGAAGGCCCAGGACATAGGGACTTCCCAGCATTCCGGTGTTGACTATATATATGCTCATTGAAAAGTTAACCTTCGTATAAGTGGTTCCCACTCCGGTTATACTGCTCCTAAGGAAAAGCATGGAAAAGGAGCGGAATTCTGCATGAAACGTCTCAAAATCACCAACGATCACGGATGGACACCTCGGACACTTCGCAAACAGGAACGGAAAATCAAAAACACCCTTCTTCGCCAACGGGTGATGGCGGTTCGCCTGGTCATGGAAGGCTATTTGGGCAAAGAGGTGGCCTCCATGGTCAACGTGTGCCGACAAACCGTTTCCCATTATGTGTCGCTGTTCAACGAAGGCGGTCTGGAGCTCTTGCTTCATCGGGATTTCGCCCCCGGGCGGGAGCCGTTTCTCACCGAAGAACAGCAGGAAGAGATCAAACAGCTTGTGTTGACCACCACTCCCGCGGAACTGGGCTGGGACGTCGCTTCGGCGTGGAACACCAAACTCCTGCAATCCTATGTCGAAAAGCACTTCGGTGTTTGCATTTCCCGCGAAGCGTTGCGAAAACTCCTGCACCGCAAAGGGCTGTCGTGGACACGGCCGACCTACACATTGGCGAAAGGCGATCCGGATCGACAAAAGAATTTTGAGAAACAGATCGACTTCATAAAAAAAACTTAATGGATCCTGATTCGGTCTTGTTGTACCTTGATGAAACACATATCCGCTCTTACCATGTCTTGCGGTCCACATGGTCGGAAGTCGGCCGCCAAAAACAAGTGCCGACGTTCGGCCATCATGCCCACGTATCGCTGTTTGGCGCGGTCAACATCCACGATGGCGAAACGGTGCTTCATCAAACGACCGCTGCCAATGCCGCGACGTTCTTGGATTTCTTGAGAATGCTCAAAGAGCGCTATCCGGACCGTCTCATGGTCTTGGTGTTGGATAACGCCCGCATTCACCATGCCAAAATGGTCAAGGAGTTTTTGCGGGAAGAAGGGCAGTGTTTTCACTTTATTTACCTTCCTCCCTATTCGCCACAGCTGAACCCGATTGAACGCTTATGGAAATGGCTGAAAGATACGGTGATTGCCAATGTATTTCACAAGGATCGCAACGATATCATTCAAGCCATTACTCGGTTTGTCAACTACATCCACGAACGTCCGGAGGAAGTGCTGCAGCGCTTAGGGTGTGCAGGATGACTGAGAAGTTAACTCTTCATGTTGCATGTATATAGTTCACAGATTTTGGCTCTTCACCACAAAGTGTACTTGACAAAGAAAGACGATTATGATAGAGAAAATCAAAACAGCATTTTTCCTTTTTATACCACACATCTCTTTGAGCAACATTGCTATCATGTTTGTCTTTAAAAGTCAAGTACATCTTTTGGTGATGAACCAATTTTTTCTATGTACGGGCTGAATAGTCACCCGCAAACTCTGACTGCATCTTGTTAATATCGCCTTAATCTCGGAAACTCCTTTCCGTTCACAAACAAATAATATTTTCGCACCGCATTTTGATAAGCATTATGATATAGCTTATCATTAAGCCTTTCTTGAATTTGCAGCAACAAATGATACATGGCTTCATCATTTTTCACAATATCATCTAAATTGACGTTCAGCTCTCGTTCGACCCTTAAAGCCTTTGCTACTCTTGAATGAACTGCTTTCACTTTGCTTTTTATATTGCTGTCGTTCATTAAGAATCTTCGAAACTCTTCTTCTCTCATTCTACACTCCTCCCTTCTTTATTTAGAATATTATCACAAAAAACAGCAGCCTGATTTAGCAAATTGCTGCTTAAACATTTCTCTTTATTAAGGTGGGTCAAACGCAATGGCATTTTCTCTTTTCAGCAATATATCAATCACTAATTTTCTTGCCCATTTCAATGTTCGTGCAATCGATTGGTCAATGTTTCCCATCTCCGTCGATCTTCGCTTCCTTCGACACAGAAGATCGAAGGGAAATATGAACACGGAACGATTGATGTTATTTCACTGAACAATGTAAATGTGGACACCCTTGAAATGGGAAAAGTCCAAGCACAATGTGGCAAGGCAGCCTATGAATATATTGAAACGGCTGTTCGTTTGGCATTGAATGGAAGCGTATCAGCTTTAGCAACCACACCGATCAATAAAGAGTCGCTGAAAGCTGCCAATGTTCCTTTTATCGGCCATACAGAGATTTTAGCTGCTTTGACCAACACCGATGATCCGCTGACGATGTTTGAAGTAAGAAATATGCGCATTTTCTTCTTAACGAGACATCTGTCCTTGAAAGATGCCATCGCTGCCATGACAAAAAAAGAGTTTGCGACTATCTCATTCGTTGTGATCAAGCCCTACAACGCTTGGGAGTAGAAAATCGGAAAATCGCCGTTGCCGCATTAAACCCACATGGTGGAGAAAATGGGCTGTTTGGAAGGGAAGAAATCGATGAGATTCTCCCAGGCATTCAAATGGCGCAAGAAAAGGGAATCAACGCGATTGGCCCTGTTCCTGCCGATTCAGTATTCCATCATGCTGTGACATACTCCCACCACCTACGCTTCGCTTAGAGGTGGGGGCTTCTCGGGTAATCCCATCTCATGATGGGAAGTTGACCGAGCGATCCCCGTGTGCCCCACGGTTCGAGGACAAGTTAGACGATCGCGAATCGTTTCATGCCCTCATGTTTGATATTGATGGCCGCATTGACGTCCCTGTCGCTCTCGAATCCACATTCACAGCGGAATGTACGCTCAGAAAGCGATAGAGACTCCTTGACTCGACCGCAGCACGAACACGTTTTGGACGAGGGGAACCATTTGTCGATTTTGATCAGCTTCTTCCCCTGTTCGGCCAGCTTGTACTGAAGGAAAGTGGTGAACATGCCCCAGCCGTTGTCATGAACTCGTTGACCGAAATGGAGGGCTTGTGACATCCCTTTCATGTTGAGGTCTTCGATGACCACGCAATCATACCGTTTCGCTAATTTGTGCGACTCCTTATGCAGAAAGTCTTTTCGTTGGTTCGCAATTTTTTCATGCAGCTTTGCCACTTTCAGACGCTGTTTATGCCAACGATTCGAGCCTTTCTTTTTACGAGACAATTTACGCTGTTCTTTCGCTAATGTTTCCAATGCTTTGCGATAGAATCGAGGATAATTGGCTCTCTTACCCTCGCTATCGACATACAGCGTACTCATGGAAAAGTCAAGCCCAACCACCGTTTGTACTTCTTTTGGGGCAGGTTGATGTTCGTACTCTGTGAGAATAGAAATATAGTATTTTCCTGTTTTGGTTTTCGTGATCGTACAAGACTTGATGATATGGTGGGCAGGAATCTCCCGATGTTGCTTGAGCTTGATCCATTTCAGTTTGGGCAGCTTGATACAGCCATCTGAAAGCTTGATGTTGCCATTTACCATATTTGTGGTGTACGACTGTTTCGCCTTGCGGTTTTTGAACTTGGGAAATCCAGCGCGGCCGGAAAAGAAGTGTTGAAATGCTTTCTGCAAATTTAGTTGAGCATTTGCCAGCGCAAGGCTGTCCACTTCTTTTAGCCAAGGAAACTCCTTTTTGTACTTGGCAGGGGTCGGACATGTTTGCTGTTTCAAGGATTCTTGATCGTCCTTGAACTTTTCAAACATTTGTATGCGTTCTTCAAGCATTTTGTTGTAAACGAAACGGACACAACCGAAGGTTTTGGCGAGCAGTTGTTCTTGTTCTTTTGTTGGGTACAAACGAAACTTGTATGCCTTGTTTGCCATATCCAATCACCTCACTTCATACCTTGATTTTCGATATATTTTTTCTATAACTGATTATATTGTAATACACAAAAAAGAGACAATTTTAGGCTATACCTAACCGAAATTCATCTCCCACTTTCACTTCGTTTAGAAGTGGGAGACTTCTTTCGGAAAGATGTTAAATGGACGCTATGATGCCATTCTTTCCCTTTATCATGACCAAGGTCATATCGCCGCAAAGATGGCCGATTTTGAAAGAACCATTTCGATTACCAATGGACTTCCATTTTTACGCACATCCGTTGACCACGGAACCGCGTTCGACATCGCAGGAAAAGGCATTGCAAGCAGCATAAGTATGGAAGAATGCATTAAAGTGGCCGCTAAATACGCTGGACGGTTTCGCTCCTTACAAACAGCATAAACCGTCCAGCTGACCGAAAGCAATCGGGCAGTCGTTTTGTCCGTATTGCTTTCCATCACACGCTATTTGAAAGCGGTTGCGAAAAAATCTTCATGTAAAATGGGGGAGTACGATGAAATCAAAATGGGCAAGAATCATTCCTGTCGCCTTTATCATGTACATGCTTGCGTATATGGATCGTATTAACATAGGTGTGTTGATGCCTTATATACAGGAAGATTTAAATATTTCTTCTTCTGCAGCTGGAGATATCGCTGGAATCTTCTTCGGATATTTATTATTGCAAATCCCTGGGGGCATCTTAGCCACAAAATGGTCAGCCAAAAAGTTTATTTTTATCTTGATGATCCTTTGGGGATTGGCCGCTATGGCCTCTGGTTTTGTTCAAACCGAGGGACAGCTAAAACTCGTTCGATTCTTGCTAGGCGTAGCTGAAGGAGGGGTTTGGCCAGCGGTTCTCGTATTGCTCGCCAACTGGTTTACCCTTCAAGAACGAGCGCGGGCTAACGCATTTTGGATGGCTTGCGAGCAAAGCATGCTCGAGGCCATCCGCGTCGCTGTTGAACTGTCTCCAGAAGCAAATGCGTAAACACGAAAATCGGCAGCCTATCCTTGGGGCTGCCGTCTTTTTGAAAAACAAAAGATGCATAAAGATCAGAAGAAGGATGTTTCTCCTTCACCCATAAACAGTTTCCCCTCTTTTGTCCATACATATTTGACAAACAGGGGCCCTCATTTCCCATCACCATGATCCCGTTTCCGCTGGCGGCACCATTTCCGGATCTTTTTCAATTCCCACTTGACGTTGATCATCTCATTATGTATTTTTACCCAGTCTTTTTCCCCCAACAATCTTAGGTCGATCATTTTCAAATGATCCCATGCTCGTTGAACCGTTTGTTCATCATAATTCCCAGGGTTAGTAATGATGTCTAAAAGCCTCTCCTTCGTATTGCCTAAACTTCTTATGATTTCTTTTAACTTCCCTCCGAAAGAAGTCTCCTACTTCTAAACGTGAAGGTGCGCCAGCACCAGTGAAAGTGGGAGATGAATTTCGGTTGGCGTTAGCCAACGAATATGATAGAATATGGCTAGAACGGACACCTTCGGAACGAAGGGAAGCGTAAAGGGTTCTTGTGTGTGGCTTACCGTTCAGCGAACACACACAAGTCGCTTGAAGCCCCCACCTCTAAGCGAAGCGTAGGTGGTGGGTAGTTCACATATTCTATTTCCATTTGTCTGCTGTCCAGCAGCCAATGTATCTGTTCCTGTTTTTCCATCAAGCTTTCCCCCTTTGATCTCCCCGCGGATACGTCGTTCCAAGGCATTTGCCAAAAAGGTCCTAAAGATCCTTTTCCTTGAAATATAAACCAAAACCTCTCCCCTGCAACATCCGCCCATCCCACTCACTCCACTTTCTTACCCATCACCCGCTCGATCATCGCAAGCAGAGCCAGCCTTCTTTTTTCAAAAAACTGGTCAAAATCATCCGCTCTTATGGATGCCACATCAATGACATGCGTTTGCAGGATGTCATCCAACACCGCTGCCGAAACGCCGTTCCTCTCCTCTAGTTTCTTCAAATATACACTTGGAGCATCACGGCCAATCATCCGATTCGTTTTATAGGACAATGGAGTTTTATTCATAATGCAATCGTACTTCGCTTTCTCAATCCCTCGTTTTTCACAATAGTCACGAGGGAAAATATGGTGAATATCAATCGATTCGCCGTAATACGTCTGAATATCGATCGGTACGCCAGATAGGAAATCCCGCGCCCCTTCCCTCATGAGCAAGGCGTGCAACCCTTTATAAGCGGCGCTGTTTCGCGTGCGCAGCGTGAAGAGACGGTCAGCGGCGAAATGGGCATCCCGCACCGTCGTCGGCTCCGCACCGCCGCGAATCCATTCGACGACTTCCACCACGTCACGGGCAATCCGCGTCTCCGTCGCTCCTCCATACAATTCACCCAATACACCGCACCAATACCAACGGGCGATTCGGTCACGGACACAAACATTGTGCGCCTCTTTTCCCAGCTCGACAAAAATGGCCGCCAGCGGGATCAACTGGGTGCCGTACGGCAAGTCGCGCGCGGAAAACACATGCTGCTCATGCAAAAATTGAGCCGCCTGAATAAACCCTTCCGTCACCCGATCCGCCCATCTTTGGTAATCCGCCAACGTCAACTGCAAGATGTCGCGCCGCTTGCAACTGACCGCCACGCCGTCCCCCGCTTTTCGTCGATTGTACGTGGCCAACAACGCAACTGCCTGCAGGAAGTCGGTGCTGCTGATATCAGCCAACACTTTGTTGTAAATTTCTCCAGATCTCTTTAATTTTGCTTCCTTCTCTTCCCAATCATCCCTCAGCTTGAAATCTTCCGCCGCAAATGTGGCGGTAAGAAGCTCGAAGACGGTCAGAGAGACGCCCCCCGTGTTTACATTCTCAAAAACTTGGCAAACCGCCTCTTTCGGAGTCGGCTTCCGAAGCATAATAACAGGCACTTGATATTGCTGAAAACGGGGAAATACGTCCGTCATCAACTTTTGCCACTTCAACGACCGTTCCGCAAGCCTCGCTGAATCCGAAAAATAGCACGTCTGCCACACCAACAACCCCGCAGGATCGAAAAGCAAATTCACCGGAAGCATTCCCGCTTCGCATTCTTTCTCCAAGTCAGAACAATCAAGAACGACTCTCCCTCCCGGCCCGCGAATGATTCGATCTTCCGGGACGCTGACAATCGTCTCTTCTCGGTCGACGTTCGGATCTAACATTTTGTCAATGTCAATATAGTAGAACCGTTTGATTGCCTTGTCTCTCTTGTCTCTTGTCGCTACAGGCGCTTTCAATTTCAATGATTGAAACAGCGCCGTCAGCCGCTGTTGACCGTCAAGAATCAGCCGTTCCGGCTCCACTTGGCGGGGGTTGTCGACCCCTTCAATCGGCCTTGAGGCAAAACGGACATTCGGATTTCCCGTCTGCAACATCATCACCGCACCGATCGGATAAGAGAGAGAAACACTGATCAACAGATTTCGAATCCGCTCGTCATCCCAAACCCAGCCTCTCTGAAAATCAGGAAGCTGTGTTCGACATTCTTGAATGCTTTCAAGCAAATCAAGCAAACTTTCGACCGTACTGTCAAACGTGGTAATCGTGCTCATATCCTTCCCCTCGTTTCATGAAAAACCCTACACTTCCATACGATTCAATCGACCAATATGCCATCATCCAATGCATATTCCTGTTGCTTTCCAAAAAACACTTTATTCTTTCGACAATGGCATTCTTTTTCCTCCTCCTGCCACGCAGCGTTTGGCAGAAACATCCCCCAGCCAACGAAAATCTGTAGTTGAATATAAAAACAAAATAATGTATATTTATAAACATACAATGACGATTGATCGCGAGGGATCCCAATGCAAATCGACCATGCCGTCACGAGCGATGTCAAAGACATGCACGCGCTCATCCAACACTATGCAAAAAAAGGACTCGTGCTGCCCCGCTCGCTGCTGTCCATCTACCAGCACTTGCAATGCATGTATGTCGCCAGGGAAAACGGTCAAATCGTCGGCACCGCCGGGCTGCATATCCTAGGGCACGATCTCGGGGAAGTGCGTTCGCTCGTCGTATCTCCTGAGCATATGGGGAAAGGAATCGGCCGCCTGCTCGTCCACCATATTGCGAACGAAGCGGCCAGACTCGGGGTGAAGCGGTTAATATCCTTTACTTACCAAGTCGAGTTTTTTCGAAAATGCGGGTTTGAGATCGTGGACAAATCAACACTGCCGGAAAAAGTGTGGATTGATTGCGTCAACTGCCCGAAACTGGACTGTTGCGATGAAACGGCGATGATAAAATACATTTGATCCCCCTCCCACCCGCATCACGGGGAAGGGGGAGATCCCTTGGAAAAACCTTTTCCCTTCGCTGTTTCGTTCTCCATACCCTTAACTAAAAACGAGTATGTTCGAAACTGGAAGGCTGGTGATTTCGTGAAAAATCGCGGAAAACGGAATCTCTTATCAAATTGAGAAGTCCTGTAAAATCAACGCTTCTCTTTCAGCCGAAAGCAACGGGTTCGGCGAAATCGGTCGTTTTTCACCAGCCCTCTAGAAAATAAAACCGCTTTGCCCCCTGCTCGTGCGCCCCAGCCGCATTAACGTAGCGAAGGATAATATAGTGGAATCCATTCCAGAGGCAAAATCGGCCAAAACTAATGGATTTGTTCGTTAATCAATTCAATAACAAATAAGCAAATTGTTTGGCGTGTTGTGGGCTCATAGTAACCTTTCCGAGGTATATATTCTCATCGGGCGATTGCTGTTGAAGATTAAGGATAATATCATGAAGACTCATACTTAAACTAATGGAATTACAATAAACATTGAAGGGCCTCTTTTCCATATTCCCTTCCATATACCTTTCCTCTCCCTTTTAAAACGGTATTGTAATTATATTTTACACCTTAAAGAATTTTCTTGCACTCATTTCATTAGGGAAACCGCTGTATATAGAAAATGCCTATAAATAAACCGCCCCACCAAGGGGCGGCCTAATCATCGTCCTTTCCGCTGATGCCATTTCCACGCGCTTTCGATGGCTGACAAGTGACAGGCACCCTCACCCCCTCACAAATTCAGCATATTTTTTCTTCCGCTCTGTTTTTGTGCCTGAAAAGTAATCTAATCATGCATCCATATTCATAAATTTCGGAGGCAGCGATTTGGGATGCATATACAAATAAACTCTCCATCGGTAAAGTTCCGGCGCATGCACCATATGAGCTTCTACAGGATTGAGATGAATATATCGACTCACTTCCAACATTCCGCTGTCATTGTCAATCCATTTACCATAATAACGCTTCATAAATCGGTCCGGAAACACGATTTCGATACGCTTGAATTTGTTTCGGACTACATGTGCAATAGCGCGTTCTTGAGCCTAAATATCCACACGGACACGGATTCATCGCCCCAAGCAAAATAAAGTCCGCGGGATATGTCACCGTCGACGAAATACGGCTAATCGTCACTTTCCCCGTCTCTAACGGCTGGCGAAGCATTATCCAGCGTCTTTTTCGCAAATTCCGCCATTTCATCGAGAAACAAAACACCGCGATGTGCCAGCGACACTTCGCCAGGCTTTGGGTGCGTTCCCCCGCCAATTAAAGAAACCGATGAAGCGGAATGATGCGGATGACGAAAAGGCGGATGGCCGCTCTCGATTTTTTCCCCTGCCAGCTGGTACAAACTGATCACCTCTAACTGCGCATCATGAGAAAGGCTCGGCAAAATCGTCGGAAACGTTTCCGCCAACAAACTTTTCTCGCACCCAGGCGGTCCAACCATTAACACGTGATGTCCGCCTGCCGCTGCGATCTCCAATGCTCGCTTTGCTTGATGATGGCCAATAATCGATTGAAAATCCCGATGATGCTTTCGCGGGGAGTTCGTAATTTCAGGAGTGCGAAAAGCTGGGGGTAACGAAAGAACGCGTTGTCCTTGCAGATATTGCACCATTTCTTCCAATGTCTGAACAAAGATACAATCGAGATCTTTCAAATGATGAAGCGGAAGTGTGGGATCATACGGAAGGTATACTTTTTGAAAACCGAGCTTCTTTGCTGCCAATATCGCTGGCAGCATGCCATCCACCGGCTGAATCGCTCCATCCAACGATAACGAACCTAAAAACGCTGCATCGGGGGAAACCGGCGCTGTCAGCTTGCCCATTGCCTTCAAAATCCCAATCGCCATCGCCAAATCAAACATCGGGCTATGCTTTTTCCGCTCCGGCGGAGACAAATGAACAACGAGCCTTTTATCAAAAAAGTCGCATCCGAAAGCATAAAGCGAAGCAAGAACACGTTCCTTTGCCTCTTTCACCGACGCATCCGACAACCCAACAATCACCATCGCCGCAATCCCAGGCACCTCCTGCACCTCCACCTGCACCCGATACCCTTCTAACCCCCTTAACCCAATGCTTAAAATCTTCACCGTCACTCATCCATCCCTCCCAATCACAGAACATTAGTTCTTACCCATCATTGTAATACCCTCTCCTTTATCTTTCAATTACCAATATTTCGACAAATTTCGGGTGGTGACAGGCACCAAACCCCAACGATCCCTGCAGTAAAAATCCGAAACGACGTTAACGTCACCGGCGAAAAATGTTCAACTAAAATCTTGATGGCAATCACGTTTAATCCCCAGATCATCATAATCAAGACGAGGGAGATATAAACGAACGATTTCGACATATCCGAACTCCTCTCACGCATCAACATAAAGTCATAAAAAATTATTTTGGAAAAGTACTGCCCAAAGATGCGGCATGCATTATTCTAGCAACCATTTAACGGAATGACAATCAAAGTAATACCCAACCGATGATAAAATGTTCGTGATCCATTCCTATATATGTATGTGTTTCTTCACGACATCATGTTTGTTGTTTCCATTATGTAATATGAGTTGCGAATAACATCTGGTGCACCGAAGAGAGAAGCTTTCCCGATCCATCAACGTCACGATGATTGGGGGAACACTTTTTGCATTACCTTTTTTACAGATCAACAATAGCACATATGTTCGTTTATGCGGAATAAAAAATTGCCGATCCGTCTCCTCCTACACGCTGTTTAGAAGAGAGAGGCTTCTCGAAGAAAATGTTACTTCTTGTTCTCGATAAAGAAGCGGTTTGATCAATCCCTAGCTTTACCCGAGTTCGACAGTTTTGAGGCCATTTTAGGCAAATGAAAATGGTTAAAATGCTGTAATATCAAGGATTTCACGATGCGGATCCTAGAAAAAAACGCTGAATTTCATAGGCACACGACTTGATGATTTAACCTTTTAAAATAGCCGAATATCGTTTATAATATAGGCATGTACATACGGAGAGTCACACGCAAAAACAAAGATGGAACGACTGTTGCATATCTTCAGCTTGCTCACAACGAATGGGATCCGAAGGCCAAATATGCGAAAGCGAAGGTGATTTATTCGTTTGGGCGCGAAGACGAGGTGGATCGCGCTGTCTTGGAGCGTCTGGCCAAAAGCATTTCGCGATTCCTTTCTCCTGAGCAGGCTTGGGAAATCGAGACGTTGACAGGAGAAGTGTCGGATGACTTTCAGTTTCAATCAAGCAAACGCCTTGGTGGCGCTTGGCTTTTGGATCAGCTCTGGAGACAACTGGGATTGGGAGAGATTCTCCACTCCTTGTTTGCCTCCCGACATCATCAGATTCCGTTGGAACGGCTCATTTTTGCCATGGTGGCGAATCGTGCCCTTCATCCGTCAAGCAAGTTGGCGATGGAGGAGTGGGTGGAGAAGGACGTGCATATCCCTCATCTTCCCCAAGTCGCCAGCCACCAGTTATACCGGGCGATGGATGAGCTGCTGGCTGTGCAGCCGGAATTGGAACGCCAAGTGTTCCATGCCGTGGCCGATTTATTGAACCTGGAAGTCGATTTGATTTACTTTGATACGACTTCGTCGTACTTCGAAGTGGATCCCTCTGAAACACCGGAAGGAGAATCGCTTCGAAAGCAGGGGTTTTCCAAAGATAAGCGTCCTGATTTGGTTCAAATCGTCATTGGGCTGGCTGTCACCCGGGAAGGAATCCCGATTCGCGCTTGGGTATGGCCTGGCAATACCATGGACATGACGGTCATCAAACAGGTGAAACAAGACTTGATTGGCTGGAAGCTTGGACGTGTGATCAGCGTCATGGACCGCGGCTTTTCCTCTGAAGAGAATTTGCGAATCTTGCAACAGGCCGGGGGACACTATATTGTCGGCGAAAAAATGCGATCCGGCAAAGCCGCCGTCGAAGAGGCCCTAAGCCGTCGCGGGCGCTACCAACAAGTTCGCGAGAACTTGCATATCAAAGAAATCATCGTGGGCGACGGAGAAGCGCGTCAGCGCTATGTTCTCGTGTACAATCCCAGCGAAGCCGAACGCCAACGCAAGGAACGGGAAACGCTGCTCGAATCGCTGAAAGAGGAGTTGGAGGGGCTTCGCCAACTCCCTAATGAAGCTCATCATAAGGCCACCTGCCGGCTGCGTTCCCATCCGTCCTACGGAAAATACTTGCGTCAATTGAAGGATGGAACGCTTCGCATCGACAAGCAAGCGGTTCGTGAAGCGGAAAAGTATGACGGCAAATATCTCATCCGAACATCCGACGATACCTTGTCTGCGGAAGATGTCGCCATCGGGTATAAGCAGCTGGTGGATATCGAGCAGGCCTTTCGGACGTTGAAATCGACACTTGAGTTGCGTCCCATGTATCATCGTTTGGAAGACCGCATCCGGGCGCATGTGCTGCTCAGTTGGCTGGCCCTCTTGTTAGTTCGGATCGTAGAGATCCGGACTCATGAATCGTGGCCGAACGTAAGAGACGAATGTGAGCGTCTTATGCTTGGACATTTTTCTTCCAAAAACGGCGACCTTTATCAACGAACCGAGCTGACGGCCAAACAAGCGCAACTCTTTACGGCTCTAGGGCTGGAGCCTCCTCCGAAGATCCTAGGCATCCATCCTCGCGCCTAGATACACGCCCGAAGTGTGCCCAAATGTCTCTCGTCCCTTTTGTATCAAGGGGCGAGAGGCATTTTGTTTGCCTAGTCACTGTCGAACTCGGGCTTTAGAAACAATTTCTTATAATTAAACTCCCAGTAGAAATGCCAATGCTACAGCGGCAACGCCGACGATTTCTTTTAGTAGCTTATGGCTAAAACTTTGTTAAATATCGAATTTTGTTATGTGTCCTAATGATCTTCGGGTGGTGACAGGCACCAAACCCAATGACAGAGATGACACGCACTAAGACGGGGGAGTATATAGTAAAAACAAGTGAGGATGGAAAAATGGCAGGTGGTATATCGTATCATGCGAAAGACGTTTTGTTTAAGTCGTGATTGAAAAAACGATCGAGCTCGCGAAAGAAATTCGTGACGAACCAACGCAACTACACGTCATCGCCGGCATCTTAACCGCTACCGATAAGTTTATTGATGAAGAATATGCAAAAAAAGTAAAGGAGTGGATCAAAATGACAAAGGTCATTCGGCTTTTCGAACAGGAAAAAGAAGAAGCAGTGAAAGAAGCAGAAAAACAGAAGGCAATTGAAATCGCAAAAAACTTACTAGATGTCCTGCCTATTCATGAGATTGCGAAACGGACCGGATTAACCATCGCTGAAGTGGCAGACTTGGCGAAAGAAATGGGCAAATAATCTGTCTCGCGACACGACCATCCCCAACAATGATGATGGACAAAACAATCCATATCTTGATATTGCTCATCCAACTTTTCACCTTAACAGCGCAACGGCAGCAAGGCTACAGCACCGAGAGATCTATCGACCATTCTCGGCGCCTCACAGAACCTGACCCTTTTCCTTGTCTAACAAATGATAAAGACGTTCACGCAGTTGCTTATAGAGAAGCGGACCCTCTATTTGTGTCTTTTTCGGAACCCCTTTTAACGAAAACGGAACGCTCATGTACTTTTCCGGATGCAGCCGAAGTTCGTGGCTAAATGCATCTCTTGGCTCTGAACCGACCAATATGACCAGTTGGGGATTTAATAAATGTATTTCGTCCATTAACAGTTCCTTGCACTTTTTCATATCTCGGATCCCTCTATGATTAGCTACCCTAGCAAAATCCGTCACATATGATCTCTCTGCAATATCCCTGGTGATCCCTAAATTTCGAACAAGCGGATCATAATTTTTGGTATTGGGCCAATAGCGATCAAAAAATGACTGATAAGGTTGTACGTCTTCAAAAATCCAAAAACAAGAAAGGACGGTCATACTCAGCTTCTCTTCCTTCTGCAAGGAACCCTTAAACACAAAGATATACTCTGCCTTACCTTGCTCAACAACCTTACGCCCAATAAACGGCAAATCCACACTTCGGGCAATATTGTCCTTCTTAAAAGACCAATAATTCCGAGATGGATCCATTGCTTTTTTATAATGCTGGAAATACGCTTCATAAAAATCCACTAAATAATTCAACTCCGGAACTTGTTTCAAATCCGATACGATATGAAAGTCAACGTTCCCATTGATTTGTGATTCACTATAAATGCCAAAGTTCGAATGTATTTCAGCCAATCGATGAGCTAGCATCATACATCCCCCATCATTCACAAAAATTTCGAACAAAGAAACATCGATGGAAATTATTGAAAACCTATAAATCCTATCTCAAACCGATCAGCCAAATAGGAAGGCCGCGGCAAACTCCACCCGACTAACCCCGAATATTTACCAATTGCACCGCCAGCTCTTCCAACTCATCGGCACAGACGATCTTTTCAGTAAAACGGCTTGGCAGTTGGTGATATCCGACTTCTAATCCCTTCAATCCCCCAGCAATCGCCGCAATCGTATCGCTATCGCCGCCCATATTCACCGCTGAAATGACGACGTCTTCAAACGACTCGCAGCGCAACAGCCAATGAAGAACCCAGCTCATCGTATGCACGACATAGCCGTCAGGCGGGCAGGCCGGTTCAACCGTTAAAAGCGGTTCGTATCGCGTATGAACAACTTCTTGCCTAATCGCTGCTGACAGTTTTTCTCCATGCAACAACCGAGAAGCAATGCGGTTATAAATAAGGCACGCTTCCGCCGCTTGACTATCATGATGTGTCATATTCGAATGAAGGACCGTGACTTCCTCCATCTTTTCCTGATCCGCATACGCCAGCGCAATCGGCAAACAGCGCGTTAACGACCCGTTCCCCGCACATTTGCCGCCGAGCTTCCGGCAAGCCCGATAAGCAGCATCAAACCAATCGCCAGCATACAATGAAAACACGGTGCGGATGATATTGCCGACGTCCGGGGGATTGGTCTTATACCACTTCAAAAACTCCTCTCCGATTTCAGCAATCGGATTTTCCTTATTCCGAATGATCCCTTTCGCCACCGCAATCGTCATTGCCGTATCGTCCGTCACTTCCCCAGGTGGTAAATCAAGCAACCGCCGCCGATGATGTCAGTCACTTTTTCCGTACGTGCCGCGAATTTCCTCGGCACTCATAAACTCCGTCGTCGCCCCCAGCGCATCGCCAATCGCAAGGCCGAACAGCCCTCCTTTGATTCGGTCAAGCATTCCTTTACCCCCTTAGTTTTCCACATTCGCCAAACGCACAATCACGCCTTTCCAATGTTCCTCCTTACACATGGATCGACAAATGGCGTTTTTAGTAAATTCCATCCGCTATACTAGCCTATTTTATCTTTAATAATCATTAAAACCTCGATCTTTGTTATGCACAGGATCCGGTACATTTAAGTCACCCTGGAGTTCTTTCAACTTGTTAATATGCTGGACAATTGCACCGATGCTGCGGTTAATGATTTTGCTGAATCGTTCATTCTCTTTGATGAGAACGGCAATTTCCCAAGCGCTTTTTTGCGGAAAAAGGTCCAAATAATGATAAATGCAAAGATTCTCTTCCCGCGTCCACCGTGGCCGTCCTTTCGATGTATGGACATTCGATCTCATTTCTACATCATCTTCCAATCTGTCATTGCCATCATTCGACGTGCGGCCAAGTATGGGATACAAGTAACGTTCCGTAACTTGCTGATAATAACGTAGCATCGATTTCCCGTCTTGGAATCCGTATCCTGCCTGCGGAAACGGAAGAAGGAATATATGTAGATCTTTATGATCAAGATGGACAGTCGCGCGATACGATGATAGATTGGTTGGGGAATCGGCTCGTACATCTAATGGAGAGAAGTCACGATCTCGGAGTTGGAACATTTCCTTCAACACTGTTTTCTTCACTCCGTTAGCTCCTCCTAGACATAAAATTACCTTAGCTTTTGAAGAGACAAACGCGTTTTTTAACAATGCCATCCTTCTCTTCACATCTTCGGTAAAATTGCTGAAGTCCGTTTTTATTTCTTCCTTTATATCCGAGTTGTTAAATGCTTTTAGATATGGATTTCCTATAGAATGATCCGGCCAAATTTCACTATATTCCGTCGGCCATACCCGTTCTGACGGCCGAGGGAGAGGACGCCAATCACTTAAGCACGTTTGAAGTCCCTCTCTTTTTGTAAACAATTCATTTAAAATATAAAGTCGAATCGTTTCTTTAAGCTTAGGACATTTATTATATGTTTGAAACAAATTACTAACACTATCACTTCCCCACTCTAAAGCAAGGCAAATTCGGGCCACCATAGATAAAAAGGTACCTTTTGTGTAAAACTTATCTTCGACTTCCTCCCCATATTGCTCCCGTAAGTAGCGGGCGATTTTGTCCTCTTTGCGGGATTCCCAAAACCCTTCGCCTAGGTCGTTCACGTTAAAACAATCCACATACTCACCCGCTTCGTTTTTTCCATAATAGCGAATGCGTGCCTCCACATTCTCCTCAATTCCGTAATCGCCTGTCCCTTCCTCATTGCCAAAAACAATCATGTCCGCTTCACGGAAATTTCCATACCCAATAAACGATAATAACTGCCGATATTTTTCACTCGTCAGCTTCCATTCCATCACTCTCCCTCCCTTTGTATCGAAATAGAGAATTTGGAAAAAACAACAAAAAAGACTCTTTATCATTTCAATAGCGGTCCCTCATATTCCTTTTAGACAGATGATTTTTGTCAATATCTTCCCGTGACTGTACACTATTCCTATTTAACTGTTCAAATATATACCGAATATTTCGATTACTTAAAGTGAACTACCCACCACCTACGCTTCGCTTAGAGGTGGGGGCTTCAAGCGACTTGTGTGTGTTCGCTGAACGGTAAGCCACACACAAGAACCCTTTACGCTTCCCTTCGTTCCGAAGGTGTCCATTCTAGCCATATTCTATCATATTCGTTGGCTAACGCCAACCGAAATTCATCTCCCACTTTCACTGGTGCTGGCGCACCTTCACGTTTAGAAGTAGGAGACTTCTTTCGGAGGGAAGTTAAAAAACAACCAGCCGCCCCACGACGAGGGCGGCCTGTCTTCCTTATCTTATCCTTTCCGCTGATGCCATTTCCACGCGCTTTCGATGATTTGTTCTAATGAATATTCCGCTTTCCAGCCAAGTTCTTCGTAAATTTTTTGCGAGGAAGCGACAAGGCGCGCCGGATCGCCAGGGCGGCGGCCGGTGTATTCAATGACAGCTTTGCGGCCGGTTACCTTCTCGCATGTTTCAATCACTTCTTTGACGGAATAGCCTAAACCGTTGCCAAGGTTGTAAATGGCGGTTTTCTTTTTGCCTGACAATAAAGCTTCCAGCGCTAAAATATGCGCCTTCGCTAAGTCGGTGACATGGATATAGTCACGAATGCATGTCCCGTCTGGTGTATCATAGTCCGTACCGAAGACGGAAATTTTGTCGCGCTGGCCTAAAAGGCCGGTGAATTAATGGGGCATAGACTTCCCACATGTCGAATTTTGGAGGCCATTCTCCCCGCCGTTTGGCGCCAAAGGATGGGAAGACGAGCAGGACTTCCTGCTCCCAATTCCGGTTTTGCGCACGCCAAAGAGCCGGTCCCCCCTCGTTTTTTTTCGAAACCGGCACAATCGCTTCAGATTTTGCACGACGGCGGTCAACAGCGCCTGTTCTTCCATGGCGTAAAGGCCCCGGCTTCGGGCCCGGTCCAGCCCGTGACATTCCTTCCCTTCGGCGAACACATGCTCACAACGCGTGCGAAGGGCTTGAATGGATCGATAGCCGCCCTGTTGCTGAATGAGCCTCGCTTGATTGCGAATCTGAACGTCTCGGACTTTCGCCTGGCGCTTTGCTTCCTGAGCGGGATCCTTCGCCCGGCGCTTCCAGGTTGGAATCTCCTCCATCTCCTTGCGGCGCAACGGCACGAGCGGTGTGATGCCTTGAACGAAGAGCGCTTCCAGATACTCGGTGGTGCCATACGCTTTGTCCGCAGACAAGGTCCGAATCGTAATCGACGGGTGGCGAAACTGAATCGAAGCCAGCTGCTCCAAACTCGTCTCCCGTTCCGCCGTTCCAGTGGCGAGGCTGGCCCGTCTGGATAAAATCACGCGCGACTGGACATCGATGACGTCGTGCACCAGATACCGAGGATACGCTTCCTGGCCTTTTCCTTTCTTGTACAACCGGGCATCCGGATCCGTCACGCTTCGATGGGTCCGGTTGGAAAACGTGGCTCCACGGAAGTTTCCCCGTTCTTCGGCATGGACGCGTTCCCCTGATTTTGGAGACGGAGAGGGTGGGTCGTCATCCGGATCCCGGGCCTCGGTCTGTTCATCTTCCCGGGCAGTGCGGGCCAGATAGTCTTCCAACGTCTCCACCGGAGCGAGCTTGACCTCCCGCAAGCTGTGGATCGAGGCATTCGCCCGCACTTGGGTGCCGTCAGCCGCCGCATGGACATCCGGCGAGACCAACCCCGCCGCGATGCATTGATCCACCACATAGGTCATCAGCCGGTCAAAGATTCCATGTTGGCGCCAGCGTTTCCGTGTTTTGACGAGCGTCGTTCGATCCGGAAGCGTAGGATGATGAGGATCCGGATGAAGCACGGATTCAAAGTCGAGACCGCAAAACCACAAGTATCCGGCATGCATGGGGAGGATCTCATACAACTCCCGCTCAGAGTGGTCGAACAAATACGAGAGCAGCATTAGGCGAAGCAGCCGTTCCGGATCCGCCGCCGGGCGACCCGTTTTTTCCGTGTACAGGGGAGCCACCCAATCGTGAATGACGGAAAAGTCGACGGCTTCGTTGATTTGGCGCAGGATATGGTGTGGGGGAACCAGGTCCTCCATGTCGATGACTTGAAACAGCCGAGGCTGAGTCGAAGGGTTTTTGGGGGCTTTCATCATCCATTCACGCTCCATTCCAACGATTTTTCTTCCTTTTTCGACATAAGCCCCCTAAATCCCTGCCTCAGGGTGTACTTTTTTCACCGGCCTTCTAACAAATGCTGCAAGACAAGCGGAATCAAATGTGTTTCCGGGTTATGGTCTTCGCCAATTTCCCCCGACTCGTGTGCCCCAGCCGCGTTAAAGTAGCGAAGGACGACATAGTTCAAACCATACGCAGAAGCAAAATCCGCTAAAATTTGTTCGATCATTAACTTCGAACGGCCGTATGGGTTAATTGGATTTGTTGGGCAATCTTCCGTAATCAATTTGACATTCGGAATTCCATACGTCGCCGCGGTTGACGAGAAGATAAAGTTTTTCACATTATATTTCAGCATCGTTTCTAGCAACGTTAATGTAGCGGCAACGTTGTTTTGATAATATTTCAGCGGATTCACCGCCGATTCGCCGACCAAGCTGTTCGCCGCAAAATGCATGACGGCTTGAATCGGGTATTTTTCAAAAATCGGCTCAAGATCCGCTTTGTTTCCTAAATCCCCTTGCACAAACACCGCGCGATCATCCACTAAATAGCGATGGCCAGTCGATAAGTTATCAAGCACGATCACTTGCTCTTTTTCCACTAACTCTTTCACTAAATGACTGCCGATATAACCGGCTCCGCCGACAACGAGAATCATGTACAATCCCCCAATTATACATTAACTATTTGATGGACTATAGCCATTACCGCGTTTTCTAATGCGGCAACAAGTTCTTCGCTCTCTTGTAACGATGTTCCTCTCACGCCAAAGTAAAACTTCGCTTTCGGCTCTGTGCCTGATGGACGCAAGCAGAACCACGCGCCATTCGCAAGATGATATTTCAACACGTTCGAACGAGGCAGATCAATTGTCTGTTCTTCCCCTGTCGCGACAATGGTGCGTTTGCTCATCAAATAGTCTTCGATCGCGACAACGGCAACGCCGGCGATTTCTTTCGGCGGTTCTTTGCGGAATGTCGCTAAAATATTCGCGATTTGCTCGGCGCCGTCTTTTCCTTTTAATGTTAGCGAGCGCAATGATTCACGATAGTAGCCGTATTTTTCAAAAATCTCTAATAACCCTTCATACAATGTTTTTCCCTGCGTTTTATAATAAGCCGCTACTTCCGCGGCAAAAATCGCCGATTGCACCGCATCTTTGTCGCGGACAAAGTCGCCGATTAAATAGCCATAGCTTTCTTCATAACCGAATTGGAACGTGTATTCTTTCGTTCGTTCAAACTCGTTAATCTTCTCGCCAATAAATTTAAACCCAGTCAACGTATCGATCATTGGCAAACCATAATGCTCGGCAATCGCGCGACCGATTTCGGACGTCACGATCGTTTTCACAACGACGCCGTTTTTCGGCAAGATTCCTTTTGCCTGCTTTTGCGATAATAAATATTCCAGCATCAACGCGCCCATTTGGTTGCCTGTTAACACGACATATTCACCATCTAAATTTTTCACCGCGACACCAAGCCGGTCCGCATCCGGGTCTGTTGCCATTAAAATGTCGGCATCGATTTTTTCACCGTATTGAATCGCTAATGCAAACGCGGCATGCTCTTCCGGATTTGGCGAGGCAACAGTGGAAAAGTTCGGATCTGGAAGTTCTTGTTCTTTTACCACCGTCACGTTTTCAAAACCAAATGCTTTTAAACCAGCGCGGACTAACTTATTGGCTGTGCCATGCAAAGGAGAAAAAACAATTTTTAACTCTTTCGCCACTTTCGCAACCATTTCTGGATTGAGTTGAATCGTTTTTAATTGCTGAAGGTAGGCTTCATCGATTTCTTCGCCGATATAGGTAAGCAATCCGTTTTCCAGAAGTTCTTGCTCGCTTGCTACTTCAACCGTCAATTCATTTTCGACCGCATTGACGTATTGAATAATCGTATCCGCCACAGCTGGCGGGATTTGTCCGCCGTCTTGCCCATACACTATGAACCTCTCCCACCTACACTCCGTTTAGAGATAGGAGTTTCTTACCACTCGCCCGAAGAAGCTTCGGCGCAGAAGAAGGCTCTCTTCTCCCGCTCGATGCACGCATCGGAAGTCTTCCCGGCCGATTCGGTAAGCAACATCGGCTTTTGACCGATGGGGCGGTCCGGCCCGTCTACTACTTCTTGCTTACGCAATCCGTAGATACGTGAGCTTCGTCGGTACCGACCAAGGAAGAATATGTCCATGCACCGCCTTGCTCAAGATATTTCGGGCTCCATGAACGTCCCGATGTTCTTTATATCCACAAGAACAGGCGAAAATTCGGCCCGACACTTTTTTTCGTTTCCGGCAGACAGGACATGTCTGGCTCGTATACGATTCGTCCATCTCTTTCAGGCGAATGCCGTGCTGGGCTAATTTGTAGGCCAGATAGTTCTTGGTTTTCCCGAATGACCAATTCGAGAGCTTTTGCGCTTGTTTCCGGCTGGCCCGTTTTTTCTTTCGCGTGTGCCGCTGGACTCCCTCGACATTTCCGATGTACACATCGGAAACCGATTGGGCACGGCACCAATCGACAAACTGTTTCGTTGTTTTATGAAGGGCATCGCGCAGCTGGCGTTCCGATTTCGATAAGATGTACTTCTTGGCCCGTTCATACTTTTTCCATTGCCGGGACCCTTTTTGGCATCTCGATTGACGGCGTTGAATCTCGGCTAATTTTTTGTTTCGCAGCCGGTGAAGCGAGCGCACCTTTCGCCCCGTGATGAGGAGGGCTTGGCCGTTTTCGCAAAACGCCCCGATCGTATGGATTTCGCCAAGATCGACGCCAACCGCATGCCCCGGCTGGTACGCTTTCGCTTCCTGGCCATCGTCATAGGTGATGGCAAGATACCAGCCATGATCATAACAACATTCGATTTCTTTGATCGTTCCCTGCGGCAGCTGTGAGACGTAGACGATAATCGGTTTTTCGCGTTTTCCACCATGGATGCCCATGGACAACGTGATTTTCCCATTTTCATGAATGGTGAATCCGTCTTTTGCCCATTTGGTGTTGAAAAATGTCTTCTGCTTGTACGGATAACGAACGTGGCGATGTCCTTTCTGGATAGCGGCTCGAGCGGATTGCCGGGCGAAGAGGTATTGGTGGCAGACGGCTTGAATGGACTGGCTGTGAAGATGGAATCGCCCTTTCGTTTGTTTTTGCAGCTCGCTTTTCGAGATCCAGCGGCCGTGTTGAAGGAAATGCTCTTTGGCCAATCGGAGGCATTCATTCCAGACGCGAGCCGACTCGCGGTTACAGGCACGAAGCCGCTCGAGGTCCGCCTTCGATGCCCGGAAGGCCACTTTTTGCCCACGAAGCATGGTGGATCCTCCCTCTAGAAATGTTGATTTATCAAGGCTTTTCGGCCCCTCAGGGGTGTCCAAAAAATATTTTTCGACAAAATCCCTTACATCCTTTTTCAGTTTTGTGGATATCTTACAGACCTAGGGTGCGCTTCGCGGCCACGGCTGGACATATTTTCCTGCCGTGGGAGGAAGCGTATTCGATGCACCCTTTGGATCTCCGCGTCGCTGATGAGGACGAACCCTCCCATGTCTCCGGGCGTCTTCGCGCCAACATTCCCTCGTTCGGTCTCGTCATCAGGCGGAGGCCGGCCAAGCTCCTTTGGGGACTCAAGGTCGAATGGATACAATCACGCCAGCTTCTCCGGTGTCATCCTGTTGTCCAACGATTCTTCCGTTCGCAGGGGGAGGCCTTAGGCCGCCCGTTGCACCTGGGACAAGACGTCCTGTTTCATTCGCTCCGCGTCAAACGCTTGTTTCTTCGTACAAATCGCAAACAGCACATTCAACAGCTTCCGGCACAAGGCGACGATGGACTGCTTTCCGGTCAGCGGATTGACGGATCGGGTCGTATAATACTCATGCAGCTCGCGAAACGCCTCGTTGTGCCGGATCAGCGGAATCATCGCCCGAAACAGCACCGATCGCAGCCGTTTCCGTCCCCGTTTGGAGATGTGCTTTTGCCCTTTGCGCTGGCCGGAGGAATTCTCTTTGAGCGTCAGGCCCGCCAACTTCACCAATTGACGCGGGTCCCGATAGTGGGCGAAGCTGCCGATCTCCGCCAGCAGATCGATGATCGTGGCGTCTCCCAACCCGTCGACCGTTTTCAGCCATTGATACTCCATCGTCGTTTGAACCAATGCCTTCAACTCGGCGTCCAACGCGGCGATCTCAGCCTCCAATTGGCGGTATCGGCGGACGAGCGCGGCGATCTCAAACCGGGCCATCGTCGTCCCTTCCGTCACCCCAATCGAGTCCTTCGCGGCGTTGATCAACGCCTGAATTTTGGCCTTCTGCGGGCATTTCAGCCCTTCGCTTTGCCGGTACACCTCGATGAGCTCCTCGGCGGATCGGCTGGCCATATCGGCTGGAAGCGGCGTCCACTCCAGCACCGAAAGCGCCGTTTTCCCCAGGTCGCGAAACACCGTCCAAAACTCTGGAAAATATCGGTCGGTCCAGCGGACGATCGCGTTTTTCACCGCCGTCTGTTCCTTGCGGAGCTTCTCTTTGAGCGTGCTCCCGACGCGCAAATCGGCTTCAACCTCGTGCAGCAGCCGGGGACGAGGAATCGTCCGTCTTTCGCCAGTCTGGCGATGACTAGGGCGTCTTTGGCGTCATGTTTCGTCGGCAGGTTGTCGTCGAGTTCTTTCGACCGGCACACATGCGCCGGGTTGACCATGACCAACGGGATCCCGTGCTCCTCGAGGAAGTAGGCCAGGTTCAACCAGTAGTGCCCGGTCGGCTCCACCGCGACGATCACCTCTGACTTCCCGAACGCTTGCATCGCCTCCTGAATCGCTTCATACAGCTGGCGAAAGCCCTCTTTCGACTGGAAGATCGGGAACGATTTGCGAAGCACACGCCCCCGGTCATCCACGAAGCAGGCGTAGTGGGTTCGTTTCGCGATATCGATGCCCACGACAAGCGTTTGTTCGGTGACTTGATCAATTTTATAGTTTTGTGTACAATTCATCTGAAGTCCTCCTTGGTATGGTGAGTGATGTGTTTGACACCCCTGCATCATACCAAGAGGGCTTTTTTTGATCAAGTCCCCGGAAAAGCTCCTAACGGGAATGCTCCTTTTTAATGGTTGGTTGCACTTTCATTTTAAGGGGATCCTCATGCAAGGGCTATTTTTATGCTTGTTTGAGTTTATCTAGCACCACGGGTTAATTTGTAAATTATTTTATATCATACTGCCAACTATTTCTAAAAGAGGCCAAGGAACTTTTTCTTTTTCACCCGCTGTGGTTCGTCGCGGAACACGGCTTGGCCGCGAACGAGCAGCTCGGCGTTCTCTTGGAAGTAGTACACCATGTCTGTCCCGTATTCTTTCCGGATCACCTCGTACGCCTCGCGGAGGCGAAACGGCCGCGTTTTCGTGTTGTGGGCGTCCGAGGCGATGAAATGGGCCAAGTTCGCTTCGATCAGCTGAAACGAGAACGTTTTGATTTTCTTGCCGAAATGGCCCGTAATGCTTGATGCCGTCAGCTGGGCCAAGGCGCCGCGTTTGACGAGCTGGTACAGCCGCTCGAGGGTTTCGATGATCTCGGCGTTTCGCTCCGGATGGGCGATGATCGGGATAAACCCTTTTACTTGGGCATCAAAGAGGAGATGCTCCGCATACTTCGGCACATGATCGGGCGGAAATTCGATCAACATGTATGATGTATCGGCAAGCGTCATCACCTCGCCTCGGGCCAAGCCGTCAAGCAAGTCGCCGTGGATGCGCACTTCCTGGCCAGGAAGGACGGTGAGGTCGATGCCGCGCCGTTTCAATTCGTCGTTCAACTCAGCCGCCAAGGAAAGGACGGCTGGTCTTGGGTTTTCATACGTCCCATTTTGATGATGGGGAGTGGCGATGATCGTCGTGATTCCTTCCTTGGCTGCGGCCTGCGCCATGGCGATGGCGTTCTCCATCGCAGCCGCTCCGTCGTCAACACCGGGCAAAATATGGCTGTGAATGTCGATCATCGTCCACTCCTCCTTTTTTCGCTCTACTAAACATCTATTATGGTAACATAGGAAAAACAGTCTATCAATGGACGAGATTTGTCGAATATTGTCGGGATTAGGAGGAAACTCCTACTGATAAAAGTCAAAACCGTTGAACATTTAGTTGTCTTCGCTTGGAAAACGGTCTATAATCGAAATGGCATGCACGAAAATTTCGGAATGGAAAAGGAAGAGTGCGCATGAGAGCAGAACGTCGAAAAAAGAAGAAAACATGGCTCCGCTGGGTGACGGGATTGCTCGTCGTGTTATTCGCTGGAGCGGGAATATTCGCCTATTCTATTTATCATCATGTGAAACAGACGGCGAACCAAATGCATGAGAACGTCAACTGGAAGTCGGAGAAGCGAAAAGAAGACGTTTCGTTTGAACGGAAGACGCCGATTTCCATTTTGTTGATCGGTGTTGATGAACGCAAAGGGGATAAAGGGCGCGCCGATACGCTCATCGTCATGACGGTGAATCCGAATAAGCAGTCGATTGAGATGGTGAGCGTGCCGCGCGACACAAGGACCGAAATCGTTGGAAAAGGGACGGAAGATAAAATCAACCACTCGTACGCCTTTGGCGGCGTGGAGATGACAATGGCGACGGTCGAGCATTTCTTGGACATCCCGATTGACTATTACATTAAAGTCAACATGGAAAGCTTCCGCGACATTGTCGATGCCGTCGGCGGTGTGACGGTGAACAACCCGTTCGCGTTTACGTATGAAGGAACGCATTTCCCCAAAGGTGAGATTACATTGAACGGGGACGAAGCGCTGAAATACTCTCGCATGCGGAAAGAGGACCCGCGCGGCGATTTCGGGCGCCAGGACCGGCAAAAGCAGATCATTCAAGCGATTATTGAGAAAGGCGCCAGCTTCTCGTCGCTTGCCAATTACAGCGATGTGCTCGCAGCGATCGGGAAAAACGTGAAAACGAACTTGACGTTTGAGGAAATGAAAGAAATTCAAGCGAATTACAAAGACGCCCGCAAGCACATTAAGCAGCTGCATATTACGGGACAAGGGACGAAAATCAACGGCATTTATTACTTGCTTGTGCCGGAGAGCGAACGGCTGGCGATTTCGAATGAGTTGAAAGAACATCTCGAGCTGAAAGCGACAGCGGTGAAGTAATGCGACAGTGCTGACCCAAAAGGCCGTCTGTCTCCAAGATAGGCGCAACATATAGTGTGGAAAAAGTGGTCAAGTGCACATATACGGAGACGAACGAGGGCGTCCCCATCCTTTTGGGACGCCCTCGTTTTTATTGGGCGATGAAGCGCTTGGCGAGCGCATCGGCCCACACGTTGGCGCCTTCTGCGGTCGGCAAGTCGGTTTGCGGGTCGACGTAGCGGTTCAGTTCCTCGCTGTTTGCATCCGGCCAGGCGGGCCAATGGTTGATATAAGGATAACCGTTCTCTTTCGCGAACGCTTCAAGCTGCTCGACTTGCCGCGGATAGTAGGTTGCGTTGTAAATCGGGTTCGGCGGCTGCAAGATCACGACCGCATTCGGGGCCGCGGATTTGAGCTCGTCGATGATCGATTGGATGTGGGCGAGCGTGTCATCGATCGTCACGACGCCGTTGTCGTTTAACAAAAACGGTTCAAGCAAGACAAGATCCGGCTTGTCCTTGACCCAGTCGGCGGCGATGCGCTGTCGGTCGGCGTCGGCGGTCGTCAAGCCCTCGTATTCGTGGACGGTGATGTGAAACACGCCTTTCCCGTAGGCGTCATCGAGCGCTTGTTTCAACCGCTCAGGCCAGCCGCCGTTTTCTGGCGTTGATTCGGAGCCAGCGATGACAAGGCGGATCGGACGGTGTTCCTCCACCGCCCGCTTGATGGCAGCTTGCGCGGCCGCGGGCAGCTGCTTGGCGCGGGCGAGGATCGCTTCCGTTTGGCTCGTCTCCGTTTCCTGCTTGGTGGATGTTTCGACTTTCGCCCGCGCCGCTTGCACGGTGGCTTCGATTTTTCGCTCCCAGTACAAGTGACCGGTTATGATGAAGGCAAGGCAGGCGGCGGTGAACAACAAGATGAGGATGAAGTTTCTCAACGGCTCTCCCCCTTTTCTCTATCAGAACGGCTTCCCGCGGTCGGGAAGCCGTTTGTGGTTACTTGTATTGATAGTAATAATAATACCCGCCGTCGCGGTGCTTCCGCTTGTTCAAAACGACGCCGAGCAACTTGGCGTTGGCCGCTTCGAGCAGTTCTTTCGCCTTGACCGCCGCTTCGATTTCGGTGCCGCCGCTTTCGATGACCAAGACGGTGCCGTCGCATTGATTGGCTAAAATTTGCGCGTCTGTCACGGCCAAGACAGGCGGAGTGTCGAAGATGACAAGGTCAAACGTCTCATACAGCTGTTCGAGGCATTGCGCCATCGCTTTCGAGCTGAGGAGCTCGGCCGGATTCGGCGGGATCGGGCCGGAGGTTAAGATCGATAAATGGTCGATCTCGGTCTCCTGGCACGTCGGCAACAGCGGCGCCGAGCCCGTCAAAACGTTCGTTAATCCCATGTAGTTGTTTAACCGGAAGGTGTAATGGACCGTCGGTTTGCGCAAGTCGGCATCAATGAGCAATGTCTTTTTCCCTTGCTGGGCGAAGACGGCAGCCAAGTTCGCCGCGGTGGTCGATTTTCCCTCGCCAGGTCCGGTTGACGTGACAATTAAGGAGCGGAGCGGCGCATCAATGAATGAAAATTGGATATTCGTCCGGATCGTCCGGTATTGCTCTGCAATGGGGGATTTTGGATTCTCGACCGTGATCAGCTTCCGTTCCGCTTTGCGGATTGATGCTGCTGGTTTACGAGCCAATGGTTTCACCTCTTGTTTGTGGAATGGCGGTTTCGCGTTTCGCTTTTTGCCCGCCTTCCGCCGTGATCAAACTGACCGCACCGAGCACCGGCAGGCCGAGATGTTTTTCGACGTCTTCTTCCGTTTTGATCGTGTTGTCCAAATATTCAAGCAGGAACGCAAGCCCGACACCCGTCATCAAGCCGACGACAAAGGCGATGGCCATGTTCAGCAAAGGCTTCGGTTTGACCGGGGCTTGATGATCCTTCACTTCCGCTTTGGACAGAATCGTTACGTTGTCGATGTTCATGATTTTGACGATTTCGTTTTTGAACACTTCGGCCGTTTTGTTGGCGATCTTGGCCGCCAAGGCGGGATCGGGATCTTGGACGGTGACCGAGAACACTTGCGAGTCTTTTTCGCTTGAGACTTGAATCTGTTCGTTCAGTTCGTCAAGCGTCCGGTCAAGGTGGAGCTCGTCTTTCACTTTTTCCAAAATCGTCGGGCTTTTGATGATGACGCTGTACGTGTTAATGAGCTGCACGTTCGTTTGGATTTCGTTGAAGTTGTAGAGCTGCTGCTCGGATTTCGCCTGGTTGACGAGAATTTGCGTCGATGCCTGGTAGATTGGCGTTAATAGAAAATAACTGACCACACCGCTTACAACGGTAGCAAGCGCGGTGATCAGGACGATAAGCCAAAGCCGTTTGCGCAATGTTTCGAACAACTCACGCAGGCTGATGGTTTCTTCCATCCGTGTTCCCCCTCTCTTGTTTGCCTCCGTCTTGCTTGACGTTCGCTGAATGTACGCCCTTTCTGATGCAAAATAGGCGGGTTGTGCGAGTGTTTTCCCCGCAAGGACATCGCGGTGTTCGACCTCTGTCCCGATCTTTCGAACATGAATCGACATTCCCATTATAGCGAATGAAGCGAAACATATCTAGCCTAAATCGGTACTAATTTTGGCGAAACGAAAAGGCCGCCTCGATCGGCAGCCTGTTTTCGTTATTCGTCTTTATTGTCTTTGTCATTGGCGTCTTGTGGGTCTTCAATCGGGTCTTCGCGGTCCGGAACCGTATCGCGCTCATCGTCGCCCGGTCCGTTGTTCGTGTCGTCTCCCGGCGGGAGTTGATTGTTTTGGTTGTCGTTCAAATCGGTATCGCGGTTGTCCGGGATGCCGTCATTGTCTTTGTCGTTGTCGACGTTATCGTTTTGGTTGATGTCATCAGCCGGGTTCACGTCTTGGTCGTTGACATCGTTTTGGTTGTTGTTCGGCGGCGGCGGATTGTTGTTGTCGCGGTTCATATTGCATCCAGCCGCTAAAAAGAGGGCGACAAGAGCGCTGAACAGCCGGATCAGCAACGCTTTTTTCTTCATCCTATCTGCTCCTTTCTATTGGTTGTGGTGACCTTATGTAAGGCCGGTCCTTGTTTATCTTTCCCAGAAAGAAACGTTTCATTCGTTCGCTATATAGCGCAGCCGACAAAAAAAACGCGCTCCCCGAAGGAACGCGTTTTGTTCAGTCAGCTCGTTTGTCGCCAAGAGCGAACATCAACTCCGTTTCGCAGACAAGCTCGCCGTCGACGGTGGCGATGCCTTTGCCTTTGCCGATGGCGCCGCGGGCGCGGAGAATCTCGACTTCCAAGCGGAGCTGGTCGCCCGGTTTGACTTGCTTTTTAAAACGGCAGTTGTCGATGCCGGCGAAAAAAGCGAGGCGGCCGCGGTTTTCCTCACTTTGCAGGAGGACGACGGCGCCGACTTGGGCGAGCGCCTCGACGATCAACACGCCGGGCATGACCGGGTATTCGGGGAAGTGGCCGGCGAAAAACGCTTCGTTGGCGCTGACGTTTTTGATGCCGACGGCGCGCTTGCCTTCTTCGATTTCCAGAATGCGGTCAACAAGCAAAAACGGATAGCGGTGCGGGATGATGGACTGGATTTGCTGGATGTCAAGCATGGAAACACTCCTTTTCGTTATCATCAAAACGGCGTTGCTGAGACAGCCTCTTATGCCCCTTTTTCGACAAAATCGAGGATGTGCAGCCACGTCGACGGGCGGAACACGTCAAGCCACGCCCCATCGCCGATGGCGCTGTAGCCGACGACCGCTCCCGCCGCAAGGCAGATGGCCATAAGAACGGTGACGATCACAAACCGAAGCCAGATCGGGATGAGCCGGGTGCGGACGAACCGGCGCGGCGCGGCCGCCTCCCCTTCCGGCGGAAGGGCTTTGGCTTCCGGTTCGGCGGGAGTCGGCGGGCTCTTTCTTACTCGGCCTTTCCGCCTTGCCATCCGGGAAGACGGCGAGCTCATAGGTTCTTGATGCCTCTCGTCACTCATCGCGATCCTCCTTATGAGGAGCGCATGCCGTTGATCAGCCCGAGCATTTGTTCCGAGATGGAAATGGCGCGGGCGTTCAGCTGATACGCTCGGCTTGTCGCCATCAGGCCGACCATTTCCTCGCCAAGGTCGACGTTCGACTGTTCCAAGGCGCCTTGCTTGACGCCGATTTGGCCGCGCAAGTTGCCGTTCAGTTCTTCGGCCGCGCCTGGGACGTTGGGAAGCGCATAGACATTGCCGCCGCGGGCTTCCAGAAGCTGCGGACGGCGGATCACGGTGACGCCCAAATTGACGCGGGCGACGACGCGGCCGTCGGCATTGGTTGCCGTCAACGTCCCAGTCGGGGACATCTGTACGTCATGCGCATCGGCGGGAAGCACAATCGGCGCGTTCCTTTCATCAAGCACAAACAGGCCGTCGCTTGTCGTCAAAGCAAGCTCGCCGTTCATGGGCGCAAGCGAAAAGTTGCCGGCGCGGGTATAGCCGATCGTTTCCGCGCCGTTTTGATCGGCCAGACGGACGCGAAACCATTGGTTTTCGGCCGTCAAGGCAAAATCCAAGCGGCGGCCGGTTTCCACCAGCGCGCCTTGCTTGGTGATGAGCATCGTCGAAGCGAGACGCGCCCCGTTGCCGTAACGCACGCCCTCTGGCGTTTGCCGGGGCGCTTCGTCGTTCGGCAGGCGGTCGATTTGTTGGGTCAAGAGCTCGGCAAAGCTCGCTTCGCGCCGTTTAAAGCCGACGGTGTTGCTGTTGGCGATGTTATGGCTGATCGTATCAAGCCGCTCTTGCAAGGCGTTCATCGTGTTGGCGGCGGTGAGCATCGAACGAAGCACGGGCTTGTCCCCCTTTTGTCATCATTTCAGGCGGCCGACTTCGTTGACGGCCTTGTCCAAGCTGCGGTCGTACGCTTGGACGATTTTTTGGTTCGCTTCAAACGTGCGGTAGGCGGCGAGCAAATCGGTCATCGTCCGCTCAATGTCGACGTTCGACCGCTCGAGAAAACGCTGTTTCACCGTATACGTCACATTGCCGGGCGCCTGCGGCAACGACCCTGTCGTGCTGCGGAATAAGCCGTTTCCTTCCTTGACCAACGTTTGCGGATTGGCGGCGAATGCAACGCCGAGACGGGTGGCCGTCCCATTCTCATCGATGATCGTTCCATCGTCGCGGACCGAGAACCGCTCGCTTGAGAGCGGAATGCGCTCGCCATTGGCATTAAGCACATACCAACCCTCTTGCGTCGTCAAGTAGCCGTCCGGGCTCAAGGTGAAATGACCGTTTCTCGTGTAGCGGACCTCGCCCTCACCTGTTTCGACGGCAAAAAACAGCGCGCCTCGCTGGCCGCTTGCCCGGTCGACGGGACTTGTCCGTCCACAATGGCCATATCGGCCGCCAAGCCGGTTTCTTTCACATCCCCTTGGCGGAAGTTCGGGATGAGTTCTTGCATATAGACGCCCGTAACGAGCGGCCCAATGACGGTTTGCGTCGGGATGGCGCGCCTTGAGGCGGTCGGGATCGGTTGATCCTCGAGGCGGCTCATCAACAGTTCCGGAAACGCTCTCATCGCGGCCGCATCGGCTTTGTATCCCGGCGTTTCGGCGTTCGCCAAATTGTTCGTCAACCAATCCACGCGCCGCTCTTGCGCCAACATGCCGCTCGCGGCGGTGTACAATCCTCTTAGCATGGCAGCTCCCTCGCTTGTCCATGAAAATTCGTTGCAGAAAGCCGCTGCCGGCTTTGGCGGGCGGCTTGTTGATTCCATTATAAGCGGGCGGAGGCGACAGTCGCATCCCCCGCTTTTCCTTTTTTACACCAACTGCGATTTTGGCGCCCGATCGATGTTTTCCAGCATAATCCCGGTGCCAAGGGCGACGCAGTCCATCGGATTCTCCGCGACGAACACCGGAAGCTTCAGCTCTTCTGACAGCAATAAATCGATGCCATGAAGCAATGCGCCGCCGCCCGTTAAAATGACGCCGCGGTCGATAATATCCGCCGACAATTCCGGCGGGGTGCGCTCGAGCACGCTTTTGGCAGCTTGTACAATCAACGACACCGGCTCGCGAAGCGCCCGTTCGATCTCCTCCGATCGAACGGTGATCGTGCGCGGCAGTCCGGTGACGAGATCGCGGCCGCGGACGTCGATTTCTTCGGACCGTGCGCCTGGGAATACCGTTGCGACCTTAATCTTGATTTCCTCGGCCGTTCGCTCCCCAATGAGCAGCTTATATTCGCGCTTGATGTAGTTTAAAATCTCCATATCAAACTTGTCCCCGGCCATTTTAATGGAAGAGGCGGTGACGATGTCTCCCATCGAGAGAACCGCGACGTCAGTCGTGCCACCGCCAATATCAACGACCATGTTTCCGCACGGCTGAAAAATGTCCATTCCGGCGCCAATGGCTGCGACTTTCGGCTCTTCCTCCAAGTACACTTTTTTGCCGCCGCTTTTTTCCGCTGCCTCTTTGATCGCTTTCCGTTCCACGGATGTTGTGTTCGTCGGGCAACAAATCAAAATGCGCGGTTTGGCGAAAAAGCCTTTTAGGTCGAGCTTGCTTAAGAAATGCTTCAGCATCGCTTCGGTAATGTCAAAATCCGCGATGACGCCGTCTTTGAGCGGCCGAATGGCAACAATATTCCCAGGAGTACGTCCGACCATTCGTCGTGCTTCTTCGCCGACTGCCAGCACTTTGTTCGTGTGTTTATCGATCGCCACGACGGACGGCTCATTGAGCACGATGCCTTTGCCTTTGACGAAAATGAGGACGTTCGCCGTGCCTAGGTCAATGCCGATGTCTCGTGAAAACATATGACTTGCTCCTCCTTGCCTCTGCCCTAAAATCATTCCTAATTGTTTATTCTACCATATTTGCCTCCCGGAATGATACTGCAAACGGCAGATGGCAAGGAAAAAGTCAGTTGTTTTTCACCGTCTGCTTTTTATACTTTTTCTTCGTTGCTTCCCCGCCGCGCAAATGGCGGATCGATTTATGGTAATCGAGGATTTGTTTCACTTCTTGGGCCAGCTCCGGATTGATTTCCGGCAGCCGCTCGGTCAAGTCTTTATGCACGGTGCTTTTCGACACGCCAAACTCTTTCGCGATGACGCGAACAGTTTTCCTCGTCTCCACGATATACTTGCCAATCTTGATCGTACGCTCTTTGATGTAATCGTGCACACCACTCGCCCTCCCTAAGTTGGATGTGAGAAGTGAGAAGTGTGAAATGAGACTCGTCTTGCCACTGATGAGCGCCGCTTTCGTTGGATGTCTTAGAAGCGTCTTCGCCGCGTCGCTTGCCGGTTGTGAACGATCCCCACCTCAACCACTCTCATTGCTGTTCAATTTGTAACATTTTATTAGACAAAACGGGCATATATACCAGAAATATCAAGGCGGACAACGGTTTTTTCACAATTTTTTTGCGGTTTGTAACGAGAGCGAAATGGGAAACGACTATAATAGAAAAGTCAAAGGAGGAGCGAGAATGGGAAACGGAAAGACGATCGGCATCATTGCGGCGCTCGTGGGAGCAGCAGCGGCGAGTGCGTTGTTCATGTACACAAACAGCAGTGATCAACCGCAGGCGAAAGACGATTTACTTGGCCCCGCTCCGGCCGGCAAACCAGCGCCCGCGGGCGGAAAAGGCATCATCGCCGGGACGCTGGAGCCGTCGCTCACGTACGAAAGGCAAAACGATGCTTACGTGTTTACCTTTACGGTCAAAAACCAAACCGAACGCGTGCAAACGGTGACGTTTACGAGCTCGAAAAAGTATGACTACGTTTTATACCGCGATGGACAAAAGGTGAAGCAGTTCAGCGAAGGGAAGATGTTTGCGCAAATTTATGAGGAACGGACGTTAAAACAAGGCGAAGAGCTGTCGTTTCAGGAAACGTTCCGCGACCTAGAGCCGGGGACGTATACGCTTGAGTGGTGGCTCGCCGACCAAAACTGGCCGAACGCGCGGGCGAAGGTGACGTTTACGGTGCAATGAGGCTTCGGGCGAATGACAAGTCAAACGGCCGGCCGCATGCGGCGCATGCCAAACGCCGCTCGTGCCGAGTTGGCCAACAGCCCGGTGAGAGAGGGCGCCCGTTCGCCTGTCAACGGCAACAATGACGACAAGAGGGATGCTTCCGTCACTGTGAGGAAGCATCCCTTCCATCTTTCTTTAGCCATAGAGGCCATTCATGGCGAGAGAAACACCGCCCCGTACACGAGCGCCAAGGCGATGACGTACGCCGGATGGAGGCGCCATTTGCCAAACATCAAAAAGGCGCTGGCGGCGATTTCAGCGAATTCTTCATCCGCCATCCAGCGGTATTTCGCCACCACTTCAGCACGCACAAGCGGGATCGAAGACGGGCCGCCCCCATATCCAAGCATGCCGACGCGGAAAAAAGCGAGAAACAAATGCCATTGGTTCATCGAAGTCATCCCTTTATCGTGAGTCTCACCAAGCGGCCACCGCACCGTCCGTGCGCGGCTCCGTCCCGGCGGCGAGCACGCCGGTGTCAGGATCGCGCCAAATGATTTGCCCACGGCCGAACAGTCCGCTGTCCAACGCCAAGCGGATGTCATGCCCTTTGCGGGCGAGCGCTTCGGCGATATGACGCGGGAAGTGCGGCTCGACGAGCACCGTTTTTCCTTCCATCCACTGCCAACGTGGCGCATCGAGCGCCGCTTGCGGGTTTAAGTCAAAATCGACCGTGTTCATGATCACTTGCAGATGCCCTTGCGGCTGCATAAATCCCCCCATGACGCCAAACGGACCGACCGGCGCACCCCCTTTGGTCAAAAAGCCGGGGATGATTGTATGGTACGGCTTTTTCCTTGGCGCCAGCCCGTTCGGATGACTCTCATCAAAAGCGAAGTTATGGCCGCGGTTGTGCAGGGCGATGCCGGTGCCTGGGACGACGAGGCCTGATCCAAAGCCCATATAGTTGCTTTGAATGAACGACACCATATTCCCTTCGCCGTCGGCGGCGGCCAAATAGACCGTTCCGCCTTTTGGCGGCGTCCCCGGCTCCGGCGTGAGCGCCTCCGCGCCGATTTGCGCCCGGCGCATCGCGGCAAACGACTCCGACAACAGCTCGTCTGGGCTGCAGTTCATATAGCGGCGGTCGGCGATGTACGCTTTCCCATCGGCAAAGGCAAGCTTCATCGCCTCGATTTGCCGGTGGTGCGTCTCGACATCCGACACGCTTGGCACGTCAAACCCGTTCATGATGTTTAACGCCATTAAAGCCACAAGCCCTTGACCGTTCGGCGGAATTTCCCACACCTCATAGCCTCGGTAGGAGACGGAGATCGGCTCGAGCCATTCCGGTTCATACTCGGCGAGGTCGTCCGCCGCCAAAAAGCCGCCGTATTGCTTCGAGAAGGCGGCGATTTTTTCCGCCAGCTCGCCGCGGTAAAAGCTTTCCGCTTCCGTTTCGGCAATGGAGCGCAGCGTCGCCGCATGGTCCGGCGAGGCCCACACTTCGCCGATCTTCGGCGCGCGGCCGCCCGGCGCAAACGTCGCAAACCAGGCGGCAAACTCCGGCCCGCGAAGCGCTTCTTTGTATGTACGAAACGCCGCAGCCCAATACTTTCCGAGCACTGGCGAAACCGGATAGCCGTTTTCCGCATAGGCGATCGCCGGTGCGAACGTTTCCACAAGCGGCAGGCGGCCGAAGCGCTTTGACAGCGCCGCCCACGCCGCCGGCGCCCCCGGAACGGTCACCGGAGCGAAGCCGTACTTCGGCATCTCGGTATAGCCGAGCTCTTTGAGCGCTTCAATCGAGATCGATTTCGGCGCATAGCCGCTCGCATTCAGCCCGTACAGTTTCCCATTCGTCCAGACAAGAGCGAACGCATCGCCGCCGATGCCGTTCGATGTCGGTTCGACAACCGTCAAGCAGGCGGCCGCGGCGATCGCCGCATCGATGGCATTGCCGCCTTTTTTCAACACATCAAGCCCCGCCTGCGCCGCGAGCGGCTGCGATGTCGCGACAACGCCGTTTTTCGCAAACACCGTCACCCGCTGCGACGGGTACGGGTGGTATAGGTAGTCCATGGCCGCGATCCCCTTTCTTTCGTTAAGTGAAGAATAAAACGTTTCTCAAACGAAACTGTTTCCGTTTTCATTTATTTTAAAGGAAAGAGGGGGTTATTTCCATCCTTGTTCCTAAAAAATGAAAGAATATTCAAATCATAATTTTTGGCGGTTCATCACCGAAAGATGTACTTGACTTTTAGACACAAACATAACATCATCCCTCCCGATCGAACAAAAAATAGCCATTCCTTTTTGGGACACCTATCATGAAAAATGTTTTTTATCTTATGGTGAAGAAGAGCTTTTTTGGCTACCGTTTTTCCCACGTCTGATTTTAGAAGCGGCAAAGCACAAAAAAGACCCGCCCGCTTGTCTTGGCAAACGGACAGGCCTTTTCGTCGCGTTTTTCGTTTCCTCTTGCTCGACGCCTTGTCGATTACGCTCTTGCCATGCCGATCGAGGCGTCTGGCGTTTTGTAGGATGAAGCGTCGTTGTTTTCGTCTTGATGGTTGTCGCTTGGCGTCGTCGAATGGTCGTCAGCCGATGGTTGTTCATTCGCTGGGTTTTCGTCTGTCGGCGCTGTTTCGTCACTCGGGATCAATTCTTTTTCTTTGCTCGTGGCGGCGCGATCGGTTCCCGTTTTGTCTTCCGCTTTGTCGGTCAAAGCCGTCAACGGTTTGTCGACATAGTCGATCGGGTTGACCGCCCGGCCGTCTTTGCGAATTTCAAAATGGACGTGGATGCCGGCTTCTTTGTTGAATTCGCTTTGCCCTGCCTTGCCGATCACTTCACCTTGTTTCACCGTGTCGCCGGCTTCGACTTTCACATCAGCGAGCGATTGATAGACGGTCGTGACCCCTTGTTCATGATTGATTTCGACAACATAGCCCAAAATCGGGTCTTTTTCCGCTTTCGTCACCGTGCCGCTCAAGGAAGCGGTGACATCAAACGTTTTGCCGTCTTGGCGCACAAGATCGATGCCTTGGTTCGGGTGGTACGTATGATCATAAAAGACGAGGGCTGCTTCCTGTTCTGCTTCGGATGCTTTGTCATCGTAGAACGGCGTTTTCACTTGCACCGCATTTGGATCCAGCACCGGCATCGCAATCATTTCGACCGTTTCATTGACCGGAACAGCCGGATTTTCTTGCTGGGCGGTGCCGTTTTTCGCCACGTTGTCTCTGCCCGTATTCTCCTCTTTGCCCAATTGGAACCAAAGCGCACCAGCGACGATCAATGCGGCAGACGATAAATAGATGGCCGGAAATACCCAGCGTTTGCGGAACAGACGCTTCAGCGACGATTGTTTTTGTTCCTCTCTCATGTTCATCACCTCAGCAACCATTTTGAACAGAAAGAGGAAAAGATATACACATCAAAACCAATTTTTTCACTTATTTTTTGACATTCGGCTAGATTTTATACAAAAAAATGAGGGGCGTCTCCCTGCCGTTTGCCCCGAACATTTGACAGAAAAACCGGGGTGCAGAACCCCGGTTCATCCATTTTTCGCGGTCAATTTGTTTAAAAACGCCGTCGTCGACGAAATATGGACGCCGCGGTAATAATATTTAACGATGTCGGCGTACGTTTTCCCTTCTTTGGCCATAAAGTTGGCGCCGTATTGACTCATGCCGACGCCATGGCCGTAGCCTTTCGTCGTAATGATGATGTCATTCCCGCTACGCACCCAGGTGAAATCACTTGACGGCAATCCGAGCCGTTCGCGCACATCGCGGCCCGTAAACGTCTTGCCGCCAATCTTCACTTCGCCGACGCGGCGGCCGGGAGTGCGCGATACAATGACGCCGACTGAGCCGTCAGCGGGCAGTTGGACCCCCAGTCTTCGCTCGAATTCCGCCACCGACATCGTTTTTCTCTGGTAAAACTTCGGGGATTGTTTGTCCCATGGGCTGGCGACGCTTTTTAAATAAGGAAAATCGCTTTGCCAATAGGCTTCCGAATTTTCCGTATAGCCGTTGCTTGTCGAAAAAAACAGCGCCTCGATCGGCTCGTTGTGGTATGTCAAAATTTGTCCTTGCGTTTCCAACACGGCTTTTGTCACTTTTTTGATTTTCCAATCATAATCACTGCCCCACAGCTTTCGCAGTTCGTCATCACTGTAATAGACTTGATGAGCCACCGTGTCGGTCACATTCGCTCCTTTTGGCAGGCGAAACGGCTGGTTGGCGAGCAATTGCTTCACGATGTACGTTCTTGCCGTCAACGCTTGCGCCTTTAATGCCTCGAGTTCAAATTCGGCCGGCATTTCCGCCGCCACGACGCCGATGACGTATTGCTCGAGGGGAATATGTTCGATGCGTTGTTCTTTGCTTCGATAGACCGCCACGTCGATGGACGGCCCTTCGGCTGCCTGCGACCGCTGAATTTGTTCTTGCTTGTGCAGTTGTTCGGCCAATTTCGCCACCTTCCCGTCATAAAATGGAAGAACGAGCGCCGTCGGAATGACGAGGATGGCGACAAACAGCAAGAAAGCGAGCACCATTACGGGTTTCAATCGTTTCACCATAGCCGAGCCCCCAATATGCGTTTTCCAAGCACAAGCGGACATCGCGAATGAATGCCTGCGTTGGCTTCGGTTCGTTACTATAGTTATGGGCTCGGACAAGTATGTATGACAGTTTTCTCTCGAGCCAAAACGCCTTGAGCGCGTTTCGCACCCCGTCTAAAGGGCTGGTGATTGAGTACAAAATACTGCTAGTCCCAGCTGTTTCTCAATTAGAAAAACCTTGCGAAATCAGCCTTCTTTTTTGGCGAAATGCCGCTGATTTGCTCGTGACAGCCGTTTTTCACCGGCCTTCTAAACATGAAGCCGTTGAAAAAAGTCGGTGACGGAATAGGGGGCGATGGAACAAGGGGGTTTTCGAAAGCACATATTTCACCACCGCCGCAACGCACATGTTTCACCACCGCCGCAACTTGCCGCGCGCGATGCGATCAAGCTTATGGAGAAACTTCATACAGACGGTCTTTCTCTGAGCTTCAAAACAGACCGTTAGGAACGAACAGTTGTTTTCTACCGTCCTTCGACGGTCGCCTGTGTTCCAAGAAAAAACGACCATTCCCTGCCAAAAGGCAAGGAACGGTCGTTTTTCGCTCTTTATCCGTTCCATTGGATCGTTTGAATTTGGTCGAATTGTTCCGTTTCTTCGCGGACGCGTTCAATGTCGGCCCCAAGCGCAGCCAACTTTTCGTGGAAGCGGACATACCCGCGGTCGAGATGACGAAGCTCGGTCACGCGCGTGTAGCCGTCCGCCGCGAGTCCAGCCAAAATCAACGCCGCCGCTGCGCGCAAATCGGTGGCCGCCACTTCGGCGCCTTGCAGCTGGCACGGGCCATTGATCATGACGGAACGCCCCTCAATTTTAATATCGGCGTTCATGCGCCGGAATTCCTCCACATGCATAAAGCGATTTTCAAACACCGTCTCGGTGATCATGCTCGTGCCTTCCGCTTTCAACAAGAGAGCCATCATTTGCGACTGCATGTCGGTCGGAAAGCCCGGATATGGCATCGTTTTAATGTCGACGGCTTTCAGCTTTTCCGGACCGATGACACGCAAGCCATTTTCCTCTTCCATGACGGTCACGCCCATTTCTTCGAGTTTGGCGATCAGCGAGCCTAAATGTTCCGGAACGGCTCCTTGCACGAGGACATTGCCGCCGGTGATCGCCGCCGCCACCATAAACGTGCCGGCTTCGATGCGGTCCGGAATGACCGTATGCGTTGTGCCGACGAGCTCGTCAACTCCCTCGATTCGAATCGTTCCGGTGCCGGCGCCGCGCACTTTGGCGCCCATCGCGTTCAAAAAGTTCGCCAAATCGACGATTTCCGGCTCTTTCGCACAGTTTTCGATCACAGTCGTGCCTTCCGCGAGCACGGCGGCCATCATAATGTTTTCCGTCGCCCCGACGCTTGGAAAGTCCAAATAAATTTTGGCGCCGCGGAGCCGTCCGTTCACTTCCGCATCGATAAAGCCATTGCCGACTTTCACAGACGCGCCCATCGCTTCAAACCCTTTTAAATGTTGATCGATCGGGCGCGAGCCAATGGCACAGCCGCCCGGCAGCGCCACGCGGGCTCGGCCGTTGCGCGCCAACAGCGGCCCCATGACAAGCACCGACGCGCGCATTTTTCGCACATATTCAAACGGCGCTTCCACCGTCAACGGACCGGTGGCATCGACGGTGACCGTCTCGCCGGCAATGTGCACATCGGCGCCTAAATAGCGGAGCACTTCACTGATTGTATATACATCGGAAAGAGCAGGCACATCATGAATCGTACTTGTTCCTTTCATAGCCAATAAAGTGGCAGCGATGACAGGCAAAACGGCATTTTTGGCGCCTTCCACTTTGACGGTGCCGCTCAACCGGTTTCCGCCACGGACGATGATCTTTTCCAAGGTATTCCCCTCCGCGTCCAATTTCTCTATATTAGTATTCAATGGTAATGATTGGGGTTCCAACAACGACGCGCGTCTTGCCGCCCAATCTTTCCCTCAAGGCGAGTTGCAGGTTGACCGGCTGATGATGGGCGGTTGGGAGAACGTTCTTCCACTGCCCAGTATATGCAGACAGGGAAACGAGTGACTCTTCCCGCAGCCACTCGACAGGCGCCGCGTGGAAATCGCGAAGCAATTGAGAGGCTTGGTCGAACAAACCACCTTCCATATTACCACTGAACTCGCCTTCAATACAAGCAAAAAATGTAGGGTGATTCACAAATAGTCCGTTCGTCGTTTTTTGAATGTGCTGTGCTGCTTCTTTCCACCCAGCTTGACTCCACGTTGGGCCGGTCGCTTCATAGAGGATATACGTTTGCGGCGTTCCATTTGTGACGGTCATCACGAGCTGAATTTGTTCACGAAACAAGGAATGTTCATTCGTGCCGATCGCTTTTTGCCAATGGCTCGTTTGGTGGAACGTCCAGTGAAAGGAGCGGTATGTTTGTTTGAACTCCGCCATTTTTTTGAAAAAGTCCGCATCATTTTGAATATCGTGGGCATACTCTCTTGTGTACACGACCCAGCGGCCGAGCGAGGCACCGTGCTGCGCCAATGTGTGCGCCATCATTTCCAATGGTTCGGACCATTCGTTCCCCCGCGCGCCTTCCGTCCGGTATTGCCCTGCGGCCAACAACAAGACCGCGGCAACGAGCGCCATCAGCCAACAGATTGGATTTTTTCTCATCTTCGTTCCCTTCCTCTCCTTACTTGTTATTGTTGCCACCGGGCAAGGGAACATACGTCAAAAAAATCGACAACCGGCGATTTTTGAAATCGCTTTCATAAATAAACATCAAAGCGGAGGGCAAACAGCCGAGAATCCATGGAAGAAGGGGACGGGACGGGGAGCAAAGAGGCGGGGGCAAGAACGGATCAGCCGGACAGAGGGCGGGGCAAGCGGGCAATTGGAGGGGAGCCGAAGCACCACGGCGCCCCGGGCCTCCCTATTCGCGGAACAAATACGGCAAATCGGTTGACCAAGCCCAATAGTCAAGGAAAAAGTTCGCCACCGTCGAGCCGATGGCAATCGTCAATAAAATGTACAGCAGCCGCCCTTGGACGACGCGGTTCGGCCGAAGCAGCACCTCGAGCCGCACCGCCTGCAGCGTCCACCACGTCACCGCTAGAAACGCCAAATGAACGATAATCGAAATCAACGCTTGTTGGCCGATGACCGGCATCATCAAGTTTCACCTCTTTCTCAAGCATATGTGAAACGAAGCATACGAAGCATTTCCTCTTTTTCGGAACGCGGCGAGCAGCCAAAGCACTTCATGCGTTTCGAAAACAGATTAAGCGGCGCATGACAAGCACTTCTCCCCCGAAACAGAGCCGGCCGCACATCCAAGGTGCTCCTCGTCCCGAAACAAAGCCAGCGGGATGAGCATTCCCCTCTTTCGATGAAAATGCGCAGGCCTTGAAACTTTCATGCTAGGTGGAAAGCAAACATGGCTCGATGGAGCTTTCCTGCGCAAAGCACGCAGCGCATCCCCTCCTTTCCAAACGAAGCCGGCGGCGCAAAAAAAGAGGAGAGGCATTCTCCCTCTCCCTTTATTCTACCGTTACGGCAAAAAATCGCCAAAATGCCCAAACTGGGCGAGCATATCGTAAGCAAGCCCCGGCGCCCAGCCGATCGCCAACGTTCCAAGCGCGCAAAGAACGACGGCGGTCGACAGCCCGGCCGGCAGCCGGCCAAGCGGCGCGGTGAACGTCGGGCGGAAAAAGAGCTGGACGATCAAATTGAAATAATACACGTACGAGATGACGGTCGTGATCGCCATCACGGCGGCGAGCACATAATGGCCCGGCTCTGTGACGACAAGGCCGATGAAAATATGCAGCTTGGCGATAAAGCCAGCTGTTCCTGGGATGCCGGCGAGCGAGAGCAAAAACAGCCCGAGCGCCGCAGCCAGCAGTGGGCGGTGCCGATATAAGCCGGCCAGTCCATCCAAATCATCGGATCCGGTTTCATTGACAATATGGGCAATAATGGCAAACGTCCCGATGTTCATCAACGTATAGACGAGCAAATACATCCAGAGCGAATCGATCATCGCCCATGACATCGCGGCAAACCCCGCGAGCAAGTAGCCGGCGTGGGCGATGCTCGAGTAGGCGAGCAGCCGCTTTAAACTCCGCTGCCGAAGCGCCACGACGCTGCCGATGATCATCGTCAGCCCGGCTAACACGGTGATGATCGGCTGCATCGACAAAAGGAGCGATGACGGATCACGCCCTTCTGCCGGCGCAGCGGCAAAGATCGTCACCAGCAAACGGAGAAGAAGGGTAAAGCCGGCCGTTTTTGACACGACGGCAAAAAACGCGGTCGCTGGAACGGGCGCTCCTTCGTACACGTCCGGCGCCCACATATGAAACGGAACAGTCGCCAGCTTAAACGAAACGCCGATGAGCAAAAGCAGAAACGCCAAAGCAAGCATGTACGGCTCGTTCGTCTCCTGCAAGCGGCGCGCGATGTCGCCGAGATTCGTCGTTCCGGTCAAGCCGAACACATAACTCATGCCAAACAGCATGATGGCGGTGGCGATGCCGCCATTGATGACGTATTTGAGCGCCGCCTCGTTCGATGCCGGCGCCGTTTTGCGCAAACCAGCCAAAATGTAGGACGACACCGAAAGCAGCTCAAGGCTGACAAATAATGTAAGCAAATCGCCGCTAGACGCCATCATCATCGCCCCAAGCAGCGCAAACAACATCATATAGACAAATTCGCCGCGGTGCGGACTGCCTTCTTTCGGCGCCCATTCGGCCACCAAAAGCAGAGCGAGCGCTCCGCCAGCCAGCAAAATGAGCTTGAACGCTTTGGCGAACGCATCGAGCCGGAACGTATCATGCAAAATCGATGCCGACTCGGCCGGGATCATCGCCGCTGTCGCGATCATGGCGAGCGCCGCCGCCGCCGCGGCGCCCCAAGCAAGCGGCCGGCGGCTTCGGCTACTTGGCAGCGCCAAGTCCATCACCAACAGCGCTATGGCGGCCGCGAGGACGATCCATTCGGGCGCCATCATGCTCCAATCGGATTGCCATACATCGTTCATGTGATCAACCCCCTAGCCCGTTCATCATCGTCTTGACGACGGCCGTAAGCGGCGCGGCCAATAGCTGCGGATAGACGCCGACGGCCACGATCAACGCGACAAGGATGAACGCCGGCACAGCTTCTTTTCCTTGCAAGTCAACGACGCCCCCTTGCGGTTCACCGAGGCTTGCCGCAGATGCTTGCGGCTCACGCCAGCCCATGACCGCTTCCCGCCGGTCGCGGGGTGGCCGAACGTGATATCAAGGACGGCTTTCAGCGAGTAGACAGCGGCGAAGATCAAGCCAAGCGCCCCCACGGCGGCAAGGGCCGGCTTCGTTTGAAACAGCCCGAGAAACGACGTGAATTCACCGACAAATCCCGCCAGCCCCGGCAGACCGAGCAAGGCGAGCGCCGCTGTGAGCAAATACCCGGAAAAGAGCGGCATCGCTTTCGTCAGTCCACCAAGCCGGTTGATGTCCGTTGTTCCCATTCGATGAGCGAGCACGCCGACAAGCAAAAACGACAAGGCCGAGATGAGTCCGTGAGCCACCGATTGCAAGACCGCTCCTTGAATGCCGGCCTCATTCAACGCACCGAGTCCGATGAGCACCACGCCCATATGCGATACGCTCGAATAGGCGAGCACATGTTTCAATTCGCGCTGGCGAAGCGCCAACAGCGCGCCGTACAGCACATTGATGACGCCAAATAGAGCGAGAACGCCGGCAAACGAGCGGAACTCATCCGGAAACAAGCCGACCCCGAAGCGAATCATCCCATACGCTGCGATTTTCAACAGCACCCCGGCATGAAGCATCACCACCGGCGGCGGCGCTTCGACGTGGACGCGGATGAGCCAGCGGTGGAACGGAACAGCCGGCAGCTTGATCGCAAATGCCAACAGCAGCCCGCCGAGCAGCCAGCGACGCCCTTCCGCCGTCAGCGGCGCAATCAGTTGCCCTTCCGCCGCTGGATTATGTAACATTTCATGAAGCAAGGCAAAGTTCGCTGTTCCCGTTCGGGCAAGCAGCACCGCGATCACGACAAGCAGCAAAGCCGAGCCGAGCCCGTTGTACAACAAGTAGCTGTACGCCGCCCGCTCGCGCTCAAACCCGCCCCACTTGCCGACAAGCAAAAACATGGCGACCAACGTCACTTCTAAGAAGAGGAAAAACCAAACGAAATTGGCAGCGGAAAATACGCCGAGCATGCCAATCTCAAGCGCCAGCAGCCAGAGAAAATACCCTTTTTTCTCCGTTGTGACAAGCATCGACGCCAAAGCGGCCAACGTCGCCAACACCGCGGTCAGAACGATAAAGACAAGCGACAGCCCATCGATGCCGAGCTCATAGCGGATCACATACGCCGCGTCCGTCAAAAATGGCAGGTCCGTAAGCCGCACCCAGTCCCGTGCTTCGTCGAGCCGCTCGAGGCGAAACCCGCGCCCGGACTGAATAAAAGCAAACAACGCCAAAATGAGCGGCGGTACGGTGGCGGCCGTTCCAAGCCATTGAATCATTCGTTCATCCGTTTTGCGGACAAACATCAGCAACATGATGCCTAACAGCGGCGAAAAGACGAGCAGCGATAAAAACATCATAGCCAGTACCCCCCTGTTAAGGCGAAAATGACGACCAAAATCGCCAATCCGGCCACCGTCACCGCCCCATACGTCTGCGCCTGCCCGTTTTGCCCGCGCGACCCAGCCGAGGCGGCCGCGCCGACAATGCCGGCGGCAAGCCGGGCGAGCCCTTCCACAAGGAAGCGGTCGACATACGCCAACAGGCGGCTGATCCATGACACAAGCGACACGACCGTCAAACGGTAAATGTCATCGATGTAGTAATGACGACGCAGCAGCTCATCAACATACGGAACACGCGCGGACAGCCAATCGCGCGGCATTTTCTGCGCCCCGTACATCAGCCAAGCGAGAAAAATCCCTGCAAACGACACGATCGTCGCCAAAACAGCGATCCATCCCGGCGCCGCTTCATGACGATACGCTCCATCCGTCAACCATTCGCCAAGGAACGAGCCAAACCACGGCGTTTGCATGTATCCGGATGCAATCGACAGCACGCCGAGCACAAGCATTGGCGCCACCATCGAGGCCGGCGCTTCATGAGCATCCTCATGATGCCGCGCTTTGCCGGCAAAGACGAGGAAAAAGAGCCGGAACATATAAAACGACGTCAACAGCGCGGCAGCGACCGCGAGCCAAAAGAGGAGGCGCGGCCCGTTCGTCCAGGCGGCGGCCAAAATTTCGTCCTTGCTGAAAAAGCCGGCGAATAGCGGAACCCCGCTGATCGACAGCACCCCAATGAGGAATAGCGGCGCGGTCCATGGCAGCCGCTGCCAAAGTCCGCCCATTTCCTCGATGTTTTGCGTACGGACGGCATGAATGACGCTCCCGGCGGCCAAAAAGAGGAGCGCTTTAAAGAACGCATGCGTCGTCAAATGGAAGATGGCCGCGACATAGCTGCCGGCGCCAAGCGCCAACATCATATAACCGAGCTGGCTGATCGTCGAATAGGCGAGGACGCGCTTGATGTCCGTCTGCACCAAGCCGATCGTCGCGGCGAAAATGGCCGTCACCCCGCCGATCGTCGCCACGGTCATCATGGCTGCATGGCTTGCCTCATACAGCGGAAACAATGCCGCCACAAGGTACACACCGGCCGCCACCATCGTCGCAGCGTGGATGAGCGCCGACACCGGCGTCGGGCCTTCCATCGCGTCTGGAAGCCATGTATGGAGCGGAAATTGCCCCGATTTGCCGATGGCGCCGATGAAAATCAAGATCACAGCGAGCGTCGTCATCCCCGGCGACAGCGTGCCGTCGCCGACGGCGCGGAAAATGTCATCGTAATCAAAGCTGTGCGTTTGCCAAAAAAGCAACATCATGCCGATAAAAAAGCCAACGTCGCCGATGCGCGTCATGATGAACGCTTTTTTCGCCGCCGATTTTGCTTCTTCCTTATAGAAGTAAAAACCGATCAGCAAAAACGATCCAAGTCCGACGAGCTCCCAAAAGATGTACGCCTGCAGCAAATTCGGCGACAGCACAAGACCGAGCATCGCAAACGTAAACAGGCCCAAATACGCGTAAAAGGTGGAAAACCGTTCATCGCCAGCCATGTACCCTTGCGAATACACATGGACGAGCCAGCTGACGAGTGCGACGACGACGAGCATCCAAGCGTTTAGGGCGGTGGCGGAAATCCCGACCGTCAACGTCACGTTGCCGATCGTCATCCATGTCCAGTTTGCCTCATACGTCGACCCGCCAAGGCGGTCCATAAGCACCGCGAGCGCCAAAAGCAGCGACAAGAACGCCGCGGCGATGCCGACATAGGCGCTTCGCTGTTTCCATCTCCGTCCGAACAGCAGCAACAGAATGAACGAACCAAGCGGGAACAGCGGCACGACCCAAGCTAGGTTCATCATCGTTCCCATCCCCTTCTCTAATGTTTCAACGAATTGGCTTCATCGACTTGAACCGTCCTCCGGCTGCGGTAAAAAGCGATGAGCGCAGCTAAGCCGACGGCTGCTTCCGCCGCCGCCACGGCGATCGCAAACAGCGCGAACACGTGCCCGTGAACGCTGGGATGGGCGCCGTATTTGGCAAAAGCGACGAAATTGATGTTGACCGCATTTAACATCAGCTCAATGCAGATGAGCACAATGACCGTATTCCTCTTCGTGAGCGCCCCGTACAGTCCAATGCAAAACAAGATCAGCGCCAACGCTAAATAGGCCGATAATGTCATTCGTCTTCCGCCCCCTTGCCGTCTTTTTTCGCCAACACGATCGCGCCAATTAAGGCGACAAGCAAAATGACGGACACGATTTCAAACGGAATCGTATAATACGAGTAAAGCGACTTGCCGATCGCCTTCGCGTTGTCGCCCGAAAGCGCGCTGCCGTCAGCGCCGAAGTCGAGCTGGCGGATGCCGAAGTAGACGGCAAGGCCGAAGGCGATGACGGAGAGGGCGGCAACCGCTTTATGCCAGACGCCGCCGGTGGTTGGGCGCTCCCGTTCGTCTGTGTGATGGCGCGTCAGCATGATCGCAAACAGCATGATGATCGTGATGGCTCCGGAATAGATAAGCACTTGCACAACAGCGACAAATTCGGCGGACAACAGCACGTACAGCCCGGCAATGCCTACAAATGTCATGACGAGGGCGATGACCATATGGACGACGTTCGTCAGCTGGAGCATCGTCACTCCCCCGGCAATCGCCGCGAGGGCGAGCAAGAAAAAGGCGATGTCCGTTCCGCTCACGGCTTATTCTCCCTTCTGATGTTCGTATCGTTTTCATCGAGCCAGGCCAAATCTTTATACAGAGCGTCGCGGCTGTATTCCGCGAGCTCAAAGTTGTTCGTCATGACAATCGCTTCCGTTGGGCATACTTCCGTGCACAAATCACATAAAATGCAAATTTCAAAGTTGATGTTGTACGTCTCAATCACTTTCCCTTTTTTCGTCGGATCGGGATGTTTTTTCCCGGTCAGCTGGATGCATTCGGTCGGGCAAATGTTGACACACTGGTTGCACACGATGCATTTTTCGGGATAAAATTTCTGGATGCCGCGAAACCGATCCGGGAGCGGGAGCGGTTCGTGCGGGTAATCGTACGTCACTTTTTCGCGCGTCAACTCTTTTAACGTATACGCCAATCCTTTCATCAACCCTATCATCCGTCTACCCCTCTCATGGGAAAAGTGGCGTTCCGACACGACCTCTGCCCGAAGGAGGAGGCCATGCTCATGGGCGGCTGCCCCCTTCCTGGCAAGACAAGTTGCTTTGTTCCTTTAGAGGACTGGTGAGAAACGACCGATTTCGCCGAATCCGTTGCTTTTGGGTGAAAGAGAGGCGTTGATTTTACAGGACTTCTCAATTTGAGAAGAGTCCGTTTTTCGTGACTTTTCACTAAATCACCGGCCTTTTAGAAAAACCACGCTTTTACGACCGCCGTCAGCACAATGTTGACGAGCGAAAGCGGAAGCAGCACTTTCCAGGCGAACTCCATCAGCTGGTCGGCGCGCACGCGCGGAAATGTAGCGCGAAACCAAATGAGGACGAAAACGACCGCACAAAACTTCAGCGCAAACCAGACCGCGCCAGGAATCCAGCCGAGAAATGCGACCGGATGCCAACCGCCGAGAAACAAAATCGTCACAAGCGCCGCCATGGCGAACAAATACACATACTCGGCGAGCATAAAGAACGCCCAACGGAACCCGGAATATTCGACATGGAAGCCAGCGACGAGCTCGGACTCCGCTTCCGGCAAGTCAAACGGCGTCCGGTTCAACTCGGCCACCGCGGCAATGAGAAAAATCAAAAACGCCAACGGCTGGGCGAAAATGAACCAGACATCTTTTTGCGCCGCGACGATGTCGACTAAATTCATGCTTCCAGCCAAAAGCACGACGCCAAGCGCCGACATGACGAGCGGAATCTCATAGGAAATCATTTGCGCGGCTGCCCGCATGCCGCCAAGCAGAGCGTATTTGTTGTTGGACGCCCAGCCGCCGGCGACAACGCCGACGGTCGTCAAGCCGGAGACAGCGATATAATACAGAAGGCCGACGCCAATATCGGCGAACCGGAACGCATCGGTAAACGGCAATACCGCCAACACCATAAACGACGGCACAAAGGTGATGATCGGCGCCAGCACGTAGAGCGGACGGTCGGCCGCTTTCGGAATCGTATCTTCCTTTAGCAGCAGCTTTAATACGTCCGCGACCGTTTGCAAAAGCCCGAAGCGGCCGCCGACTTGGTTCGGCCCGATGCGCCCTTGCATAAACCCCATCACTTTCCGCTCAGCCAAAATGCCGTATGTGACAAAGGCGAGCACGACCGCCAAAAGCAGCGCCCCAAGCCCGAAAAACAGGGCGATGTTCGACCAGCTTGGCGTGGATTCAAGCCATTGTTCCATCATCCGTCGACCTCCCCAAGCACAATGTCAATCGACCCAAGAATGGCGATGACATTGGCCAAGTTTTCCCCTTTGAGCAGCTTCGGGAGTATTTGCAAGTTGTAAAACGATGGGCGCCGGAATTTGAGGCGGTACGGCTCCTTTTTGCCGTCGCTCGCAATATAGCAGCCGATCTCGCCGCGCGGCGCCTCGATGCGGACGAACGTCTCGCCGGGCGGCGCTTTAATGATGCGGGGCACTTTTCCCATGATCGGCCCCTCAGGCGGAAATTGCTCGCACGCCTGCTCGATGATGCAAAGCGACTGTTCGATTTCCGCCATCCGGCATTCATAGCGGGCAAGGCAGTCGCCGCCATCGCGCACCGGCACGTCAAACTCAAAGCGGTCATAGATCGAATACGGTTCATCTTTGCGCAAATCCCATTTGACGCCGGTCGACCGCAAGTTGACGCCGCTGAGCGAATAGCTGATCGCCTCTTCTTTCGTATACCGCCCGACGCCGGTGACGCGCTGGCGGAAAATTTCATTGCCGGTGACAAGCTCATGATAGCCGTGAAGTTTCTCCCGCATGTACGGAACGAACTGCTTCACTTTGTCAATCCAACCGTCCGGCGCATCCCATTTGACGCCGCCGATGCGCATATAGTTGAACGTCAGCCGCGCTCCAGACAGCTCATTTAATAGATTAATAATCATTTCGCGTTCGCGGAACGCGTACAAAAACGGGCTCGTCGCACCGAGGTCGAGCAAATACGTCCCCCACCAGACGAGGTGGCTGGCGATCCGTCCAAGCTCCATGGCGAGAACGCGCAAATATTCGGCCCGCTCCGGCACTTCAATGCCCATCATCGTTTCGACCGCATGGCAAAGCACATAGTTGTTCGTCATCGCGGACAAATAGTCCATCCGGTCGGTGTACGGGATGATTTGCGTATATTGCAGCCCTTCGGCGATCTTTTCCGTTCCGCGATGCAAATAGCCGATGACCGGTGTCGCTTCTTGAATGATCTCGCCGTCAATTTTTAAAATGAGGCGGAACACCCCGTGCGTGCTCGGGTGTTGAGGGCCGACGTTTAAAATCATTTCTTCTGTGCGCAGCATCATCTACACCTCCGCATCATACGGCTCGTAATCTTTGCGCAGCGGATGCCCGACCCATTGTTCGCCGAGGAAGATGCGGATTAAGTTCGGGTGGCCGCGGAAACGGATGCCAAGCAAATCGTACGCTTCGCACTCCGGCCAGTTCGCCCCCGGCCAAAGCGGAACGAGCGAATCGACTTCCGGGTTGTCGCGCTCGATTTTGACTTTCAGCGCCACCGGCTGCCGGTTTGGATAGGAATACAAATGGACGTACACTTCCATATGCGTCTGAAAATCGGTGCCGTGCAGCTCGGATAAATAATCAAACCGAAGCTGTTCATGGCCTTTCAACAACTCGGCGACTTTGTAGTACGCCTCTTTTTTCACGACAAGCGTCGGCACATCTTTCGCCAGCCGGTTGATGTATGCATCCTCGAGCACGTCCGAACCGAGATGCTCATGAATGATGCGGACATATTTCTCAAGCAGCGGATCGTTCGGCGACGGAGCGGCAGACCGTCCGGTTCCTCCGTCAGTTTCTTCGGCCTTCGCCCGGGCGGCCGCTGCCGCTTTTTGTTTCGCCCCCTCATCGCCAGCGCCGCCTTGTTGCTTCGCCAAGGCCGCCGCCCGCGCTTTTGCCGCGGCCGCGGCTTTCGCTTTCGCCGCGGCGGCCGCTTTTTGCTTGGCCAGCTCGTCATCGTCGCCCGACGCTTCAGCGGCTTTTTGTTTGGCTAATGCAGCAGCTCTCGCCTTCGCGGCCGCAACTGCCTTTTTCTTCGCCAACTCAAGATCATCCTCCGCACCGCTTTCCGCCGCCTCGCGTTGTCGCCGCAGTTCGGCCGCTTTCGCCCGCGCTTCCTCGGCTGCCTTCCGCTTCGCCGCCTCAAGGTCGCCCCCTGTCGCCGCACCAGACGCAGCGGCCTCGCGCTGTCTCCGCAGTTCGGCCGCTTTCGCCCGCGCTTCCTCGGCTGCCTTCCGCTTCGCCGCCTCAAGGTCGCCCCCTGTCGCCGCACCAGACGCAGCGGCCTCGCGCTGTCTCCGCAGTTCGGCCGCTTTCGCCCGCGCTTCCTCGGCTGCTCGTTTTTTCGCCAATGCAAGATCGTCGTCGGCCGATGCCGGTTCCGTTGCCTCTCCCTTCGTTGTTTCGGTCTGGCTGCCATTCGAATTCGGGGGCGTTTTCAAACTGCCCGTTTCGGCGGCTGACCTGGCCTGTTCATCTGCCTGCCTAGCCGAGAGCCGTTCGCGCGCCAGCTGTTTTGCCCGCTCAGCGGCTTCTTTTTTTCGCTGAGCCAAATCTTTTTCTTCATCCATCGGTTACAGCACCTTCTTCCCCGTTTTGGCTTCCAGTCGGATTTTTTCTTTTAATTTATGAATGCCGTAGATGAGCGCTGCCGGGTTCGGCGGACAGCCTGGTATGTACACGTCCACCGGGACAATTTGGTCGACGCCTTTGACGACGCTGTACGATTTGACGTACGGGCCGCCGGCTGTCGCACACGAACCCATGGCGATGACCCATTTCGGTTCGGGCATTTGGTCATACAACCGGCGCAAGAGCGGCGCCATTTTTTTCGTCACCGTGCCCGAGACAATCATGACGTCCGCCTGCCGCGGCGAGGCGCGGAAAAACGAACCGAACCGGTCGAGGTCGTAATGGGCGCCGCCGACCGCCATCATCTCGATAGCGCAACAGGCAAGGCCGAACGTCAACGGCCAAAGCGAACTGCTTCGGGCCCATCCTTTCAACTGTTCCAACGTCGTCAAAAAGACGTTTCGCTTCACTTCTTCCATTTCGACGCCAGAAAAACCCTCCCATTTCACATCCATCGTAACACCTTCTTTTTCCAAGCATAGATCAAGCCAATGGCAAGCAAAACGATGAACATGATCATTTCCACCAACGCGAACAAGCCGAGTTGGTCATAGACAACAGCCCACGGGTACAAAAACACCGTCTCGATATCGAAAATGACAAACAGCAAGGCAAATAGGTAGTACCGAACTTGGAACTGAACGCGCGAGTCGTGAAAGGGATTGTTACCGCTTTCATAAGTTGTCGCCTTTGCATCACTCGGCACGTGCGGCCGCAGCCACCGCCCGGCCGTGAGCGCCCCGATCGGCAGCAACACACCGAGGCAAAGGAAGACGAAGATGATCAAATAACTGTTTGCATAGATGTTGCTCAACCAGCTCGCCCCCTTCCGGTTTACTACATACGTATGGTGTTAATGATGAAATTTTTCAATAATTCCTTCGATTTCATTATAACATTTATATCCAGCCGTGTCAGCAAAACTTCAAGTTAACACTGTCAACACGGTATCCATTCATGTAAGCGCTTCATCTTTGTTGAAACGACGGAATGCGAGGAACGAAAAAAGAGAGAGCGTTTGCCTCTCTCCTTGACGGACGATTCTTCCGTTTTCATCAAAAAAAGCAGGGGAAAAACTCCCCTGCTTTTTACTTCATTTCCGCAACGCTCAAACGGTTCATGGCGCGTTTTAACGCCAGTTCGGCCCGTTTGAAGTCGATGTCATCCTGCTGGCTTTGCAGGCGGCGCTCCGCCCGCTCTTTCGCCGCTTTGGCGCGGAGGACGTCAATGTCCTCCGCCCGTTCAGCAGCTTGAGCCAAAATCGTCACGTTGTCCGGGCGGACTTCCAAAAAGCCGCCGCTGACGGCAATGTATTGCGTTTTGCCGCCTTTTTTCAACCGGGCCGCGCTGATCTCGAGCGGGGCGACAAGCGGGATGTGCCCCGGCAAAATGCCGAGCTCGCCGCTTTTCGCTTTGACGCTGACCATCTCAACATCGTCTTCGTACACCGGGCCATCAGGAGTAACGACGCTCACGTGGATCGTTTTCATTGTCCAATCCCCCTATCCCGGGTCACACTTTGACACCCATCGCTTTCGCTTTTTCAACGACTTCTTCAATGCGGCCGACTAAGCGGAACGCATCTTCCGGAAGATGGTCGTATTTGCCTTCCAAAATTTCTTTAAAGCCGCGCACCGTTTCTTTGACCGGCACGTAGGAGCCCGGTTGGCCCGTGAACTGCTCCGCCACGTGGAAGTTTTGCGACAAGAAGAACTGGATGCGGCGGGCGCGGTGAACGACGAGTTTGTCTTCGTCCGACAGTTCGTCCATCCCCAAGATGGCGATGATGTCTTGCAATTCTTTATAACGTTGCAGCGTTTGCTGCACTTTGCGGGCGACTTGATAATGCTCCTCGCCGACGATTTCCGGCGCCAACGCACGCGATGTCGAAGCGAGCGGGTCAACGGCCGGATAAATCCCCATCTCCGCGAGCTTCCGCTCCAGGTTCGTCGTCGCATCCAAGTGAGAGAACGTCGTGGCCGGAGCCGGGTCCGTATAGTCGTCGGCCGGGACGTAAATCGCTTGAATCGAGGTGATCGAGCCTTTCGCCGTCGACGTGATCCGCTCTTGCAATTGACCCATCTCCGTCGCCAATGTCGGTTGGTAACCAACGGCCGACGGCATGCGGCCTAACAGCGCCGACACTTCCGAACCGGCCTGCGTGAAACGGAAGATGTTATCGATAAAGAGCAACACGTCTTGGCCTTGTTCATCACGGAAGTATTCGGCCATCGTCAAGCCGGTCAAGGCGACGCGCATCCGCGCCCCCGGCGGCTCATTCATTTGTCCGAACACCATGGCCGTTTTGCTGATGACGCCGGAATCTTTCATCTCATGGTACAAGTCGTTTCCTTCGCGCGTCCGTTCGCCGACGCCAGCAAAGACGGAAATCCCGCCGTGCTCTTGGGCGATGTTGTGGATCAGCTCTTGGATCAAGACCGTTTTTCCTACGCCAGCGCCGCCGAACAAACCGATTTTTCCGCCTTTAATATACGGGGCAAGCAAGTCAACGACTTTAATCCCCGTTTCCAAAATTTCGACTTCCGTCGCCAATTCCTCGAATTTTGGCGCCGGACGGTGAATCGGGTCGCGGCGGGCGTCAGCCGGAATGTCGCCTTCCAAGTCGATCGGCTCGCCTAAGACGTTGAACACGCGGCCAAGCGTGACTTCGCCGACCGGCACCGAAATCGGTGCACCGGTATCGATGACTTCCATGCCGCGGATGAGGCCGTCTGTGGACGCCATCGCGATCGTCCGTACCGTATCATCGCCAAGGTGCAAGGCGACTTCCAATGTCAAGTCGATGTCGACTTCGTTTTCGTTGCGCGCTTTATGTTGAATTTTCAGGGCGTTGTAGATCGCCGGCAAGTGGCCGTTCTCAAACTTGACGTCTACAACCGGACCCATGACTTGGATAACGCGTCCTCTTGTCATCGTTTTCCCTCCTAACTTGCTAGTCCCCTATTGCAAGGCGTTTGCTCCGGCGACAATTTCCGTAATTTCTTGCGTAATCGCCGCTTGGCGAGCGCGGTTGTAGGAAAGCGTCAATGTGCGAATGAGCTCGTTCGCATTGTCCGTTGCGTTCTTCATCGCCGTCATGCGGGCGGCGTGTTCGCTTGCTTTTGCATCGAGCAATGCGCCGTAAATGAGGCTTTCCGCATACTGCGGCAATAAGACGTCCAAAATTTCTTCTTGCGACGGTTCAAATTCGTACACCGTGCGCTGCTTATTCTCCGCCAAGTCAGTGAGCGGCAGAAGCTTCCGTTCCGTCACCTCTTGCTGGATCGCGCTCACGTAATGGTTGTAATACATATACAGCTCGTCAAACGTACCGTCGGCGAATAACCCAACCGTTTTGCGGGCGATTTCTTTAATATCGGCAAACGACGGCTGGTCCGGCAAGCGGGTGATGTCGAGAATGACCGGCATGTTCCGCTTGCGGAAAAAGCTCAACCCGACGCGGCCGATGACGATGATCGCATATTCGTCCGGAGAAGCATGGCGTTTTTGGATCGTTTGGTACACGAGGCGCAGCACGTTGCTGTTGTACGCGCCAGCCAGACCGCGATCCGACGTGATCACGAGATAACCGGTTTTTTTCACCGGGCGCGAAACGAGCATCGGATGCGAAGCCCCCCCGGCACCAAGCGCCACATTGGCCACGACTTCTTGAATTTTCTCCATATATGGAACGAACGATTTCGCGTTTTGCTCCGCGCGGTTCAGCTTCGACGTCGAGACCATTTCCATCGCTTTTGTAATTTGGCTTGTCTTCTTCGTCGCATTGATGCGCGTTTTAATATCGCGTAACGATGCCAAAGGTTTCACCACCTTTTTGCTGCACGGGTTCTAACAGGCGTGAGGGGCGATATGCCCCCGCCGGCCTTATTGTGAAACGACAAACGTTTTCTTGAACGCTTCGATCGCTTGATTGAGATCGTCTTCGTTCGGAAGATCTTTCGTCGTGCGGATGTGCTCAAGCAAGTGTTGGCCGTTTTGGTCGAGCCACAAGTAAAACTCTTTCTCGAAACGGCGCACATCTTCAACCGGAATGTCGTCCAAAAAGCCGCGCGTCAATGCATAGATGATCAACACTTGTTTTTCGACCGGAATCGGCTGATGCAAATCTTGCTTCAGCACTTCGACCGTGCGCGCCCCGCGGGCGAGCTTCGCTTGCGTCGCCTTGTCGAGGTCGGAGCCGAATTGGGCGAATGCTTCTAATTCGCGGTATGCCGCCAAGTCGAGACGAAGCGTCCCCGATACTTTTTTCATCGCTTTGATTTGCGCTGCCCCACCGACGCGCGAAACGGACAACCCTGCGTTGATCGCTGGGCGGACGCCGGAGAAGAACAAGTCCGATTGCAAGAAAATTTGCCCGTCCGTAATCGAGATGACGTTCGTCGGAATGTACGCGGAAATATCGCCCGCTTGCGTTTCGACGAACGGAAGCGCGGTCAACGAACCGCCGCCTTTGGCATCGCTCAATTTCGCTGCGCGCTCAAGCAGGCGGGAGTGCAAGTAGAAAATATCCCCCGGATACGCTTCACGGCCCGGCGGACGGCGAAGCAAGAGCGACAATTCGCGGTATGCCGCGGCCTGCTTCGATAAATCGTCGTACACAACCAAAACGTGCTTGCCCTTATACATGAAGTACTCGCCCATCGCCACACCGGCATACGGCGCCAAGAACAAAAGCGGAGCCGGCTGCGACGCCGAAGCGGTGACGACGATCGTATAGTCGAGCGCGCCGTGTTTGCGGAGCGTTTCGACAACGGTGCGGACCGTCGATTCTTTTTGCCCGATGGCGACATAAATACAAATCATGTTTTGGTCTTTTTGGTTGATGATCGTATCAATGGCGACGGACGTTTTCCCCGTTTGTCGGTCGCCGATGATGAGCTCGCGCTGGCCGCGGCCGATCGGCACGAGCGCGTCGATCGCTTTAATCCCGGTTTGCAGCGGCTCATGCACCGATCTCCGGTCCATAACGCCCGGCGCACGGCTTTCAATCGGGCGCGTTTCCGTCGTTTCCACCGGCCCTAATCCGTCAACAGGCTGACCGAGTGGGTTGACGACGCGGCCGATGAGCGCCTCCCCGACCGGCACTTCCATGATCCGGCCTGTGCGGCGCACTTCGTCTCCTTCTTTGATGCCGGTGTACGGTCCTAAAATAACGATACCGACGTTGTTTTCTTCCAAGTTCAACGCCATGCCCATCACGCCGTTGGCAAACTCGACGAGCTCGCCGGACATGACGTTATCAAGCCCATGAGCGCGCGCGATCCCGTCGCCGACTTGGATGACGGTGCCGACGTCGCTCACTTGGATTTGCGATTCATAGTTTTCAATCTGCTGCTTAATGAGCGCGCTGATTTCTTCCGCTCGAATGCTCATGCCTTTCACCCCTGTCTTCAAATGTTAGCCGATCAGCTGCCGCCGAATCCGTTCAAGCTGCCCGCTGACGCTGCCGTCGTAAATGCGGTTGCCGATGCGCAGCTTCACGCCGCCGATGAGTTCCGGATCAATGATATTTTCAATCTCAAGCGTCTGTTTGCCGACTTTTTGGGCAAAGACGTCGGAAAGCGCCCGCAGTTCTTCGTCCGTCAACGGCCGCGCCGAATAGGCGACCGCCTTGGCGATGCCGCGCGCATCGTCGACGAGGGCGAGAAACTGTTCCGCCAGCTCGGGCACAAGGCCGAAGCGATGGCGCTCCAGAAGAAGGAGAAGCGTGTTTTGCACCGGGGTGGACACACCGGCGAACGCTTCGCGGATGAGCGCTTTTTTCTGATCCAAGGAAAGTTTCGGATACGAAAGAAGCGATAAAAACTCGCCGTTTTCCGCCAACGCCTGGCGCACGGCGCGAACATCTTCTTCAATTCGATCAAGCTGTCCTTGTTCGAGCGCGATTTGGAACAAAGCGGACGCGTACCGTTTGGCGATCACTTCTTGGTTCATCGCGCTCCTCCTACCTCTTGAACGTCTTTGATGTACGCTTCGATCAGCTTGCGTTGATCTTGCTCGGTCAGCTCTTTTTCAATCACTTTTGAGGCGATCAAGACAGACAACGAGGCCACTTGTTCGCGGAGCGCAGCCATCGCCTGTTCTTTTTCACGCTCGATTTCTTTTTTCGCCGCTTCTTTCACCCGTTCCGCTTCCGCACGGGCCGAGGCGACAATTTGTTCTTTCTGCTCTTCAGCCAGCTTGCGCGCGTTTTCAATGAGCGCTTGCGCTTCTTGGCGCGACTGCTTCATCAGTTCGCGCTGTTCTTCAAGAAGTTTTTCTGCTTCTTGACGGCGTTTTTCCGCCTGGTCGATTTCGTTCGCGATATGTTCTTCACGTTGTTTCATGATATTCATTAACGGCTGCCAAGCGAATTTGCGCAGCAAGGCCAGCAAAATAATGAACATCAGCAATTGGTAAATAATCGTGCCGCCGCTGATGCCATGCGCCGCTTCGCCGAGCACCCATACGTTTGCCTTCCACAACACCGCGTTTCACTCCTTTCGACAGCTATCGCACCGATGCGGTCTCGCAAAACCGCACATAAAGGAATGGCGAAGGTGGTCGTTGACACGAACTTCGCCATCACTTTCCATATCGATTTCTTATCGACCTAAGTAAATGAACGAGAAGACGACACCGATGATCGGAAGCGCCTCAACCAACGCAACCCCGATGAACATCGTCGTTTGCAAAACCGGACGCAATTCTGGTTGACGAGCAATCCCTTCAATGGTACGGCTGACGATCAACCCGTTGCCGATGCCGGCGCCTAACGCCCCCAAACCTACCGCAATCGCAGCTGCAAGTACACCCAAACTCATGTTGATAGATCCTCCTTCACCATGTTAAAGTAATGTTTCAAGTCCTTAATGAAATGATAAGGAATGCTCAATGGTCATGACTGACCTTATGAGCCATATAAACCATGGTTAACATCGTAAAAATGAACGCCTGAATCGTTCCGACAAAAATACTGAACGCTTGCCACACCATCATCGGAATGGCTGCGCCAACAGCGCCAAGCACACCGTAATGCGTGCCAAGGCTGGCGAGCAAGCCAAGCAAAATTTCCCCGGCGTAAATGTTCCCGAAAAGACGCAAACCGAGCGTCAGCGTGTTGGCAAACTCTTCGATGATTTTAAGCGGGAACAACCAGGCGACTGGACGGGTGTAATCGCGCAAATAGTCGGATGCCCCTTTCATTTTCACCCCATAGTAGTGGGTGAGGGCGACGACCATCACCGCCAGCGTTAACGTAACGGTCGCATCCGCGGTCGGCGATTTCCACCAAAGTTCGCCGTTGACATGGACGGAAAACGGCAGTCCAAGCATATTGGCCACAAACACATACATGATGAGCGTGACCCCCAGCGTCAAAAAGCGGCCGCCCGTTTGCCAATCCATCGTGCTGTTAATGATGCCTCTAACAAAGTCAAAGACCCACTCCATAAAGTTTTGCATCCCCGTCGGGCGCAGCTGAAGCGAGCGAGTAGCCGCAACAGCAATGATGAAAACGATCAAACAGGTGATCGTAATCATCAACATATCAGATAAATTAAACGTAAGGCCTAAAAATTCGACAAGCGGCGCTTTATGCTCCATCCTCTCTCACCTCGCTTTCATGCCTGCAGCTTGTCGTTTTTCCATTTGTGAAAGAAGAAATCTATTATAATGACAATGTAGGATGTCATTAATCCCAAAACGGTTGGCACGATATGAAAATATTGCGGATACGTCAGAACAATGACAGCAGCCAATGCGGCAAGCGCCAAACGCGATAAGGTGCCTAATGTGCGCACTTTTTTGCGCGCCGCCACCGCTTGTCCGAATTTTTCGATTTTCCAGGTTAAGTTCCAAACCATGAGGAGGCTGATCGATGTGCCGAGAATCAAGCTGAGAAAAACGGTTTTATACGGCGTAAATCCAAAGCCGAGCGTATAGATGGCGAGCAAATACAATATGTATCGAACTTGCCGCCAAAACATCGCTTGAAGATTTCCCATTTTATTGCTCCCCAGAGAAATATTGGCGGATCAAGCGCAACATCGCATACACGCCGGCCGCCAGTCCAAGCAAAAGGCCGACGATCAAAAAGATCGGCTCGGTGCCAAATCGATCATCGATCCATCTCCCGCCGAAAACGCCGACCAAAATCGAACCAACAAGTTGGGAGACGATGGCGGACATCAACGCCATGGCTTGAAACGGGTGGCGCTGTTTTGGGGACATGCCAACACACCCTTTAACATAATGAAAACCTTCTCAATCTACCCCTTGTAAAGGATACAATACGGCCTGGTCAATGTCAATGTGTTTCCACGTAAAACCTCATTCACATAGGGCAAATATTAATAATTTGTGACAATTTCTCATTTTCTTCTCACAATGATGATGTATAATGATATATTTTATTTTTAGCCTATTTTCCTTTTCATGATTCGATGCAAGCGCTTAACTGACGCATGGGCAAGGCACCCTCTCCACCGCTCGATGGAATGCGAACCCCGCGCGGCGCGGGGCGCCTTGCAACTGTTATTTTGTGCCAAACAGCCGGTCGCCGGCGTCGCCGAGACCAGGGACAATATAGCCGTGGTCGTTCAACCGCTCATCAAGGGCAGCGATGTAAATGTCCACATCCGGGTGGGCCGTTTCCACCGCTTTGACTCCTTCCGGCGCCGCGATCAGGCACATAAATTTAATGCTTTTCGCTCCCCGCTTTTTCAGCGCATCGATCGCCGCCACCGCTGATCCGCCGGTTGCGAGCATCGGGTCGACGATGATAAAATCGCGCTCTTCGACATCGCTCGGCAGCTTGACGTAATATTCGACCGGCTTTAATGTTTGGGGATCGCGGTACAAGCCGATATGGCCGACTTTCGCCGCCGGGATGAGCTTCAGGATGCCGTCAACCATGCCGATGCCGGCGCGCAAAATCGGAATGACGCCCAGTTTTTTGCCGGCGATCACTTTCGCTTTCGCTTTGCTGACGGGGGTTTCGATCTCGACTTCCTCAAGCGGCAGATCACGTGTAATTTCAAACGCCATCAACGTCGCCACTTCATCAACCAGCTCGCGAAACTCTTTCGTGCCCGTATTCTTGTCGCGAATGTAGGTCAATTTATGCTGGATGAGCGGATGATCAAAGACGTACACTTTTCCCATGGGTCAACTCTCCTCTTCCGTATGTATGCGCTGCACTTCTATACATTCTACTGGAAAACGAGCGCCTATTCAACTGCCGAACGAACGGAAAAAGGCGCACCGCCAAATCCGGAGGCGGTGCACCGTACGGTTTCGGACGAAGCGGCGGCGCTTAGTCTTGATAGAGCGGAAACTTTTCTGTCAAAGCGGCGACGCGTTGGCGCGCTTCCTCAAGCGCTTGTTCGCTGCCGACGTTTTTCAGCACAAGGCCGATGATGGCGGCGATTTCGTCCATCTCTTCCAATCCGAAGCCGCGCGTCGTGACCGCGGCCGTGCCGATGCGGATGCCGCTTGTGACAAACGGGCTTTCCGGATCGTACGGAATCGTGTTTTTGTTGACCGTAATCCCGACCTCATCGAGCACTTTCTCCGCCGTTTTCCCGGTCAGTTGCTGCGGGCGCAAATCGACAAGCAGCAAATGGTTGTCCGTGCCGCCGGAAATGAGGGTGAATCCTTCGTTTTGCAAGGCGGCTGCGAGCCGTTTGGCATTCTCCACGACGCGCTTCGCGTATACTTTAAAGTCGTCTTGCAGCGCTTCACCGAGCGCGACGGCTTTGGCGGCAATGACATGCATGAGCGGGCCGCCTTGAATGCCAGGGAAAATCGCTTTGTCGATCTGTTTGGCGAACTGCTCTTGGCATAAAATCATCCCGCCGCGCGGACCGCGCAGCGTTTTGTGCGTCGTCGTCGTAACGAAATGGGCGTACGGAACCGGGTTCGGATGAACACCTGCCGCAACAAGACCGGCAATATGGGCCATGTCAACCATTAAATAGGCGCCGACTTCATCGGCAATCTCGCGGAACTTGGCGAAGTCGATGATGCGGGGATAAGCGCTCGCGCCGGCGACGATCAACTTCGGCCGGTGAAGGCGCGCTTTTTCGCGCACGTCGTCATAGTCAATGACATGCGTTTTTGGATCGACGCCGTATTCGACAAAATGGTACTGAATGCCGCTGAAATTGACCGGGCTGCCGTGCGTCAAATGGCCGCCGTGCGACAAGTTCATGCCAAGCACCGTGTCGCCGTGCTCCAAAACAGTGAAATAAACGGCCATGTTCGCCTGCGCCCCGGAGTGCGGCTGGACGTTCACATGCTCCGCTCCAAACAACTGCTTTGCCCGCTCGCGCGCCAACTCTTCGACGATGTCGACATATTCACAACCGCCGTAGTAGCGGCGTCCCGGATAGCCTTCCGCATATTTGTTCGTCAAAACCGACCCTTGCGCTTCCATGACCGCGCGGCTGACAAAGTTTTCCGAGGCGATCAGTTCAATTTTCGCATGTTGCCGCTTCCGCTCTTGCTCAATAGCGGCGAACACTTGCGGATCTTGTTGTGGCAAGTAATTCATCAATAGCTCCCCCTTATGCGAAATCAGTGAATATTCGTTTTTATTTTATCAGCTTCAGCTAGGCAAATTCAAAGAAAAAATGAATGAAACCGCTAGAAAGAACAGGAATCATTCGGATTTTCCAACGAGTAGACCGCTCGGGTGCCGCCGATCAGCTTCGGCCGCGTTTTCGCCAGCGTCACGCACGCCGATCCAATGTGCTTCACCGAAACGCGCACGGGAACGGCAACCGGCTTCAAATGCATGCCGATGAGCGTATGGCCGATGTCAATGCCGGCATCGGCGCGAATCGCCTCGACAACGACCGGGTCAGCGAACGTTCGATAGGCGTAGGCGGCCATCGCCCCACCCGCTTTCGGCACCGGAACGACCGAAACGATCTCCAGCCCGTGAGTTTTGGCGGTTTCCCGTTCGACAACAAGCGCCCGGTTTAAATGTTCACAACATTGAAACGCGAGCGCAATGCCGGTTTCGCGCCGCCACGCGTCAAGCTCGGCAAACAGCATGGCGGCAACGTCCATCGATCCAGCCGTGCCGATCCGCTCGCCAAGCACCTCGCTCGTACTGCAGCCGATCACAACGACATCGCCGCGGCCAAGCGGCGCCTGTTGGCGAAACTCATGCAAGATGGCTTGCCATTGCTGCCGCCATTCGGTCAATCGTGCGTCCATTCCCTTCCCTCCTTCGCACGGTGTGCCCCACACGATCCTTGACGAACACTAGAAGTCTGGTGATGTAACGAAAAATGCGGCTCCATCACGTTGCTTTTCAAATGGAGAAACCTTATACATGCTGCTCTTCCTTCACTTGAGAATCATCCATTTCAAAAAAAAACGGCTGTTTTTCAATGGCCTTCTAGTATTTTCACCAATGATTCGCGAAAGATGAACAGCGTTTGTTGTGAACATCGCCGAATTCCCAGCCTTTGCGCTGCTGCCCTCATGAAGCTAGACGCCCACACCTTTCGCTTATGGCCCACAGGCCGCATCCGCTCCGATGCGGCCCTGGTTCCGCCTACAAATGCTTGTTTTCATAGTCGGCGATTTTGCCGATTCGCCGCGCATGGCGTCCGCCTTCAAATTCGGTCTCAAGCCATGCCTTGGCGATTTCGCGCGCCAGGCCGGGGCCGATGACGCGCTCCCCCATCGCGAGAATGTTGCTGTCATTATGCATGCGCGTCAGCTTGGCGCTGTAGACGTCGTGGCAAAGGGCGCAGCGCACCCCTTTCACTTTGTTGGCGGCGATCGTCATGCCGATGCCGGTGCCGCAGATCAAAATGCCGCGATCAAATTCGCCGCGCGCCACTTTTTCCGCGACGGGAAGCGCGTAATCCGGGTAATCGACCGATGTTTCACAATCGCAGCCAAAATCGGTGTACTCGATTCCCATTTCATCCAACAGTGCTTTAATTTCCTCACGAATGCGAACTCCACCATGGTCAGAAGCAATCGCGACTTTCATCACGTTCGGGCGAGGAGCCCTAGGCTTCGCCGTGATAGCGAAAGCCAGGGAGGAATCGCCCTTCCTCCTTTCGATGAATCATATTTGCATGTGCATCAACGGGTGCGGAACCGGGCGACAGCCGCCTGCAATTGTTCGGCCTGTTCAACCAACTCGCCAGCCAGTTGATGCACATCGTTGATCGATGCGGCCTGCTCCTCGGTCGCCGCCGCCACTTCGAGCGCGCCGGCGGACGTCTGCTCAGCAATCGCCGCCACTTCTTGCGTCTGCGCCGCGGCCCTCTCCATATGCCCCATTTGACGCTTCGCCAATTCAGCGATGTCATGGACGGCGCGGATCACTTCATCAGCTGAGGCCGCCATGGCCGCAATGGCCTCATTCGTGCGCTCCCCTTTGGCCGCCTCAGCGTTTGCGGCGGCCACCTGCTTGTCCATTTGCGCCACCACACGGGCGACTTCATTTTGAATGTTGCCGACCAGTTCCGCGATTTTCTTGACCGCCTTGGCGCTCTCATCAGCCAGCTTGCGCACTTCCTCGGCGACGACGGCAAACCCCCGGCCGTGCTCGCCGGCGCGGGCTGCCTCAATGGAAGCATTGAGCGCAAGCAAGTTCGTCTGTTCAGCGATGTCCGCGACAAGCAACGTAATGTTGCCGATTTGATTGGCGTGTGCTTCGAGCTGCTTGACAGCCGCCCGCGACCGTTCTTGATCGTCAGCCAGCTGATCGATGCCGCTAATGAGCGAATGGGTGATATCGCGGCTTGCCTTCAACGTTTCGGCCATCCCATATACCGACTGTTCCGCACGCTCGGCTGTTTCTTTTACTTGTACTGCGATGGCGAGCACATCCTCGGCCGCCGCAGCCGCCTCTTGAATCGCCTCGGCCGAAGACGCCGCCCCTTTGGAAATGTCGTCAATGGTCGCTGCAATATCGCGTGCACGGCTTGACGCTGTTTCGGACGCCTGCCTCATTTCCGCCGTCTTTTCCGTCGTGCGCGCTGCGCTCTCTTCCACATTGGCGACGACGGCGCGCAAATGGCCGAGCATCCGGTTGAACGCGACAGCCAGCGAGCGAATTTCGTCATGGGAAGAGGGCAGCGGAACATCCTCATCGATATGCCCTTCCGTCGCCTTTGCCGCCGCTTCCTCGAGCCGTTGCAGCGGCCTTGTAATCCAGCCAGCGGCCAAATAGGCAAGCACTCCGGACCAAAAGATGCCAAGGAGCAACACGATCATCGTGAACACGCTTTTGTTCCATGAGGCGAACCACTGATCATACAAAACGTACAAGAAAAAGGCGCTCGTTGAATACGTGATCAGCGCCAACGCTGTCGTAAAGACGACGAGCTTCAGGCGCAAACCGAACCGATGACTTGTCCCCCCCATTTGTGTTCCCCCTCACTTCTTTACCTCATTGTTCTGTTTGCAACTTTTCCGCCAAGCGGTCAATGAGCTTCTCCAGCTCATCGCGCGCCGCCCGGTACACTTCAATCGGCCCGCCGAACGGATCGGCGATGTCGCCGTCTGTTCCCGAGACGAACTGCTTCAACGTAAACGTTTTGTCCTTCGCTTCTGGGAAACGCTCGACGATCATTTCTTTATGGCCGGATGTCATCGCCAGCACGTGCGTCGCCCAGTCGATATGCTCTTTTTTCAGCTGCGAGGAGCGGTGGGCCGCTTCGATTCCTTTTTCCTTCAACACCGTCTTGGCGTGAACCGACGCCTCGCTCCCTTCCGCCGCAAACACGCCGGCCGATTTCACCTCGACGCCTGGCAGCTGCTTATTCTCCAACAATGCAGCGGCCATCGGGCTTCGGCACGTATTGCCCGTGCAGACGAACAAAATGCGGTATGGCATACAACCACCTCTTCACATCAATGACTTACCATCAATATACCATAGGGAAAAGAGCAAAAAAAGGCTCTTCACCACAACATGTACTTGACAAGCAATGCGGTTTCCTGCGTAAGGATCGGCAAAAGTGCTGATTTTCCCTCACAAGCGTAAATAGGGTATGTTCAGAAAAAATCAAGTACAACTTTTGGTGAAGCGCCGCAAAAAAGCAGGCAGTCCGCTTTTTTCCACTGAAGGAAAACCGCCTGCCGCCGTTTATAGAAAAAGCAGCTTGAGCCCGAACGCCATCAAAATGCTGCCGCCGAGCGCTTCGCTGTACGAACCGAGCCATTGCTGAAAATGGCGGCCGACAAAAAGCCCAACCCATGTCAGCACCATGCTGAACAGACCAAACAGCAAAATCGTCACCATCGTCCGCGCTCCGAAAATGCCGAGGCTCAGCCCGACGGAAAAGCTGTCTAGGCTGACGCTGAACGCAAAAAAAAGCAACCCCACCCCACGCGGAAACAGCGGTGAGCCATCGTCCCTCCGGAACGAGGCGATGATCATTTGCCCGCCAAGCCATAACAGCAGCGCCCCGCCCGCGTATGTCGCGACACTTCCGAACTCGCGCGACAGCAGGCGGCCGACCGCCATGCCAGCAAGCGGCATGAGAATATGAAACAAGCCGATCGTCAACCCGATATAAAACATTTGCCGCAGCCGGAGGCGCAACAGCCCCATTCCTAAAGCGACTGAAAACGCGTCCATGCCCAGCGCCAGCGCCATCATTGACAGCGCGATGATTTCGCCGATGAATGCGCCCATGTTTCTTCCCTCCCGGACCGGCCTTATTGCTAAACATATGCACGTCCAGGGCAGTTTAGAAGCAGAGCGGGCAGCCAATGGGCGCCGCCTGATTGACGGGCGGACGGAAAAGAAAAAACCGGTCCACAACAGACCGGTTTCGCGCTTGGAAACGGCATCCCCCAAATCCTCTAGTTGCCATTTGAACCTTACCGTTTGCAGAGCCGTTTTCTCGACTATCGTACGACCGAACAACGCCGCTTCCAAACCCATACATGGATCTGTGAATCGCGTTTCCGTTCGGTCTTCCGTCACGCCAAGGTGCGACGAAGAAGCCTGCGGCTTGCCTCCGACCGTCAAAAAATAGACAAGCTGCTTTTTCGACCAGGATATGTGAAACTTGTTCACTGCATCTATACAGACGGCCGTCCTTTCATTTCCGCTGTTCGCTGATGGCGCGTCCGCCGGCTGCTTTGCGGAGCCGGTTCATGATCGCCGCGCCGATTCCTTCTTCCGGAAACGCCTCGCTGTAAATGAGATCGACGTTCGTTTCATCAAATCGGCGCAGCGTGTCGTACAGCCGGCTCGCGACCGTCTCAAGCGCCTGGCGCGTTCCGCACGGCAGCACGACATCGGCCGCATACTGATCCCGGTTCTCCTCGGTCGTCAACACGCCGACCGTTTTCCCTTCCGCCCGGCTTTCATCGACAAGCCGCTGCAAAAACGCGGGCGGGCCGGCGACGATCCAAAGCGGCGCTTTCGGCGCATAATGCGTATATTTCATCCCCGGCGCTTTCGGCGCCGCCTCGTCATCCACAGCAGCGGCCTCTTCAACGCGGCCGATCGCTTCAATAAGCGCCTCTTTCGTCACTCCTCCCGGGCGCAAAATCGTCGGCACGCCCCCACTGCAATCGAGCACCGTCGATTCAACGCCCACGCCGGTCGGCCCGCCGTCGATCACCCCGGCGATCCGCCCGTCTAAATCGGCAAGCACGTGCGCCGCCGTCGTCGGACTCGGCCTTCCTGACCGATTCGCGCTCGGGGCGGCCAACGCCAAGCCGCTCGCCTCGATCAACGCCAGCGCCAGCGGGTGATCCGGCATGCGCACCGCCACCGTCGGCAGCCCGGCCGTCACCCGTTCAGACACCGCTTTGGCCCGTTTTGGCAATACTAACGTGAGCGGCCCCGGCCAAAACCGCTCCATCAACGTTTTCGCCATCGGTGGGATCGAGGCGGCTACCGCCTCCGCTTGGGCCATGCTGGCGACATGAACGATGAGCGGATTGTCGCTCGGCCGCCCTTTGGCGGCGAAAATTTTTTCCACCGCGGCTGTATTGGCCGCATCGGCCCCCAACCCGTACACCGTTTCCGTCGGGAATGCGATAACTTCCCCGGCCCGCAGCCATTCAACCGCCTCTCGTATTTGTGGATAAACTTGCTGTTTATCAACAATATTATCCACAACCCAAACACGCGTTTTCAATCGTTTCACCTTCTCCATCGCCGTGATTCGCCTTGAAAATGGCGGCTTTTTTTACAAGCGTCAGATCGCCGCCCGATGCCTTTCCACAGTTATACACAAATTGTGAATAAACTTGTTATTTTTGTGGATAACTTTGTGGATAGATGCTTATGGAATGAGATGGCTGAGCCACTCTTTGAAGAAAAATTTGACTTCCACCGGCTGTTCCGGCTCGGCCATGACGACGAAGGACGATTCTTGATCATCCGTGTGCCCTTTGTCCTTCTTTCCATCCGAATGGATGGACGAAGCGGCGCGATCTTCGGTTTCCGCCATCGCACCCCTCTCCTCTTTCGGTTCGTCCCGCTCGATGGCCTGCTCGCCGCTTCGCATCGCCTCAGCTTCCGCTTCGGCCGACTCGCTGTTCTGCTTCGACCCGGCTTCCATTGACCGGACGCTCCCAGCCGACACCGGTTCATTCGTTCCGGCAGGCGATCGGTTCGCCGCCATCATGACGGCATCGCTGTTGGAAAAATCGAGAAAACAAAGCGGCGGGAACAGAACGCACCACCAGTTTGCTCCTTTTCCTTCCCCAAGCGTGATCAGCACGGCATCATAGATGCCAGCCGGATATACGTAGTTGCCGTACACTTTCGTCGGAAAATGAACCGGGCCAAACTCCACTTTGTACGTTTGATCGCTTTGTTCATCGCGCAACACGCGGGCGACCGTCCGCTCGATGTCCGGCAGGTGAGAGCGGATGACGCGCTTTGCTTCCTCAAACGAAGTGAGTTCGGCCACCCAGCCGTTGATTTGCGCATTGACCGCATCACGCACTTTTCGCTTCAATTGTTGGTCTTCATCGGCGTCGCTGTTGGCTAAAATGCGCAGGCGGATGGACTCATCAGGGATGGCGACCGCCGCGTTCGCCCCGGCGTCCGTCTTGTGGCCGTACAGCTCGACGAGTACGCCTGTCGTTAATAAAATGATATATAAACATATGGCAATGGCATTTCCTTTGATGGTCATCATCGGCACCGTCCTTTCACCTTTCATTGTGGACGGCGCCGCTCGTTTTTAAACCTATCAATCTAACACGTTTTCCCGTTTTTCGGCCGCGTCATGTACACCATCCGGTCTTTGCCGTTGAGGTCAAAATCGACTTCCACTTCGGCTTCTGGAAACGCTGCGGCCAAGAGCGCCGCCACTGCTTCCCCTTGCCCGGCGCCGACTTCAAAAGCGGCAAGCGCCGGCGCGCCGAGCACAAGCGGCAACTCGCGGGCGAAGCGGCGGTAAAAATCGAGCCCATCGCGGCCGCCAAAGAGCGCCGTGTGCGGCTCATAGTTTTTGACGACCGGGAAAAGCATAGCGGCGTCCGTCTCTGGAATGTACGGCGGATTGGAAACGACGACATCGACCGTCCACCCCATGGCCATGATCGGCTGCAGCAAGTCGCCGCACAAAAATGAAACATTCGCCCCGAGCCGCCGGGCGTTTTCACGGGCGACCGCGAGCGCCGCTTCGGAAATATCGGTTGCGGTCACCGACAACGCTTTGTTCTCCAGCGCCAATGTCACGGCGATCGCCCCGCTGCCAGTGCCGACGTCAACGACATCGATCCGCTTCCGACCAGCAAATAGGCGCGGCACCCGTTTTAGGACGCCAAGCACCAGTTCTTCCGTTTCCGGGCGCGGGATCAACACATGGCGGTTGACAAGAAACGGCCGGCCGTAAAACGATTCATAGCCGATCAAATATTGAATCGGCACATGATCCACCGCATGGCGGCGCACATCGGCCGCAAACCGTTCATATACCGCTTCGTCGACCGGCTCGCGCCAACGGGCGAACAGCCCGGCCCGGTCCACGCCTAAATGGTGGCACAATAGCCACTCCGCCGCCCGCTCCTCTTTTCCGTGGGCGCGCAAAAAAGAAGAAGCCCAGGCGAGGACTTCATGTACGTTACGACGCATCGTTCGCTTGCTCCAATTTTTTCGCTTGGTCGTCCAAAATGAGCGCCTCGATGATTTCATCCAAATGCCCATCGAGCACTTGATCGAGCTTTTGGATCGTCAGTCCGATGCGGTGGTCGGTGACGCGGTTTTGCGGGAAGTTGTAGGTGCGAATGCGTTCAGAACGATCGCCGGTGCCGACCGCTTGCTTGCGCGTTTGGTCGTATTCAGCGCGCGCTTCTTGCTGGTATTTGTCGTAAATGCGGGCGCGCAATACTTTCATCGCTTTTTCTTTGTTTTTGATTTGCGATTTTTCGTCTTGGCACGTGACGACAATGCCGGTCGGAATATGGGTGAGGCGCACGGCCGACATCGTCGTGTTGACGCTTTGCCCACCCGGTCCGCTTGAGGCGAACGTGTCGACGCGAATGTCTTTTTCATTGATTTCGACTTCGATTTCTTCCATCTCCGGCAGGCAGGCGACCGTCGCCGTCGACGTATGGATGCGCCCGCCTGACTCCGTTTCCGGGACGCGCTGGACGCGGTGCGCGCCGTTTTCAAACTTCAGCTTTGAATACGCCCCTTTGCCGTTGATCATAAAAATGATTTCTTTATAGCCGCCGAGGCCGGTCGGGCTCGCTTCGATCACTTCCGTCTTCCACCCTTGCGATTCCGCATAGCGCGTATACATCCGGTACAAGTCGCCGGCAAACAGCGCCGCCTCTTCGCCGCCGGCGGCCGCGCGGATTTCCATAATGACGTTTTTCTCATCGTTCGGATCTTTCGGCAAAAGCAACACTTTCAGCTTTTCAACGAGCGCCTCTTCCCGTTCTTCCAGTTCGCCGATTTCCTCTTTCACCATCTCGCGCAACTCTGGCTCCAGCTTTTCTTCGAGCATCGCTTTCGCTTCGGCCAGCTGCTCGCGAACCGATTTGTATTCACGGTACGTTTGCACCGTTTCTTCCAAATCCGCCTGCTCTTTCGAATAATCGCGCAGCTTTTTCGGATCGTTGACGACGTCGGGGTCCATCAACAGTTCATTGAGCTTTTCATACCGTTGCTCCACAGCTTCCAACCGATCAAACACATCATTCACCTCTGTTTTTCAGCACAGTCTAATTTTAAATTATATCATGAAGCAGGACCAAACAAAAACCCCCGCTTTTGGCAAGCGGGAGCTCTCAGTTGACGCGCACGATGATCTCGTATGTCGGGATCGCTTTGGTCAGCAACTTGTCAATGCGTTGCGCCTCGCGCTGCCGCTCCTCGTCAGACAGCTCTTCCGGTGCATCAACGGTCACATACATATTGCCGCCGTGAAACCAGATGGAGTCGGCGTGGTAATCGGTGTACCGCTCAATGAGTTGTGCTGCCTTGCGCGTATCGGCGCGCTGGTTTTCGCTTCCTTCGGTCAAGCTGATAAAATTCGGGTTTTGCCGCACGTTTTCCGGATCGTCGAAGTTGTTGTACAAGTCTCTGTCAGCGTCGATCTTCGGCCGCCCGTCCGTCATCAGCCGCGCGCCGTTTTTGTCCTCGCTTTGCTGGCGGTAGGACGGATGATCCGGAGCGAGCGAACAGGCCGAAAGCAGGAAGATCATTCCTAACAGCCAGATGCGTCTCATCCTTTTTCGCCTCCTTAGCTGTTAGGATGTCCATGATCGCCCGTCAATGATACACGGCAAGCCATAAATCTTTCTGCCATCATTCATCTATTTTGCGGCGAACGAACAAAAGGGGCAGCCTAGTCAAGCGAACGACCAATGATGAACAAGCCGCATGCCAAACGCTTTTTCCTCCCATAGCGAATGGACGCACGAGACGGGCGAGAATGATGGCGCCGCTTCCGCCCTTCTCGGTCGGCGAAACATACGAATATGCACCGTTTCCATCAACGATGGCTGCGCTTCGCCACTTGGCCGATGAAAGCGGCCAAACAACATCCGTGACCGCCTCACCATCACTCACCCGTATGTCCAGCAAGCGGGCGGTTGTATCGCTTTTTCGGTTTGCCAGGCACTTCATGGTGATGGCGGCAGCGAGGCTCGTACGCCTCGCTGGCGCCGACGAGAATCACCGGATCGTCATAAGAGGCGGGCGCACCGTTAATGAGCCGCTGCGTCCGGCTGGCTGGGGAACCGCATACCGTGCAAACCGCCTGCAGCTTCGTCACCGACTCCGCGATCGCCATCAGCGCCGGCACGGGGCCAAACGGTTCACCGCGAAAATCTTGGTCGAGCCCCGCGGCGATGACGCGGCAGCCTCCATCAGCGAGCGTTTGCACCACATCGATGATGTCGTCGGAAAAAAACTGTACTTCATCGATGGCGACGACGTCGGTGGCGGCGGAAATGTAGCGGAACATTTCCGCCGGCGTCGCGACCGGAATGGCGATCACCGAATTGCCGTTGTGCGACACGACTGCGTCTTCGCTATAACGATTGTCGATCGTCGGTTTGAACACTTTCACTTCCTGCTTGGCAAACTGAGCGCGGCGGACGCGGCGAATCAATTCTTCTGATTTGCCGGAAAACATGCATCCACAAATGACCTCAAGCCAGCCGGACTGCGTCATCACGTACATTGGGGCCTCTCCTTTCACACAACACTGTCCTCAAACCATCGGCCGCTCCTTGCCGTCTGCCATCGCGACGATCAGCGGGATCAGCCTTGTAAGCAACCGGCCTTCCATCTGTATAGATGCAATTTGAAGCTTTACGATTTGCAACTTTTACCGAGTATTTGATCGACTGTCGGGCGACCGAACAACGCCGCTTAAAGACCCATATATGGGTCTGTGAAGCAGGCGGTTGTTCGGTCCTCCGTCACGCCAAGTCGTGATGGAGAAGCCTGTGGCTTTCCTCCGACAGTCGAAAAGGGGCAAACCGCTTTTCCGTCAAAGATATGGTAAACTTCTCCGTTGCATCTATATGCTCTCACGAAAAAGCAGGCAAGTTTCGCTTGCCTGCTTTCGTCACGTCCTTGTTACTTAAGGCCGTATTTTTTATTGAATTTATCCACGCGGCCCGCTGCCGTAACAAATTTTTGTTTGCCCGTGAAGAACGGATGGCATTCCGAGCAAATCTCCACGCGCAGCTCGTCTTTGACCGAACCGCTTTCGAATTCGTTGCCGCATGCACAACGGACGATGACTTTTTTGTACTCTGGATGGATGCCTTGTTTCATCGTTTTCATCTCCTTCCGCCCTGTATCTGATCGAAACAGAGTGATTCGTAGCATGGAACGCTTCATGCTTATGCGCGCCCGCCCGTTTGGCAAGGCGCAGCGCATGGAACAGCCGGGACTCCACCGAAGCGAACCCGGCCGGTGCAAATCACGGATCGCACAAACCAAAAGGCGATAGCCAAAACACACATGTTAAGATTATAACAGCTTTTCTGTCAGTTTGCAACGGGCGATTCGCGGCAAATTCCGCCAACGGCCTACAGACGGAGCGGGCCGCCCTGTTTCCACTCCTGATCGAGCAAGGCGAAAAACTCTTCGTTTGACTTCGTCCGGCGCAATTTGTTCAAAAACCGCTCGATAAAGTCGGGCGAATCGGCCATCGTTTTGCGGATCGCCCACAGCTTTTCCAAATGTTCTTTTGGGATGAGCAGCTCCTCTTTGCGCGTTCCCGAACGGCGAATGTCAATAGCTGGGAAAATGCGGCGCTCGGCGAGCGAGCGGTCAAGATGGAGCTCCATGTTGCCGGTGCCTTTAAATTCCTCGTAAATGACGTCATCCATGCGCGACCCGGTGTCAATGAGGGCGGTCGCCAAAATCGTCAAGCTACCGCCTTCTTCGATGTTGCGCGCCGCGCCGAAAAACCGCTTCGGGCGATGAAACGCCGCTGGGTCGATCCCGCCCGAGAGCGTGCGTCCGCTCGGCGGAATGACTAAGTTGTACGCCCGGGCGAGGCGGGTGATGCTGTCCATTAAAATGACGACGTCACGCTTATGCTCAACTAATCGCATCGCCCGTTCTAAGACAAGCTCGGCCACTTTAATATGGTTTTCCGGCACCTCATCAAACGTCGAGCTGACGACATCGCCTTGCACCGACCGCTCGATGTCGGTCACTTCTTCCGGCCGTTCGTCAATGAGCAAGACGATCAACTCGACATCCGGGTGGTTTGTGGTGATGCTGTTGGCAATTTCCTTCAACAGCATCGTCTTGCCAGCTTTCGGCGGCGCGACGATCAACCCGCGCTGGCCAAAGCCGACGGGAGCGATCAAGTCGATGATGCGGGTCGACAGCTTGTCCGGCGTTGTCTCCAGCTTCATTTGCCGATTCGGGTAAAGCGGCGTCAACGCTGGAAAGTGAACGCGCTCCTTGGCGACTTCCGGGTCTTCGCCGTTGACCGCTTCGACATGAAGCAAGCCGAAGTAGCGTTCATTTTCTTTCGGCGGCCGCACTTTGCCGGATACTTTATCCCCGTTGCGCAAATCAAAACGGCGGATTTGGGAAGCGGAAATGTAAATGTCTTCCGAGCTCGGGGAATAGTTGATCGGGCGCAAAAAGCCGAATCCTTCCGACGGAATGATTTCGAGGATGCCTTCCATGAAAAAGAGGCCGTCTTGTTCGGCACGCGCTTTCAAAATCGCAAAAATAAGCTCCTTTTTCGTCAACTTGCTGTAGTATGAAATTTTGTATTGCTTGGCGAGCTCATACAGCTCTTTGAGCTTCATGTTTTCTAAAGCCGCTAACGTTAATTCCATTTTGACACCACACTTTGCAAATTTTCCTATTCTCCCATCGTTCGTGTTCGGACGTATTGGTCATCAATTCGACAGGCGAAGGGATTCATTTCGAAGATGATGAAGGCTGAAATGAAATAAAGAAGTAGAATGGCAGAGCTTATTTTTGCACAAGTAACACGACTATTTTACCCTTTTTTCTTCTTTTTAATCAATATTTTTTTGTTTTTCCGAGCCAGGCGCGGCTCCGGCGCCCGGCCGGATGGCAGGATATCATTTGATGACTAAGTTCGGTTTTTTCTTCAAACTGTGCCGCCCTTCGATGAAGCGGACCGTGCCGGACTTGGCCCGCATGACGACGGAGTGGGTGAGGCCGTACGCCCCTTTCAGCCGCACGCCGCGCAGCAGCTCGCCGTCGGTGACGCCGGTGGCGGCAAAAATCGCGTCGTCTCCTTTCACCAAATCGTCCATGCGCAACACTTTGTTGACGTCAATACCCATTTGTTTGCACCGCTCGACTTCATCGTCGTTTTGCGGCAGCAGCTTCCCTTGCAGTTCGCCGCCAAGGCATTTCAACGCGACCGCCGCGAGCACTCCTTCCGGCGCGCCGCCCGAGCCGAACAAAATGTCAACGCCGGTATGGTCGAACGCCGTGTTAATGGCGGCGGCGACATCGCCGTCATTGATGAGCTTAATGCGGGCGCCGGCTTCACGCAGCTCATGAATGAGACGCTCATGGCGCGGACGGTTGAGGACAACCGCGACGACGTCTTCAATATCTTTGTTTTTTGCTCGCGCCACCGCTTTTAAATTGTCGATGATCGGCGCCTCAATGTCAATCATCCCGACCGCTTCCGGCCCGACGGCGATTTTCTCCATGTACATGTCCGGCGCATGAAGCAGATGGCCGTGGTCAGCAACAGCGACGACCGCCAAGGCGTTCCATCCCCCGGAAGCGACGATGTTCGTCCCTTCCAGCGGGTCGACAGCGACATCGACGCGCGGGCCATAACCGTTGCCGAGCTTTTCCCCGATATACAGCATCGGCGCTTCGTCCATTTCCCCTTCGCCGATGACGACGGTGCCTTTCATCGGCACGGTGTCAAACACGTCGCGCATCGCCGACGTCGCGGCGTCATCAGCCTCATTCTTTTTCCCGCGCCCCATCCAGCGGGCGGCGGCAAGCGCCGCCGCTTCGGTGACGCGCACGAGTTCCATCGATAAGCTTCGTTCCATCGTCGTTCTCCCCTTCCCCTTTGTCGACTGGACGTTACGCGTTTTTCACTTGCTCGATTTCTTCATCGGTCATTTTTTCGCGCCAAATGGTGGCGCCGATGTCAGACAGTTTTTCGACGAGGTTGCTGTAGCCGCGGTCGATATGCTCGACGCCGGTGATCTCCGTCACTCCTTCGGCCATCAGCCCGGCAATGACAAGCGCCGCCCCGGCGCGCAAATCGCTTGCCTTCACTTTCGCCCCTTGCAGTTGGACGGGGCCGGTGACGATGGCTGAGCGGCCTTCGACTTTTACATTGGCGTTCATGCGCCGCAATTCATCGACATGCTTGAAGCGGGCGCTGTAAATCGTGTCGGTGACGACGCTTGTGCCGTTGGCTTTTGTCAGCAGCGCGGTAAACGGCTGCTGCAGATCCGTTGGGAAGCCCGGATAGACGAGCGTCTTGACGTCAACCGCTTTCAAAACGTCGGTGCCGCAGACGAGAATTTGATCTTCCCCCGTCTCCACGCGCACCCCCATTTCGCGCAATTTGGCCGTCAGCGATTCAACGTGCTGCGGGATGACGTTGTCGACGACGACTTCGCCATTGGTGGCCGCGGCGGCAATCATGTACGTCCCGGCTTCGATCCGATCCGGGATGATGGCATGGCGGCAGCCCGATAATGTTTCGACGCCGTCAATGCGGATCACATCGGTGCCAGCTCCTTTGATTTTCGCGCCCATATTCGAAAGCAATGTCGCGACATCGATGATTTCCGGCTCTTTCGCCGCATTTTCGATAATCGTCCGCCCTTTGGCGCGCACCGCCGCCAGCATGATGTTGATCGTCGCGCCGACGCTGACGACGTCCAAAAAAATGCGGGCTCCGCGCAGTTCTTCCGCGCGCAAATAAATGGCGCCCTGCTCGTTCGTTACGGTGGCGCCCAGCGCCTCAAACCCTTTGATATGCTGGTCAATCGGGCGCGGACCGAGATGACATCCGCCCGGCAAGCCGACAACCGCTTTTTTGAAGCGGCCAAGCATCGCCCCCATCAAATAGTAGGAGGCGCGCAGCTTTTTCACCTTCCCATTCGGAAGCGGCATGGACACCATATTCGTTGGGTCGATGACCGCCTCTTTGCCGTCAAACGAAAACGAGCCGCCGATTTCTTCGATCAAGCTTCCTAAAATGTGCACGTCGGAAATGTCCGGCAACCCCTCGATCGTCACCGGCGAATCGGCCAAAATCGCTGCAGGAATCAAAGCGACCGCGCTGTTTTTCGCACCGCTCACTTTGATCGTTCCCCGCAGCCGATCTCCGCCGATAATTTTCATTTTATCCATCGTCGTCTCCCTTCTTTGCTCGGAAGTTGGCTTCACCCCTGGGACGAAAAAGCAAAGCCGGGCGGGCTCATCACGTCCGGCCTGAACGCGGCAGAGCGAGCCCGCTTCACCCAAGAGGCAAACGGCTTACTTTCATTTTTGCCGATTCCAGTCGGCGAGAAACTTCTCAATTCCTTGATCGGTCAGCGGATGGTTGAACAATTGCATAAGCACCTTGTACGGAACCGTGGCAATATGCGCCCCGCGCAACGCCGCTTCCGTCACATGGTGCGGATGGCGGATCGAAGCGGCGATGATTTCCGTTTCAATGCCATGAATGTTGAAAATCTCAGCGATGGTGGAAATGAGCTCTAAACCGTTATGGCCGATGTCATCGAGGCGGCCGAGGAACGGAGAGACGTACGTCGCGCCGGCGCGTGCGGCCAAGAGCGCCTGGTTGGCGGTGAACACAAGCGTCACGTTCGTTTGAATCCCTTTTTCGCTGAACGCCTTGACTGCTTTTAAGCCTTCCGGCGTCATCGGAACTTTGATCGTAATGTTCGGGGCGATTTTCGCCAGCTCTTCTCCTTCCGCGATCATGCCAGCGGCGTCGGTCGAAATGACTTCAGCACTCACCGAACCAGAAACGATCGATGTAATTTCGCGCAACCGATCATGGAACGATACGTTTTCCTTCGCCACGAGGCTCGGATTGGTCGTGACGCCGGCCAAAATGCCGAGTTCATGGGCGTGTTTGATTTCTTCCAAGTTGGCAGTGTCGATAAAAAATTTCATGCTGAACCCTCCTTGTTATTCGTTGCACATGCAAAGGCAGCCGCGCGGCGGCCAAACGCCGCCCGCGAAGCCGATTCATCGCGCTGCTTTTCCGGACGAGCCAAACTCGCGCATTTTGCCGATGACCGTCGCTTTGATGGCATCGCGGCCCGGGCCGATGATTTTGCGCGGATCATAGACGTTCGGGTCTTTCGCGAGCAGTTCGCGGACGACTTTGGTAAACGCCATTTGGTTTTCGGTATTGACGTTGATTTTCGATGTGCCAAGGGAGATCGCGCGTTGAATTTGTTCGGTCGGAATGCCGGTGCCGCCGTGGAGCACAAGCGGAACGCCGGTTAAATCGCGGATTTGCTCCATTTCGGCAAATCCGAGCTTCGGCTCTCCTTTGTACGGGCCGTGCACAGAACCGAGCGCCGGGGCGAGACAGTCGACGCCTGTCCGTTTGACAAGCTCTTCGCACTCTTTCGGGTCGGCGTAAATGATCCCTTCTCCGACGACGTCGTCTTCCTGCCCGCCGACGATGCCGAGCTCCGCTTCGACCGAAACGCCGCGCGCATGAGCATATTCAACGACTTGCGAGGTGATGCGGACGTTTTCTTCAAATGGATGGTGGGAGGCGTCAATCATAACCGAGGTGAACCCGGCGTCAATCGCCGCTTTGCATTTTTCAAAGCTCGATCCATGGTCGAGATGGATGGCGACCGGAACGGTGATGTTCATGTCTTCCATTAACCCTTTGACCATATTGACGACCGTTTTGAATCCGCTCATATAGCGGGCCGCCCCTTCGGAGACGCCGAGAATGACCGGCGATTTTTCCTCTTCGGCCGCCGCTAAAATGGCTTGCGTCCATTCCAAGTTGTTGATGTTGAATTGGCCGACCGCATATTTGCCGCGCAGCGCCTCGTTCAACATCTCTTTCATTGATACTAACGGCATGGTTCCATCCTCCTTAGCTGATCGTCGTCTTTGTCGCCATGACGGTGGTTGAATCCATCGGCGCAAAATGCATCTACGTTTATAAGCATATCAACTTGCCGGCAAAACGGCAACATTTCCACCCTTTCATCTCCGAAAGACGACAGCGTCATCCATACTCATTGCTTCGCTTTCTTTACCAAAGGAAAGCCGCTCATCGATGGCGCTGTCTAGAAGGATGATGCCATCAAAAAAGCAACTCAGCAGCCTCCCTTCTCAAGTGAAGAAACCTTGTCAAATTGGCTCTTTTCTCCCGATGAACTTCCATCGGTTCCACAAAAATAATCGTTTTTCACCGTCCTCCTAAGCGGTAATGTATTTTTTGACGGCAACGCGCAAATCGTCAATATCAAACGGCTTGGCAAAATGCATCAGCGCCCCGAGCTCTTTCGTTTCTTGAATCATATCGAGCTCCCCGTAGGCGGTCATGATGATCACCTTAATATCCGGATCAATCTCTTTCAACCGTTTTAAAATTTCAATGCCGTCCATGCCAGGAATTTTCATATCCAGAAGCACAAGATCGGGGTGATGTTTGCGGGCGATTTCGAGCGCCTGCATGCCGTTGGCGGCCTGATACGTTACATACCCCTCCCGCTGAAACACTTCGTTGAGCAAAATGCGGATGCCATATTGATCATCGACAATTAAAATTTTGTTTCCCACCGTTATGCACCTCTATTCCCTGTTTTCTCCCTATTAATGTTTCGCATTTGGCAAACCCATTTCCTGCTTGCTTTTCTTGTTGTTTGCCGATTTTGTATAATAGCGGCGAAGGGAGGCCGAACCGTGAAAATTTTAACGACGCAAACGATCGGATTGTTGCAAAAAATCGCCGCGGACGAAGAGCTGGCGCTCGAAGACGGGGCGCGTCTGCTCGCTCAGGCCGCCATCGGTGATGGGTGCATTTGGCTGTATGGCATCGGTGAACTCGATGCGGTCGTCACCGCCGCGCTTCTTGGCCCCGATCCGCTGCCGAAAGCCAAACGGCTTGAGCCGACAGCAACCGATGACTGGCAGGAAACGGACCGAGCGCTTCTATTTGCCCGCTTTTCCAATGATGCTGAGGCCATTCGCCTCGCCGAACAGCTGCAGGCGCACGGCGTCGATGCAGTGGCCGTCGCGGCGCTCGTCAAGGATGAACCCGGACTGGCCGATATGGCCACCGTCTTTATCGACAGCAAACTTTCCCGCCCGCTCGTGCCGACCGAAGACGGCCGCCGCATCGGCATGCCGACGATCATCACCGCTTCATTCATCTACTACGGACTGCGCGTGTTGCTCGATGAAATTTTGGCGGAATATGAATAACAGCCGCCATGAAAACGAGCGCTCTCCCGCCGGCTGAAGGCAAAGAGGTATAGAAACCGCCCAAAAAACGGCGCCTGATCAATGGGCATCGTGCTTGACAAGATGAAAAATATCCAAAAAAGAAAGGGGCTGAACCCAAAAGGCCGTTCTACGGCTTTTTTGGGACAGCCCCTTTTTCGTCACTCTTTCAGCGACGCTCTGACAAACTCGCGGAACAACGGCTGCGGCCGCGTCGGGCGCGAGGTGAATTCCGGGTGGAATTGCGCGGCGACGAACCACGGATGATCCTTGAGTTCGATCACTTCAACCAACCGTCCGTCCGGACTCGTGCCGGAAAAGACGAAGCCGTGCTCTTCCATGATCGGCCGGTATTGGTTGTTGAATTCGTACCGATGGCGATGGCGCTCGTAAATGACTTCATCGCCGTAGGCGGCGTAGGCAAGCGTCCCTTCCTGCAGCTTGCACGGATACAAGCCGAGGCGGAGCGTGCCGCCTAAATCTTCGACATCCTTCTGCTCCGGAAGCAAGTCGATGATCGGATGCGGCGTGTTCGGGTCAAACTCGGACGAATGGGCGCCGGACAACCCGACAACATGGCGAGCAAATTCAATCGAGGCAAGCTGCATTCCTAAACAAATGCCCAAAAACGGCACGCGCTGCTCGCGGGCGTAGCGGATCGCCTCAATCTTCCCTTCGACCCCGCGGTCGCCGAACCCGCCCGGAACCAAAATGCCGTCCGCATCTTTCAACAGGTCGGCTACATTGTCACGCGTCACATGCTCCGCATTGATCCACTGAATATCAATGTCGGTGTCAAACGCATACCCCGCATGACGGAGCGCCTCCACAACAGAAATATAGGCGTCCGGGAGCTCGACGTATTTGCCGACCAAAGCGATTTTCGTCGTTTTCGATAAGTTGCGCACTTTCTCGACGAGCGCTTTCCATTCGGTCATATCCGCTTCGCCGCAGTTGAGGCGCAAATGTTCGCACACGATTTGGTCCAGTTTTTGTTCTTGAAGCATAAGCGGGACCGCATACAGCGTGTCGGCATCGCGCGCCTCGATGACCGCTTTCGGATCAATATCGCAAAAGAGGGCGATTTTCTCTTTCATTTCCTGCGGCATCGGCATTTCCGTGCGCACGACGATGACGTTCGGCTGAATGCCGAGGCTGCGCAATTCTTTCACGCTGTGCTGCGTCGGCTTCGTTTTCATTTCCCCAGCCGCCTTGATGTACGGCACAAGCGTGCAGTGGATGTACATGACGTTTTCGCGGCCAACGTCGCTTTTGATTTGGCGGATCGCTTCTAAAAACGGAAGCGATTCAATATCGCCGACCGTGCCGCCGATCTCCGTAATGACGACATCGGCGTTCGTCTCTCTTCCGGCCCGGAAGACGCGCTCTTTAATTTCGTTGGTAATGTGCGGAATGACTTGCACTGTGCCGCCGAGGTAATCGCCGCGGCGCTCTTTGCGGATGACGGCGGAATAAATTTTTCCTGTCGTCACGTTGCTGTATTTGTTTAAATTAATGTCGATGAACCGTTCATAATGCCCTAAATCCAAATCCGTCTCTGCACCGTCGTCCGTGACAAACACCTCGCCGTGCTGATACGGGCTCATCGTCCCCGGGTCGACGTTAATGTACGGGTCAAATTTTTGGATCGTCACGTTCAACCCGCGGTTTTTCAACAAACGTCCAAGCGAAGCCGCCGTAATCCCTTTCCCGAGCGAGGAAACAACGCCGCCCGTCACAAAAATGTATTTCGTCATTTTGTCTTCCCCCTTGCCGAAATTGCGGTAACAGTTTCAGTGTTTGCGAAAGGCGCAAATAAAAAACGCTCCGCTTACCATACGTAAGGGAGCGATCAATTTGTTCGTTTTCAAGAGCCCAACACACATTGTACCGGGTTCCCCTGGCAAAGTCAAGCGGTTATTCGTCTTCCTCCGGCTCTTCGAGATCGAGCTCTTCATCAAGCGGCGCATCGTCCAGCTCAAACTCTTCATCGCCGAGAATGTCATCGTCAAACGCGACATCTTCATCTAGATCGAATTCTTCATCTTCCAAGAGCTCATCTTCATCAAGCTCGAGCTCTTCCTCATCATATTCATCCAAATCGTCGTAATCGAGATCTCCATCTTCAAGCAGCTCGTCGTATTCATCGTATTCATCGTCAAGCGCTTTTTTCTTCTTCTTCGGCTTGACGATCGTCACCGTTTCGTCTTCTGTCTGGTCAAACGGATACCATGCGCGCAATCCCCAGACGTTTTCTCCAACGCAAATAAACCGGCCGTCGATGTTTAAATCGGTGTAATATTGGGCCAGCCGCGCCTCCATCTCTTCTTCCGATATGCCGGCCAGCGCTGCTGCTTCACGAACGAGTTGATCAAACGGCAGCGCCTCCCGCTTGTCAAGCAAAATGAGGTTCGCCAGCTCGACGAACGACATCTCCTGCAATTCCTCCGGCGAGTATTGCTGCTGCAGGCTCAAGTTCAGCACTCCCCTTCTATATTAATGAAACAAATGAATGCAAGTGGAATACATACCATTCATTATAAACAAATTGTCGGGGTTTATGCTACCCATTTGCCGAAAAAAGCAAAGGAGGGCAGCCTTGCGGCGAGGGCGGCCCTCCTTCCGACATATTCGTGATGTCCACATCTGTTTGGTCACACCGCTTCGCTTTTTCCGTACGAAACCCATTCGTCTTCATCTTCTGGCCCCATCCGCGTTCCGTGCGTTTCGCCTCCAGCGAACCGACAGCCGCTGCCTATCATTCTACCGATCTGCTAAAGTTCAACGGGCCGTTATCCATTGTGATCGAGGCCGTCCATCGAAAGCTGTGAACAACGGAACGCGCTTGAATTACATATTCCGCCGGTATTGTCCGCCGACTTCGTACAAGGCGCGAGTGATTTGTCCAAGGCTGGCGACTTTCACCGTTTCCATCAATTCTTCGAAAATGTTGCCGCCGCTTGTCGCCACTTGCTTCAGCCGTTCAAGCGCCGGACCGGCTTTGTCTTTGTTCCGCTCTTGGAATTCGCGCAAGTTGCGGATTTGCGTCTCTTTTTCTTCATACGTCGCCCGGGCGAGCTGAATGTTGTTCAGCTCCTCTTCTGACGGTGGATTCGGGTTCAAGAACGTGTTGACGCCGATGATCGGCAGTTCACCGCTATGTTTCTTCGTTTCATAGTAAAGCGATTCGTCTTGAATTTTGCCGCGCTGGTATTGCATCTCCATCGCCCCGAGCACGCCGCCGCGGTCGTTGAGCCGTTCAAACTCTTGCAACACCGCTTCTTCGACCAAATCGGTCAGCTCTTCAATGATGAACGACCCTTGGAGCGGGTTTTCGTTTTTGGTCAAGCCAAACTCTTTCGTGATAATGAGTTGGATCGCCATCGCCCGACGGACCGACTCTTCGGTCGGTGTCGTGATCGCTTCGTCATAGGCGTTCGTATGCAGGGAGTTGCAGTTGTCATAAATCGCCAGAAGCGCCTGCAGCGTCGTGCGGATGTCGTTGAAATCGATCTCCTGCGCGTGCAATGAACGGCCGGACGTTTGGATATGGTATTTCAGTTTCTGGCTCCGTTCGTTGGCGCCGTATTTTTCGCGCATGACGATCGCCCAAATGCGGCGGGCGACGCGGCCGATGACCGAATACTCCGGATCGAGGCCGTTGCTGAAGAAAAACGACAAGTTCGGCGCAAAATCGTCAATGTGCATGCCGCGGCTCAAGTAATACTCGACATACGTAAAGCCGTTCGCAAGCGTAAACGCCAGCTGCGTGATCGGGTTCGCCCCCGCCTCGGCGATATGGTAGCCGGAGATCGACACCGAGTAGTAGTTGCGGACGCGGTGCTTGATGAAATACTCTTGAATGTCGCCCATCATTTTTAAGGCGAAATCAGTCGAGAAAATGCACGTGTTTTGCCCTTGGTCTTCCTTCAAAATATCGGCTTGCACCGTGCCGCGCACCGTTTGCAGCGTCCATTCCTTCACTTGTTCGTACTCTTCCGGCGTGAGCGGGCGGCCAAGCTCGGCTTCCTTTTTCTCGACTTGCTGGTCAATCGCCGTATTCATAAACATCGCCAGCAAAATCGGAGCCGGACCGTTGATCGTCATCGACACGGATGTGAGCGGGTCGCACAAGTCAAACCCTTTGTACAGCTTTTTCATATCATCAAGTGTACAGACGCTGACGCCGCTTTCCCCGACTTTGCCAAAAATGTCCGGCCGCCAGTCCGGGTCTTCGCCATAGAGCGTCACGGAGTCAAATGCCGTGCTAAGCCGCTTCGCCTTATCTTCTTTGCACAAGTAATGGAAGCGGCGGTTCGTGCGCTCCGGCGTCCCTTCGCCGGCAAACTGCCGTTTCGGGTCTTCGCCTTGGCGCTTGAACGGGAAGACGCCGGCCGTATACGGGAACGAGCCAGGGACATTTTCTTTATACACCCAGCGCAAAATCTCTCCGTAGTCTTTGAATTTCGGCAAGACGACTTTCGGAATGTCCAAACCGGACAACGTTTTCGTCGTCAGTTCGGTCACGATTTCTTTATCGCGCACTTTCGTGACCAATTGTTTTGCCGCATATTTCGCTTTCGTTTCTTCCCATGTCGCCAAAATGCGCTTCGATTCCGGCGTCAATTTCGCCTCATAATCCGCTTTGAGCGTCTCGAGCGCGCGGATCACGTCTTTAGCTTCGCCTCGTTCCTTCGCCGCTTCGATGGCCCCTTCGATTTGGAAGAGGCGTCGGGCCACCCCGACTTGCTGCTCGGCGCGGCGGTGGTACGAACGGACCGTTTCCGCGATTTCGCGCAAATAGTAGCGGCGCTCGTTCGGAATGATGACATTATGCTTTTCGACATTGGCGACCGTTTTCAAGCTTGTTTTCCAATTCGTTCCTGCTTTTTGATTGATCGTATCCACAAGCGCGACAAAAAGCGTATTCGTGCCCGGGTCGTTAAACTGGCTGGCGATCGTGCCGTACACCGGCATTTCCGAAACATCGCGGTCAAACAGCTGATGGCTGCGCTGATATTGTTTTTGCACTTGTCGTTTTGCGTCTTCTGACCCTTTGCGCTCGAATTTATTAATGACAATCAAATCGGCATAATCGATCATGTCGATTTTCTCAAGCTGCGTCGGCGCACCGAACTCGCTTGTCATGACGTACATCGACACGTCGCACACTTCGGTAATGGCGGCGTCGCCTTGGCCGATTCCGCTCGTTTCAATGATGACAAGATCAAATCCGGCCGCCTTGACAACCGAAATGGCGTCGCGAATCGCCGGCGACAACTCGGAGCGGGAATGGCGCGTCGCCAAGCTTCTCATGTAAACGCGCGGCGAGTTGATCGCATTCATCCGGATGCGGTCGCCCAACAGCGCCCCGCCCGTTTTTTGCTTCGTCGGGTCGACGGACAAGATCGCGATTTTGATATCCGGAATTTCGTTTAAAAAGCGGCGGACGAGCTCATCGGTGAGCGAGCTTTTCCCAGCCCCGCCTGTGCCGGTGATGCCGAGCACCGGCACGCGCTTCTCGAGCGCCTTCACTTGTTCAATGGCGGCTTCCGCCGCCGCGGCCGCCTCTTTGTTGTCCGCCTCAGCGCGATATTCGCACAGCGTGATGAGCCGGGCGATCGCCTGCACATCGCCGGACGGAAGCCGCTCCAGTTCATCGGTCACCGTCGTCACGGTCGGAAAATCGCACTCTTCAAGCATGACGTTGATCATCCCTTGCAAGCCGAGGCGTCGGCCATCTTCCGGCGAGAAAATGCGGGCGATGCCATATTCGTGTAGCTCTTTGATTTCCCGCGGGATGATGACGCCGCCCCCGCCGCCGTAAATGCGGATATGGGACGCCCCCCGCTCTTTTAGAAGATCGTACATATATTTAAAAAATTCCATATGCCCGCCTTGATACGAGGAGACGGCAATGCCTTGCACATCTTCCTGAATGGCGGCATTGACGATTTCCTCCACCGAGCGGTTATGGCCTAAATGGATGACCTCGGCGCCGCTCGCCTGCAAAATGCGGCGCATAATGTTGATTGAGGCGTCATGGCCGTCAAACAAGCTCGATGCAGTCACAAAGCGGACGTGATGCTTCGGACGGTAAATGTGCGCCATCGTTTCTTCTCCCCCTTTTAGACTCGCTGTTTCTCCATAATCCCCTTTAATAAAAACTCGGTTTGCAGTTCGATATATTCATCGAGTGTATACATTTTCCGCAGCACCCAACGGCGGAACGCCCACATTTGCCCAAGAACGACGATGTTGTGGGCAAACAGGCGGATTTCGCTTTCAGAAAGCTGCAGCGCCCCGCTCTCAACGCATGCGCGCAAAATATGTTCGAAAATCGCCGCCATATCGAGTTCTTTATTCAACACATACGGCAGCGATTCTTTGCTTAGCGCTTTCACTTCTTGATACATGACAAGCACTTCATCATCGAGTTCATCAACAACGCGGAAATAGTGGGCAATGGCGCGCCTCAGCCCTTCGATCGTGCCATGGTGGGCACCGAGGTCTTGTTCCGTCCGCTCCCGCACTTCGTCGTAAATGCGGTCGCACACGAGATAGAGGACGTCTTCTTTCTTGCGGATGTACTCGTACAACGTGCCGATGCTGAAGCCGGACGCTTTGGCGATCTCCCTTGTCGTCGTTTGGTGGAAACCTTTTTGTTTAAACAAGGAAATCGCGCCTTTGATCATCTCATTGCGCCGTTTTTTCACGAGCTTTTCGTCTTTGACCGATGCAATCACTTCCCGTTTTTTCATGTTCGTTATCTCTCCCCCATTCCCATTTGACGGCGGGGCGCCGCCCCGCCCCATGCCGATCCGTGCGCCCTTCCCCAAAGCGCCAAGCCGCCGTTCAGATCCAAAACCATTGAAATGACGCACAATGTTTCAATCGAGCGCTAACACGAATGAGTGGACGCGCAATGTTTAATTGCGTGTCAACACGAATGAGTGGACACGCAATGTTTAATTGCGTGTCAACACGAATGAGTGGACACGCAATGTTTAATTGCGTGTCAACACGAATGAGTGGACACGCAATGTTTAATTGCGTGTCAACATGCGCGAAATGACAAGGCGTTGGATTTCTTGCGTTCCTTCGTAAATTTGCGTAATCTTCGCGTCGCGCATAAACCGCTCGACCGGGTAGTCCTTCGTGTAGCCGTTGCCGCCGAAAATTTGCACCGCCTCGACCGTCACTTTCATCGCCGTGTCGCCGGCAAACAGTTTCGCCATGGCGGATGCTTTGCCGTACGGCAAGCCATTCGACTCCAACCATGCCGCTTGATAGGTCAAGAGCCGCGCCGCTTCAATGGCCGTCGCCATGTCAGCGAGCTTGAAAGCGATCCCTTGCTGCTCGATGATCGGTTTGCCGAACTGGACGCGCTGTTTCGCATAGTCCACCGCCGCATCCAGCGCGCCCTGGGCAATGCCGACCGCTTGGGCGGCGATGCCGTTGCGGCCGCCATCGAGCGTCATCATGGCGATTTTAAACCCTTCTCCTTCTTGACCGAGCAAGTTTTCTTTCGGAATGCGGCAGTCTTCAAAAATGAGCTCCGTCGTCGGCGACGAACGAATGCCGAGTTTCTTTTCCTTTTTGCCGAACGAAAAGCCCGGCGTTCCTTTTTCTACGATAAAGGCGCTGATCCCTTTATGCCGCTTTTCCGGATCGGTGACGGCAAATACGACGTAAATTTCCGCTTCGCCGCCGTTGGTGATCCATACTTTCGAGCCGTTTAAAATGTAGTGGTCCCCATCTTTTACCGCACGCGTTTTCATCGAGGCGACATCCGACCCCGCCCCCGGCTCGGACAGAGCATATGCCCCTAGTTTTTCCCCAGTCGCTAAGGCGCGCAAATACTTCTGCTTTTGTTCTTCGTTGCCGAACTTGTAAATCGGCCAGCTGGCAAGCGATATATGCGCGGAAAGCGTCACCCCGGTCGAGGCGCAGACGCGCGACAGCTCCTCAACGGCAATGACATAGGCCAAATAATCGCTGCCAATGCCGCCGTATTCTTCCGGCCACGGAATGCCTGTTAAACCGAGTTCCGCCATTTTGTTGAAAATGCCGCGGTCAAACCGCTCTTCTTCGTCTCGCTCAGCGGCAGTCGGCGCCACTTCGTTTTCGGCAAATTCGCGCACCATTTTTCGCAGCATTTCATGTTCTTCGCTCAATCGAAAGTTCATCGTTTCATTCCCCCGTTTTCCTATATATCCGAAATCCTCGTCCCCCGTGCCAGCGTGATCACCGTTTTCCAAAAACAGACAACGAATCGTTGTTGGGAAAAGAGAATAGGATCGCTCCGGCTGCACAACAAAACGCAGCAAATGACAGAGCCCCGTGTTTATGCCTCGATCCTTGAAAGCGGCGTTGTTCGGTCTTCCTTCACGCTAAGGCGTGAAGGAGGCAAGCCTGTGGCTTGCCTTCGACAGTCGAAAATGGACAAACCACTTTTCCGCCAAGGATATGTTAAGCTTCTTTGTTTGCATCTATATGGTTCGGATTGGTTCATCAGCATGCCTGGCACAAATGTTTGCTGATGACGATGCGCTGAATTTCGCTCGTTCCTTCGTAAATTTGCGTAATTTTCGCGTCACGGAACAGCCGCTCGACCGGGTAGTCTTTCGTGTAGCCGTTGCCGCCGAAAATTTGCACCGCCTCGATGGCATTGTCCATCGCTGTTTGTGAAGCGAAGAGCTTCGCCATCGACGCCTCTTTTCCGCACGGCAGCCCTTGCGCGCGCAGCCAAGCGGCGCGATAGACGAGCCATTTCGCCGCTTCCGCCGCCGTCGCCATATCGGCAAGCTTGAAAGCGACGCCTTGCTGCTCGATGATCGGTTTGCCAAACTGCACCCGCTCTTTCGCGTAGGCGACGGCATGTTCGACTGCCGCCTCCGCGATGCCGAGCGCTTGGGCGGCGATGCCGATCCGACCGACGTCAAGGTTGGCCATCGCGATTTTAAATCCTTCCCCTTCCTGACCGAGCAAGTTTTCCGCCGGCACTTCGGCGTCTTCAAACGTAATGGTCACCGTCCGCGACCCGTGCAGCCCCATCTTCTTCTCATCTTTGCCAATCGACATCCCTGGCGTCCCTTTTTCCACAATGAACGCGGAAATGCCGCGGCTTCCGGCTTCTTCCGGATTCGTGCGGGCGAAGACGATGTACGTATCTGCCTCCCCGCCGTTGGTGATGAATATTTTTGAGCCGTTTAGCACATAACGATCTCCACGGCGCACCGCTTTCGTCTTCAAGCTTTTCGCATCCGAGCCGGCGCTCGGTTCAGTAAGGCAAAACGCCCCCAAGTACTCACCTCGGGCGAGCTTTGTCACGTATTTTTGTTTCTGCTCTTCGGTGCCGAAATACAAGATCGGATTCGTGCCGACCGACGTGTGCACGGATAAGATGACACCGACGGTCGGGCTCACTTTCGAAATTTCATGAATGGCGATGATGTACGAAACAAAGTCCATACCCGCGCCGCCATATTGCTCCGGGACAGTGATGCCCATTAGGCCGAGTTCGGCCATTTTCGCTAAAATCGGACGCGGAAACTCCCCTTGTTCCATGCGCTCGACAAATGGGGCGATCTCCGCCGCGGCGAACTCGCGCACCATTTGCCGCATCATTTCCTGCTCTTCGGTGAAGCGAAATTCCATGAAATGGCCTCCTTCCGATGTCGCTGACACAATGGTGTTTTCAGGCGCTCCTCCGCTCCATGAGGCAGCCAGCAGGCAGCTGAACGATTCTATAGATTTGCCTTATAGGCTGTAAAACAGCGTTCCCGCATGCACCTAACGTGCGGCGTTACGGTCGGCAGACAGCATAGCGGGCGCCGCCCCACGCACATTGCGGCACGCTTCGGCGTTGTCCTGGAGCGACGCCAAGCGGTTTATTCATACGTGTAAAATCCGCGGCCCGTCTTGCGGCCGAGCCAGCCGGCTTTCACATATTTGCGCAAGAGCGGGCATGGGCGGTATTTGTCATCGCCGAACCCCTCATGAAGCGTTTCCATAATGTATAAGCACGTATCGAGCCCGATAAAATCAGCGAGCGTCAGCGGACCCATCGGATGGTTCATGCCGAGCTTCATCACTTCATCGATGGCTTCTTTGGTCGCCACCCCTTCGTACAAGGCGTAAATCGCTTCGTTGATCATCGGCATGAGGACGCGGTTCGAAATAAAGCCCGGAAAGTCGTTCACTTCGACCGGCACTTTGCCGAGCTTGCGGGCAACGGCTTCGATCGTTTCATACACGTCATCAGCCGTCGCCAATCCGCGGATAATTTCGACGAGCTTCATCACCGGCACCGGGTTCATAAAGTGCATGCCGATCACTTTCTCTGGCCGTTTCGTCGCGGCGGCAATTTCCGTAATCGGCAGCGACGACGTGTTCGACGCTAAAATCGTCTCCGGGCGGGCGAGCGCATCGAGCTCGGCGAACAGCTTTGTTTTCACGTCCATGTTTTCGACGACCGCTTCAATGACAAGATCCGCTTTGGCGGCGGCATGCAAGTCGGTCGAGCGGGCAAGCCGCGCGAGCGCTGCGTCTTTGTCCGCCGCTGTCATTTTCCCTTTTTCCACTTGGCGGGCGAGCCCTTTTTCGATGTTGGCGATTCCTTTGTCTAACTGCGCCTCGCTAATGTCGTACAAAAACACTTGATAGCCGGCGACAGCGCATACTTGGGCGATTCCTGACCCCATCTGTCCGGCGCCTACGACCATGATTGTTTTCACATCCATCTTCTGTTCCCCCTATCGTCCGCTTTGCGTTTCCTGTTCCGCGCTCAAACTCATATGCCTCACTGCCGCCAGCAGCCAATGGCAACCGGTCTTTGCATCGTCATCACAACAACCCCTGCTGTCAACCGTTGATGCCGCGGCTGTTGCGGCAATGAGCAACGTGCCGCGCGCTGCGACAGAGACAGCAGCGGCATGCCGCACCATGGCGCGATGCCTCATGACGCAACGCTTGAGGCAGACGGTCACACGCCGCATCCTATGCCTTGGCGCAACACTGGAAGGCGACGGCGGCATGCCGCTTGCCCGCCGCGCCCCGCTCGTTATACCTCGACCAAGATGGCGTCGCCTTGGCCGCCGCCGCTGCAGATGGCGGCGATGCCGAGGCCGCCGCCGCGGCGTTTCAGCTCATAAATGAGCGTGAGGATGATGCGTGCGCCGCTCGCGCCGATCGGGTGGCCGAGGGCGACAGCGCCGCCGTTGACGTTCACTTTTTCCGGGTCAAGGTCAGCGATTTGGATAGCAGCAAGAGCAACAGCGGCAAACGCTTCGTTTATTTCGAACAAGGCAATGTCGTCGACCGTTTTTCCCGTTTTGCGGAGCAACTCGTTGATGACAAGTCCCGGCGTTTTTGGGAAATCTTTCGCCTCAACGGCGATGGCGGTGTGGGCGACAACAGTCGCGAGCGGCTCAAGCCCCTCGCGGGCGGCGCGCTCCTCGCTCATCAAGACGAGCGCCGCGGCGCCGTCGTTGACGCCCGGGGCGTTGCCGGCCGTGATCGTTCCTTCCGGGTCAAACACCGGCGGCAGTTTCGCCAACGCTTCAAGCGACGTGTCTTTGCGCGGCGCCTCGTCGTGTTCGACGACAAGCGGCTCTCCTTTGCGCTGCGGAATCGAAACCGGCACGATCTCTTCCGCGAGCCGACCGGATTCGATGGCGGCAATGGCTCGCATATGGCTGCGGTACGCCCACTCATCCTGCGCCTCGCGTGTAATGCCAAGTTCACGCGCTGTATTCCCGCCATAAACGCCCATATGGACGCCGGTAAAACTGCATGTCAAGCCATCATACACCATTAAATCCTTCACCGTGCTGTCGCCCATTCGCAGCCCCCAGCGCGCTTTCGGCAGCACGTACGGGGCGTTGCTCATCGATTCCATCCCGCCCGCGACAACGACATCGGCATCGCCTAAGCGGATGAGCTGATCCGCGAGCGTCACGGCGCGTATGCCCGATGCGCATACTTTATTGACCGTCTCGGTGCGAACATGCCACGGAATGCCGGCATGGCGCATCGCCTGCCGCGATGGGAGCTGTCCTTGTCCGCCTTGCAAGACGGTGCCTAAAATGACATGATCGACTTGTTCCGCGCTCACGTCCGCGCGGGCAAGCGCTTCTTTCACGGCAATGCCGCCGAGTTCTGACGATGACAGCGCTTGCAAGGCGCCGCCCAATTTTCCAAACGGGGTGCGCGCCCCGCTGACAATCACTGTTTTTCCCATATTCCTCTCCCCTTTTCATCGGATAAGAAAGCGATTACAAAACACAGACTGAACGCTCGCTCGATCGCGGTGCGAAAGAGAAGGCGTACCGCTGTACACCTCCTCTTCCATTATACTTATTATTTTAAAAAATAGAAATTGTCTATGCAACTATTTTTATGATGCTGCTTCCTCTTTTTCCTCGCCAAACACCGATTTCGCCAACAATTCAGCGACATCGTACGTCGCAACGCGGTCTTCCACTTCCTTGGCCTTCGTGCCGTCTGACAACATCGTCAAACAGTACGGACAGCCGGAGCTGATGACCGTCGGATTGACAGCGAGCGCTTGCTCCGTGCGGGCGACGTTGATCCGGTTGCCGGTCGTCTCTTCCATCCACATGAGGCCGCCGCCGGCGCCGCAGCACATTCCTCGCTCGCGGTTGCGCTCCATTTCAACAAGCTCGACGCCCGGGATGGCGCGCAAAATTTTCCGCGGCGCGTCATAGACGTCATTGTAGCGTCCTAAATAGCACGAGTCATGGAACGTAATGCGTTCATTCACCGGATGTTTCGGCACGAGCCGCCCTTCTTCGATGAGCTTGGCGAGCAGCTCGGTATGATGATACACTTCGGCCTCGAACCCAAAATCCGGGTACTCATTTTTGAACGTATTGTAAGCGTGCGGGTCGATCGTCACGATTTTCTTGACGCCCGCTTTTTCAAATTCTGCGATGTTGTTCGTCGCTAATTCTTGGAACAAAAACTCATTTCCTAACCGGCGCGGCGTATCGCCCGAGTTTTTCTCCTTGTTGCCTAAAATCGCGAACTTGACGCCTGCTTCGTTCAACAGCTTGGCAAAAGCAAGGGCGATTTTTTGGCTCCGGCTGTCATACGACCCCATCGAGCCGACCCAGAACAAGTACTCGATTTCCTCTCCCGCTTTCGCCGCCTCTTTGACGGTCGGCACATGCACATCATCGCGCAGCTCGCGCCAGTTCTCCCGCTCTTTTCGGTTCAAGCCCCACGGATTGCCTTGGCGTTCGATGTTCGTCATCGCCCGCTGCGCGTCCGGGTTCATCCGTCCTTCCGTCAGGACAAGATAGCGGCGCAAGTCGATGATTTTATCGACATGCTCATTCATGACCGGGCATTGGTCCTCACAGTTGCGGCACGTCGTACAGGCCCAAATCTCTTCTTCGGTGATGACATCGCCGATTAAGCTTGGCATTTCGATCGTCGCCGCCTGCTCCGACGCCGCGGCGAACGCGAGCTGATTGCCCCTTGTATGTTTGAAAGCGAACGCGGGCACCCACGGCGTGCGCGACGTGACGACCGCCCCTTTTTCCGTCAAATGGTCGCGCAATTTTAAAATCAAATCCATCGGCGACAACATTTTCCCCGTGCCGGTCGCCGGACACATGCTTGTGCAACGGCCGCACTCGACACAGGCGTACAAGTCGATCAATTGCTTTTGCGTGAAATCCTCAATTTTGCCGACGCCAAACGATTCTTGGCTTTCGTCTTCAAAGTTGATTGGCGCCAGCTTCGGCCGCGTCAGCCGGCTGAAAAAGACGTTGATCGGCGCAGCGATCAAATGGGCGTGCTTTGATTGCGGCACGTACACGAGGAACGTGAGCAAAATCAACAGATGCACCCACCAGGCAATAAAGAAGAGCACCGCAGCCCCCGTTTCGCCGACCCAGGAAAACGCGGCAGCAATGAGCGAAGCGACCGGCTCGCTCCATGTCGCTTCTTCGCCGTGCCAAATGATGCTCATCCCGTTGCCGAACAACACCGACAGCATGAGCCCGGCGATGAAGATGAGGACAAGCCCAGCTTTCAAGTCGCGCTTTAAACGGACGAGCTTTTCAATGTAACGGCGGTAAAAGGCGGCGAGCACCGCGATCAAAATAAGCAAAGTGACGATTTCTTGGAAAAACGTAAATCCCGCATACAGCGGCCCAAGCGGCAAATGCGCCCCCGGCGCAAGCCCTTTGATGATGAAATCAATCGCGCCAAATTGGACGAGAATAAAGCCATAGAAAAAGACGACGTGGATCAGTCCGCTTTTTTTGTCCTTGAGCAGCTTTTTCTGGCCGAACACGTTGACCCAGATGTTTCGCAGCCGCTCTTTTACTTTGCGGTCAAACTCGACTTTTTTGCCGAGTTTGATGTACATCGCCCGCGTTTTGACGACATAGGCAAACAAGTGAATCGCGTAAGCGGTTACAAGCAAAAACGCGAGCCAGTTCACCACCAACAAGGCATTCATCTTCTCTCCCCTTCCCCCGTTTTTCGAGCGAATGTGTTGCCATAACAAAAGAAATTTTCAGAATTCGCTTTATGTCTATTGTACAAATGAATGAGCATTCAGTCAATAACCTTTTTTCATCCCAACCGTGAAAACTTTCCCTTGGCAACGGAGCGATCGCGGGGAATCATCGATTTGTTCAGCCCTCTATAGACTCCCTTGACGAAAAACATTCATCAATATGGAAATTTGATTCATTTGGAGTTTGGGTATGTTCACGGTAGATGCAATTTGAAACGTTTTGCGCGTTCTCGGGCACATTAATACATACCGAATCGACATAGGAGGAGAAGATATGGTCGTCATTTCCGTCATTGCCATCGTATTGCTGCTCGTTTATCTTGATGACAAGCTTGGACAGTTCATCTTCCGCAATGGGCGCAAAAAAGTCGTCTACCCGGAGCGGAGAAGCGATATTTCCCTCTATATCAACGGCAGGCATTTATTTTCTGATTACTTCGCTGAACTAGGCCGCGCCCGCGATCATATTCACGTCTTGTTTTATATTATAAAAAATGACGAAACGAGCGCGCCATTTTTCCAGATTTTAAAGGAAAAAGCAGCTGCCGGCGTGAAAGTGCGAGTGTTGACCGATTGGGTCGGCAGCTTTGGACTGCCGAAAGCGCTCATCCGTTCGCTCGAGGAAAGCGGGGTGGAGTTCGCCTATGCCCGAAAGCCGCGCTTTCCGTTTTTCATTTACCGCCTCAACCGCCGCAACCATCGGAAAATTACGGTCATCGACGGGCGGGTCGGCTACATCGGCGGCTTTAACATCGGCCGCGAATACAACGGAAAAGACGCCAACTTCGGCGAATGGCGTGATTACCACTTAAAAGTGAACGGCGAAGGGGTTCACGACTTGCAAGAACAGTTTTTGCACGACTGGGAAGAAGCAACGGACCGGACAGTGCCTGACAAACATCGCTACTTCCCGCCGCTTCCGGCCGGCGCCATTCGCCATCAGCTCGTCGCCACCAACGGCGCTGCCCTTGAAGAACAGTTTATCGAGGTCATCCGCCAGGCGAAAAAAGAAATTATGATCGGCAGCCCATACTTCATCCCAAGCCGGCCGCTGTTTAACGAGCTGATGCAAGCGCTTCGGCGCGGGGTGCGTGTGACCGTCCTTGTGCCGCTGAAGGCGGACCATTTATTTGTCAAAGAGGCTGCCTATCCGTACTTTTATCGACTCTTGAAAGCCGGCGCGCGCATTTACCGCTTTTACCAAGGATTTTACCATGCCAAAACGCTCGTCATCGATGAGGAGTGGTGCAACGTCGGCACAGCCAATTTCGATCGGCGCAGCTTGTTTTTGAACGGCGAAATCAACTGCTATGTATTCGACCGCGCGTTCACGCAGGTGGTCAAGCGGGCGATCCAACGCGACCTGACGCGCGCCGAGCCGCTGACGCTCGATTTTTGGCGGAAGCGTTCGCTCCTTGACCGCGGCAAACAGTCGATTTCCCAGCTCATCTCCGCCTGGCTTTGACCGGTCCGAAATTCCATTTCCCTCGCAAACAACAGAAGAAGCAAAAAACCCGGCCAGCGCTTCCGGCGGCTTGATGCTGCCAAAATGGCGCCAACCGGGTTTTGTTCCCCGTTTGATCATGCAAGTGCTTACTTCCAAAACACCGTGAACCATTGAAACAACCGCATGCCGAGATACACCCCGACGATGCCGGCAATGCCGGCCAACGCCGGGGAGCGGGAATCGGCAACCGAAGCAAGGTGAACAAAAAGCCGACGATCATGCCTGTCAGAAGCGACAGCACGATTTCTTTCATGAGATTCGTCCTCCACTGTTCGTTTTTCTTTAGAATGCCCAAAAAAGAGGGGCGCTCTCCGCTCTCCCCCTCATTCCTTTACATTTGTTCCGGCGCTGAAACGCCAATGAGCGCTAACGCATTTTGCAGCGTAATTTGCACCGCCTTGACAAGCGCGAGGCGGGCTTTTGTTTTTTCGATGTTGTCCAAATCAAGCACTTTTTCCGCGTTATAAAAGCTATGGAGCGCCGAAGCCAGCTCAAACGCATAGGCGGTGACGCGGTGCGGCATCCGCTTGAGCGCTGCCTCGGCGACGACGTCCGGGAAGTCGCCGAGCACTTTGAGCAGCTCGATTTCTTTTTCCGTCTCCGCTAAATGATGCAAAGCGAGGCCGCCTTCGTACGACACGTTTTGCTCTTCCGCCTGGCGGAGAATGCTTGAAACGCGGGCGTGCGCATATTGGACGTAGTAAACCGGATTTTCATTCGACTGCGACACGGCCAAGTCCATGTCAAAATCCAAATGCGTATCGCCCGAGCGCATCGCAAAGAAGTAGCGGACGGCATCGACGCCGACTTCTTCCATCAGCTCGCGCATCGTCACCGCCTTGCCGGTGCGCTTGCTCATTTTGACGCGCTCGCCGTTTTGGTATAAGTTCACCATTTGGATGATTTCGACTTCGAGCGCTTCCGGATCGTAGCCGAGCGCAGCGATCGCCGCCTTCATGCGCGGAATGTAGCCGTGGTGGTCCGCTCCCCAAATGTTGATGAGCTTTTTGAACCCACGCCGCAGCTTGTCTTGATGGTAGGCGATGTCCGGAAGCAAGTACGTATATGTGCCGTCCTGCTTAATTAAGACGCGGTCTTTGTCGTCCCCAAACGCCGTCGAACGGAACCATGTCGCCCCGTCCTGCTCGTAAATGTAGCCGCGCTCACGCAAAGTGGAAAGCGCTTCGTCGATTTTGCCGCTTTCATAGAGCGATGTTTCCGAATACCAGACGTCAAACGGCACACGGAAGTCGGCCAAGTCTTTTTTGATTTTTTCAAGCTCATAGCGGAGCCCATAGTCGCGGAAAAAGGCAAGCCTCTCCTCTTCCTCCATTTCGACAAACCGGTCGCCGTACTCTTCGGCAAGCTTTTTGCCGATTTCGACGATATCGTCGCCGTAATAGCCGTCCTCCGGCAACGGCATATCGACACCGAGCGCCTGAAAATAACGGGCTTCGACCGATTTCGCTAAATTGTAAATTTGCTTGCCGGCGTCATTAATATAGTATTCACGCGTCACGTCAAACCCGGCTTTCGCCAAAATGTTGCAAAGCGAATCGCCGACCGCTGCGCCGCGGGCATGGCCTAAATGCAAGTCGCCGGTCGGGTTGGCCGAGACGAACTCGACTTGCACTTTTTCCCCGTTGCCGACGTTCGATTCGCCGTACGCTTGTCCCGCCTGCAAAATCGCCGGCACAACGGCTGTCAAATAGCGGTTGTCCATATAAAAGTTAATAAATCCTGGCCCTGCTACCTCGATGCGCTCAACCGACACCCGCTCACGGTCGAACTGCCCAACAATGGCCTCAGCGATCGCCCGCGGCGGCTTTTTCGCAATGCGAGCAAGCTGCATGGCGATGTTCGTCGAGTAATCGCCATGCGCCTTGTCGCGCGGCACTTCCAAGAGCACTTCCGGAAGCTCTTCAGCAGTTGCCAAACCAGCCTTGACTGCCGCCTGGCGAATTTCTTCTTTCAGCTGTTCTTTCATTTGTCCGACAATGTTCATCGGCTTATACCCCCTTAAATGTCAACGTCAACGTATGGCGCCCGCTCCGCTCGTTTTGCAAGAAAAGCTCGTAGGAGAGAAAGAGCCGCCCCCGCTTCCGCTTATCGTCATAGTGAAACTCGATCGCATCCGTTTTCGCCGCCATCGCCCACCGCCCAAACACCGTTCCGTAATGGCCCGGCGTTTCTTGCCGGCGGCGGAACGTTTGCCGCATCTCGACCGCCCCGGAGCGAATGACGGCGACTTCCTCAGTCGAGATTCTCACCGTCGTTTTCACCCGCCCCAGTTCGTTTTCCTCCTCAAACTGCAAATAGCCTGTTTCCCCTTTTATGTAATACACCCCGTCCGCCTCAAGCACGACCGTCTCCTGGCGCGCCCTTTCGCGGATGACCGTCACTTGGCGAAGGCGCACCGGAATGCCGTTTCGTTCCTCCATGGATGAACACACCTTTGCGAGCAAAACAGTCATAACATTAAGTATAAAGAACTGCTCGGCTCGATTCAAGGGGCGAGGAAAAGAGAAGGCCCAAAGCAAGCGCTTTGAGCCTAGTCATATCCGCTTCACGATGAGAGGCGAACGTGTTGCAGCACGGCAATGGCAAAAGAAATGACGCCGAGGACAACAAGCACCCCGCCAATCGCTGTCACCGGCACGAACGCTTCGTTGCCGTAAACGACGAAAATGAGACCGATCATCATGACCGGCAGGCCGATATTGTGCAGCCAGAAATGCACTTTCGCCCATTTCGTCGCCGCCGCTTGTGGAAATAAATGATAGATGATGCCAGCAAGCGTCAAGGCCGTCCAGCCAAGCAAGTTGATATGGACATGGACCGGGGTCAGCGCAAACGAATGGGTCATCGACATGCCAAGCCCAATACAGACGCCAATGACAAAGTACACAACGGAAATTTTGATCAGCTTCACGCCCATCTTCATTCCCCCTCTCCTTTTTCTGTAAATATATTACACATTATTACGTTCCGTACGCTCATATTCCTGCATCTTTTGTCCCCCCCAAAGAAAAAAAGCGCCCCCGCACATTGGCGATTTAGGCGCTTTTTCTCATTTTTCACTTCGCCACCCAGCCAAGCAGCATTTCCCGCACAAGCTTGCTCGCCGTATTGGCCGTTTGTTCCGAGTGGTCGTAAATCGGCGCCACTTCGACCAAATCAGCGCCGACGACATGAACGTCAGAGCGGGCAATCTCATGGATCGCGGCTAGCAGCTCTTTCGATGTAATCCCGCCCGCATCCACCGTTCCCGTTCCGGGGGCATGAGCGGGATCAAGCACATCGATGTCGATCGTCACATACACTGAGCGGCCGGCGAGCTTCGGCAGCACGGAGCGGAGCGGCTCGAGCACCTCAAACTTGGCGATGTACATGCCGTTTTCTTTCGCCCATTCAAACTCTTCCTTCATGCCGGAGCGGATGCCGAACGAAAAGACATTCGTCGGGCCGATCAGGTCAGCGACCTTGCGGATTGGCGTCGCGTGCGACAGCGGCTCGCCTTCGTAATGTTCGCGCAAGTCGGTATGGGCGTCCATGTGAATGACGGCCAAATCTGGGTAATAGTCGTGCACCGCTTTGATGACCGGCCAAGAGACGAGATGTTCGCCGCCAAGGCCGAGCGGAAATTTGCCGGCGTCAAGCACCTTTTTCACGAACTGTTCAATCAGCTCCAAACTGCGGGCCGCATTGCCAAACGGCAGCGGAATGTCCCCAGCGTCAAAGTAGCGGATGTCTTTGAGTTCGCGGTCCAAATATGGGCTGTACTCCTCAAGCCCGATTGACACTTCGCGGATGCGGGCCGGGCCAAACCGCGAGCCAGGCCGGTAGCTGACCGTCCAGTCCATCGGCATCCCGTAAATGACGGCTTCGCTTTCTTCAAAATTCGGATGGCTGCCGATAAACACGTTGCCCGAATAGGCTTCATCAAATCGCATCGCCTGGCGCCCCCTTACTTCGTTAAATCCGCGACAAATTTCGGCAAGACGAAACACGCTTTGTGCAATTCTTTCGTGTAATATTTCGTCTCAATGTCATGGAACCGGTCGTCGCTCACAGCGAGCGGGTCGTATTTTTTCGAGCCGAGCGTAAACGTCCAGAGCCCGCTCGGATACGTCGGAATGTTCGCCGTATATAAACGGGTGATTGGGAAAATTTCTTTCACATCGCGGTAGACGTTGCGGATCAAGTCTGCTTTAAACCACGGATTGTCCGTTTGGGCGACGAAAATGCCGTCTTCCTTCAACGCGTTGGCGATGCCGGCGTAAAACCCTTTTGTGAACAAGTTGACCGCCGGGCCGACCGGTTCGGTTGAGTCAACCATAATGACGTCATACTCGTTTTCGCTTTTGGCGATATGCATAAACCCGTCATCGACTTTCACTTCGACGCGCGGATCATCGAGTTTGCCGGCAATCTCCGGCAAGTAGGTTTTCGAGCACTCGATCACTTTGCCGTCAATTTCGACAAGCGTCGCTTTTTTGACGCTTGGGTGCTTCAGCACTTCACGAATGACGCCGCCGTCGCCGCCGCCGACGACAAGCACGTTTTCCGGATTGGGGTGGGTGAACAACGGCACGTGGGCGACCATTTCATGATAGACGAACTCGTCTTTTTGCGTTGTCATGACCATGCCGTCTAGAATGAGCATGTTGCCAAACTCTGCCGTTTCGACCATATCAAGTTTTTGGAACGGCGTCTGTTCTGTATGTAAAGTGCGGATGATGCGTGCGGTGATGCCAAAATGCTCCGTTTGCTTTTCGGTAAACCAAAGTTCCATTCGGTAACATCCTTTCTCCGAGCATTGCTTACTATACAAGTTTTCCTTAGCCAACGAAAAACTAAACATGAAAAAGTATAGAGCAATCTAGCAAAAATGCAAGAGGAACAAGTTTAAAATAAAAAATTTTTTTTCATACTGGTAAGAAAAAGCGGAAAACCTCGCTGGCGAAGCCTTGACAAAAGCAAGGCGGCGCATTCAGCCGGGCGTCCGCCCGCATGTCTAAAACAACGCCAAAACCGTTGAGGTGATGCGCAATGGAACCGATCCCGGGCAGCCGTTTTCGCGGCACGTGGAAATATGTGCGCGCCGCCGTCTTTATCGGCTTTTTTCTCGCCATCTTTGCCTTCGCCGCTCTCGGGAGCTTTGTGTTGTTCGCAAAAATCGAAGGCGCCCCGCCGGTCGCCGTGCCGCAGACGACGATTTTTTATGCGGACGACGGCCGCAAAATCGGGGAGAGCGACCATGGGCAAAAACGCTATTGGGTTCGGCTCAAAGACATGTCCCCGCACGTCATCGAAGCGACGATCGCCGTTGAAGACCGGAAGTTTTACGAACATCACGGGTTTGACTTGAAACGGATCGCTGGCGCGGTGCTCGCCAATCTCGAGGCCATGGACAAAGTGCAAGGAGCGAGCACGATCACCCAGCAATACGCGCGCAACTTGTTTTTGACGCATGAGAAAACGTGGTCGCGGAAAATCCAGGAAGCGTTGTACACCATCCGGCTTGAAGCCAACTACAGCAAAGATCAAATTTTGGAAGGCTATTTAAACACGATTTACTACGGCCATGGGTCTACGGCATTGAAGCAGCGGCTCGCTACTATTTCGGCAAGCACGCGAGCGAGCTGACGCTCAGCGAGGCGGCGATGCTGGCCGGCATTCCGAAAGGGCCGTATTACTACTCGCCGTTTGTCAATGAACAGCGGGCGAAAGCGCGTCAAAAAATCGTGCTTACCTCCATGGTGGAAGCCGGCTACATCAGCCGCGAAGAAGCGGAGCAGGCGTACCGCGACAAGCTCGTCTACGTCCGCCACCACGAACAAGAGCAGCCGATCGCTCCGTATTTTCAAGATGTCGTCAAACAGCAGCTGCGCATCAAACTCGGTCTTGATGAGCGGACGATCGAGCTCGGGGGCTGCGCGTCTATACGACGTTGGATCGGCGCCTGCAGCAGATTGCCGAAGAACAAATCCGTCGCATCATCGATCCGCACTCCGCCGTTCAAGCGGCGCTTGTGGCGATGGATCCACGCACCGGGGAAGTAAAGGCGCTCGTCGGCGGACGCAACTACGAAGAGAGCCCGTTCAACCGCGCTGTGCAAGCCGAACGCCAGCCGGGGTCGACGTTTAAACCGTTTTTGTATTACGCGGCGATCAAGCAAGGATTCACCCCATCGACCCAACTGCGCAGCGAGCTGACGACATTTACGTTTAACGGCGGCCGATCGTCGTACACCCCCCATAATTACAATGACTACTATGCCAATGGCCCGATCACGCTCGCCCAGGCGCTCGCTGTATCTGACAACGTCTTTGCGGTGAAAACGCTCCAGTTCATCGGCGCCGACAAACTCGTCGAAACAGCGAAAGCGCTTGGCATTACAAGCAGATTGAAAGCAGTGCCGTCATTGGCGCTCGGCACCTCGCCCGTGAAAGTGATCGACATGGTGGCCGCGTACAGCACGCTGGCCAACTACGGCAAACAAACCGAACCGGTGTTTATTCAAAAAGTCGTTGATGCAAACGGAAATGTGCTGTATGAACATAAGCCGGAGAGCCGGCAAGTGCTCGACCGCGACGCGGCGTTTGTGACGACCCATTTAATGACCGGGATGTTCGACCCAAAGCTTAACGGCTATACAACCGTCACCGGGCAGTCCATCATCGATGACATCACGCGTCCGTACGCCGGCAAGTCCGGGACGACGAAAACGGACAGCTGGATGATCGGCTTCGCCCCGCAACTTGTCGCCGGCGTCTGGACCGGCTACGACCGCGGGGAAACGATGGATCGTCCTGCCGAAAGGCAATATGCCAAACAAATATGGGTTCACTTTATGGAACAAAGCCTCGCCGGCGAACCGAAAAAATCGTTCAAACCGACCAAAGGCGTCATCGGCGTCTACATCGACCCGCAAAACGGCAAGCTGGCCACCGACTCCTGTCCGGTGAAACGAAAAACGTACTATCTCATCGGTACAGAACCGACCGACTATTGCACCGACCATTTGGAAAAGAAAAAGAAGAAACAAGGAGACGGAAAAAGCTGGTTCGAGAAATGGTTCCCATGGTTTTAAACAAGAAAATCCCCTGCGTTTGCCCGCAGGGGATTTTCTTGTCCTAGTTTTCCTGTGTTATACATGTAGATTTAGTTTATCCTTTTTTCCAAACGAGAACAAGCCCTTAGGCAAACATGTTCACAAAACCGTCACAATTCGCCTTCGAGCCCTTTTTTCAGTTCATCGCTCGAACGGTTCCACATCCCGATGTCATGTCCTTTCAAAAAGTCGGCGAGCACCCGCTTCGACTTAGCGTCCATATGATCGACGATGATATGCCGTTTCAGCGATTTATCGAGCCGGTTCACATGTTCCGGCAATAACTTATAACCGCGGCGCGCCTCACGGTCGACCGTCATTTCGCACGCCGTCACCCCGGCGTAATACGGACCGTCCTCGCGGCGCTCGATCGTCACCCAGACGATCCAATACGGCTTGCCGTTTGGCACGGCGGAGCGATCCGGCAAAAACTTGATGCCGCGCTCAACAGAGCTGCGGGCATGCATCGCCCCCATATCGACGAACGCTTCGCCCGCTTCGACGTCAATGATGACCGGCGAAACGTTTTCTAAGCTCAACGCCCCGGCGCCAAAGCCGCGGTGCCCGTCGGTCGGATCGTCTTTGATGATATTAAAGCCGATATTTTTTTTCTTTTTTTGCTCCATTCCGCTTGTTCCTCCTTCCTTACATAAACAAATTGGCGACCAACGACTGCAAATTTTCCAATACAAACGGCAGCGCCACTTGAAACACCGGCTCAATCGTATATCGGTCAAGCGGCGTGAGCACGAGAACAAGGAAAATGAGCGCCCCGTAGTTTTCCCATTGCATCATTTTCGCCCGCAGCCCATCCGGGGCCAAGTCTTCAATAATACGATACCCATCAAGCGGCGGAAACGGCAATAAATTAAACACAAACAAGACAGCGTTCAAGCTGATAAAAATTTGGAAAAACAGATCAAACCCGGCCGCAAACCAATCCGGCAGCGCCCGCATGATGCCGAAATCGATCATCGCGTACCAAATGACAAATCCAAGCGCGGCAAGCACGAGGTTGCTCAGCGGTCCGGCAACTGACACGAGAATGCCGGCAAGGCGCGGATTTTTGAAATAAAAGCGATTGACTGGCACCGGGCGCGCCCAGCCAAACCCAGCGAGAAAAATCAGCAGGGTGCCAAGCAAATCCAAATGGGCAAACGGTGACAATGTCAGCCGTCCCTCGTTTTTCGCCGTCGGATCGCCGAACTTGTAGGCGACGTATGCATGAGCGAACTCATGCACGGAAAACGCCAGCGCCAGCGTCAACAGCACGTACGGAATTTCGCTTAACGAATACGGCAAAATGTGTTCCACTTGATTAACTCCTTTTCCCCTGTATTCACTATCCTTAGTATACATGATTTACCGCCAAAAGTGGACTGAACTTCACCGTTCCATGGTATAATAAGCGCGACAGCACTCGACAAGGAAATGGGGAATGATGATGCCGTATGTCACGATCAAAATGCTCGCCGGCCGCACGGATGAGCAAAAGAAAGCGCTGGTGGAAAAAGTGACCGACGCCGTTGTAGAGACAACCGGGGCGAAAAAAGAGAGCGTTGTTGTGTTCATCGAGGAAATGACGAAAGACCATTACGCCATCGCTGGAAAACGGCTGAGCGACGCGGAGTAACAAACGGGGGCGCCATCGGGCGTCCCCGTTGCTTTTTGGAATAAAAACGAATATTATTATAGTTGTCTTTCATATTGTTCGCCTTTAGGAGGTTGCCTATGATTCGTCTTCCGCACCATGCCAGCAATCGCAAAACAGAGTTTCTCGCTGGCCTGACGACTTTTTTCACCATGGTGTACATCATCGTCGTCAATCCGGTCATCTTATCAGATGCCGGCGTCCCGTTTGAACAGGCGTTCACCGCCACCGTCATCGCGACCGTCGTCGGCACGCTATGGATGGCAATATTCGCTAACTATCCGATCGCCATTGCCCCCGGCATGGGGCTGAACGCGTATTTTGCCTATTCCGTCGTCGGCTCGCACGGCGGCATTTCGTACGAAACCGCGTTTTCCGCTGTGTTTGTCGCGGGATTGCTGTTTTTGTTGCTGTCGCTCACCCCGCTCCGCAGCAAGCTGATCGAAGTGATCCCCGACAGCTTAAAACACGGCATCACCGCCGGCATCGGGCTGTTTATCGCCTTTATCGGCCTGCGGCTGACCGGAATCATCCAAGCCCATCCGCAAAATTTGGTCGCGCTTGGCAACTTGCATGCCCCGTCGGCCGTGTTGACGCTCATCGGCCTCGCCGTCACGCTCGTTTTCATGATGCGCGGCGTCAACGGCGCGCTCTTTTACGGCATGGTCGCGACCGGCGTCATCGCCTACGCGACCGGGCAACTTCACTTTGACAAAGGCATCGTCTCGCTGCCGTCGCTTCCGGAAGGGCTTGTCGCCGCTAATCCGTTGACGGCCGTTGGTGATGTCATCAACCACAGCTTGTACGCCGTCGTCTTTTCCTTTTTGCTCGTCACGCTCTTTGACACGACCGGCACGATGATCGGCGTTGCCCAACAAGCCGGGCTGATGAAAGGAAACACACTGCCGCGCGCCCGCGAGGCGCTCTTGGCCGACTCGGTCGCGACAACGATCGGCGCCATGTTCGGCACAAGCCCGACATCGGCGTACATCGAGTCATCAACCGGCGTCGCCGCTGGCGGACGCACCGGCTGGACGGCGCTCACCGTCGCTGTACTGTTTGTCATCGCGGCCTTTTTCAGCCCGCTGGTTGGCGCGGTCGCCGGGTTATCCGCCATCACCGCCCCGGCGCTCATTATCGTCGGAAGCTTGATGATCAGCAACATCGCCCATATCAATTGGCGCGAACTGGACGAAGCGTTCCCGGCCTTTTTAATCATCTTAAGCATGCCGCTCACGTCCAGCATCGCGACCGGCATCGCGCTCGGCTTCATCTCGTACCCGCTCTTAAAAATCGCCCGCGGCCGCTGGCGCGATGTGCCGTTGCTGCTGTACGTGCTTGCCGTGCTGTTCGTTTTGCAGTTGGCGTTTTTGCCGCATTAATCCAAAAGAAGAAGGTGTCCCGGAAACAATGGGACACCTTTTCGTCTATGGCCAGCTGATGGTGTGTTGAAACAGTGTTTTTCATCTTCCCTACACACAAGCGCCCTTGTTGCAACGGCTCCGCAGCGCCTCAATATACGCATACGCCTCTTCGATCTCGTCCTCCGTATAGCGCTGCTTGCTTTTTACGACAGCGATTTTCTCTTTTACCTCATCTTTTGACAAATGTTCAAAATAGAGCACCGTGGAGACAAGCTCCAAAAAGCGTGCGTTTTGTCCGTTCATCGCCTGCATGCATTCGGCAAGGCCCGGCATCTCCCAGTCGTAATGGCGCAAAAACTGTTCGCCCGCTTCGGTCAGTGTATAGCGGTATTGCACATAGCCGCTCTTTTTCTCTTTCACTTCATGCAAAAAGCCGAGCGCGCACAGCTCTTCGATGCGGCACGTCAACTCTTCCGAATACGGGCCGTAAAAGTGGAAGTCGAACTTCTCATAAAACGGAAAGTCGAGCTTTTTGGCGATGTAAATCATTTTTTGCAGCTTTTTGCGGCCCGCTATTTCCCCGGCGGCCGCCAACGCCTTCATCACTTTCGCATGCTCTGTGAGCACTCTCCGTCATCTCCTAACCCTTTAAAATTTCCATAATCTTTTTCTTCACTGTCCGCTTCGTCGACATGTCTTCAAGAAAATCAGCGGGGAAATAGAGCTTATGGTCGGTGCGCCGCTTGCCGGAAATGGCGTCAACCAACACCGATTCGCGCGACAGCTCGCGCAGCTCCCCGTTTGGCATCAACAAATAAATCGGCAGGCGCTCGCCTTCCTCGCCCGGCCGGTAAAAGTCATACGGCAAATCCGAGGACGAATCGACGACCAAGTAGTAGTCCGGGTCGATGCCCGCTTTTTTAAACAAACCGGTCAGCTCAATGAGCTTCTCCATTTGCTCGTTTGTCGGATGGAACTCCGTATATTTGAACAGGCGGCGGTGGACAAACCGCCGGCATAAGTCGCTTAAGATCGGATCCCGCTCGTATTGCCATTGCTGGAAGTAAAACAGGATGATCGCTTCATCGAGCGCCAAATAGTCGCCAAGCGTGACATGGCCGGCAAAAAACGATAAAAAATGGGTTGGCTTCGTCGCAAACGTATACCCGTCCTCGTACAGCTTTTTCGCCCGATGCAAAATTTTCGTCAAAATGACTTCCGCACTGCGCGTCACGGGATGAAAGTACACTTGCCAGTACATTTGGTAGCGGCTCATGATGTAATCCTCCACCGCATGCATGCCGCTTCGTTTGATGACGACTTGGTCTTCGCGCGGGCGCATGACGCGCAAAATGCGCTCCATGTCAAAATAGCCGTAGCTGACGCCGGTGTAGTAGGCATCGCGCAACAAATAATCCATCCGGTCGGCGTCAATTTGGCTCGAAATGAGGCTCACCACAAGCTTGTTCGGGTACGTTTTGGCAATCACTTCCGCCACTTTTTGCGGAAAATCGTCGCCCACTTCGCGCAAGGCGGCGTTCACTTCTGTATCGCCTAAAATGATTGCCTGTGTAAAATCTTCGTGGTCGAGGCGAAACACCTTTTCAAATGAATGGGAAAACGGGCCGTGCCCTAAATCGTGCAAGAGCGCCGCGCATAGGCAAAGAAGGCGCTCGCTATGATCCCAATGATCGCGGCCGACAAACACGTCGTCAATGATGCGGCGGATGATTTCGTAAACGCCGAGCGAATGGTTAAACCGGCTGTGCTCGGCGCCGTGAAACGTCAAATATGTCGTGCCGAGCTGCTTGATGCGGCGCAGGCGCTGAAATTCTTTTGTGCCGATCAAATCCCAAATCACTTTGTCGCGAACATGTATGTATCGGTGCACCGGATCTTTAAACACTTTTTCTTCGTCAAGCTGCCCGCCGGAATACATCGCATCCTCCTCTTCCGTCTCCAACATACATCTATTATACGCCGTTTCTTTTGGCAAAGAAATAGTTGACTTTTTTCTCCGTCTTTCTCCATTATTGACGGAAAAAACAAAAAAATCACCTTCTTTCGGCAAAGAAGGTGATCGGTTATCGCTTTTTCAACCTTTCGGCAATTTTATCAATCAGTTCGTCTTCCGTCAGCGCCGCCACCGGACGGTTGTTGACGAAAGCAAACGTCTTTTTCCGCCCTGGGCCGCAATACGACTGGCAGCCGATTTTGATGACCGCATCCGGATCAAGCTTTTTCAAGCGCGGAATCAATGTTTTTAAATTCGGCGCCTTGCAGTCGTCGCAAACGCGAAACTCATTTGCCATTATGCGTCATCCCTTTCTGCAGCGTTTGCTTTGTGTATTCTACCGCTTCCCGAAGAAAATTGCAAGTTTGCGGCCTTTCATTCTTTCAACTTGTCAATCCTGTAAACTTGCAACGTATAAATTTTTTCCTTTTGGTCCACCCTTTTACTAGCATGGGAAAAAGGAGTGGAGAACAATGAAACAACGGCAAGACGCTTGGACGGAAGAAGACGATTTATTGTTGGCAGAGACCGTATTGCGCCATGTGCGTGAAGGGAGCACCCAGCTCAACGCCTTTGAAGAAGTCGGCGACAAGCTGAATCGGACATCGGCCGCCTGTGGCTTTCGCTGGAATGCAGTCGTCCGCCATCGCTACGAAGAGGCACTGCAGCTGGCGAAAAAGCAACGAAAAGAGCGGCTGCGGCTGCTGGCCAAACAAGGCGGCGCGAAAAAGCGGCGCCTGTATGAACCACCGATGCCGTCATTAGAGGAGTTGGGCGATGTGATGCAGCTGCCAGCCGTCGTCCCATCCTCTCCGCCGCAACAAGTGACGCTGGATCAAGTGATCGCGTTCTTAAAAACGTTCCAATCCCATGAGCGGAAACGGGAGGCGCTGATCAAAGAAAACGAGCGGCTGCGCCGCGAAATTGAAGAATTAAAGCAAAAAAATAAAGAACTTGAAGAAAAGGTTGCGAAATTAGAAGAAAATTCGTCGACCGTCCAAGAAGATTTTGAGACGCTCGTGAAAATCATCAACCGAGCGCGCAAAATGGTGTTAAAAGAGGAAGAAGAGCGGGGGCTGACCTTCCGTATGGACCCGAACGGCAACTTGGAAAAAATCGCGGAGTAAATAAAATAAGGGCTCTTCACCAAAAGTTGTACTTGATTTTTTCTGAACATACTCTATTTACGCTTGTGAGGGAAAATCAACAAATCAGTGATTTTTGCACATCTTTGGGCAGGAAACCGTATTGCTTGTCAAGTACATGTTGTGGTGAAGAGCCAAAATAAGGATGCCCTGTCCATGGCTGCGCCTTGATCGCACTCTCTCCGGTGCGGCCGAGACACGGAGCATCCTTTTTGCCTGCCGGCGGCGTCAGGCGATAAACGCGGGCTCTTGCCGCCGGGCGGACCGCCCCCTTATTCTCCTGCTAGGAGCGCGCCCTTGAGCGCCGTTTCATTCCGCTCGACGATGCGCGCCCAATACTGCTCATACCAATTCCATTCGCCGTTCTCGAGGGCAGACGAATATAGCTCGCCGCCAAACGACTGCAGCGTGCGCCAAAGGGCGACAAGCAGCTCATCGATCGACAACTCGCAGCCGAGAAGCTCAGACAGCGACGCCATGACAGCTGGGACAACATCGGGGTAGGCGAATTTCGTTTTCTCTCCTTGGCGGCCGAGCTCATAAAAGCGGCGAATAAGCTCAGCCCGCGCGGCCCCGCTCCCGTTGACGCAAAGGTAGATTTGCACGGCAACGCCGCCGCGCACCCGTCGCTGCGAAATGCCGGCAAACTTTTTGCCGCCAATGCTCAAGTCATAGCTCCCCGGGCAATACGAACCGACGATTTCCCCCGCCTCAACGCGGGCGCCGTATGAGGCAAGCATGGCGGCCATGAGCGCATACATCGCCTCATACCCTTGCTCGATGGCAATCGTGTTTTTCGTTTCCGGAAAAATGAGCGAAATATTCAACACCCCGCTGTCAAGGACAACGGCCAACCCGCCGGAATTACGGACGACGACGCGGTATCCTTCCCCGTGCAAAAACGAAACCGCTTCGTGGAAATGGGGAAGTTTTGTATCCGCAATACCCAACACGATGGTGTCGTCATGCACCCATGTGCGGACGACCGCATCCGACTGTCCCGCACCAACCGCGGTGCATAATGCATCATCGATGGCAAACGATTGTTTCGCATCAAACAGCGGCCCGAAGTGCGACTGGTCGATGACCCGCCATTTCGGCTGCCGCAGCAATTCATGGCCCATCGCGAGCAACCCCTTGCATAGATCATTCCAACTCTATTCATTATAACATAATCGCCATTAGCAAATGGCGCAAAAAGGACAAGGGGCGCATGCCTCCCTCGTTTTTATCGAGCGGCAGCCCCGTCACTCCCCAAGCGACTGGGCAGCGGTGATGAGCGCGAGCTTGTAGGCGTCTTCGGCGCTGCAGCCGCGCGATAGGTCGTTCACCGGCTTGTTCAGCCCTTGCAAAATCGGGCCGACCGCCTCAAAGCCGCCAAGGCGTTGGGCGATTTTGTAGCCGATGTTGCCCGCCTCAAGGCTCGGGAAAATAAAGACATTTGCGTCCCCTTGAATGACCGAGTCCGGCGCTTTCTTTTTCGCCACCTCTGGCACAAACGCGGCATCAAATTGAAACTCACCGTCAAGGATCAGATCCGGCGCCATTTCTTTCGCCAACCGCACCGCCTCAATGACTTTTTCCGTCTCCGGCGACGAGGCCGACCCTTTCGTGGAAAAGCTTAACAGCGCTACGCGCGGCTTAAGGCCGAACATTTTGGCCGTCCGGGCGCTCTCGACCGCAATTTCAGCTAAGTCCTGGCTGTCAGGGGCGATGTTAATGGCGCAATCGGCAAACACATATTTTTCGTCGCCGCGCACCATGATGAACACGCCGGACGTTTTGCGGATGCCCGGTTTCGTTTTAATGATTTGCAAGGCTGGTCGGACCGTATCCGCCGTCGAATGGGCCGCCCCGCTGACGAGGCCGTCGGCCGCTCCCGTATAAACGAGCATCGTACCGAAATAGTTTTCATCGAAAAGCAACTCGCGCGCCGTTTCTTCTGTCACTTTCCCTTTGCGCCGCTCCACAAACGCCGAAACCAGCTCATCAAACCCGCCGTAGCGGCGCGGATTGACAATCTCCACCCCTTCAAGCGGCAAGCCAAGCGCCGCCGCTTTCACCCGCACAGCTTGCTCATCGCCAAGGACGATCGGCTGAAGCACTTGCTCCGTCGCCAAACGGCTCGCCGCCGTTAAGATGCGGTCATCGGTTCCCTCGGGAAACACAATTTTTCGACCCGTATCGGTTACTTTCGCTTTTAATGCCGTAAATAAATCGGTTGTCACGATTCATGCCTCCTTCACGGTTGGCCCGCCTGTCTCCAGGCATCAGCCTTTCTCTACATTAAGCATACCGCTTCGATACGAAAACGCAACGATCGTAAGCCCTTCCAATCAATAATTCACCTTTTGGAACAATTCAGTATCTTTTGCTTTATGCACGGACACCCGCTTTTTTGGCCAAACTATGATATAGTGGTACTGTACAATTGATTGAAAAAAGGAGTGACGATGATGAGCGAAGCGGCCCAAACGTTGGACGGTTGGTATTGTTTGCACGATTTCCGCACGATCGACTGGAGCGCGTGGAAAACACTTTCAAACGAAGAGCGCCAGGCAACGATCAGTGAGTTTTTAGCGCTTGTCGACCAATGGGAGACGACGGAAAGCGAGAAGCAAGGAAGCCATGCCGTCTACACGATCGTCGGGCAAAAAGCCGATATTTTGTTCATGATTTTGCGGCCGACGCTGGATGAGCTGCATGAAATCGAAACAGCGCTTAACAAAACGAAACTCGCCGACTATTTATTACCTGCGTATTCGTACGTTTCGGTCGTGGAGTTGAGCAACTACTTGGCGTCCGGCAGCGAAGATCCGTACCAAATTCCAGAGGTGCGCCGCCGTTTGTATCCGATTTTGCCAAAAACGAACTACATTTGCTTCTATCCGATGGACAAGCGGCGCCAAGGCAACGACAACTGGTACATGTTGTCGATGGAACAGCGGCGCGAACTGATGCGCGCCCACGGCATGACCGGCCGAAAATACGCCGGCAAAGTGACGCAAATCATCACCGGCTCCGTCGGCTTGGATGATTTTGAATGGGGCGTCACCTTGTTTTCGGATGATGCGCTCCAGTTCAAAAAGCTCGTCTATGAAATGCGCTTTGATGAAGTCAGCGCCCGCTTTGGCGAATTTGGCTCATTTTTCGTCGGCATCCGTCTGTCGGCGGAAAATGTTTCTTCGTTCTTCCATGTATAAAAAAGGGGGCCCAAACGCGGCAGGGCCCCTTCGCTTATTTTCCTATTCTTCAAGCAACCGGCGAACCTCTTCCTCCGAAAGGTCAACCAAATGAGCGATTTCTTCCGCCGTCATTCCTTTGCACGCCATGTTACGGATCAGCCGTTTCATTCCTTGCTTCATTCCTTGTTTGATCCCTTGTTGAATTCCACGTTCGATCCCTTCTTCCAATCCCTTTTTCCTTCCCTTTTGCTCATAGGAAATGATCAACTCCAACACTTTCTCTTTTTCTTTTGTTTCCATCTCTTTCACCTCTCTTTGCAGTTGTTGCTCTTCTTCCTCCGATAGCTTCACATACGTTTCAAAAAAGCCCAACAAGAGCCGCTGCCTCGCTTCGTCCAATTCCAGACGCACAAGCATGCGCAAAAATTCTTTTTTCAACTCGACTTTCTCACTTTCAGTATACCCCATTTTGCTGAGAAGGGCAGCTGCCACCGGATTGTCATGCCGGATGTAGTCCCTCCAATTTTTCTTGCGCAACTCCACTTGAAAAAAGCGAAATTGCAGCACCCCACCAAAGGGAAACTCGATCGAAAACACGGACGGTTCATCACGAAGGGCCTCATAGCTGAAGACAGCAATCGGAACAATGCGGGTGCGGTATTTTTCGAACAAGCGGCTGAAATAGAGGAACATGCGCTCTGGAAACGACGGTTGCACGTAGCTTTGGTTCTCCACATGCACAATGATGAGCCCGTCTTCCCCTTTCAACTTCGTCTCAACCAACAAATCAACGCGATACTTCTCTCCTGCCGTCACATCGGTGAACAGCTCTTCAGACAAAAAAGAAAGATGGCGGAAATCGATATGCTCATGCATGTCGGGGAAAAAAAGAAGGATAAACTCTTCGAAAAACGTTTGGATCAATTCCTTGAACAATCGATCATGATCAGTGGCCATCTGATCACCTCACAGCCAAAATATTCATCAAATCTATTCGTGAACGCGAATCAAAAATCCTGCTCCAAAGGATAAAAAATATTTCGTAATCTGATTTCCCTTTTTGGCCAACCGCCCCTGTTTCTGTCATACCACGCCCAATCGCCCCATACATATAAAATCAGAAATTCCTCCAAGAAATCGCCTGTCCGTCTGTCACCATTTTCTTATTCCACCAATAGCCTATTACTGTCGAAATTCACAACGACTGAGGTGACGATATGGGCCAGATCGCTCCCTCCATTGTAGCCCACACAGAAGAGGAAGTAAAGTTGTTGGCTCGGCTCATGCGAGCCGAAGCGGAAGGAGACGGGCGGCTTGGGATGCTCATGGTCGGCAACGTCGGCGTCAACCGCGTCATCGCCGACTGCCTTGACTTCCGCGGCATCCGCTCTATCCGGCAAATGGTGTTTCAAAGCCCGGGCGGCTTTGAGGCGGTGCAGAAAGGGTATTTTTACCAACGGGCGCGCGAAGTGGATATAGGCCTAGCCCGCCAAGTGCTCCGCGGTTGGCGCTACCACCCAGCGACAAACGCCCTTTGGTTTTTCAAGCCGCCTGAAGGCCAAGATTGCCCGCCGCAATGGTTCAACCAATGGAACGTCGGCCGCTACAAATCGCATTGCTTCTTCGCGCCGACTCCATCCGATTGTCCGCGCGTGTATTAACATTTTTGCTGAGGAGGTTTTGTTATGTCCAACCATACAGACAACAACTTCTATCCCCATGATGAACAACAACCAAACTATTATTATGGCTCGTTCGACCCAGAGCGGCAACAACCGTATGCATCCTATCCATACGGCTATCCGTATCCGCAGCCGTACTATCCGTCGGCGCACCCATATTATTACTATCCGCAAGCGGCTGCCGCCCCAACGATGACACCGCCAACAGCCGCCGCTCCGACGTTCGGTTTGCAGGCGCCGTCGTTTACGGCCCCGACACCGACCACCGCTGCTGCACCTGCCACCGCCGGCCCATCGATTCCAGGGATGCTGCCGATTGAAGAATCGTACATTGAAAACATTTTACGGTTAAACAAAGGAAAAGTCGCCACTATCTATGCGACGTTTGAAAACAACCGTGAGTGGAATGCCAAGGTGTTTCGCGGCGTCATTGAAGCGGCTGGACGTGACCATGTCATTTTAAGCGACCCACAAACAGGCACACGCTATTTGATCCCGATGATTTACCTCGATTACGTCACGTTTGAAGGAGAAATCGCCTACGAATATCCGTTTGCCGGTGCCTCCGCCACGCCGCTCGCCTCCTATTCGCCGCGCTGAGTGCAAGCGCAAAACCGATGTTCGATGAGCAGGCTGCCCCAGGGTAGCCTGCTTTTTTCATCCGATGCGACGGCCATCACAAGTTGCTGACGCCCAGTTGTTTATCATGGTGGCAAACGAAACAAAAAAGTGCCTTCTATGATTGGGACGGCGCGTGATTTCCTGTTCGGGGTACACCTTGCCCGCGCTTCGCTTACAGCCATTTCAACGCCGCATAGCCGATCATCACCCAGGCGACCAAAAAAGCGACGCCGCCAAACGGAGTGATTGCGCCAAGCGGCTTAATCTGCGTTACACTTAATACGTACAAGCTCCCGGAAAACAACACGATGCCGGCGAACATCACCCAGCCCGCCGCGCCGATCAGCCCGACATTTGGCGCCTTGCCGGCGAGCAATCCGACAACAAGCAGCCCTAATGCGTGGAACATCTGATATTGGACCGCCGTTTTCCAAATCTCCAAATAACGATCCGGAATCTTCCCTTCAAGCCCATGCGCGCCAAACGCTCCCAATGCGACGGCTAAAAACGCATTGAGCGCGCCGAGAAGGACGAATGTTTTCATAGCTGTTCCGCCTTTCTAATTAAAGATTGTTTTCCCTCATTCATTAATATAATGGGAATGTTCCCCGACAGCAAATTACGAATGAATGTCAGCCACTTCACTCGACAGAACCGGTCAATCGGGAGCGCCACCGACAAGACCCGCATCCAAGCTGGAAAACCGCTTCTTGTTCTCTGGCGCAAACAAGGACAAGCGGTTTAAAGGAGTTCTGTTGATCAAGAATCCCGTGGAGAAGACCGTTCCGCGGGGATTCGCTGTCCCGCTCTCAAAAATCCAACAACGACTCCCCGTTCGCCTCATCGTCAATGTCAGGGGAGCGTCCCGGACAGAAACGGCTCCAAGCGAAAGCCCGCCAGCAACCGAAATCGGCCCGCCGACGACAAGCGGCCCGGCTGCGGCAGACGAAGCGGACGGCTGCGGATGGCTTGTTGCTTCCAACATCAAATCGCATAAAACGCGAATGGCGGCGACGTGTTCACGCACCCGCTGCAGGTCGTTCACGGACTTGGCTTTCCGCAACTCATCTTCCATCTTGGCGATAACGGCCGCAAACGAGATGGACATCATTCTCCCCTCCTTATTCAGCACGGACGCCGATGTTTTCGATTTGCCAGTCGATCGGTTCGCGTCCGCATTTCATCAAAAACGCGTTCGTCCGCGAAAACGGGCGATGGCCGAAAAAGCCGCGCACGGCGGAAAACGGGCTCGGGTGCGGCGCTTCAATAATCAGATGGCGCGGATTCGTAATCCGTTCTTTTTTCTCTTGCGCGTTCCGGCCCCAAAGCAAAAAGACGACCGGATCGTCTTTTTCGTTGACGAGCTCAATGACGCGGTCGGTGAAATATTCCCACCCTTTGCCGCGATGGGAGTTCGCCTGGCCGCGGCGGACCGTCAACACCGTGTTTAACAACAGCACCCCTTGCTCGGCCCATTTGACGAGATAGCCGTTATCTGGTATATAGCAGCCAAGGTCGTCATGCAGCTCTTTAAAAATGTTCGCTAAGGACGGCGGCACCGGCACGCCCGGCTTGACGGAAAAACTAAGCCCGTGCGCCTGTCCCGGGCCGTGGTACGGATCTTGCCCGAGCAGCACGACTTTGACGTTTGCATACGGTGTATAATGAAGGGCGTTGAAAATATCGTGCATATCGGGATAGATCGTCCGCGTCCGGTACTCCTCTTTTAAAAACTCGCGCAGCTTTAAGTAGTACGGCTTTTGAAACTCCTCTTCAAGCAGCGGAGCCCAGTCGTTTTTGAGAATCGGCATTGCGAGCAACTCCTTTGCCATCGGCTTTTTCCCTTTTATCATTGTAGCCCAAAAGACACCAGCGTCAAAGCGAAGTGAATGTTCAGATTGAGGCAACCATAGCGAAACCTGTTTCCCCAACAGGAAATGCGCCAATCCCCTGCCGCAGCCATCAAAATATTGAAGAGAAAATCAAAATGTCCACGAAATCAACCAGCGGAGCAGCCAAGCGCCAAGCAGCACGTATAAAAAAATGATCAGCACCCCAGCGGCCCAATTTGTCGGTTTGCCGTGCTTGGCAAGCTCTTCCGCCCGCGCCCGATGTTCGGCAGCGACGTCTTTCGGCAGCCATTTGAGCGCTATGTAAATGCCAAGCGGCACAAGCAGCAAATCATCGATATACCCAAGAACCGGAACGAAATCGGGAATCAAATCGATCGGACTGAACGCATACGCCACAACGACCAACATAAACAGCCGCAGCCAGATGGAAACGCGCCGGTCGCGAACCGCAGAATACAAGACGAATATGTCCCGTTTCAGCACCCTTGCCCATTCTTTCCACTTTGTGAACATCGCGTTCCCCTGCCATTTCCTGTTTCATATAGTATAAAATATGGGTATAGTAGTGTAAACATTGCAAGGTGGACAACCTTCCCGTACCATCATCCAGCTAACTCATTGATTATGTGAGGTGAACGGCTATGGACAGGAAACGATTTCATATCGTGCATGATGAACAGCCGGATCGGCATGTTGTATACATAAAAGGGGAGCTTGATCTAGCGACGGCCGAACAGTTTCAACGCGCCGTCGAACCGCTTGCTCATGACGCATCAAAACCGCTTGTCATCCGCCTTGAAGAATTGTCGTATATCGACAGCACCGGCATCGGGATGTTTGTCGCACTGCTGAAAACACGCAAAAAACAAGAAGCGCCGTTTATGATTGAAAATGTGCCGCCAAAAGTGAAACGTTTGTTCGATTTAACAGGTGTATCTTACTTCTTTTCGGAAATGGATCAGACGACAGAAAGGATCGGGGCCAATCATGAAAGAGCATGAAACCGTCGTACAGCTGTCGATTCCAGCTGATGCGCAGTTTATCGATGTCGCGCGTTTGACGCTATACGGGCTGGCCGCCAAGATGGGGTTTTCCTATGAAGAGATTGAAGATATGAAAGTGGCCGTCTCAGAAGCGTGCAACAACGCTGTTTTGCATGCGTACAACGGAAGGGGTGGCATCATTCATCTTCGCTTTGAGATGCGCGCCGATGCGCTTTCGATCATCATTAAAGACGAGGGCAAAGGGTTTGATTACAAACGGGTGTCCAAACAAGCAGCGCCCCTGTCCGCAAAGCCGCTTGAAGACGTCAAAGCTGGCGGCCTCGGCCTGTTTTTGATGGAAGCGCTCATGGACGATGTCACCGTCACCACAAAGGGCGGAACGGAAGTCCGCCTGACGAAATTCCGCCATCGCGGCGAAGGAGAGCATGCCCATGACTGTATATCCCCTCCTCTGTCCAAGAGCAAGCTTGACGCCCTCATTTCCGCCTATCAACAAACAAAAACGGAAGAAGCGGCGACCGCCTTGCTCGTGCGCTTCGAGCCGCTCATTGCGGCCGCAGCGAAAAAAATGGCGCGCAGCCGCCCTGACTTTTACGAAGACTTGTTTCAAATCGGACGGCTGTCGTTTTTGCGTCTCCTTGACCATTACGACCCTAAACAAGGAACAAGCTTTGAGTCATACGCCATGAAAAGCTTGATCGGCTATATGAAAAACTATTTGCGCGACAAAGCATGGTACATCCAAGTGCCGCGCAAGGTGAAAGAAAAAGGAAGCAAAGTGCAGCAGGCGATCGATGAGCTGACCGTCAAGCTCGAACGGTCGCCGACGCTCGATGAGATCGCCGGCCACTTAGGCTTATCGGTCGAAGAAACGATCGAAATTTTGGCCGGACGGGACCATTACCAAGCCGTTTCGCTCGATGCCCCGGTGCAAGACGGGGAAAAGGATGCGACGACGATCGGTGAATTCGTCGCTGATGAAGCGAACGAAATCGAGTCACTGATCGAGCGAATGGATTTAGAGCAGGCGATCGGCAAACTGAGCGAGCAAGAACAAATCGTCATCGACGCCATCTTCCGGCGCGGGGAAACGCAGCGCTCGTTAGCCGAGAGGCTCGGCGTCTCGCAAATGACAATCAGCCGCATTCAAAAGCGGGCCATCGCGAAATTGAAGCGGCAGCTCGCCGCCTATTCGCCATAACGGTCAAACATCGCGCCGCCGGACGCATCAAGCGGTCGAACTGCCCATGCTAGCGGCGGCGCAGCAGCAACAACGTTTGGTCATCTTTTTGTTCGTATTGATGATACGCTTGAATATGCTCGTACAACTCGCGCACGATCTCCGGCGCCGGCTGATCAAGGTTGACGCGGGCGACCATCGCGGCGAGAACGGAAAAGTCATCGTCCGCCTCTTCGGTACGCTTTTCCGTCACCCCGTCGGTGTACAGCAGCACAAAATCGCCTGGTTCGAGCACAACCGATTTGGTCTCAAATGAAAATTGCGGAAACAAGCCGAGCGCGCAGCCTTTGGCGCCTAGCGGCACGCATTGCTTCGTTTTCGCCCGATACCAAAGCGCCGGTTCGTGCCCGGCGCACGCGTACGAGAACGTATGCGTTTTTTCGTTGTAATTGCCGACAAACATCGTGACAAACATCGACGGCTCGGTGTAGTCGTAGGCGAATCGGTTCAGCAGGTCAAGATATACGTGCGGCTGCGTTCCGTAATGGACGGTCCGGTCCAGAATAAATTTCATCAGCGTCATGAGCATCGCCGCTGGAATGCCTTTTCCCGATACATCAGCAATGCCGACCGACACCGATGTTTGATGGACAGCAAAGTGATAAAAATCGCCGCTCAACACCCGCGCAGGGACGCTGAGGACACCGATGTCAACGTACGAAGGCAAATCCGCCTTCGATGATGTCTGCAAAAGCGCCCGCTGCATATTCGCGGCAAGCGACAGCTCAAAGTCTAGCTGTTCCCGCTCGCGCTCGAGCCGCTCTTTCTCTTTTTTCTCCGTCATGTCGCGTAAAACAGCGACAAGCCCTGTCAGCGCACCGTTTTCCATCACCGGCGCCAGCGTGTAGCCGACCGGCAGGCACACGCCGTCATGGCGGCGAAACGGCTCCTCCTCGACGCGAATCACCTCGCCGCTTTTCAGCCGTTTGACAACACGGCGCAGCCGCTTCCAGTCCCACTTGTCGCCATCCGGCCCGGCGAGCGAGACAAAGGAAAACAGCGGCTTCCCTTTCGCTTCCTCCGGATCAAGGCCAAGCAAACGGCCGGCTTCCGGGTTCATCCAAACAATCCGGCCGTCGCGGTTTAACATCATCAATCCCTCGCCAAGGGCGTTCGCCATCATTTCCAGCTGCTGTTCGTGCTGTTTCAGCTCCACGTACGGTTTTTCAATGGTCTCGACGTACATCGCACGCACGATATACAAAAATCCGGCCATTTCATACAGCTGCCCCCACAGCGCATGGCCGCCGCCAAGCATAAGCAGCCCTTGGCCGAGGGCAAACCACCATAACGCCAGCAGCCAGTACAGGAAGGATCGGGAACTCCCTTGCCGCCAACGGCGCCATACAAGCAAAGCGGCGCCCGCATCGAGCAAACCGGCAATTCCTTCGCCGGCCTTCCACCAGAGCGGCCAACGGCTTGTCCCGTCTCCCGGCCAAAGCGGCGCTGTCCAATGGATGAATAGCCCGACCGCCGCCGCATAAGCAAAAGCGGCGAAAAACGCTTGCCACCGTTGTCCGCTTCTCCGCTCCATCACCTCATCGCGGCGCGAAAACAGAAAGAGAAGCCCCCAGGCGAGCGTCAATCGGGCCGCGAGCGAAAAGAGCGGCGCCTCCACGCCATCAGACGCAAAAGACAGGACAACGTGCAGCGAAAACAACAAGCCTGAGGAGAAAAACAGCGCCCCCATCATCAGCCGCTCCATTGACAACGTATGCGGAAACACGGACCATCCTTGCACGGCGACGAGCCAGCAAACGACCACCACGGCGAGCCCTAAGGCAAGATGAATAGAATGATAGAATCCGGGCGAAACAGGCAACCGGCCGGCCGCAAACAGAAGCAAGCCAAACATTCCGGCCGCCAGCACGGCCATCGCGCCGTGCAGACGCACTAGGCGATATCGTTCGTATTCATTCACCAACGGAGAACCTCCACTCTTCATTCTATATGGCTTATTATACCATACGGCCCCCCGCCAGCGTATATGAACGTCACGGCCGTTTGGTTGTCCAATAAAAAAGGAGCCTCTCCGAATGAAGAGGCTCCCAAACCAAGTTTGCGGCCATTTCCCACGCAATACCAGCCCTCCCGTTAAAAGGTGTGCGCCAAGTCTTTCGCCCGGGCGATGGCGTTCGCTTTAATTTCTTCCGCCTTTTCCGGCACCGCCGCATGCCCTTCGACAAACAGTCCTTCAAACGACGGAACACCGAAAAATTGCATAATGACGCTTAAATACCGATGCCCCATCTCCATCTCCGCCGCCGGGCCTTCGGAATAGAAACCGCCGCGCGCCTGAATGTGGAGCGCTTTTTTATCGGTCAGCAATCCGACCGGCCCTTGTTCCGTATATTTAAACGTCTTGCCGGCGACCGCCACGGCGTCAATATACGCCTTTAACACCGGCGGGAACGAAAAGTTCCACATCGGCGTGACGAATACGTATTTGTCGGCGGAAATAAACTGCTCGCACAGCTCGTTCATCCGCCCGACTTTCGCTTTTTCTTCGTCAGACAGCTCTTCAAACGATTTCCCGGAGCGAAGCTTGCCCCAGCCGCTGAACACGTCGACGTCGATTTCCGGAATGTATTCCTTGTATAAGTCGAGATGAATGACTTCATGATCCGGATGCACTTGTTTGTACGTCTCAATGAACGCCTTTCCGACCGCCATGCTGTAAGACTGCGTGTCGTCATGAGGATGGGCGGTGATGTACAATACTTTCGTCATGATGCATACTCCCTTTCGTGATGATCTTAGCACTTAGTGTTTGCGCTTTGTCCAAGCGACATACAATTGTTTTGAATTCAAATATCTCCAACAAAAAATAATTATATAAAGGTCCGAAACGCTTGGCAAACAATTTGACCGCAAAAAAATTGCCTTTCTCCAAGGCAATGTTACTCGCTTTGTTCCACGACAAACGGGTTGCCGCTGATTTGTTTTCGTATCTCATCGGTGAGCGTAAACGGTTCGTTTTTGGAAGCGTTTTCGGCATTGCCAGGCGGATGGCCGCTTCCATCGTAGTAGATCGGTTTTCCTTCCACAATGGTTGACCTCCTTGATTTGCGTAGGATACAGGAACTAGTCTATGCTTCTATTTTATCATTTATGCGGCGAACATTCGACTGTTTTTTTGGAATTTTCCCCAAGAAAGCGATTCCGCCCCCATACACGTTCTTAAAAAAACGCCGGGGGATCTGTGGCTGCCCCGGCGTTCACTTCATCAAAACGCGATCTTTTCCTCTAAAAAGGCTTTAAGCTCCCCTATCGGCAGCCGCACTTGTTCCATCGTGTCGCGATCGCGCACGGTCACTTGGCCGTCTTGTTCAGACTCGAAATCGTACGTGATGCAAAACGGCGTGCCGATTTCATCTTGGCGGCGATACCGCTTGCCGATCGAGCCGGTTTCATCATAGTCGACCATGAAATGTTTCGCCAGCTCTTCATAAATGCGGCGCGCTCCGTCAGCGAGCTTTTTCGACAGCGGCAAGACAGCCGCTTTGTACGGCGCAAGCGCCGGATGCAAATGCATCACCGTCCGGGTCGTGCCGTCTTCCAGCTCTTCTTCGTCATAGGCGTCGATCATAAACGCCAACGTGACGCGGTCAGCGCCAAGCGACGGCTCAATGCAGTACGGGATGTAACGTTCGTTCGTTTCTTGGTCGAGATAATGGAAATCCTCGCCGGAGTATTCCATATGCCGCTTTAAGTCGTAATCGGTGCGCGACGCGATGCCCCACAGCTCGCCCCAGCCGAACGGGAAATGGTACTCGATGTCGGTCGTGGCGTTGCTGTAGTGGGATAGTTCTTCTTTCGCATGGTTGCGCAGGCGGATGTTGTCCTCCTTCATGCCAAGCGACAGCAGCCACTCCTTGCAAAACTGCTTCCAATACTCAAACCATTGCAGCTCTTCGCCCGGTTTGCAGAAAAACTCGAGCTCCATCTGTTCAAATTCGCGCGTGCGGAACGTAAAGTTGCCCGGCGTAATTTCATTGCGAAAACTTTTGCCGATTTGCGCGATGCCAAACGGCAATTTTTTGCGCATCGTGCGCTGGACGTTTTTGAAGTTGACGAAAATGCCTTGCGCTGTCTCCGGGCGCAAATAAATTTCGTTGGCGCTCGACTCGGTGACGCCTTGGTACGTTTTGAACATTAAGTTGAACTGGCGCACGTTCGTGAAATCGCGGCTGCCGCATTCCGGGCAGGCGATGTCGTATTCCTTGATGAGTTCATCCATTTTGGCCAGCGGCAAACCGTCGACGATCATCTCGATCCCTTTTTCCTCGAGCGCCTTCTCAATCAACTTATCGGCGCGGTGGCGCGCTTTGCACTGTTTGCAGTCGACCATCGGATCGTTGAAGTTGCCTAAGTGGCCGGACGCTTCCCACGTTCTCGGGTTCATTAAAATGGCGGCGTCGAGCCCGACGTTGTACGGCGACTCTTGGACGAATTTTTTCCACCACGCCCGTTTGATGTTGTTTTTCAGCTCAACGCCAAGCGGGCCGTAATCCCACGTGTTCGCCAGCCCGCCGTAAATTTCCGAGCCCGGAAACACGAAGCCGCGATGCTTGGCATGTGCGACGATTTCTTCCATTGTGACAGCCATCGTGTTCATCCTCCTCCAATTTCAGTTTCCAACAATCAAAAACGCCCTCGCCCCTAGGCCTTGCGCCTAGGGACGAGAGCGTAGCTCCCGCGGTTCCACCCTAGTTGATGCGCAAATCACGCATCCCCTTTTTGCCATTTCCGCTCCGGACTGCCGTTTCATTAACCATCTTCGCCGGGCTTCCACCGTCCCCGGCTCGCTTGGGAAGAGAGGGTTAACTACTATTGATCCGTCATCGCGATCCATATATGATTTTGTCCATTATCATAGCAAACCCCAAAACCTTTTGTCAACGCCATCCTGCCTTTTTTTGCATCCAAAACCGCGACACGACGGGCTTCCCGTCCCAGAGGACTTCGCTTTTCGCCCGGCGCTTCGCGACTTCCGGCTCATCAAGCAAGAGCCAAAAATTTTTCATCGGCAAGTCCCCAAGCCCATGCTTCTCACACAGCCGCCGCAAATATTGGCGCCGCTTGTCGTTCATATGTCGCGACACGTTGTCGCCGTCCGGGCTGAACGCGTACAACACGGTCGCCGCCGCGACACGCGTGACGCGGCAAACAGAGGCGGCGCGCAAAAAGAAGTCCCAATCCCAATAATGGTGGACAGTCGGGTCAAAGCAGCCGATCTCGTCATGGAGCGATTTTCGATACACGCTCCCGGACGGGACGTACGTCGAAAACGTCCGCATCGCCTCCAAATCGTACTCATAGGCAAATAAAAAACGGGCCGATGGGACGCGCTGATCGTTTTCCACCCGATACTGGACAATTTCCGCATCGGCATAGGCAAAATCAGCGTCACGAAGCGCTGTGACCATCCGTTCGAGATGGCATGGCAACACTAAGTCGTCGTCGTCGCAAAGCATGATGAGGTCGCTGCGCGCCTCCTTGACGCCGATGTTGCGGGCCGCGACATGTCCTTCGTTGTCGCGGCGGTCGATGAGACGGATGTCAAGCTCCGGGTACAAGGCGACGACATCATGAACCGGGACACCCCGTCGTTGACGATAATGACCTCAAACGGCTTGTACGTCTGCCGGCTTAACGACTCGAGCAGCTCGGCAAGCGGATACGGGCGATTGTACGTCGGGATGACGACGGACACGGACGGACATAACATCAATTCACCGCCTCTCGCACTGGTTTTCCCCTTGGCGTCCGCGGGCGTCGATGCGCACACCCACCAAAAGCTTGGCCAATCAAAAAAGGGGCTTACCCTTAAGGTACCGCCCCTGCCGTTTGTTTGTCAATTTCGTCTTGCCTCCCCTAACGAGCGCCACGAACCAAAGCCCGCAACCCCTCATTAGAGATCTGCCTTAGAATGTCCCTTACAACGATTTTACTCATGCAAGCTCCTGCTGCTTCGTCTCGCTGCCCAACACCGCGACCGCCAAAACGGCGACAAGGACCGATAGACAAAACAGCGTGAAAATGGCCGTCACCGACACCCCTTGGGCGACAAGCGAGCCGACCAACAGTGGGCCAAAAATGCCGCCGATGCGGCCAAACGCCGCCGCCATGCCGGCGCCGGTCGCACGAATCGACGTCGGATACTGCTCCGGCGTATACGCATACAGCGCTCCCCAAGCGCCGAGGTTGAAAAACGACAAGAAAATGCCGGATGCCATCAGCCCAACGAGCGACTCGGCCGTGCCGAAAAAGTAGGCGCTCAATGCGGTGCCAAGCAAATACGTGACCAAGACAAATTTCCGCCCCGCCCGCTCGATCAGCCATGCGGCGCTGAAATAGCCGGGCAATTGCGCCAGCGTCATGATGAGCACATATTCAAAGCTTTTAATTAAACTAAACCCTTTCATCACCATGACGCTCGGCAGCCATAAAAACATGCCGTAATACGAAAAGACGACGCAAAACCAAAGCAGCCAAAGCATGACCGTCTCTTTCCGATGGGGAGCGGACCATACTTTGACGATATTGCTCCACACCGTCTCCTCTTTTTGCGCGGCCGCAAACCGCGGCGAATCGGGCAGGCGGAGGCGCAAATAGATCGCATACAGCGCTGGAATCGCCGCCAGCCATAACGCCGTCCGCCAGCCGTAAACTGGTATGACGAAATACGAGATGAGCGCTGCCAGCAACCAGCCGCCCGCCCAAAAGCTCTCAAGCAGCACGACAACCCGGCCGCGGTCGGCAGCCGGCACCGCCTCCGAAACGAGCGTTGACGCGACTGGCAGCTCGCCGCCAAGCCCCGTGCCGATCAAAAAGCGGAGCGCCAAAAACGCCGCCAACGTCGTCGTCAGCGCCGACAGCCCGCTGCCGATCGAGAATAATAACAATGTGACAATGAAAACATTTTTCCGGCCGATCCGGTCGGCGAGCAGCCCGAACACGAGCGCTCCGACCGCCATGCCGATCGAGTTGACGCTGCCGATCCAGCCGACTTGCCCGGCCGTCAAATTCCAGTCTTTTTGCAAGGCGGCCATCAAAAACGACAACATGCCGACATCCATCGCGTCAAACAGCCAACCGAGACCGGCGATGCCTAACAGCTTGCGCTGGGAAATGGCGGTTTGGTTCATGTGTATCCCCTGTCATTATCGATGTAAAGACATATTTATTATAAAAGAAAATCACCCACCTGTGCACCCACTTTGTTATAGTATTCATTGGAATAAACAAATCGATAAAAGGACGGTGCTTATGAACGAGGAAAGAATCAAGGATCTTGAAGCAAAATTGAGTCTAGCCACCGATGCAATTACGTTACTCTTAGATATGGTGAACAAGGAGCACAAAAGCTTTGCGATTCTGGCCTTAGCCACTGGCTTTACTGCCGACGAGTTGGAACGCCTGGAAAAGCTGTTTTATCACGCTGGCCAATCACAATGGGACAAGGATACATTTGTGGCAGAGTTCGAGAAGCAGCTTCCCAAAAGAAGTGCAATGTTGAGAAGCATTTTGGAAGGGCTAAAGTCAGATGGAAAGTTTGTATCGTTATGCGAGAAGTATTTGGATTGACAGAAAAAACCCGTCCATGTCGAGGCGGGTTTATTTTTCTTCAAAACATCCAAATCTTCACCAAGCAATTCTGTCAATGTCAAGAGAAGTGGAGATCGCAAAACTCCAAAACCTGTCGCTGCTGGCCATCAGCATGATCCACGACGTTGAGCGGCAGCATAAGTTTGCGCGAGGCTGGAAAAGTCGTCAAAATGAATCTTGAAATTAACACAGAAAAAACAAAATATTAATACACTTTAAATAAAACAAAATATTCCTTTTACACTTTTCTCATATAATCGTTTATGCTTAGGAAAAATTTCTTAAATCCTTTGAACGGAAAGGAGGATCACCTTCCAGCAAACCATGAAACCCGCTTCTCATGCCAAAGGAAAAATAGAAAGGAGAGGCTCTCGTGAAAAAAATCATTGCCGGAACTGTCATGGCGACAGCTTTGCTGACGGCTCTCCCCTCATCGTGGCCGGCTCTCGATGGACATGCCTATGCCGCAGCGAAAAAGAATACAGCCGCGTCTCACTATATTGTCAATGTCAACGGCAATTTGATGACGGTCCGTTCGCTCCATCGTTCAGGAACTGTTTTATTGGCGGGGAGCGATATGGCCAAGCTGTTTTCAGCCGATTATCGGTATGATCCAAAACACCAATATTACGAAATTCGACGCACATCTCCTAACATACGGATGGTGCTTCAGACGGGGAAAAAAGCGGCATTGGTGAATGGCAAATCCATTTCATTGTCTGTCGCCCCACAGCGTTTTGGTCAAGAACTATACGTCGATGCGAAGCAAATCGCCGCTCTCTTAGGTGGACAATGGAAAGCAGAGGCTGGTGTCGCCATCGTGTCGACATCCGGCAGCTTTCGTCCATTTCGCGAGACATGGCAAGTGAACGGCTCCACAGCTACGATTCACGGTCTCGTGTTAGGACAAACATCTTTTTATTCAGTCAATGATGTTGCCGCTGCTTTTGGCGCTACTGTGCACGTTGACAAAAAAACGAGCATGGTTAAGGTCAAAAAAGGAAATAGAACTATTATATTCAATCCGTTTAGTTATGTATTAAACGCCGGCGGCAAAAAAACCTCCTTGCCGACCGCGCCATTCATTCAAAATGGAGTGCCGTACATCAATCTGTCCGCCATCGTCTATGCACTAGGGGAGAGATCGAGGAGCAAGAGCGATTTATCGCCACGTCTGGTTTCATCAAAGGAACGAGCATCCATCCACAATGGATCAATCAAAATACATTGCTCATCAGCCGACCGGATGAAGCCTCTTCACTGCTTTTGGACATTCGCTCGCGAACGGCTCTCCGTTCCATCAACGAAATGGATCTTACGTTATCACCTGATGGGAAAAAAGCGGCTTACGTCGATGAAAACGGTCATTTGTTTGTCATAGACCTCGTTTCCAATACGGTCCAACAAATCGGCGAAGACGATGAGGTCAAAACCGACCTCGTTTGGTCCAGCGATGGCCGCTCACTCTATTGCATTTACGGCAGCAACAATGAGGCGGTCGCAGTCGTTGCCTTAGACAATGGAACCATCACCAAGATTATTGATGACAAAGTGAAGTACAAAACAGATCTTCGTCTTTCTCCCGATGGAACAAAGTTATTATACACAGTAGCGAATGAAGGGAAAACGAATTACACGGACGATCAAAGAACCGATGTCGATTCCATTGATACAAGCGGAACCGATCCGCAGCTGATTCTTGTCGACCTGTCTTCACCAACAAAACAGCCAACACCGCTCACTTCATCGTCAGACAATAAGGTTGACAGCGCGTTTCTATCAAACCATGACATCGTATATGTAAGCGCAACGGATGATGACATGAGTCCGCCATCATTGAAAATGATCCGGAACGGAGTAGAACAAACATTGCTTGATAAGCAGAACATCATTGACATGGCGGTGGTCAAAAGCCGTATTTACGTTGTTGTTGAAGCAAACGGCCTTTACACCATCCGCTGCTTCGATCCATCCACCAAATCATGGAAAACAACAGGAAGGACGAAACATGAAATCACCTCGATTGCGCCATCGCCATATGACGATCAAATTGCGGTAACGATGGCAACCGACGGTGGAGAAAACGTATCTCTTCTTCGCCATGGTTCATGGATGAATCTTACAAAATGAGGATGGAGGGAGATTTATGAAACGCAGCACATTATGGAAAAGAGTCATTTCTGCTGTTCTGTCATCTACCTTGTTGCTTGGAGCTGCCTTGGCCACCGAGCATCGCGCCGATGCCGCTGAAGTATCCGGAAAAATCGTGATTGCCGGCTCCACCGCTTTGTTGCCGTTAACTCAACAAGCGGCAAAAGAATTTAAAAAGAGCCATCCAAAAGTCAAAATTGTGGTTTCCGGCTCTTCTTCCATCGCCGGCCCGCAGTCAGTCACAAAAGGAGTCGCCACCATCGGAGCATGCGACTGGGATGCCACTAAAGCGGTCGGAGGGTTCCCTGCTTACAAAGGATTAAAAGCATACAAAATTGCCAAAATTCCGTTTGCTGTCATTGTCAACAAAGGCAATCCCGTCAGCAACCTGTCCGTCGAACAAATCCAAGATATCTATGAAGGGAAAATCAAAAATTGGAAACAATTAGGTGGAAAAGATGAAGAAATCGTCGTCATCAACCGAGCCAAAGGATCTGGAACACGCGTCAATTTTGAAGACAAAATCATGGACGGCCATATGATCAAAACGACAGGAGATAACTATAAAGAAGTGCAAAAATCAGGGGATATGGTGAATGCCGTTGCGTCGAATCCAAACGCGATTGGATTTGTTGATTTGGCTTATGTGAAAGGCGGAATTAAAGCCGTCAGCATCAACGGTGTCAAAGCAACCACAGCTAATGCCAAAAGCGGCAAATACATCTTTTACGGCTATGGATACTTACTGACCAAAGGGGAAGCCAAAGGTGCGGACAAAGCCTTTATCGATTATATTTTAAGCAAAAAATTCCAAAATGGCTCCTTGAAAAAATTAAAATTCATTCCTGTGAAATAACGACCTCTTTCAGCCTCTCCTTTATTGGCGGAGAGGCTGATTTTCCGTTCGATGACAGAAAGGGGAAAGGAAAATGGAAAAGCTGTCTCCTGATTGGACTGAGGCCACCCGCTTGTTGACCGCTCAACGTCAACGCTGGGCCACGAAATATCGATTCGACCGTCTGTTTCGTTTTTTTTGCTTGACAAGCATCGTATTTCTGATTGTCGTATTGAGCGCCATCGTTCTATTCGTCAGCAAAACAGGCCTTCTCGTGTTTCGAGATGTATCTCCGTGGGAATTTTTCTTCTCCTCCCGATGGGATCCAGAACATCATCGATACGGAGCCGCCGTCTTTATCACCGGAACGCTATATGTAACATTCGTGACGCTGTTGATAGCCACACCGATTTCCATTTCGACAGCCGTATTTATTGCGGAGATGGCCCCTCCCCGGCTTCAACAATGGCTTCGGACGCTGCTTGATTTGTTGGTCGGCATCCCATCCATTGTTTACGGATATTTGGGAGCCACCCTGCTCGTCCCATGGATTCGTAAGCTTACAGGCGCTCCAGTGGGAGATGGAATTCTTGCGGCAGCGATCGTGCTATCAATGATGATCTTGCCTACCATCACCCGCATTACCGACGATGCACTTTGCGCGGTTCCCAACGAATGGCGGGAGGCCAACTACGCCCTTGGAGGGACCAAAATAGAAATGATTTCCAAAATATTGCTTCCTGCCGCGAAATCTGGGATTGCCGCTGCTGTCATCCTCGGCATGGCACGCGCCATTGGCGAAACAATGGCCGTCGTCATGGTCATCGGCAACGTGGCACAATGGGGATTTGATTTGGTCACGCCATCAAGTGTGTTGACCAGCCATATCGTGATGCAAATTTTAAACGTCGATTTTCAATCAACGACCAACCATGCCCTTTATATGATGGCGCTTTTGCTGCTTTTCATCTCCATTTCTTTCATTATGATGATTCGCCGCTTGCGTCTGAAAGGAGGACCGTCATCATGAACAATCAAGCCCCTGGCCTTCATGGAAAAATGAGTCGGTTCCGCATCCGCCGTCTCATGAATCGACTCGTACTGAGTATAATCAGCATCATTTCCGCAACCGTCTTTTTGATCATCTTATCCCTTCTTTATATGATCGTGCGAAAAGGATTGCCGGACATTGACATCCATTTCCTCATTGGACTGCCTGAAGAAATCGACGCTGGAGGAGGAGTTGGGCCGTTCTTATGGAACTCGATTTACATTCTCGTGCTATCATTGCTTTTGTCATTGCCCATCGGAATTGGAGCCGGTATTTTTTTAGCGGAATACGCCCCAAACAACCGAATCATGGAATGGGTGAGGGCGGCCATTGAAAGTTTGGCATCTGTCCCATCAATTGTGTTTGGTCTATTCGGTTACGCCTTGTTTGTGGAATACTTTCAAATCGGCGTGACCATTTTAGGAGCATCCATTACACTGGCATTGCTCAATCTCCCAGTTTTAGCCCGCGTCTCCGAAGAAGCGATCACGGCAGTTCCCTCCACTTGGAGGGAAGCCTCCTTCGCTTTAGGCGCAACGAAAGCACAGACCATTGTCAAAACAGTGCTCCCTGCCGCCATGAAAGGCATCTTGACCGGCATCAGCCTTGTCGCATGCCGAGCATTTGGCGAATCGGCCATCATTTTGCTAGTCGGTGGGACATCGTCATCTGGCGAGATGTGGGATTTTCATCTCCTTTCCGAAGGCGCGACTCTCCCGGTCCATTTGTGGTACATTCAGTCTGAAGCGCTCGTGGCCGATGCGCAGCAAATTGCCCAAAAAACATCCGCCCTCCTTGTGTTGCTAGTGCTGTTCCTTAGCTTTATCATTCGTTTTCCGCTATGGCTTAGCCAGCGGAAGAAACGATATTAGTAAAAAAGATCACCGCTCTTTCTTTTCGAAAGAGCGGTGATCTTGGCGAAAAAGATGATCTAACTAAACAGTTATTCGCAAAACATTTTTACATCCCTGATCCAACGCTACAAGATTGCGCGTGCTTCTATAATCTTTCACCATCTCTATTTAAAGTTCTTCTCCATTTGTTTCAATTACTCTTTTATACCAATAAAATGATTTTTTTCTTCGTCTCTCTAAGGTTCCCTTTCCTTCATTATCTTTATCTACATAGATAAAGCCATAACGTTTTTCCATTTCCCCTGTCCCAGCACTTACTAAATCTATACAACCCCATGGCGTATACCCTATAACATCAACCCCATCTAATTGGATGGCCTGTTTCATTTCCTGAATATGATCCCGGAGATACTGAATACGGTAGTCATCGTTAATCGTTCCATCTTCTTCAACGACGTCCTTAGCCCCTAAACCGTTTTCCACAATAAATAACGGAAGTTGATATCGTTCATACAAAACATTTAATGAATACCTCAGCCCTACAGGGTCAATTTGCCATCCCCAATCACTTGTTTTCACATACGGATTTCGGACAATGCGCCCAAATTCCCCATCAAATTCACTTCCCTCTACTTCACGGGCACTCACGACTTTTGACATGTAATAACTAAACCCGATATAATCGACTGTACCTCCTTTTTGTACTTGGCAGGGGTCGGAAATGTTTGCTGTTTCAAGGATTCTTGATCGTCCTTGAACTTTTCAAACATTTGTATGCGCTCTTCAAGCATTTTGTTATACACAAAACGGACACAACCGAAGGTTTTGGCGAGCCGTTGTTCTTGTTCTTTTGTTGGGTATAGACGGAACTGATAGGCTTTGTTTGCCATATCGACACCACATCACTTCATACCTTGATTTTTTATATTACTTCAATGGGCGCACCACCCGTTGTAAGCAGGCAAAAGCTTCTTGACCAAAAATATTCTTTCCACAGTTTTCTTTTCACTTGCGGAAAATGCTTTTTGATCAGTCGAGAACTTGCACTTTTATAGGCATTGATGAACTTTGATCATTCACGATTTGGATGTGCTTTGAACAAAATATGCACATGGTCCATATCGTGATTCCATTCGACCAAGGAAATATTGTAATTTTTACCCAATCTCACAAACATATCTTTTGCATAGTCAGATATGGTATCATCAATCACTTGTCTGCGATATTTTACAACCAGCACAAGATGATCATACAACAGGAACACTGAATGGTTATTATTGTCTAATTTCATTGATACAACAGCCTTTCATTTTTCTAAAACTGATTATATCATAACACACAAAAAAGAGACAATTTTAGGCTATACCTAACCGAAATTCATCTCCCACTTTCACTTCGTTTCGAAGTGGGAGACTTCTTTCGGAAAGATGTTAAAAGGGGGATAAGTGGACATACTTAGTAATCTAATGGATCACCGTTGTCATAAAAAGCTGCCAATACGCAAACGCTTCCTTGGCAGCTTCCTTGCACACAAACAAACCTTATAATTCCCATTTCTCTATATCCATCTGAAGATGCCCATGAGCGCCAAAGAAAATCGTTTGGTCGTCCGGATACGGAAAAAACCGCGCCGTGAACGTCTCTTCGCCATCATTGACGAACAGTTCGATCGATGACGTATCAAGGAAAACATGAAGCGAACGAAGACGTGGCAATCGACATTGCCGCTTCTCCGTCAGCCCGTTCACAAAGCTTTGCCGTTCAAGCGTCAATACCCCTTCGTCACTATTGTAAACAAGGCGAGCCGCATGGCGAAAGTAAATTTCCATCATGCTTCCGAACAGTTCGATATTGTCGAGGCGAAGTTCGATCGCATCTCCCTCGAGTCCCGGCCATGACCTCAGCTCATTCACCACAGTGGCGCTTGGATATGCTACTTTTTGTTTGCGCAACTGTTTCAGCTCTTCCACTGGCGTCTGTCTCAGCTTGCCGCCAGTGAGGCGAAGTTCGCGCGGCAAGGTGAGCGCGTGCACCCAGCGGTGGCTCACTGTCGGCTGACGGTCTTCATCCTGGTCCGGCACGCCCATCCAACCGATTAAAATTCTTCGTCCGCGTCGGTCAAGCATCGTTTGCGGAGCGTAAAATTCAAAGCCGCGGTCAAGCTCCTCAAACGTCCCGTGAAGGAATTCGGCCCGTTCGTAGTCGAAGCGGCCGACAAAATAACCTGACTGGTAGACGTTTTGGTAGCGCATGCCGTCCGGTTTTAATCCTTGTGGGCAGACAATGAGCACGTCTTGCCCATCTAATGGAAACAAGTCTGGGCATTCCCACATATAGCCAAACGGACCAAGCCCGTTCATGTTGCCGCCAGCAATTGGGCCAAGATGCTCCCAATGACAAAGATCAGCGGAACGAAACAGCACCGCTTTTCCATCGCCGCTTTCGCTTTGCGCCCCCAAGATCATATACCAATGGCCCTGATACCGCCATACTTTCGGATCGCGGAAATGGGCCGTATATCCGTCCGGAAGTGTAATGACGACGCCTTTTTTTGTAAAATGAATGCCATCTTCCGATACGGCCATGCATTGGTACGTTTGGCGGTTTCCTTGTTCATCTTTCACATTGCCAGTGTAAAACAGCACGAGCTTTCCATCGCAACTAATCGCACTGCCGGAATAGCAGCCATCTTTGTCATACCATTCGCTTGGCGCTAACGCAATCGGCGCTGCTTGCCAATGAACCAAGTCTGGGGATGTATAATGCCCCCAGAACTTGGCGCCATGGCCGGTGCGAAACGGCATCCATTGGTAGAAGACGTGATACGTTCCGTGCCAGTCGATCAGCCCGTTTGGATCGTTCATCAACCCGACAGGAGGCATGAGATGGTAGCGAAGCCGATACCGGTCACGATTGACAAGAGTCTCATATTTTTCGACTTCAGCGTATGCTTGTTCAATAAGTTTCTGTTCCCGTTCGGATTTCATCCGCTTGTCCCCTCACTCTTCTTCTTCACGGAACTTTAGAAGGAATGTCGCCACAAACGCTGAAACGACGGCAATGGCAAAACCGATTAAGTAGTGCATTAAGTTCGTGAGCCCTTCCGGCGCAACGATGGCGATCATCGGGATGCCGGTCAACCCGTAGGCATTAGCTACTACATTCGTAAATACGACGTACGCTCCGCCGAGCGCGCCGCCAATGGCCGCAGCGATAAACGGCTTCCGGTATTTTAAGTTCACCCCGAAAATGACTGGCTCGGTAATGCCTAAAAAAGCTGACAAGGCCGCCGGTAACGCAATCTCTTTTGTTTTTGTCCGCTTCGATTTGACAAATACAGCCAAACCGGCGCCGCCTTGGGCGACGTTGGCCATCGACCAAATTGGCAGTAAATAGTTGACCCCAAGTTTCGCCAACAAGTTCGCTTCAATGGCATGAAAGCTATGATGCACACCAGTAATGACGATCATCGAGTACAATCCACCAAAGATAAGGCCAGCTAACGCACCGCCATAATGGTAAACAAAGTTCAACACCGTCGTAATCCCATCGCCAAGCAAATTGCCGAGCGGACCAATGGCCAAAATCGTAATAAATCCCGTCAAAATGACGGTCACAAATGGAACAACAAGCAAACTGACCGCATGAGGAACAACTTTTCGCAATCCACGCTCCACTTTGCTCATCACATACGTCGCCAGCAAAATCGGCACGACCGTCCCTTGATACCCGACCATAGCGATATCAAAGCCAAGAAAATGCATATAGTTTGGCTTGGCCTCGGCCAATCCCCACGGGTTTAATAGCGCCGGGTGAGTCATAATACCGCCGATGACCGCCCCTAAAAACGGCGTGCCTCCAAATTCTTTCGCCGCGCTAAAGCCGATTAAAATTGGCAAAATAATAAACGCCGCACTCGAAAACATATCAAGCAAAATATACAGCGGGCTGTCTGCCGCCACCCATTTGAACGCCTTCATCATCCCAAGCAAACCCATTAACAAACCGCTCGCGACAATGGCTGGGATGATTGGGACAAAAATGTTTGACAACGTCTTCGCAAAGCGGGCGAGCGGATTCATTTTTTGCTTGATGGCTTCTTGATGAGCATCAGCATCACCTTGCTGTACCCCTGCTTCCCGGGCAAACGCTTCATACACTTTATTCACCACACCGGTGCCAAAAATAATTTGAAACTGTCCGGAGCTGGAAAACGCCCCTTTAACCCCTTCAATGTTTTCAATGGCTTTCGCCTCGGCCTTTTTGTCATCTTTTAAGACGAGGCGAAGCCGTGTCGCGCAATGAGTTGCGCTAATGATGTTTTCTTTCCCGCCAAGGAGCGGGATGAGTTGTTTAGCAATGTGTTCATAATTCATCGGTGAACTCCTCTCCTTCTGAATGATGGTGAGATGAAAAACAAAAAAGACCTAAAACATACAAAGGGTGATCTAGCGGCATGACTCACTTGCCGTTCCCTTCATACGTTTTAGGTCTTGCCTGCTCGAAGCAGTTACAATCCCGCAATATTTCGTTGTCTGTTTTGCATTATACGGCAACTTGCTGTTTTTGTCAACGCTTTCGCAACCGTTGGATATGGAGGACGATATAGGCGAGTTCCTCCTCCGGAAAACGGATGCCATATTCCTTCTCTGCATAGGTTGCCGCTTTTTGTGTACACGCCCATTCCTTTGCATATTTTGTCTGAATGAGCGCAAGCATCTCCTCATCCATTGAATGAATCGGCTCCCCGTTTTCGATGCGGCTTAAGGCAAAGCGCAAATGAGTGAGCAGCCGCTGGTATGAAATGCTTTCCTTATCGATCGATATGCCGAGCTCCGTTTGGATAAGGTCAACGAGTTCATGAATGAGCGTCGTCTCGCGCATCGTTTTGTTCATGCTGGCGGCATCGAGTTTCGCCGTATGAATATGAAGGGCGATATGGGCCGCCTCGTCATCGGGAATCTCGATGCCAAGCCGCTCTTTGATCAACTGTTTCGCCCACAGCCCAATTTCATACTCCGCCTTATATAGCACTTTAATTTCATTGAGCAATTTGTTTTGAATGCGGTAACCTTGCTTCAACCGCTCGATGGCAAACGACAAATGGTCAGTCAGCGCAATATGAATATGGTCGCTGAGCGGCGCTTGCAGTTTGCCTTCCGCATAGCTGATAATTTCTTCGGCAATATCGATATGTTCTTCTGGCAACGTGCGAAGCAATTGCTGGAACTTCTCATTTTCTTCTTCCATGACGAAAATTTTCTCAATGCGGCCCGGGGGGATGAGATCGTTTTTCCGCTTTTGAAACGCAATCCCCGGGCCCATGACAATTTTCTCTTTGCCTTCGTCGAGCACGACAACGGCGTTGTTGTTTAAAATCTTATGGATGCGAAACGCCATATGTCCTCCCTGCCGCCCTTATTTCATTTTGACATGAAATAAGACCGTCTCGCCTTTTTTGGCTGATGCCTCGGCCTCTCTCTCGAGGCTTTCGAGGGCGTCGCCGTTCGTGATGATGATCGGCGTCACCGCGCTTTTCGCTTTCTCGCGCACAAGCGGCAAGTCGACAGAAAGAAGCCGATCGCCCCGCTTCACCCGATCGCCGGCCTTCACATAGGCGGTAAACCCTTCCCCGTTCATCGACACGGTGTCGATGCCGACATGGATGAGCAGCTCCACACCCGCTTCCGAACGCAAGCCGATGGCATGTTTCGTCGGAAAGAGCTGGATGATTTCACCATCGACCGGAGCGACGACATCCCCATCCGCCGGATCGATGGCGATGCCATCGCCCATCATTTTTTGCGCAAACACCGGATCCGGCACGTCTTCAAGCGGCACAATCGTTCCGTCAAGCGGCGCGGTGATCGTCTCTTCCTTCGGCTGTTGCTTGCCAAACCATTTTTTGAACAACGGGCGTCATCCTTTCTATTCGGTTTGTCTGACATTCAGTATACCGAAACGGAAGGACAGTGCCAACCGCGCCGACCCAATCGGTCTTCATCAGCCGCGTTTGCGCAGCCGCCGGCAAATTTCTTCCGTCACTTCCTTTGTCGTCGCCGTGCCGCCGAGATCCGGCGTTTTGATGCCGTCAGCGGTGACATCCTCGATCGTTTGCAACAAAAGGGCGCCGAGCTCTTCCTCTCCGAAATGATCGAGCATCAGTTTCGCCGTCCAAATTTGCCCGATCGGGTTGGCGATGCCTTGGCCGTAAATATCAGGCGCCGAGCCGTGCACCGGCTCAAACATGGACGGGTACTTGCCGTTGACGTTGATGTTCGCCGCCGGGGCAATGCCGATGCTGCCCATAATGGCGCCGCCAAGGTCCGTCAAAATGTCGCCGAACAAGTTGCTCGCGACAACGACGTCAAACGTATGCGGCCTTGTCACGAAAAAGGCGGCCAATGCATCAATATGGTACGACGCGGTCGCGACATCCGGGTAGTCGCGCTTGACGTCGGCGAACACTTCGTCCCAAAACGGCATCGTATGGAAAATGCCGTTCGATTTCGTCGCGCTCGTTACATGTCCTTTCCGCTTCCGCGCCAGCTCGAACGCATAACGCATCGCCCGCTCCACCCCTTTGCGGGTAAAGACAGCGTTTTGAATGGCGATTTCATCCTCACCGCGATGAATGCGCCCGCCGACTTCGCTATATTCCCCTTCGCTGTTTTCGCGGACGACGATGAAATCAAACTCGCGCGGTTCGGCAAGCGGCGACGACAATCCGCGGAAATATTTCGCCGGGCGGATGTTGATCACCTGTTCAAATTCGCGGCGGATTTTCAGAAGCAGCCCCCATAACGAAATATGGTCAGGGACAAGCTTCGGATTGCCGACCGCTCCAAGGAAAATGGCGTCAAAGTTCCGCAACGTCTCCAGCCCATCATCTGGCATCATTTTTCCATGCTCCATATAATAGTCGCAACTCCATGGAAATTCAGTGAAAGAAAAGGAAATCCCTCCATGGACATCCGCAACCGTTTTTAACACATCCAACGCCGCGGGCACAACTTCCTTGCCGATGCCGTCGCCAGGAATGACGGCGATTTCCCATTTTTTCACAACAGTCTCCTCCTTGATGAATCATTTCCTTTCCCTAATTCGACAGAAAGCGCACCGAACCCTCTCCGTTATAGAATACACAATGGCAACCCTTATTTGTGGTAAAATCAAACTACAATCCTATGGACGATGCGGGGGAAACAAATATGTCTCACTATACCGACCCGTTCCGCGGCGAATTTGACAGCCTTGAAGAGTTTGCCGACCGCGTCAGCGACGTGCTGAAATGCCCGGTGACGATCGAAGATGCGAACCATCGGCTCATCGCCTACAGCGCCCATGACGATTACACCGATCCGGCGCGGACGGCGACGATCATCAGCCGGCGCGTCCCGGAAAAAGTGATCAACAGCTTATGGAAACAAGGCGCCATCCCGGCGCTGCTCAAAAGCCGCGAGCCGGTGCGCGTGCCGCCGATTCATGATGTCGGCCTCGGCAGCCGCGTCGCTGTGTCGATCTGGAAAAACGATGAGGTGATCGGCTTCATCTGGGTGCTCGAAACAAACCGGACGCTGTCGCCTGAGGAGATGGAATGGCTGAAGCTGGCGGCGAAAGCGGCGAAAAACAAAGTGCTGCAGCTGTATATGCGCAAAAACAAAAAAGAAGAGCGGGTGCAAGAGCTGTTTTGGAAGCTGCTCACCGGCCACATCGCTCGTGAAGACGACATCCGCGCTCATCTCGCCGCGATGCAAATCCCGACCGCACCGCAGTTTGCCGTTGTCGTCTTCCGCTTTGCCGCTGATTTGACCGCCGAAATGGAGCGGCAAATTTCTTATCTCTTGCAGACGACTCAGCAAATCCCGATTCTTCTTTATACGACCGACGGCCGCGATGTGATTTTGCTTGGGGCGCCCAAAACTGACCAGCCGCTGAAAGAGCTGAGTGCATTCATCGAATCGTTCGCCGCCAAAATGAAAGAACGATTTCACATCCACGATGTGCAGTGCGGATTTGGCGGCGTGTACGGCGTCTATCGCCTCATTGAAAAAAGCTACCGCGAAGCGCTCGCCGTCCTGGCGCTGAAAGAAAAGCTCGGCGATGAAATCAAGTCGGTTTACGGCTATGCCCAGCTTGGCATTTACCAATTTTTTGATTTTTTGCTTGAACAAAAGCGGCAAGGAGAATGGACCAACCCAGCGTTAACGAAGCTGCAATCGTACGACCAGAAACACCACAGCGACTTGGTGAAAACGTTTGAAACGTTTTTTGACCATAACGAAAATGTGCAAGAAACCGCCGACGTCCTCAACGTTCACCCGAACACGCTTGCTTATCGGCTCAAGCGGATTGCCGACATTGCCGAGCTTGATCTCCATGACATGAATCAAAAAATCAAATTATACATTGATATTAAATTAGCGAAATACGAAGCGCGCGGTTGAATTTGTGGAAATCCACAAAAACCGGGCGCTTCTTTCTCTTTTTTGAACAATGCCCGGCCCGTTCCGTCTCTTTTATACTATAAGTAAGGCCACTTCTGACGAGGAGGAACGATATCCATGATTATTGGAGTGCCAAAGGAAATCAAAAATAACGAAAACCGTGTCGCCATTACGCCGGCTGGCGTTTTGTCATTCGTTCAGGCTGGACATACGGTTCTGATTGAGAAAGAGGCAGGGGTTGGGAGCGGTTTCAGCGACAGCGATTACGCCCGTGCCGGAGCACAAATCATCGAGCGGGCGGAAGATGTTTGGGCGCAAGCCGATATGGTGATGAAAGTGAAAGAGCCGCTGCCAAGCGAATACGGCTATTTCCGCCCAGGTCTCATTTTGTTCACCTATTTGCATTTGGCCGCCGACCCAGAGTTGACGCGCGCGTTAAAAGAAAGCGGCGTTATCGCCATCGCCTATGAGACGGTGCAAGTCGGCCGCACGCTGCCGCTGTTGACACCGATGAGCGAAGTCGCCGGACGGATGGCCGCGCAAATTGGAGCGCAATTTTTAGAAAAACCGTACGGCGGCAAAGGCATTTTGCTTGGCGGCGTCCCTGGCGTCGCCCGCGGCAAAGTGACGATCATTGGCGGTGGGGTCGTCGGCACGAATGCGGCAAAAGTCGCGGTCGGCCTCGGGGCAGATGTCACGATCATCGACTTGAACGCGGATCGCCTGCGCGAGCTTGACGACATTTTCGGCAACCAAATTACGACGCTCATGTCCAACCCAATGAACATCGCCGAAGCGGTTGCTGAGGCCGACCTTGTCATCGGCGCCGTCCTCATCCCGGGAGCGCGGGCGCCGAAGCTCGTCACCGAGGACATGGTGAAAGCGATGAAACCGGGTTCGGTCATCGTCGATGTCGCCATCGACCAAGGGGGCATCGTCGAAACAAGCGACCACGTCACGACACATGACGACCCGACGTACGTCAAACACGGCGTCGTCCATTATGCGGTCGCCAACATGCCTGGAGCCGTTCCGCGCACCTCGACGATCGCCTTGACGAACGTCACGATCCCATACGCCTTGCAAATCGCCAACAAAGGCGTCATGCAAGCCATTACAGACAACCCGGCGCTTGAGCTTGGCGTCAACGTCGCCAACGGCGAAATCACGTACGAAGCGGTCGCCCGCGACCTCAGTTACCGCTACGTCCCGGCCCGCGAAGCGCTCGGGAAAACGTTGGCCGCCAACTAACCGTGATGGGCACGGCCGGCAACACGCGCTGCCGGCCGCCTGTTCATCATTGTCCATTCCCATGATCGCCCGCTCATAGCGGGCGGCTTTTTTTATCGTCCTAAACCGACAAGGCCGCCATTTCTACAAGTGAGCGTAGGCGGCGGGAGTATGTCACCCGTTGCGTTATGCCAAATCATTTTCGTTCGGCAAAGCAGGCCGTGTATAATGAAAATAGAAAGCTGGAAAGAAGGTGATTTCGTGAACGTTCCGGGAAAACAGGCGGTATCGCTTGAAGAATTTTATCGCATGCGGGAAACAACTGAACGTATTTTAGAATACATTGATGGCTCCGTGTTCATGTCTCCCTCCCCTTCGACCCAGCACCAACGCCTATCGGGACGGCTGCACGTCCAACTGTTCCATTTTTTAGAAGGACAGTCGTGTGAAGTGTTTCACGCCCCTTTTGATATCGAACTAAAGAACGAACGAATCGAAGGCAAGAAAATCGTCGTTCCTGATTTAACCGTGATCTGCGATCGAAGCGGATTAACGGACAGCAAATTTGTCGGCGTCCCAACGTTGATCATTGAAATTTTAAGTCCTTCCAACCAGGCGTATGATCTCGTGTTCAAATTGAACTTGTATATGCAATACGGAGTCGGTGAATATTGGATCGTGAACCCGATGCACCGTGTTGTGCAAATCTACTCGCTCAATGACGATGGACAATATGAACAAGCCGGCGTCTGGAAAGAAACCGGCATGGCCTATTCGCGCGCGCTTGACGGTTTTTCTGTTGATGTAGAACAACTATTTCGTCCTTGAGGGCGGCTTCATGATATAATCTTGTAGAACAAAGGAGTGATGACGATGACGATGCCAAAAGCGTTAACGATCGCCGGGTCAGACAGCAGCGGCGGCGCCGGGCTGCAGGCGGACTTGAAAACGTTCCAAGAGCTTGGCGTATACGGAATGACGGCGATCACGACGATCGTCGCCATGGATCCGCACAACCGTTGGGCGCATCAAGTGTTTCCGGTGGACTTGGCGACGATCGAAGCTCAGCTTGAGACGATCATCGTCGGCGTTGGCGTCGACGCCTTCAAAACGGGGATGCTGCCGACGACGGATATCATTGAATTGGCAGCGCGCGCCATTGAAAAACATGGCTTGAAAAACGCCGTCATCGACCCGGTTATGGTGTGCAAAGGGGCGGATGAGCCGCTCCACCCGGAAAATACGGTGTGCTACCGGGAAACGCTCGTGCCAAAAGCAACGGTCGTGACGCCGAACTTGTTTGAGGCGGCGCAGCTAGCCGGCCTGCCGCGCATTGAAACGGTTGAAGACATGAAAGAGGCGGCTGGACGCATTCATGAGCTCGGAGCTCAATATGTGATCGTCAAAGGCGGACGGAAAATTCCGCACGACTATGCGGTTGACGTCCTTTATGACGGCCAAACGTTCGAACTGCTTGAATCGGAACGGATCGACACGACGTATACGCACGGCGCCGGCTGCACGTTCTCGGCCGCCATTGCCGCCGAACTGGCGAAAGGCCGGCCGGTGAAAGACGCCATTGCGACGGCCAAAGCGTTCATCACCGCCGCCATCCGCCACTCGTTCCCGCTCAACGAATACGTCGGCCCGACACATCACGGCGCGTACCGCCGCTACGGCGAACAATAGACAAGGCCTCGTCCTTGTCTTTTTCCGCAACTCCCCTCCTTGGAATTAGGAAGGGAGCGAGGCCTGCGCATACCGAAAAAGCAAATGCCTCCAAACGATTTGCATGGCGCTAAAATAGATGCCATATAGAAATAGAAAGGAAGGTGCCGCCATTGCGCGTCTCGGCTGTCCAATATCATCTTCATACCATCCGTTCGTTTGATGAATTTGCCGCGCAAGTGACGCATTACGTCAAAACGGCGCAAGAGTTTGACGCTGAGTTTGTGTTGTTCCCGGAATTTTTCACCACCCAGCTGCTCTCGATTCCGCTTGACGACGGACGGCAAGCGACGATTGATGACTTGCCGAATTATACCGAAAAATACACCGAGCTGTTTGTGTCGCTCGCTAAAGACACCGGCATGTATTTGATCGGCGGCACGCATGTCATCCGCCAAAACGGCAAGCTGTACAATGTCGCCCATTTGTTTGCGCCGGACGGGACGGTCCATCGCCAGGCGAAGCTGCATATCACCCCGACTGAGGTCAACGAGTGGAATATCGCTCCAGGCGACGGCGTGCATGTGTTTGAAACGGACAAAGCGACGATCGCCATTTTGACGTGCTATGACATCGAGTTTCCGGAAATCGTTCGCATGGCGCGCGCCAAAGGGGCGGAGGTCATCTTCTGTCCGTCGTGCACCGATGACCGGCACGGGTTTTACCGCGTACGGTATTGCTGCCACGCGCGGGCGGTCGAAAACGAAGTGTATGTCGTCACAACCGGCACGGTCGGCTCGCTTCCAACGGTCGACTTTATGCGCGCCAACTTCGGCCAGGCGGCCGTCATCACGCCAAACGACATCCCGTTCCCGCAAGGCGGCGTGCTTGCGGCCGGCGAGATCAACGACGACATGGTCATTACCGCTGACCTTGACTTGTCGCTCCTTCGCAAAGTGCGGGAAAAAGGATCGGTCGCGACATGGCGCGACCGGCGCATCGACTTGTACCCGGATTGGAATCAAGTGAAATAGTCCTAAACGACAAAAAGGGTGCCCCTGCGCAAGGGGACACCCTTTTGCCTATTTTTAGGACAGCAACTGCTTGAATCGATCAAATTGTTCAGCTACTTTCCCTTCTGGCTCCTTCGTCAGCAAGCTGACGATCACAATCGCTGCCAAGCTGGCGGCAAAACCGGGGATCATTTCATACAACAGCCCTTTTAAGTAGGCGGATTGCGTCCAAAGAATGACCGTCAATGCCCCAGCGACCATGCCGGCGAGCGCCCCCCATTTCGTCATCCGCCGCCAGCATAAGCTAAGCAAAATGACGGGGCCAAACGATGCGCCAAATCCAGCCCACGCATAGCCGACCAAGTTTAAAATCGTGTCGTTTTTCGTGTACGCCAGCGCCGTTGCGACAATGGCGACAAGGAGCACCGACAAACGCCCGACGAAGACAAGCTCCTTATCCGAAGCCGCGCGGCGGAACACGACTTTATACAAGTCTTCGGTCAGCGAGCTCGACGTGACGAGCAACTGTGACGAGATCGTGCTCATAATCGCCGCTAAAATCGCCGCCAGCAAAAACCCGGTAATAATCGGATGGAACAAAATGTGTCCGAGTTGAATAAACACCGTTTCCGGATCATCAAGTTTCATGCCGCGCTGCGAAAAGTAAGCGATTCCAAAAAGACCGGTCAACATCGCTCCGACAACCGAGAAAATCATCCAACCCATGCCGATGCGGCGGGCGCTTTTCATTTCTTTCACCGACTTAATGGCCATAAAGCGAACGATAATGTGCGGCTGGCCGAAATACCCAAGCCCCCAGGCGAATAATGAAATGATGCCAAGAAAACTTGTTCCTTTCCATATATTCAACAAGTTGGGATCGATGTCGCGAATCGTCTCCATCGTATCCACCGGCCCGCCTGTATGGAACAGCGTCACGACCGGCACTAAAATCAACGCGATGAACATAATCGTCCCTTGGACAAAGTCCGTCCAGCTGACGGCCAAAAAGCCGCCAAACAGCGTGTAAGCGACGACAACGCCGCCGACGATCCACAAGCCCGTATGGTAGCTGACACCAAACGAGTTTTCAAACAGAACGCCCCCCGAAACGAGGCCGGACGAGACATAAAACGTAAAAAAGACCATAATGACAATCCCAGATGCCATCCGCAACAATTTCGACGCATCGCCGAAACGGTTTTCCAAAAACTCCGGAATCGTAATCGAGTCGTTCGCTACTTCCGTATAGACGCGCAAGCGCGGCGCGACAAACAACCAGTTTGCATAAGCGCCAAGCGTCAAGCCGATGACGATCCAGGCGGCGCTCACCCCATCGACATACATCGCCCCCGGCAGCCCCATGAGCAGCCAGCCGCTCATGTCGGAAGCCCCGGCGCTGAGCGCCGTCACCGCCGGCCCGAGCGTCCGGCCGCCAAGCATATAATCGGACAAGTTGGCCGTCCGTTTATACGCCCAGTAGCCAATCCAAAGCATGCCGACTAAATACACAATGACGGAAAATAAAACCATATGGACTCTCCTTCCTCTACTGTCTTGTCACCACTTTCATCATAACGAAATTGATAGTATTTACACAATAGTATTTATTTTTCCATACCGCTATAATAAACAAATTGACAAAACCTTTGCCAACTCTACCCTCTTTCTGGTATAATATTCTGTAAATTAAAAATCAATCGTTTATGTCTTTTTATACATAAAAAATTATTTTATAAAAATGCACACTAAATGATATTAGCCATATGCCCTTCAGTTAATGTGGCGAAAAACATTGAAAAATGCGCCTTTTCCCCATTTATACGGCAGTACCAAAATGTTCAAACAATTATTTTTATAAAACCTATTGCATAATAACAAAAATATTGATAGTATGATAATCGTTCATCGACAATGATTTCAAAGGGGATTTTATAGGATGTTAAAAATGAAGAAAGGTTTGATCGTAGCGGTCGTTGCTGCGTTGTTTATGGCGCTCGCCGCTTGTGGCAAGTCGACAGAAACAAGCTCTCCGTCAGGCGCTGAAAAAGAAGGGAAGCAAAAAATCACCGTCGGGACGGACGCGGCGTTTGCGCCGTTTGAATATATGCAAAAAGGGAAAATTGTTGGGTTTGACGTCGATCTTTTGGATGCCGTCATGAAAGAAGCCGGCTTGGATTATGAACTGAAAAACATCGGCTGGGATCCGCTGTTCGCTTCGCTGCAAAGCAAAGAAATCGACATGGGCATTTCCGGCATTACGATTACGGACGAGCGGAAACAATCTTATGATTTCTCAGCTCCGTACTTTGAAGCAACACAAGTCATCTTAGTCAAACAAGGCAGCCCGGTGAAAAACGCTCTTGACTTAAAAGGGAAAACGATCGGCGTGCAAAATGCGACAACTGGTCAAGAAGCAGCAGAAAAGCTTTTTGGGAAAGGCCCTCATATTAAAAAATTCGAAACAACAGTCGTTGCCATTATGGAGCTTCTAAACGGCGGCGTTGATGCTGTTATCACGGACAATGCAGTGGCGAACGAATACGTGAAAAACAATCCCAATAAAAAACTGCAAGTCATTGAGGATCCAAAAAACTTCGCTTCAGAATATTATGGTATGATCTTCCCAAAAAACAGCGAATTGAAAGCAAAAGTGGACGAAGCATTAAAAAACGTCATCAACAGCGGCAAATACACTGAAATCTATAAAAAATGGTTTGGAAAAGAACCGAAGCTTGATCGATTAAAACAACAATAAGCGTGCGAACAAAGAAAATGCGTAACTACCCGCAAGTTACGCATTTTTCGTAGAGAAAGGTGAGAGCGATGGATTTTCGTTTTGATATTATTGTCGAATACGCCCCTTACTTTTTCCAAGGTTTGCTGGCAACAATCGGCGTTTCATTGGCCGGCATCATTTTCGGCCTCATTCTCGGTTTGTTCATCGGCCTTGGTAAAATGTCAACCAACCTCATCGTTCGGTTGCCATTTTCATGGTACATTAACTTTTTCCGCGGCACACCGCTTGTCGTGCAAATTTTGCTCGTCCATTTCGGCGTCATGCCGCTCTTTTTCGCCCAACCAAATGGCATCGTGTCTCTGGCTGTCTCCCTTTCACTCAATTCAGCTGCGTATGTGGCAGAAATTTTCCGCGCCGGCATCCAGTCGATCGACAAAGGGCAAATGGAAGCCGCCCGTTCGCTTGGCATGACGCACGCACAGGCCATGCGCTACATTATTTTGCCGCAGGCGCTGAAACGGATGATTCCGCCGTTTGCCAACGAATTTATCGTCTTGATCAAAGACTCGTCGCTTGGGATGGTCATCGCCGCCCCGGAAATCATGTATTGGGGCAAAGCGGCCGCTGGTGAGTATTACCGCGTCTGGGAGCCGTATTTAACGGTTGCGTTCATTTATTTAATCTTAACCCTTTCCTTAAGCAAATTGTCACATTATCTTGAAAGGAAGTATTCAACCCCATGATCGACGTACGCCAGTTGAAAAAATCGTTTGGATCGCTTGAAGTGCTGAAAGGGATCAATGTCCATATTCGCGAAGGGGAAGTGGTCGTTGTCATCGGGCCGTCCGGCTCGGGGAAATCGACGTTTTTGCGCTGCTTAAACTTGCTTGAAGATTTCGATGAAGGAGAAATTATCATTGACGGCATTAATTTAAAGGCGAAAGACACGAACTTAAACAAAGTGCGTGAAGAAGTGGGCATGGTGTTCCAGCGCTTTAACTTGTTTCCGCATATGACGGTGCTGAACAATATCACGCTGGCACCGATGAAAGTGCGGAAATGGCCGCGTGAAAAAGCGGAAGCGAAGGCGATGGAGCTGCTCGCCAAAGTCGGGCTGCAAGACAAAGCGCACGTCTACCCGGACTCCCTCTCCGGTGGGCAGGCGCAGCGCGTTGCCATCGCCCGGGCGCTCGCCATGGAACCGAAAATCATGCTGTTTGACGAGCCGACGTCAGCGCTTGACCCGGAAATGGTCGGGGAAGTGCTCTCGGTCATGAAGCAGCTGGCCAATGAAGGGATGACGATGGTCGTCGTCACCCACGAGATGGGCTTTGCCCGTGAAGTCGGCGACCGCGTCCTGTTTATGGACGGCGGCTACATTGTCGAGGAAGGGAAGCCGGAAGACTTGTTCGACCACCCGCAGCATGAGCGGACGAAAGCGTTTTTATCAAAAGTGCTGTAAAAAGTCGTCTTGCCTGTTCGAGGCAAGACGACTTTTTTAGGCACATATCATGCCCCCTATAATGCAACCATGTTGCCTCCCCATCTCTTCAATGTTCCGTCAACGGCTCCCCCATTTCAGGCATCTATGACAACCACAAAAGTCCTTCTGAACATAAAAAGCCGGCCGAATCCCCGGCCAGCCTCGCTTTACAACACAAACTGCATCACCCAAATCGAACCGGCGACAACGACAATGGCGATAAAGAAGCTGTACGCCATGTTGAATGTTTGAATGCGGCCGCTGTCGCTTTCGTTGACATGCATGAACATAAACAGCTGCAAGCTTGCTTGAATCACCGCAAACACAACAATGATGACAATGACCGCTTTGAGCGGCAGTCCGGATGAGAGCGCCACCCAAAGAGCGGCAAACGTCAAGACGAGCGACAACAAAAACCCAATGATATGTTTCCACGGAAATGATTCGTGATGGCCATTCGTGCCCATGGTTAGATCACCATCCCTAACAAATAGACGAGCGTGAAGATGAAAATCCAAACGACGTCCAAAAAGTGCCAGTATAAGCTGACAATAAACACTTTCCGCGCTGTTTTCGGCGTAAAGCCGCGCTGTAGGAGCTGGATGATGATCAAAATCATCCAGCCAATTCCTAAACTGACGTGGGCGCCGTGCGTGCCGACGAGCACGAAAAAGCTTGATAAAAATGCGCTCGTCTGCATCGTCGCTCCTTCATGGACGTAATGGATGAACTCGCGAATTTCAAACGTAATAAACCCGGCGCCGAGCAAAAGCGTCACCAGCAGCCAAGCGATGAGCCCGCTCATGCGGCCGCGGCGCATTTCAAAAATGGCCAACCCGCACGTAAAACTGCTCGTTAAAAGCAACAGCGTTTCAATCAGAACGTCTTGTACCTCAAACAGCTCCCCTGCCGTCGGCCCCGAGCCGGTCCGTTGGAACAAGACGAGATACGTCGCAAACAGCGTCGCAAACAGCGCGACTTCCGCCCCGAGGAAAATCCAAAAGCCCAATATGTTCAACCGACTCTCTTGCGTCCGATACTCCAACGGCAGCGTTTCATCATAGCGATGTGCAGCTTCTCCCATTCGTTACGCCCCCTTTCGCGCCGCCTGCTCCATTCGTTTAATCTCATCAACCGGAATATAGTAGCCATCATCGTCTTCAAATGAGCGGAGAATCAATCCAAGCACAATGAACAACGCGCCAACAATGGCCAACGCAAACCATTTGAACACGAGGCCGAACCCGGCGACGAAAAACGCCACCGACATCCAAAACGGGCGTCCTGAGTTGCTTGGCATATGGATCGGCTTCAAGTCTTCTTCTTTCACGTGGAAGCCGCCATATTTTTTCTTCATCACCCAATAGGCATCCACATCTTCGACAACCGGCGTCACCGGGAAGTTGTAATGCACCGGCGGCGACGCGGTCGCCCACTCGAGCGTCCGCCCGTTCCACGGGTCGCCGGTCATGTCGCGCTCGCCGTAGCGCGCGCTGTAATAAATGTTATAGCAAAGCACAATGAACCCGATGCCCATCAAAACCGCCCCAACCGTCGCGACGACGTTGAGCGGCGTCCAGCCGAGACCAGCCGAGTACGTGTACATGCGGCGCGTCATCCCCATCAACCCGAGGAAATACATCGGGAAGAAGCAGACGTTAAACCCGATCATAAACAGCCAAAACGTCCATTTGCCGAGCCGCTCGTTTAAAATATGGCCAAACATTTTCGGATACCAGTAATGCAAGCCAGCAAAGCAGGCGAACACCGTACCCGCGATCAACACGTAATGGAAGTGGGCGATGAGAAAATAGCTGTTATGGTATTGATAATCGGCCGCGGCCATTGCCAGCATCACACCTGTCACACCGCCAATGACAAAGTTCGGAATGAACGCCAGCGACCAAAGCATCGCCGTTGTAAAACGAATTTTCCCTTTTCGGATCGTAAACAGCCAGTTGAAAATTTTCACCCCGGTCGGGATCGCGATCGCCATCGTCGTGATCGAGAAGGCAGAGTTCACGGCCGGCCCCGCGCCCATCGTAAAGAAGTGGTGCACCCAAACGATAAAGCTCAGGAACGCAATGCCGACGATCGAACCGACCATGGCCTTATAACCAAACAAGCGTTTTTGGGCAAACGTGCTGACGACCTCCGAGAAAATGCCGAACGAAGGCAAAATGACGATATACACTTCCGGGTGACCCCAAATCCAGAACAAGTTCGCCCAGAGCATTGACATGCCGCCATTGGCCATCGTGAAAAATTGCGTGCCAAATACGCGGTCGAACGTCATTAATGCCAAGGCGACGGTCAATACCGGGAAGGCGAAAATAATAAGCACGCACGTAATGAGAATCGTCCACGTAAACATCGGCATGCGCATCAACGTCATGCCTGGCGCGCGCATTTTTAAAATCGTGACAAGGAAGTTGATCCCGGTCATCAATGTTCCGATCCCGGAAATTTGTAAAGCGACAGCGTAATAGTTGTTGCCGACGCCATGGCTGAATTCGTTGCCGGCAAGCGGGAAGTACGCCGTCCAACCGGCATCCGGCGATCCGCCGATGACGAACGAAATGTTAAACAGCAACGCACCGAAGAAAAAGAGCCAAAAGCTTAACGCATTCAAATATGGAAACGCGACGTCGCGCGCCCCGATTTGCAGCGGAACGACAATGTTCATCAAACCGATGATGAACGGCATCGCCATAAACAAGATCATAATCGTCCCGTGCGTCGTAAATATTTCATTGTAATGCTGCGCGTCAAGAAACTTCATGTTCGGCGCGGTCAGCTGCGCCCGCATCAAAAGCGCATCGACGCCGCCGCGGAAGAGCATCAAAACTGCGCAAATAATGTACATGACGCCAATCTTTTTATGATCCACCGTCGTGAGCCATTCGTTCCACAGCCATTTCCATTTTTTAAAATAGGTCAACATAAACACAATGCCGACCATCGTCAAGACGATGGCGACATCGGCGGCATAAATGAGCGGCTCACCCGTGACAAAAAACTCGCTCCATTTCATCTTTCGCTCCTCCTTTCCTACTCCCCATGATGATGACTGTTTGTCATCGCTTCATCGCTTTGATCGTCGTTTTTCATTGGCTTTCCATCTGCATGATGGCTGTTTTGTTTCGCATGGTCAATCCATTGTAAGTGGGTGTTCGAAAACGTCATTCGCCCAACAAGCCCCGGTTTTAAAATTTGTGTATATTTTTTCTCATCGAGCTTCGGGGCGGTTTGTTTCACTTCATTTACCCATTTGCGGAAATCCGTTCCCGTTTGTGCGACGACCTCAAACTCCATATGGGCGAACTTTTCCCCGGAAAAGTTGGCGCTCCGCCCCATGTAGGAACCGGGCTTATCGGCTTGCAAGATCAGCTCTGTCTCCATGCCGTCCATCGCATATTTTTGCCCACCTAATTCCGGCACCCAAAACGAGTTCATCGGTCCGACCGAAGTCAGCTTAAACTTGACCGGCACACCGGCCGGAATATGGACGTAGTTGACCGTTTCAATGTTTTCTTCCGGATAGCTGAAAATCCATTTCCAGTTCGCCGCCGTCACATGAATCGTGATCGGTTTCACTTTCTCGGTCGGCGGCTTTTCCAACGCAAACGTCGCCTTCACTGTTGGAACAGCGAGCGCAGCGACAATCAAAATCGGAATGGCCGTCCAGACGACTTCAAGCAACGTGTTCCCTTCCTCATCCGGCGGCTCATAGCCGGCATTTTCCGGCTTCTCGCGATAACGAATGAGAAAAACGGCAAATAACGTAAATACAACAACAATAATGAACAACATAAAGCCGACAGACCACATGATCAAATCATACTGCATGCGCGCCACCGGCCCTTGCGGATTGAGCACGGCCGTGCGCTCCACGCAGCCCCCAAGCAAAAACAAAAACGGCAAAACCAGCACCGCGCGCCATCTCGCCCGTTTCATCGCTATCGGTCCTCCCTCTTCCGCCCCAACCATTTCGGGGCCTTCCATGCATTTTCTTTTGTCTCTACCATATCAAAATTGAAAATGTTTGAAACGAATGAGCGAAAAAGTTCATAAATCAGCAAAACATTTGTCACAAACTGTTCAATCATTGTTCAACAAATCGCCACTTGTTTTCCTCGTTTAGGGAAATATTGATGAGAAAGGAGAGTTGCGGAAAAGCCCGCCATAAAACAAGACAGCTGAATTCTTTATGAAAAAGAACCCAGCTGTCCTTCGTTCGTTTGAATGGCATATCCTTGTTGCTGCAACTGTTTACGAATGCGTGGGTTTAACGTTTGCCACATCCATTGTTCATACAACGCCTTTTTCTCTCCAGGCAATAAATAGTAGTGTCGGCCGGCCTGGCGGCGCGCCCGCTCGGTGACATCATAGAGCGCTAACGCAGCGGCGACGGAAATGTTAAAGCTTTGCACAAAGCCGTACATCGGAATGACAAACGTTCCGTCCGCCAAGCTGAGCGCCTCTTCCGACACGCCGCTATGCTCGTTGCCAAACAACAGCGCTGTCGGTTGGGACAGATCGATGTCGGAAACCGGAATCGTCCCCTCACCAAGATAGCTTGCATACACTTGATACCCTTGACTTTTCAAATCGGCAATGGCCGTTTTGATATCTGGCTTATGGTGGAGCGTCAGCCACTGATCGGCATAGCGCGTCACAAGCCGGTTCGGCGAAAACGGCGCCTTTCCCGTCACGATATGAACGTCTTGAACGCCAAACGCTTCCGCCGTCCGCAGCACCGCCGCTTGGTTATGCGGGTCATCGACCGCTTCGATCAAGACGGTAATATAGCGGGTGCGCTCATTCAAAACCTCATACATCCGCCGAAGCCGCCTTGGCAAAATCATTTCCCAAACCGGACGCGTCGATTCGGTGATCAGCCCTTCTTGCCGCAGCTGTTCCAAAAATGATGTCGCTTCCCGTTCTTCCACAACGCATCCCCCTTTCCAAGCCTAGCGTATTCTGTGTTTCCCATTGTACAAAATGACAGGATGCCAAGGCAATTCATGTATTTTTAAATACTATTCAGATTATTAAATATATAATAACTTGAAAACATTGCTCATTTACAACCTCTTTATCTATCGGTTAGTATTATAATATAAGCGCTTCAAAAATACTTTTTCAAAAAATATTATTTATTATCAAGCTGTTTAACCTTGCTGAACAGCAAGAAGCGCCGAGCGCATTCGGCCGGCTGACAAAGCGCGGCATTCCGGGCGCGGCCTTGATCGCCACTGCGCTTGTCATGCTTGTCGGCGTATATTTGAACTACGTATCGGAAAAAGTGTTCCAATGGGTGACAAGCATCGCCACATTCGACGCCATTTGGACGTGGGCGGTCATTTTGCTGTCCCAGCTGAAATTCCGCAAACAGTTGAGCGCGGAACAAGCACAACGTCTCACGTTCAAACTTCCGCTTTATCCGTACAGCTCATACGTGTCGCTTGCCTTTTTGATCGGCGTTGCCGCCCTAATGGCGTATTTCCCGGATACGCGCATCGCTTTGATCATCGGCCCAGCCTGGCTGCTGCTTTTGACAGCCGTATACTTCGCCAAAGGAATGCATCGTCGCCAGCATGGCCAAGCCGAAGAAAAGCAAGCTGGATGACAAGTCCGATCAAAAGAGAGGGTGTCCCCATCCTTGCGGGACACCCTCTTTATAAAACAAAAAGCTGGAAATGTGCAATCGCAGACGCCATCCTTCCGATCGGTGTATTTCCGTTTGGATCATGACTCGCTTTCATCCTTTCATTCATCAACCGCTATGTAGGCTTGGCGCGGATGATTGGGCTGATCCGGGTATTTTAAGCGGATTTTCCCTTCCTCCAGCAGCTTTCCTAAATAATTGTTGCGCAATCCATCCGGCGTTCGTTCGAGCAGCTCAGCCAGCTCTTTCAGGCGCAGCGGCCGCTCGCGGCATAACCGAATGATCAATTGTTCCATGACCGCTGGAGCCAACCGTTTTTTTCGCCGTGCCAATTCTGCCATCTTCCATAGCCGTTCGTCGATCGTTTCCCCTTTTTCGTTGCTGTCATGCATACTGATGTCGTTGTTTACGGAGCTAAGCAAGCTATTTACGAACTCCAGCCCATTATTTATAGAGTTCAACGTTCTATTTACGGAGTCAGGCTCGTTTTTTATGGAGTTCGACCTGCTGTTTACGGAGTTTTTGTTTATATTTAAGGAGTTTTCTTCGTTATTAACGGAGTTGGTGTCTATACTTACTAAGCTTAGTTCGTTAGTTATGAAGCTCTCGGTTTCCTGTCCGCTGTCCGGATCCAGCCATTCGGGTTCCGGCTGTTCCAGCTGTCCAGCCGGTTCTGTTTCCATTGTTGCGCTAATTTCAGCTGGAAATTGCAGCGGACACAACACAACGATTGTACGATCTGGATTCGTTTGCTGCGAGATATCGACCGGACAGACAAGCGCCTGTTCCTGCATATCACACATTCGCTCAAGGCCCGATCCCGCGCGTTTGCATACGTCGATCAGCAAAAACATTTTAAAAATATTCGGGTTGCGCAAATTGCTTGTATGCCCCGCCATTGCCGCTTCAATCGGGATGCGAAACCGTCCCGGGTTGGCAAAGCGAAATGAACGATCCTCTTTTTCGACGGTGATGCCGCCTTCCTCCCCATAATCGGCATGAACGATGGCATTCGCAAGCGCCTCGCCAAGCAGAGCGCGCCCTTCATCCGCCCAAACGTGACGCTCCAGCTCAGCCAACACGCGAAAATAAAAATCGTAAATGTTGCCCGACCATGTGCCGTCTTGTGATGTGAACCGCTTCGTCCATCCTGCCGCTTCACCGTCAGCGTGCTCTCGATATTCCAAAAAGTATTGCGGCAGCACCTCGGTGATGATCCGCTCCTCACTGAACATCAACAATCCCGCGAGCGTCAGCCCTTCTTTGCTGCTGTCGCGCAGCTTGCCCCACGCGCCGATTTTGTATAAAAATTCTTTTGTCTCGAGCCCGTTCCATGGATGGCCCGGTTTCACCCGAGCAAACCGCTCGCGGTAATGGCTGACGGTCTCGAAATTGAGCTCACTTAAGCTGTAATGCTCTAAAATCAGGCTGTCTGCCAGCGCATGGGAGCGTTCATGAAACGAATTTGTATATTTATTCACTCCCGATCTTCCTTTGACGTTATTTTTGCAAAACAGTTTGATTCTCTTTTTCTATTGTACCATCTTTCCTTCTCCTTGCGGATAGTTGCCAAAAAAGAAAACGGTTGTGGATATGTGGAATAGTTCGCCCGATAAAAGGAAAACTACAGAAGACAACATTGACATGCAAGGAGGAGGTCATCATGTCGTCCCTTCCTTCCACCGTAGAGCCTTACTGGCGCGACTCCGTTTCGCTTCCGTCGTTTCCGAAACTCGATGCGGACATTTCCGTCGACGTCGCAGTCATCGGCGGCGGCATTTCCGGGATTACAACAGCGTATTTGCTGTCGGCGCAAGGGGCGCGCGTCGCCCTTCTGGAAGCCGACCGGCTCCTGAACGGCACGACCGGCCATACGACAGCGAAAATCACCGCCCAGCACGATCTCGTCTATGATGAATTTCTTAACCATTTCGGTGCAGAAAAGGCGCGGCTCTATTATGACGCCTGCATGGACGCACTCCAGTTTATCCGCCGCACGATCGAAGAACAACAAATCGACTGCGACTTTTGCGAGCAAGATGCCTATATTTATACGACGTCTTCCTCTTCTTTCCAAAAACTAGTGAAAGAATGGGAAGCGTACGAACGGCTCGGCATTGACGGCGCCTTCGTTGAGTCGATCCCGCTCCCGCTGCCGGTGGCGGCAGCGGTCGTGATGAAGAGGCAGGCGCAATTTCATCCGCTCAAATATTTGGCCAAGCTCGTCGATTCGATCACACAGGCTGGCAGCGCCATTTACGAACACACACCAGCGGCGGATATTGAACAAGGAAAAAGGATGACAGTCATTACGCGAGACAAAAAACGGGTTGAGTGCGACCATGTCGCCGTCTGTTCTCACTTTCCGTTTTACGACGGCGGGTTTTACTTTTCGCGCATGTACGCTGAACGGTCGTACGTATTGGGAGTGACGATCACGGAACCGTACCCGGGCGGCATGTATTTAAGCGCCGATGAACCGAAACGCTCGATCCGCTCCGCAGCGGCAGGCAGCGAGACGCTTATCCTGATTGGCGGCGAAAACCATAAAACCGGCCAAGGCGTGCCGACGATGCGTCATTACGAGGCGCTGTCCTCGTTCGCTTCGCAGCTGTTTACGGTGAACGACATCCGTTACCGTTGGTCCGCCCAAGATTTGACGACGCTGGACAACGTGCCGTACATCGGCCCGATGACGGCAGGGACGCCAAACATTTATGTCGCGACAGGGTACCGGAAGTGGGGATGACGAACGGGACGGTCGCCGGGATGCTTTTGTCTGACCTCATCCTCGACCGCGACAACCGATACCGCGACTTGTACTCCCCGTCGCGCTTTTACGCTGATCCAAGCATGAAGCAGTTTTTCACGACAAACCTTGACGTCGCCAAACATTTGCTGGTGGGAAAGATCGAACCGGTTGTCCGCCGGCCGCAAGATTTGGCGCATGGCGAAGGGGCGGTTGTCTCGGTCAACGGAAAGCGGGCTGGCGCCTATAAGGACGAAGCCGGGGGACTCCATGTCGTTGACACGACGTGCACTCATATGGGTTGCGAGCTGGAGTGGAACAGCGGCGACCGGACATGGGACTGCCCATGTCATGGCTCGCGCTTCTCGATCGATGGCGATGTGATCGAAGGACCGGCGAAACAGCCGCTCGCGCGCATTGAACTTGATGACGCGAAGTGAGGCGCTGACGCAGGACGGCGGCGCGTGCAGAACATCGTCGCAATCGGCATGTCGACCTTGAGTTCCAATGGGGTTGGGAGCGTATGTTCCTAACCCCCTTATCGTTTTCATTTGCCGATGGCGCATTTCGTGATAAGATGAAAATTAGAGTGGACTGCATGTTGTATGATGTTTTCGGGAGGGATGACGCATGGACCTTGAACCGATTTTTCTCACCCCTGTCTTCCAAGAACGGATTTGGGGCGGCACGAAGCTCGCCGAACGATTCGGCTACGACATTCCGTCTTCGCAAACCGGGGAATGCTGGGCGGTGTCCGCCCATCCGCACGGGCAGACGGTCGTCGCGCGCGGACCGTTTGCCGGGATGACGCTCGGACAATTATGGGAGGAACGCCGCGATTTGTTCGGCCACTTCCCGTCTGACCGCTTTCCGCTGTTGACCAAAATTTTAGACGCCAATGCCGACTTGTCAGTCCAAGTCCACCCGGACGATGAATACGCCAAAACGCATGAAGGCGGAGAACTCGGCAAAACGGAGTGTTGGTACATCATCGACTGCAAGCCGGGCGCTAAGCTCATTTACGGCCATTATGCGGAAACGAAAGAAGAGCTGCGCGCGATGATGGAGGCGGGGGAATGGGATCGTTTACTTCGGAAAGTGCCGATCCGCCCCGGCGACTTCTTCTATGTCCCGAGCGGCACGATCCACGCCCTTTGCGAAGGGACGCTCGTCCTTGAGACGCAGCAAAGCTCAGATACAACCTACCGCGTCTACGATTATGATCGCGTCGACAGCCAAGGGCGGAAGCGCGAGCTTCATCTCGAGAAAGCGATTGACGTCACGACCGTCCCGCATCGCGACATCGATGTCCACCCCCATGTCGCCGAATTTCCCGGCGCGACGGTGACGACCTTCGTGGAAGGAGACTACTTCGGCGTCCAAAAATGGGACGTCCATGACGCGTTCGCGTCAGAACAGACGAAACCGTTTCTCATCGTCAGCATCCTAAAAGGCGAAGGTGAGCTCGTCCGCGAAGGACAGACATACCCGCTTCGCCGGGGCGACCATTTCATTTTGCCGCATCAATTCGGCCGTTTCACCATTCGCGGCTCCCTCCAAGCGATCGCGTCGTGGCCACGGAAAGGCAAATAAACGCGGGTGTCCCAAAGGTTCGGGACACCCGTTCTCATTGCCATAAGCAGCAAAATGACCAAATTGTGTTCGATTTAAGGGGCGTCGCCTTTTTGGGTCAGCCCCTTCTTTTTGTCGAAAATATTAACGGGGGGATTGTTTTCCTAGTTGGCCAAGACGGTATACGCACGCAATATGCCGCGCCGTTTGCGTCACATACTGTTCCGCCTGCTCCAACGCTTTCTCGAGCGGAATGACGCCGGGAACAATTGTAAAGAGGGCGTCAATGCCATGGTCTAAGACGACCGCGCTGTCGTCGCCCAACGACCCGGCGATGCCGATGACGGGGACGCCGAACTGTTTCGCTGTCTTGGCAACGCCGATCGGCGTTTTGCCGAACACCGTCTGTCCGTCAATCCGCCCTTCGCCGGTGATGACCAAGTCAGCGTCTTTGACGCGCTCCGCGAGCTGAACCGTCTCGATCACAATCTCCACGCCGCGCTTTAGCTCGGCCGGGAGAAACGCGAGCAGTCCCGCCCCCAACCCGCCGGCCGCACCCGCTCCCGGGATGTCGCCGACTTGTTTGCCGAGATCGCGTCGGATGACATCTGCGTAATGCGCCAAATTCCGGTCAAGAACCGCGACCATATCCGGTGTCGCCCCCTTTTGCGGACCGAAAATGGCCGACGCTCCGTTCGGACCGGTAAGCGGGTTGTCGACGTCGCACGCCACGTCAATGCGGACTCCCCCAAGACGCGGGTCGAGACCGGAAAGGTCAATCGCATGCAAATCGGCCAGCGCGCCGCCGCCCGGACCGATGTCGCAGCCGTCTTCGTCCAAAAGCCTTCCCCCGAGCGCCTGCACCATGCCGGCCCCACCGTCGTTCGTCGCGCTGCCGCCAATGCCGATGATGAGGTGGGTGGCACCGGCATCCAGCGCTGCAAGGATCAACTCCCCTGTCCCTCGCGTCGTCGTCACCAATGGATTGCGCCGGTCGCGCGGGACAAGGTGCAGCCCTGAGGCGGCGGCCATCTCAATCACCGCCGTCTTCCCATCGCCAAGCAAACCAAAAAACGCCCGCACCGGCTCGCCGAGCGGCCCGGTCACTTCCGTTTCGACGATGCGGCCGCCGGTCGCATCAACGAGCGACCGCACCGTCCCTTCCCCGCCGTCGGCCATCGGCACCTTAACGTATTCCGCCTCCGGAAACACCGTGCGAAACCCACGCTCGACCGCCTCGGCGACTTCGAGCGCAGAAAGGCTTTCTTTAAATGAATCAGGAGCAATAACGATTTTCATTCTTTTTCCCTCCTCATGTGTCAAATTTTGTGGAAAAAAAGCGAAAAACAATGCCATTTTGTCTATTTTCACAATTATGTATATAGTACTATAATAGATATAACCATATGTTCGTTTGTTCCAATTGGGAACATGTTGATTCTATAAAAAAGACGGTTTCCAAATTTACCGTTCGCCATCGTCTGCTATAATCCGTATTTTTGCTGAAAGCCACTGGCATGTGAGCGGTCTTCCTCTTTTTGGAATCACTTCATCAACGACGAAGTTGTCAGAGGTCAGATTTATAGGAGAGAGAGCCGAGATGTTACTCCGAGCACGACCGATTATTTTTGCTGTTTTTTCCGCGTCCATTGCTGTTGTGTTTGTGTCAAAGCCGCCTTTCTTCGATCGCACCTATGTCATCGCTTTGCTGTTTTATTGGCTGTTTTCCAGCTTGTATTCACACTTGCGCGTCATAGACAAAACGAAAAACAATATTCCCGTTGATTACGGCATTAACTACAGTTTATCCTTCTGCTTATTTGCCGGCCCGTTCGGGCTGTTTATCTTTGAAGCGTTGTTTCGCTTGACTGAACATATAGCCAAAAAATATTTGAAAACAGCGGAACCCGATGAATGGCTGCACACATTGTACAACATTGGTTCGTTTGTGACGTTCAATTCGCTCGCGTTTGCCTTATACGATCTCCTTGGTCCGCTGTTTCAGTCTATTCCGTTCATTGGCTTCTGGCTGCTTTTATTCCTGCTCGTCATCGTCGTTTCCTTTTTGACTGACTGTTGCCTGATCATCATTTTTTATATAACCGGCGACATTCAGACACAGCGCGAGGCGTTGGATTTTATTAAGACGAGAAGCTGGATGGACATGGGAAAAACAGCGCTGACAAACGGTCTGTTATTTCTCTTTTTGCAAGAACAGCGGTGGGATATGCTTTTGAGCTTATTTTTGCTGAATTACTTCGTCAGCCGCTCGTTTTTTTCCAAATCGCAAAGCATCCAGCATAAACTAGAACGCGACCACTTCGAAAAAATGGCCTACACCGACTTTTTGACCGGCATCCATAACCGCGCCTACATGGATCAAACGATCGCCAAGCTAAACGGATCCGGTGAATGGATTGGCGTCGTCGTCGCCGATATCGACAATTTTAAAACGATCAACGACACGTATAACCATGCCGTCGGCGACGAGGTGATCCGCCATTTCGCCTCAACCTTGAAACAGTTTCTCAAAGAGGGCGATTTTTTGTTCCGCAGCGGCGGTGAAGAATTTACGATGTTTTTGCGTCATCGCACGTTTGAAGAGAGCGTCCGGCTTGTCGAGGAGATTCGAGAAGCAGTGCGCCGCAGCACCGTGTTGGTCGATTATATGGCGGCGAAACGTCCCATTGCCTATACGTCGTCGTTCGGTCTTTACTTTTGTCAAGCAGAAGGAACGATGTCAATTGAAAAAGCGTACATTTATGCCGACCATTTATTGCTCCGTTCGAAAGAAAGCGGCAAAAATAAAGTATCAGCCCAATGCGGGGGAGTTGCATAAATTAGGCGGCTCTCCCTTGACTTTTCCTTAGCGCAACCTAAGGTGAAGCAGTTCAATTAGTAAATAAACGGAAATTTCCCTTACTTATGATACGGTTCCCCGCGGTTAATGCGAAACGCACGATAAATCTGCTCGAGCAAAATGAGGCGCATCAGCTGGTGTGGAAACGTCATTTTCGAAAACGACAGCGTCTCATCGGCGCGCGCCATCACTTGTTTGCTTAAGCCAAGCGAGCCGCCGATGACGAACACCACTTTGCTTTTGCCGTAGGTGGCGAGCTCATCGAGACGGGCGGCGAATTGCTCGGACGATTTCATCTTCCCTTCAATCGCGAGCGCGATGACGTGGGCGTCATGCGGAATTTTCGCCAGCAGCCGTCCTCCCTCGCGCTCTTTGATTTGTTCCTCCTCAAGTTCGCTCGCCCGCTCCGGCGTTTTTTCATCAGCGACTTCGATGATGTCGATTTTGGCGTATGCGGACAGACGCTTTGTATATTCATTAATTCCAGCGATTAAATATTTTTCCTTCAATTTACCCACAGCGACAATGGAAATATGCACAAACAATCCCTGCCTTATAAACAGCTTATCAACAAGATTTATCCACATATACACAACACATATCCACATGTTGTGAAAAAACTGTTATCCTCCTACGACATATACAGCTTGTTTCGAGCAAAAACAGCACTGTTTTTCGCTGTTGTCCACAGGCAGGAGATCCGGCGCCTGTTCCGTTTCATCTACATATTGATCAATGGCGATGTCGACATGTTCTTCACATGTGAATATCATCATTCTCGCCCCTTTCCTTGTGGAAAAAAGAAGGAGCGTTTCCGCTCCCTCCATCCGCTTTCGTTTAATACGACTCGCGCGCCAGCTTCATCGTGACCGTGCGTTTTTTCCCATCACGATAAAACGTGACTTCCATCCGGTCACCGATCGATTTTTTCGTATACAAATATTTGCGCAAATCAAGCACGTTGCGGATTTTTTGGCCGTCAAGCGCCACGATGACATCAAACTGTTTTAAGCCCGCCTGTGCGGCCGGCGACATCGGCACGACTTGAATGACCGCCGCTCCTTCCGTTACGTTCGTCGGCAAATGGAGCGTCGCCTGCAAATGGTACGATGGGATGTCGCTCAGCGAGCGAAGTTCAACGCCCATATAGGGACGGCGCACTTGTCCGTATTTTTCCAAGTCCGAAATGATCGGAATGGCCGTGTTGATCGGGATCGCGAACCCGATGCCTTCAACCGCCTCTTGGGCGATTTTCATCGAGTTGATGCCGATGACTTGCCCTTTGATATTGACGAGAGCGCCGCCGCTGTTGCCCGGGTTGATCGCCGCATCTGTCTGCAATACTTCTGCATTCCAGTCTGGAGCGCCGTCTTGGTCCAAATCGACTTCGACTGTCCGGTTCGTTCCGGAAATAATGCCTTGTGTCACCGAGCCGGCAAACTGCAAGCCGAGCGGGTTGCCGATGGCAATGACCGGCTCGCCTGGCTTCACTGTATCGGAGTTGCCGAACTGGGCGACTTTTTTCACATGCTTCGCGTCAATTTCCAAGACGGCTAAATCCATAAGCACATCGCTGCCCAGCAACTTCGCCGGCACTCTCGTCCCATCTTTGAGGCTCACTTCGAGCTGACTGGCGTTTTCAACAACATGATGGTTCGTGACGATAAACGCCCGGCCTCCCGCTTTCTTGTAAATGACGCCCGATCCAACGCCAGCCTCGCCTCCTTGCGACCAGAAGCTGGCTTCTTGAATGTTGACAACGCCGACAACCGCATCCGACACTTGGTCGATCGCCTTTGTCACCGCCGTCGTCACATCAACGGAAACACTCTGCCGAATCGGTGGAGTTCCATTTTCCTCTGTTTTTGGCTCTTCCTCTGCTCTTTGATTCGGCACAACATCATACGGGAGGATATCCCAACGGGAAAGCGCCGGAATGGACATGAGGACGAGCAGCCCTCCTAACACGGCGCCGACAAGCGCGGAAACAAACGATCCGCTGCGCCGCTTCCTCCTCATTTGTTCGTACGGCTCATAATGGTCGTCGTAGTATCCCATGCTCACCCTCCTTTCCACATTCGTCTCCATCCCTCATTATAATCATGAACATGAGAAAAAATCCAACAAATGCGTCTCCCTCAGTTTCGGCAAAACGGGCTTTATACATACGCCAGCGCTGTCGCCCGACGCGGATCGGTATCATACAAACGAAAGTGGGCGCCGACCGCTAAGCCTTTCTGTTCCAACACTTGCGTCACGGTCATGCGCGCCAGCTCTTTCATATTGTTATCTTGGCTCAAATGGGCCAAATAAATTTGCTTTGTCCGGTCGCCGATCACGTCAGCAAGCGCCAAACCCGCTTCCTCATTCGAAATATGGCCGACATCGCTTAAAATGCGGCGCTTGACGCTCCATGGATATCTCCCCATCCGCAGCATGCCGACGTCATGATTGCTTTCAAACACGAACACATCCGCGTTTTCAATCGTCTTTTTGATCCGCTCGCTCACGTAGCCGGTATCGGTGAGCAACGCAAGCTTTTTTCCTTCATAGTGGAAAACGTAAAACATCGGCTCGGCGGCGTCGTGAGAGACGCCGAACGATTCGACGTCAACATCGCCGAACGTCCTTACCGCGCCGAGCGGAAAGACAAATTTTTGCTCGGGCGGAATGTCGCCGACCGCTTGTTCCATCGCCCGCCACGTTTTTTCATTGGCATACACCGGCAGCCGATACTTGCGGGCAAGCACCCCGAGCCCTTTAATATGGTCGCTATGTTCATGGGTGACAAGCAGCGCATCAAGCTGCTTTGGATGGCGGCCGATCTGGGCAAACAACTCCTCAAGCTGCTTGCCGCTCAAACCGGCGTCAACAAGCAGGCGCTGGCGGTCTGTCTCAATGTAAAAGGCGTTGCCGGTGCTGCCGCTGGCCAGCACACTAAATCGCATCGTCATGTTCTTTCACTCCAGCACATTTCCTTGATCATTGATCACTTGCCCTTCAAACGCATTGACGAAATAGTCTTCCTTCCGATTGACAACGATATGCCAAGTTGGAGTCAACACTTGGGATGCAGTAAATTGAACAAGCCCGTAATAGCCAAGCTCCACTTTTGTGACGCGGTCGCCCGGCTGCAAATGCCCTTTTCGGTACAACGTCTCAATGGCTTTAATCGCCGGGACGATATCTTGCTTCCGCTCGTACTTTTCCAAGTCGCTGAGCATCGTCTGTTCATACGACAGCGCTTCCCGTCTCCCGTTGACATGGATGACGAGCTTGCTGTTTTCATTGCCGTAAATCATCTTACCGTCATACACTTGGTAGCAGGTCAAGATTCCTTGTTTTTCATCAAACGACCAAAAGGCATATTGCCCGCCGCCGATGATGTAGCGCTGCAAAAACTCACGCAGCTGGTATGGATCGTCAATCGGCAGCGCAACCGGATCGATGAACGTCCCTTTGACTTTCGTTTCTCCTTCGATTTTCACTTTTTGCCCGGGCAGCTTTTTTACATCCGCCATGGTGAATGAGCGGCTTTTGCCGCTGACATACGCCGCTTTCGTCACTTCTTTCGGCAGATCCACATACGTAATGCCGTTCGCCTCAAGCTGCTCTTCAATCGTCGTTTCCAAAATGACATCGAGCTGGCTGCTGTGTCGTTTTTCCATAAACTGATAGCCTAAAAAGCAGTCGAGGATGAGGAACACGATAATAAAAATCGTCTTCGTTTTACTCCAGTCCATTTGTTCCCCCTCCTCCCGCCTCATCGCTCGTGTCCACCTTTTTCCACGTTTGTCCGTACAAGTAGAACCATGCCGGTTCAAGGCGGATGACTTTTTCCCGCTCGGGATCTTTGATGAGCTCATAGCCGATGGCGATATCTTTGATGAGCGATTTGCGAACGCCTTTCGTCTGTTCGAACCAGTTGACGACCTCATGGCCGGACGGCAGCGTTTTTGGTGTGCGGTTGCGATCCGCGATTTCAAGGCGGAAGAGCGGACGCTGGTATTTCATCAAATCGGACGCTCCCCACGTCTCCACGATTTCTGACATGCCGTATTCATTAAAGACTGGATAGCCGTTGACGACAAGCCGGAACGTGACTTTTCGATCCTCCTCGCTCCAGCGGGCGAAATGATACAGATCCGTCCAACCGCCATGCTCATTGACGAAATCAATGCTTTTTTGGATGATATGGGTTTCTTGCTCCGTTTGTCCCATATTCGAGACGCGCGCCGCTGGATTCACATACAGCAGCATCCGTTGAAGAAAATCGACGTCCATCAGCCGCGAACCGTCTGTATATTCTTCGCCAAACGGAATCAAATCTTTTTTGACAAAGCTTGGATCGCTAAAGAGCGCATCTTTAAACTTGTCTGCATCCAGCTCGTCGGTATAATATTGCAGACTGCTGAGCACCACTTCTTTTTCCGGCAAATACAACTGCTTCGTTTCGCTGACCGGATAAGCGAAATAACGCGGAAAATGGCCCGCTTCTTTCGCCAGCCGGCCGATCGCCGATAAGGAGGCATCGCTGGCAATGGCTTTGTAAATTTTGCGCTTGTCGGTCGCGATAAAATAAATGGGAAACTCATCTTTTCCACCAAGCGGAACGAGAATGCGATCAAAAGCCAATCCGTCAAGCCTCTTGTCCTCAATCTTGAAAATCAATCGGTATATGTCGATCGGCACTTCATCGGGGTAAATGATCTCAAGCCGCTCTTTGCCATTTAAAAACGATAAAAACTTCCCTTGCGGAACAGAAGACGAAACATCTTCGAAATCGTCAAGCGTCCATCTTCTCATTTCTTTCAGCACTTCATTTTTCTCTTCGTCTTTCGTCACAGCATAGGGGACGCCGTTTTTATGAATGAGAATCTGCCTTGGCTGCACGACCATCGCTGTATCCACTTGCGTATTGCTCACGGAGACGTGTTGAATGTATTCGTCGTTTTGCAACACGTCGTATTTCGGATGATATGTCCATAAGGCAAACGTTAAGGTAATGCTGATGAGCACAAGCAACGTCAACACGATGGTTTTGATCGTTTCATACATCGCACCAGTCATCCTTTTGCTCGCGTTCTAGCGGCAGCGTAAAATAAATCGTCGTCCCTTTATGTTCTTTGCTTTCCGCCCAAATCGTTCCGCCATGGGCGAGCACGACTTCTTTGGCAATGGCCAGCCCAAGCCCCGTACCGCCCAATTTGCGCGACCTGGCCTTGTCGACCCGGTAAAACCGCTCAAAAATTTTCGCCAAATCGGCCTTCGGGATGCCGACCCCTTCGTCGCTGACGCTGACAATCATTTCATCAGAAAGTTTGCGGACGCGAAATGTAATCGTCCCGCCTTGCGGAGAGTATTTCAAAGCGTTCGAAATAATGTTATCTAACACTTGCGTAATTTTATCTTCATCAACTTCAATAAAAATCGCCTCGCGCGGAATTTTGCGAACGAACCGGATGTTGTCGCTTTTCGTCAACTCAAATCGGTCAATGACTTTATGGAAATAGGCTGAAAAATTGATCCACGTTTTCTTCAGCTTGTAGTCTTTGCTGTCGAGCTTGGACAGATGGAGCAAGTCGTTGACGAGCCGAATCATCCGTTCCGTTTCATTTTGCACGACTTGAATGAACCTCGGCGCGATGTCTTTATCTTGCCAAGCGCCGTCAGCGAGCGCTTCTAAGTAGCTTTTCATCGTGGTGAGCGGCGTGCGCAATTCATGCGACACATTGGCGACAAACTGCCGCCGCTCGCGGTCGATTTTTTCCTGTTCGGTAATGTCGTGCAAAACGACGATCAACCCGTTGACAAATCCGCCCTCTTTTTGAATCACCGACAACGACGCGCGCAAAATATATAGTTCCTCATCCGTGCTGAAATCTAAAATGAGCGAATCGCGCTCCTCAAGCAGCGTTTCAAACGTATACTGGTCGGCAATGCCAAGCACGTCGACGATCGAACTCGACAGCACTGTTTCACGTGAAACATTCAAAATGTTTAACGCTGCATCGTTAATGAGAATGACGCGCCCGCGACGGTCGGTCGCAATGACGCCATCCGTCATATGCGTCAAGACGGACTCGAGCTTGCGCCGTTCCCCTTCCGTCGTCGCCTGCGCTTCCTGCAGTTTTTTGGTCAGGTTATTGAACGTCATCGCCAATTGGCCGATTTCATCATAGCCGTACACTTTGACCTTGCGTGAGAAATCTCCCCTCGTCATCGCCAGCGCTTGCCGGCGCATATCGGAAATCGGCCGGGTGATCGTGCGCGACAAAAAAATACCGAGCACGGCGGTAATGGCGAGAGCGATCCCCGTCCCGGTCGCCAAAATCATATTGATTTGCCGCATTTGCGAAAAGACGTTTTCCATCGAGGCGATGACGTAAATGACACCTTTGATTTCGCCGCTCGTTTTGATCGGAGTCGACGAAATGTACATGCGATGACCTGTTTTCGAATCGAGCAGCATCCGGTCGACGATTTCGCCGGTGACGAGGGAACGTTTTACATAAATCTCGGTCGTCCGCTTTCCGACGATGTTTTGCATATACGGATTGGATGTCGCAAGCACTTTCCCTTTCTCATCGATGACGCGCACTTCGGAAATGTCTTGGGAAACGAAATCATGAAGAAGCGAACGGATGTCTTCTTCCAATGTCGGGCTTTTTTCATCGCACTCCCGATTCATCGCCTGCTCGACGTTATAGGCGAGCAAGGTCACCCGTTCGTTTAATGAGTTTTTAAAGTTCTGCACAAGCTCCGTTTCCAGCTTGCGAACGAAGTACACGCCGATGATTTGCATGGCGACGAGAATCAGTAATACATAAATGATGACAAACTTAAAATGAATCGAACGGAATGGACCTACTTTTTGCATGCTGGCTCATGACTCCTGTTCCGGATTGCGCAAGTAATAGCCGACTCCCCGTCTTGTGACGATCCAATTCGGGTGGGAAGGGTTGTCCTCAATTTTTTCACGCAGACGTCTTACCGTCACGTCCACGGTGCGCACATCGCCATAGTAATCGTAGCCCCAGACGGTTTGCAGCAAATGCTCGCGCGTCATCACTTGGCCGATATGTTTCGCTAAGTAATGAAGCAGTTCAAATTCGCGGTGGGTCAGTTCAATGGTTTCCCCCCGCTTTTGCACGACATACGCGTCCGGACGGATGACGAGCGGGCCAATGACGATTTCATTTGTTTCGTTTTCTCCTTCTTCTTGGTTGGCCGTTTGCGCATGGCGGCGCAAGTTTGCCTTCACCCGCGCCAGGAGCTCGCGCGTGCTGAACGGCTTTGTCACATAATCGTCCGCACCAAGCTCCAACCCAAGCACTTTATCAATCTCGGAATCTTTCGCTGTCAGCATAATGATCGGCATATCATACTTTTTCCGCACTTCACGGCATACTTCCATGCCATCTTTTAACGGCAACATAATATCCAATAAAATCAAGTCCGGCATCGTTTCTTCAACTTTTTGCAGCGCTTCTTCGCCGTCGTAGGCGCAAATGACTTCATATCCTTCTTTTTGCAAATTAAATTGCAAAATATCGGCAATCGGTTTTTCATCATCAACGACTAAAATGCGTTTTTCCATCTCGCTCACATCCTTCCTTTTGCGATGGAATCCTATCATTACTAATTTACCATGTTATGAACATGAAATCATCCTTTGCCGATTGCCATTTTGAGGAGCCGATCAAAGAAAAAAGCATAGACGCGCGCGCATCTATGCCTGTCGTTTGCATTGTTTATACGCTGCCTGCCACCGTCCACTGTTGCCGCTTACGCGTAGACGCTGCGGACGACGTTCGTTTGCGAACGGTCCGGTCCGACGGAGAAAATCGAAAGAGGGATGCCGGTGAGCTGGGAAATGCGCTCGACGTAATGGCGGGCGTTCGCCGGTAGCTCGTCTAGACTTTTCACCCCGGTGATATCTTCCGTCCAGCCAGGAAGTTCTTCATAGATCGGCTCGCATTCGGCCAACACTTTTAAGCTGGCTGGAAATTCTTCGAGCACTTGGCCGCGGTAGCGATAGGCGACGCAAATTTTCAACGTTTCAATGCCGGTCAACACGTCGATCGAGTTAAGCGACAAGTCCGTAATGCCGCTCACCCGGCGGGCATGACGGACAACAACACTGTCAAACCAACCGACGCGGCGCGGACGGCCGGTCGTCGTCCCATACTCGCGGCCGACTTCGCGAATGCGGTCGCCGATTTCATCGTGCAACTCTGTCGGGAACGGCCCGTCGCCGACGCGCGTCGTATAGGCTTTCGCCACCCCGACGACATGCTTGATTTTCGTCGGCCCGACACCGGCGCCGATCGTGACCCCGCCAGCGACTGGATTCGACGACGTGACAAACGGATACGTTCCTTGGTCAATGTCAAGCATGACGCCTTGCGCTCCTTCGAACAAGACGCGGCGCCCTTCATCGAGCGCATTGTTCAATACGACCGATGTGTCGCAGACGTATTGGGCGATTTGCTGGCCGTACTCGTAATACTCCTCAAAAATGTCCTCCAATCGGAAGCCTTCGACCCCGTACACTTTTTCAAGCAACGTATTTTTCTCCCTCAAGTTGCGCTCCAGCTTTTCGGCAAACACGTCGCGGTCAAGCAAATCAACAATGCGGATGCCGATGCGCGCCGCCTTGTCCATGTACGCCGGCCCAATTCCTTTTTTTGTCGTGCCGATTTTGTTTGCCCCTTTCCGCTCTTCCTCAAGCTCGTCCAACTTCAAATGATACGGCAAAATGACATGGGCGCGGTTGCTGATGCGCAAATTATCAGTCGAAATGCCGCGCTCGTGCAAATACGAAAGCTCCGCAACGAGCGCCTTCGGATCGACGACCATCCCATTGCCGATGACGCAAATTTTATCTTTATAAAAAATGCCCGACGGGATCAAGTGCAGCTTATACTTTTCCCCGTTGAACACGATCGTGTGTCCGGCGTTGTTTCCCCCTTGATACCGGGCAATCACTTCCGCATTTTCCGATAAAAAGTCCGTAATTTTCCCTTTCCCTTCATCGCCCCATTGCGTGCCGACAACAACGACTGACGACATGGCGAGCACCTCCAGTTTCCTCGGTCTAAACATTGTCAGTGTACCAGTTTTCAGCCATAAAGTCAATGAAACACGAACATTAAAAGAAAATATCGTCTTTTTTATTCGTTTATTAATGATCAGGAAGGCTCCCTCTTCAACGCCGCGGGTGTAAACGGGGAAATAGTCAAAGACCAAAAGAACAAAAAGGCGCTCGACGCCGGCAGCGCGGTCCGTCTTACGCCCCCGGTGGAATTTGCGCCTCATCGAAACGGCGCTCTAAGTTGACGAATTTATTGTACTCTTTAATAAAGGCGAGCTGCACCGTCCCGACCGGGCCGTTCCGCTGTTTGGCGATAATGATTTCGATGATGTTTTTGTTCTCGGAATCTTTGTTGTAGTAGTCGTCGCGATACAAAAAGGCGACGATATCAGCGTCTTGCTCAATGCTCCCCGATTCGCGAAGATCGGACATCATCGGCCGCTTGTCCTGGCGCTGCTCAACGCTGCGCGACAGCTGTGACAAAGCAATGACCGGCACTTCGAGCTCGCGGGCGAGCGCCTTTAACGAACGGGAGATTTCCGACACTTCCTGCTGGCGGTTTTCCCGGTTGCGCCCACTTCCTTGAATGAGCTGCAAATAATCGATCACCACCATGCCGAGGCCGCTTTCCTGTTTCAAGCGGCGGCATTTGGCGCGAATGTCGCTGACGCGGATGCTCGGCGTATCGTCAATATAAATGCCGGCGTTTGACAAACTGCCCATCGCCATCGTCAGCTTGCCCCAATCTTCCGGCGTCAGCTTGCCAGTGCGCAAGTTTTGGGCGTTGATGTTGCCTTCGGCGCAAAGCATCCGCATCACAAGCTGCTGGGCGCTCATTTCCAAGCTGAAAATCGCGACATTTTCGTTCGTCTTCGTCGCCACATTTTGGGCGATGTTTAATGCGAATGCCGTCTTCCCGACCGATGGCCGGGCGGCGACGATAATCAAGTCGCTGCGCTGAAATCCGGACGTCATCCGGTCGAGTTCCGTGAATCCGGTCGGGATGCCGGTGATGTCCCCGTTCCGGTTATGGAGCATTTCAATGTTGTCATACGTCTGTACGAGAACATCTTTAATATTTTTAAAGGCGCCTGAATGTTTCCGTTGGGAAACCTCCATAATTTTCCGTTCCGCTTCATCGAGCAAAACGTCAATTTCATCTTCCCTTGTATAGCCATCTTGGGCAATCGATGTCGCCGTGCGAATGAGGCGGCGAAGCAATGATTTTTCTTCAACAATGCGGGCGTAGTATTCGACGTTGGCCGCTGTCGGCACAGAATCAGCAAGCTCGCTTAAGTAGGAGACACCGCCCACTTCCTCCAGCTGCTCCAAAGCGGCCAGTTCCGCCGTCACCGTCACTAAATCGACCGGCTCGCCTTTATCAGCGACGCGAAGCATGGCGTGGAAAATTTTTTGATGGGCCGCGCGGTAGAAGTCTTCGGGAATTAATCGTTCCGAGGCGAGCGTCAGCGCAGTGGGATCCAAAAACACAGCGCCAAGCACGGCCTGCTCGGCTTCAATGCTTTGCGGAGGAATTCGTTCTGAAAAAAGTTCGCTCATCGTCTCACCGCCTTTTCCCCCGTTTCATTTCCGTCGATAATGCCCCCGCCATAGCGGGCGGGGGCATCGTCGCTACCGTTATTTTTGTTCCTTGACGTGCACTTTTAAGGTCGCTGTCACTTCCGGATGGAGCTTCACCGGCACATTCGTATATCCGAGGGAGCGAATGGCATCAGCAAGCTCGATTTTCCGTTTGTCAAGCTTTAAGCCATGCTGGGTCTGAAGCGCCTCAGCGATTTGCTTGCTCGTGATCGAGCCAAACAAACGGCCTCCCTCGCCCGCTTTCGCCGGGATTTCCACCGTCAGCTTCTCGAGCTCTTCTTTCAGTTTTCTCGCATTGGCCAATTCTTCCGCCGCTTGGCGCTGCTCTTTTTGTTTTTGCGCCTCGAGCGCTTTGATGTTCGCCGGCGTCGCTTCAATGGCGAGCCCTTGTTTGAACAAAAAGTTGTTTGCGTAACCGTCGGCGACGTCTTTGATTTCCCCTTTTTTCCCTTTTCCTTTCACATCTTTTAAAAAAATGACTTTCATGATGGCTTCCCCCCTCGAAATAGTCATGAATGGCTTCACGCAGCTGCCGCTCCGCCTCTTCCACCGTCACTTCGGACAATTGGGCGGCGGCGTTTGTCAAATGTCCGCCTCCACCAAGCCGTTCCATAATGACTTGCACGTTGACATCGCCGAGCGAGCGGGCGCTGATGCCGACCGTCCCGTCGGACCGCTTGGAAATGACGAACGAGGCAACGACGCCGCTTAAAGTGAGAAGCGTATCGGCCGTTTGCGCAATCAACACTTGGTCGTGCACCTCGTTTTCGCCGCCTTTGGCGATGGCGATGCCATGCTCATCGATCACCGCCCGTTCGATCAATTTCGCCCGTTTGACGTAGTTGGCGATGCTTTCCCGCAGCAATTTTTGCACAAGCACCGTATCCGCTCCTTGGGCGCGCAAGTATGACGCGGCGTCGAACGTCCGCGAGCCGGTGCGGAGCGTAAAGCTTTTCGTGTCGACGACGATGCCGGCAAGCAGGGCGGTCGCTTCGAGCATCGTCAGCTTCATCCGTTTCGGTTGGTACTCTAACAGCTCGGTGACGAGTTCCGATGTCGAAGAAGCATAAGGCTCCATATAGACGAGAATCGGCGCCTCAATGAACTCTTCGCCGCGGCGATGGTGATCAATGACGACGATATGGTCGGTGCGATACAATAGCCGCTCTTCAATGACGAGCGACGGACGATGCGTATCGACGACGATCAAAAGCGTATCCTCGGTGACGAGCTCAAGCGCCTGCTCCGGTTTTAGGCATCTTGACCATAATTCAGCATGTTTTTTCATTTCCTCAAGCAACCGTTGCGCCCCGGCATCCGTTTTGGCCGGATCGACGACGATAAACCCTTCCTTTTGGTTCGATTGGACGACTTTTAAAACGCCGATCGCCGCTCCCATGGCGTCCATATCGGGATATTTATGGCCCATGATGAGCACTTTGTCGCTTCCTGCAATCAGTTCGCGAAGCGCATGGGAAATAACGCGGGCGCGGACGCGCGTCCGCTTTTCCATCGGGTTCGTTTTGCCGCCGTAAAACTTCACTTTTCCATTTCCTTGCTTAATCGCGACTTGATCGCCCCCGCGCCCCAACGCTAAGTCCAAGCTTGATTGGGCGAGCGCCCCCAGCTCCGGGAGCTGGGACACGCCGGCGCCGATGCCGATACTCAGCGTCAGCTGGGCATGATGTTTTGCCGTCTGCTCTCGCACTTCGTCGAGAATGGAAAATTTGCTTTTCTCGAGCCGCCCAAGAATATGTTCGTTCAATACGGCAATAAATCGGTCGGATGACGTCCGCTTTAAAAAAATGCCATAGTCGTTCGCCCACCGGTTCAACACGGACGTGACGAGGCTGTTTAGTTGGCTTTTTGCCTGATCGTCCATCCCTTGCGTAATTTCATCATAATTGTCAAGAAAAATAATGGCGAGCACCAGCCGTTCCGCTTCATACTGCCGCTTCAATTCCAAATGCTCCGTAACATCAAAAAAGTAAAGAAGCCGTTCCGAGCGGCGAATGACCACTTTCAGTTGCTTTCCGTTCAATTCGACGATCTCTTCGTCCGTTTTTCCCCTTTTCACAAAAGCGGCCAACGATTCGGAAAGCTCGGCGAGAGAGCGGCCGACAAGCGTCTGTTCCTTAAAGCAGGCGGCCAAAAAACGGTTCGACCACTCGATTTCTCCCCCTTCATCGATGAGCATAATGCCGATCGGCATTTGCATCAACGCTTCCTCGCCTACTTTTTTCACCCGGTGCGACAAATTGGAAATATAGTGCTCCAACTCTTTATGCAAGGAGCGTTGCGCCCCAATGACATAATAAAGCACAAACCCGACGCCAAGAAGGGCGACGAGGCCAAGCAGCCATTGGAAGTAAAACAAGCCGATCGCCATAAGCACCGCCAAGGCGGCTAACGCATAGAACGGATAGCGATACGCTTTCCTTTCATAAAAATGGGACATTCAAGTCAGCTCCTACACTGAAGAAATGACTCGCCTGATCCAATTATCATATGCGGCGGCGCAAATCAAATCCTAAATCAATTATACCGAATATCGCCACAAGATAAAGTAGAAAAGGCAGGAATAAGCAAACAACCGTCCCTGCCGCCACCACACCTTTGCCAACCCCTTTTTTGTAAGCGGCGTAGTAAAGAAACGAAAATCCTTGCACGATCATCGCCAGCTGCAACACATACGATAAGTTCAACACGGCGATATAGGCAAACGATCCTTCTTTGAACGGGAACAAGGAGAGAAGGAGCACGAAGACATACAACCACAATACCGTTTTCGGCCACATAAGCTCGCGAAACGGCGGCCATGAACCGACCGGCAGCTTCAGCCTCTTCATCACCGGCAGCGAGACGATGATCGTCGCGTACGCCAGCGCAAACGAAGCGATGACAAACAGCGTCGGAACCATATAGCCGATCAGCTTCAGCCCTTGTTCGAACTGCCTTTGCATCTCCAAAGGCGGCGCTTGTCCCATTCCCTTCATTAGATTCATTGCCGTGTCAAACGATTCTCGCACGAGCGCAAGCGTATCTTGGATCATATCGACGTGCAAAAATTGAATCGAGATGATGTAATCAAGCACGATATTCGCCAAAAATACAAGCGCGCCGACAAGAAGAACAAGATAACGGTTTTTCTGTTTCGAAAGCATCGCGCCGACGGCCATGCCGACGGTGCCAAACATAAGCGCCATCGGCAGCGACAAAAGCGAGCCGATCAAACCGGAGATGACAAGGGCCGCCGCCAGCAGCAACATAGCTGGAATCCACCCATGGCGCATCGTAAACACCATAAACGGAAGCGCTAAAAACAAAGCGGCGACAATCCCAATGACCGGCGCGTACAGCGCAAGCAAAAACAAAACAGCAAACAGCGCGAGCTCAATCGCCGCTTCGGTGAGGGCGTGCGTTTTTCGCAATGGACGTTCCCCTTTCTTTGTTTTTTTAGTGATTTGACCTCCTTCCCCACTTTCACTCTGCTTGGGAGTGGGAGTCCGCTCAGTCAGAGGAGATAAAAAAAGCAGTAAGGATCCCCCCTTACTGCTTGCTTTCGGCTCACTCATCCGCAACGTACGGCAGAAGCGCCATTTGGCGCGCGCGTTTGATCGCGACCGTCAATTTGCGCTGATATTTCGCGCTCGTTCCCGTTACACGGCGCGGCAAAATTTTGCCGCGTTCAGAAATGAACTTTTTCAGCAAATCGACATCTTTGTAGTCGATATGCGTAATGTTGTTCGCCGTGAAGTAACATACTTTGCGGCGTTTGCCGCGGCCGCCTTTCCGTCCTGCCATGCTGTTTCCTCCTTTCCATTGCCATCGTTTCCTCATCGGTGGAATGGCCCGCTGCCTGCGCTTTGCTTCAAGACAGGGGCTTCAAGCGACTTGTTTATTAAAACGGCAAATCATCATCAGAAATATCGATCGGCTGGCCGTCATTGGCGAAAGGATCGTCATCGATGCGGCCAAACCCTTTTTCATCGGGATGTCGGTGGTTCTGATCTTGTCCGAATGAGAATGGATCCCCGTAGTAGCCGCCTGCTGTTGCCCCTCGCTGCTCGCTCGTTCCTTTCGGCTCAAGAAATTGGACGCTATCAGCCACCACTTCCGTCACGTACACGCGCCGACCTTCTTGATTTTCATAGCTGCGGGTTTGCAGTCGGCCGTCGACACCAGCCAAGCTCCCCTTTTTCAAAAAGTTGGCGACGTTTTCCGCCTGGCGGCGCCAAACGACACATTGGATAAAATCCGTTTCCCGCTCGCCCTGCTGATTTGTAAACGGACGGTTGACCGCGAGCGTAAACGTGGCAACAGCCACTCCGCTTGGAGTGTAACGCAACTCCGGATCTCTCGTTAACCTGCCGACCAAAATGACGCGGTTAATCATCAGAACCACCTCTTCATCATGTCGAAAAGATTATTCTTCTTCTTTGACGACGATATGACGGATGATGTCTTCGCTGATGCGCGCTAAGCGGTCGAATTCTTGCACCGCTTTCGGCTCCGATACGACATTGATGATCATGTAATAGCCGTCGCGGTATTTTTGAATTTCATAGGCTAAGCGGCGCTTGCCCCAATCCGTCACGTTCGTAATCTCCGCGCCGTTTTCTTTCAACACGTTGTTGAACCGTTCCACGAGAGCTTGTCTCGCTTCATCGTCCATGTTCGGGCGGATGATGTACATGATTTCGTACTTTCTCACGCTCGTCACCTCCTTTTGGTCTAAGCGGCCCTTCCATTCGAAGAGCAAGGAGCAATCACCATTACTCACATTTGTTGATTATACCATGACCGACAACGATAAGCAAGGCAGTTTGCCGCATTCCGTCGGCGCAAACATCTTCCATCCGTATGGCCAAGCCAAAAACGGCCCCACGCCGTGACCTGCTGCATCCGCCCTGCCCTCGAACCAATGGTTACACGTTGAACCGGAAATGCATAATGTCGCCGTCTTGCACTTCGTAGTCTTTTCCCTCCAAGCGCACTTTTCCGGCTTCGCGCGCCGCCGCCATCGATCCAGCCGCGACAAGGTCATCGTACGACACCGTTTCCGCGCGAATAAACCCTCGCTCAAAGTCGGAATGGATGATGCCGGCGCATTGCGGCGCTTTCATCCCTTTGCGGAACGTCCACGCCCGCACCTCCTGCTCGCCGGCGGTGAAAAACGTCGCCAATCCGAGCAAGCTGTAAGCGGCGCGGATAAGTTGGTCAAGGCCGGACTGCTCGATGCCGAGCTCCTGTAAAAATTGCCGTTTTTCCTCATCGCTGAACTCAGCGATTTCCTCTTCGATTTTGGCGCAGACAACAATGACTTCAGCGTTGTCGCGCTTGGCAAACTCGCGCACGTCCTCGACAAACGGATTGCCGCTAGAGTCAGCGATATCTTCCTCGCCGACATTGGCGACGTAAAGCATCGGCTTTATCGTCAACAAATGCAGCTGCTTGACGACTTTCATCTCTTCATCAGTGAACTCGAGTGTGCGCGCCGGCTTGCCGGCTTCGAGCGTCTCCTTCAACCGCCGCAAAATGTCGTATTCAAACGCCGCCTCTTTATCCTTTTGCTTGGCGATTTTGCCGACCCGCTCGATTCGTTTGTCAATCGTTTCCAAATCAGCCAACACGAGCTCCAAATTGATCGTTTCGATATCGGCGAGCGGGTCGACTTTGCCCGCCACGTGGGTGATGTTTTCATCACTGAAGCAGCGGACGACTTGGCAAATTGCATCGACTTGGCGGATGTGAGACAAAAACTTGTTGCCAAGCCCCTCTCCTTTGCTCGCCCCTTTGACGATGCCCGCGATATCGGTAAATTCAAAAACAGTCGGCACCGTCCGCTTCGGCCGAAACATTTCCGTCAATACATCGAGCCGCTCATCGGGCACTTCGACGACACCGACGTTCGGCTCAATTGTGCAAAACGGATAGTTGGCTGACTCAGCACCTGCTTTTGTAATGGCGTTAAACAGCGTCGATTTGCCGACGTTCGGCAATCCGACGATTCCTGCTGTCAATCCCATTCGTTCCACTCCTCTTTCCCGTTCACATCTTTCCTCATTATATGGGCTGGCCAAGAAAATGACAAGCGCGCCGCAAGCGGGGAATGTTTCCTCTCCCACCCGCTTCAAAAAAGGCGGAAGTTTGCGCCCTTTTCCCAACACTTGGATGACAAAATCATCTTTTCGGATCAACAGCCTCAAACCGCATTTTGTCGTCGACAATATCTTTTTTCTACTGATCCGAAGCAACTGTGAACCGCTTACTTTGCTTCCGACGTGACTTTTTCAATATTGACCAAACAGTCATACAGCGTGCTGCCGCAGCCGTTATCCGACTCCAAATCGGACGTGAGGACGTTGACCGGCCCGCCGAACACTCCCCATTGTCCTTCGTCAATGTTGATCGTGCCTGGGTAGGCGCCATCAAGCATCTTGACCGTTCCCACGAGCGATCCACGGTCGTTGTAAACAAGCGCCCGGTCGCCATCGGCAAGACCTTTTGCCGCAGCAACATCAGCCGCTACCTCAATGCGGACTGTCTGAAGCGCTGGGATGAGCGGATAATGTTGCGAATGATTCGAACGGAGCGGATGGATCGTCAACAGCCGATACGGATATTTGGCGGCTAGTGCCGGATTGGACTCCTCCGATTCGGCCGGATACATGATTTGCAACCGGCCGTCCATCCCTTTTTGCTTGGCGATGATTGACGTAAATTCGTATTTTCCGCTTGGCGTTTGAAACCGGCGGTCGCGCCATGGCACCGGTTCGACAGGCAAAAGGACGCGGTGTTCTGTTTTCAATCGCTTCAGCGTAATGCCGTGATGCTCCAACGGCCGGAGCGCCATCGCAAGAAACTGCTCACGAGTATAGGCAAAATCATCCCCAAACCCGAGCCTTTTTGCCAGCTCCGTCCAAATCCACAAGTCCGGCTTCGCCTCACCCGGCGGGTCGACAAGCTTCGGCCCGTAGTTCAAATACGCATGGTACATCGATGAACAATAGACGTCTTCCTCTTCAAACGAAGCCGCTACTGGCAAAACATAATCAGCCATGGCAGCCGTATCGGTCATGAACTGCTCAAACACAACCACCGTTTCAACGGAAGCGAACGCTTTTTTCATCAAGTTCGTGTTCGGCACTTGAGCGAGCGGGTTGCCGCACGTGACGATCACCATGCCGATCGGTGGATCATTCGCCCGCAATATCTCTTCTCCCTGCTTCATCATCGTCCATGTGCGCGATGCCGTTTTCCGCTCTGGGAGCGTCAATGCGGCTTTATCAAAACACTCGCCCACCTGCAAGTTGCCAAAATTCGCCCCTCCACCCGGAATGCCAACGTTGCCGCTTGCGGCGACAAGGGCATCGATCCATCGGATTGTATTGCCGCCGTTCACATAGCGTTGCATGCCAAGGCCAAGATACGTTGCGGTCGGCCGGTCCCCGTAAAGCCGGGCCAGCTCCGTCATTTGATCGCGGCTAACACCGGTATGCCGCTCAATCTCCGCCAACGAAATTGTCTGCAATAGTTGTTTGACATCATCAAACCCAATTGTGTGTTGCTTGATAAAGGCCCGGTCCTCCAACCCGAGTCGAAGCAGCTCTTTCATAATGCCCATCGCCAAAAAAGCGTCCATTCCCGGCTTGATGCATACGTACTGATCGGCGATGCGCGCCGTCGGGCCAAACAGCGGATCGATGACCACAATGGTCGCCCCGCGTTTTTTCGCGGCAAGCAACCGCTCGAATAAATGCATGTTCGTGCGGGCGACGTTTCGCCCCCAAATGACGATGTGGCGGCTGTTGTCGATATCTTCTGGCGCATGGCTGTAGGCGTTGCCAAAATCCCATGTCTGCGCCTCAATGCCCGCGCCCCAGCAAAGGCTGCCGATAAGCTCTGTTGCCCCACCATAACAATTAAAAAAACGGCGGTCCAGGTTTTTCAGCAGCCCGTTGTTGGCGTAATCATGGCTGTGAAGCACGGCTGTCGGCCCAAATTGTTCTTTCAACTTCCGCATTTTCCCGGCGATGTCATCAAGCGCCTCTTCCCAAGAAATGCGAACGAACTGCCCGTTTACTTTTTTCAACGGATAGAGAAGGCGTTCTTTGGCGTTTACCCGCTCTTTCAACATCCGCCCGCGTCCGCAAATGTTCCCTTTCGTGATGGGATGGTGTTCGTCGCCGTCAACCCGTACGACTTTCCCCTCGTTCACCGTCACCTTCAGCCCGCATACGTCCCAGCAGTTGAGCGGACATGATGTTACATGCGTCGTTCCCGTCATTTTCTCCCTCCCCTTCGCAACAAAAGAGCATGGCCTCGCCACCATACTTCATTTGCTTATTCTTCATGCTTGACGAGCACTTTTTTCATTTTGCGGATAAACTCTTTGCGCGGCAACAAAACGCTATGGGCGCACCCTTCGCATTTAATGCGGATGTCAGCGCCCAAGCGGATCACTTTCCAACGATTCGTTCCACATGGGTGCGGCTTTTTCATTTCGACGATATCGTATAGGCCGAACTGTTTCTCTTCCATCGATCCACCTCCCTATGACAACGATTGCTCCCGTTGCGGCTTTGCCTCCGGCTGCTCTTGTCCGTCGCGGCGATGCAGCACAAGCCGCGGGTACGGGATTTCGATTCCCCGTTCGTCCAACAGCAACTTCACTTCCTTGCGGATCGCCCGAGCGACCGCCAGATGGCGCATTGGCTTCGTTTCGCACGTGATGCGCAATACGACTTCTGAGCTGGCTAAATTTTGCACGCCAAGCAATTCCGGCGGGGCGACCATGTCTTCATACTTCGCCGGCAGCTGCGGAAGAAGCTCGCGGATGGCTTTCTCCGCCTCTTCAATGTCTTCTTCATAGGCGATGCTGACGTCAACGACAGCGAGGCTGTTGTGCAGTGAATAGTTCGTCACTTGAGTGATGCTGCCGTTTGGCAAAATGTGCACTTCCCCGGTCCAACTTTTAATTTTCGTCACCCGAAGCCCAATCGTTTCAACATACCCTTCAAAATTGCCGATGCGCACATAATCGCCGACCGCAAACTGGTCTTCAAAAATGATGAAAAATCCAGTGATGATGTCTTTCACTAAGCTTTGTGCGCCAAAACCCACGGCCAGCCCGACGACCCCAGCCCCGGCGAGCAGCGCTTTGACGGGAACGCCAAACGTATCTAAAATCATCAAGAGCGCAATAAAATATAGTACGTACGTAATGACGTTGTCGAGCAGCCGAACGAGCGTCGCCTCCCGCCGTTCGGAAATGCGGATCGGCGCCTTCTCGCGCACTTTGAACATGTTATGAACGGCGATTTTCAACACTTTCACTGCAATGGCGCATATGAGTAGGATGAGAACAATCTTCAGCGTCCCTTTTCCGATCTGGAGCCACAATTTCTCATCTATCAAAAATGCGAACAATCGGCTCATCGTTTTTTCCATCGTGTTCAACGTTGGCGACACCTCAATCTTTTTTCTTGTTCTGCGCTTTTATTTTAACAAGACCGGCCGCTGATTTGTAGACCGATATCCCGTTATCGCGAAGAAAAGGCAAGAAAACGAACAATGAAATGTATATCATTCTTTTATTTTCCGTATACTGTTAATACTTTTGAAACGAAAGTAGGAGTGAAGCGAATGAGCATACCATCGATATTTTTCTCGTCCAAGGAGGAAAGGGACCGCGTGTTTTACGATGAACAAGGGGCGGTGTCGTCGATCGCTTGGCGGGTTGCCTCACTGCTTCCCGATCCGCTCGTTCAGCCGGTCGCTATCGTTTGCATCGGCACAGACCGCTCGACCGGCGATTCGCTTGGACCGCTCGTCGGCACAATGCTCAAAGAGAAGCCGTTGGCTCGCTTCCACGTGTACGGAACACTCGAAGAACCCATCCATGCCGTTAATTTGGAAGAAAAGGTAGAAGCCATTCGACTCATTCATCACGATCCGTTCATGATCGCGGTCGATGCCTGCCTCGGTCGGCTGAAAAGCGTCGGCGCCATCACGATTGCCAAAGGACCGGTCCGCCCTGGGGCTGGGGTCAACAAACAGCTCCTTCCCGTCGGCGACGCCCATATTACTGGGGTTGTCAATGTCAGCGGGTTTATGGAGTTTTTCGTCCTGCAAAATACGCGCCTCCATCTTGTCATGAATATGGCGAAAACAATCGCCAACGGCATTTACGATGCAGAGCGGTTCATCATCCGAAAAGAGCGGCTCGCTGCCCCTCCGCTCCCAACAGACCGGCATTCATTATGGTAGGCAGCCAATCCCCCTCTTGATCAGCTGTTCAAAGAGGGGATTTCTTTTCTGTCCGGCCAAAACAACCGGCCGTTAAACGAGTGAAAGAATGAAAACGGCGGCTGCCGTAATGAGAATGCTCGGCAGCAAATTGGCCACGCGAATGTTCGTCAAACCGAGCATATTGAGTCCAATAGCCATAATTAAAATACCTCCGGTCGCCGTTGATTCGGCGATGAACGAATCGAGCACTTCCTTCGGCACAAACCGTTCGATTTGCGTCGCCAACAGCGCGATGCTCCCCTCATAAACAACGACCGGCAAGGCGGAGAAGATGACGCCGATGCCGAGCGTCGTCGTCAAAATGACACTGGCAAAGCCGTCTAAAATCGATTTCGTATACAAGACGCTATGGTCGCCGCGCAGCCCGCTGTCAAGCGCTCCGACGATGGCCATCGCCCCGATGACAAACAACAACGTCGCGCTGACAAACCCTTTCGCGATGCTTCCTTGCCCGTTTCCGCTCACTTTCGCCTCGAGCCATTGACCGAGCTGGTTCAGCTTTTCCTCCCAGTTCCACCACTCCCCGAGAATGCCGCCGAAAACAAGGCTGAAAATAACAACGAGAAACTGTTCGCTTTTCATTCCCATTTGTATGCCAAGCAGCGCCACCGCAAGCCCAATCCCCCCCATCACCGTTTCCTTTACTCGCTCGGGGATGCGATGAAGCCATTTTCCAATCAACGCCCCGGCGATAATGCTCACTGCGTTGACAATCGTCCCTAACAACACCATGATGTCCAACCCTCTCTTGCAAAAAAATAAACCGGCCTTGATCAAAGGGCCGACTTACTCGTCGAACCGCACATCGAGCAGTTCTAATATTCTCTCTAAATCTTCCAGAGAAAAAAACTCAATTTCAATTTTTCCTCTTTTCCTCGTTTGTTTAATTGTGACGTTCGTCCCGAATTTTTCGCGCAGCAACGATTCGCTTTCCCGAATAAACACGCTTTTTTCCGGCGGTTTCCGCTTCGATGTTTCACGTGAAACATTTTCGTTCGCTTGTTGGATCAGTTTTTCAAGCTGGCGGACGTTCAACCCTTCGCGAATCGTCCGTTCCACGATCGATTTCATTTTGCTTTTTTGTTTCAGCCCTAAAAGCGCGCGGCCATGCCCCATCGAAAGTGTGCCGTCAATGAGCAGCTTTTGCACATCTAGAGGGAGGGACAACAAACGCAAATGATTAGCGATGTGCGGACGGCTCTTCCCAACACGGCTCGCGACTTCCTCCTGGGTTAAGTGCAGCTTGTCCATCAACATTTTGTACGCCATCGCTTCCTCGATCGGGTTCAAATCCTCGCGCTGCAAGTTTTCAAGAAGGGCGAATTCCATCATTTGCTCATCAGTCAACTCGCGCACCACGACCGGCACTGACGGCAAATTCGCCTCTTTGGCCGCCCGGTAGCGCCGTTCGCCAACGACGATTTCAAATCCGTTCGGTACACGGCGGACGATGAGCGGCTGCAAAATGCCGTGCTGCAAAATCGATTGCTTCAACTCCTCAATCGCCTCAGGCTGAAACGTTTTCCGCGGCTGGTACGGGTTTGGATGAAGGTCGTGAATGCTTACTTCCCGCACCGTTTCCTCTTTCCCATTCAATTCATTGAGAGAAAGGTTGTCAAACAGCGCACTGATGCCTTTGCCGAGACCTTTAGCCACGTTCAAGCACCTCCTTCGCCAGTTCCAAATACACTTCCGCCCCCCGCGATTTCACATCGTACAAAATGATCGGCTTGCCATGGCTTGGCGCCTCGCTCAGCCGCACGTTTCGCGGGATGATCGTCTGGTACACCTTTTCGCGGAAATACTTTTTGACTTCTTGAATGACCTGCAAGCCTAGATTCGTCCTTGCATCAAGCATCGTCAACAGAACGCCTTCGAGGCGCAAATCATAGTTTAAGTGCCGCTGCACAAGCCGGATCGTGTTAAGCAGCTGGCTGAGCCCTTCTAACGCATAATATTCGCATTGGACAGGGATGAGCACGGAATTGGCCGCTGTCAACGCGTTGAGCGTCAGCAAGCCGAGCGAAGGAGGACAGTCGATAATAATGAAGTCGTATTTGTCTTTCAGCGGCTCGATCGCGTTTCTCAGCCGGATTTCGCGGGAAATGACCGAGACGAGCTCAATTTCTGCGCCGGCCAGCTGGATCGTCGCTGGAATGACGTATAAATTTTCGATGTCCGTCGGTCGAATGACATCTTTTGCTTTCATGTCGCCAATGATGACATTGTAAATGCATTCGTCGACATCGCCTCGCTCAATGCCGATGCCGCTCGTCGCATTTCCTTGCGGATCGGCGTCAACAAGCAGCACTTTTTTTCCAAGATGCGCCAAACAGGCCGATAAATTGACCGCCGTCGTCGTTTTTCCAACTCCGCCTTTTTGGTTTGCAATAGCAATGACTTTTCCCACGATGCCACCTACCTCTATCTCTTCCTCAATCCATTTTATTTTAGCACGAAAACAGGAAAATGACTTTGTTTTCTGAAAGAAAAAACCCCATCAGCAGTGCTTGATGAGGCAAAAGGTGACTTTCGTTATTTTTTCGCGATTCGAATCGTAATTTGATAGTAGTCATCGAATTCTTCTTCTTCAGATTGGACGGACACCCCGCTGCTTTCGACCATGGAAAGCGACTGGCGGATCGTGTTGACGGCGATGCGCATATCGCGGCTGAACGCCTTTCGCTTCGGTTTTGGCTTCCGTTCCCCCGCCTCGAGCAGCTTTAACACCCGATCTTCCGTCTGCTTGACATTCAACTGTTTGTCGATGATTTCTTGCAGCAGTTTCAGCTGTTTTTCTTTATCTTTCAAGGCAATCAACGCGCGCGCATGACGTTCCGTAATCGCCCGTTGCAAGAGCGCCTCTTGCACCTCTTGCGGGAGTTTCAGCAGACGCAGCTTATTGGCGATCGTCGACTGTCCTTTGCCGAGCCGCTGAGCGAGCGCTTCTTGCGTCAAATCATGGAGCTCGATCAATTTGGCGTACGCCATCGCCTCTTCAATCGGCGTCAACTCTTCGCGCTGTAAGTTTTCAATGAGGGCGACGGAGGCGGTTTCTTTGTCATTTAAGTTTTTGATGATCGCGGGGATTTCCGTCCAGCCAAGCTTTTGCACCGCTCTCCATCTCCGCTCGCCGGCGATGATTTCAAACCGTCCGTTCCCGCATTCGCGGACGACGATCGGCTGGATGATGCCGTGCGTGCGGATCGTCAGCGCCAACTCGTCGATCTTCTCTTCATCAAACATCGTGCGCGGCTGAAAGCGGTTCGGAATAATGCTTTTGACCGGAATGTGGCGAACTTCCTCCCGCTCTTGCTTTTCCTCCATTTCTTCCTGTTCTTTTTCTCCAAAGCTGAACAAGCGCGAAAATGGATGTTTCATCCCCCTACACCACCTTTGGACATACTTGGCCAAAATGTCTCTGTCTCGCCCGGCATACACCGCCTTACAGTCGGTTTTTTGGCGCGGGACGAAGGCGGGGAGCGAAACAGCTTGTTTCTCTCTTTCAGCCGGCAAAGCCCTCCCCCGCCCGCAAAGACGCTACTGAATCGGTTGTTTGTTCGGCGTTCCCGGTTTGCGCGGGTATTGGTTCGGCGTTTTTCTCATTTTTTGGATGAAAATGATCGTTCGTTCGCCTTCGTCAAACGGCAACGTGAACGTTTCCGTCGCCGTCACTTCTCCGCCAAGCACAGAAATCGCCTTGTTTCCCTCTTTCAGCTCCTCGGGCGCCGAAGCAGCTTTCATCGCAATGAATGTCCCGCCCATTTTCACGAGCGGAAGGCAAAGTTCGACAAGCACTGGCATGCGCGCCACCGCTCTGGCCGTGACGACGTCAAATGATTCGCGCATCCCCTTTTGACGGGCGAATGTCTCAGCGCGTTCGTGGTAAAGCGCCACGTCCGCAAGCCCGAGCTCGGTGATCAGATGCTCTAAAAAACGGATGCGTTTTTGCAACGAATCAACGATGGAAACGCGCAAATGCGGAAAACAAATTTTGAGCGGAAGGCTCGGAAATCCCGCCCCCGATCCGACGTCGCAAAGCGCAAGGGGCGCTGAAAAGTCGTAGTAAAAAGCCGGGGACACCGAGTCGAAAAAGTGCTTGACATAGACGCCGGGCTTGTCCGTAATAGCGGTCAAATTCATTTTCTCGTTCCACTCAACGAGCAGTTCGTAATAGCGCTCAAACTGCGCAAGCGCCCGGGAAGAGAGGAGAATTCCCCTCTCTTCGAGCATGGTTTGAAATTGTGTCGCCTCCATAAGCCAATCCTTTCCCTCATTGTTTATTCATTCGACACGCGCGCGATTCTTCCTTGTTCCAAATACACTAATAATATCGAAATATCGGCCGGATTGACGCCGGAAATGCGCGACGCCTGGGCGATCGAAAGCGGGCGCACTTGTTTGAGCTTTTGCCGCGCCTCGGTTGCCAGCCCTTGGATGGCGTCGTAATCGATATCTTCCGGGATTTTTTTGTTTTCCATTTTTTTGAGCCGTTCGACTTCTTGCAACGATTTTTGGATGTAGCCCTCGTACTTGATTTGAATTTCGACTTGCTCAGCCACTTCCGGAGCGATCTCCTCGTCAGCCGGCGCCAGTTTTCGGATGTGCTCGTACGTCATCTCCGGGCGACGGAGCAAATCGGCGGCGCGAATGCCGTCTTTCAGCTCGCTTCCACCCGCTTCACGGATGACTTCCTGCACTTTTGGCGTCGGTTTGATGATCACCGTTTGCAGCCGCTTTTTCTCCCGTTCGATCGCCTCTTTTTTCGCCAAAAATTTTTGATACCGCTCTTCGGAAATGAGACCGATCCGATAGCCGAGCTCGGTCAGGCGCAAATCGGCGTTGTCATGGCGAAGCAAAAGCCGGTACTCGGCTCGCGACGTCAGCAGGCGGTACGGCTCATTCGTCCCTTTCGTCACCAAGTCGTCGATTAAAACGCCGATATAGGCATCCGAACGGCTTAAAATGATTTCTTCGCGGCCGAGCGCACGGTGGGCGGCGTTAATGCCGGCCATAATGCCTTGGCCCGCCGCTTCTTCATAGCCGGACGTGCCGTTGATTTGCCCTGCGGTATACAAGTTTTTCACAAGCTTCGTCTCGAGCGTCGGCCATAGTTGCGTCGGCACGATGGCATCATACTCGATCGCATAGCCAGCCCGCATGAGCTGCGCCTTCTCAAGTCCCGGGATCGTCTCGAGCAGCTTGCGCTGGATATGTTCCGGCAAACTTGTTGACAACCCTTGCACGTACACTTCTTCCGTTTCCCGCCCTTCCGGCTCGAGGAAAATTTGATGGCGCGGCTTATCGTGGAACCGGACGACTTTATCCTCGATCGATGGGCAATAGCGCGGCCCGGTTCCTTTAATCATGCCGGAGTACATCGGCGACAAGTGCAAGTTTTCATCGATGATGCGGTGTGTTTCCTCCGTCGTGTACGTCAGCCAGCACGGCAGCTGATCCGTGATGTATTTTGTCGTCTCGTACGAAAACGCCCGCGGCTCCTTGTCCCCCGGCTGAATTTCCGTTTTGCTGTAGTCGATCGTCCGGCTGTTGACGCGCGGCGGCGTGCCCGTTTTGAAGCGAACAAGCTCAAACCCAAGCTCTTCTAAATGCTCGGACAGCTTAATCGACGGCTGCTGGTTGTTCGGGCCGCTCGAATATTTAATGTCTCCGATGATGATTTCCCCGCGCAAAAACGTCCCGGTCGTAATGACGACCGCCTTGGCGTAATAATGCGCCCCCGTATGAGTGATGACACCTTTGCAAACGCCGTCTTCGACGATCAGCCGCTCGACTTTTCCTTGCAGAAGCGTCAAATTTTCTTGATTTTCGAGTGTTTTTTTCATTTCCCGCTGGTACAGCACTTTATCGGCTTGCGCCCGAAGCGCGCGGACGGCTGGCCCTTTGCCGGTGTTTAGCATCCGCATTTGAATGTATGTTTTGTCAATGTTTTTTGCCATTTCCCCGCCGAGAGCGTCGATTTCGCGCACGACGATTCCTTTCGCCGGGCCGCCGATCGACGGGTTGCACGGCATGAACGCGATCATATCGAGGTTGAGCGTAATGACAAGCGTCTTCGCCCCGATGCGCGCCGAAGCTAATGCCGCTTCGCAGCCGGCATGGCCAGCGCCAACGACAATGACGTCATACGTTCCTCCATGGTAATCCATATGGCATTTCCTCCTCGCTTATTTTCCTAAACAAAACTGAGCAAACAGCTGATCAATCAAGCTTTCATGGACCGTATCACCAATGATTTCGCCAAGCAACTCCCATGCCCGGCGCAAATCGATTTGCACAAGATCAACCGGCATGCCGGCGTCAATGCCGGCCAAGGCATCCTCGATCGCTGTTTTCGCCTGCTCGAGCAAGGCGATATGGCGAGAGTTGGAAACGTACGTCAAATCGCCGGCTTCCAGCTCACCCCCAAAAAACAGGTCAGCAATCGCCTTCTCCAGTTCATCAATTCCTTGTTCATGCAACAGGGATGTCCCCACGACCGGCCGGCCGGCCGCCAGCTCCTTGACTCGCTCCATATCGATCCGCCGGGGCAAATCGGTTTTATTCACAATGACGATGGCGTCCATTCCCTCGATCATGGCAAACAGCCGCTCGTCCTCTTCCGTCAGCGGTTCATGATAATTCAAAACGAGCAAAATTAAGTCGGCCCGCTTCAACATTTGCTGCGAGCGCTCGACGCCGATCCGTTCGACGACATCTTCGGTTTCGCGGATGCCAGCCGTATCGATCAAGCGAAGCGGTACGCCGCGGACGTTGACATATTCCTCGATGACGTCGCGCGTCGTCCCCGGAATATCGGTGACGATCGCCCGATTTTCATGGGCGAGCGCATTCAAAAGCGACGATTTGCCGACGTTCGGCCGCCCAATGATGACCGTTGCCAGCCCTTCGCGCAATATTTTTCCTTGTGCGGCGGTCGACAGCAGCTTTTCAATTTGCCCGCGCACATATTCCGCCTTTTCCCGCAAAAGGCGCGGCGTCATTTCTTCGACATCATCGTATTCCGGATAATCGATATTGACTTCAACATGTGCCAGCGTCTCCAAAATCGTCTGCCGCAACTCGCGAATCAATTTTGACAGGCGCCCTTCCATTTGCTGTAGGGCGACGTTCATCGCTCTGTCGGTTTTGGCGCGGATCAGGTCGATGACTGCCTCAGCTTGAGATAAATCGATGCGCCCATTTAAAAACGCCCGCTTCGTAAACTCCCCCGGCTCGGCGAGCCGCGCCCCGTTTGCCAGCACGAGCTGCAGCACCCGATTGACGGAAACAAACCCGCCATGGCAGTTGATCTCGACCACGTCCTCGCGCGTAAACGTCTTCGGTGCGCGCATAACTGATACCATTACTTCTTCAACGACCCGTCCGCTTTTCGGATCGATGATATGCCCGTAGTGGATCGTGTGCGATGGAACGTCTTTGAGCCGCTTTCCGCTCGGGCTGCGGAAAAGCCGGTCAGCGATCTCAACCGCTTGATCTCCGCTCAACCGAACGATGGCAATCGCCCCTTCGCCCATCGGCGTCGAAATGGCGGCGATCGTATCAAATTCCGTCAAAGCTGTTCACCTCTCTTTACTCCGCTTTCTCTATATCCACAGCCCGTTTTGGCCGCTTTTTTTCCTTGTGCATATTCACTTAGTTCAATTTTAACTTATCCACATGTGAATAACAATACGGCGCGCTCAACGCGGTTGTTGAAAAATATAAGCGGCGGCCGTCAAAAAAGTTGGTGGAAACTAGTGATTGCTTCACAATCATCTGGACGGATAGGCAAAAAAGACCGTTGCTGCGCTGTTTCCCCATTTGAAGAAGCTCTTGCTGGAGCGTTTCCCCCATTTCCATCGCCAATCTTCCAGGCGGCGCCAATCCCGTAAAAAAAGAGGCCGCCTCTCTACAGTTTAGCGAGGCGCCTCTTTTTTCGGCGACATTTTGCCTGTTTTCGGAGCGACGACAATCGAACGGTGCGGATCAACGCCAACGGAATAGGTCAAGACGTGCTTGTTGTCAGCCAGCGCTGCATGGATGATCTTCCGTTCATGCGCCGGCAACGGCTCCAACCTTACTTCTTTTCCCGTCTTCACCGCCCGGGCGGCCAGCTTGTGCGCCAGTTCGATCAGCGCCTTTTCCCTTCGTTCGCGGTAATTTTCGACATCGACGGCAATCGACACGTATTCGTCAGCATGGCGGTTGGCGACGAGCTGCGCCAAAAACTGAAGAGCGTTTAACGTTTGCCCGTGCTTGCCGATCAATAGACCGACCGGCCCCCCGTGCACATGAAGCGTCACCTGCTTGCCGCGGCGGACGGCTTCGATGCTTGCCCCTTCCGCCCCCATTTGCGCGATGACTTGCTGCAAAAAGCGAACCGTCTCCTCAACCGGGTCGATTTTCAGCACGGCTTTCACAACCGCCGGCCGGCCGCCAAACAAGCCAAACCAACCTCTTTTCCCTTCATCGAGCACAACAATAACCGCACGCTCTCGAGGAACGCCAAGCTGCGCGAGCGCCAACTGCACCGCCTCTTCGACTGTCCGGGCAGTCGCGGTCACTTCTTTCACTTTTTCGCTCCTCCTGAATGGGCGGCAATCTCCGGCCCTTTAATGAGATACGTTTGCACAATGGAGAAAATATTTCCGACGACCCAGTAAAGCGACAAAGCAGCTGGGAAGTTGATCGCGAAAATGACGATCATAGTCGGCATCATCCAAAGCATCATCGCCATTTGCGGGTTTTGCTGAGCGGAGCCGGCCATCATGATTTTCTGCTGGATGAACGTCGTCACGCCGGCAATGACCGGCAAAATGTAGTACGGGTCTTTTTCGCCAAGGTCAAACCATAAAAAATTATGTTGGGCAATTTCTCTCGTCCGCATGATGGCATGGTAAAATCCAATTAAAATCGGCATCTGGATCAAAATCGGGAAGCAGCCGGCCATTGGGTTGACGCCGTGCTTTTGGAATAAGAGCATCATCTCTTGCTGGAGCTTTTGTTGAGTTTGCGCGTCTTTTGAGCTGTATTTTTTGCGGAGCGCTTCCATTTCCGGCTGAAGCGCTTGCATCGCCTTCGCGTTGCGCGTCTGTTGGATCATCAGCGGCAAAATCAATAAGCGGATCAAAATGGTGACGACAATGATTGACAACCCAAAGCTTCCGCCGAGCAGCCCGGCGACATATTTGATCAGCCAAGAAAGCGGATAAACGATATACTCGTTCCAAAACCCCTTGCTTTCCGGGGTGATCGGTTTGTGAATTTCCGTGCATCCGGCCAGCACAGCCGCTAACGCACCGAACAAAATGATGAATCTGATTCGCCTTTTCACCTTCTTTTTTCCTCCCACATATACAAGTTCACGTATGTATTTTACCATCTTTTTTTGCCGCGTGGAGCATTTTTTCAAGCCGAATGCGACGGTTGGCCTCCTTTTTTCAGCCCTCCGGATTTCCGGAGCACATGGATTAAACTTTTTTTTACTTCCGCATAATTCATCTCCGCCACCGGCTGCCTAGCGATCACGACATAATCTTTGCCAGGGGCAATCTCCTCTTTCAATTCGAGGAAGCATTGGCGGATGTAGCGCTTGATTCGATTTCGGACGACAGCCTTGCCGAGTTTTTTGCTGACAGACAGCCCGATGCGAAAATAAGGCTGCTCCGGGCGGTCAAGCGTGTAGATGACAAACTGGCGGTTGGCCGTTGAAGCGCCCCTCTGAAACACTTCCTGGAACTCTTCGTTTTTCTTGATCCGATACTTTTTTTTCATTCTCCCCAAACACTCCATTTGCCTAATTTCCCGGCGGCAAAATATTGAGAAAAAAGACCACTGAAACTTCAGTGGCCTATTATGCAGACAAAACTTTTCTTCCTTTGCGGCGGCGGCGCGCCAACACTTTTCTGCCGTTTCTCGTGCTCATGCGCGCGCGGAATCCGTGCACTTTGCTTCGTTTCCGTCTATTCGGTTGATACGTCCGTTTCATCTATGACACCTCCCTAGGGAATAACAGTTACGGGCAGTCTTTCTCATTATATTGAACAATCTTAGCAAATGTCAACCGCCTCTTCGTTTTTCCAACTTTGATCAGCGCTGTGGATAAATTTTTTCTCCCTATCAACAATCCACAACATTTATCGACATTTTTTTCACATGTTCAATGGTGTGGATAATGATTTTTTCACACCTTGTCCATTTTGTGGATAATCAAAAAAATCCCGTTGCAACAAGCCGCTTTATTTGCTATTATTATTGTGTTTTCACTATGGATAATTATGTGGATAAGATGAGTCTATCCACATTTTGTGGATAGATTGTGGATAGTTTTTTCACAACGCGTTAATAATATTACCCACAGATGGTGGATTTTGTCGAAAAGCTTCTTTATTTCCTTAATACGCTTTTTCCACAAACTTATTTTTTTAAACAAACGATCATCCTCTGACTTAAGGGAGGGGCAACGGGTGGAAAATATCCATGACTTATGGGATCGCGTGCTCGCGGAGATTGAACGAAAAATCAGCAAGCCGAGCTTTGAAACTTGGCTCAAGTCAACAAAAGCCCACTCTTTACGAGGTGACACGCTCGTCATCGTAGCCCCGAACGAGTTTGCTAGAGATTGGCTTGATTCTCGCTACTCTCATTTGATTGCGGAAACGATCTACACCATCACGGGCGAAGAATTGGCCGTCAAGTTTATCATTCCGCCAAATCAGGATGATGAAGAACTAGAGTTCCAGTCATCTAAGAAAAAGCAACGGAAACCGTATGAAGAGACAAACGATTTCCCACAAAGCATGTTAAATCCGAAATACACATTCGATACGTTTGTCATCGGCTCCGGCAACCGGTTCGCCCATGCCGCTTCATTGGCGGTCGCTGAGGCTCCGGCCAAAGCATACAACCCCTTGTTTATCTATGGCGGCGTCGGACTTGGAAAAACACACTTAATGCACGCGATCGGCCATTACGTGATTGAACATAACCCATCGGCGAAAGTGGTCTATTTATCTTCAGAGAAGTTTACGAATGAGTTTATTAACGCCATCCGAGACAACCGCCCTGACGACTTTCGCAACAAGTACCGGAACGTTGACGTACTACTGATCGATGATATTCAGTTTTTGGCCGGAAAAGAACAAACGCAAGAAGAATTTTTCCATACGTTTAATACGCTGCACGAGGAGAGCAAGCAAATCGTCATCTCAAGCGATCGACCGCCGAAAGAAATCCCAACACTCGAAGACCGCTTGCGTTCGCGCTTTGAGTGGGGGCTCATCACCGACATTACGCCGCCTGATTTGGAGACGCGGATCGCTATCCTCCGCAAAAAGGCGAAGGCGGAGGGGTTTGACATTCCAAACGAGGTAATGCTTTATATCGCCAATCAAATTGACTCGAACATCCGCGAGCTTGAGGGCGCTCTCATTCGCGTCGTCGCTTATTCGTCGCTCATCAACAAAGAGATCACCGCTGACTTGGCAGCAGAGGCATTGAAAGACATCATCCCGAGCGCAAAGCCGAAGGTAATCACGATTCAAGACATTCAGCGCGTTGTTGGACAGCATTTCAACATCAAGATGGAAGATTTTAAAGCGAAAAAGCGAACAAAATCGGTCGCGTTCCCTCGGCAAATTGCCATGTATCTCTCCCGCGAACTGACCGACTGTTCGTTGCCGAAAATCGGCGATGAATTTGGGGGACGCGATCATACAACCGTCATCCACGCCCATGAAAAAATATCAAAGCTTTTGCAAACCGATACGCAGCTGCAAAGGCATATACAAGAGATTCAAGAAAAGCTGAAGCAACTGTGAACAACTGTCTCGGTTTTATGCACAGCTTATCCACATGTGGACAGGCTGTGCTTGCTTCGCTTTTTTTGTTTATCCACATACTAACAAGCCATACGACTAGTACTACGGTTTTTGTTTTTATATTTTCATAATTTATTTCCGACGATCTAAAGAAACAGGGAGGAACAGCAACGTGAACATTTCCATTGACCGCGAAGCGTTGGCCAAGAGCGTCCAAGACGTGATGAAAGCCGTATCGACAAGAACGACGATTCCGATTTTGACCGGAATCAAACTAACAGCAACCGCCTCGGGAGTAACGCTGACCGGAAGCGATTCCGACATTTCAATTGAATCGTTTATTCCGCTTGAAAAAGAAGGCAAGTTGCTCGTTGATGTGAAAAGACCGGGGAGCATCGTACTGCAGGCGCGCTTTTTCTCTGAAATCGTGAAAAAACTGCCGCAACAAACGGTGGAAATCGAAACGGAAGACAACTTTTTGACGATCATCCGCTCGGGGCACTCAGAATTCCGCCTCAATGGGCTAAACGCCGACGAATATCCGCGCCTGCCGCAAATTGAAGAAGAAAACGTGTTTCAAATCCCGGCTGATTTATTGAAAACCGTGATTCGGCAAACGGTATTCGCCGTTTCTACATCGGAAACGCGCCCAATCTTGACAGGTGTCAACTGGAAAGTTGAACATGGCGAGCTTGTCTGCACAGCGACCGACAGTCATCGCTTAGCCATGCGCAAAGTGAAAATTGAGTCGGAAAATGAAGTATCATACAACGTCGTCATCCCTGGAAAAAGTCTTAATGAGCTCAGCAAAATTTTGGATGACGGCAACCACCCGGTGGACATCGTCATGACAGCCAATCAAGTGCTATTTAAGGCCGAGCACCTTCTCTTCTTTTCCCGGCTGCTTGACGGCAACTATCCGGAGACGGCCCGCTTGATTCCAACAGAAAGCAAAACGACCATGATCGTCAATGCAAAAGAGTTTCTGCAGGCAATCGACCGAGCGTCCTTGCTTGCTCGAGAAGGAAGGAACAACGTTGTGAAACTGACGACGCTTCCTGGAGGAATGCTCGAAATTTCTTCGATTTCTCCGGAGATCGGGAAAGTGACGGAGCAGCTGCAAACGGAGTCTCTTGAAGGGGAAGAGTTGAACATTTCGTTCAGCGCGAAATATATGATGGACGCGTTGCGGGCGCTTGATGGAACAGACATTCAAATCAGCTTCACTGGGGCCATGCGGCCGTTCCTGTTGCGCCCGCTTCATACCGATTCGATGCTTCAGCTCATTTTGCCGGTGAGAACATATTGACCCACCGCCCTCCTATTGGCGAAAACCATTCAGCTTCAAGGGCAAAAGCCGCCCGACAACGCTGCTTTTTCTCAAGTCCGATGAGAAGGCGGGCAACATCTATGCCCATCCTTCTCATCGGCTTTCTTTGCGAGTGGGCGGATTTTCCGGTAAAATAAAAGAATAGGCAGTTTGAAGGAAAGCGAGCGATGACACGGATGGAACAACGGGTGACGATTACAACGGAAACGATTACGCTGGGGCAGCTTTTGAAACTTGTGCGATTGATCGATACTGGCGGTGCGGCCAAATGGTTTTTGCAGGAACATCACGTGCTTGTCAATGGAGAACGGGAAAACCGGCGCGGGCGAAAGCTGAGAGACGGCGACCGGATCGACATTGAACCGTTTGGCACGTTCGTCGTCGTAAAAGCGGAGTAGGTGAAGGTTCGGTGTTTTTGACCAACTTAACGTTGACGAATTACCGGAATTATGAGTATGAAACGCTGAATTTCGGCGAGGGCGTGAACGTCATCTTAGGAGAAAATGCCCAAGGAAAGACGAACATGATGGAGGCCATTTATGTTTTGGCTATGGCGAAGTCGCACCGCACGTCCAACGATAAAGACCTTATCCGTTGGAATGAAGAGTATGCTAAAATAGAAGGAAGAGCGGAAAAACGAAGCGGGTCGTTAACGCTTGAGTTGCTTATTTCAAAAAAAGGAAAAAAAGCAAGATGCAACCATATTGAACAGCAACGGCTCAGCCAATACGTCGGCCATTTGAATGTCGTCATGTTCGCTCCCGAAGACTTGAATTTAGTCAAGGGAAGTCCGCAAGTGCGGCGCCGATTTGTCGATATGGAAATCGGGCAAGTGTCGCCTGTGTATATACATGATTTGAGCCAATACCAAAAGCTGCTGCAACAACGCAATCATTACTTAAAAATGATGCAGGCGCGCGAGCGGAGCGATGAGGCGGTTCTTGATGTGTTAACTGAGCAGCTTGTATTGCTGGCGGCCAAAATTACGCTGCGGCGCCGCCAGTTTTTGTCGCTGCTTGAGCAATGGGCGATGCCAATCCACTATGAAATCAGCCGCGGCGCCGAACAGCTTTGCATCCGATACGAACCGTCGGTCGACGTATCAGAAAAGGCGGAATTGTCGAGAATAGTAGAAGCATACAGTGAAACGTTCGCCGCCATGAGGGAACGGGAAGTTCTGCGGGGAACAACGTTGGTCGGCCCGCATCGCGATGACATCGCGTTTTTCGTGAATGGAAAAAACGTGCAAACTTTCGGTTCCCAGGGGCAACAACGTACAACCGTGCTAGCGGTCAAGCTGGCAGAACTTGAGCTCATCTTTTCCGAGTTAGGCGATTACCCCATTTTATTGCTGGATGATGTGTTGTCAGAACTTGATGACTTTCGGCAAACCCACCTCCTTGATGCCATCCGGAAAAAAGTGCAAACTTTTGTCACAACAACAAGCATTGACGGCATTAAGCACGATATCATTCAAGAAGCGGCCATTTATCGAGTCCATTCTGGCTCGGTAACCGCTCCTTCTTGACCGCGAGACCGTTGAACGTTTGCGAAGAAAGCGTAGGTGATCAGGCATGACAATGGAACAACGGGTTGAGCAGACGTACGATGCAAGCCAAATCCAAGTGCTTGAAGGCCTTGAAGCGGTCCGCAAGCGCCCGGGGATGTACATCGGCTCGACGGGGCCGAAAGGACTGCACCATCTCGTTTGGGAAATCGTCGACAACAGCATCGACGAGGCGTTGGCGGGCTATTGCACAAACATCGATGTGACGATCGGCAAAGACAACAGCATCACCGTCGCCGACAACGGGCGTGGCATTCCGGTTGACATTCACGAGGCGACCGGGCGTCCCGCCGTCGAAGTCATTATGACCGTCCTTCATGCCGGTGGGAAATTTGGCGGAGGGGGCTATAAAGTGTCCGGCGGCTTGCACGGCGTTGGCGCTTCGGTCGTCAACGCCTTATCGGAATGGCTCGAAGTGTACGTCTATCGGGATGGAAAAATCCATTACCAGCGGTACGAGCGCGGAGAACCGTGCACCGACTTGCAAGTCATCGGCGAGACAGACCGGACCGGAACGACGACCCGTTTTAAGCCGGACCCGGAAATTTTCACTGAGACGACCGAATTTGACTATGAAACGCTGGCCACTCGGTTGCGTGAGCTCGCCTTTCTAAATCGCGGCTTAAAAATCACGCTGACGGACGAACGGGTTGACAGCCGAAAAAACGAATATGTTTACGAAGGCGGCATTCGTTCATACGTCCGTCATTTGAACCGAACACGAGAAGTGCTGCACGAAGAGCCAATTTATATCGCTGGCGAGCGTGACGGCATTGCCGTAGAAATCGCCTTGCAGTACAACGACGGCTATACGAGCAATATTTATTCGTTTGTCAACAACATTCATACGCATGAAGGCGGCACACATGAATCTGGCTTTAAAATGGCGCTGACGCGCATTATCAATGATTACGCTCGCAAGCAGCAAATTTTTAAAGAAAACGACGCGAATTTGACTGGCGAAGATGTGCGCGAAGGGCTGACGGCCATCGTGTCGATCAAGCATCCATCGCCGCAGTTTGAAGGGCAAACGAAAACGAAGCTCGGCAACAGCGATGCGCGCACGGTGACCGACGCTGTCTTTTCCGAACAATTTGAAACGTTTTTGCTTGAAAATCCGACGATTGCCCGAAAAATCGTCGAAAAAGGCATGATGGCGGCGCGAGCGCGGCTGGCGGCGAAAAAAGCGCGCGAACTGACGCGGCGCAAAAGTGCGCTTGAAATTTCCAATTTGCCGGGCAAACTGGCTGACTGTTCGTCAAGAGACCCGTCGATCAGCGAGCTGTACGTCGTCGAGGGCGATTCGGCCGGCGGCTCCGCGAAACAGGGGCGCGACCGCCATTTCCAAGCGATTTTGCCGCTGCGCGGGAAAATCCTTAACGTGGAAAAAGCGCGCTTGGACAAAATTTTGTCGAACAATGAGGTGCGGGCGATTATTACCGCCCTTGGCACGGGCATTGGCGAAGAGTTTGACATCTCAAAGGCGCGTTACCATAAGGTCATCATCATGACTGACGCCGATGTTGACGGGGCCCATATTCGTACGCTTCTTTTAACATTTTTTTACCGTTATATGCGGGAATTGATTGAACACGGCTACATTTATATCGCTCAGCCGCCGCTGTATAAAATCGAGCAGGGAAAACAGGTGCGTTATGCTTACAACGACCGCCAGCTTGAGAAAATCCTTGCTGAGCTGCCGGACCAGCCAAAACCGACGATTCAACGCTATAAAGGACTGGGCGAAATGAATCCGGAGCAACTTTGGGAAACGACGATGAATCCGGAAACGAGAACGTTGCTGCAAGTGAGCTTGCAAGACGCCATTGACGCAGATGAAACGTTTGAAATTTTAATGGGCGATAAAGTTGAGCCGCGCCGCCAGTTCATCGAAGAAAATGCCCGTTATGTGAAAAACTTGGACATTTAGGATAAAAAAGAGGGAATCAGCCGCCCTCCTCGCTTCACCTTGCCGACGGGGACACCCGGCGCGCGAGCGAAGCGGCGCCCGCCGTCCGTCCGCGTCCGCCTGGCCGGGCGGTCCGGACTGGAGGAGGTTTCAAAGGGAGGTTTGAACGAATGGCAGAACACGAACAACCGCGCATCCGCGAAGTGAACATCAGCCAGGAAATGCGTTCTTCGTTTCTTGACTATGCGATGAGCGTCATCGTTTCGCGCGCCCTGCCGGACGTGCGCGACGGGCTGAAGCCGGTACATCGCCGCATTTTATATGCCATGCACGACCTCGGCATGACTGCCGATAAACCGTATAAAAAGTCGGCTCGCATCGTCGGCGAAGTGATCGGGAAATATCATCCGCACGGGGATGCCGCCGTGTATGACACGATGGTGCGCATGGCGCAAGATTTCAACTACCGCTACATGCTTGTCGACGGACATGGCAACTTCGGATCGATTGACGGCGACGCGGCAGCAGCGATGCGCTACACGGAAGCGCGCATGTCGAAAATCGCCATGGAGCTTTTGCGCGATATCAACAAAGACACGATTGACTATCAAGACAACTATGACGGTTCGGAAAAAGAACCGGTCGTGCTGCCGTCCCGGTTTCCTAATTTGCTTGTCAACGGTTCATCCGGCATCGCTGTCGGAATGGCGACGAACATTCCGCCGCACCAGCTTGGCGAAGTGATTGATGCCTTGTTGGCATTAAGCCAAAATCCGGAGATGACGGTTGCCGATTTGATGGAATACATCCCAGGACCTGACTTTCCAACCGCTGGACAAATTATCGGCCGCAGCGGCATCCGCAAGGCGTACGAAACGGGTCGCGGCTCCATTACATTGCGCGCCAAGGCCGAAATCGAGCAGCAGCCAAACGGCAAGGAAACGATCATTGTGACCGAGCTCCCTTACCAAGTAAACAAGGCGAAACTGATCGAGCGGATCGCCGAACTTGTGCGCGACAAAAAAATTGACGGCATCACCGACTTGCGCGACGAGTCGGATCGGAGCGGCATGCGCATCGTTATCGAAGTGCGGCGCGATGCCAACGCGAAGGTTGTGTTGAACAATTTGTACAAACATACGGCATTGCAAACGAGTTTTGGCATCAACATGCTTGCTTTGGTAAACGGCGAGCCGAAAGTGCTGAACTTAAAAGAGTGTTTGGAGCATTATTTAAACCATCAAAAAACCGTCATCCGCCGGCGGACGGCGTTTGAGCTGAAAAAAGCCGAGGCGCGTGCTCACATTCTGGAAGGGTTGCGCATCGCCCTTGACCATTTGGATGAAGTGATCGACCTCATCCGCCGCTCACAGACAACGGAGGCGGCGCGCGAAGGGCTGATGGCGCGGTTCTCACTCAGTGAACGGCAAGCGCAGGCGATTTTGGATATGCGCCTGCAACGGTTAACCGGCCTTGAGCGGGAAAAAATCGAACAAGAATACCAAGACCTTGTCCGTCTGATCGCAGAACTGAGAGGCGTATTGGCCGACGAAGAGAAAGTATTGCAAATCATTCGCGATGAACTGAGCGAAATTAAGGAGCGGTTCAACGATGAGCGGCGCACGGAAATCGTTTCAGGAGCCGTTGAGCAGTTCGATGACGAGGATTTAATTCCACAAGAGCATGTCGTCATCACGCTTACTCATAAAGGCTACATCAAGCGCTTGCCTTTATCGACGTACCGGAGCCAAAAACGCGGCGGACGGGGCGTGCAAGGCATGCATACGGCGGAAGACGATTTTGTCGAACATTTGCTCATTACGTCGACTCATGACACCGTGCTGTTTTTCACGAATAAAGGGAAAGTATATCAGGCAAAAGGCTACGAGATTCCGGAATTCGGCCGCACAGCCAAAGGGCTGCCCATCATCAACTTGCTTGAGCTCGATAAAGATGAGTGGATCAATGCCATGATTCCGATTGAAAGCGAGTTTAGCGATGAACGCTACCTCGTGTTTGCGACAAAGCAAGGAATTGCCAAACGTTCCCCGCTTTCAGCGTTCGCCCATATTCGCAACAACGGGCTTATCGCCATCCATTTGCGCGAAGGGGATGAACTGATTTCTGTCCGGCTGACGGATGGCAAAAAGCATTTGATCATCGGTACGAAAAACGGCATGCTCATCCGTTTTCCGGAAACCGACGTGCGGGCGATGGGCCGCAGCGCGACTGGAGTCAAAGCGATCACGCTTGATGACGGGGATGAAGTAGTTGGCATGGAAATTTTAGAAGACCATCATGATGTGCTTGTCGTCACGAAAAAAGGGTTCGGCAAGCGCACTCCGGCCTCGGAATACCGCGTGCAAAGCCGCGGGGGCAAAGGATTGAAAACGTGCAACGTCACGGATAAAAACGGTCCTGTCGTTGCGGTGACAACCGTCGTCGGCAATGAAGACGTCATGGTGATCACGACCGGCGGCGTGCTCATTCGCATTGCCGTCAGCGATATTTCTCGGACGGGAAGAATCGCCCAAGGCGTTAAGCTCATTCGCCTCTCTGGCGAAGATGGGCATGAGTGCGTCGCTACAGTGGCGAAAGTGCCTGAGGAAGAAAGGGACGAGGAATAAAGAAGAAGATCATTCAGCCTAACGGAAACGGCGCTTCGCCTATAGGCGCGGGGCGTCGTTTTTCTGTTTCAAAAGCCTGCCATCGCGGCCAAAATCATGTTACGATAGAAATACAGAGAAAAAAAGACAAAGGGGGCACTAATCGATGGTCCGTGTGAAACGCTCCCAGCTTCGCGAAGGATGCGTGCTCGCTGAAGATGTGCTCGGCAAGACGAAACGTCCAATTATACCGAAAAACACCGTGATCACGAAACCGTTGCTACTCGTACTTGAAAAATTCCTCGTTGAGGAAGTGGACGTTGAACCATTGCTTGCTAACGGTGAACCATTTCCCAACGTCGATTCCGCATCAACGGCGGCTGCCAAACAGCCGATGGCCTTCTACTTAGAGGCGGTCCAACGATACAAAACATGGTTTCAATCGTGGCAAGCCGGTTTGCCGGTTGATATCGGCGAAATCAGAGGGGTCATCATTTCGCTTTTTGAACGAATGGCGGGCCAAAAACGGGAGTTGCTTATGTTGCATCATTACGCAACAAAGGACGAATATTTGCACCATCATGCCGTCAGCGTCGGGCTGCTCGCGGGCTTTTTGGCCATGCAGCTTGGATACAGCGAAGGGGAATGCCACCAAATCGCCCTTGCCGGTGTGCTAGCAGACTGTGGCATGGCGAAAGTAAGTAAGAGAATTTTGACAAATCCGTCAGCGCTCACTGAAGCCGAGTTCAATGAAGTAAAGCAGCACCCTGTCTTCAGCTACCGCATGGTGCAAAAAATCCCTGCGCTAAACCATGGGGCAAAACTTGCTGTGTTGCAACATCATGAACGAAATGACGGCAGCGGCTACCCGCTCGGAGTAAAAGCAGAAAGAATTCACCCTTACAGCCAGATCGTCGCCGTCGCTGATGTCTACCATGCCATGACTTCAGAACGGTTATACCGTCGCAAACAGTCGCCGTTTCGGGCCGTTGAAACGATGCAAAGGGAGCAGTTCGGCAAACTGAGTACAGAAGCTGTCGCCGCGCTGGTGAACAATCTCATCGGCCTACAAACAGGAGCTGTCGTCAAACTCTCCAACGGCGAAATGGCTGAAGTGATGTTTATTCCTTCGGACGAGCCAGCCCGGCCGATCGTCAAGATCATCGAAACCGGACAGTTGCTGTCACTAAGCGTTCAGCGGGACATATATATCGAGGAAATGGTGCAAGGTTGATCAGTGTCAGTTCCAAAAAAATACTATTGCCTAAACAACATCCACATGATACAATCAACATTGCTTGTGACGGTAAAGAAATAAAAAAGTTGTTGACTTTTCGTTGTCCATGGGTTATTATTTAATAGCTGTCATCATTAAGGGACAGCGAAAAAGCTCCTTGAAAACTAAACAAAACGCAAGCGTCATAAGAAAAGCGGAGGCGCCGTAATTTCGCCTAAAGGCAGCCTGCGTCCTGTGGGCAACGGCGAAATATCGCCATCCTGGCGATCTCGAAGCCAAATGTTCTTCACCCTTAGTGGTGCTTGCACCCCGAGGGGGAAGGTGATTTGGCAGAAGAGAGCGAGGCGCCGAAGCTGGACAATACGGAAAAGCTGAGGCTCGCGGGTCGCCGCGATGGGCAAATGTTCTTCGCCTGCAGGGATTTACAATCCCGAAGGCGAAGGTTATTTGACCCCGAGCGGCGGCGGGCCGAAGCTGGACAATACGGAAAAGCTGAGGCCGCTTGCCTATCGGCGAAACGCGCTGAGAGGCCCGCGAGCGGGCTTAGCCCGCCGCAGCGGGACACGAAGCGTCGCGAGCCGATAGCGGCCGAAGCTAGACAATGCGAAAAGCTGAGGCCGCTTAGCGCCTTTGGTGCTGCGGCTGAAGCAAAAAGCCAATCAACTTTCTTTGGAGAGTTTGATCCTGGCTCAGGACGAACGCTGGCGGCGTGCCTAATACATGCAAGTCGAGCGGACCAAATCGGAGCTTGCTCTGATTTGGTCAGCGGCGGACGGGTGAGTAACACGTGGGCAACCTGCCCGCAAGACCGGGATAACTCCGGGAAACCGGAGCTAATACCGGATAACACCGAAGACCGCATGGTCTTTGGTTGAAAGGCGGCCTTTGGCTGTCACTTGCGGATGGGCCCGCGGCGCATTAGCTAGTTGGTGAGGTAACGGCTCACCAAGGCGACGATGCGTAGCCGGCCTGAGAGGGTGGACGGCCACACTGGGACTGAGACACGGCCCAGACTCCTACGGGAGGCAGCAGTAGGGAATCTTCCGCAATGGGCGAAAGCCTGACGGAGCGACGCCGCGTGAGCGAAGAAGGCCTTCGGGTCGTAAAGCTCTGTTGTGAGGGACGAAGGGGCGCCGTTCGAAGAGGGCGGCGCGGTGACGGTACCTCACGAGAAAGCCCCGGCTAACTACGTGCCAGCAGCCGCGGTAATACGTAGGGGGCGAGCGTTGTCCGGAATTATTGGGCGTAAAGCGCGCGCAGGCGGTCCCTTAAGTCTGATGTGAAAGCCCACGGCTCAACCGTGGAGGGTCATTGGAAACTGGGGGACTTGAGTGCAGGAGAGGAGAGCGGAATTCCACGTGTAGCGGTGAAATGCGTAGAGATGTGGAGGAACACCAGTGGCGAAGGCGGCTCTCTGGCCTGCAACTGACGCTGAGGCGCGAAAGCGTGGGGAGCAAACAGGATTAGATACCCTGGTAGTCCACGCCGTAAACGATGAGTGCTAAGTGTTAGAGGGGTCACACCCTTTAGTGCTGCAGCTAACGCGATAAGCACTCCGCCTGGGGAGTACGGCCGCAAGGCTGAAACTCAAAGGAATTGACGGGGGCCCGCACAAGCGGTGGAGCATGTGGTTTAATTCGAAGCAACGCGAAGAACCTTACCAGGTCTTGACATCCCCTGACAACCCAAGAAATTGGGCGTTCCCCCTTCGGGGGACAGGGTGACAGGTGGTGCATGGTTGTCGTCAGCTCGTGTCGTGAGATGTTGGGTTAAGTCCCGCAACGAGCGCAACCCTCGCCTCTAGTTGCCAGCATTCAGTTGGGCACTCTAGAGGGACTGCCGGCGACAAGTCGGAGGAAGGTGGGGATGACGTCAAATCATCATGCCCCTTATGACCTGGGCTACACACGTGCTACAATGGGCGGTACAAAGGGCTGCGAACCCGCGAGGGGGAGCGAATCCCAAAAAGCCGCTCTCAGTTCGGATTGCAGGCTGCAACTCGCCTGCATGAAGCCGGAATCGCTAGTAATCGCGGATCAGCATGCCGCGGTGAATACGTTCCCGGGCCTTGTACACACCGCCCGTCACACCACGAGAGCTTGCAACACCCGAAGTCGGTGAGGCAACCCGCAAGGGAGCCAGCCGCCGAAGGTGGGGCAAGTGATTGGGGTGAAGTCGTAACAAGGTAGCCGTACCGGAAGGTGCGGCTGGATCACCTCCTTTCTAAGGAGAAAAGCGGAGGCGCCGAGATCGGCTCTCGAAGCCAAATGTTCTTCACCCTTAGTGGTGCTTGCACCCCCGAGGGGGAAGGTTATTTGGCAGAAGAGAACCAGGCACCGGAGCTAGACAGAATTTCTTGACAAAACCTATCAGTTTGATTATAATGACGCTTGCTGTTTTGTTTAGTTTTGAGGGAACTTATTGTTCCTTGCAATGTGTATATGGGCCTATAGCTCAGCTGGTCAGAGCGCACGCCTGATAAGCGTGAGGTCGGTGGTTCAAGTCCACTTAGGCCCATTGGATGGGGCCTTAGCTCAGCTGGGAGAGCGCCTGCTTTGCAAGCAGGAGGTCATCGGTTCGATCCCGATAGGCTCCACCATATCAAGTTTTGCGTCTGTGCCTGCGTCTGCTAGCGGGTTCAGGGAAGCAAGATTCCTCGGCACAAGACTGCAGAGAAGTGAATTCAATGAAGTAGTCTCGTTTGCGTCTGCGTCTACAAGCGGATTCGGAGAAGCCGAATTCCTCGACGCAAACCAGCGAAGAAGCGAATTCAAAGGAGCTACTTTGCGCCTTCGTCTTCCAGCAGGTTCAAGGAAGATGGATTCCTCGGCGCAAAGCTGCAAAGAAGCAGACTCAAGGCAGTAGCTTCGTTCCTTGAAAACTAGATAACCGATAAAGCAAAGGAAGAAGCCGAGAGCGCGATAGGTTAAGCTAGAAAGGGCGCACGGTGGATGCCTTGGCACTAGGAGCCGATGAAGGACGGGGCAAACGCCGAAACGCTTCGGGGAGCTGTAAGCAAGCGTTGATCCGGAGATGTCCGAATGGGGGAACCCACTGTCCGTAATGGGGCAGTATCCATGCCTGAATCCATAGGGCATGGAGGGCACACCCGGGGAACTGAAACATCTTAGTACCCGGAGGAGAAGAAAGCAACCGCGATTCCCTAAGTAGCGGCGAGCGAAACGGGAACAGCCCAAACCAAGAGGCATGTCCTCTTGGGGTTGTAGGACCGCTCACGATGGGAGTGAGAAAGGGACGGGGTAGACGAACCGGTCTGGAACGGCCGGCCAGAGAAGGTGAGAGCCCTGTAGTCGAAACTTCGTTCCCTCCCGAGCGGATCCTGAGTACGGCGGGACACGAGGAATCCCGTCGGAAGCAGGGAGGACCATCTCCCAAGGCTAAATACTCCCTAGTGACCGATAGTGCACCAGTACCGTGAGGGAAAGGTGAAAAGCACCCCGGGAGGGGAGTGAAAGAGAACCTGAAACCGTGTGCCTACAAGTAGTCAGAGCCCGTTGATGGGTGATGGCGTGCCTTTTGTAGAATGAACCGGCGAGTGACGATGGCGTGCGAGGTTAAGCCGAAGAGGCGGAGCCGCAGCGAAAGCGAGTCTGAACAGGGCGTGTGAGTACGTCGTCGTCGACCCGAAACCAGGTGATCTACCCATGTCCAGGGTGAAGGCCGGGTAACACCGGCTGGAGGCCCGAACCCACGCACGTTGAAAAGTGCGGGGATGAGGTGTGGGTAGGGGTGAAATGCCAATCGAACTTGGAGATAGCTGGTTCTCCCCGAAATAGCTTTAGGGCTAGCCTCGGGTTTAGGAGTCTTGGAGGTAGAGCACTGATTGGGCTAGGGGCCCAAACCGGGTTACCGAACCCAGTCAAACTCCGAATGCCAACGACTTATGCCCGGGAGTCAGACCGCGAGTGATAAGATCCGTGGTCGAGAGGGGAACAGCCCAGACCGCCAGCTAAGGCCCCGAAGTGCACGTTCAGTGGAAAAGGATGTGGAGTTGCAAAGACAACCAGGATGTTGGCTTAGAAGCAGCCACCATTTAAAGAGTGCGTAATAGCTCACTGGTCGAGTGACTCTGCGCCGAAAATGTACCGGGGCTAAACGTGCCGCCGAAGCTGCGGGATGACCGTTGGTCATCGGTAGGGGAGCGTTCTAAGGGCAGAGAAGCCAGACCGGAAGGACTGGTGGAGCGCTTAGAAGTGAGAATGCCGGTATGAGTAGCGAAAACAGAGGTGAGAATCCTCTGCGCCGAAAGCCTAAGGGTTCCTGAGGAAGGTTCGTCCGCTCAGGGTTAGTCGGGACCTAAGCCGAGGCCGAAAGGCGTAGGTGATGGACAACAGGTTGAGATTCCTGTACCACCTTCTTCCCGTTTGAGCGATGGGGGACGCAGGAGGATAGGGCGAGCAGGCGGCTGGAAGAGCCTGTCCAAGCCGTGAGGCTGATCTGCAGGCAAATCCGCGGATCATAAGGCCAAGCGGTGACGGCGACGGAGTGATCCGGAAGTCCCCGATTTCACACTGCCAAGAAAAGCCTCTAGCGAGGGAAGAGGTGCCCGTACCGCAAACCGACACAGGTAGGCGAGGAGAGAATCCTAAGGCGCGCGGGAGAACTCTCGTTAAGGAACTCGGCAAAATGACCCCGTAACTTCGGGAGAAGGGGTGCTCTTTGGGGTGAAGAGCCCTGAAGAGCCGCAGTGAAAAGGCCCAAGCGACTGTTTATCAAAAACACAGGTCTCTGCGAAGCCGAAAGGCGACGTATAGGGGCTGACACCTGCCCGGTGCTGGAAGGTTAAGGGGAGCGCTTAGCGGAAGCGAAGGTGCGAACCGAAGCCCCAGTAAACGGCGGCCGTAACTATAACGGTCCTAAGGTAGCGAAATTCCTTGTCGGGTAAGTTCCGACCCGCACGAAAGGTGTAACGACTTGGGCGCTGTCTCAACGAGAGACCCGGTGAAATTATACTACCTGTGAAGATGCAGGTTACCCGCGACAGGACGGAAAGACCCCGTGGAGCTTTACTGCAGCCTGATATGGAATTTTGGTATCGCTTGTACAGGATAGGTGGGAGCCTGGGAAGCCGGAGCGCCAGCTTCGGTGGAGGCGGCGGTGGGATACCACCCTGGCGGTATTGAAATTCTAACCCGCACCCCTTAGCGGGGTGGGAGACAGTGTCAGGTGGGCAGTTTGACTGGGGCGGTCGCCTCCCAAAAGGTAACGGAGGCGCCCAAAGGTTCCCTCAGAATGGTTGGAAATCATTCGGAGAGTGCAAAGGCACAAGGGAGCTTGACTGCGAGACGGACAGGTCGAGCAGGGACGAAAGTCGGGCTTAGTGATCCGGTGGTTCCGCATGGAAGGGCCATCGCTCAACGGATAAAAGCTACCCCGGGGATAACAGGCTGATCTCCCCCAAGAGTCCACATCGACGGGGAGGTTTGGCACCTCGATGTCGGCTCATCGCATCCTGGGGCTGTAGTCGGTCCCAAGGGTTGGGCTGTTCGCCCATTAAAGCGGTACGCGAGCTGGGTTCAGAACGTCGTGAGACAGTTCGGTCCCTATCCGTCGCGGGCGGAGGAAATTTGAGAGGAGCTGTCCTTAGTACGAGAGGACCGGGATGGACGCACCGCTGGTGTACCAGTTGTCCCGCCAGGGGCACCGCTGGGTAGCTATGTGCGGACGGGATAAGCGCTGAAAGCATCTAAGCGTGAAGCCCCCCTCAAGATGAGATTTCCCACCGCGTTAGGCGGGTAAGATCCCTCGAAGATGACGAGGTCGATAGGTCCGAGGTGGAAGCGTGGCGACACGTGGAGCTGACGGATACTAATCGATCGAGGGCTTAACCTAGTGAGAAAAGTGAAAGCGCCGCGATTAGCTCTCGAAGCCAAATGTTCTTCACCCGCAGGGGTGCTTGCACCCCGAGGGGAAGGTTATTTGGCAGAAGAGAGCTAGGCGCTGGAACTGGACAAAGAAAAGCGCAGGCGAGCGGGTCGCCGCGATGGGCAAATGTTCTTCACCCGCAGGGGTGCTTGCACCCCGAGGGGGAAGGTTATTTGACCCCGAGCGGCGGCGAGCCGGAGCTGGACAATGCGAAAAGCGCAGGCGAGCGGCTTCTTCCGACGGTTATCTAGTTTTGAAGGAATGAACATCCTGTTGACAAATCCAACAGGATGGATATAATAATTACTGTCCAAGATGATCACCATTGCCTAGTGGCTATGGCGGAGGGGAAACACCCGTTCCCATCCCGAACACGGAAGTTAAGCCCTCCAGCGCCGATGGTAGTTGGGGCCAGCGCCCCTGCAAGAGTAGGTCGTTGCTAGGCAAAAATCCCCTGCTGTATATACAGCAGGGGATTTTTGATTTGATTCAACCCAAAAATTTCCGCATTAAGTATTCATGAAGCAGCAACGGCACTTTTTCCGCCGACACGGAGAGAAACTCAAGAATAAAAGTGTATGCCTTGCTTGGGTAAGAATGGAGAAGCTCGCTCCACCATTCCGTCTCATAGCGCGAAATCATGCTCAAGTTATACAGCAACAAGTAATGGGCGTGTATTTCTGGAAGCGAGAATGTTTTCTCTTTCTTGACTGGAATTCGGAGTGTACCGTCAAGATGGAATAAAAACGGACCTTCTCCGGCCGGCGACAGCGGCGATTCTATATGAAAATACAGAAATTCTCCTTCTTCTTTGGCGAACGAAAGCCGCTTTCCTTGTCCTTCTTCACAGAGATATTGGACAAAGCGGGACAACGACATATGGTAGTGGTCCAAAATCACTTTTGGGATGGCGAGCATCGGCGGCGAAGCAGTATGTACAACAGGCAAGGATAACGTTTTTTTTCGCCCGCTTAGAAGAAAAAATGTTTCATGCAACTCGCCAATTCGTTGCAACAGCGTGCCCATGCGAAATTTTTCCCCAGCTTCTTGTTTCACATGAAACATTTTTTCAGAAAAATGTGCGAATAAACCGTTTTTTTGTATTTTCACTTCATCATCTAAAAATTCGTAGCCCTGTTTTTTTCGTTTTCTTGCTGATACACCATGGGCCAAGACCGATGTTGATTCCGGGTAGTCGGGGTCGACAGTGAGCAGGCATGCTTTTAAGAGCTGCACCATGCCGTAAAACAAGAGAACCGGCTTGATGGACAGCGGCGCCTGCTGGGCAGCGGCGTAAAAGTTTTGCCCGTGTTCCAGATAATATAAAAATGGGTAACAGTTTGCATAACTGCGTTGAACGGCGTCATCCCGCTGCAGCTGTTGATAGCATTGCCGCAAAAATTGCTGCGCAGTATCGGCCGAGCGGAAAACAGAAAGGCGAAACAGTTGACCGTGATTTCCGAACATTTTTACCCCCCTTACATAGAATTGTCTTGAAATAACTGAAAAGTTGGACATTTTCTTGATTCCTTGACAGTAGTTTAACCAGTTGTTAAGCTACTAATAATATTTCCGGACAAGGGGGAGAAAACATGTGGGAAGCGAAATTCGCCAAGGAAGGATTGACGTTTGATGATGTTCTTCTCGTCCCAGCGAAGTCGGACGTATTGCCGCGCGATGTTGATGTAACCACGAAGTTGAGCGATACGCTGCAGTTGAACATCCCGATTCTCAGCGCTGGGATGGATACGGTCACCGAAGCGGAGATGGCAATTGCGATGGCGCGTCAGGGAGGCCTTGGCATCATTCACAAAAATATGTCGATCGAACAGCAGGCCGAGCAGGTCGACAAGGTGAAACGGTCGGAACGAGGCGTCATTACGGACCCGTTTTTCCTAACGCCGGATCATCAAGTGTATGATGCAGAACACTTAATGAGTAAATATCGGATCTCGGGGTGCCGATCGTCAACAACCCCGAGGAGCAAAAATTGGTCGGCATTATTACGAACCGTGACTTGCGTTTCATTCAAGACTATTCGATTAAAATTTCCGAGGTAATGACGAAGGAAAACTTGATCACTGCTCCGGTGGGGACAACGTTGGAGGAAGCAGAGAAAATTTTGCAGCGACACAAGGTCGAAAAACTGCCTCTTATTGATGAAAACGGTGTGCTGAAGGGATTAATTACGATCAAGGATATTGAAAAGGTCATTGAGTTCCCGAATTCAGCGAAAGATGCGAAAGGGAGGCTGATTGTCGGGGCGGCCGTCGGGGTGACGGCGGACACGATGATTCGCGTCAAAAAGCTTGTTGAGGCAGGGGTTGATGTCATTGTCGTTGACACAGCGCACGGCCATTCGAAAGGCGTCCTAGAGACGGTGGCCAACATCCGACGCCAATACCCGGACTTGAACATCATCGCCGGCAATGTCGCGACAGCTGAAGGGACGCGCGACTTGATTGAGGCTGGGGCGAACATTATTAAAGTCGGAATCGGTCCGGGTTCCATCTGCACGACCCGGGTTGTCGCCGGGGTTGGTGTGCCGCAAATTACGGCGATCTACGACTGTGCGACTGAGGCGCGCAAACATGGCGTCCCGATCATCGCTGACGGCGGGATCAAATATTCCGGCGACATTGTGAAGGCAATCGCGGCTGGGGCGCATGCGGTTATGCTCGGCAGCTTGCTTGCTGGTGTTTCCGAAAGCCCGGGTGAGACGGAAATTTATCAAGGCCGCCGCTTCAAGGTGTACCGGGGCATGGGGTCGGTCGCAGCCATGGAGCGCGGCAGCAAAGACCGCTATTTTCAAGAAGATGCGAAAAAGTTTGTCCCGGAAGGCATCGAGGGACGCGTTCCATACAAAGGGCCGCTTGCCGACACGATTTATCAGCTTGTCGGTGGGTTGCGCGCCGGCATGGGCTATTGTGGAACCCGCAATTTGGAAGAGCTGCGCGAAAAAACGCAGTTTATCCGCATGACGAGCGCGGGGCTCCGTGAAAGCCATCCGCATGACGTGCAAATTACGAAAGAAGCGCCGAACTACTCTGCTTTTTGATCGGAGTTGCGCCGATCGGCTCAACTTTGACGGAGACATGTCCTCCGTCTATTTTTTTGGCCGACGGTATGTTACAATAACGGTTGTGTGAGGAGGGTGTCATTGTGAGGAGGAGAAAACAAAACTGGTTGTTTTGGTTGCTGTCGATTTGCCTTTGTTTAACGTTTGGTCCGTTTCAACAGACGGTGAAGGCGGAAAGCGCCCCGCTTGACATCCGGGCGGACGCTGCGATTTTAGTGGATGCACAAACGGGAAGAATTTTGTATGAAAAAAATATCGATACGGTGCTTGGGATTGCCAGCATGACGAAAATGATGACCGAGTATTTGCTTCTTGACGCCATTAAGGCGAAGCGCGTCAAATGGGATCAAATGTACACGCCAAGCGATTACGTGTACCGGCTGTCGCAAGACCGGGCGCTGTCCAATGTCCCGTTGCGAAAAGATGGCAAGTATACGGTGCGTGAGCTGTACGAGGCAATGGCCATTTATTCGGCGAACGGGGCAACGGTCGCGATTGCTGAGATCATCGCTGGATCGGAGAAAAATTTTGTGAAAATGATGAACGACAAAGCGAAAGAGCTTGGGCTGAAAGATTATAAGTTTGTCAATGCCACAGGGTTGAGCAATAAGGATTTAAAAGGATTCTATCCAGAAGGGACAAGCTCAAATGAGGAAAACGTCATGTCCGCACGTGCGATGGCGATGCTTGCCTACCGGTTGCTGAAAGATCATCCCGAAGTGCTGAAAACAGCGAGCATTCCTCATAAAGTATTCCGGGAAGGAACAAAAGATGAAATCAAAATGGACAACTGGAATTGGATGCTGCCTGGGCTTGTGTACGGATACGAAGGTGTAGACGGGTTGAAAACCGGCTATACGGAATTTGCCGGCAACTGTTTCACCGGGACGGCGAAACGAAACGGCGTCCGCTTGATTTCGGTTGTCATGAACGCGAAAGATGCGAGTGGGAAAACAACAAAAGAGGCGCGCTTTAAAGAGACAGAAAAACTATTTAACTACGGATTCAACCAATACTCCCTCGAGACGCTTTATCCAAAAGGGTACCAGCTGAAAGGAAAAGAAACACTTCCGGTCGTGAAAGGGAAAGAAAAAGAGGTTCGTGTCGCGACAGGAAAGAATCTGGATCTGCTTGTGAAAAACGGCGAGGAAAAACAATACAAACCTGTATATGTGTTGGACAAGAAAAAAATGACAAAAGAAGGAAAGCTAGTCGCCCCTTTGAAAAAAGGGGAAACGGTTGGATATATGACGCTCGAATATAAAGGGGACGACTCCCTTGCCTTCTTAAGCCCAGACATGCAAAAAAACATCCGTGTGCCGCTTGTCACAACAGCTGAAGTCGAAAAAGCCAATTGGTTTGTTCTTTCGATGCGCGCGGTCGGCGGACTGTTTGCTGATTTATGGACAAGCGTTGCCAAAACGGTGAAAGGTTGGTTGTAACGCTGCTCCCCGGCTAAGGGGAGCTTTTTTCCATTGTGATTTTTGTAAAAATTGAGGTAAAATAAAACAGTGGAATCATCCTTTTGCGTATATAGCAAAGCATAAGGATAGGAACAGGGGGAATCAACGTTGGCATTGACAGGTACAGACCGCGTCAAACGCGGCATGGCGGAAATGCAAAAAGGCGGCGTCATTATGGACGTCGTCAATGCGGAGCAAGCGAAGATTGCTGAGGCGGCAGGGGCTGTCGCGGTTATGGCGCTCGAGCGCGTCCCGGCGGACATTCGCGCCGCTGGCGGTGTCGCGCGCATGGCCGACCCGACGGTGATCGAAGAAGTGATGAAGGCCGTTTCGATCCCAGTCATGGCGAAAGTGCGGATCGGTCACTATGTTGAGGCGCGTGTCTTAGAGGCGCTTGGTGTCGACTACATTGACGAAAGCGAAGTATTAACGCCGGCTGATGAGGAATTCCATATTGACAAACGGCAGTTTACCGTTCCATTTGTGTGCGGTTGCCGCGATTTAGGGGAAGCGGCGCGCCGCATTGCAGAAGGGGCATCGATGTTGCGAACCAAAGGAGAGCCGGGGACAGGCAACATTGTTGAGGCCGTGCGCCATATGCGCAAAGTGAACGCGCAAATTCGCAAAGTCGTCAACATGAGCGAAGATGAGCTTGTCGCTGAGGCGAAACAGCTCGGGGCTCCGGTTGAGGTGCTGCGCGAGATCAAGCGGCTTGGCCGCCTGCCGGTCGTCAACTTTGCCGCCGGCGGTGTCGCGACACCGGCTGACGCTGCCTTGATGATGCACTTGGGTGCGGACGGTGTCTTTGTTGGGTCTGGCATTTTCAAATCGGAAAATCCGGAAAAATACGCGCGCGCGATCGTAGAGGCGACGACTCATTACGAAGACTATGAATTGATCGCACACTTGTCGAAAGGATTGGGCGGCGCGATGCGCGGCATCGATATCGCGACATTGTTGCCGGAGCACCGGATGCAAGAACGCGGCTGGTAAGCTAAATAAAGGAGCAAAGCAACGATGAAAATAGGTGTACTTGGACTGCAAGGAGCTGTGCGGGAGCATGTTCGCGCCATTGAGGCGTGCGGCGCCGAGGCGGTCATCGTGAAAAAGCCGGAGCAGCTTGAAGGGTTGGACGGTCTTGTGCTGCCGGGCGGCGAAAGCACAACGATGCGGCGGCTCATCGACCGCTATGGGCTGATGGAGCCGCTCAAGCAATTTGCCGCTGCCGGCAAGCCGATGTTCGGCACGTGCGCCGGACTCATTTTGCTGGCGAAGCGAATTGTCGGCTATGACGAGCCACATTTAGGATTAATGGACATTACAGTCGAGCGGAACTCGTTCGGTCGGCAGCGGGAAAGCTTTGAGGCGGAGCTGTCGATTAAGGGTGTCGGCGACGGGTTTGTCGGCGTCTTCATCCGTGCTCCGCACATTGTCGAGGTCGGTGACGAGGTCGATGTCTTGGCGACATACAACGACCGCATTGTCGCGGCCCGGCAAGGCCAGTTTCTCGGCTGCTCGTTCCATCCAGAGCTGACCGACGATCATCGATTGATGCAATACTTCCTCAACATGGTCAAAGAAGCGAAAATGGCGTCAAGCCTCAAGTAAAGTGATCAAGCGAAAGCGATGAGAGGAACAAGTAGCAGGCCCCCTTCCTTTCAGAGAGCCGGTGGGTGGTGCGAACCGGCAGGGAGCTCCTGTGAATCCATCCTCGAGCAAAACGTTGAACGCCCAAAGGGCCAGTAGGCGTTTTCGGCCGCCGCCGTTAACGGCAAAAGGGGAAGGCATAGCAAGCCTTCAATAAGGGTGGCACCGCGGGATGGCTCCCGTCCCTTTTTTGGGACGGGGGCTTTTTTATGTATAATATTGAATGGAAAAGGAGGTAAAAGCCATGCTGGATGTGAAAATATTGCGCACCCAGTTTGAAGAAGTGAAAGAAAAACTAATGCAGCGCGGCGGGGATTTGACGAACATCGACCGCTTTGAACAATTGGACAAAGACCGCCGCCGCTTGATCGCGGAAGTCGAAGAGCTGAAAAGCAAGCGCAACGATGTGTCGCGGCAAATCGCTGTCCTAAAGCGCGAGAAAAAGGACGCCGAGCCGCTGATTGCCCAAATGCGCGAAGTCGGTGACCGCATTAAACGGATGGATGAACAAATTCGCCAGCTTGAGGCGGAACTCGACGACTTGTTGTTGTCGATTCCAAACGTGCCGCACGAATCAGTGCCGATCGGCCAATCAGAAGAGGACAATGTGGAAGTGCGGAGATGGGGAGAGCCGCGTTCGTTTTCCTTTGAGCCGAAGCCGCATTGGGAAATCGCCGATCGGCTCGGTTTGCTCGACTTTGAGCGAGCCGCCAAAGTGGCGGGAAGCCGATTTGTCTTTTATAAAGGGTTAGGAGCGCGGCTTGAGCGGGCGCTCATCAACTTTATGCTTGACATCCATCTCGATGAATTCGGTTACGAAGAAGTGTTGCCGCCATATTTAGTGAACCGGGCGAGCATGATCGGAACCGGACAGTTGCCGAAATTTGCCGAGGATGCGTTCCATTTGGACAGCGAAGATTATTTCCTCATTCCGACCGCTGAGGTGCCGGTGACGAACCTGCACCGCGACGAAATTTTGGCCGCAGATGATTTGCCGATTTACTATGCGGCCTACAGCGCCTGCTTCCGCGCGGAAGCCGGGTCGGCCGGCCGCGACACGAGAGGGCTGATCCGTCAGCATCAGTTCAATAAAGTCGAGCTGGTAAAATTCGTAAAGCCGGAGGACTCGTACGATGAATTGGAAAAGCTGACGCGCCAGGCAGAGGCGATTTTGCAACGGCTCGGGCTTCCGTACCGCGTTGTCGCCTTGTGCACCGGAGACCTTGGATTCTCGGCGGCGAAAACGTACGATATTGAAGTTTGGCTGCCAAGTTACGGAACGTACCGGGAAATTTCGTCGTGCAGCAACTTTGAGGCGTTTCAAGCGCGCCGTGCCAACATCCGCTTCCGTCGCGATCCAAAAGCGAAACCGGAGTACGTGCATACATTAAACGGTTCGGGGCTAGCTATTGGGCGGACGGTCGCCGCCATTTTGGAAAACTACCAGCAAGAAGACGGCTCGGTCATCGTTCCGGAAGCGCTTCGTCCTTACATGGGGAATCGGGACGTCATTCGCTGAAAAAAGGTGCTTGAGGCAAATCGTTGGTTGACTTTTCCCGACTGCCGTGTTATAGTGAATGACGTTGGCAATGAGGAACAAGAAATCTTGTTCTTGGCCAAGACGATGATGAAGAGGACTGACGCGCATAAGAGGAGATTGTCATCTGAAACGGCTGACCGCCGAAAGCCGTTTCCCATCATAAAAAAACCCGCCGTTGACCGGCGGGTTTTTTATGCCTTTATTTTTTTACAACAGTAAATTGATCAGCGATCAGCAGCCAGTTTTGTGGAAAATCAATGCCAAGTTTCCAATAGCTGACCCCGCGCAAACCAAGTTCCTTCACGAGATTAAATTTTGCTTGAATGGAGCGGGCGTCCTCGAACCATACTTCATGCTCGCGTCCGTTTTCGTCGCGATAGCGAAAATGCGGTGCCTGCGCCTCCGTATCGTATTCGATGGCAACGTTATACTTTGCGGCGAGGGCGATGGCTTGCTGCGGGCTGATGGCCTGGGCGTACGGGCCGCCGGGTACATATGGCAGCGTCCAGTCGTAGCCATACAAGTTTTGCCCCATCAAAATTTTTCCGGCTGGCATTTCAGAGATGGCGTACTCGATAACGCGGCGGACCGGACCGATCGGGGAAACCGGCATCGGCGGCCCGCCGCTGTAGCCCCATTCATACGTCATGATCACGACAAAGTCGACAATTTGTCCATGGGCGCGGTAGTCGTGTGCTTCGTACCAACGTCCGCGCTGGGTCGCGCTCGTTTTTGGCGCCAAGGCGGTCGACATCATCCACCCTTCTCGTGCAAACCGCCGTTTCGCTTTGCGCAAAAACGCATTATACGCCTCACGGTCTTCCGGGCGCAAATATTCAAAATCAAAATGGATGTCGCGGAAGCCATACCGTCTAGCGGTCGCGACAATGTTGTCGAGCAGACGATTTTGCAGCGTTTCGTTTGTTAACATAAGCGCGCCGAGCTCGTCGCTGAACTGCCCGTTTTCAATGTTGGCGACAACCATAACGAGCGTGACGCGGTTGGCGCGGGCAATATCCGGAAAGTCGTCAAGCGGCGGCTCTTGCAATGTCGCGTCGCGTCGGATCGCAAAATAAAAAGGACTCAAATAAGTCAAATACGGAGCGGCTTCGCGAGCGCTCGCCTCCAGCGCTGGGCTGACAGTCGCGCCGCGCGGTTCAATATAGGCGTTAAACTCCGCTCTTCGCTTGGCGCCGGGCGGTATATAAAGCCGCTGCCCGACCTTAAGCGGAGCGTTTAAGGAGAGGCGATTCACTTCGGCAAGCCGCTGCATCGGAATCGAAAATCGGCGTGCAATCGACCATAACGTGTCGCCGCGCTGCACCCAGTAAAAACGACCGACGATCGGGATCACGAGCGCCTGGCCGACAACGAGTTTATCAGGGTTTGGAAGCTTGTTGGCCCGGACAATTTCTTCCGCCGTGGTCCCGTATGCCTCAGCAATTCCACTTAACGTTTGTCCACTCTGCACTACGTGGATTTGCATACTTGACCTCCTAGTTGCGTCTTTATTCTCCATATTCTATGATGAAAAGAAAGGAGAAATGACCGTTTGTGTGAAGGGGTATACGATGAACACCGACGAGTACTACATGCGATTGGCAATGGAAGAAGCAAAAAAAGCGGAGCAGATCGGCGAAGTGCCGATCGCCGCTGTCATCGTTCAAGACGGCCGCATTATCGCCCGCGCCCATAATTTGCGGGAAACTGAACAACGCGCCATCGCTCATGCAGAAATTTTGGCAATCGATGAAGCATGCCGGGAAACTGGTTCATGGCGGCTTGAGCGGGCGACGTTGTACGTAACGCTTGAGCCGTGCGCCATGTGCGCAGGCGCCATTGTTCTTTCCCGCATCGAACGAGTCGTGTTTGGCGCGTTTGACCCAAAGGGAGGGTGCGCTGGGACATTGATGAACTTATTGCAGGAAAGCCGATTTAACCATCAGGTTGAGGTGGTAAGCGGAGTGCTTGCTGACGAGTGCGGTTCGCTGTTGAGCCAATTTTTTCGACGATTGCGCGAACAAAAGAGAAATGTTGGCGGGAGTGCCAACGAAAATTCCGTCGATTGACATTGCATTTTTTCCGCTAACGAGCTATACTGATAGTGCCGTGCTAAGCGGGGAGGTAGCGGTGCCCTGTACTCGCAATCCGCTCTAGCGAGGCTGAATTCCTTCTCGAGGTTAGTCTGTTGCGAGGCCTGTCTCAAGCAAGTGGTGTTGACGTCTGGGTCCCGCGCAATGGGATTCCGTGAACCCTGTCAGGTCCGGAAGGAAGCAGCAGTAAGCGGATGCTCCCATGTGCCGCGGGGGCGCCTGGGCTGAGCTAACTGCTTGAGCAACGCTCGGGGCAGCTAATCGACAGAAGGTGCACGGCCTTACATAGCGATAGGGAACAAAACCCACTCATGGCGAGTGGGTTTTTTGTTATTTCAAATTGCAATAGGAAGTTATATAATAGATAGGACGAGAGAAAGAGGAGGGCCGTTTTCCGTGGCATACCAAGCGTTATATCGCGTGTTTCGGCCGCAGCGCTTTGCGGACATGGTCGGCCAAGAACACGTGACCAAGACGTTGCAAAGCGCCCTGCTTCAACATAAAATATCGCACGCTTACTTATTTTCCGGCCCGCGCGGTACAGGAAAAACGAGCGCAGCGAAAATTTTCGCCAAGGCGGTCAACTGTGAACAGGCGCCAGCGGCGGAGCCATGCAATGAGTGTCCAGCTTGCCTCGGCATTACGAATGGAACGGTTCCCGATGTGCTGGAAATTGACGCTGCTTCCAACAACCGCGTCGATGAAATTCGTGATATCCGTGAGAAGGTGAAATTTGCGCCGACGTCGGCCCGCTACAAAGTGTATATCATCGACGAGGTGCATATGCTGTCGATCGGTGCGTTTAACGCGCTGTTGAAAACGTTGGAGGAGCCGCCGAAACACGTCATTTTCATTTTGGCCACGACCGAGCCGCACAAAATTCCGGCGACGATCATTTCCCGCTGCCAACGGTTCGATTTTCGCCGCATCCCGCTTCCGGCGATCGTTTCACGGCTAAAGTATGTCGCAAGCGCCCAAGGTGTCGAGGCGTCCGATGAGGCATTGTCCGCCATCGCCCGTGCTGCAGACGGGGGATGCGCGATGCGCTCAGCTTGCTTGATCAAGCCATTTCGTTCAGCGACGGGAAACTTCGGCTCGACGACGTGCTGGCGATGACCGGGGCTGCATCATTTGCCGCCTTATCGAGCTTCATCGAAGCCATCCACCGCAAAGATACAGCGGCGGTTCTTCAGCAGTTGGAAACGATGATGGCGCAAGGGAAAGATCCGCATCGTTTGGTTGAAGACTTGATTTTGTACTATCGCGATTTATTGCTGTACAAAACCGCTCCCTATGTGGAGGGAGCGATTCAAATTGCTGTCGTTGACGAAGCGTTCACTTCACTGTCGGAAATGATTCCGGTTTCCAATTTATACGAGGCCATCGAGTTGCTGAACAAAAGCCAGCAAGAGATGAAGTGGACAAACCACCCGCGCCTTCTGTTGGAAGTGGCGCTTGTGAAACTTTGCCATCCATCAGCCGCCGTCCCGTCGCTGTCGGCTTCCGAGTTGGAACCGTTGATAAAGCGGATTGAAACGCTGGAGGCGGAATTGCGGCGCCTGAAGGAACAACCACCTGCCCCTCCGTCGACCGCCGCGCCGGTGAAAAAACTGTCCAAACCGATGAAAACGGGGGATATAAAGCCCCGGTTGGCCGCATTTACGAGCTGTTGAAACAGGCGACGCATGAAGATTTAGCTTTGGTGAAAGGATGCTGGGCGGATGTGCTCGACACGTTGAAACGGCAGCATAAAGTGTCGCACGCTGCCTTGCTGCAAGAGAGCGAGCCGGTTGCAGCGAGCGCCTCAGCGTTTGTATTAAAATTCAAATACGAAATCCACTGCAAAATGGCGACCGATCCCACAAGTTCGGTCAAAGAAAACGTCGAAGCGATTTTGTTTGAGCTGACAAACCGCCGCTTTGAAATGGTAGCCATTCCGGAGGGAGAATGGGGAAAAATAAGAGAAGAGTTCATCCGCAATAAGGACGCCATGGTGGAAAAAAGCGAAGAAGATCCGTTAATCGCCGAAGCGAAGCGGCTGTTTGGCGAAGAGCTGATCGAAATTAAAGAATAAACCGTTTAAAGGAGGATGCCAAGATGATGCGTGGCGGAATGGGCAATATGCAAAAAATGTTAAAACAAATGCAAAAAATGCAAAAAGAAATGCAAAAAGCGCAGGAAGAGTTGGCGGAAAAAACGGTGGAAGGCACGGCGGGCGGAGGCATGGTGACCGTTGTCGCTAACGGTCATAAACAAATTTTGGAAGTAAAAATTAAAGAGGAAGTCGTCGACCCAGACGATATTGAAATGCTGCAAGATTTGATTTTGGCAGCGACAAACGATGCGTTGAAAAAAGCGGATGAGTTGGCTAATGAAATGATGGGGCAGTTTACGAAAGGACTTAACATTCCAGGGTTGTTCTAGGGGGGCGTATGCATTATCCAGAACCGCTATCGAAGTTGATTGACAGTTTTATGAAACTGCCCGGCATCGGCCCGAAAACGGCTGCCCGCCTTGCATTTCATGTGCTGGCGATGAAAGAAGACACCGTGCTTGAGTTTGCCAAAGCGCTCGTTGATGTCAAGCGGCATATTCATTATTGCACGATTTGCGGACATATTACAGATACAGACCCTTGCTACATCTGCAAAGACGAGCGGCGCGACCGGACGACGATTTGCGTTGTTCAGGATCCGAAAGATGTCATCGCCATGGAGAGGATGAAAGAATACAATGGCCTGTACCACGTGTTGCACGGGGCCATCTCGCCGATGGAAGGCATCGGACCGGAAGATATTAAAATCGCCGAGCTGCTCACGCGATTGCAGGATGAGACGGTCCAAGAGGTGATTTTAGCGACCGACCCGAACATCGAGGGAGAGGCAACGGCGATGTACATCTCCCGCCTGTTGAAGCCGACAGGAATCAAAGTCACCCGCATCGCCCATGGCTTGCCGGTCGGCGGCGACTTGGAGTATGCGGACGAAGTGACGTTATCAAAGGCGTTGGAAGGGCGCCGTGAGCTATAGAGAGAAAGAAGGTGGGGATCGGTTTGTTATGGCGGCGAAAGGGGAAACTAAAGAGACAATTTGATGAGAAGTTAATGGCTGAACTACAAAAGGCTAGAACTGAATGGCTTGAGCAGAAACAACTCATCGAAAAAAGCGTCGATCCGTCTCCGGAGGTGCTGAGCGCATTGCAACTCGCTGAGGCCAAATATTTTTTCCTCCTCCGCGAAGCGAAGCACCGCCGCATCACACTTAAGGAAGTGCGTTAACTTCCTTATTTTTTTGTTCTTTTTTCCCCTGTTTCTCATACGTTGGTAGTACAAGCGTGCAAAAAGGGGGTTCAAACGTTGGATCCGAAAGTCGTCATTACCGTGTTGCTAGCGCTTATCGCCGTTTTGCTTATCGTCGGCGCCCGTCTCAAAGCGCTTCGCCTGATCGGCTACGCTGCTATCCGCCTGATCGTCGGGGCGCTCGCGCTGTTTGTCATCAACGCCATCGGCGGGCATTTTAACATCCATATTCCGATTAACCTCGTCACCTCAATCGTTTGCGGATTTCTTGGCCTCCCTGGAGCGGCAGCGTTAATCGTGATTGACCGATATATTTTGTAGGCATCATTATTCAAGATGCCTTTAATTTTTTTGTTTAAAAGTTATTGACTTTTATATGACAATGAATTATATTAATCAATGTCGCTGTTCATGAAAGATATGTTGACAGCAAATTAAATGATATGTATAATAATAAAAGTGTGCAAGATAAACAAGTTCCTTGAAAACTAAACAAAACGCAAGCGTCATAAGAAAAGCGGAGGCGCCGTAATTTCGCCTAAAGGTAGCCCGCGTCCTGCGGGCAACGGCGAAATATCGCCATCCTGGTGATCTCGAAGCCAAATGTTCTTCACCCTTAGTGGTGCTTGCACCCCGAGGGGAAGGTGATTTGGCAGAAGAGAGCGAGGCGCCGAAGCTGGACAATACGGAAAAGCTGAGGCTCGCGGGTCGCCGCGATGGGCAAATGTTCTTCGCCTGCAGGGATTTACAATCCCGAAGGCGAAGGTTATTTGACCCCGAGCGGCGGCGGGCCGAAGCTGGACAATACGGAAAAGCTGAGGCCGCTTTGGCCAAAGCAAAAGCCAATCAACTTTCTTTTGGAGAGTTTGATCCTGGCTCAGGACGAACGCTGGCGGCGTGCCTAATACATGCAAGTCGAGCGGACCAAATCGGAGCTTGCTCTGATTTGGTCAGCGGCGGACGGGTGAGTAACACGTGGGCAACCTGCCCGCAAGACCGGGATAACTCCGGGAAACCGGAGCTAATACCGGATAACACCGAAGACCGCATGGTCTTTGGTTGAAAGGCGGCCTTTGGCTGTCACTTGCGGATGGGCCCGCGGCGCATTAGCTAGTTGGTGAGGTAACGGCTCACCAAGGCGACGATGCGTAGCCGGCCTGAGAGGGTGACCGGCCACACTGGGACTGAGACACGGCCCAGACTCCTACGGGAGGCAGCAGTAGGGAATCTTCCGCAATGGGCGAAAGCCTGACGGAGCGACGCCGCGTGAGCGAAGAAGGCCTTCGGGTCGTAAAGCTCTGTTGTGAGGGACGAAGGGGCGCCGTTCGAAGAGGGCGGCGCGGTGACGGTACCTCACGAGAAAGCCCCGGCTAACTACGTGCCAGCAGCCGCGGTAATACGTAGGGGGCGAGCGTTGTCCGGAATTATTGGGCGTAAAGCGCGCGCAGGCGGTCCCTTAAGTCTGATGTGAAAGCCCACGGCTCAACCGTGGAGGGTCATTGGAAACTGGGGACTTGAGTGCAGGAGAGGAGAGCGGAATTCCACGTGTAGCGGTGAAATGCGTAGAGATGTGGAGGAACACCAGTGGCGAAGGCGGCTCTCTGGCCTGCAACTGACGCTGAGGCGCGAAAGCGTGGGGAGCAAACAGGATTAGATACCCTGGTAGTCCACGCCGTAAACGATGAGTGCTAAGTGTTAGAGGGGTCACACCCTTTAGTGCTGCAGCTAACGCGATAAGCACTCCGCCTGGGGAGTACGGCCGCAAGGCTGAAACTCAAAGGAATTGACGGGGGCCCGCACAAGCGGTGGAGCATGTGGTTTAATTCGAAGCAACGCGAAGAACCTTACCAGGTCTTGACATCCCCTGACAACCCAAGAGATTGGGCGTTCCCCCTTCGGGGGACAGGGTGACAGGTGGTGCATGGTTGTCGTCAGCTCGTGTCGTGAGATGTTGGGTTAAGTCCCGCAACGAGCGCAACCCTCGCCTCTAGTTGCCAGCATTCAGTTGGGCACTCTAGAGGGACTGCCGGCGACAAGTCGGAGGAAGGTGGGGATGACGTCAAATCATCATGCCCCTTATGACCTGGGCTACACACGTGCTACAATGGGCGGTACAAAGGGCTGCGAACCCGCGAGGGGGAGCGAATCCCAAAAAGCCGCTCTCAGTTCGGATTGCAGGCTGCAACTCGCCTGCATGAAGCCGGAATCGCTAGTAATCGCGGATCAGCATGCCGCGGTGAATACGTTCCCGGGCCTTGTACACACCGCCCGTCACACCACGAGAGCTTGCAACACCCGAAGTCGGTGAGGCAACCCGCAAGGGAGCCAGCCGCCGAAGGTGGGGCAAGTGATTGGGGTGAAGTCGTAACAAGGTAGCCGTACCGGAAGGTGCGGCTGGATCACCTCCTTTCTAAGGAGAAAAGCGGAGGCGCCGAGATCGGCTCTCGAAGCCAAATGTTCTTCACCCTTAGTGGTGCTTGCACCCCCGAGGGGGAAGGTTATTTGGCAGAAGAGAACCAGGCACCGGAGCTAGACAGAATTTCTTGACAAAACCTATCAGTTTGATTATAATGACGCTTGCTGTTTTGTTTAGTTTTGAGGGAACTTATTGTTCCTTGCAATGTGTATATGGGCCTATAGCTCAGCTGGTCAGAGCGCACGCCTGATAAGCGTGAGGTCGGTGGTTCAAGTCCACTTAGGCCCATTGGATGGGGCCTTAGCTCAGCTGGGAGAGCGCCTGCTTTGCAAGCAGGAGGTCATCGGTTCGATCCCGATAGGCTCCACCATATCAAGTTTTGCGTCTGTGCCTGCGTCTGCTAGCGGGTTCAGGGAAGCAAGATTCCTCGGCACAAGACTGCAGAGAAGTGAATTCAATGAAGTAGTCTCGTTTGCGTCTGCGTCTACAAGCGGATTCGGAGAAGCCGAATTCCTCGACGCAAACCAGCGAAGAAGCGAATTCAAAGGAGCTACTTTGCGCCTTCGTCTTCCAGCAGGTTCAAGGAAGATGGATTCCTCGGCGCAAAGCTGCAAAGAAGCAGACTCAAGGCAGTAGCTTCGTTCCTTGAAAACTAGATAACCGATAAAGCAAAGGAAGAAGCCGAGAGCGCGATAGGTTAAGCTAGAAAGGGCGCACGGTGGATGCCTTGGCACTAGGAGCCGATGAAGGACGGGGCAAACGCCGAAACGCTTCGGGGAGCTGTAAGCAAGCGTTGATCCGGAGATGTCCGAATGGGGGAACCCACTGTCCGTAATGGGGCAGTATCCATGCCTGAATCCATAGGGCATGGAGGGCACACCCGGGGAACTGAAACATCTTAGTACCCGGAGGAGAAGAAAGCAACCGCGATTCCCTAAGTAGCGGCGAGCGAAACGGGAACAGCCCAAACCAAGAGGCATGTCCTCTTGGGGTTGTAGGACCGCTCACGATGGGAGTGAGAAAGGGACGGGGTAGACGAACCGGTCTGGAACGGCCGGCCAGAGAAGGTGAGAGCCCTGTAGTCGAAACTTCGTTCCCTCCCGAGCGGATCCTGAGTACGGCGGGACACGAGGAATCCCGTCGGAAGCAGGGAGGACCATCTCCCAAGGCTAAATACTCCCTAGTGACCGATAGTGCACCAGTACCGTGAGGGAAAGGTGAAAAGCACCCCGGGAGGGGAGTGAAAGAGAACCTGAAACCGTGTGCCTACAAGTAGTCAGAGCCCGTTGATGGGTGATGGCGTGCCTTTTGTAGAATGAACCGGCGAGTGACGATGGCGTGCGAGGTTAAGCCGAAGAGGCGGAGCCGCAGCGAAAGCGAGTCTGAACAGGGCGTGTGAGTACGTCGTCGTCGACCCGAAACCAGGTGATCTACCCATGTCCAGGGTGAAGGCCGGGTAACACCGGCTGGAGGCCCGAACCCACGCACGTTGAAAAGTGCGGGGATGAGGTGTGGGTAGGGGTGAAATGCCAATCGAACTTGGAGATAGCTGGTTCTCCCCGAAATAGCTTTAGGGCTAGCCTCGGGTTTAGGAGTCTTGGAGGTAGAGCACTGATTGGGCTAGGGGCCCAAACCGGGTTACCGAACCCAGTCAAACTCCGAATGCCAATGACTTATGCCCGGGAGTCAGACCGCGAGTGATAAGATCCGTGGTCGAGAGGGGAACAGCCCAGACCGCCAGCTAAGGCCCCGAAGTGCACGTTCAGTGGAAAAGGATGTGGAGTTGCAAAGACAACCAGGATGTTGGCTTAGAAGCAGCCACCATTTAAAGAGTGCGTAATAGCTCACTGGTCGAGTGACTCTGCGCCGAAAATGTACCGGGGCTAAACGTGCCGCCGAAGCTGCGGGATGACCGTTGGTCATCGGTAGGGGAGCGTTCTAAGGGCAGAGAAGCCAGACCGGAAGGACTGGTGGAGCGCTTAGAAGTGAGAATGCCGGTATGAGTAGCGAAAACAGAGGTGAGAATCCTCTGCGCCGAAAGCCTAAGGGTTCCTGAGGAAGGTTCGTCCGCTCAGGGTTAGTCGGGACCTAAGCCGAGGCCGAAAGGCGTAGGTGATGGACAACAGGTTGAGATTCCTGTACCACCTTCTTCCCGTTTGAGCGATGGGGGACGCAGGAGGATAGGGCGAGCAGGCGGCTGGAAGAGCCTGTCCAAGCCGTGAGGCTGATCTGCAGGCAAATCCGCGGATCATAAGGCCAAGCGGTGACGGCGACGGAGTGATCCGGAAGTCCCCGATTTCACACTGCCAAGAAAAGCCTCTAGCGAGGGAAGAGGTGCCCGTACCGCAAACCGACACAGGTAGGCGAGGAGAGAATCCTAAGGCGCGCGGGAGAACTCTCGTTAAGGAACTCGGCAAAATGACCCCGTAACTTCGGGAGAAGGGGTGCTCTTTGGGGTGAAGAGCCCTGAAGAGCCGCAGTGAAAAGGCCCAAGCGACTGTTTATCAAAAACACAGGTCTCTGCGAAGCCGAAAGGCGACGTATAGGGGCTGACACCTGCCCGGTGCTGGAAGGTTAAGGGGAGCGCTTAGCGGAAGCGAAGGTGCGAACCGAAGCCCCAGTAAACGGCGGCCGTAACTATAACGGTCCTAAGGTAGCGAAATTCCTTGTCGGGTAAGTTCCGACCCGCACGAAAGGTGTAACGACTTGGGCGCTGTCTCAACGAGAGACCCGGTGAAATTATACTACCTGTGAAGATGCAGGTTACCCGCGACAGGACGGAAAGACCCCGTGGAGCTTTACTGCAGCCTGATATGGAATTTTGGTATCGCTTGTACAGGATAGGTGGGAGCCTGGGAAGCCGGAGCGCCAGCTTCGGTGGAGGCGGCGGTGGGATACCACCCTGGCGGTATTGAAATTCTAACCCGCACCCCTTAGCGGGGTGGGAGACAGTGTCAGGTGGGCAGTTTGACTGGGGCGGTCGCCTCCCAAAAGGTAACGGAGGCGCCCAAAGGTTCCCTCAGAATGGTTGGAAATCATTCGGAGAGTGCAAAGGCACAAGGGAGCTTGACTGCGAGACGGACAGGTCGAGCAGGGACGAAAGTCGGGCTTAGTGATCCGGTGGTTCCGCATGGAAGGGCCATCGCTCAACGGATAAAAGCTACCCCGGGGATAACAGGCTGATCTCCCCCAAGAGTCCACATCGACGGGGAGGTTTGGCACCTCGATGTCGGCTCATCGCATCCTGGGGCTGTAGTCGGTCCCAAGGGTTGGGCTGTTCGCCCATTAAAGCGGTACGCGAGCTGGGTTCAGAACGTCGTGAGACAGTTCGGTCCCTATCCGTCGCGGGCGGAGGAAATTTGAGAGGAGCTGTCCTTAGTACGAGAGGACCGGGATGGACGCACCGCTGGTGTACCAGTTGTCCCGCCAGGGGCACCGCTGGGTAGCTATGTGCGGACGGGATAAGCGCTGAAAGCATCTAAGCGTGAAGCCCCCCTCAAGATGAGATTTCCCACCGCGTTAGGCGGGTAAGATCCCTCGAAGATGACGAGGTCGATAGGTCCGAGGTGGAAGCGTGGCGACACGTGGAGCTGACGGATACTAATCGATCGAGGGCTTAACCTAGTGAGAAAAGTGAAAGCGCCGCGATTAGCTCTCGAAGCCAAATGTTCTTCACCCGCAGGGGTGCTTGCACCCCGAGGGGAAGGTTATTTGGCAGAAGAGAGCTAGGCGCTGGAACTGGACAAAGAAAAGCGCAGGCGAGCGGGTCGCCGCGATGGGCAAATGTTCTTCACCCGCAGGGGTGCTTGCACCCCGAGGGGGAAGGTTATTTGACCCCGAGCGGCGGCGAGCCGGAGCTGGACAATGCGAAAAGCGCAGGCGAGCGGCTTCTTCCGACGGTTATCTAGTTTTGAAGGAATGAACATCCTGTTGACAAATCCAACAGGATGGATATAATAATTACTGTCCAAGATGATCACCATTGCCTAGTGGCTATGGCGGAGGGGAAACACCCGTTCCCATCCCGAACACGGAAGTTAAGCCCTCCAGCGCCGATGGTAGTTGGGGCCAGCGCCCCTGCAAGAGTAGGTCGCTGCTAGGCAATAAACGAGCAGCCAGTTGCATTGGTGCAATTGGCTGCTTTCGTTTTTTGAGGAAAAAACGATAAGGACCCGCTCAATGTCTCTCTTCCTTTCATCTACTAGTATAGAATGTTAGCAATGTGGGAAACATAGAGGATGGGAGGTGGAGAGCGTGAGGACATCAATAGCAGACCGGAATCAACGCGAACATGTATGCATCGTTTGTGAACAGGAAAAAAAGGAAGGGATTTTCCTTTTTGGCCATTTTCTTTGTTTGGACTGCAACCGGGCGATTGTGCAAACGAATACGGACGACCCGAACTACTCGTTTTATGTGCGGCAGCTGCGCAAAATGTTTACATCGAAAATTCACTCGTAATCAGGGCCTGCATTTGGGCCTGTTTTTATTTGCGATTGACGCGACTCGTGCGTTTTTTCGGACGTTTGTGATACTATATGTTTGATGTTTCTCCTGCATATCCCATGCATTTCGGCAGTCTGCCCGGATGATGGCCGTTCTGGGACAGACAGCAAGGAAAGAGGATGATGATGGATCAAACGAAAACTCCTTTATATGACGCTCTCGTGCACCATTGGGCGCGCTGCCCGGTTTCGTTTCATGTGCCGGGACATAAATACGGCGCTTTGTTTTCGAAACGAGGGCGAGATATGTTTGCGCCGCTGTTGGCGTTGGATGCGACGGAAATTTCCGGCTTGGATGACTTGCATCAGCCTGAGTCGGTGATTGCCGAGGCGCAGGCGCTGGCGGCGGAGCTGTATGGCGTTAGGGAGACGTTTTTCCTTGTGAACGGTTCGACGGCAGGGAATTTGGCAATGATCGCCGCCGTGTGTGATGGAAAGAGGAAGAAAGTGATTGTACAACGCAATTGCCATAAATCGGTGATGCATGCATTGCAACTCATGGAAGCCACTCCTGTTCTACTTGCTCCCGAGTTTGATCGTGATGTGTGTGTCGCTTCGCACATTCGTCCTGAAGCGGTCAAAGAGGCGTTGGCGCTTTATGATGATGTTGCTGCGGTTGTATTGACGAACCCAAATTATTATGGAATGGCCGCCGATTTGACAGAAATCGTCCGTCTAGTTCATGAACATGGCATTCCGGTGCTGGTTGATGAGGCGCATGGCGCCCATTTCGTTGTCGGTCCCCCTTTTCCGACATCGGCGCTTCGCTATGGCGCTGATGTCGTCGTGCAGTCGGCGCATAAAACGTTGCCGGCGATGACGATGGGAGCGTTTTTGCATGTAAACAGCGAGCGGGTTGATCTTGAGCGGTTGAAATATTTTTTGCAGTTGTTTCAGTCAAGCAGCCCGTCTTACCCGATTATGGCGTCGCTCGATTTGGCGCGGAGTTATGTCGCCCAGCTTTCAAAAAGAGATGCGGCGGCGATCGTGGCAGAAATTGAGAAGTTTAAAGCAGCCTTGGCCGATATTGATGGGGTGGCAGTCGTTTGTTCCCGTCATTTTGGCGTACAGACCGACCCGCTGAAAGTAACGGTGCAGACGCGCTGTTCCTTGACCGGGTATGAACTGCAACGTTGGCTTGAGCGCGAAGGGGTGTTTGTCGAGCTTGCTGATCGAATGAACGTGCTTTTCGTTTGCCCGCTGGCGGTAACCGGGCGGCTTCAGGAAGCAGCGGAGAAAATTAAACGAGCGTGGCGCGATTTGCCAGATGGCGAGGCGCCGGTGTGTAACGCTTCGCCTTTTCTCGGACCGCCGCTATCGGTTTTAGTCCCGTATAATGAGCTGCGCCATTTGCGGACAAAAGCTGTGGCGCTCGAGGAAGCTGAAGGACATATAGCAGCGGAAACGGTCATTCCATATCCGCCTGGGGTGCCGCTCGTGTGGGTCGGAGAACGGATCGGCCGCGGCCATATTGAACAGATCCGCCAGCTTCTTTGTCAGCGAGCGCACATACAAGGCGGAAGCCGGCTGAAAGATGGTCAGCTGGTTGTATACGAATAGAAAGGATGGAAAGGATGCCGCGAGTGATGAACGGATGCTTTTTTTCGTTTGAAGGGCCGGAAGGAGCCGGCAAAACGACGATGATCAGCAAATTGGAGTCGTTGTTGCGTGAGCGGGGATTGACGTCGTGGCGACGAGGGAACCTGGCGGGGTGCGCATTGCCGAGGCGATTCGCTCCATCATTTTAAACTGTGATTATACGGAAATGGACGGGCGGACGGAGGCGCTTTTATATGCGGCGGCGCGCCGGCAGCATTTGCTTGAGAAAATCGTGCCGGCGCTTGAGGCTGGGTGCGTCGTCCTTTGCGACCGGTTTGTTGACAGTTCCCTCGCCTACCAGGGATTTGCCCGCGGGCTTGGCATTGAGGAAGTATGGAAAATTAATGAGTTCGCTATTGATGGGTATATGCCGTCGCTGACGATTTATTTTGATATCGATCCGCAAATTGGGCTTGAACGAATCCGACGGAACCGCGGCCGGGAAGTGAATCGGCTTGACCTTGAAACGTTGTCTTTTCATGAGAAGGTGCGAGAAGGGTATCGGGAACTCGCTAGACGGTTTGCCGACCGCATTGTCGTCATCGACGCGAACCGCCCGCTTGATGATGTATTCGCCGAAACAACAGCCGCGGTGCTTTCCCGTTTGAAAGGAAGATGACAGCGCCATTTCCATGAATCCGGCCGTGATGATTCCTAGCGGACATGATAGAATAGAAATAAGAAATCAAGGAAGAGTGATGGCGATGCGATGGGAACAGCTAGCGAAACGCCAGCCGGTGGTGGCGAAAATGCTGCAAAGCGGCTTGGAAAAAGGGCGGATTTCTCATGCGTACTTGTTTGAGGGGCAGCGGGGGACGGGCAAAAAAGCGGCCAGTTTGTTGTTGGCGAAACGTTTGTTTTGTCTGTCCCCAATCGGAGTTTCCCCGTGTCTAGAGTGCCGCAACTGCCGGCGCATCGACTCCGGCAACCACCCTGACGTCCGGGTGATCGGCCCAGATGGAGGATCAATCAAAAAGGAACAAATCGAATGGCTGCAGCAAGAGTTCTCGAAAACAGCGGTCGAGTCGGATAAAAAAATGTACATCGTTGAGCACGCCGATCAAATGACGACAAGCGCTGCCAACAGCCTTCTGAAATTTTTGGAAGAGCCGCATTCGGGGACGGTGGCGGTATTGCTGACTGAGCAATACCACCGCCTGCTAGGGACGATCGTTTCCCGCTGTCAAGTGCTTTCGTTCCGGCCGTTGCCGCCGGCAGAGCTCGCCCAGGGACTTGTCGAGGAGCACGTGCCGTTGCCGTTGGCGCTGTTGGCTGCCCATTTGACAAACAGCTTCGAGGAAGCACTGGCGCTTGCCAAAGATAGTTGGTTTGCCGAGGCGCGAACATTAGTGCTACAATGGTATGAGATGCTGGGCAAGCCGGAGCTGCAGCTTTTGTTTTTCATCCACGATCGCTTGTTTCCGCATTTTTTGGAAAGCCATCAGCTTGACCTTGGACTTGATTTGCTTTTATATTTATACCGCGATTTGTTGCATATTCAAGCCGGGCAGATGGACGGCGTGTTATACCGCGATCAGCTGGACCGCCTGCAACGATGGGCGCTTGCTTGCCCGCAGCGGCGGATTTTGGCTGGCATGGAAGCGATTTTACAAGCGAAAACGCGTTTAAATACAACGAATATGAGCACGGCGTTGCTTGTTGAGCAGCTCGTTCTTCAATTAAAGCGGTAAAGGAGGGAGAGCCGTTGTATACGGTAGTCGGCGTCCGTTTTAAAAAAGCAGGGAAAATTTATTATTTTGATCCTGGCGATGCCGTTATTCCCGTCGGCGAATTCGTCATTGTCGAGACGGTCCGAGGCATTGAGTACGGAAAAGTCGTCATCGCCAATAAACAAGTCGACGAAAACGACATCGTGCTGCCGCTCAAAAAAGTGATCCGCGTGGCGAATGAGAAAGATAAATGGGTTGTGGAAGAAAACAAAAAGGCGGCGCGCGAGGCGTATGACATTTGCTTGCGCAAAGTGGAGGAGCACGGGCTGGAAATGAAGCTCGTCGATGTGGAATATACGTTTGACCGCAATAAAGTGATCTTTTATTTCACTGCCGATGGGCGCGTCGATTTCCGCGAACTTGTGAAGGACTTAGCGTCGATTTTCCGCACGCGCATTGAGCTGCGGCAAATCGGAGTGCGCGACGAGGCGAAAATGCTTGGTGGCATCGGGCCGTGCGGCCGCATGCTTTGTTGTTCGACGTTTTTAGGCGATTTTGAACCGGTGTCGATCAAAATGGCGAAAGATCAAAACTTGTCGCTCAATCCAACGAAAATTTCCGGGTTGTGCGGCCGGCTGATGTGTTGCCTGAAATATGAAAACGAAGAGTATGAGACGGCGAAAGAACAACTCCCGGATTTAGGGGAATATGTCGAAACACCGCACGGCTTCGGCAAAGTCGTCGGCTTGAACATTTTAGAGCGGGTGCTGCAAATCGAGCTTCCAGAATTCGGACGGGTCGTCGAATATACACTCGATGAGCTGATGAAAAACGGGACGTTGTCCATTCGCGTCGCAGATTAATTTGGGGTGGGGCCAGTGGAAAAAGTAGATAAAAAAGAAGTGTTTCGATCAGTGGCCAATATGGAAGAGCAACTTAGTTATTTTTACCGCGAGCTGGTACAGCTGAAACAGCGCGTAACGGAGCTGTTAGAAGAGAATCACCAGCTGCAAATCGAAAATGCTCATTTGCGCCGTCGGCTTGAACAATTGTCAGAAGCATGGGAAGAAGGCAAACGAAAAGGGGACAAACATGGCAAAAAACTCATCGACATTGGCGAAGGGTATGACAATTTAGCCCGCCTTTACCAAGAAGGGTTTCATATTTGTCACATCCATTACGGAAGCATTCGCACCGAGGGCGATTGTTTGTTTTGCTTGTCGTTTTTGAACAAAAACTAAAGGCAGCGCCACCCTTTCCGTTTCGGAAAGGTTATTTTTTTCAATGGAGGATCGTGCGTCATGGTGGAATTGTACGAGGATGAACGGCTCGATTATTTGTTTAACGAAGAGCTCCGCATCATTCAAAGTCCATCTGTATTTTCGTTTTCCCTTGATGCCGTGCTCCTTGCTCATTTTGCCTATATGCCGATTCAAAAGGGGCAGATTGTTGATTTGTGCACGGGCAACGGGGTGATTCCCCTCTTGTTGAGCCGGCGAACAAAAGGGACGATCATCGGCATCGAAATTCAAGAACGGCTTTGCGACATGGCGAGGCGAAGCGTGCAATACAACGGGCTTGAAGGACAAATCGAGATCATACACGGCGACATTAAAGAAGCGCCGCAACGGATCGGTTACAGCCGGTACGATGTCGTCACGTGCAACCCCCCGTATTTTCCGGCAGTCGGCAAAGACGAACTGAGCAAAAATGAACATATCGCCATCGCCCGCCATGAAATTTATTGCACCCTAGAGGATGTGATTCGAGTCAGCAGCCAGCTGTTGAAGCAAGGAGGGAAGGCGGCGTTCGTCCACCGGCCCGGGCGGCTGCTTGACCTTGTGACGCTCATGCGCCAATACCGTCTTGAGCCGAAACGGCTCCGCTTTGTGTACCCGAAAGAGGGCAAAGAGGCGAACATGATTTTAATTGAAGGGACAAAAGATGCAAGCCCGGACTTAAAAGTGTTGCCTCCGCTTGTCGTGTATGATGAGAATAACGAATATACCGAGGAGACGAAGCGGATCTTATATGGCATTATTTCATCTTAAAGGGGCGGAACAAGGATGCTTTGGCAGCAAAAAAGTTTTACCGAACAAACGGAGCAAGGGACGCTGTACATCGTGCCGACGCCGATCGGCAATTTGGAGGATATGACGTTTCGTGCGGTTAGGACGCTTCAGGAAGCTGATGTCATCGCCGCCGAGGACACAAGGCAGACGAAAAAGCTGCTCGCTCATTTCGGCATTCATACGCCGCTGGTCAGCTACCATGAGCATAATAAATACGCGAGCGGCCGGCAGCTTGTCGAATGGCTGAAGGAAGGAAAAACGGTGGCATTGGTGAGCGACGCCGGGATGCCCGGCATTTCCGATCCGGGCTATGAGCTTATTGCTGCGGCGCTTGCCGAGCGCTGCCGCGTCGTCCCTCTTCCTGGAGCGAACGCGGCATTGACAGCGCTTGTCGCCTCCGGGCTGCCCACGGACCGCTTTTTGTTTGTCGGCTTTTTGAAACGGGCGAAAAAAGAGAAAAAAGAGCAGCTACTGTCATTAAAAACAGCGGCGGAGACGTTAATTTTTTATGAGGCGCCCCACCGCTTGAAAGAAACGCTCGCTCTTATGTATGATATATTCGGCAATCGGCGCATCGCTCTTGGCCGCGAGTTGACGAAACGGTTTGAGGAGTTCATCCGCGGCGATTTAAGCGATGCGGTCGCCTGGGCGGAAGAACATGACATCCGGGGCGAATTTTGCCTCATTGTCGAAGGGGCGCGAGACGGGAAGAAACAAGAGCAAGAGGGAGAGGAATGGTGGCAGCCGCTTTCGCTTGTCGAACATGTCGATTATTATATTCGCGAGCACAGCCTTTCCGTCAAGGAGGCGGTGAAACAGGCGGCCAGTGATCGAAATATGTCGAAACGCGACGTTTATCGGCAGTATCATCAACAGCAAGAAGAAGAAAAAAAAGAGTTTCTCTGAAGCCAGAGAAACTTTTTTATTCTTTTTCTTTGTCTGTTGCTGCTTCTAGATGCTGTTGGATCTCCTGCAGCAAAATTTCCGCGCCTTCGCGGCTTAAAATGATTTTGCCGCCGGCCAGTTTGAAGTTGTCGTCCGACACTTCGCCGGTGACGACACACGTCATGTTCGGCTTATACTTTTTCAAAATGATGCGGTCATCGTCAACATAAATTTCCAACGCATCTTTTTCGTTAATATCCAACGTACGCCGCAGCTCAATTGGAATGACGACGCGGCCTAACTCATCGACTTTACGCACGATCCCTGTCGATTTCATCGTCGATTCTCCTCTCCGCAAAAAAGTTTTTTGTCGTTTATTCGTCAATATTCGACAAATTTCCTACAACCTAATCATATCAGTGTTTCCATTAAGCGTCAATCCTTTAATATGTAAAATTTAAAAAAAATGTATATTGTTATTTCAAAAAAAAGTTTGTTTAGAAAGAAAGGAGAAAACGAATGAATTTGCCCATCTAAACTCTATCCTTGTATAACAAATTCGCAGCGATGGTTGAAAACGCGGCCGTATTTTTGCCGGTTTGGGTATATTTTTTCAGCCCACGAGAAATAGATGTTTTTGTAGAATGAAAAAATTATGTAAAATAGAAGTAACGCCGCTCTCGTCGCCGGACGGGGGCTTTTGTGCTCAACAGTACGAGGGAGGGCCTAACCGATGGAGAAAAAAACGTTTTATTTGACGACGCCGATTTATTACCCGAGCGACCGCCTGCATATCGGTCATGCTTACACAACGGTGGCGGGGGACGCCATGGCTCGCTATAAACGGATGCGCGGCTACGATGTCATGTATTTGACCGGCACCGATGAGCATGGGCAAAAAATTCAGCGCAAGGCGGAAGAAAAAGGAGTAACGCCGCCGCAATACGTCGATGAGATCGTCGCTGGCATTCAGGAGCTATGGAAGAAGCTCGACATTTCCTACGACGATTTTATTCGCACAACGCAGGAGCGGCATAAAAAAGTCGTCGAACAAATTTTCACCCGTCTTGTCGAACAAGGCGATATTTATTTGGGCGAATATGAAGGCTGGTATTGTACGCCGTGCGAATCGTTTTACACGGAGCGGCAGCTTGTGGACGGCAACTGTCCGGACTGCGGCCGGCCTGTTGAGAAAGTGAAAGAAGAGTCCTATTTCTTCCGGATGAGCAAATATGTCGACCGCTTGTTGCAATATTACGAAGAAAATCCCGATTTTATCCAACCGGGATCGCGGAAAAATGAGATGATCAACAACTTCATTAAGCCGGGGCTTGAGGATTTGGCTGTGTCCCGGACGACGTTCGATTGGGGCATTAAAGTGCCAGGCAATCCGAAGCATGTCATCTATGTCTGGATCGACGCGCTTGCCAACTATATCACAGCGCTCGGCTACGGCACGGACAACGATGAAAAGTTCCGCAAATATTGGCCGGCGGACGTCCATTTGGTCGGCAAAGAAATCGTCCGTTTCCATACGATTTATTGGCCGATTATGTTGATGGCGCTCGGCTTGCCGTTGCCGAAAAAAGTATTCGGCCATGGCTGGTTGCTGATGAAGGATGGAAAAATGTCCAAATCGAAAGGCAATGTCGTCGACCCAGTGACGCTCATCGACCGGTATGGGCTTGATGCGCTCCGCTATTATTTGCTGCGGGAAGTGCCGTTCGGCGCTGATGGCGTGTTTACGCCGGAAGGATTTATTGAGCGCATCAACTATGACTTGGCCAACGACTTAGGCAACTTGTTGCACCGTACCGTGGCGATGATCGAGAAATATTTCGACGGCGTTATTCCGCCATACCGCGGGCCGAAAACACCGTTTGACCAAGAGTTGGTGCAAACGGCGCGCGAAGTGGTGCGTCAATATGAAGAAGCGATGGAGGGAATGGAGTTTTCCGTCGCGCTCGCTGCTGTTTGGCAGTTGATTAGCCGGACGAACAAATATATCGATGAAACGCAGCCATGGGTATTGGCGAAAGACGAACAGAAACGGGGTGAGCTTGCCGCCGTCATGACCCACTTGGCTGAATCGCTTCGCCATACGGCAGTGCTGCTCCAGCCGTTTTTGACGCGCACGCCGGAGCGCATGTTCGCTCAGCTCGGCATCACGGATCATTCATTAAAAGAATGGGACAGCTTGTACGATTTCGGCCTCATTCCGGAAGGGACAAAAGTGCAAAAGGGAGAACCGCTCTTCCCGCGCCTCGACATCGAAGCGGAAGTGGAGTACATTAAGGCGCATATGCAAGGGGGCAAACCGGCCGCCGAACCGGTAAAAGAGGAAAAAAAAGCAGCGGAGGCGGCGGAAATTTCGATTGACGAGTTCGCCAAAGTCGATTTGCGCGTCGCTGAAGTCATCCATGCCGAACGGATGAAAAACGCCGATAAGCTGTTGAAGCTTCAGCTTGACCTTGGCGGCGAGAAGCGGCAAGTGATCTCCGGCATTGCTGAGTTTTACAAACCAGAAGAACTCGTCGGCAAAAAAGTCATTTGCGTCGCCAATTTAAAACCAGCCAAGCTTCGCGGCGAATGGTCGGAAGGCATGATTCTAGCCGGAGGCAGCGGCGGGGAATTTTCGCTGGCGACGGTTGATCAACACGTGCCGAATGGAACGAAAATCAAATAACGGTTTGCTTGGCAGGGGGTGTTGCGCTTGACACCTCCTTGTCGCTATTTTGTAATGGAAATGTTAACGAAATGTGACGTATGTAACCAATTTCTATGCTACACTTAACATCAAGGTGGAAAAGAGGGCATTCGTATGCTGTTTGATACGCACGCACATTTGAATGCAGTCCAATACGAAGAAGATTTGGAACAAGTCATTGAACGCGCCTGCGATGAAGGGGTTTCACACATTGTCGTCGTCGGGTTTGACCGTCCGACGATCGATCGGGCGATCGAGCTGGCCGAGCGGTATCCGTTTATTTATGCGGCGGTTGGCTGGCATCCGGTTGATGCGATCGAGATGACGGACGATGATTTGCAGATGATTGAACAGCTCGCCGCTCACCCGAAAGTCGTGGCGCTCGGCGAGATGGGGCTTGACTACCATTGGGATAAATCGCCGAAAGACGTGCAACAAGAGGTGTTCCGGCAGCAAATCCGGCTGGCTAAAAAGGTGAAGTTGCCGATCATTATTCATAACCGTGAGGCGACGGCGGATATTTTAAAAATTTTGCAAGAGGAAAACGCCGCCGAAATCGGCGGGATTATGCATTGTTTCAGCGGCAGCGTCGAGGTGGCCAAACAGTGCATGGACATGAATTTTCTCATTTCCCTTGGCGGACCGGTCACGTTTAAAAATGCGAAAAAACCGAAGGAAGTGGCGAAGGAGATTCCACTCAGCCATTTATTGATCGAAACCGACTGTCCATATTTAACGCCTCACCCTTTCCGCGGCAAACGAAACGAGCCGAGCTATGTCAAATACGTTGCCGAAGCGATCGCACAGATCAAAAACATTTCTTTTGCCGAAGTAGCGGAAACAACGGCGGAAAATGCCAAAAAATTGTTCGCCATCGACCGCTAAAATTAGGCGTCGAACAGCGGGGAAGCTTGTCGAAGGTGCGGCGAAGACGATAAAATTCTACAAATTCAGCCGATATGAGCCAACCGCGTGTCGACAAGTCTTCCTTCCTTTTTCACTGAATTTTCTGCATAATAGAGTATGCTCGTGCGTACATGTTAAAGGGAGAGGGGAATTCCGTAGAAAAAGGAGGCGTTCAGCTGATGTTGCCGAATGGGAGGAAATGGCTGGACTTATGGAGGAAAAACGTGACCGTCACAGCGGGCGGGTTTCTCGCCATCTCCGCGACGACAGGGGTTGCTGGATATGAGATGGCCAAAGACGATGTGACGCTGATCAAAAACGGAAACAAACAAGAAATTCGCACTCATGCGAAAACGGTGAAAGAGCTGCTTGCGGAGCAAAACATTCAGCCGCGCAAAGAAGATTATGTTTATCCGTCCTTGCATTCGCCGATCACCGACGATCTCCATATTGTTTGGGAAGCAAGCAAAGAAGTGACGCTGACAGTCAATGGAAAAAAGAAAAAGATATGGACGACAGCCGATACGGTCGCGGAGCTGCTCCGTTCGCAGCACGTGGCGGTCGGGGCGTATGACAAAGTGGCGCCGGCGCTTTCGGCGAAAATTCAAAAAGGCATGGACATCGGCGTTGAAAAGGCGTTTCCAGTCCACGTCAATGTCGGCGGTAAACAACAGCAGGTATGGACAACTTCGACTACGGTCGCTGACTTTTTGAAGCAGCAAGGGATTCAGCTAGGTCAACTCGATCGGATAGAGCCCTCCTTGCATGAAACGGTCAAAGAACAGATGACCATTCGCGTGATCCGAGTAAAAAAAGTCACCGATGTAGTGGAAGAACCCGTCGACTTTGCCGTGGTGACAAAACGGGATGACTCATTGCCGAAAGGAGAGCGGCGCGTCATTCAGCCTGGAGAAAAAGGGATGGTTCAAAAAACGTATGAGGTGACATTGGAAAACGGCAAAGAAACGGCGCGCAAACTAATCGCTGTGAAAACGCTAAAAGAAAGCAAGGCGCGCATTGTCGCCATCGGCACGAAAACGGTGCGCCAAGCTGCCGCGCCCGACCGCCCGTCCTCGCGCGGCTCGGACCATGCCGCGAAGGAATTTTACGTCACCGCCACCGCCTACACTGCCTATTGTGCAGGCTGTTCAGGCATAACAAGCACGGGCATCAACTTGCGCAAAAATCCTTCCGCTAAAGTGATTGCGGTCGACCCGTCCATCATCCCCCTTGGGTCGAGAGTGTATGTGGAAGGATACGGATATGCCATTGCCGCTGACACCGGCTCAGGCATCCGCGGATATAAAATTGATGTGTTTTTCCCGGAACGGTCGGATGCGTTTCGTTGGGGCAGAAAGCGCGTGAAAATACGGGTATTGCCATAGAGATGCGATGGGAGAACGAAGCGGAGGGTTTTTGCCCTCTGCTTTTTTTCGCTATAATGGCATTGTGCCGCGACAATGCGCGCCGCTTCTGCTAAATTAGACGATGCAAACGGAAAAAAAGTTTCAGCGAAATTCAAAAAATAATAAGGGAATGAAGCGGCTTTCGGCGATGATTCGCCTTACTTTTGATTTTACTGGAAAGGAGGCATTGCAGAAATAGGAAAAAGGGACGATTCCGTTGTTTCTGCAATGGGAGGATGAAGATCAAAGAAGTGATCGTTGTGGAAGGAAAAGATGATACGGCGGCGATCCGGCGCGCCGTCGATGCCGATACAATCGAGACAAACGGAGCAGCAGTGGGCGCGGATGTCATTGAGCGGATCAAGCTGGCGAAAGAGCGCCGCGGCGTGATCATTTTTACCGATCCCGATTTTCCCGGCGAAAAAATTCGCCGCACGATTGCCGAACAGGTGCCGGGGTGCAAGCATGCCTTTTTGCCGCGCGAGGCGGCCAAAGCGAAAAACGGCAAGGGCATCGGGGTTGAGCACGCGTCCCCTGACGAAATCCGTCGGGCGCTCGCCAACGTGTATGAAGAGGCGTCGGATTGGAAGGAAGAAATTACGTTTGCTGAACTGATCGAGGCTGGGTTGATCGGCGGCGCGATGGCGCGCCGGCGGCGGCAGCGTCTTGGCGAGGAGCTGAAAATCGGCTATGCGAACGGTCGGCAGTTTCATAAGCGGCTGCAAGTGTTCCGCATTTCCCGTGATGCTTTTTATGCCGCGTTAGCGCACGTGATGCAGGAGGAGGCGGACGATGTATAAAGATATTGCAACACCGGGGCGGACGAAAGAAATTTTGGAGCGATATGGCTTTTCGTTTAAAAAGAGCCTTGGGCAAAACTTTTTGATCGATGCGAACATTTTGCGGAAAATCGTGGATGTTGCCGACATCTCCCCTGATACAGGAGCGATTGAAATCGGACCAGGCATCGGAGCGTTGACGGAACAATTGGCGCGGCGGGCGAAAAAAGTCGTCGCTTTCGAAATCGACGGCCGACTGTTGCCCATTTTGGCCGACACGCTGTCTCCTTATGACAATGTGCGCATCTTTCACCAAGATGTATTAAAGGCCGACTTGCATGCCGTCATCGCCGAGGAATTGGCTGATGTAAGCGACCGGATGGTCGTCGCCAACTTACCTTATTATGTGACGACACCGATCATTATGAAGCTGCTTACCGAGCGGTTGCCGATCCGCGGCATGGTCGTCATGCTGCAAAAAGAAGTCGCCGACCGTCTTGCCGCTAAGCCAGGGACGAAAGATTACGGCTCGCTGACGATCGCTGTGCAGTATTATACCGAAGCGGAAGTCATCATGACGGTGCCGCGCACCGTCTTTATGCCGCAGCCGAACGTTGATTCTGCTGTCATCCGGCTCGTAAAGCGGCAGCATCCGCCTGTTGTTGTCGACGATGAGGGCGTGTTTTTCCAAGTGGTGCGGGCAAGCTTCGCCCAGCGCCGCAAAACGCTGTTCAACAACTTAACAAACAATTTGCCGGGAGGAAAAGAGAACAAAGAGCAAATTGAACGAGTGCTCGTTGCTTTGGGCATTGACCCGCGCCGACGCGGAGAGACGCTTGACATCGCTGAGTTTGCTTCATTAAGCAACGCGTTGGCACCGCTTTTCGGCAAATGAAGGAGTCGTAAAGAAAGCGCTCCTCTGGGGGCAGCGGTCTTTTCGTCAACCAAAGCCGTCCAAACAGGCGTCTATCACCTATTGTCCGCACGTGCATATCGTATGGATGACAACGATTATGCAATGGAGTGAGCGGTGATGGACGTCATTAAAATCGGCGATATTGTCGCCCGCAAGTCTTACCAATGTGATTTATTGTTCCGAGTGATTGATATGAAAGAAAAAAACGGCGAGTGGGAAGCGATTTTGTATGGTGAAGATGTGCGCCTCGTCGCGGACGCTCCGTGCAGCGATTTAGTCGTCATCGATGAGCAGGAGCAACAGGAACGGAAAAAGCGGGAAATCGAGCTGATCGAACAATCGTATCGGCTTTTTCGCCAAGATTATCAGGCGATCAAGCAAAAAGTCGAATATCGGGCGACCGGCGGATACCGGGTGGAGAAAGATTTTTTTCAAATTCCGGGGCGCGTCCTCCATTTGGATGGCGACCCGTTATATTTGCGCAAATGTATGGATTTGTATGAGCGGATCGGCGTGCCGGTGCACGGCATTTACTGCGAGGAAAGCGAAATGCCGGAAAAAGTTGGCTACTGGATCGAGCAGTTTCGCCCTGATATTTTAGTCATCACCGGGCATGATTCGTATTCGAAGTCAAAAGGAAAGGTGCATGAGTTAAAAGCGTACCGCCATTCGCGCCATTTTGTGCAAACGGTGAAAGAGGCGCGCAAAAAAGTGCCCCATTTGGACCAACTGATCATTTTCGCCGGCGCCTGCCAGTCGCACTTTGAGTCGCTCATCCGCGCTGGGGCGAATTTTGCCAGTTCACCAGCGCGGGTGAACATTCATGCTCTGGACCCCGTCTATATCGTTTCGCGCCTCAGCTTCACCCCGTTCACCGAAACGGTCGACGTATGGGATGTGTTGCGCAACACGTTAACCGGGGAAAAGGGGCTTGGTGGGGTGGAAACGAAAGGCGTGCTCCGCACCGGGATGCCGTTTCGCCTCATTGAGGATCGAGAGGAAAACCGCCGCAGTTGATGGGCGGTTTTTTCTATACGTCCGTCGCATTTTTTTACAAAAAAGTTCCACATCACACATAAAAAGAAGGATATTGTAGAAAAATATACATTGACAGAAATAAAAATGCCCTGATATAATTTTTATTTTTTGACTTTAGACATCATCTTTGTTATAATTACAAATAGTGAGGTGGATGATGAATGCCAAAGACTTTATCCGATATTAAAAAAACGCTGGATTCCAATATCGGGAAACGGTTGACGCTGCGGGCCAACGGCGGACGCAGAAAAATGATTGAGCGTTGTGGTATTTTGGCGGAAACATATCCATCCGTATTTGTCATTGAGCTGGATCAAAAAGAGAATTCGTTTGAACGCGTATCGTTCAGCTACGCCGACGTATTGACAGAGACGGTAAAGTTGACGTTTTGGGATGATGAGCAAGCAGGGGGCAGTAGACAGATTTGTTTGCTGCTTTTTTGCTTTTTGTTTTTTGTTTTGTCATAAATAGGTGACGTGAACGACTCCCACTTCGCTTTGCTTGAAGCGGGAGTTTTCTTTCGGAACTATGATAAAACCGCCCCCTTTATTTCATACTAAAACTGCCGCAGCCGCCTTTTGCCCGGCCAAATGCAAAGCCGGCTTGTTGATGCGCCGGCGGGTTGCCAAACGTTTCATGCCATAGCGCCAATGAACATGGAAAGGGGTTGCTGACATTGGGTCGACGCCGCGGGATTATGTCGCAACGCTTGAAAGAAGAGCTGGCGAAAGAGTTGGGCTTTTACGATGTCGTGCAACGTGAGGGGTGGGGCGCCATCCGCGCGAAAGACGCAGGAAACATGGTCAGATTGGCGATTGAACGGGCGGAGCGGCAGCTGGCCGGAACAACGGAATAGCGCCGGCAGCGGGGCGTGTTGCGGCGAGGGTGTCCCGCGAACGGGGCGCCCTTTTTTTGCATACATATATTGTTTGGCGTCGTCGCCAGAACATGGTAATATGATAAAATGGGTTGACGAAAGAAAGGCGGATGAGACGGGGCAAAGACGGCGGAGACGGAAAGCAGCCGATGGATGCCGATCCGCTTATTCATGATTGCGCGTGGAAGTAGGTGAGGATGAGTGAGGTTGTCGATAAAAGCGCCGGCGAAAATCAATTTGTCACTCGACGTTCTTTATAAGCGCCCGGATGGTTACCATGAAGTGAAAATGGTGATGACGACGATCGATTTGGCCGATCGCATTGAGCTTGTCGCGTTGCCGGAGGAAGATGCGATCCGCATCGTTTCGCAAAACCGCTTTGTGCCCGATGATTGCCGCAACTTGGCGTATCAGGCGGCGAAGCTTCTTAAAGAGACGTTTTCGATCCGCCAAGGGGTGGCCATTTCGATTACGAAGCATATTCCGGTGGCCGCCGGATTGGCGGGAGGAAGCAGCGATGCGGCGGCGACGCTGCGCGGGTTGAACAAGCTTTGGCAGCTCGGATTGACGCTCGATGAACTGGCAGAGCTTGGGGCGAAAATCGGCTCGGATGTCGCTTTTTGCGTCTACGGCGGAACCGCCTTGGCGACGGGGCGCGGGGAATTCATCACTCCGATCGCTTCACCGCCGCCGTGCTGGGTTGTGCTGGCCAAGCCCCCGATCGGTGTATCGACGGCGGAAGTGTACCGAAACTTGGAACTTGAGCGTGTCAGCCATCCGGACGTCGATGCGATGGTGAGAGCGATCGTGCGGCAAGATTATGCGGCGATCTGCCGGTTGGTCGGCAATGTTCTTGAGGAAGTGACGTTGAAAAAATATCCGGAAGTCGCGCATATTAAAGAACAAATGAAGCGGTTTGGCGCTGATGCGGTGCTGATGAGCGGCAGCGGGCCGACCGTGTTTGGACTGATCGAGCACGATTCCAGAATGCAGCGGGTATACAATGGGTTGCGCGGCTTTTGTGACCAAGTGTTTGCGGTGAGAATGTTAGGAGAACGACATTCTCTTGATTAAACACGTACATTTTTGTTAAAATATATTTATAATATTCGGTTTCAGGAGGTCGGCTATGAAGCTAAGGCGAAGCGGCCGTTTAGTTGATATGACGCATTATCTTCTTGAACGGCCACATCAGCTCATTCCGCTTACATTTTTTGCCGAGCGGTACGAATCGGCCAAATCGTCGATCAGCGAAGATTTGGCCATCATTAAGCAGACGTTCGAGCAGCAAGGAATCGGAACCGTTCGGACGCTGCCCGGCGCTGCTGGCGGCGTGCAATACATTCCAAAAATGGATGCTGAGGAAGCGGAAGAAGTGGTTGCGTATTTGTGTGAACAACTGTCGCGTCCGGATCGGCTTCTTCCCGGCGGATATTTGTATATGACCGACATTCTTGGCGATCCCCGCATTATGAACAAAATCGGCCGCCTTTATGCGTCGATGTTTGCCGACCGTCCGGTGGATGTCGTCATGACGATCGCCACCAATGGGATTCCGTTCGCGTATGCCATCGCCAACTTTTTGTATGTGCCCGTTGTCATCGTCCGCCATGACAATAAAGTGACAGAAGGACCGATGGTAAGCATCAATTACGTATCCGGCTCGTCCAAACGCATCCAAACGATGGTCCTATCGAAGCGCAGCTTAGCGGAAGGAGCCAATGTGCTCATCGTTGACGATTTTATGAAGGCGGGGGTACAATCAACGGCATGATCAGTTTGCTTCAGGAGTTTAACGGCAATGTCTCCGGCATTGGCGTGCTCGTGGAGTCGGAAGAGGCAAAAGAGCGATTGGTCGATGAATACATTTCGCTCGTCAAACTGTCCGAGGTGGATGTAAAAGAAAAGAGGATCTCTGTTAAGGAAGGCAATTACAAAGCGTTTTTGTAGCAGCTTGCTGCTTGACATAAAAATCAAGAAAGGAGACTGGCTCATGAGAAAAGTAGAGACAACGAAGGCGCCGCAAGCGATCGGCCCGTATTCGCAAGGCATCATCGTCAACAACATGTTTTACAGCTCGGGGCAAATCCCGCTCACCCCAGAAGGGGAACTGGTGAAAGGCGACATTCAGGCGCAGACGCATCAAGTGTTCCAAAACTTGAAAGCCGTATTGGAAGCGGCCGGAGCTTCGCTCGATACAGTGGTGAAAACGACCGTATTTTTAAAAAATATGGATGATTTTGCGGCGATGAATGAAGTGTACAGCCAATACTTCCCGAACCATAAGCCGGCGCGCTCATGCGTGGAAGTAGCCCGGCTGCCGAAAGATGTCCTTGTCGAAATTGAAGTCGTTGCCCTCGTTCCGTAATGATTAGCCCCACTTTTTCCCTACATAAAAATTTATAAAAAATTTTTCGAAAAAAGAAGGAAATGACTCGAACACGTGGAATTCATTACATCGAGTCTCATATAGGGGAAAAGGTGGTGAGCAAAATGGAAGTGACAGACGTAAGATTACGCCGCGTCAATACCGAAGGACGGATGAAAGCGATCGCCTCCATTACGTTGGACAACGAGTTCGTCGTCCATGACATCCGCGTCATCGACGGAAACAATGGGCTGTTTGTCGCGATGCCGAGCAAGCGCACACCAGATGGGGAGTTCCGTGATATCGCTCATCCGATCAATTCCGCCACGCGCGGGAAAATCCAGGAGGCGATCCTCGCTGAATATCACCGCCTCGGGAAGTTGGAAGAAGAACTTGAAGAAGCTGGCGCTTCGTAAACATATGAAAGGGAGCTTAGGTGAAATTCACCAAGCTCTCTATTTTTTTGAAAGCCGCATTGTTTCCTTGAAAAGTGCCACTGATTCATATATATTCAATTATGGATAAAAGGGTAATTGGAGGCCTTTCACATGAAGCGATATGCGGTCATTTTGGCGGCCGGACAAGGGACGAGGATGAAATCAAAGTGGTATAAAGTGCTTCATCCCGTTTGCGGCAAGCCAATGGTTCAGCACGTCATCGACCAAGTGTCAAAGCTTGGGGTGGAAAAAACGATTGCGGTAGTGGGATTTGGGGCGGAACAAGTGAAAGAACAGCTCGGCTCCCAGTGTGAATATGCCCTGCAGGAGGAGCAACTCGGGACGGCGCATGCAGTCATGCAGGCGGCTCCGCATTTGCGCGGCCTTGAAGGAGTGACGATTGTCGTCTGTGGGGATACGCCGCTCATCACCGCTGAGACGATGGAGATGCTCGTCGCGCATCATATGGCCGCCAAGGCGAAGGCGACTGTATTGACGGCCATCGCTGATGATCCGTCCGGATATGGCCGCATTGTCCGCAACCAGGCTGGCCATGTCGAGAAAATTGTCGAACATAAAGATGCGAGCGAGCAAGAGCGGAACATCCGCGAGATTAACACAGGAACGTACTGTTTTGACAATGAGACACTGTTTCAAGCGCTTACAAAGGTGACGAATCAAAACGCTCAAGGCGAATATTATTTAACGGATGTGATTGAAATTATCAAAGCGGACGGCGGCATTGTATCCGCCTATCAGGCGCCGTCGTTTGAAGAAACGATCGGTGTAAACGACCGCATCGCTCTCGCTGAAGCGGAGCGGATCATGCGTGCTCGCATTTGCCGTCAACATATGAAAAACGGAGTCACGATCATCGATCCGGCTTCCACTTATATTTCCGCCGAGGCGGTGATCGGGCGTGACACAGTCATTTACCCCGGCACGGTGATTGAAGGCGAGACAGTGATCGGTGAGGATTGCGTCATTGGGCCCAATTCGGAAATTAAAAATTGCTATATCGGCCATCGCACATCGATTCGCCATTCGGTCGCCCATGACAGCGAGATTGGTTCGGATGTGACGATCGGCCCGTTCGCCCATATTCGTCCGCTGTCAAAAATCGACGATGAGGTGCGGATCGGCAATTTCGTCGAGGTGAAAAAATCGACGTTTGGCAAAGGAAGCAAGGCGTCGCACTTGAGTTATATCGGCGATGCTGAAGTCGGCGCCGATGTCAATCTTGGCTGCGGGTCGATTACGGTCAACTACGACGGCGTGAATAAGCATATGACCAAAATCGAAGACGGGGCGTTTATCGGTTGCAACGTCAATTTGATCGCCCCTGTTACGGTCGGTCAAGGCGCTTACGTCGCCGCCGGATCGACGATTACAGACGACGTTCCCGGCCGCGCCCTCGCCATCGCCCGCGCCCGGCAAGTCAATAAAGAACATTATGTTGATCGCCTGCCAGGCAAGAAAAAATCTTAGCGGAGGTCTATCATGTCTGACTGTCAGCATCAATTAAAATTGTTCGCTCTGAACTCGAACATGAAGTTGGCGAAGGAAATTGCAGAAGTCATGGGAATCGAGCTCGGCAAATGTTCCGTTTCCCGTTTCAGCGACGGGGAAATTCAAATCAACATTGAAGAAAGCATCCGCGGCGACGATGTGTTCGTCATTCAATCGACGAGCGTGCCGGTCAATGAGCATTTGATGGAGCTGCTTATCATGATCGACGCGTTAAAGCGCGCCTCGGCCCGCACGATCAATATCGTGATGCCGTATTACGGCTATGCCCGTCAAGACCGGAAAGCGCGTTCGCGCGAACCGATTACAGCGAAGCTGGTCGCCAACTTGCTCGAGACGGCCGGGGCGTCGCGCGTCATCACGCTTGATTTGCATGCCCCTCAAATTCAAGGATTTTTCGATATTCCAATCGATCATTTGATGGGTGTGCCCATTTTGGCGGATTATTTCAAAAGCAAACAATTGGAGGATATTGTCGTCGTCTCTCCGGACCATGGCGGTGTCACAAGGGCGCGCAAGCTCGCCGACCGTTTGAAAGCACCGATCGCCATTATTGATAAGCGCCGGCCGAAGCCGAACGTGGTGGAAGTGATGAACATTGTCGGGCAAGTGGCGGGGAAAACGGCTATTTTAATTGATGACATTATCGATACGGCCGGCACGATTACCCTTGCAGCCAACGCCCTCGCCGAGAATGGGGCGAAAGAAGTGTATGCATGTTGCACCCATCCGGTGCTGTCCGGTCCGGCGATTGAGCGCATCCAAAATTCCAGAATCAAGGAGCTTGTCGTCACCAATTCAATTGCCTTGCCAGAAGAGAAAAAAATTGATAAAATTGTAGAGCTGTCGGTGGCGCCGCTCATTGCCGAGGCCATTAGCCGCGTGTATGAAATGAAGTCTGTCAGCGTCCTGTTCGACTAACGCAGGAAAACATGTTTAGCCCTTCTTGTTTTAGGATAAAGTAGACAATAGATTCTAATTCAGGAAGGTGAGGAAACATGGCGATTGTGTTGGAAGCGAAGGAACGCGCAGACAAAAAACGTTCAACATTGCACCGCATTCGTTCACAAGGCGGCATTCCAGCGATTTTGTACGGCAAAAAAGTCGAAAACAAAATGATTTTCGTCAGCACTGCAGAGCTGGAGAAAGCGCTTCGTGAAGGCGGGCGCACAAGCTTGATGACGCTGAAAGTCGGCGGTGAGGAACATTCCGTGTTGTTGCGCGAACTGCAGCGCGACCCGTTGCGCGGTCATCTTCTTCACGCTGATTTTCAAGCGGTTGACATGTCAACGGAGGTCGATATTGATGTGGAAGTCCGCTTGGTGGGTGAAGCGCCTGGCGTGAAAGACGGCGGCGTGCTGCAGCAAAACTTGCATGAGCTGTCGATCCGCGTCTTGCCGGTGAACATCCCGCCAGTGATTGAAGTGGACATTTCCGGCCTGCAAGTGGGCGATACCGTCACCGTGGGCGATGTGAAAACGGACGGCAAATTTGAAATCAATCATGAACCTTCCGAGGTGATCGCCACGATCTTGCCGCCGCAACAAGAGGAAGAAATCGATAGCGGTGAACAGCAAGAGGCAGGACAGCCTGACGCTGCGGAAGGAAGAGAAACGACGCCAGAAGAGTGACAGACGTAACCGTTTCGGTTACGTCTTTTGTAGTATCATGCAAAGAGAGGAGCGCGAGGATTGAAGCTGTTTGTCGGGCTCGGCAATCCGGGCAAGGAGTATGAGCAAACAAGGCACAATGTCGGCTTTTTCGTCATCGACGAACTGGCGAAGCGCTGGAATGTATCGTTAAAAACCGCTAAATTTCGCGGCTTGTTCGGAACGGCGTCCGTTTCTGGCGAAAAAGTAGCATTATGCAAACCGTTGACATATATGAATTTATCAGGAGAATGTGTTCGCCCACTTATGGATTACTACGACATTGCCATCGATGATGTCATCGTTATTTACGATGACCTCGATCTCCCGCCAGGGAAAATCCGCCTTCGCTTAAAAGGGAGTTCCGGCGGCCATAACGGCGTCAAATCGCTCATTCACCACCTTGGCACCGAGCAGTTTAAGCGCATCCGCATCGGCATCGGCCGGCCGGCCGGCGGTCAGCCGGTCACGGACTACGTGCTAGGCCGATTTACAGAAGAGGAGAAACCGGCGGTGGACAAAGCGGTGCTGCGGGCGGCCGATGCGTGTGAACAGGCGGTGAAGGTGCCATTTATTCAAGTGATGAATGATTTTAACGAGTGAATATTTTCCTCTGAACTGGTGCACAATGTGAGTACGGGAGGCGGCCGAAGCGTCGGCTTTTCCTGCCTTGTGGACGGAACAGCAGGTGCCCAGTGAGGAGGTTGGCTTGAATGGCGCTACATTACTATTGCCGCCATTGCGGTGCAAAAGTCGGAACGATTGAGCAAATGCCGATATACAGCGAGAAACTGGGATTCCACCACTTAACGGAAGAGGAACGGCTCGAGATGATTTCGTATGAACCGAACGGTGACATTCATGTGAAAACGATTTGCGAAGACTGTCAAGAGGCGTTGGCGCGAAACCCGGAATGGCATCAATACGAAAAATTCATCCATTAAGGGCGGCTTTGGGCGACCAAAGCGTTTTTGCGTTTGCGAAAGAATAGTGAGACGGAAAGAAACTGGCGTTGAGAGGAGGGAGAATAGGGGTGCTTTCGTTGCATCGCTATTTAGCTGAAAACCAAGATGTCCGTACGATCATTGAAGGGCTCCATGTCCGTTTGAAGGAACAGCTTGTCGCCGGGCTGTCCGGATCGGCCCGGTCTGTTTTTATTTCCACGCTTTACAAGGAGACAGGCCGGCCGCTGTTAGTCGTGTCTCACAATTTGTTTCAGGCGCAAAAAATGTATGACGATCTCGTTTCATTGCTCGGACCGGAAGACGTATTCCTTTACTCGGTGAACGACGTGATCGCCGCTGAGATGGCGGTCGCCAGCCCGGAGCTGAAGGCACAGCGCTTAGAGATTATGAACCATTGGGCGCAAGGCGGAAAAGGAGTCGTCGTCTGCCCGGTCGCCGGCTTGCGGCGTTTGTTGCCGCCGCCGTCGCTTTGGAAGCAGTATTTGTTCACCTTCTCCGTTGGACAAGAGTTCGATGTAGAACGTTGTAAACAGAAGTTTGTGCAAATGGGGTACAAACGGGTCGGCACCGTTTCCGCCCCCGGAGAGTTCAGCGTCCGCGGCGGCATCATCGACATTTATCCATTGACCGCTGAGCTTCCGTACCGCATCGAGCTGTTTGATACGGAAATCGAATCGATTCGGACGTTCACTCCTGACGACCAACGTTCGCAAGGGCAAATCGAGCGCATCATGATCGGGCCGGCCGATGAAATCATTCTCGATGGCGAGACGCGGCGCCGAGGAATCGAGCGGATTGAAGCGGGGCTTGCGTCGAGTTTGGAGACGATGAAAGATGAGGCCGCCAAACAGCGGATGTATGAACATATTCACGCTGAACTTGAGCAATTGCGCGAGGGGCAGGAAATCGAGCAACAATATAAATATATGTCCCTTTTTTATGAAAAGGTTGCGAGTTTGCTAGATTACCTGCCAGAAGACGGCGTGCTGCTCATGGATGAAATGAGCCGGCTGCAAGAGGCGGCGGAACGGTTGGACCGCGAAGAGGCGGAATGGTATACGAGTTTGCTTGACGGCGGGAAAATGATTCATGGCGTGCCGCTTTCGCATTCGTTTTCTGAATTATTGCAAAAACATCGATTCCAGCGGGTATACTTATCGTTGTTTTTGCGCCATGTTCCGTATGCCCACCCACAAAACGTCGTCAATATTACGTGCAAACAGATGCAAAACTTCCATGGGCAAATGGCGCTTCTTCAATCCGAAGTCGAGCGATGGACAAAGGCAAACTATGCGGTTGTGTTTTTGGCGCCAAATGCCGACCGGGTGAAAAAGCTGCAATCATTGCTTCAAGATTATGAGATTGACGCGCTGCCGCTCGCGCGCGATGCGGCTTTGCTGCATGGCAAATGCCAGCTCCTTGAAGGAGATTTAAATACCGGGTTTGAATTGCCGTTGCAAAAAATTGCCGTCATCACAGAAGAAGAGCTGTTCAAAAAACGGGTCAAACGCCCGGTGCGCCGGCAAAAGCTGTCCAACGCCGAGCGGATCAAAAGCTACGCCGAATTGCAAGTCGGCGACTACGTCGTCCATGTCAACCATGGCATCGGGAAATATTTAGGCATCGAGACGTTAGAAATCAACGGGGTGCATAAAGACTATATTCATATCCAGTACCAAGGCGGCGATACGCTGTATGTTCCGGTCGACCAAATCGATCAAGTGCAAAAATACGTCGGCTCGGAAGGGAAAGAACCAAAAATTTACAAACTTGGCGGTTCGGAATGGAAAAAGGTCAAAAAGAAAGTGGAATCATCCGTCCAGGATATTGCTGAAGATTTAATCAAGCTGTACGCCGAGCGTGAGGCAAGCAAAGGATATGCGTTTTCGCCGGACACCGAGATGCAGCGCGAATTTGAAGCGGCGTTTCCGTATCAAGAGACGGAAGATCAGCTTCGGTCGATTGAGGAAATTAAGCGTGATATGGAGAGCGACAAACCGATGGACCGCCTCCTTTGCGGCGATGTCGGCTACGGGAAGACGGAAGTGGCGTTGCGGGCGGCGTTTAAAGCCATTATGGACGGCAAACAAGTGGCCTTTCTTGTGCCGACGACGATCCTAGCCCAACAGCATTACGAAACGGTGCGCGAACGGTTTCAAGGGTTTCCGATCAAGGTTGGTCTGTTAAACCGATTTCGCACGAAAAAACAGCAAGCCGAGACAATCAAAGGGTTGAAGGACGGCACGATCGATATGGTCATCGGCACGCATCGGCTGCTGTCGAAAGACGTGAAGTTTAAAGATTTAGGCTTGCTCATTATCGACGAGGAGCAACGGTTTGGCGTGGCGCATAAAGAAAAAATCAAGCAGCTGAAGGCGAACATCGACGTGCTCACCTTAACGGCGACGCCGATTCCGCGTACGTTGCATATGTCGATGATCGGCGTGCGCGATTTGTCGATCATCGAGACGCCGCCTGAAAACCGATTCCCGGTGCAAACGTATGTCATGGAATATACGCCCGAACTCGTCAAAGAGGCGATTGAACGTGAGCTCGCCCGCGACGGGCAGGTGTTTTTCCTTTACAACCATATTGAAGACATCGATTTGAAAGCGGAAGAAATCGCACAGCTTGTCCCGGAAGCGCGCGTCACTTACGTGCATGGCCGCATGTCGGAAACGGAGCTCGAATCGACCATTTTGGCGTTTTTGGAAGGGCAATACGATGTGCTGGTGACGACGACGATCATTGAAACGGGCATCGATATTCCGAATGTCAACACGCTCATCGTCTATGACGCCGACCGGATGGGATTGTCGCAGCTGTACCAGCTGCGCGGGCGCGTCGGCCGCTCCAACCGCGTCGCTTATGCGTATTTCACCTATCGGAAAGATAAAGTGCTCAATGAAGCGGCAGAAAAGCGGCTGCAAGCCATTAAAGAGTTTACCGAGCTCGGCTCTGGTTTTAAAATTGCCATGCGCGATTTGTCGATCCGCGGCGCGGGCAACATTCTCGGCGCCGAACAGCATGGCTTTATCGACTCGGTCGGATTCGATTTGTATTCGCAAATGTTGAAAGAAGCGATCGAGAAACGGCGCGGCATCAAGCGAGAAGACGAGCAGCCGGATGTCGTCATCGATGTCGAAGTCGACGCCTATATTCCGAGCACATACATTGCAGACGAATTGCAAAAGATCGAGATGTACAAGCGATTTAAGGCAGTGGAGACGCTCGAAGACGTTGAGGCGCTGCGTGAGGAAATGGTCGACCGCTTCGGCGATTATCCAGATGAAGTTGCGTATTTGTTCCAAATTGCGGAGTTGAAGGTGTTGGCCAAGCAGCTTGGCGTCGAATCGATGAAGCAACATAAGCAGCAAATTGACATCTTGTTTACTGAACCGGCATCGAAAACGGTGGAAATCCAGCGTCTATCTGACATCGGACGCCGGCATGGCCGCTTATTCGGGTTTGGCATGGACGGAGAGAAGCTGAAAATTGTGCTCTATATCAAGGAAATGAAGCCGCACGAGTGGCTGATGATTTTAGAAGAGACGCTGCGGCGGCTGTCTGGGGTGGAAAAAGAGAAGTCGGTGACGGCATAATCAAGAAAAAGTTTTATGATGTTTATCGTTTCCTGCATGTGGCGATAATGAAGGATGGGCAATTTTATCTAAAATGGCCAAAATCACTTTCATCACGTATAGAACGTGGATTGTGAAGGATACTAATGACAACAATGGTGAATTCCCCATTGCAAGGGTTCATCGGAGTATCCTTCAAATCCTAGATGAAAGTGAGGGTATACAAGGCATGAAAGCAACCGGTATTGTTCGTCGCATTGATGATTTAGGGAGAGTTGTCATTCCGAAGGAAATTCGCAGAACGTTGCGCATTCGCGAAGGAGATCCGCTCGAAATATTTGTTGACCGCGATGGAGAAGTCATTTTGAAAAAATATTCGCCGATCAGTGAATTAGGCGACTTTGCCAAAGAGTACGCCGAAGCGCTGTTTGACAGCCTCGGCCAGCCTGTGCTCATTTGCGACCGCGATGTATACATCGCTGTCGCCGGCGTTTCGAAAAAAGAGTATATGAACAAAAGCGTCAGCCCGTTGGTGGAAAAAGCCATGGAAGACCGCAATTCCATCCTCCATACGGAGGAAGGGGAAGTCGAGCTCGTTGACGGGATGACGGAAACGTTGAAATCGTATACGATCGGCCCGATTGTCGCCAACGGCGATCCGATCGGAGCCGTCATCATTTTATCGCGGGAGAAAACGCTTGGTGAAGTGGAGCATAAAGCAGTAGAAACAGCCGCCAGCTTTTTGGCTCGACAAATGGAACAATAGGCGAAACAACAAGGCAGCTTCACAGGCTGCCTTTTTTTCCGCCCGGCAAATGGGGCGAGATGCCTTGAATCCCGGAATCGCTTCCACATCCTGCTTTTTTCGTCCGCCTGGCTTGCGGAACAGCGCATGAAGCCGTGCGAGTTGACCATCACCTTTGTCCAACAGGCGGAAGTTGCGCTATAATATCGAGCGTAGCCATCATGGCGCTTGGCGGCTTCTATTGCCCTCCGGCGTCTAGGTTTGAGTGGGTTGTCTATGCGAGGGGAGAAACTGGATGGGAAACGTATGGAAAGGGGCGGCGATCTTAACGGCCGCCGCTTTGGCCGCAAAACTATTAAGCGCTTTGTACCGTGTTCCGTATCAAAATATGGTCGGGGACATTGGTTTTTATATTTACCAACAAGTATACCCGATTTATGGCATCGTCGTCGCACTCTCGCTGACCGGCTACCCGGTTGCCGTCTCGAAGCTTGTCGCCGAGCGGTTGGCGGGGCAGGATGAAGCGGGCGCTGCCGCTAGTGTGCGCGTCGCCTTGTTGGTGTTAAGCGTCCTTGGCGTCATCCTGTTTGCTTCGCTGTATCTAGGGGCGGGGGTGATGGCCTCGGCGATGGGCGATGGACGGCTTACGCCGCTCGTGCGCTTGCTTTCATTTTCGTTTTTGCTGTTTCCGCCCATCGCGTTGTTGCGCGGCTATTTCCAAGGGCGGCATGATATGACGCCGACGGCGGCGTCCCAAGTTGGCGAGCAATTCGTCCGGGTGACGGCGATTTTAGGGCTGTCGTATGGAGCGGTGCAGCGCGGCGCCGACGTCTATGCTTGCGGCATGGCAGCGGTCGCAGGGACGCTAATAGGCATGGCGGCGGCGCTTTTCATTTTGCTTTTCTTCCTGTCCCGGCGTCGGCGGCTAAAAACGTCGGGCCGCACGCCGCCAGCTTGGGATCGACAGGTGGGCCGGCGTTTATTGACGGCGGGGACGGTCATTTGCTTGACGAATATGGCGTTGACGCTGATTCCACTCGTCGATTCATTTTTATTCGTTCCGCTTCTACAGGAAGCGGGGGCAAGGCTCGATGAGGTGCAGCGGCTAAAAGGAGTGTACGACCGCGGTCAGCCGCTCATTCAGCTCGGCACGGTCGTCGGCACGTCGTTTTCATTGGCGCTTGTTCCACTTCTTTCCGGAGCGCGCCGCCAAGGTGCCGTTTTCGCCTATGGAGCGCTGTCCATCCGGCTTGCCGTTGTCATTGGGCTTGGTGCTTCGTTAGGGCTCATTTGCCTCATTCGACCGATCAATGCGATGTTGTTCGAGAATGACTACGGTTCGTCGGTTCTCGCCGTCTTGTCCTCCTCTGTCTTTTTTACTACGATCGCGTTGACCGCCTCTGCATTATTGCAAGGAATGGGGAGGGAATGGACGGCCGCTGCCGGCGTGGCGTTGGCAGTGGCGGGGAAGGCCGCGCTTATGCATTGGCTTGCTCCGCGGTTTGGAGCGCTTGGCGCCGCCGCGGCGACGACGGGTGCTTATGCGCTCATGGCAGGCTTTTTATGCGCCTTTTTGCCGCGTGAATATCGGACGGCGGGCCGGAAATACATGTACCCAACCGTGAAAGCGGCCGCTATGATGGCCGTCGTCTTGCATGGGTATAGGTGGCTGATGGACAGCTCGAGCGAGGGGCGGCTATGGGCGGCTGCCGAGGCGCTTGGCGGCGTTGCCATCGGTGCTGTCGTTTACCTTGCGTGTATTGTGAAAGGACATGTTTTTTCTGAACAGGAGTTGGCAGCTCTCCCATTGGCTAATAAATTCCGTCTACGATTAGGAGGCAGGTGATCGGCGATGAATACGATTTATGTGTTCGGCCTCGGCGCCGGAGATGTAAAACAGCTGCCGATCGGTGTGTACCGAAAGCTAAAGCGGGCGCATCCGCTCTTTTTGCGGACGAAAGAACACCCGGTGGTCAAATGGCTTACGGAGGAAGGGATTGCGTTTACGTCATTTGATGAAGTGTATGAAAAACACGAGCAGTTTGCTGATGTGTACGCTGACATCGTCGATCAATTGACGGAACAGGCGAAGCGCGGCGATGTGTTTTACGCTGTTCCCGGCCATCCGCTTGTTGCCGAGCGGACGGTGCAGCTTCTTTTCGAAGCTGAGCGGCGCGGCGTCTGCCGAATCGTGATCGAAGGTGGTCAAAGCTTTTTGGATGCGCTGTTTACGGCGGTGCGCATCGATCCAATTGAAGGGTTTCAATTGCTTGATGCGACGACTTTTCAAGGAGAAGAATGGTCGCCTTCACTGCATGCTGTTTTTTGTCAAGTGTACGATTCGTTTGTGGCCTCGAACGTGAAGCTTTCTTTGATGGAGCAGCTTCCCGACGATTACCCGATCTACATTGTCACCGCGGCAGGCACGAAGGACGAGCAAGTAAAGCGCGTGCCGCTTTATGAGTTGGACCGCGAGACGGAGCTTGACAACTTGACAAGCGTCTACGTGCCGCCGGTGAAGGACGAGCCGTTGCTTTACCACCGGTTTGAGACGCTGCGCCGCGTCATCGCCACGCTGAGAGGGCCGAACGGCTGTCCATGGGATCGGAAGCAGACGCATGCGTCGCTGAAGCGCTATTTGCTTGAGGAGGCGTATGAGCTGCTCGAGGCGATTGACGAGGGTGACGATGATCATATGGTCGAGGAGCTCGGCGACGTATTGCTGCAAGTGATGCTCCATGCGCAAATCGGCGCCGACCGAGGGTTGTTTTCGATCGACGACGTCATCCGCACGCTGACGGCGAAAATGATCCGACGCCACCCGCATGTGTTTGGCGATGTCACGGCCGAGACGGCCGAACAAGTCGTTGCCAACTGGGAGAAGATCAAGGAGAAAGAAAAAGGGGGCGGGCTTTCGGAATCGATTCTTGCCGACATTCCGAAAAGTCTGCCGGGGACGATGCGGGCGTACGAGCTGCAGAAACGAGCGGCGAAAGTCGGGTTTGACTGGGATGATGCCGCGCCGATATGGCAAAAAGTCGAAGAAGAAATGGCCGAGTTTCGAGCCGAAACGTCCGGCGGCCGTCGCGATCGGCTTGTCGGCGAGTTTGGCGATCTATTGTTCGCGCTCATCAACCTTGCCCGTTATTACGGGATTCAACCGGAAGAAGCGTTGCAAATGGCCAACGACAAATTTGCCCGCCGTTTCGCTTATATCGAGGAACAAGTGCGAAAAAGCGGCCGATCGATCACCTCGTTTTCGCTTGCCGAACTCGATCGTTTTTGGGAAGAAGCCAAAGAAAACGAACGGTAAGGGGATCATGCAATGCGCCTTGATAAATTTTTAAAAGTGTCCCGCCTCATCAAACGCCGCACGTTGGCGAAGGAAATCGCCGATCAAGGGAGAGTGTGGATCAACGGCCATGTCGCCAAAGCGAGCTCCGATGTGAAAGTCGGCGATGAATTGACGATTCAATTTGGGCAAAAGCGGGTAACGGTAAAAGTGACGGATCTAAAAGAAACAACGAAAAAAGAGGAGGCAACCGGGCTGTACGAATTGATCCGCGAAGAACGGACCACCCCGGCGCCGGAACAAGACGACGTCTAATTTGTCCTGCAGGCTTGTTCTAAACCATCCCCCGCTGACATACATATGGTACAAACAACGGATGAGAAAAGGCGGTTGGCCTTGCCGGCTTTCTATACTAAATGGAAATGCGGGGATGAACATGAGTCGACACGATGAATTTGGCGGAAGCACGAACAAAGGTCCGGTCCAGGAACATGATGTGATCATGCGCGGCCGGCGCCTTCTTGACATCACCGGGGTGAAACAAGTCGAGAGCTTTGACAACGAGGAGTTTTTGCTTGAGACGGTCATGGGCTTTTTGGCCATCCGCGGGCAAAACTTGCAGATGAAAAACTTAGATGTCGACAAAGGCGTTGTTTCGATTAAAGGGCGCATTTTCGACCTCGTTTATTTAGATGACCATCAGGAGAAGGCTAAAGGATTCTTTAGCAAGTTGTTCAAATGAATGTCAGCATACAGCTGTACACCATGCTGGCGATGATTGGCATGGGCGGCTGGCTTGGCCTGGCGTGGGATACGTACAGTCGGATGTTGAAACGGCATGAGCGGGCGCACTGGCTCGTCTTTGTGAATGACGTGCTGTTTTGGGCGGTGCAGGCGCTCATCGTGTTTTATGTGCTTCTTTTCGTCAATGAAGGCGAGCTTCGCTTTTATTTGTTTCTCGCGCTTTTATGCGGATATGCCGCTTATCAAAGCTTGCTCCGCTCCTTTTATGTTCGGGTGCTCGAGTGGTTCATTGGGCTTGCGGTAAGACTCGGACAGACGCTCGTTCAGCTGTTCCGCCTCATGGTCATGCGCCCGCTCATCCTCCTTGGGCAAATGGCGCTGGCACTTCTATTGTTCGCTTGGCGGCTTTTGTTGTGGATCGTTCGGTTTGTGCTGCTGGCTGTTTGGAAGATGATCCGCCTTTTGCTTGCTCCGCTGCGTTGGACGGGCATCATGATTTGGCGGCGGGTGCCGCCGCAAAGACGAGCCGGGGTGGAAAAATTTTTTCGACGTTTAAAAGGATTTGCTGGACAAATCAAGAATACAAAAGAGAAAATAAGCATGTGGTTTGCGAAATGGCGCGAGTAAAAGAGGTGTAAACGCGATGAACGTGCCCCGGAGAACGAATGTGACGAAGCTGTCGTCGACGTACATAGCTGAGCATGAGGAGAAAAAGCAGAAGGCGGCGAGAAGACGGCGGGCTGTCGCTGTCCGTTTGGTTGTCTGGTCGTTGTTGTTTGCGATGTTCGCCTCCGCTCTTGTCTACACCTTGCACTCGCAAGCGAAGGCGATCGATGCAAAAACGGCGGAACAGCAAAAGCTGAAAGAGCAGCTTGCGGAGCTTAAACGGAAGGAAAAGCAACTGAAAGAGGAAATGAAAAAGTTGCATGATGATGACTATATCGCCGAGCTGGCGCGGAAAAAATATTACTTATCGAAAGATGGAGAAATTATTTTCGTCTTGCCGGAAAAATAATTTTGCCTGCGAATGCCCGTTTTCTATGGGCATTCGTCATATTGACACGCATTTTTTTCATTCGCTATAATAAAAAAAACACCATCTTTAAAGCGTTTTAAGGAGGAGCACTTTTTTTATGTCGATTGAAGTAGGCAGCAAGTTACAAGGCAAGGTCACGGGCATTACGAAATTTGGGGCGTTTGTGGAGCTGCCGGAGGGGGTCACAGGACTCGTTCACATTAGCGAGGTAGCCGATAACTATGTCAAAGACATCAACGATCATCTGAAAGTCGGCGATATGGTGTATGTCAAAGTCATCAACGTCGGTCAAGATGGAAAAATTGGCCTGTCCATTCGCAAAGCAAAAGACACGCCTTCTTCGCAGCGGCCGCGCCATCGGACAAACGACCGCTCCGCGGCGGACAGCTTAGAACAAAAAATCAGCCGATTCTTAAAAGAGAGTGAAGACCGATTGGCATCGTTGCGCCGTCATACGGAGTCGAAGCGGGGAGGTCGTGGAGCGAGACGAGGGTAACTTGCTGCTGAAAGATTGTTTGAAGGATGACAAATTAGGAAACAAGCATCCGTCGCTATGGATGCTTTTTTGTTTCTGTATGGAATAAGAGGATATATTTCCCCTCTGCATTTTCCGCCTATATGTATTGACAATCGTCATCTCCTCCGTTATGATATAAACTGTTGTCACACGGCGGTGTAGCTCAGCTGGCTAGAGCGTACGGTTCATACCCGTGAGGTCGGGGGTTCGATCCCCTCCACCGCCACCAACAATCAAACATGGCCCGTTGGTCAAGTGGTTAAGACACCGCCCTTTCACGGCGGTAACACGGGTTCGAATCCCGTACGGGTCATCGCAAACGAGCATGCGCCATCAAGCGACATGCTCGTTTTTCTTTTTTGTCTCTTTCTGTCGGGACAAGCCTGTTGACCGCGTTTTGCCGTGGAAAACGTCGAACGATTTTTTATTTTTCTCTGTGGTTTTGACAAATTTCTGACAATTCAAGCTATATAATAGGGGGTAATAGAAAGGTAAAGGAGAGGATCGGGAATGGAAAGAGTAGAAAGAGGGACGGTGCGCCGCAGCATTTCGGAAGTGCCGATTCATGACACGCAAGCAACGGTGTCGCGCTGGATGCGCCATGTGAAGCTGCGCCTTGGTCATCTGTTCATCCATCAAGGCTTTTTGCTTCTTCTTGTCGGCTTTTTGCTTGGACGAGCGTTGATTTTATCGAAGCTGACCCCGTTCGCTTTGCCATTTTTCGTTTCGGTCTATATGCTGCGCCGCGACAAGGCCGCTTTTGCGTTGATCTCGCTGTTGGCCGGTGCTTTGACGCTGTCGCTTGATGTGGCGCTGTTTGTCGGCATTTCCATTTTTGGCTTTCTCTTTATTTACGGATGGGTGCGGAGGGTGATCAGTGAGTCACTGAAAATCGTTCCATTTGTTGTGTTTGTGCTGTCTCTTTCCGCCAAATGGCTGATCTCCTATTATTGGCTCGGAGAGCGATCGGTCTACGGCGCCGCCATGGCGGTCGTCGAAGCCGGGCTGTCGCTTGTATTGACCTTGATTTTTATGCAAAGCATCCCGTTGTTGACAGTGCAGAAGCATAAACATGCGTTGCGAGCGGAAGAGATCATTTCGTTGATCATTTTGCTCGCCTCGATGTTGACCGGGATGATCGGTTGGGCTGTGTACGGTTTGTCGCTTGAGCATGTGATGTCGCGCTACCTCGTTTTGTTGTTCGCGTTTGTCGCCGGGGCGGCGACCGGCTCCACCGTCGGCGTTGTCACCGGGCTTGTACTGAGCTTGGCAAATGTCGGCAACTTGTCGGAAATGAGTTTGCTTGCTTTCGCCGGGCTGCTTGGCGGGTTGCTGAGGGAAGGGAAAAAACTTGGGGTGGCGTTCGGCCTCCTCGTCGCGACGCTGTTGCTTGGTTTATACGGCGAAGGGAAGAGTGAGCTTGTGCCGACGTTGCTTGAATCCGGCATCGCAATTATGCTGTTTTTTGGTACATCCCGTTCACTGACGGAGAAAATCGCCAAATACATTCCCGGCACGGCAGAATATATCAATGAGCAACAACAATACGTCCGGAAAATCCGCGATATGACGGTGCAACGCGTCTCGCAGTTTTCCAACGTCTTTCAGGCGCTGGCGGAAAGCTTTTCGCCCGAACCGCTTCCGGATGCCAATGAATACAGCGACCGTGAAGTCGACTATTTTTTGAGCGACATCACGGAAAAAACGTGCCAAACGTGCTTTAAGAAGACGCAATGCTGGGCGGACAACTTTCGTACAACCTATGCGTACATGAAGCAAATGATGGGCGAGGCGGACGAAAAAACATTGTCGCAAAACCATCAGTTGTTGCGCGAGTGGGAGCGGTATTGCGTCAAGGCCGGCAAAGTCGTCGACGCGATTGAAAAAGAGATGGTTGCTTATCAAGCAAACCGCAAGCTCAAACGGCAAATCCACGAAAGCCGGAAGCTTGTCGCTGAACAGCTGTTGGGCGTTTCGCAAGTGATGGACGATTTCGCCAAAGAAATGCAGAAAGAACAGGAAAACCATTATTTGCAGGAAGAACAAATTTACCATGCGCTGCAAGAGTTTGGCATCGAAGTGGGCCATGTCGACATTTACAGTTTGGAAAAAGGAAATATCGATATTGAAATGAGCATCCCGTATTGCGAGGGGCGCGGCGAGTGCGAAAAACTGATCGCGCCGATGCTGTCAGATATTTTAGGAGAGACGATCGTCGTCAAGCGCGAAGAGTGCGCCGCCTACCCGAACGGCTACTGCCGCGTCGCCTTCGGCTCGACGAAAGCGTTCGTCGTCGAAACGGGCGTCGCGTTTGCCGCCAAAGGAGGGGGTTCATTTCTGGCGACAGTTATGCAACGATTGAACTTGCTACCGGCAAGTACGCCGTTGCCATCAGCGATGGCATGGGCAATGGGGAGCGGGCGCATGACGAAAGCCGCGAGACGCTGCGCCTGTTGCAAAAGATTTTGCAGACGGGAATGGACGAGTCGATTGCCATCAAATCGATCAATTCGATTTTGGCATTGCGGACGACAGAAGACATGTATGCGACGCTCGATTTGGCCATCATCGACTTGCAAAACGCGGCGACGAAGTTTTTGAAAATCGGATCGACGCCAAGCTTTATTAAGCGCGGCGACAAGGTGATGAAAGTGGAAGCGAGCAACTTGCCGATGGGCATCATTAAAGAAGTGGAATTTGACGTTGTCACCGAGCAGCTGAAATCGGGCGACTTGCTCATTATGATGAGCGATGGTGTGTTTGAAGGGCCGATGAACGTCGAAAACCATGATGTTTGGATGAAGCGGAAAATTCAAGAATTAAAGACGAACGACCCGCAGGAAGTCGCCGATTTGATCATGGAAGAAGTGATTCGCCAATGCGGCGGCGAGATTGAAGACGATATGACCGTCGTTGTCGCCAAAGTTCGACACAATACGCCGAAATGGGCGACGATTCCGGCATACATGTATATGAAAAAGGCGCAATAGCTAGCGTATAAAAACGTTCCCCTGCGGCGATGATGGTAATACATTCGCCAAGGAGGGGAACGAACGTGCGAAAGGGAACGTTGCGGCAAATTTTGCTCATTACCGATGGCTGCTCCAACCATGGTGAGGACCCAGCCGCCATGGCGGCGCTAGCCCGTGAGCAAGGCATTACGGTGAACGTGATCGGCATCTTGGATCAAGGTGCGATGGATGAAAACGGACGGCGGGAAATTGAAGCGATCGCCGCGGCTGGCGGCGGGATGAGCCAAGTCGTGTACGCGAAACAGCTGTCGCAAACCGTGCAAATGGTGACGCGCCAAGCGATGACTCAGACGTTGCAAGGGCTCGTCAATCGCGAGTTGAAACAAATCTTTGGTTCTGACGTTTCGCTTGAGGACTTGCCGCCGGACAAGCGCGGCCAAGTGATGGAAGTCGTCGATGAACTCGGGGAAACGGTTGCCCTTGATGTGCTCATTTTGATCGATACGAGCGGGAGCATGAAAACAAAACTGCCGACCGTCAAAGAGGCGCTCATCGATTTATCGCTCAGCTTAAATGCGCGCATGGGCGAAAACCGCTTTTCGGTGTTCATCTTCCCGGGAAAACGGGCGCACGCCGAAAAAATGATCGACTGGACGCCAAGGATTGAAGAGTTGTCCACCATCTTTCCGAAATTGGCGTCGGGCGGGCTGACGCCGACCGGACCGGCGCTGCGTGAGGCAATCGCCTATTTTGAGCGTAAACGGTCGTTAAGGAGCTGGATCGGCGATGGCGATGAGCCATACATCGAAGAATCGTCTTTGTAATTTGCCGCCTGGTACGGTCATCACTGGGAAATGGCATGGCCGTTCCTACCGGCTGCTGCGGCGGCTTGGCAGCGGGGCGAACGGCGTCGTCTATTTGGCGGAGAACGGCCGGACTCGCGTCGCCGTCAAGTTGAGCGATGACTATGCGTCATTGGCATCGGAAATGAATATATTGCGCCGTTTTGCTAAGGTCCAGGGAGCCGCCCTCGGGCCTTCTTTGCTGGAAGCCGATGACTGGCAAAGCCCGTTTGCGCGGGAGACGATCCCGTTTTATGTGATGGAGTATATTGAAGGGGAGAATTTCGCTGCTTTCATCCGCCGCCGTGGAAAAGAATGGGCGCCCGTGCTCGTGATGCAGCTGTTGTCGGTGCTTGATCGGCTTCATCAAGAAGGATGGGTATTTGGGGATTTAAAGCCGGATAATTTGATCGTTACCGGGTCGCCGCCGTCGGTTCGGTTGCTTGATGTGGGCGGGACGACGCTGCAAGGAAGGGCGGTAAAAGAGTTTACTGAGCTGTATGACCGCGGCTATTGGGGGCTTGGATCGCGCAAAGCGGAGCCATCTTACGACTTGTTTGCGGCGGCGATGGTGATGATTTCCTCTTGCTGCCCGGGGCCGATTGAGAAAAAGGGTGACGGTCGGGCGCAGCTGTTGTCCATCATCGAAACGGACCGCTTTTTAACCCGATACAAGGAGGTGCTGCAAAAGGCGCTTGACGGCCGATATCGAAAGGCGGCCGATATGCGTCGCGACTTATTGGCCGCCTCTTCCCGCCATACATCGGCGGAAAACGAAAGAAAGGCGGTGCCAAGCCGTCGGTCGGGGCGGCAGGTGAAACGGCGCCGCCAAGCGAGAGGGATTGTCGAAACGGTGGTCATCGCCGCCGCATTGCTGGGCGCCTATGCCTTTTATATATATTGGCAGCTGGCGATGTAATTGTTTTGAGAAAACAGGGCGGACGTGTTACGATGAAGCTGAACGAAACGCAAAGAGGTTGGCTCGGATGATCGACAAAGTGCGCGCCTTTATCCACAGGCATCAACTGCTTTCAGAAGGAGCGGCCGTCATCGTTGGCGTCTCCGGAGGCCCGGATTCGCTTGCGTTGCTGCACGTTTTTTTGTCGCTGCGCGACGAATGGAAGCTTCAGGTCATAGCGGCCCATGTTGACCATATGTTTCGTGGGCGGGAGTCAGAAGAAGAGATGGAGTTTGTGAAACGTTTTTGCGTGGAGCGCCGTATTTTATGTGAGACTGCGCAAATCGACGTCCCGGCCTTTCAGCGCAGCGCAGGTCTCGGCGCCCAAGAGGCGGCGCGGATCTGCCGCTACCGCTTTTTTGCCGAACTAATGGAAAAGCATCAAGCGGGGTACGTCGCCGTAGGCCATCATGGCGACGATCAAGTCGAGACGATTTTAATGCGGCTTGTGCGCGGCAGCACAAGCAAAGGATACGCTGGTATCCCCGTCAAACGTCCGTTTCACGGCGGCTATCTCATCCGTCCGTTTTTGGCTGTCAGCCGGGCGGAGATTGAAGCGTATTGCCGGCAGATGGGGCTGTCTCCACGCCGCGATCCGAGCAATGAAAAAGACGATTATACGCGCAACCGGTTCCGCCATCATATTGTCCCGTTGCTGCGGCAGGAAAATCCGCGCCTGCACGAGCGGTTTCAGCAATACAGCGAAATGATGGCGGAAGATGAGCAATTTTTGGAGGAATTAGCCGCGGACGCGCTGAATAAAGTAATGGAAAAACAACATCGCGATGCGGCGCTTTCCATCGGACCATTTTTGGCGCTGCCGCGACCGCTGCAGCGCCGGGTGCTGCAGCTGTTGCTTCTCCGTCTTTATGACGGCGTTCCGCCGACATTGACTTCCGTACATATCGGCCATATACTGATGCTTTGTGAGCGCGGCCGCCCTTCCGGAATGATCGATTTGCCAAAAGGGCTCAAAGTGATTCGCTCGTACGACCGCTGTTTGTTTACGTTTGACGCAGAAAGCGGCGAGAAAGGCTATTGGTTTGAACTGCCGGTTCCGGCGCTATTGCCCCTCCCAAACGGCTATGCAATCATCAGTGAATTTGGGGAACACTATCCAAGAAAGCAGGCCGGGAATGATTGGTTCGTCGTGGATCCTGCTTCCGTCTCCTTGCCGCTTCGCGTGCGGACGCGTCGGCGCGGCGACCGGATGGTGCTCAAGGGGACGGGAGGCACGAAAAAATTGAAAGAAATTTTCATTGAAGCAAAAATTCCGCGGATGGAAAGGGATCGCTGGCCGATTGTCGAAGATGCCGACGGTCGCATCCTTTGGGTGCCTGGCTTGAAAAAATCGGCTTTCGAAGCGCAAAACCGTGGGCAAGCTCGCTATATTTTGCTGCAATATCAGGCGATGAACAGCTAGGAGGAAAAAAGATGGGGATGAAAGACGATATTCAAAAAGTGTTGATCACGGAAGAGGAAATTCAGGCAAAAGTCAAAGAACTCGGCGGTTTGTTAACGAAAGAATATGAAGGCCGTTTTCCGCTCGCTGTCGGCGTTCTCAAAGGGGCGATGCCGTTTATGGCCGACTTGCTCAAACATATTGATACATATTTAGAAATGGATTTTATGGACGTATCAAGCTATGGCAATGCGACCGTTTCATCCGGCGAAGTGAAAATCGTCAAAGACTTGAACACATCCGTCGAAGGACGGGATATTTTGATCATTGAGGATATTATTGACAGCGGGCTGACGCTCAGCTATTTGGTCGACTTGTTTCGCTACCGGAAGGCGAATTCGATCAAAATCGTCACGCTTCTTGACAAGCCGTCTGGACGGAAGGCGGACATTCAAGCCGATTACACCGGATTTACCGTCCCCGATGAATTCGTCGTCGGCTATGGGCTCGATTACGCGGAAAAATACCGCAACCTCCCGTTTATCGGCGTCTTAAAGCCGGAAGTGTACCAAAAGTAGAACGGTTGCTGGGCGACGGCCGAATTGTTTGTATTGAAACAAATTTCTATGATAGTATTGAGTATAGTGTGTTTCATATGGGAGGAGGCAAGAAATGAACCGGATTTTCCGCAATACCATCTTTTATTTGCTGATTTTCCTCGTCGTGATCGGCGTCGTCAGCTTTTTTAACGGCACGAACCAGCGAACGGAGCCGATGACGTACGATGCGTTCATCACTCATCTGGAAAACGGGGATGTCAAGTCGTTTTCCATTAAGCCGGAGCGCGGCGTATATGAAATCAAAGGCCAGTTGAAAACATATAGCGAAGGGCAGTACTTTTCCACCTACGTCATGAACAGTGACAAAGTGCTTGACCGCATCGATGCGGCGGCGGCGCGGACGCGGGTGGAAGTCGTGCCAGCGGACGAAACGAGCGGATGGGTGACGTTTTTCACTTCCATCATCCCATTTGTGATTATTTTTATTTTGTTCTTCTTCCTTTTGAACCAGGCACAGGGCGGCGGCAGCCGGGTGATGAATTTCGGCAAAAGCCGGGCGCGGCTGTATACGGATGACAAGCGGAAAGTCCGCTTCCGCGATGTGGCTGGGGCAGATGAGGAAAAGGAAGAGTTGGTGGAAATCGTCGAGTTTTTAAAAGATCCGCGCAAGTTTGCGGAACTTGGCGCCCGCATTCCGAAAGGGGTATTGCTCGTTGGGCCGCCCGGAACCGGGAAAACGCTGTTGGCGCGCGCGGTTGCCGGAGAAGCGGGCGTGCCGTTTTTCTCGATCAGCGGGTCGGATTTCGTGGAAATGTTCGTCGGGGTCGGGGCATCGCGGGTGCGCGACTTGTTTGAAACGGCGAAAAAAAATGCCCCGTGCATCATCTTCATTGATGAGATCGACGCCGTCGGCCGCCAGCGCGGCGCCGGCCTTGGCGGCGGCCATGACGAGCGTGAGCAGACGCTCAACCAACTGCTTGTCGAAATGGACGGCTTTAACGGCAACGAAGGGATCATTATTATCGCGGCCACCAACCGGCCGGACATTTTAGACCCGGCGCTGTTGCGCCCGGGGCGCTTCGACCGGCAGATTACCGTCGACCGCCCGGACGTCAAAGGGCGCGAAGCGGTGCTGCGCGTGCATGCCCGCAACAAGCCGCTCGATGAATCGGTTGACTTGAAGACGATCGCGATGCGGACGCCTGGATTTTCCGGCGCCGACTTGGAAAACTTGCTGAATGAGGCGGCGCTCGTTGCAGCGCGCCGCAACAAAAAGAAAATTGATATGAGCGACATCGACGAGGCGACGGACCGGGTGATTGCCGGACCGGCGAAAAAAAGCCGCGTCATTTCGGAAAAAGAACGGCGCATCGTCGCGTTTCACGAAGCTGGGCATACGGTCATCGGCATGGTGCTCGCCGATGCGGAAATGGTGCATAAAGTGACGATTGTGCCGCGCGGCCAAGCCGGAGGCTATGCGGTCATGCTGCCGAAAGAAGACCGCTACTTTATGACGAAAGCCGAACTGATGGATAAAATCACCGGACTGCTCGGCGGGCGCGTTGCCGAGGAAATCGTGTTCAATGAAGTGAGTACAGGGGCCCATAACGATTTTCAGCGGGCGACAAACATCGCGCGCCGGATGGTGACGGAGTTTGGCATGAGCGAAAAGCTTGGTCCGCTTCAATTCGGCCAACCGAGCGGGCAAGTGTTTTTAGGACGTGACTTACACAACGAGCAAAACTACAGCGACAAAATCGCCTATGAAATTGACTTAGAGATTCAGCGCATCATTAAAGAGTGCTATGAAAAAGCGAAACAAATTTTGACCCAACATCGGGACAAATTGGATTTGATCGCCAACACGCTGTTAGAAGTCGAGACGCTCGATGCGGAGCAAATTAAACATTTGTTCGAACATGGCACGCTGCCCAAAGACCGGAACGGGCGCGAGGAGTCCGGCAAAAGCGACGGCGATGTGAAAATCAACATCCAAAAGAAAGAGGAGTAATCGATGTCTCTGTTCGGAGGCATCTTTTTTTTGCCGGCGGCCCAGGGAAAGAAGGACAGTTTTTTTCCCGTAAGTATGATATGATAAAGAATGGGAATTTATCGAGGAAAAGCGAGGAATGAAGCGATGATTTTTGTATTGGACGTCGGCAATACAAACACGGTGTTAGGGGTGTATGACGGGGACGAACTGAAACATCATTGGCGCATTGAAACAAGCCGCTCGAAAACGGAAGACGAATACGGCATGATGATCAAAGCGCTCTTGAACCATGTCGGCTTGCAGTTTTCCGACATTCGAGGCATCATCATTTCCTCGGTCGTGCCGCCGATTATGTTTGCTCTTGAACGCATGTGTCTAAAATATTTCCATATCAAACCGCTCATCGTCGGTCCGGGCATTAAAACCGGGCTCGACATCAAATATGACAATCCGCGTGAGGTGGGCGCCGACCGGATTGTCAACGCGGTCGCCGGCATCCATTTGTACGGCAGTCCGCTGATTATCGTCGATTTTGGCACGGCGACGACGTATTGTTATATTAATGAACATAAACAATATATGGGAGGGGCCATTGCCCCGGGAATTATGATCTCGACAGAGGCTCTGTTTGCGCGGGCGGCGAAATTGCCGCGCATTGAAATCGCCCGCCCGGATGATATCATCGGCAAAAATACGGTCAGCGCCATGCAAGCCGGTATTTTATACGGTTATGTCGGACAAGTGGAAGGCATCGTGTCGCGAATGAAGGCGAAAAGCAAAATCCCGCCGAAGGTGATTGCTACTGGCGGTTTGGCTCCGCTCATTGCCAGCGAATCGGACATCATCGATGTCGTTGATCCGTTTTTGACGCTGACTGGCTTAAAATTGTTGTACGAGAAAAACACCGAGAAAAAAGGATGAAAGGCTTGATGAAGATGGGAGACTACTTAGTCAAAGCACTCGCTTACAATGGACAAGTGAGAGCGTATGCCGCAAGAACGACGGAAACGGTCGCCGAGGCGCAACGCCGCCACCAAACATGGCCGACCGCCTCAGCGGCCCTTGGTCGAGCGTTGACCGCTGGTGTTATGATGGGAGCGATGCTGAAAGGCGAGGAAACGTTGACGATTAAAATTGACGGCGGCGGCCCGATCGGCGTCATTTTGGTCGACAGCAACGCCAGAGGGGAAGTGCGTGGCTATGTAACGAATCCGCATGTGCATTTTGAGCTGAACGAGCACGGGAAACTTGATGTGGCACGGGCGGTCGGAAAAAATGGGATGTTGACGGTTGTGAAGGATCTTGGGCTGCGCGACTTTTTCACCGGACAAGTGCCGCTTATCTCCGGGGAGCTTGGCGATGATTTTACGTATTATTTTGCTTCGTCCGAACAAATTCCGTCATCGGTTGGCGTCGGGGTGCTCGTCAATCCCGACCATACCATCCGAGCCGCCGGAGGATTTATGATCCAGTTGATGCCCGGGACGGAAGAGAACACGATCACTCGCATTGAAGAGCGGCTGAAACAAATTCCGCCCGTGTCGCGCATGATCGAAAGAGGGCTCAGCCCGGAACAGCTGCTCGAACAACTGTTGGGAGATGGAGGCGTCCGTGTGCTCGAGACGATGCCGGTGTCATTCGTCTGCCGCTGTTCGCGCGAGCGGATCGCTGATGCCCTTATCAGCCTAGGGCCCGAGGAAATCCAAGACATCATCGACAAAGAAGGGCAGGCGGAAGCTTCGTGCCATTTTTGCAATGAAACGTACCATTTCGACAAAGCGGAGCTGGAACAGTTGAAACAACTCGCAAAAAAAGAATGAAAACAGTAAAATGATTGACAATTACGCCAATAGTTGATACATTGGAGACAAAGTCGATAAAATTAATGAGGATTAGAGGTGGAACAATGGCACGCACAGTCAACTCGATAACCGAATTGATCGGCGATACGCCGGCCGTGAAACTGAACCGCATCGTTGATGAAGACAGCGCGGATGTGTATTTGAAACTGGAATTTATGAACCCGGGCAGCAGCGTCAAAGACCGGATTGCGTTGGCGATGATTGAAGCGGCGGAAAAAGCGGGCAAGCTGAAGCCGGGCGACACGATCGTTGAGCCGACAAGCGGCAACACTGGGATCGGATTGGCGATGGTCGCGGCGGCGAAAGGATATAAAGCTGTATTGGTCATGCCGGATACGATGAGCTTGGAGCGCCGCAACCTGCTGCGGGCGTATGGAGCCGAGCTTGTGCTCACACCGGGTGCACAAGGGATGCGCGGAGCAATCGCAAAGGCGGAAGAGCTCGTCCGCGAGCACGGCTACTTTATGCCGCAGCAATTTAAAAACGAGGCGAACCCGGAAATCCATCGCTTGACGACCGGGAAAGAGATCGTGGAGCAAATGGGCGACCAGCTTGATGCGTTTGTTGCCGGCGTTGGCACGGGCGGAACGATCACCGGAGCAGGCAAAGTGTTGCGCGAAGCTTACCCAAACATTAAAATTTACGCCGTTGAACCGGCCGATTCCCCAGTCTTGTCGGGAGGAAAACCGGGCCCGCACAAAATCCAAGGGATCGGCGCTGGCTTTGTTCCAGATATTTTGGATACGAGCATTTACGATGGGGTTATTACGGTAACGACGGAAGAAGCGTTTGCGGCGGCCCGCCGCGCGGCTCGCGAGGAAGGCATTCTCGGCGGCATTTCGTCCGGCGCTGCGATTCATGCGGCATTGAAAGTGGCGAAAGAGCTCGGCAAAGGGAAAAAAGTGCTCGCCATCATCCCGAGCAACGGCGAACGTTATTTGAGCACGCCTCTTTACCAATTTGAAGACTAAGCAGACTTTTTCGGCAGGGGCAACCCTGTCGAATTTTTTACGAGGATGGTGACCCAGACGGACAATCATTGTACAATAAAAGTAACTATGGACATCGTAAGGAGCTGACGAGGATGGAACAGCGGCGCAGGCGACTGAAACGAACTATCGATTATCGCGGACGGGATTGGTTCCGCCAGTACGAACAGCTGGCCTATAGCCGGCCTCATCATGTGTTGCTTGAGAGCGGCCAAGGGGGAAGGTACAGCATGATCGGCCTTGACCCGATCGGAGTGATCCGCGCTGACGAGCGGCGGCTCATCATCAAGCAGCGCGGGGTTGAAACGGTGCTGGATGGCTCGCCGCTCGAAGGGCTCCGGCAATGGCTTCGGTGTTTCGCCGTGCCGGATGAGGGGGAGTCGTTGCCTTGCCAAGGCGGGCTGATCGGTTTCATTAGCTATGATGCGGTTCGCTATCTGGAACGGCTCCCGGTGCTCGCGCAAGATGATTTGCGGCTGCCGCTCATGTATTTTTTCCTCTTTGACGACGTAGCGATTTATGATCACCAAACTGAACAGCTTCATTTGCTTGCCTACGCGAATGAAGGGGAGGAAAGCGAAGCAAACCGGCGGCTTGCGCGGCATGCACGGATGTGGCTCGAGGATCGGAATGAAGCGCTGGTCTGGCCGCTTGCTGCCTCGACAGCTGCGCCGTCTGTTTCCATGACAAAAGAGAGGTTTATGGATGCGGTTCGCCGCGTGCAACGCTATATTGCGGCGGGCGATGTGTTTCAAGTCAACTTATCGGTGCGTCAGTCGCAGCCGCTGGTGACGCATCCATTTGCCGTCTACAAGCAGTTGCGGATGCTGAATCCGTCCCTTACATGGCGTATTTGCATACCCCGGAATTTCAAGTCGTCAGCGGCTCGCCGGAGTTGCTCGTCCGCAAGCGGGGATGGCGTCTTGAGACGCGGCCGATTGCCGGCACACGTTCGCGCGGTCGGACGGCGGCAGAGGATGAACAAATTGCTCGCAAGTTGCTTGCGAGTGAAAAGGAGCGGGCCGAGCACGCCATGCTCGTTGATCTTGAACGGAATGACCTTGGGCGCGTCTGTGCATACGGGACGGTTCGAGTTGACGAATGGATGACCGTCGAAAAGTATTCTCATGTGATGCATATCGTTTCTCACGTATCTGGCACCATGACGACGGAGCACGATGCGTTTTCCGTCATTCGCGCCATGTTTCCCGGCGGGACGATCACCGGCGCTCCGAAAGTGCGAACAATGGAGATTATTGAAGAGTTGGAACCGGTCCGCCGCGGCTTGTACACGGGCTCGATCGGTTGGATCGATTTTCAAGGAAACATGGAGCTAAACATCGCCATTCGAACGATGGTCGTCAAAGACGGATTGGCGCATGTACAGGCAGGAGCGGGCATCGTCATCGATTCCAACCCAGAGCATGAGTACAAGGAATGTTTAAAGAAAGCGGCTGCCCTTTGGAAAGCGAAAGAGCTGAGCGAAGCAGAGGCATTATTTCCGAGCATGAGGTGAGAATGATGATCGTCATGATTGATAACTACGATTCATTTACGTACAATTTGGTGCAATATTTGGGCGTGTTGGGAGAAGAGCTGATTGTCAAACGGAATGATGAAATTACGGTGGCTGAAATCGAACGACTCCGCCCTGATTTTATTATGATTTCCCCCGGTCCATGCACACCGAATGAGGCAGGGGTCAGCCTGGAAGTCATCGATCGCTTTGCCGGCCAAATTCCGATTTTCGGCGTCTGCCTCGGACATCAAGCCATCGCCCAGGCGTTCGGCGGCCGCGTTGTCCGCGCTCCAAGGCTGATGCACGGGAAAACATCGTCCGTCTACCATGATGGGGAGACGATTTTCCGCGGCGTGCCGAACCCGTTTACGGCAACGCGCTACCATTCCCTTATCGTCGAGAAAGAGACGCTTCCGGACTGTTTCGTCGTGTCGGCTTGGACGGAAGAGGGTGAAGTGATGGCGATTCGCCATAAAACGCTGCCGGTGGAAGGCGTGCAGTTTCACCCGGAATCGATTATGACAAGCCATGGGATGCAGCTGTTGAAAAACTTTATCAACACGTATAAAAAGGCGTGACAGTCATGTACGTGTATATCAACGGCGCGGTCGTTCCGCGCGAAGAAGCGCAGTTATCAGCGTTTGATCACGGCTTTTTATATGGGCTCGGCTTATTTGAAACATTCCGCACGTATAGCGGCCACCCTTTTTTGCTTGACGATCATTTGGCCCGATTGAACAAAGGGCTGTCTGAGCTTCACATCGAAAGGCAGTTCGGCCGCGCCGAAGTGGTGGCGATCATCGAGCAGTTGCTCGAGGCCAATGGCTTGCGCGACGCTTATGTGCGCTTCAATGTATCGGCCGGGGTCGGCGATCTCGGCTTGCCGATCGAACGTTACCGAAACCCGACCGTCATCGTCTATATGAAGCCGCTTCCGCCGTCCGTCCCTCCGGAAGGAAAAGAAGGGGTGGTGCTCGCGGCAAGGCGAAACAGCCCGGAAGGCAATGAGCGACTAAAGTCGCACCATTATTTAAACAATATGATTGGGAAATGGGAGCTCGGACATCGACCTCATGCGGAAGGAATTTTTTTGAATTCAGATGGTGCGGTAGCGGAGGGGATCGTTTCCAATATTTTTTGGGTGAAAGACGGCATCGTCTACACGCCAGCGCCGGCTGTCGGCATATTAAACGGCATCACAAGACAATTCATCATTGCTTTGCTCAAGCAGTTGCGCATCCCAGTTGAAGAAGGGGTATATCCGCTGTCCCATTTGTTGCAGGCTGATGAAGCATTTATCACCAACTCTGTGCAGGAAATTGTACCCCTTTGCCGCATTGGCCATTGCGTTTACCAAGGAAAAAATGGTCCGGTGGTCCGGGCCCTGCAGCACCATTACCGACGCTTGACCCATCGGCTATGGACGAGGAACGAATTGGCAGAAAGGATGAACGACTGATGACAACATCGATGCGCCCTCTTCGGCTTCAATGCCGCGGGCATGAGCTTGACTTAAACAAAAAAACGTTGATCATGGGCATTGTCAACGTCACGCCCGATTCGTTTTCCGACGGCGGCCGGTTTTACGACGTGGAAAACGCGGTCAAGCACGCGAAGCGGCTCGTGGCGGAAGGAGCAGACATCATTGACATCGGCGGTGAATCAACTCGTCCGGGGGCGGATCCAGTGCCGCTTGATGAAGAATTGCGCCGCGTCATTCCGGCGGTAAAAGCGATTGCTAAGGCGGTGAGTGTGCCAATCTCAATTGACACGTACAAAGCGGAAGTGGCGCGGCAAGCCATGGAAGCTGGGGCGCACATCATCAACGACGTTTGGGGAGCCAAGGCGGACCCTGATATGGCCGGTGTTGCCGCCACGTACGGCGCGCCGATCATTTTAATGCACAACCGCCGCGATATGGCCTATCGCGATTTGATTTCCGACATGATCGCCGATTTGAAAGAAAGCATTCGCATTGTCAAAGAGGCGGGTGTGAAAGATGAGAACATTATTTTAGATCCAGGGATCGGCTTCGCCAAGACGGTCGAGCATAACTTGGAGGTGATGCGGCGCCTTGATGAATTTGCCGCTCTCGGCTATCCGCTTTTGCTTGGCACGTCGCGCAAACGATTTATCGGCCATGTGCTCGGCGTGCCTGTCGAGGAGCGGGTCGAAGGAACAGGAGCGACCGTTTGTCTCGGCATCATGAAAGGGGTGCACATCGTCCGAGTCCATGATGTATTGCCGATTGCCCGCATGGCCAAAATGATGGATGCTATGCTTGGGAAGGGAGAGAGCGGTCATCGATAAAATTTATGTGCAAGGCATGGAGTTTTACGGCTACCACGGGGTGTTTCGCGAAGAAAACATCCTTGGCCAGCGATTTTTGGTCGATGTGACGTTGGATCTCGACTTGCAGCCCGCCGGGCGGAGCGATTGTCTTGAGTATACCGTCAACTACGCCGATGTGTACGAGCGCTGCCGGGCGATCGTTGAGGAGCGGACGTTCGCCTTGATCGAGGCGGTCGCTGAAGCGATCGCCGCCGACTTGCTCGCTGCCTTTCCTGTTGTCGAGCGCTGCATTGTCAAAGTGACGAAGCCGAATCCGCCGATTCGCGGCCATTATCAACATGTCGCAGTCGAAATTGCTAGGGGTCGTTAAATGGAAAACATCGCATATCTCGCTTTAGGCTCCAACCTCGGAGATCGTGTTTCCTATTTGCGTTCTGCCATTGAAGCGCTCCATCATCATCAGGAAATTTTGATCACATCGAGCTCATCGATTTATGAAACCGATCCGGTCGGCTATGTCAACCAAGGCAAGTTTTTAAACATGGTGATCGAGGTGGCGACGACGTTGTCGCCGTTTGCCTTGCTTGACGTGACCCAGCAAATCGAACGACACCTTGGAAGAAAAAGGGAAATTCGCTGGGGACCACGGACGTTAGACCTTGACATTTTGCTGTATAATCATGAAAATATTGAAACAGAGCAGCTGACGATCCCGCATCCGCGCATGGCGGAGCGGGCGTTCGTGCTCATCCCGTTGTTTGAAGTCAACTCCCACGTGGCAATACCGAACCTTTCCGAGCCGTTAATCGACATCATTGGCCGACTACCTGACAAAAAAGGAGTTCATGTATGGAAGCGGAAAGATGGGGAAGACGTATTCGCGCTTTTCGAAAGTTGAAAGGATATACGCAAGAAAGACTGGCGAAAGAACTAGGCATTTCCGTATCGATCCTTGGTGAAATTGAACGGGGGAACCGGATGCCGTCCGATTCGCTCGTTGGACAAATCGCCGAACGGCTGAATATATCGGTGGAAGAACTGGCGCCGCCGAAACTCGAATCGAACAAGTAGAAAGGAGGCATCTGCGATGTTTCGCATTGGCGATGTCGAAATTAAAAACCGCGTCGTGCTCGCTCCGATGGCAGGCGTATGCAACTCCGCGTTCCGCCTGACCGTCAAAGAATTCGGCGCCGGGCTTGTATGCGCCGAGATGGTAAGCGACAAAGGAATCGTATACAACAACGAAAAGACGTTAAACATGTTATATATTGATGAACGGGAAAAGCCGATCAGCTTGCAAATTTTCGGCGGCGAGAAAGAAACGCTCGTCAAAGCGGCGAAATTTGTCGATAAAAATACGAATGCAGATATCATCGACATCAACATGGGTTGCCCAGTGCCGAAAATTACAAATTGCGACGCTGGAGCGAAATGGCTGCTTGACCCGAATAAAATCTATGATGTCGTTGCCGCGATCGTCGATGCCGTTGAAAAACCGGTCACGGTGAAAATGCGGATCGGTTGGGATGAAAAGCACATTTACGCCGTCGAAAACGCTCAAGCCGTTGAGCGCGCCGGCGGGAAGGCCGTCGCCGTCCACGGACGGACAAGGGTGCAAATGTATGAAGGAAAAGCGGACTGGAACATCATCAAGCAAGTGAAAGAAGCCGTCAACATCCCGGTTATCGGCAACGGAGATGTCAAAACGCCGCAAGATGCAAAGCGGATGCTTGAAGAAACAGGGGTCGACGGCGTCATGATCGGACGGGCGGCGCTTGGAAACCCTTGGATGATCTATCGCACTGTCCGTTATTTAGAAACTGGAGAGCTCATCCCGGAACCGACGCCGAGGGAAAAAATCGATGTCTGCCTGCTGCATTTAGACCGATTAATTGCCTTAAAAGGCGAGTATATCGCCGTCAAAGAAATGCGTAAACACGCTGCTTGGTATTTAAAAGGCATTCGCGGCGCAGCGAAAATCCGCAACGCCATCAATGAATGTGAAACGCGGGACGAACTGGCCGCACTGTTGCTTCGCGTGGCGGAGGAAGCGGAAGTCCAAGCAGCGGCGAACGCCGAAGCCGTTTAACGGATTTCCGAAAGAAGTCTCCCACCTCAAGGAACGCGAAGGGTGTAACCCAGTGAGTAGGTGGGAGATGAATGTCGGTTGGCGTTAGCCAACGAATAGGATAGAATATGGCTAGAACGGACACCTTCGGAACGAATGGAAGCGTAAAGGGTTCTTGTGTGTGGCTTACCGTTCGGCGAACACGCACAAGTCGCTTGAAGCCTCCACCTCTAAGCGAAGCGTAGGTGTGGGTAGTTCACACAACGGAGATGACGTTCATGCAGCCAGAGGACTGCCAGCGAGCGCTGGCAGTATTTTTCGTAAAAAATCGCTAAATGGAGTGAATGAGGTATGAGTCATGAAGAATTGAACGACCAACTGCGCGTCCGCAGGGAAAAGCTGAAAAAAATTGAGGAATTGGGTGTCGACCCGTTTGGCAAACGGTTCGAGCGCACTCATAAAGCGCAAGAACTGTTCGAACTGTACGGAGATTTGTCGAAAGAGGAACTTGAAGAAAAGCAAATTGAAGTCGCCGTCGCCGGCCGCATCATGACAAAGCGCGGCAAAGGAAAAGCCGGGTTCGCCCATATCCAGGATGTCACCGGGCAGATTCAAATTTACGTCCGTCAAGACGATGTTGGCGAACAGCAGTACGAACTGTTTAAAATCTCTGACCTTGGCGATATCGTCGGCGTGCGAGGCACAATGTTTAAAACAAAAGTTGGTGAACTTTCCATCAAAGTGTCGTCGTACGAATTTTTGACGAAAGCCCTGCGTCCGCTGCCGGAAAAATACCATGGTTTGAAAGACATAGAGCAACGCTATCGCCAGCGTTATCTCGATTTAATTATGAATCCGGAGAGCAAAAAGACGTTCATCACCCGCAGTTTCATCATCCAATCGATGCGGCGGTATCTCGACAGCCGTGGCTATTTGGAAGTTGAAACGCCGATGATGCACGCCGTTGCTGGCGGCGCTGCGGCGCGCCCGTTCATTACGCATCATAACGCATTGGATATGACCCTTTATATGCGAATCGCCATCGAGCTCCATTTAAAACGGCTTATCGTCGGCGGTTTGGAAAAAGTGTATGAAATCGGCCGCGTTTTCCGGAACGAAGGCATTTCCACCCGCCATAATCCGGAGTTTACGATGCTCGAATTGTACGAGGCGTACGCCGATTTCCGTGACATCATGGAACTAACGGAAAACTTGATCGCCCACATTGCCACTGAAGTGCTTGGAACGACGAAAATTCAATACGGCGAGCATGTCGTCGACTTAACGCCCGAGTGGCGGCGCCTCCATATGGTCGATGCGATCAAGGAATATGTCGGCGTCGACTTCTGGCGGCAGATGAGCGACGAAGAGGCGCGGGAGCTGGCGAAAGAACATGGAGTGGAAGTTGCTCCACATATGACGTTTGGCCATATTGTCAACGAATTTTTTGAACAAAAAGTCGAGTCTCACCTCATTCAGCCGACGTTCATTTATGGCCATCCGGTTGAAATTTCACCGTTGGCCAAGAAAAATCCGGACGACCCGCGTTTTACCGACCGATTTGAGCTGTTTATCGTCGGGCGTGAACATGCCAACGCCTTTACCGAATTGAATGATCCGATCGATCAGCGCCAACGCTTTGAGGCGCAGCTGAAAGAGCGTGAACAAGGAAACGATGAAGCACATGAAATGGACGAAGACTTCCTTGAAGCGCTCGAGTACGGCATGCCGCCAACAGGTGGGCTTGGCATCGGCGTCGACCGTCTGGTCATGCTGCTGACGAACTCGCCGTCGATCCGCGACGTGTTGCTTTTCCCGCAAATGCGTCATAAATAAATTTGATCGCTCCCTGCAAAGACAAGCAGCAGGGGGCTTTTCATTTATGTAAAAATAGTTGTCGTTGTTTTGTTGAAAAACAAACACAGGAAGTCGAGTTGACAAACCACTCCCAACGTGTTATATTATGATAGCACGTTGAAATGACAGCACTAATCAAAAACAAGGACCTATTGACAAATAAATAAATTTAATTATAATATGACTTGTCTGTTGATTGTCTAGTGATGATAGCGGAGGGGAAACACCCGTTCCCATCCCGAACACGGAAGTTAAGCCCTCCAGCGCCGATGGTAGTTGGGGCCAGCGCCCCTGCAAGAGTAGGTCGTCGCTAGGCAATCCCGTGGAGGATTAGCTCAGCTGGGAGAGCACTTGCCTTACAAGCAAGGGGTCGGCGGTTCGATCCCGTCATCCTCCACCACTTATATTATATCTATATATAAGTACTATGAGCCATTAGCTCAGTAACGAGCGATGCATCTTTGAATTGGCTGCGAACTGCCTCGACGCATTTGACTTTCTCGAATAAGCTTGTAGAGGAAGAGGAAGGTAGAGCAACGAGCTTTGCATCATTGAGTTTGCTGCGAGTTGTCCCGACGCATCTTGCTTCCTTGAATATACTTGTAGAGGAAGGGACATCGTTCACTGTGAGTGTATACCCAACTCATGAGCCATTAGCTCAGTAGGTAGAGCATCTGACTTTTAATCAGAGGGTCGGAGGTTCGAGTCCTCCATGGCTCACCACAATTGATTTGCGGGTGTGGCGGAATTGGCAGACGCGCTAGATTCAGGGTCTAGTGCCCTTTACGGGCGTGGGGGTTCGAGTCCCTTCACCCGCATGTTGATTCGAGCGGAAGTAGTTCAGCGGTAGAACACCACCTTGCCAAGGTGGGGGTCGCGGGTTCGAGTCCCGTCTTCCGCTCCATTTATTTGCCCATTTAGCCGGGGTGGCGGAATTGGCAGACGCACAGGACTTAAAATCCTGGGGTAGGTCACTACCGTGCCGGTTCGAGTCCGGCCCTCGGCACTTGCGCTCGTAGCTCAATTGGATAGAGCATCTGACTACGGATCAGAAGGTTAGGGGTTCGAATCCTCTCGAGCGCGTTGGCGGGAAGTAGCTCAGTTTGGCAGAGCACATGGTTTGGGACCATGGGGTCGCAGGTTCAAATCCTGTCTTCCCGATAGCGGATATATGGGGCCTTAGCTCAGCTGGGAGAGCGCCTGCTTTGCACGCAGGAGGTCATCGGTTCGATCCCGATAGGCTCCACTGTTGCTTTATGTCTGTGCCTGCCGCTTGCAAGGGGATTTGAAGACGTGAGGTTCCTCGGTAGGATTACAGAGAAGCAAACGAAAGTAGCAACCTTGTGTCCTGCAAGTGAATGGAGAGAAGCGGGATTCTTCGACGAAAACCAGCAGAGAAGTTGTTTCAATGCAGCAACTTTGCGCCTGTGTCTTCTAGTGAATTCGGGGGAATTGGGTTC
>NZ_CP014749.1:3185000-3292500 GCF_001592395.1 Geobacillus sp. JS12
TGGGGCAGTATCCATGCCTGAATCCATAGGGCATGGAGGGCACACCCGGGGAACTGAAACATCTTAGTACCCGGAGGAGAAGAAAGCAACCGCGATTCCCTAAGTAGCGGCGAGCGAAACGGGAACAGCCCAAACCAAGAGGCATGTCCTCTTGGGGTTGTAGGACCGCTCACGATGGGAGTGAGAAAGGGACGGGGTAGACGAACCGGTCTGGAACGGCCGGCCAGAGAAGGTGAGAGCCCTGTAGTCGAAACTTCGTTCCCTCCCGAGCGGATCCTGAGTACGGCGGGACACGAGGAATCCCGTCGGAAGCAGGGAGGACCATCTCCCAAGGCTAAATACTCCCTAGTGACCGATAGTGCACCAGTACCGTGAGGGAAAGGTGAAAAGCACCCCGGGAGGGGAGTGAAAGAGAACCTGAAACCGTGTGCCTACAAGTAGTCAGAGCCCGTTGATGGGTGATGGCGTGCCTTTTGTAGAATGAACCGGCGAGTGACGATGGCGTGCGAGGTTAAGCCGAAGAGGCGGAGCCGCAGCGAAAGCGAGTCTGAACAGGGCGTGTGAGTACGTCGTCGTCGACCCGAAACCAGGTGATCTACCCATGTCCAGGGTGAAGGCCGGGTAACACCGGCTGGAGGCCCGAACCCACGCACGTTGAAAAGTGCGGGGATGAGGTGTGGGTAGGGGTGAAATGCCAATCGAACTTGGAGATAGCTGGTTCTCCCCGAAATAGCTTTAGGGCTAGCCTCGGGTTTAGGAGTCTTGGAGGTAGAGCACTGATTGGGCTAGGGGCCCAAACCGGGTTACCGAACCCAGTCAAACTCCGAATGCCAACGACTTATGCCCGGGAGTCAGACCGCGAGTGATAAGATCCGTGGTCGAGAGGGGAACAGCCCAGACCGCCAGCTAAGGCCCCGAAGTGCACGTTCAGTGGAAAAGGATGTGGAGTTGCAAAGACAACCAGGATGTTGGCTTAGAAGCAGCCACCATTTAAAGAGTGCGTAATAGCTCACTGGTCGAGTGACTCTGCGCCGAAAATGTACCGGGGCTAAACGTGCCGCCGAAGCTGCGGGATGACCGTTGGTCATCGGTAGGGGAGCGTTCTAAGGGCAGAGAAGCCAGACCGGAAGGACTGGTGGAGCGCTTAGAAGTGAGAATGCCGGTATGAGTAGCGAAAACAGAGGTGAGAATCCTCTGCGCCGAAAGCCTAAGGGTTCCTGAGGAAGGTTCGTCCGCTCAGGGTTAGTCGGGACCTAAGCCGAGGCCGAAAGGCGTAGGTGATGGACAACAGGTTGAGATTCCTGTACCACCTTCTTCCCGTTTGAGCAATGGGGGGACGCAGGAGGATAGGGCGAGCAGGCGGCTGGAAGAGCCTGTCCAAGCCGTGAGGCTGATCTGCAGGCAAATCCGCGGATCATAAGGCCAAGCGGTGACGGCGACGGAGTGATCCGGAAGTCCCCGATTTCACACTGCCAAGAAAAGCCTCTAGCGAGGGAAGAGGTGCCCGTACCGCAAACCGACACAGGTAGGCGAGGAGAGAATCCTAAGGCGCGCGGGAGAACTCTCGTTAAGGAACTCGGCAAAATGACCCCGTAACTTCGGGAGAAGGGGTGCTCTTTGGGGTGAAGAGCCCTGAAGAGCCGCAGTGAAAAGGCCCAAGCGACTGTTTATCAAAAACACAGGTCTCTGCGAAGCCGAAAGGCGACGTATAGGGGCTGACACCTGCCCGGTGCTGGAAGGTTAAGGGGAGCGCTTAGCGGAAGCGAAGGTGCGAACCGAAGCCCCAGTAAACGGCGGCCGTAACTATAACGGTCCTAAGGTAGCGAAATTCCTTGTCGGGTAAGTTCCGACCCGCACGAAAGGTGTAACGACTTGGGCGCTGTCTCAACGAGAGACCCGGTGAAATTATACTACCTGTGAAGATGCAGGTTACCCGCGACAGGACGGAAAGACCCCGTGGAGCTTTACTGCAGCCTGATATGGAATTTTGGTATCGCTTGTACAGGATAGGTGGGAGCCTGGGAAGCCGGAGCGCCAGCTTCGGTGGAGGCGGCGGTGGGATACCACCCTGGCGGTATTGAAATTCTAACCCGCACCCCTTAGCGGGGTGGGAGACAGTGTCAGGTGGGCAGTTTGACTGGGGCGGTCGCCTCCCAAAAGGTAACGGAGGCGCCCAAAGGTTCCCTCAGAATGGTTGGAAATCATTCGGAGAGTGCAAAGGCACAAGGGAGCTTGACTGCGAGACGGACAGGTCGAGCAGGGACGAAAGTCGGGCTTAGTGATCCGGTGGTTCCGCATGGAAGGGCCATCGCTCAACGGATAAAAGCTACCCCGGGGATAACAGGCTGATCTCCCCAAGAGTCCACATCGACGGGGAGGTTTGGCACCTCGATGTCGGCTCATCGCATCCTGGGGCTGTAGTCGGTCCCAAGGGTTGGGCTGTTCGCCCATTAAAGCGGTACGCGAGCTGGGTTCAGAACGTCGTGAGACAGTTCGGTCCCTATCCGTCGCGGGCGGAGGAAATTTGAGAGGAGCTGTCCTTAGTACGAGAGGACCGGGATGGACGCACCGCTGGTGTACCAGTTGTCCCGCCAGGGGCACCGCTGGGTAGCTATGTGCGGACGGGATAAGCGCTGAAAGCATCTAAGCGTGAAGCCCCCTCAAGATGAGATTTCCCACCGCGTCAGGCGGGTAAGATCCCTCGAAGATGACGAGGTCGATAGGTCCGAGGTGGAAGCGTGGCGACACGTGGAGCTGACGGATACTAATCGATCGAGGGCTTAACCTAGTGAGAAAAGTGAAAGCGCCGCGATTAGCTCTCGAAGCCAAATGTTCTTCACCCGCAGGGGTGCTTGCACCCCGAGGGGGAAGGTTATTTGGCAGAAGAGAGCTAGGCGCTGGAACTGGACAGCAAGAAAAGTGGAGGCCGCCCGCTTATCGGCGAGGTGCGCTGGAGGGCCTGCGAGGAGGCTCGAACCAAGCAAAGCTTGGTTCTGCGTGGGTGGTATCACAGGAGCGTAAGCAATGTGTCGCCGCCGCAGCAGGACCGAAGCGTCGCAAGCCGATGGCGGCCGGAACTAGACAGTGAAAAGCGCAGGCGAGCGGGTCGCCGCGACGGGCAAATGTTCTTCGTCTGCAGGGATGTTCACATCCCGAAGGCGAAGGTTATTTGACCCCGAGCGGCGGCGAGCCGGAGCTGGACAATGCGAAAAGCGCAGGCGAGCGGCTTCTTCCAACGGTTATCTAGTTTTGAGGGAATGAAAAAGTCTTGACAACAGGTCAACTTTCCTTATAATAAGACTTGTCCATTGTTGCCTAGTGGCTATGGCGGAGGGGAAACACCCGTTCCCATCCCGAACACGGAAGTTAAGCCCTCCAGCGCCGATGGTAGTTGGGGCCAGCGCCCCTGCAAGAGTAGGTCGCTGCTAGGCAAAATGGAAAGCACGTCTTTTCTTTCCTTGGAAGAAAAGGCGTGCTTTTTCATTTATTCGGCTGCTTGACGTTTTATTGTCCAGAAAAACGGATATTCTATAGTTAGTTTTCCTTCTTTGGTCACTCTTGAAATTTTCCGTAATACATTGTATAGTAAGAGTAAGGTCAAATATAGTCAAAGTCAACAAATAGGCAGTGGGGTGCCCTTGTCAGCGGACGGCCCATCGCCAGGCAGCTTGGTTGTAAGGAAGGTGGTAGGTAGAGTGCCGAACATTTCCGACATCATTGAGCAATATTTAAAGCAAGTGCTCAATATGAGCGACCAAGATATCGTTGAAATTAAACGAAGCGAAATCGCTAATAAATTCCAATGTGTTCCGTCGCAGATCAACTATGTCATCAATACGAGGTTTACCCTTGAAAGAGGGTACATCGTCGAAAGCAAGCGCGGTGGCGGTGGGTATATCCGCATTATGAAAGTGAAGACAAAGAGTGAAGCACAGCTTATTGACCAGCTGCTCGAGCTTGTCGGCCACCGCATCAGCCAATCGAATGCTGAAGATGTGGTAAAACGTCTCGTTGAAGAAAAGGTAATTTCGGAGCGGGAAGCGAAAATTATGTTAAGCGCTATGGATCGTTCTGTTTTATATATCGATTTGCCCGAGCGGGACGAACTGCGGGCCCGCATGTTAAAAGCGATGCTGACGTCGCTGAAATACAAATAGGGGGAGGGGGAGGCATTGATTTGCCAAGAATGCAAGCAGCGGCCGGCCACGATGCACTTTACAAAAATTGTAAACGGAGAGAAAACGGAGTTCCATCTTTGCGAGCAATGCGCCAGAGAGCATGGCCATATGTTTACGTTCTACGGCAATGATGATTTTTCACTCAACAACTTGTTGGCGGGGCTTCTTAACTTTCAAGCGCCGATGAAAGAGATGACGGCGAACGCGTTTCCGAACCCGGATGTACTTCAATGTGAGACGTGCCAAATGACATACCATCAATTCACACAAATCGGGCGGTTCGGCTGCGCTAACTGCTACCGGACGTTTGCACGCTACTTGCCGCCGATTTTGAAACGGCTCCATAGCGGCAATACCGCTCATTCAGGAAAAATTCCGAAGCGAAAAGGCGGCGTTCTCCATTTGCGCAAGCAACTTGCTATGTTGAAACAAAAGCTTCAGGAGCTCGTCGCTCGTGAGGAATTCGAGCGGGCGGCCGAGGTGCGCGACCAAATCCGCTCGTTGGAGGATGAACTGCGTCGACGCGGAGAGGGGGATATGTAAGCGGTATGTCGTTCGAGAAGTTTTTCAATACGGCGGTCAGCGCGTGGATGAGCCAAGAGGGGCCGGATTCGGACATCGTCTTAAGCAGTCGCATCCGACTGGCGCGCAACATCGTTGACTTTCGTTTTCCAACGCTGTTTAGCAGTGAAGAAGCGATGCAAATCGTCGCGTTGTTTGAACGGACGTTCGCCCATCGTTCTTACGGAGGGGCAGGCCGCTTCGAGTTGTTGAAAATGTCGGAGCTTCAGCCGATTGAAAAACGGGTATTGGTAGAAAAACACTTAATTAGTCCGCATCTGGCTGAGGATTCGCCGTTTGGCGCTTGTCTGCTTTCGGAAAATGAAGAAATCAGCATCATGATCAACGAGGAGGATCATATCCGCATCCAATGCCTATTCCCGGGGTTGCAGCTTGCTGAGGCTCTCGAGGCGGCGAGCGAATTGGACGATTGGATTGAAGGGTATGTCAACTATGCCTTTGACGAGCGGCTTGGTTATTTAACGAGCTGCCCGACCAATGTCGGGACGGGATTGCGGGCTTCGGTGATGATGCATCTTCCGGCGCTTGTGCTGACGCAACAAATTAACCGTATTATTCCTGCCATCAACCAGCTTGGGCTTGTTGTCCGTGGAACATACGGTGAAGGGAGTGAAGCGTTGGGAAATATATTCCAAATTTCCAATCAGATCACGCTTGGGAAATCGGAGGAAGACATTGTTGCTGATTTGCATACGATCGTTCAGCAGCTGATCGCCCAAGAAAGAGCGGCTCGTCAGGCATTAGTGAAAACTTTGGGCATACAATTAGAAGACAAGGTGTTCCGTTCATACGGCATACTGGCCAACTGTCGCGTCATCGAATCGAAAGAAGCGGCGCAATGTCTGTCCGATGTTCGCTTAGGGATTGATCTAGGATATATCAAGAACATCTCGCGCAACATTTTAAATGAGCTGATGATTTTGACGCAGCCGGGATTTTTGCAGCAATATGCCGGCGGGGCGCTTCGCCCTGAAGAACGGGACGTCCGCCGCGCGGCGCTGATCCGGGAGCGTTTAAAGATGGAGGAACGAAGAAAGATGGAGGGTGATGAACGATGATGTTTGGCAGATTTACGGAACGGGCGCAAAAAGTGCTGGCGCTGGCGCAGGAAGAAGCCATTCGCCTCGGCCATAACAATATCGGCACAGAACATATTTTGCTCGGCCTCATCCGCGAGGGCGAGGGGATCGCGGCTAAGGCGCTCATGGCGCTTGGGCTCGGCCCAGATAAAATCCAAAAAGAAGTCGAATCGCTCATCGGCCGTGGCAGTGAAGTGTCGCATACGATCCACTATACACCGCGGGCGAAAAAAGTCATTGAGCTGTCGATGGATGAAGCGCGGAAGCTCGGCCATTCATACGTCGGCACAGAACATATTTTGCTTGGGTTGATCCGCGAAGGCGAAGGGGTGGCCGCCCGCGTGCTGAACAACTTGGGAGTAAGCTTGAACAAAGCGCGCCAGCAAGTGTTGCAGCTGCTTGGCAGCAATGAGTCGATGTCAGGCCATGGCGGCGGCGCGTCGCATGTTAGCACTCCGACGCTTGACAGCCTCGCCCGCGATTTGACAGCGATTGCCCGCGAAGGACGGCTGGACCCGGTCATCGGCCGCAGTAAAGAAATTCAGCGCGTCATTGAAGTATTAAGCCGGCGGACGAAAAATAATCCGGTGTTGATCGGCGAGCCGGGCGTTGGGAAAACGGCCATTGCTGAAGGGTTAGCCCAACAAATCGTCAATAACGAAGTGCCGGAAACGCTGCGCGACAAGCGGGTCATGACGCTCGATATGGGGACGGTCGTCGCCGGAACGAAATACCGGGGGGAATTTGAAGACCGGCTGAAAAAAGTGATGGATGAAATTCGTCAAGCGGGCAACATCATCTTGTTCATCGATGAGCTGCATACATTAATTGGCGCCGGTGGGGCGGAAGGAGCGATCGACGCGTCGAACATTTTGAAACCGGCGTTGGCGCGCGGGGAGCTTCAATGCATCGGCGCGACAACGCTCGATGAATACCGGAAATATATTGAAAAAGACGCCGCGCTTGAACGCCGCTTTCAGCCGATTTACGTTGATGAACCGACAGTGGAAGAATCGATCCAAATTTTAAAAGGGTTGCGCGATCGGTATGAAGCGCACCACCGCGTTTCGATTTCCGACGAGGCGATCGTGCAAGCCGTCAAGTTGTCCGACCGCTACATTACCGACCGTTTCTTGCCGGATAAGGCGATCGATTTGATCGACGAGGCTTGCTCGAAAGTGCGCCTTCGTTCGTTCACCGCACCGCCGAAATTGAAAGAACTTGAACAAAAGCTCGAGGAAGTGCGGAAAGAAAAAGACGCGGCCGTGCAAAGCCAAGAATTTGAAAAAGCGGCGTCGCTGCGCGATATGGAACAGCGGCTGCGCGAAGAACTGGAGGAAACGAAACGTGCGTGGAAAGAAAAACAAGGCCAAGAAAATTTGGAAGTGACGGTCGAAGACATCGCCGCGGTCGTCTCGAGTTGGACCGGCATTCCAGTATCGAAGCTCGCTGAGACGGAAACGGAGCGGCTGCTCAAGCTGGAAGAAATTTTGCATTCGCGTGTCGTCGGCCAAGACGAGGCGGTCAAAGCGGTCGCCAAAGCGGTGCGCCGCGCCCGTGCTGGCCTGAAAGACCCGAAACGCCCGATCGGTTCGTTCATTTTCCTTGGTCCGACCGGCGTTGGGAAAACGGAGTTGGCCCGAGCCTTGGCAGAAGCGATGTTTGGCGATGAAGACGCCCTCATTCGCATCGATATGTCCGAGTATATGGAAAAACACTCGACATCGCGGCTCATCGGGTCGCCGCCGGGGTATGTCGGTTATGAAGAAGGCGGCCAGCTGACGGAAAAAGTGCGCCGCAAGCCGTATTCGGTTGTCCTGTTAGATGAGATGGAAAAAGCGCATCCGGACGTGTTCAATATTTTGCTGCAAGTGTTGGAAGATGGGCGGCTGACTGACTCGAAAGGGCGGACGGTCGACTTCCGCAACACGATCATCATCATGACGTCCAACGTCGGCGCCGATGCGCTGAAACGGAATAAGTACGTTGGCTTCAACATTCAAGACGGGAACCAGCAATACAAAGATATGAAAAGCAAAGTGATGGATGAGCTGAAAAAAGCATTCCGTCCAGAGTTTTTAAACCGGATCGACGAAATCATCGTCTTCCATTCGCTCGAAAAAGACCATCTGAAACAAATCGTCCGATTGATGGCCGATACGCTCGTGAAGCGGCTGAAAGAGCAAGACATTGATCTTGAGCTGACGGAGGCCGCCATTGAGAAAATCGCCGCCGAAGGGTTCGATCCAGAATACGGTGCCCGTCCGCTGCGCCGCGCCTTGCAAAAGCATGTTGAAGACCGTTTGTCCGAAGAATTGTTAAAAGGCACGATCGCCAAAGGGCAAAAAGTCGTCGTGGATGTCAAAGACGGGGAGTTTGTCGTATTGTCGAAACAGGCGGTCGTGTGAGGGAAGAAAAGGCATGCGGCAGCTTCCTGCCCATGCCTTTTTTTTCGTTGGAAAACGTTACAGAAAGGGTTAAGATCGATGGCGAAGAAGAAAACGAAGTTCGTTTGCCAAGAGTGTGGATATGAGTCGGCCAAATGGCTTGGACGCTGTCCGGGATGCCAAACATGGAATTCGTTTGTTGAGGAAATGGAGCAGGAGAAACCGACTGTGCGCGGCGCATTTCTTCATTCGGAGCGGGCGGGTTCGGCCAAACCGGTCCCGATTACAGCCGTGGAGGCGGTGCAAGAGCCGCGCATGAAAACGAACAGCGCGGAGCTCGATCGCGTGTTGGGCGGTGGAATCGTCAAAGGTTCGCTCGTTTTGATCGGCGGCGACCCTGGCATTGGCAAATCAACGTTGCTTTTGCAAACATCGGCGCAGTTGGCCGCCGCTGGGCATCAAGTGCTGTATGTCTCCGGTGAGGAATCGGTCAAACAAGTAAAGCTGCGCGCTGGACGCCTTCGTGCGGAGTGCGATCGGCTGTACGTGTTGGCGGAAGCAGATTTGGAATACATTGTGGCAGCGGTTGAAACGGTTCAACCTGCTTGTGTCATCATTGATTCGATTCAGACGGTGTATCGCACCGATATTTCCTCTGCACCGGGCAGCGTCGCCCAAGTGCGCGAATGCACGGCCGAGCTGATGAAGCTGGCGAAAACAAAAGGCATTGCCATTTTTATCGTCGGTCATGTGACGAAGGAAGGGGCGATCGCCGGGCCGCGCCTGCTCGAACATATGGTGGACACCGTTCTCTATTTTGAAGGGGAGCGACACCATACGTATCGCATTTTGCGAGCGGTGAGTAACCAAATGTTATTAAACAATTAAACGAACGATATGTCGATTGATATAAAAATTCTATAAACTTTGACAAATAAGGATTTTTAGCATATAATTCAATCGTCTAATATTTAATAAAATTTAAACAATTAAACGTTTAATTAACAATCTAAGATACATATACTTATAGTTTTTAGACGATTGGAGGGGGAGAACGGTGAGAACAACAAAGAAGTCGATGTCAGAAACGACAGAAAAACCAAATTTAAGATTAGTTAAAGATGACGATTGGAAACATAGAACAAGAAACCTACGTTTCTGTAAGCAAAAACTGACGATTATAGAAGAGGATGGCTTAGTGCGTGACTTTATGTTTATTGTACTAAGAAATGAATTTAACAAGAAAATGAAAGTGACAGGATACAGCAATTACTTTATAAAAGAACTTAATTCAGCAAGGTTAGAGACATTGGAGTATCACGCTAAAATCATTACTCGATTCCTGAACTACATTTTTTTCGATAAATATGATGAGTATCAAATGAAAGATATTACTGAGTTAAAGATAGAGTATGGAAATCACTTTTTGAGGGATTATGCACAAGGGTATGTAGGAAAGAAAAAGAAAACTGAAATGACAGTACAAAAGGCAGAACAAGTCCTCAATCGATTTTATAAGTATCTTTTTAATGAATTAGAGGATATGAAATATATAAGTGAAAAAGATTTCTTCACAAAGCATAGTTCAACTTATTACCACAGAGGACAGTGGAAGAAAAGAAAAAAGGTAGTGGAACGTGTAGAATCCTTGTTTACTGTTATCCCACCGAACTACACCCCTCCACAACGAGTGAAACATATTCCTTCCTATGTTTTTCAAGAAATGTTGAACATATGTGATATTCATTATCCTCATTTGAAATTGGCTTTATGCCTACAAGCATTTGGTGGGTTAAGAAGAGGAGAAGTATGTAATGTATCACGAAACAATATAAGTTATCGTATGTTTGGAAAAGATTTAGGGTGGTTCACAATCGATTTAAGGGAAAAAGTTCAACTTAGAACAGATGGTAAGGACGTAGGAGGAATCAAGAAAAGAAGAATTCAACCTATACATCCTGTATTTTTGAAATTATTCCAAGAGGTTTATGACCAACATATGAAATTAATTGCACATATTGATAATCCTTACGGTGCAATTTTTCTTAATCGTGATGGAGAAGCAATGTTGGATAGCAGTTATGAAACATTTTTCAAAAATATTGTTGACCTAGTACTAGAAAAATTATGTAAAAGAGGAGATTTTAAAAGCGCAAGTGAAGCAAAGCTTTTAATGTCTGGTAGAGTGGGAACGCATATCTTACGCCACTTTTTTACCCAGTTTATTGCAGAGTTAGAGACGACTCGTAGCCCTATTGAGGTAGCGTATTGGAGAGGGGATGGGTCATTAGATAGTGCGATTGCCTATTTCGCACAACATCCAGTGATAGATGAGAAAATCAAAAAGATACAAGAAAAGGTATTTGATAAGATTGTGTTTTAGGGGGTGAGGGGATTGAGTGAAGAATTAAATACACTAAACCTTTATACCATAGAAGAAGCCAGTCAAAAGCTAAGTTGCACTGAGAAGCACTTATATAAGCTTGCATCGGAGCAACGTTTAAAATCGTATAGAATTGAACGAAAAACGTTTTTTGATAAAGAAGAAGTCGATAACATTCAGGCATTATTACAGGACACTTACAGTTATCAAGAAATCGTTGCTATTGTTAGAAATGAATCAAACCACGACAACATAACCCAAACTACCATAAAAAACTATATAGAGAAGCATTTTGGGTTAATCTTAAACCCTTTAAACGGCAAAGATTTCCGATTGTATAAGAAGGACAAGCCTAAGCTCATTGAACTCATAAATAAAAACTATAAAGAGCCTAGAAGTGAAAAAGATGTTCTAAAAGAAGTGCTTAAACCATTCATAGTAGAAGTCAATTATATAGAATCTGGTGTTATTGATGATTACTATGATTTTCACTTTTTGAAGGATTATTCGAAGAGAAATGCTCTCTATCACTTAGGGGATAACAAACGCACATTACAACATATTTTGATGGTCTGTAATGAGCAAGGGGTCAAGTGGTGTACGAATAGAAGTCTTAATAATGTTTATATTGCCAAGGCAGATTTTGAGAAGTATAAGGCTTATTACGATAAAGTAAAAAATTTTGACCCCGAACAGTATTACACAAATACAGAAGTAAAAGAAATGTTCGGAATTATGAATACCGATAGGATTGCCGAATATGCAAATGCGTTTAAAGTGAAAAATAAACTGTACTTCGATAAAAAGAAAATAGATGAACTGAAATATGTTCAAGAGAACACGATTACAAATTCGGAATTAATGGAGAAATATAATATTTCCAGCAAATCCCTTAAAAATTTGATGAAGAAACTTGGGATAAAGTATATTCCTAAAAACACATATCCACTCATAAATGCAATGCTTGTTTATAAGGAAGATGTCCCAAAAATTGAAAATTATTTAAATGAAATCCATCAATTAGAAAATGCCTCTACTGACTATGATAGATTCCAGTTAGAGACAAAACATATTCAACCTACTGCCAAGATTCCAAAAACGTTGGACGCATTCGATAAATTTATTATTCAACGCTTTAAGGATAATCAAACTAAATACGTTTATACAAACTTAGTCAATGTCTATAGTGTCATTATTCCTAAGCTTGAAAAAGAAATTATGAACTATAACACAGAGGAACTTATTGAGTTAATGGAAGCTATACCTCAACTAGTGGCAAAACGTGAATTCTCCTTTTTCCTTCAATACTGTAAAAAACGCTATTTAACCAAATACAAAGATCGTTTCAAAATAGAAACCAATACTTTAAATGAAAGGTCAGGCTATACCTTTGAGCAATGGTATCAATTCGCCCTACTTCTCTTTACACAACACGAAGAGCTGTTGGCTAAATCTATTGATAATCGAATCAATGCAATGGTTTGGCTTTATTGTGCAATGCATTATGTTTGTGCGTGGAGAGCGGATGACTTATTAAGAATGCCGTATCCAAACTTAGAGGAAGTTTTAGGAATGAATGAAGAAGAAGTATTGAAGTGTATCAAATCCAGACAATTTACCTTAGAAATGGCGCAACGTGTAGTCAATAATGTGATGTTTCAAGTAAAAATGTTTCATATTCAACCAAAAAAGAACAAAAAGAAAAATAAACAGCGATTAAAGTTGGTCGTGAGTGATTCCTATGTGTATACCATTGGAATGCTCATCGCGTTGTGTGAAGCTCATCGCAAGAAAACAGAAAAGTCATCAAATCGTTGGTTCAATACTTCAACCATTTTAACAAATAGAGTAACGAAACGAGAAACACACATTGCGTTATTTGGGGAAAAGTACAATGAAATCTTTGGACAAGAAACCTTTTTAAACAATCGTGCGAATAAAACCTATATGAATTTTGCCCAAGTGGAAAGCCAACAACAAAAATGGGGGATGGGATATGATTTAAGCGCTATCATTCGTGGACATATAAAAGATAAACAAGGTATCGCTAAAACCACGCAAGTTTATTTGGAGCATATAAATAAAAGCAATGATATTGATAAAATTACCCAAGCCTTAACAGAGAGAGGAAGTTTTGGTTTTATGTCTCACCTTCTCTTAAAGGTCATTAAGGACGAAGAAGATCATAACCAGTATGCCCTTCTCGATATGGCGGAGCAAAACAAAGAGATACAAGAGTTGTTCGGTTTAAAACCTATTCATATAGAACTTATGGTCAAGGGTATTAACGAATATCGCAGTCGAATTTCCGAAGTATTTAGAGAGTTGATCACAAGTCATAAGGGGCAAATGAAAGAAATTTTACAGAAAATCTCAATGGGTGAAACACCTTCTAAAATGGAGCATTCTCAATGCTTGCTTAAAACCATCGACAGATCTGCTTGTATCTATCCTAGTCGAGACCATTGTATCGGTTGTGAGTATGCGATGAATGAAATGTATTTTCTGATTGAATATAATCAACGTTTAACCCAGTTGTTGAATAACATCCGCAACGCTAAATATGAGTTTGATAAACAACGATACACGTATACTTTATTTAATGTTTATTTACCAATCTTACAAGAGGCTATAATTTACTTTGGTAAGGAAAGAGTAAGAGCGTTTGTAAAAATTTCAAAACAAGATATAATCGAACTTCAGAAAAATCATCAATTAAGTATTGGGTGAAGGAATAATGTTAGTTGAGCGAAAAGTCAAAGATTCCAATATCTCCATTGTTCAGTTTAAGGACTATTTTTCTGTCCCTTTGAATGAATTGGAAGAGATATTTAAGGAATTTCAACAAAAACAAATTATTCAAGCCTATTCCTTTGAGGAGAATATTTGGTATTTATATAACGAAAAGTTGAAAAGAAGAGTCCTTTTTCATTTGGATGAGATAAAATATAACAAAGCTAAAAAGAACAGGGATATCTTTGCTTATGTTGATATTATTAATGCCTTGAAAGGTTATGTACTTTATAAAATTCAAGTACATCCTATTGAAATTGTTTCAGAAGACCTTAGATTCCTAAAAAAGATCATTGAGGAAACAGACTACTTTGCACTGGAAAAGAAAAAAGAGCTAGTTGCCAAGAAATTAAAGAAAGATACCAATTATTTTAAGCATACTCATACTCTTATTGAATTCCTTGAGTATTTTCCTATAAATGATAATGATGAGTATTTGAACTTGCTTTATCATCAAGCCGAAGCATATTCGAAATATAGAGAAGATCATCAAGGACTCAATCAAAGAGAAATTGGTAATTTTGAGAGTGTCTTTAAATTGGGGGATGCATTAGATGATTTTTGGGAATGTTGTAGTAAAAGCGAAAAAGAAGAATTTTATCCGATTAAACTTTGGTGGGAAATCACTACCACAATTCCCCTTCGTGTGTCTGAGTTAGTCCTAACCCCTTATGATTGTTTGACAAAGGAGAATGGATATTACTACCTAACTGTAAGAAGAACCAAGTTAAAAGGAAACACAGCCATTGTGAAACACAGGGTAGATGAAGATTATACTTTACAAAAAGTACGCATTAGTGAAAAGTTGTACCGCCTTATCGGAGATTATCGGGATTTAGTGGATGAGTATGATTGGATTCCTAACTTTTTTTCTGAGGGTTATCAGCACGTTGGAAGAAGAAAGTATTTATTTTCACAAAGGGCGTACTTTAAGCATTTGCGATTTAAGGGTGTAACAGGCAAGAATTCAAGTATTCCTGAATTCTTTAATGTATTCAACCTTAATTACTTACTGAAACAATTCTATAAAAGGGTTATCGTTGATTTATTTAAGTATCAGCTAGTTCAAAAGAGGGACCAAGATGTAGATTTACTCCCTTATCAATTGGAATATGTCAATTTAATGGATACTCGCCATTTTGCTTTTATCAATATGGTTTTAAATGATTTAGAACCTTTAATTATTAAGCAAATTTCAGGGCATTCTTCCATTAAAAGTAGCTATCATTATTACAGTCACATCGATAAATTTGTAAAATGCGCCACCTATAATATGGCGAAAAAAATAGCAAGAAAAAAGCAAGCCGAAAAGGGCAGCGAGTATGTCATTGATGTAAGAAAATCAAATCAGTGGGATTTAGCTTTTAAGAAAGTTTTCGACCCAAACTATGAAGAAGAATGGAAACAATATAGAGAAGTGGAAGGTGGAAAGTGTTCTTCCAAACAGAAAGGATTTGAAGATTGTAAGAAAGTTGATAATGTATGTGAAATATGTGAATTCTATCATCCAACTGAGACTGATACGCAAAAGAATATTAAAGCATTAGTGCTTGAAAATCAAAAGAACATTTCAACTGAGGTGCTAGCTTTAAAAGAGCTTGTGAAGCAATATGACAAAGCGCAAAATTTTATGGAAGAGTATGGATTGAAAATAAACAAAATCAAAACCATAGCCACTCAAAACGCACAAATGTTAAGTAGGTATTTTCAGTAGGTGATATGAATGAGTAAAGAAAAGAAATTTACCACGGAAGAGTTATATGATATTCTTCATAAGTTTTTCCAAGATAACAAGAATAAGAACATAAAAAAGGTGAGTTTTAGTAACATTGCCCGTTATGCGAAAGAGGAATTGCATATTCAAGGAATTGAATACTATCATTTTTCTCGTAATAAAGAAATCAATAACAGAATAAAAGAATTTAAAAAGACTTTAAAAGAGGATATCGTCCAATACACAGCGGATAATAGCTATTTCGCCAATCTAAATGTAAAAGAGTTTGTGAAATGCAATATTAACAACCCTGATAGGCTTATAAAACTTTTAATGAACATACAAGAAATGCATAAAAAACTTTATGATAGAACGGTTAATGCCGAGTTAAAGGTCAGAGAGTTAGAGAAGAAGCTTGCTGATGTATATTCCCAAAAAGAAGACTACAAGGCTAAATATAAGGAACTTAAAAAGGAATCGGAATTAATGAAACAAGAAATAAAGGCTTATAAGGAAGTATTGGAAATAAAAGAGGAAGGTCAGTTAATCGAAGCGTTAAACTCAACTGGATTGTATCTAGTCCAAAAAGAAAACGAAGATACATTAGACAAGAAACATAATGAAAATATTGAACGATTAGATGATACGAATGGTAAGAACTTAGAAAAATTACTAGAACAATTCGAAGATATTTTTGATTAGGAAGTGTGATTAGAATGAAGAGAAAAACAGTTTATATATGTAGTAATTGCGGGCATCATCATCCTAAATGGCAAGGACGATGTAATTATTGCCAAGAGTGGAGTACCCTTGAAGAAACAGAAATAGGGGGAAGTCAGTCAAAACAACCCCTAGTACAAGCAACAAAAAGAAATGTTTCAGTAAAACGGTTAACTGAAACAGCATCCTCCAAAAGTGATAGAATCATCACTTCTATTAGCGAGTTTAATCGTGTAATGGGTGGGGGAATTGTAAAGGATTCCTTATCAATCATTACAGCTGTACCAGGAGCTGGGAAATCAACTTTATTACTCCAAGTATCACAAGATATTGCCTCACAAGGCTTTAAAGTGTTATATGCCAGTGGGGAAGAAAGTGAAAGTCAGATAAAAAACCGAGCAGAACGAGTTCTACCTAACATTGACTCGAACATTTGGATTTATAGCGATACAAGTATGAACAATGTACTAGGTGCTATCGAACAGATTGATCCTGATGTCGTTATTATTGACAGTATTCAAACTTTTGTGTTAGAAGAGTTTCCATCACGACCAGGCAGCCCAACCCAAACAATGGAGTGTGCTACGGCAATGTTAAAAGTGGCAAAAAACCCTGAACGTCCAAGAGCTGTTATTATGGTTGGACAAATGACTAAAGAGAATGAATTAGCTGGTTTACGTGCGCTTGAACATTTAGTAGATACCGTTCTTGTTTTAGATGGCGAGAATGGAGAAGAATTGAAGCAATTATCAGCAACGAAAAATCGCTATGGTAGCACAGGGGAGATTGGATTTTTTTCAATGGAAGAGGACGGGCTAAGAGCCATAGATAACCCTTCAGAGTATTTTATGACTCAAAGAAAAGAAGGGGAAATCGTAAGTGGAAGTGCTTTAACTGTCGTCAAAGAAGGAACACGTCCTATCATTGTAGAGATAGAGAGTTTAGTTTCTCCAACTTTTACACCTTATCCGTCTAGAATTGGTGAGTGTCTAAAAAGAGACCATTTAAATACCTTGATATCTATTCTTGAACAGAGAGCAGAGTTGCCGCTCTTTAATCAGAATGTGGTAATTAAGACAACAGGAGGAATAAAATTAAAAGAGCCATCTTCCAATCTTGCGGTCTTGATGAGCATCGTTTCTTCCTACAAAAATAAAGGCATACCCAATGATACCGTTTTTGTAGCTGATATTGGTTTGACAGGCGAACTAAAGAAGGTTCCAACCTTAGAAATGAGAATTAAAGAATTAGAGCGTATGGGCTTTAAAAAGGTATTTGTGGCTCGTAATGCCCTTCGTAATCCGTCGGTATTTAAAAAGATAGAGGTAATCTCTTGTAATACGCTGAATGAAGTGATTAATAAGGTTTTTAATGATTCACCTTTCTAAGACATTTATCGTTTTCTAAACGACAGTTCATTACTTCCGAATCAACATCTTGTGTCAAAGTATCAACACCTCCTTTGCGATATAAAGAGGTGCTTGATACTTTTTTATTTGTTTCAGGCTTATTTAAATCATTATATTTTTTGGTTTATGCTTGCGCTATAAATAGGTATATGGTAAAGTATAAATATATTTACACAAAATAAATTTAATGACAAATATATTTTTGAAGGAGGGATGTAATGGATATCAAATCATTGCAAGAACAAAATAAGTTAGAAGAGGATTACCAACTAATTAATCATTTCATCAAGCAAATGGGTTGGTCTGATATTGTTTTTGCTTATTTATATTCCAATACGAAAAGTGGAAAAGTGATTGCTTACAAAAACTACTTTGAAAGGAAATCATCTATTCTACTAGATAGCCTTAACAATGATAGCTTAATCAATGAAATGAATGTCTTTTTTAAGAATATGAGGTGGAACGATAAAGAAAAATTACACTTTTTATACAACTGTCATCAATGTCCTAGAATGTTTCTATCAATGAGCAATAAAACCATAGCCATCATCAATGTAAAGGTCTTAATTGCTCTTAAAAAAATAGTTTTAGAAAATGATTTTTTCTCCCTCAATACGAAGACAGACTTTCTTGATGCACAGTATTATTTTTATCGTATTTTTTTGTTTGAAACAAAAGCTTTGCTGGATTTATACTCCGAAAAAAACTTGACTTACTTATCATCCGTGCCTGCTACAGACTATCTTCAAATTGCACCGCAGACCCTACATACTTTCTTAAAATTTGACCTCAAAGAAAGAGCATCGTTAGTGTTTGAGTATTTTTTTATTCTTTATAGTCATATCTATCATTCAGATAGCCAACTTTCTATCAATAGACTTCGATTAATGGAATCACTTGCAAATAACTTTAAAAAAATTACCTAATATATAATGGATTAAGGAGAGAGAACTGATGCATTATATAAACGATAAATTATTAATAGAAAGTTATAAAACGGCTGTAAAGTTAAAATTAAACAAAGGCTTTATTCAGATATTACTTTCTGAAATAAAAAGAAGGAAACTTAAGGTTTCTTGAGATTCCTCATTTCGTTTCCAAGTGATTTAAGTAGCTGTAAATCACGCTTATCTAGTTCTATGCATATTTCAATAAGTTCTATAATAAACTCCTTATTGATTGAGGAGTTTATTTTTGTTTGAATGGAATCGTTAGTAGGAAAAATATCTCCTAGTGAAATATGTAGCGCATTACATATCGATTCTAGCTTCCTAATGCTTACATTGACTTCGCCACGTTCAATTTGCGCTAGATATGTTTTCGTCAAATTACTTTGATTAGATAATTCCTCCAATGTTAGCTCTTTTTTGTTTCGGAAAAATCTAATTTGGTTTCCTATGTATTTTAATGTATCACTCACGTTATCCACCTGTCTTTTCCACAATTTCCCTATATGAATTCATACAAAAATAAATCATTTACTTTTTATATTATAGAAATTCATACCTATTGTATATGAGGATTTAAATTAAGCGAATACAGATCGAATTTGAATGCGACATATTGACCAATGCTATTATCAACATCACCAGAGAAAAATATCAGATAACCGAGAGGAAAACAAATTGACCGTAAAGTTTGAAAAGAAAGCTATAAAGGATAAAGAAGATTACATATTTTCGATTGTCTTTCAGGAACAAGACAAAAAATCTACCTACTCAATGGTGTTTAAAGACGGGAACTATGTGATTTTGGAGTATCACAATATTCCAGGTATAACCGAAGAATAATGATAAACCCACGCTTTTGAGGCGTGGGTTCGTTACTTATAATATGCTTTTCATAATTGCGACATAAGATACGACTACGAATAAAAGTCCACAAACCGTTACTACTACGCTGTTTGCTTTTTTACGGAATAATATAACCATACCCAATAAGAAGATTATAGCTGCAATCATTAATGCGACACTTGTGGCATTTATTCCAACAGCAATGGACGTATTGAGTTCAACGTTTCCTTGATAAAAGGATTCAAATAACCAGGACGGTTTCTCAAATTTTATAATGGCTGCAATATTTTCAGGAGTGCTTTGTTGTCCCATTACTGCCATTGCTGTAAAAACAAGCAAAGCAACCATACTTTCAGCCCTTGCCCACGGAATCGGATTAAAATTTGGATTTATTTTTAACGTTCTTCTCACCAATACACCATTTATAAATGCAAAAGTCAGTAGCGGAATAATAAGCAGATGTTTAATAAGCAGGGCTTGTCCGTACGGAACTATCCAAGAATTCACATAATCAGGCACTAAGAGATTCATTAAGAAGAAGCCAGCGCTGATGGATGCGACTACACATATAAAAGCAATCGGACTAAACCATTTCAAGAATTTCAGCCAATTATCTCTGTTTTTTGAAAACCACCCAACAACAATCAATATCCCAATCCAGACGGTTACAGATAGAAAATGGATCGCGTGAGGGATAAAGCCTTTTAATCCATAGCTTGCCATACAATGACTTGCCCAACCAAAAGCCAATATTAAAGTAAAAGTCAAAAAGGCTCCCATATATTCAAAGATTGGGTCATTCGCTATTTTATTCAAAATGCGCAAAAGCAATAAAATAAGACATAAAAACCAAGTAACTAACCAAGCGTGTCCAATATTGAAATCCATTAATATGCCTTTAAAAATGGTCCAAAAACCCTCATTATACTCTTTTGCAAAGGTGAGTGTAACCGTTAATACTGGCGAAAATGATAATAAAGCTATTCCAATAATACAAAGATTGATTAACCAATTAGGAACAGCAACCATTGGACGTTTATCGGCTGGAACAAACGCTAGTAGTTGATTTCCAACCACAATACAAAAGCAAACATACAGTAAAAGTTCAGATAGATAAATCATTTTCCTCTCCTCAATAGCAACGTAGTAATAATAAGCAGAACAACCAACGAAGCTCCGATGAACAAGTACATCATAAAATTATTTTTATCATTGTTAGTAGACTCAGGTTTATTTGGCTTCGTTTCTTGTTTATTATCTTTTGGGGCTGGGGTTTTCTCGGTTGTTTCAGTTGGCGTAAGTTTCTTTTCTTCAGGTGCATTTACCGTAAATATGAAACTTCGTTCTATGATATGTCCATCTTCCCCAACAATTTTCCAGTTAACCGTATATTCTCCATTCGGTAATGGTTTCTTAAAAGTTCCTTTTAATACTTTGTCTTCAACCGATATATTATCGACCTTTACCTTTTGTCCTTTCTTATCTAAAAGGGTAAATGTACTGAGATTTTCAATTGGCGTATTAAATTCCAAAACAATTTCTGTTAAAGGTTTTGTTACTGTTTCTTTATCGCTTGGCATTGAACTTTTTAGCTCTGTGTGGGCTAATGCAGTTGTTGGCAACAACACCAACAAACAAGCAAATAAAATGATTCTTTTTAACATTTCATTCCATCCTTTCTTTAACTTATCAAGTTATATTATAGCTGACTAATATGTTGATTGAAATTTATAAATCGACAATAAATTTATTATTACGCTAAAAATATGTCTACCTCTTATGATATATTAGTCATATCTAATATTATAAGAGGTGATAAGGATGAAATATAAGGGAATTATTGTTTTACTTATACTCACTTTGATCATTTCGGCTTGCAGTTCCAATAAAGAACAATCACATCAAGAGCATTCTTCCAATGGAGATTTGCAAGAAAAAACTGCTTCTGCTGATGTTTTACCGACCTTTTTGAAAGGTCAAAGTGAAGAGGTCCGCTTGGTATATCAAGCTGCTGGCAAATCAACAGAGTTGTTACAATGGATTCCTTGTTATTGCGGTTGTGCCGAGAGTGCGGGACATAAGAGTAATATGAATTGCTTTGTCAAAAAAATCAATAAAGATGGTTCTGTTGTCTGGGATGACCACGGTACTCGTTGCGGCGTTTGCTTACAAATCGCAGCGGAATCCATTAAAATGAAACAAGAAGGCAAATCTATAAAGGAAATTCGCCATTACATTGATGAAAAGTACAAAGAAGGTTACGCAAAACCAACGAAAACCCCAATGCCTTTATAATAAACAAACCTCACTTTTCCGAAAACGAAAGGTGAGGTTTTCATTTTGCCTATTTGACCAATGTATTAGAAAGTGCTAATATGAACACAGATAATCATATTAGTGAATACTGATATGAAATGGAGATGAAATAAATGGAACAAAATTATTTAGACGTAAAAGCTAAATTTATTCGTGGTTTTTCTGATAAAACTAGACTTCAAATATTGGAATGCATTAAGAATGAGGAAAAAACGGTATCCCAAATCGTTGAAGAGCTTCAAGGCAATCAGTCTAATATTTCACAACACTTGGCTTGTTTAAAGGGCTGTGGAATTATTGTGGGGAGACAAGAAGGAAAATATATTTATTATTCTTTACGTAACGAAAAGATTAGGGAAATGCTTGAACTGTTTGACGAAGTATTAAATCAAGTGCAAACGGAAATCGCTCAATGCGATAGCCATTTATATTAAGAAGGTGATTATAATGTCCGACAAGGAACAAAAAAATACTTGCTGTAATGGTGATAACTGCAAAGAATCTCAAAAACCAAAATTTAATACAGAATTGAATTTGATTCAAATAAATTCTGCTACAGCATCAAAAGCGTCCTGCCAAGATGATTGTTGTTCTGCAGAAACCAAGCTCCAAAGTGACGAATCTAATTTATCCGAAGTCACAGGTCACAAGTCTGAGTTCCGAGTTCACGGAATGGATTGCCCTGCTTGTGCGTTAACCATTGAGAAAAGAATTAGACAACTCGAAAACATTAAGAACGTCAGCGTCAATTACAGCACGGGTAAAATGCAAGTTGAAGCTGAAAATTCGTCAGTGTTAGAAAAATTGCCAGCGGAGATTAAGAAGCTTGGTTATACATTGGAACCCATTGAACAAAAAGGGAATGTACGAATTTATACCATTGAAGGAATGGATTGCAGTTCCTGTGCCTTAACGCTTGAAAATCACTTAAAACAGCATCCTTCTGTAAAAAGTGTCAGCGTTAATTTTTCCACGGGAAAAATGCAGATTGAACACGACAATTCTGTTGAAGAAATCATTAAAGAGGTTGAGAAAGCTGGTTATAAAGCCTCTCTCGTTTCAAATAGACGAGCCAAAACGGATATGCCAACAACACAATCAAGTAACAATCTTCTTTTATTATCAGGGTTCTTTTTATTATTTGGTTTTCTTGGTTCTCTAACTGATATGTCTCCTTTTGTTGTGAATGTTCTATATGCTTTATCCATATTGATTGGTGGATATAAGCCAGCTAAAAGTGCTTATTACGCTATAAAAAGTCGTTCCTTAGATATGAACGTATTGATGACCGCTGCGGTGATTGGAGCTGCTATAATCGGTGAATGGCTTGAAGGGGCTACCGTAGTTTGGCTGTTCGCATTGGGGAATGCTTTACAAATTAAATCCATTGAAAAGACTAGAAACTCCATTCGCAGTTTGCTTGATTTAGCGCCACCCGAAGCGTGGGTAAAACAAGGTCAGGACTTAATTAAAAAACCTGTAGAAGAAGTAGCTATTGGAGATATCATTGTTGTTAAACCAGGTGACAAAATTCCATTAGACGGTGAAGTTGTTCAAGGCGAATCAAGCGTAAATCAAGCACCGATTACAGGTGAGTCTATACCAGTTGACAAGCAAATTGGCGATACGGTTTATGCAGGAACCATTAACGAACACGGCTCCTTAGAAATCAAAGTTACGAAGCTTGTTGAAGATACGACCATTTCGAAAATCATTCATTTAGTGGAAGAAGCACAAGAAAAGAAAGCACCAACACAAGCATTTGTTGATAAATTTGCACAAATTTATACACCTATTGTCTTTGCACTAGCATTAGCGGTAATGATTTTTCCTCCTCTACTTGACTTTGGAACTTGGGGAGATTGGTTTTATAGAGGGTTAGAACTATTAGTTGTCGCTTGTCCTTGTGCATTAGTTATCTCTACACCTGTAGCCATTGTTTCAGCAATCGGAAATGCCGCCAAGAACGGTGTTCTGATTAAAGGAGGCGCTTTCTTAGAGACAGCTGGATCCATTAATGCGATTGCGTTCGATAAGACGGGTACTTTAACCGAAGGTAAGCCAAAAGTATCACAAGTAATACCGATCAATACGACTGAAACAGATTTGTTATCGATTGCTCGTACTTTAGAGGAATATTCTACTCACCCAATTGCATTGGCTGTGGTTAATTATGCAAAAGAAAAAGAAATTCCTTCTCGAAATGGGGAATTATTTAAGAGCATTGTCGGTAAGGGTGTTCAAACAACGATTGAAGGTATGGAATACTTTGCAGGAAACCTGAAACTGTTCCAAGAACTGAATACTCCTATTGATGAGTATGAGTCCCAAATTAAAGCCCTTCAAAACGAAGGAAATACGCTTGTCATTGTTGGGACAAAAGAGCAGATACTTGGCATTATCGCTGTTGCTGATACTATCCGTGAGACAACGGTAAAAGCGTTACAGGGGCTTAAAAATGTGGGTGTAGATCAAATAGTAATGCTCACGGGTGATAATAAAGGAACTGCCGAAAAAGTGGCTTCTCAAACGGGTGTCAATCGTTATTTTGCCGAACTATTGCCAGAAGACAAGGTAAAAGCCATTAAACAGTTACAAGACGAAGGGAAACGGGTCGCAATGGTTGGTGACGGTATTAATGATGCTCCTGCCTTAGCTACTGCCAATTTGGGTATTGCAATGGGTGGCGCGGGAACGGACACGGCTATGGAAACAGCCGATATTGTTCTTATGGCAGATAACTTAGAAAAACTGCCTTACACCATTAAATTAAGCCGAAAAGCCCTTACAATCATTAAACAAAATATATGGTTTTCCTTAATTATAAAATTTGTTGCGTTAGCATTGATTTTTCCAGGTTGGCTTACTTTGTGGATTGCTGTATTGAGTGATACTGGAGCCGCTTTATTGGTTATTTTAAACAGTATGAGGCTGTTGAGGTTAAAGTAGGAGGAAATACAAATGTCTGATTGTTGCAAACCTACAAATCATTTTGAGAACGTGTTATGCCCGTCTTGTAACCATAAAGGGAAAAGGATACATTTGATTACTTTAAAGAGTCTGCTTTTACCAAATGCTCTAGTCAAATTAGATGAAGGAACAACTTATTATTTTTGTTCAACCCTTCTTGTAATGCGGTTTACTTTAATGAAGATGGACTAATATTCCAACAACACGATTTAAAAGTGCCAGTATTCCAAAAAGATAAGAATTTGGACACACCAGTATGTTATTGTTTTGATTGGACGAGAAGAAAACTTAATGAGGCTTTTGATACTGATAATGACAATAAGGTGATAAATAGCATCTCTGCTCATATGAAAGAAAACCGTTGTGGTTGTGAAGTTAATAACCCACAAGGATCCTGTTGTTTGGGCAATGTAAAGGCGTACGTGAAATCTCTAAGAACAGAGAATGTGGAATAACGCTAATAAATTGCTAAATTAAGTAAAAAGGTTCTACCAACCAAGAAAATCCGATTGTTAAACCAGTGCCGACACATAAGCCCATTATTGCAATCATTGTTCCGCTCAATTCTCCCGTAGCCCATATTCAGTACCTCTGTGAATTTAAAATGCAGACTTAGTGCGAACATCTAAGTCTGCATTTTTATTTGATTAATTTTATGGATTTATTGCTTACCAATTTCTAATTTTTTAAATTACACAGTATTTTCTCCATATCGCAATCACTTATCCACTATAACTTAACAAACTTTTCTTTATGTTGAACTTCCAGAAATATCAAATTTGACTTTTTTTATTTTTAAACTACAATATGTAGTAAAAACTACAATGTGTAGTTATGTGTGAAGAGGATGAGAAGCAGTTGAAAATCAGTAACTTCAAAATCAATGAAGAGGGCTTGAATCGTTTCTTTGGAGCCTTGGAAGCAAAAATAATGAATTATATCTGGTCATCAGGGGAAGTCACCGTAAAGGAAGTTCAGCAGCATATCAACAATGAAAAACCAATTTCTTTTAATGCTGTTATGACTGTAATGAATAGACTTGTTGATAAAGGACATCTACACAAAGAAACGAGAGGACGAATCGCTTACTTTAAAGCCGTTCAAACCAAAGAGCAATTTTTATCCGAGCAAACCAAATCCGTAACCTATGGACTTATTGAGGAGTTTGGAGGATTAGCTGTGACTCATATGGTTGATGCCATTCGGGATGTGAATCCCTCCTTGCTTAAAAAGCTAGAGGAAAAATTAAATGAAGCGAAAAGAAGGAATGAACAATGATTTCAAGGATGAAATCTGAATTGGTTTTTGTAATGATCCTCTTATTTGGGGGATTCACGCTTTTAGAAATGGTGATGTTCTTATACCACCACTTCGGTAGAAGTCTGCAACATTGGTTAATGTCTCAACATTTAATGGCGATGAGTGAAGGATATTCTATACTTGGAATAGCGATTAGCCTATTTTTTATTTTTGTATTTGTAAGAATAACTTGGAAGATCATACAGCAACTTAAACTTTCTAACAAGTGGTATACAAAATTTTTGCTTACCCAAGATGTGTTCAAAACTAAGTATATAAATGCTCAATACCCAGAGTTTAAAAATCAAATCTTGGTCATAGAAAATCACCAGTTTGTCGCTTTAACCACTGGGTTTATAAAACCAAAAATCGTTATATCGACTTTTGTAATGGATCATTTTTCGGAAGAAGAGCTTCGAGCTATACTGCTTCACGAACAATTTCACTCCATACATCGAGACCCATTTAGACTAATGTTTATAAACCCGAGTTCGACAGTGACTAGGCAAACAAAATGCCTCTCGACCCTTGATACAAAAGGGACGAGAGGCATTTGAGCACACTTCGGGCGTGTATCTAGGGGCGAGGATGGATGCCTAGGATCTTCGGAGGAGGTTCCAGCCCTAGAGCCGCAAAGAGTTGCGCTTGTTTGGCCGTCAGCTCGGTTCGTTGATCAAGGTCTCCGTTTTTGAAGAAAAATGTCCAAGCATAAGACGCTCGCATTCGTCCCTTACTTTCGGCCACGATTCATGAGTCAGGAGAAAGGATCACGAAATGCTTTTGGCCAGACGCTCCAAGACAGCGCGATCCACCTCGTCTTCGCGCCCAAACGAATCCATCACCTTCGTTTTCGCATATTTGACCTTCGGATCCAATTCGTTGTGAGCAAGCCGGAGATACGCCACGGTCGTTCCATCTTTATTTTTGCGTGTTACTTTCCGCATGTACATGCCTATATTATAAACGATATTTGGCTATTTTAAAAGGTTAATTTGTCAATTCGTGTGCCTATGAAATTCAGCGTTTTTTTCTAGGATCCACATCGTGAAATCCTTGATATTACAGCATTTTAACCATTTTCATTTGCCTAAAATGGTCTCAAAACTGTCGAACTCGGGATAAAGATTGTCTCCGAAGGATTATCTTATATTCCAATGTTAAAGAGTCTGGTTCAATATTACAACATTTGGAGAGAATTGCTCGCTGATCAGTATGCCTTCAAAAGGATGAAGAGCAGCAATCCACTTGGTTCAGTATTGTTGAAGGTATCCAAGATGAAAGCAAATACATCATTTGATGAGGTTACGGTGCATTTAGCTGATGTGGCGATGAATTATCGAATTATGCAGATCATAGAACCTAAAAAACATATTCCTATACCCATCGTTAAGAAAAAGCCTCTTATAGTTTCGGTAACTCTTCTATTTATCAATGTATTCATTTTTGCAATATGTTTAGAAAGTCAAATCTTTTGTCACAAATTCTTAATCTAGAAAGGGTGAAGTATCAATATGAAAAAAATAATGCTATTAACTCTAATCTCCGTTTTATTGATTGCAAGTGGATGTGGCAAGTCCGAAAACACCAATAAAAACCAACATATGAATCACGAAAATATGCAACAAGGTGAAAATCACGAAGGAATGAATCACGAAACGAACCAGTCCCAAGAGGTTACTACTCAGGCTGTTTGGAAGTTTTCAAAAGAAATTCCAAAAAGCAATGAAATGGTTGATTTAACAATTCAAATTAACGATAAAGATGGAAAACCTGTTAAAGACTTTGATATTCAGCACGAAAAGCTAATGCATCTGATTGTGGTAAGTAAAGATTTATCTTATTTTGACCATTTACACCCTGAATACAAAGGTGACGGACTATTTACGATTGCCTTAAACTTTCCTGCTGGAGGAGAATATAAATTATATGCGGATTATGTTCCAAAAGGGGCATCAAAAGTTGTAAAAAATCACACTGTTACGGTTGAGGGAGAAAAAGTACAAACCACGCCACTAAAACCAGACGAAAATTTAACGAAAATTGTGGAAGGCAAGGAAATTACATTATCTTTTGATGAACTCAAAGCTGGAACAGATGTTACATTGAACTTTAACATTAAAGACCAAAAGACAGGTCAACCGATTACTAATTTACAGCCATACTTAGGCGCTGTTGGACACGTTGTAATCATTAGTGAAAACACTGACGAATATTTACACGTACATCCAATGGACGAAAAGGCAAAAGGACCAGACGCCAAATTTATGACTAAGTTCCCTAAGAGTGGAATCTATAAAATTTGGGGTCAGTTCCAACACGAAGGCAAGGTTATTACCGTTCCTTTCGTAGTCAAAGTCTCATAACAACTTTAAAATCCTCCCACGGCGGAGGATTTTTTTTGTTTTCTTAAGGCATATTTTATGGTTTTGATAGATATACAAAGTAAAGACAACTAGTACAAGGGGGGGACGATGGGTGAATTCACTTGGGCTTTTAGGGTTTTCTGCTTCTGCTATTGGAATGTTATCTGGTGGAGTGATTGCTTGGTTGTTTAAAAGTTTACAAAAAGGAATGCCGACCATTTTTTCAATATGTAGTGGAATGATATTTGGATTGGTCACAATGGAAATTTTGCCTGAAAGTATAGAAATCGGAGGTTGGTTTATTGTTATTGTCGGATTGATTTTTGGTTATTTTATTTACAAGCATCTAGAAAAGGTTTCTCATCATGTGATCATTATTACAAATGACGCTAAAAAAGACGTATTCGTACATTCTGGTCTATTTTTAACATTCAGTATTGCCCTGCACAATTTTCCAACAGGCATTGCACTTGGAACTAATACTCACGCTTCATTGACTAAACCAATGATGACTACGATTATGCTTCACAATATTCCAGAAGGGATTGCTGTTTTTACTCCCTTGTTGATGGCTGGGTTTGGAATTCTCAGCATCATACTTGGGGCAACCATAGCCTCCGCCCCCGTAGGAGTTGGAGCCTTCATAGGAAGCAATTATGGAATGGGGGTTCCTTGGCTAATAGCAATGATTATCGCATTGGCGATGGGGGTAATGCTTTCAGTGACGGGAAAAGAAATTTTTGGAACAGCTTTACGCACATCTACAAAAATATACTGTGTTATAATGGCTATAATTGGTTTTGTATTGGTTTCATTTTACTTATTTTTTCTGTAAAAAACTTGAGGATAACGTCATACGGGAATTTGAATAAGAATTTACAATAGATGTGCTTATATTTTAAAGGACAGCTTACTGCTGTCCTTTTTATACCCTTAAATCGGTATGTTGTAAGTCCGATTTTTCCACTTGAATTGTCGTATGCAAGATGTGAAATTCTTCTTCAATCCGTTGGATGGACTGTTTCAAAATGTCCTGACTATCCTTGGTATCATCAATGAGCAAATGGCAACTGAGCGAATCCAACCCAGAGGTGATTGTCCAGATGTGTAAATCGTGAACATCTTTTACGCCCTCAATGGATTGAAGAGTTTGCTTTACTTTGTCCATATCAATTGTAATCGGCGTTCCTTCCATAAGAATGTGAAAGGAGTTGCTTACCACACCCCAAGCGCTTCTCAAGATTAATAGCGACACGACAACACTGATGATGGGGTCAGCCACATACCAGCCGAAAAAGTACATTACAATCCCTGCCACAATTGCCCCAATCGCACCTAATGCATCAGAAATGATATGCAAATAGGCACTTCGCACATTTACATTTTCTTTGGTATCACTTTTTTTTGTCAAAATAAATGCGCTGGTGATGTTTGCCAACAATCCAATGGTAGCAATGAGCATCATTGTACCACTTGCGACTGTTGGAGGTTCAAAAAAACGTTTATAAGCTTCGTAAGAAATAAATCCCGCAATGACGAATAAGAGAAGTCCATTCAACATAGCTGCCAGTATTTCAAATCGGTAAAAACCGTATGTTTTTCGTGGAGAAGGGGGTCTTGCGGCGAACCACATAGCAAACAAGCTCAAAGCTAGAGAGCCAATATCGCTTAACATATGCCCTGCGTCCGATAGTAATGCTAGGCTATTCGTAAACAGTCCACCAAAGAACTCCAAAACCGTTATCCCCGAAGTAATAAGAAGAGCGATCATTAATCCCTTTTTGTTATCTGATACGTGGGAATGATTATGATTGTCTCCCATATCATCAGCCTCCTCTCATTCATTATGAGCTAAATCACCCATTTTCATTAAAAAACATTTCCTAAACTTGACAAAAAACTGAATTTAAAATATTATTACATACATATGAACATATGCTCATATATAATAAATAAAGTGAGGGAAATCATAATGAAAACCGAAGACCATTCTTTCTTAAAATCTGAAACCATTGAAAATGTATCGCAAATATTTAAGGTATTAGCCGATCCAACAAGAATCAAAATTCTTTATTTGTTATCGCAAGAAGAGTGCAATGTAAATCACATTGCAGAAGTGTTGGAAATGTCTCAATCAGCTGTTTCCCACCAACTTAGTATGTTACGAAATCTGAGACTGGTTAAGTATCGCCGTGAAGGAAAAACACTATTTTACTCCTGCGATGACGAACACGTTATTTCATTATTAAAACAAGCCATTGACCATTCTGAACATCATTAAGGAGGCGTTTTACAATGCATAATCATCATCACCATCATTCTCACGATCACCACGGTCATCACCATCATCACGGTCACGGACATCATCACCACGACTTCGGTAGAGAAGGTAATAAAAAGGGGCTTACGATTGCCCTTCTCATCACCTCTGGAATTATGTTGTTAGAGTTTTTCGGAGGTTTAATCACAAACAGCCTAGCCCTTCTTTCTGACTCTGGTCATATGCTTAGTGATGCCAGTTCACTTATTCTTAGCTTAGTTGCAATTTGGTTTGCAACCAAACCAGCTTCCCCCAATAAAACGTATGGCTTTTATCGTTTTGAAATCTTAGCCGCTTTATTTAATGGAGTTACCTTGTTTGTTATCGCTGGATTTATCGTATGGGAAGCTATTCAGCGTTTTTACAACCCGCCAACTGTAGCTAGCGGTTCTATGATGCTGATTGCATTCATTGGACTTTTTGCCAACCTTTTAAGCGCCTGGGCGTTAATGAGAAAAGGTGATGTGAAAAATAATGTCAATCTTCGTAGTGCCTATCTTCACGTTATCGGAGATGCTTTAGGTTCTGTTGGAGCCATTGTTGCAGGACTCGTTATGTGGCTCTTTGGTTGGTATATTGCAGACCCCATTATTTCAGTTTTGGTTGCTTTATTAATTTTGAAAGGTGCTTGGGGAGTTATTAAACATACGGTTCATATTTTGATGGAAGGAACGCCTATTACCATTGACCAAAATGAAGTGAAAAAAGCCTTAGAAAGTATTGAAGGAGTGATTGACGTTCACGACCTTCATATTTGGACAATTACTTCAGGGTTGGACTCATTAAGTTGCCATATTTTGATTGAAGATCATCAAGACAGCCAAAAGGTTTTACAAGAAGCGATCCATTTTATTGAGGAACACTTTAAAATTCAGCATACAACCATTCAAATTGAAACCTCTCAAATCCATCACGGGGAAATGAGAATCTAACCCTCTTCGGAGCTGGTTGATTCTGTACAAGGATTATATTTCTTAGGATTGCCGCGGCAGTATCGAAGAGGATCCGCTCTTATTGGAGGAGTGGGTGCCGATGCAGAGTATTTGATAAATGATTTTTTAAACCATTGAAGGTGATGGCAATGTTGTGGTTAGAACTTTTTATAGCCCTTCTAAGCTTAACGTAAGTGGGAGAGTATTCATTCAAACATAAGTTTCAAATATTATTAAATGGTTTGAACAAGGTCAGTACCTTGTTCAATATTTTAGAGAGCCTAAGAACTAATAAGTAATAAAAGTTTCCCTTGACTAAAATTCTTTCGGAGGTACAATTTATTTAGGCAACATTTTCTTTGCTCTTACATATATCTAATTCTAAGTGTAGGAGCAATTTTTTTACCCTAAAAGTTTCCTTTATGCAAAATATTTAGTACAAACCAATAACGAGGTGATCATAATGAGTGAAAATATAAAAAAACTGCCGTTAGCAGTTGAAGAAGGTTGGAGAAATAAACGAACACAACCAACGTTACCCGAAGTATATAGAAGTTTGCGTATACCAAAAGCTGGCTCTTGGATTAGAAAATTTCTTGCGTTTGCTGGACCAGGATACTTAGTTGCAGTGGGTTATATGGACCCAGGCAACTGGGCGACTGATATTGCAGGAGGTTCCCAGTTCGGATACACGTTACTTTCCGTTATTTTGCTTTCAAATTTAATGGCAATATTGCTTCAAGCATTGGCTGGCAAGTTGGGAATTGTAACGGGAAGGGATTTAGCCCAAGCTTGTCGAGATCATTATAGTAAGCCAGTGGCAATGGTCTTATGGGTTTTATGCGAGTTGGCAATCGCAGCTTGTGATCTAGCGGAAGTGATCGGTTCGGCAATCGCTTTGAATTTGTTGTTTGGAATTCCGTTAATATATGGAGTTATCATTACAGCTCTGGATGTATTGGTCGTATTGTTATTGCAGAATAAAGGGTTTCGGTATATTGAAACGTTGGTGATCGTTTTAATTCTAACCATTGGTGCTTGCTTTGCAACTGAAATCTTTCTTTCTAAGCCAGATGTAGGTGGCATATTGAAGGGGTTTGTTCCAAGCACAGAGATTATTAACAATCCATCAATGCTCTATATCGCAATCGGTATTTTAGGTGCAACCGTAATGCCTCATAATCTTTATCTGCATTCTTCCATTGTGCAGACACGTCAATACGAACAAACCAGCTCAGGTAAACGACAAGCGATCAAATATGCCACTTGGGATTCAACCATTGCACTTTTCTTCGCTTTATTTATTAATGCAGCGATCCTTATTGTTTCTTCTGCTACATTCCATAAAGCAGGAATGAAGGATGTTGCGGAGATTGGTGATGCTTATCACTTGCTCTCTCCACTGCTTGGAACAACACTTGGAAGTATTTTATTTGGAGTTGCTTTGTTGGCTTCTGGTCAAAACTCAACATTAACAGGAACCTTAGCTGGTCAGATTGTGATGGAAGGTTTTCTAAACATTCGCCTTCCAGCTTGGTTAAGAAGGCTTATCACTCGATTGATTGCCATTGTCCCAGCCGTTGTTGTAACTGCTCTTTATGGCGAAAGCGGAACGGCTCAATTACTTATTTTGAGCCAAGTGATTCTTTCTTTACAGCTATCTTTTGCAGTGGTTCCTCTCATTCAATTCACAAGCGATAAAAAGAAAATGGGGGAGTTCGTAAATCCATTATGGTTGAAAGTTCTTGCGTGGATTGTAGCTATTGTAATCATTAGCCTAAATGCATATCTATTGTTCCAAACTTTTTTTGGATAATAAATAACAATCGAAAAGAAACCTCAATATCAATTTAACGATATTGAGGTTTCTTTTGCTGTTCCAAGTAGTTACTATCATTATTGCTTTATCCCCCTAGGGGGATATAATTTTGATGTGAAGGAGGTTTTATTTTATGAATGACAACCATCATAATCACTTCCATAACCACAGTCATAAGCATAGACAGCAAATTGTAAATAGACTGGCAAGAATTGAAGGACACGTAAGGTCTATTAAGGAAATGACTAAAGAGGGCAGAGATTGTTCGGAAGTGCTTTTACAAATCGCCGCTGTGCGTAAGGCACTAGATAACGCAGCAAAAATCTTATTAAAAGACCACTTGGAGGGCTGTGTTGTGGATGCAGTTCATAAAGGAAATCAGCAAGAAGTATTAGCCAACCTAAATAAAGCATTAGACCATTATCTAAAATAAAGGAAGTGCTTTTATGGAGTCTCACATTATGACGGAACAGAATACAACGAATAAACAAAAAATACGGGTCATTTTAGCCCTTGCTGTTCCTGCAATGATAGAAAATATATTACAAACCGTTGTTGGCTTTGTAGATACGCTTTTTGTATCCAAAATCGGACTTGTGGAAGTTACCGCAGTGGGAATAGCAAATGCCATTCTTGCAGTTTATATGGCTATTTTTATGGCTTTAGGAACTGGAACTTCTGCGCTTATTGCCAGAAGCGTTGGAGCAAAGGATTTTGAAAAAGCAAAATCAATTGCAAAACAAGCGACCTGGATAGCTATTCTTATCGGATTGTTATTTGGTCTTATTTCTTTATTTTTTGCAGAACCATTACTAAAAATTATGGGGGCAGAGCCGAATGTTTTAGAAGTTGCAGTCACTTACTTTCGAATCGTTGCCGTTCCTTCAGTATTCATTTCATTAATGTTTGTTTTTGGAAGCATTCTACGAGCGGCGGGAGATACCAAAACTCCAATGAAAGTAAGTGTTTGGATAAATATTGTACATATTGTGTTTGATTATTTGCTTATTTTTGGGTTTTGGAAATTTGGAGGGTTAGGTATTACAGGAGCAGCTTGGGCAACAGTGATTGCAAGAATTCTTGGAACTATTGCTCTTTATAGATACATTGTGAAATCCAAACTTCATTTTTCATTATTTGATGGTTTTTCTTTTAACGATAGCCCCCGTTCATTGATAAAATTATCAACTCCTGCCGCCGCTGAGCGTTTAATAATGTGTTTGGGTCAAGTTCTTTATTTTGGACTTATTGTTCATATTGGAACCGCCACTTATGCAGCTCATACGATTGCTGGAAACATTGAAATCTTTTCTTATATGCCAGGTTACGGGTTGGCAGTAGCAGCTACTACATTGGTTGGTCAGAACTTAGGAGCAAATCAAAAGAAAGAAGCTTATTCTTATGGAATGCTTACAACTGGAATAGCCGTTTTATTTATGTCTTTCATTGGGGTTATTTTATATTTCTTTTCCCCTTGGTTTGTAATTTGGTTTACAACAGATAAAAATGTAATTGATATGGTTACAACTGCTTTACGAATCGATGCCTTTGCCCAACCAGCATTAGCAATCGGTCTTGTATTAGCAGGAGCCTTACAAGGAGCTGGCGATACGAAAAGCCCAATGTATTCAACTGCTGTAGGTATGTGGGTTATTCGTGTAATTGGAGTATATATTTTGGGAATACAAATGGGAATGGGTATAGCAGGGGTGTGGTTATCCATATTAATTGATTTGTTTGTTCGTGCTGGATATTTATTATTACGTTTTAAAAAGAAAATGGCTTAATAATACGAATTACCTAATGGAAAGGGGATGTTGTAATGAAATTCAGAGAATCAGGAATGCCATCAGAAGATTTATGGAAAACATTCTTTAACCCTGCTGAATGCGTTCAGAAATTAGGTATTGATAGGAATATCAACACGGTAGTTGACCCCGAGTTCGACAGTGACTAGGCAAACAAAATGCCTCTCGACCCTTGATACAAAAGGGACGAGAGGCATTTGAGCACACTTCGGGCGTGTATCTAGGGGCGAGGATGGATGCCTAGGATCTTCGGAGGAGGTTCCAGCCCTAGAGCCGCAAAGAGTTGCGCTTGTTTGGCCGTCAGCTCGGTTCGTTGATCAAGGTCTCCGTTTTTGAAGAAAAATGTCCAAGCATAAGACGCTCGCATTCGTCCCTTACTTTCGGCCACGATTCATGAGTCAGGAGAAAGGATCACGAAATGCTTTTGGCCAGACGCTCCAAGACAGCGCGATCCACCTCGTCTTCGCGCCCAAACGAATCCATCACCTTCGTTTTCGCATATTTGACCTTCGGATCCAATTCGTTGTGAGCAAGCCGGAGATACGCCACGGTCGTTCCATCTTTATTTTTGCGTGTTACTTTCCGCATGTACATGCCTATATTATAAACGATATTTGGCTATTTTAAAAGGTTAATTTGTCAATTCGTGTGCCTATGAAATTCAGCGTTTTTTTCTAGGATCCACATCGTGAAATCCTTGATATTACAGCATTTTAACCATTTTCATTTGCCTAAAATGGTCTCAAAACTGTCGAACTCGGGTTGACGTTGGATGTGGATATGGAACATTTTTATTTCCAATTGCCAAACTGATTAGCGGAAAAGTAATTGGCATTGATATTGATCCTAAAATGGTTGAAGTCTGTAACAAAAAAATAAATGAAGAAGCTATTTCAAATATACAAGTAATACAAGGCGATGTTTTAGATATAGACTTACAATCCGTTTTTTCGGATTACGGTGGTCAGGTTGATTACGTGACTTTATTTAATATTCTTCATTGTGAAGAACCTGTTCAATTATTAAGTAAAGTTCATCGTATTCTTGGAAAGAATGGACGCATTGGAGTGATCCATTGGATAAATAAAGATACACCCAGAGGTCCATCTATGGATATTAGACCAACTCCACAAATGATTATTAATTGGGCTAATGAAACAGGGTTCGTATTAGAAAAACAAGTTGAATTGCCACCATATCATTTTGGTCTAGTCTTTCGTAAATTATTTCAGGATTAATGCATTATATTTCTAGTGACTACATCAATCAAAGGTGTGGTCATTTTTTATTGTTTTTTAGAGAAGTTCTTTACTGCTTATATGAAAATCAAATTGTTTATGAAACATTTGTTTTTCACACCTCGTCTAATTAATAAAATTAAGGAAGGTGATTAGGTTTGAAAAAATTTGTTACATATATATCTGTTGCTTTATTGGTATTAACATTAACAGCTTGTAATAAGTCTAATGGAAAAGAATCAACTCCTGCCACTGATAATCCGAAGAAACCTTATCGTTCTGAGGAGGCAATAACAAACGGAGATGTGGTCAATCTTCAAGGCAAAATTAGCAACTTAGATAAGTTTGAGCGTTTTGTAGCCAATGTTGAAAGCGGAAAAAAGGATAAAATTCGTATCACAATGTACACAGACGAAGGAGATCCAATTTTCCGTAATTTAGATTATAACGGTGAAAAAATCCAGTACACATACGATAATTCACAAGATGCTTTTGCTGGTTCTGATAAAGGAAAACAAAGTACAACTTGCTCTAAAATAGAAAAGAAGGATATCGATAAAGGAGTGGAGTATCGTTTAAGTGGTTGTTCTTCGGAGGTTGGAAATACCTTTTATTTTCGAGTTGAGAAATAAATAACGGAGAACCCATACTTTTTGTGTGGGTTATTTTTTCTTTTATACCAAACTAGAAACGTTTGACATCAAAATAATGAAAATAATATAATCAAATTAACCAAACGTGTGTTTGGAAATTCATAAGAATAAAGGGGAAATGTCTATTGGAAAAAATTAAAAATTCGAAATTTCTGACAGAAAAAAAGAAACGTTCTTTATTATGTCACAGCGAATCAATAAAACTTTATCCCACTTTGTATCGATTTATCGTGGAAAATGAAGATATCACTGAAGAGTTAATGAGAGAAAAACTGTCTGATGAAGACATTAATACGATAGAACACTTAATGCCTGATATTTTTAAGACCTGTCAAGATGAATGGAAAAGTGATGAAACTAAACCGTATCCACTAGAAATTTTAGATGGCAAACAACGAATCCCCTGCTCCATTTGTAATACACCCAACAAGGAAATTTATTATATTACCAATAAGATAAGTGGGCGTAAACTTAATGTAGGAAGCACCTGTATCAATTACTTCTTGATAGATTCAATGCTGAACGGAAAGACCAAAGGACAAATCAAAAAAGAAGCCATTAGATTACAAAAATTAAGTGTCCTAAACCAGCGATATCCAGGTATCGGAGATATAATAAATGGTTGGACGGACGAATTACATAAATTTGATGTGCTAATCCCAAAATCAATGGAAGAGCCGTATGTTCAATTTGGTGAAGAAGTTCGTAAAATGTATAACGATTATTTAGACGGTAAAGAAATCCCCATTGAAATATTTGCAGAATATCTCCAAAAACAACAGCAATTTCTAAGCGAAATGAACCAATACAATGAAATCCATAAAAACAAAAAATTTGTTGTCACCCGTAAAATTATCAATTGGTTGAACAGAACGAATCAAAGTGCGATTCTTGAAAAGTTAAAAGAAACAGGCTATGTCACATATCCTCTAGCCCCAAACATTCTCGAACAAAATTTTATTCAGTCGTTGTTACCTGAAATAAATGAACACCTCTCGCCTATGAATGCAACCATTATTGGCACAGATGAAGATACAAAGTCGTTTATTATCAAGCCATTCGAACATCTAGATATAAAGCTTTCCCTGAAATATGAGAAGTATTTAGACTTATTCGGTTGGAAGCTCTTTGGAGAGCAACAAAAAGGAGCTTTGAATTTATACAATATATTTTATGTAAGTCGTGTTTACGATAACGAATCCAGACTTATCATTTTGCGTGAACTTAACAAAAAAGTATCAAGATTGGTTCACCACCACAAAATGTACTTGATAAACAAATGATGTTGTGAAGCGAGGGATACCGCTTATCGTTTACTTAACTTTCATTTACAATTATGTATAAACAAGTATCAAGCCCGCCTTTATTAAAAAATCAAGTACAACTTTTGGTGAAGAGCCTCAAGATTCAATATTAGCCTTAGATTTGAAGGTAAATATGATTACTTAGCGTTTAATGAAATTGATATTGTGGATAGAAAATCCGATAAGGTTATGGTTGCGAAGTTAAATGAGTTTACAGAGGAATTTAAACATCTTGCTTTTGGACTGGGTAACAAGCCAATCAGTGAAATCATCACATACTTCAATCGTCCAGAACATAAGAAATACAGCATAAGAGAACTTAAGGATATTCGTTCAAGTTCGAGTAGAGCTGCTATGTAAGACCATCATTACGACCCTGTACAGGGTCCATTTTCATTTAGAAAGGATCAATAAATATGAAAATATTGGACTGCGAAACACAAGAAACAATGTATGCTTCATTAGAACAAATTACAGGCGTTACGAAAGCTGAACTACTATCTTTCTTTAATCAGTTTGATTTAGAAAAGTATTATGAAGATAACCCTGATTATTGGGAACCAGCGGAGGACTTGTTTCTCAACAAATTAAGAGCAATGGCAAGAACCAATCTACAATTTGATTGTACAACTTGGTTCCACTTGACAAGAACGTTTAAAGGAAATGACTTTAAAGATGGAATTCTGCCGTTGGGTAAAAACATTCAATTTATATGGGATTTTCTGTTTCATCTCCAAAAAGGCTTTTTGTCACAAGAAGAATGGCAAAATTTCAAAAAATATGTGGAGAAACAATCGTCTGGTCATTATGCGTGGCTTTATCGTATGAAGGTTTCAGATTCATTTCATTGGGGTCCTTATGCGATGTTAATTAAAGACGTTGCTTTTTCCGCTGAAGAAATCGGTAATCACGATTATTTGGACGCTCCTGAAATTGTGGAAGACATTTGTTTTACGTTTGAAGAAAAATACAATTACGACTTGTTGACCAAGTTTAAACAATCAACTTATCCGTGTATTATCAAGTTTCAAGTTCAGGAATCTAACATAAGACATTTAGGAATTGTCTTGAATTTTTTGTATCATAAACATCAAAATATGGAACTTTCTATTCATTGTAATACCTGCTTTGATGCCAACGGTACAACTATACCGAAGGAAGCCATAATGAAAATTGAATATATTTAATGAAGAAAAAGCTATTGACTAAGGAATTGGGTCAAGGCTTTTTCATAAATCATTGATAGTTTTTAGTACAAAATGAGGAATTTAGCTATTTAGGCTGAACTCTTTTTTTCTGAAGGCTGTGTTAAAAGTGATGCGTTAGCTTAATAGTGACAATATACACAAAAGCTTGAGGACAAATTTTCCTCGAGCTTTTTTGTGTGCTTGTTTTATCAAAGGTAATACCAACTCATTAGCGTAATTCTTATTAAAAGGACGACTAACTTTGACAAAGTTCAAATGTAGATGTAAGTATATTATAATAAATTTGGTAATCGTTTGTAGAGTTGGGGGGGACACAACCAATGAACGAAATCGTATTTCATTTGAAAAAAGCCATTATGGATATTAAAAATTACAATAAAGAATGGCGATACTCAGATGTTTTTGAAAGGCTAGTTTCTATACTAAATCAATCCTCAAAAAGGTTAGGGCTTCCAGAGTTTCATTTCGAAGATTTCCATTATTCAAATACTCGAAAAACAATCAATGATGTGGGGTATAATTCTTTATTAACACATATTAGTGTTTTAGAAGAGATGTTGCCTTCTATATTTGAAAAACGGGATAATGATATAAAAGTTCGTTCTGAAAAAGGTAAGAGAGTATTTGTCGTTCACGGTAGAGACAGAACAGCATTATTAGAAGTAGAAGGAATATTAAGAAGAGTTGGGTTAGAACCCGTTGTATTGAATAGAATGGCGAATAGTGGCTTAACATTAATAGAGAAATTTGAACGGTATTCTGATGTCGAGTATGCGATTGTACTTTTAACGCCAGATGACATTGGAGCATTATATGAGAATGTTCCGTTGGAATCCTTGAACTATCAGTTTCGAGCAAGACAAAATGTGATTTTTGAGCTTGGGTTCTTTTATGGTAAGTTGGGTCGCTCAAATGTATGTTGTTTGTACAAATCGAATGTTGAATTACCTACAGATATCAATGGTATAGCTTATATTCCTTATCAGTATTCAGTTGAAGAAGTTGAATTTGCGTTATTGAGAGAACTAAAAGAGGCAAAACTCGAATTTCAAGCTCTTTAAAACAAGTCTTTGACGGATCTTACGATTCTTCAAAGGCTTTTGTTTTAGCAACCGAAATCTTAGATTAATTAACATCAATAATAAATAATAGCAGGAATAATAAGATAATTTGTCGAAATAAATCATAATCCCATTTTTAAAAAAATTGATTTAGGTTTAAAGGTGGAACAAATGAACAATATACCAATCCGCTTAAACTTTTTCGCTCTAAAAAATCAGAATATTTCATTCAGAATATATAGACAAGACTTTAATGGTCAAAAAAAACAAGATGGTTACTATAGAACTAAATTGCCGATAAATGATTCGTCAGACACTTACGCTGAATACTGGGTTACTACTCAACCAAAAGACGGTTTTGAACGTGTATATTGTTTAGGCAGTTCTAATCCGAAACTGACCGTTAGAATCATGTGGGAAAGTTTTTTGGATAGAGTACAAAAGTCACTAAGTAGTGATGAATACATACTTTATGGAAATGGCTTTTCACGCAAAGTGGCTGTTATTATCGGAAGACATCGTGAAGGTAATGAAGTCATTCAAATTGAGCCATATTACTTGAAAGCGGAAAAGAAATTTGGTTTTCTAGTTGATTTTGCTTTTAAAAAAGCTAAAGATGTTCCTTACTCCATAAGAGTGCAGCAATTGAGTTTAAGCTTAAATAAATATGGTAAGAGCAACGCCGATTATTACAGTGACAAGCTCGACAAAATTAAATTCTTTATGCAGAAATTTAAGCAGCGGCTTTTCCCGTTTTCTCTAGACAATGAGGATTATGACATTGAAAATGAACTATATTTAATGCGGTCTTATCCATTAAAAAGGTTCATCACCAAAAGATGTACTTGCACCTGTCATGAAAGTATGTTAGCTGTTTCCAGCCGAACCCGCAGTGCAAAACGCTGGATATTTCGGTATCCGTATCCCCGACGTTTCATCAGCTTGATCTTGTTATTCGTTCCCTCCATCTTCCCATTCGAATAATGGGATAAAATGCACGATATCATTTCGTCTGTTCGTTTGACGAGTGATTTTGCGATGGCACGAACAACGGAACAAGGACAAAACAAATACCGATGAATCCAAGCCTTCAAGCGTCGTTTCGCCTGTTGCTCATCTTTGCTTTTGAACACATAGCGAACATGTTGGAGCGATTGGTAAACAGACTTTAAGTAATCGCTTTCATTACACCATTCTCGTATGATTTGACGTTCCTCCTCCGTCAATTTCTCTGGGCATTGGCTCAATAAACGGCAAACGTAACGAACATTTCCGTGTTTCTTGCCTCCTTTGCCCAAATATTTGCGACAACGTTCTAACGCATCGGTAAACAGCTGAATGACATGGAAATAGTCGACGACATGTGTCGCCTCTGGGCAAACCCGTTGAATCGCTTTTTTCATCGCTGGAGCCAAGTCACTCACGACATACTGAACGGAACGAGACACATGAGCCAATGCACGCCCAATGGCTTCCTCGTTCTTTCCTGCTTCCATGGCATACACTTCTCCCGTTTCGGCATCCATGATCGCCACTCCATAGTCGTGCCCTTTTCGAAAAGCAAACTCATCGACACAAACCGCCTTTGGTTGGACGTCATTCGATAGGAAGGAAGGGGCATGGGTATAAAACCATCGTTCAACGGTCGTGTAAGGAAGCTTGAGCATACGAGCCACCGCCTGAATGGATGTTCCGATGCAAGATTGCGCGACCCATCGCTGAAAAGCATCCGTCGCCACACTTCGAGGAGAGATGGCTGGATACGACGTGCTGAACGTCACGCCACACGTACGACAACGTCTGCGCTCGACAGGAAGTTCGATCCAAAAAATTCCGATTCGCTGAGCATAGCCATGCATCCATTGCTTCTTTTTGACTGTCATTTTGATCGTGCGCTTCAAGCAGACAGGACATAACGGGCATTGTTCGGGTAGAGAAAGTTCGAAAATCCAACGTTCCCCTTCTTTCCGCACCTTTTGAATCAAAACATCTGGTCAATCGATGAGTTCTTTGATAAACTGAGAGTACATGCGAATTTCCCTCCATGGTTCGGTTTGGTCACCTTTACCATACAGGAAAATTCGCATTTTTTGTACCCTCTATGCACACCTACCTTAAATGATCAAGTACAACTTGTGGTGAAGAGCCTATTCTTTAACTTTTAGCAATCGCATGCTGTTTAATGTTACGATTAATGTTGCTCCCATATCCGCAAATATCGCTAACCATAACGTTAACCAACCAGGCACAATTAACAGTAATGACAATGCCTTAATCCCTAAAGAGAAAGTAATGTTTTGCTTAATAATCGCTAAAGCTTTGCGGCTCAATTTAATCGTATATGGCAATTTACTTAAATCATCAGACATTAAAGCAATATCGGCTGTTTCAAGGGCTGTATCGGTTCCAGCACCACCCATTGCCACACCAACGGTTGAAGCTGCAAGAGCTGGTGCATCGTTCACACCATCTCCAACCATCGCAACACTTCGATACTTGTCGCGAAGCTCTTTGATGAAATTCAGTTTATCTTCTGGAAGTAAATCGGCTTTAATATCGGAAACACCGACTTGTTTTCCGATGGCTTCGGCTGTTCTTTGGTTATCTCCCGTCAGCATCACCGTTTTTTCAATACCGACTTGATGAAGTTTTCGAATAACCTCTTTGGATGATTCTCTTATTTCGTCTGCCACGGCAATTAACGCCAGAATTTCTTTTTCCGTTCCTAATGCCATGACCGTTTTCCCTTGTATTTGAAGGGTTGTAATTTGTTCTTTTATTTCTGATTGGATGCCATTTGGAAGAAGTTCTTCAAAAAGACCTGGACTTCCGACATAATACATTGCGTTATTTACTTTGGCTTTGACCCCTTTACCTGTAATGGATTGGAATTCTTCAACCGATACATCATTAAAATTCAATCCATCTTCTTCTGCTTTTCTTATAATGGCGGAAGCAAGTGGATGTTGTGAGCCTTTTTCAATGGCTGCTGTAATGGTCATTAGTTCATTTTCATTGCCATTATAAGTGACTACATCGGTGACGGAAGGAATACCTTTTGTTAATGTTCCTGTTTTATCAAAAGCAATCACTTTTAAGTTTCCTGCTTCCTCTAAATAAATACCACCTTTAATTAACACACCGTTTTTCGCTGCATTTCCAATGGCAGTTACAATCGAAACAGGCGTGGAAATAACCAACGCACACGGACAACCAACCACTAATACAGCTAGACCTCGATAAATCCATTCGCTCCAATCAGCACCTATAAATAATGGAGGAATAACGGCTAGTAAAAGAGCAAAAATGATAATGGCTGGTGTATAGTATTTGGCAAAACGATCTACAAACGCTTGAGAAGGTGCTCGTTCTGCTTGAGCTTCTTCCACTAAATGGATGATTTTCGAAAGAGTTGTATCTTCCACTCGTTTTGTAACTTTTACTTCCAATAACCCTTCTTCATTCAATGTTCCTGCAAAGACTTCATCACCGACTGTTTTGGTTACTGGAACACTTTCTCCCGTAATGGCAGCCTGATTTAGCGTAGATGTACCCTTGATGACGATTCCATCCATCGCTAATTTCTGACCAGGCTTTACGATCATAATATCTCCGACTTGAATATCGTCAACAGGGACCATCATTTCTTCATTTCCGCGACGAATTAATGCTTCTTTTGGAGCAATATCCATCAACGATTCAATGGATTGACGAGCTTTATCCATGGAATAACGCTCTAAGGCTTCGCTAATGGCGAATAGAATAACAACCGTTGCACCTTCTCCCCATTCACCAATCGCTGCAGCTCCTAAAATCGCCACTGTCATCAGCGTATTCATATCAAAATTCAATCGAACTAGGTTTTTGAAACCTTTTATAAATAACGAATATCCACCGATTAAAATTGCTGCAGCATATCCAATTGTCGCAAAGATATGCTCTTCTCCGTATTGCTTCCCTAAAAACCAACTGATCACAAGCAAAACGGCGGAAATATACACTTTAATGTTCTCTTTTTGCTTCCAAAAAGGTTCACGCTTGACTGCTTTTTCTTTATCTTCCCGAACCTTTAAGTTTTCAAAAGCTCCTGCTTTTTCTAATTCTTCGATGGTTGTTGTACCCAAACGGTAATTTTAGATGCTCCAAAGTTTACTTTAGCATCTTGAACACCTGGCAATGATTTTACATTATTTTCAAACTTTGCCGCACAGTTTGCACAAGTAAATCCTTGAACACGGTAGGTTTTCGCTTCTGATTTAGATAATTTTGCTTGTTGTTCAGACACGGACTTTCACCTCTTTCTCATGTACTAACGCAATCATGATTAACTGCTTAATATGGTCATCATCCAGCGAATAAAATGCTAGCTTTCCTTCTTTTCGATACTTTACAATCCCTTGTTTATAAAGAGTCCGTAAATGATGGGAAGTGGTTGCAACAGAAGCCCCAATGATATTGGCAATATCACATACACATAACTCTTCATCTTGGCAAAGTGAATAGGCAATTTTTGCCCTATTTTCATCTGCCAGTGCTTTAAACAACAGGACAACACTGGATATATCTTCTTTTTGCAATTCCCCTTGTATTCGATTGACTTTTTCTTCGTCATAACAATAAATTTCACATGTATCTTTCTTACTCATTCATTATCCCCTTTCATATTCAAATTTCCGTTTGAATATATTATACCCATTTCTTTTATTATTCAAATATTTATTTGAATTAAAAACAAAAAACATCCATGAGTAAGCTTTTACTCGCCACCCAAGCATGAAAATAACCGCTCATGGATTCATTATTTTCACAGAAAACTGAGAGTACATGCGAATTTCCCTCCATGGTTCGGTTTGGTCACCTTTACCATACAGGAAAATTCGCATTTTTTGTACCCTCTATGCACACCTACCTTAAATGATCAAGTACAACTTGTGGTGAAGAGCCATTAAAAATGAAAACATACATTTTTAGTAACGGAAAAGAAAGCAATTCTCAAGTTCAGGGTTTAAAGACTTACGGACCGTTAGCAAACCTTGATAAAGAACCATTGTTTGTGTTTATGTTTGAATCTCAAGATAGGAATGAAGCTCTTGAATTGTATAGTTCGCTATTAGGCAAAACTTACACGAACATTTTTGCTGGAATGGAATCAGTCTATAAAATCAAGTTAGCAAAAGAAAATGTCAAGCATATTATTATTCCCTCGCTTACTAAAGAAGGCTTACAAGTAGTGGAACAAGAGCTACAAACCATTGTAGAGAGCCATCAAGATAAAAAAGTAATTGGAATATTTGTTATGAACGAAAAAGTTCCTTCCTCAATTACTGGATTTTCACCTTATCATTATGTCAAATATATTTTCACCGAAAAACGAATACCTTTACAGACTGTTCGATGTGAAAGAATCGCAGCTAGAGATGGATTAAAATGGTCTGTTGGCAATATTGGACTACAAATTTTTGCTAAACTTGGTGGGATTCCGTGGAAAGTAAAGCCGAGTAATGATAAATGTATTATTTTTGGATTAGGCTGTGCGCACAAAAAGGATGAGCTTGGGAACATAAATAAATATTTTGCTTATTCTGTTTGTATGGACTCCAGTGGCATTTATCGCAAAATTAACGTCTTAGGTGATGCAAAGGAAAGAACAGATTATATTCTACAATTAAGAGAAAACATTAAAAGCGTTATTTCGGAAAATCTTGATGGAAGTATTGAGAAATGCGTTATCCATTTACCGTTTAAAATTAAGAACGATGAAATTAGGTATATAAAAAGTAGTGTGCAAGAAATAGCCCATTTGTATAGCGATATTGAATTCCAATTCATTAAAATCAACACGGATAATAAGTTTTTTGGATACGCAGAGAACAACTCTAAGGTTCCTTACGAAAGTTCATACATTCAACTATCTTCAAATGAGTTCTTGGTCTGGTTTGAAGGTTTACAGTACGGTAAAGAGTTGGTTAAAAAGAAAGTTGGAAATCCAGTGCATATAGAATTTATGCAGATAGATGAACTGGATCCAGAGAAGAAGAGAAGGTATTTGCAGGACATCATTAACTTGTCTGGGGCGAATTGGAGGGGATTTAACGCTAAGTTATCTCCAATTTCGATTTATTATCCGAACATCATTGCCAACTTTATTTCTGAATTTAGAGAGTTTCAGCCAGAAGGCGATGTTGATTTGACGAATTTTTATATACCTTGGTTCTTGTGAGTAGGAGATAGAATATGAGCATAAAAGAAAACGATGTGGTTTTTTTATTGGGAGCTGGTTGCAGTTTTGATGCTGGCATTCCAACAGTAAATAAAATGGTTGAAGATATAGAAAACTCTCTTTTGAAAAACAAAGATGAGTGGAAAGGACTGCAGGATTTATATTTCTATATCAAAAGCGCTATCTTGTATGCTGACGGTATCTTTGGAAAGTTTCATAACACTGTGGGTATCGAGAAAATAATGAATGTGCTATCGGAACTTGAGAAAAAGGAAAAGAATTTGGTATATCCCTTTATTGCAAACTGGAACAATAGACTCATTGATTTAGCAGGTGCAAACTTTGAAGGTATACGGAAGTTAAAAAAGTTAATCACGACTCAATTGATTAACTGGATTAAGTTGGAGGATTATCGCGCGGCGGATTATTACCGCCATTTTTATGAATTTCAAAAAGAAGTGGGCAAGTCCATTCGAGTTTTCACATTGAATTATGACCTTTGTTTCGAATATGCCAAGCCTCACGGTTCTGAACTTGAATTAGGTTTTGACGAGAACAGAACTTGGAATAGCCTCCGTTTTGACAGTAACAATCAAGATATAGAGGCTGGCATTTATCTGTATAAGTTACACGGGTCCATTACTTGGAAAAGAGATAAAGACCAAGGACATATACTGAAATCTTCCGTTCATCCAGAAGAAGAGCCTGACTTGATATTTGGAACGGATACCAAGCTTCAATCTATTGACCCATATCTCTTTTATGTTTATGAATTTCGGAAATACACCTTGGAAAGTAAAATTATCATTGTTATTGGTTACAGTTTCAGCGATGAATATATTAATAATTTGATTAAGCAATCGCTTGAACACAAGCCTGAACGTGTTCTCATTGTTGTAGATATAAGACAAGATGAAGAAAAGGTAAAGAGCGAGATTCAAGCAGCTCTGAAGTTGAAAAGTAGTTCCCAAATAGTGATTTATTCTAAATCGGCAAAGGAATTCTTAGAAAACGACCTTACGGTTACGGAAATAAGTAAATACTTGCCGAAGGTCGAGGACGCTTTTTTATAGCAAAAATAGAAGGTATGTAAACAAATAATTTTGTATGAAAAAATGTACTTATTGATGAAATCCTAGAACACAAAAAAGACCAGATTCAACTCGGAGCTTTTTTGCTTTAGAAAAGAGCAAAGATTACATCAAGACACAAGAATGGATATGCAACAGGTTGTGTTATAACTGTACAGCTTTATTAAAATACAGAAATCTCAATTTTCAAGGAGAAACTAATTGATGGCGCACTTTATTACAGCAAACGGAAAAGTTGAAATGGAACCTTATAGTGATGATTTTGGAATGACAATTGAATTTATTTTAATTAAAGTTCAACGAATTCGTGCGGGATTCAATATAATCCAGCAGATGATGTTTAATAGCAGAACAAAATCAATTGAGGATATTTTAGGGTATTTACATAAAGTAACTTTCGAAGTAAAGGAAAATGTAGTATATGAAAAGCTAATAAATATCTTCGAAGGGAAGGGGCAATCAGTTCAATTTTCAGATTGGACTTATATTCCCCAAAACATTGATACACCAATTTATGAATTTGAAAGAATTTTGCAGTTTTCAACCCAAAACATTGAGGAACTAAGAAAAATAACCAATCTATTTGAGGAACTTGGAGAGAAAAGGAAACAATCCGTTAACGACCCTTTGATGTTTGCTTTAAACGATAATCTGTTTATAGAAAGATACCCAGATTCGCATTTAATCTTTTTGTGGTCAGAGTATGATGATTTTTCAGATGAGTAAAAAGCAGGAATATAGTTTTTTTTGTCGAAATCTGTTATTCTTCACACAATTATTAAAAGGAGGATAACAGATTGTTTGATTTTAAGGGGTTATTGAAGATTATCCAAGACAAAACAAGAAGAGATGAAATTAAAACATCGCTTGCCCACACAGAACCCAAAATAAATAGTGAGTTACCCAAGAATTTAAAGGATACTGAGGATTTAGTAAAGGGGTTAACCATCGAGCAAGCCATTAAATTTATTCTCTGGAATGGTTTATGGAATCAATATGGAATTTTTGGCGATAAACGTGAAGAAGCAAGAATTTTTAAGGAGGATAAAGAGGGTAATCTTGTTGAAAAGGATTATTACTCAAAACGATATGGCAGAGGCAAATTATTAAGCATTGATTTTGGAGTAAGCAATATAGGACGAGAACTATCATATGTTCATACTGGAATTGTAATTGATGACTATCCAAGTATCGTAGTTGTTGTACCGATGACCTCAAAGAAGGATTCTGGGCTTAATAACATTTCCGATGAAATTAAGAAATGCATTATCCCTGTTTTGAAAAAGGATTACCCAGAAATTAAAGAAGATTCTTATATTTTGACTCACCAGATCCGAGCCGTGTCAAAAAATCGGATAACCAAAATTGTTGGTTCAATTGCACGAACCAAACTGATGGAAGAACTTGAAGAAATGCTCTTTAGTCGTCAAACTCCATATATCAAAAAATTGAAAAACGAACAAATTGAAGCTTTAGAAAAGCGGATTAGTGATTTGGAAAAGCAGCTACAGTCTTTAACAAAGCCACAATTGACAAATTAATGATGTTACAGTATCATTAATATTGAACATACTTTACTTATATAGTCCTTATCGTCTGTGACGATATGAGACCAAATGGAGCTTATACATGTATATCGCCTCCATTGGAGCGGAAGGCGAACCCGTGACCCCTGAAATACGTTCAGGGGTTTTACATTTTTATTTTCCTGTTAGAAACTTATCCATATTGATTTCTGGGATTGTTGTTTTATTAAGCTTAATTCCATTACTTTGTTAAACCCGAGTTCGACAGTGACTAGGCAAACAAAATGCCTCTCGCCCCTTGATGCAAAAGGGACGAGAGACATTTGGGCACACTTCGGGCGTGTATCTAGGCGCGAGGATGGATGCCTAGGATCTTCGGAGGAGGCTCCAGCCCTAGAGCCGTAAAGAGTTGCGCTTGTTTGGCCGTCAGCTCGGTTCGTTGATAAAGGTCGCCGTTTTTGGAAGAAAAATGTCCAAGCATAAGACGCTCACATTCATCCTTACTTTCGGCCACGATTCATGAGTCCGGATCTCTACGATCCGAACTAACAAGAGAGCCAGCCAACTGAGCAGCACATGCGCCCGGATGCGGTCTTCCAAGCGATGATACATGGGACGCAGCTCAAGTGTCGATTTCAACGTCCGAAAGGCCTGCTCGATATCCACCAGCTGCTTATACCCGATGGCGACATCTTCCGCAGACAAGGTATCGTCGGATGTTCGGATGAGATATTTGCCGTCATACTTTTCCGCTTCACGAACCGCCTGCTTGTCGATGCGAAGCGTTCCATCCTTCAACTGGCGCAAGTATTTTCCGTAGGACGGATGGGAACGCAGCCGGCAGGTGGCCTTATGATGAGCTTCATTGGGGAGTTGGCGAAGCCCCTCCAACTCCTCTTTCAGCGATTCGAGCAGCGTTTCCCGTTCCTTGCGTTGGCGTTCGGCTTCGCTGGGATTGTACACGAGAACATAGCGCTGACGCGCTTCTCCGTCGCCCACGATGATTTCTTTGATATGCAAGTTCTCGCGAACTTGTTGGTAGCGCCCGCGACGGCTTAGGGCCTCTTCGACGGCGGCTTTGCCGGATCGCATTTTTTCGCCGACAATATAGTGTCCCCCGGCCTGTTGCAAGATTCGCAAATTCTCTTCAGAGGAAAAGCCGCGGTCCATGACGCTGATCACACGTCCAAGCTTCCAGCCAATCAAGTCTTGTTTCACCTGTTTGATGACCGTCATGTCCATGGTATTGCCAGGCCATACCCAAGCGCGAATCGGGATTCCTTCCCGGGTGACAGCCAGCCCAATGACGATTTGAACCAAATCAGGACGCTTATCTTTGGAAAACCCCTGCTTTCGAAGCGATTCTCCTTCCGGTGTTTCAGAGGGATCCACTTCGAAGTACGACGAAGTCGTATCAAAGTAAATCAAATCGACTTCCAGGTTCAATAAATCGGCCACGGCATGGAACACTTGGCGTTCCAATTCCGGCTGCACAGCCAGCAGCTCATCCATCGCCCGGTATAACTGGTGGCTGGCGACTTGGGGAAGATGAGGGATATGCACGTCCTTCTCCACCCACTCCTCCATCGCCAACTTGCTTGACGGATGAAGGGCACGATTCGCCACCATGGCAAAAATGAGCCGTTCCAACGGAATCTGATGATGTCGGGAGGCAAACAAGGAGTGGAGAATCTCTCCCAATCCCAGTTGTCTCCAGAGCTGATCCAAAAGCCAAGCGCCACCAAGGCGTTTGCTTGATTGAAACTGAAAGTCATCCGACACTTCTCCTGTCAACGTCTCGATTTCCCAAGCCTGCTCAGGAGAAAGGAATCGCGAAATGCTTTTGGCCAGACGCTCCAAGACAGCGCGATCCACCTCGTCTTCGCGCCCAAACGAATAAATCACCTTCGCTTTCGCATATTTGGCCTTCGGATCCCATTCGTTGTGAGCAAGCTGAAGATATGCAACAGTCGTTCCATCTTTGTTTTTGCGTGTGACTCTCCGTATGTACATGCCTATATTATAAACGATATTCGGCTATTTTAAAAGGTTAAATCATCAAGTCGTGTGCCTATGAAATTCAGCGTTTTTTTCTAGGATCCGCATCGTGAAATCCTTGATATTACAGCATTTTAACCATTTTCATTTGCCTAAAATGGCCTCAAAACTGTCGAACTCGGGTTAAACATATTCCTTACAAAACCGACTAAACCAACTTTATCAGATAATTTCAGCTTCATTTAAATCCATATTTATTAATGAAGACCCCACTATCAGCTCGCAAATTAAGAGAACTAAAAGAGGCAAAACTCGAATTTCAGGCTTTTTAAAACAATACTTACATTCAAAATGTCATAAAAATGAATCCATCAAAGTTGGATTCATTTTTACAATCCTTGAATTTTATCCAAACCCTTGAAGTCTTAAATAAATAAGAAAATGAATGGTAATAAAAAAGAAAAAACTCCCCGTAAGGAGTTTTTTCTCATCATCGCTTAGTCTTACATTTTCTAAAAAATCGCTTGAATTAATTTTTTAAAAAGATCGCTTATAATGCTTTTGTTAATAAAACGCTTAATATATCTTATGCCATTATTCTATAATTGATACGAGTTTTTGTCAAACGGTAATTGGAAATTTAAAATCTGATTCTTTTTTAATGTTATTTAAAGTAATGCCTTTACTGTTAATAATTGTTTCGTTTATCAAAATTGCCTTGAACCCATTAGATAGTTCGTATTCATAAAGAATACCTTTTTTAAATAGTGTATCTATTGCGAAACCACTTTTTAAATCTTCTCGAACAAAGACATTATTTTGCTCTAGATAATCCCTTAAAAGACCTTTATGTGTAGCTCCAGCAGAAATAATTTCACCATTGTCTACCTTTAAGTATGTTGTATATGTTTTGTTTATTAAGTTATTGATAAAAGTCAATATACCTTTTAGGTATTCAGTATCATCGAATTTACTTTCATTTTCTCTTGAATATACTTCTAAGCCAAGGATGCTTTCAATGGTGGTAAATTTTGAATTTGTGTCTTGTAAATAGTCTTGATAGTCTAAGTTGGTATTGAATGCGAAATAATAAATTTCATATTCTTTTCCATTTATTTTTAACTCATTAATGAGAGGTATCATATCACTGTCTGATGAAACGATAATATATTTATCAATTTTGACATTGGGATCATATAGGCTTTTTATTACATCTATAATTAACTGAACATCAGAGGTATTGTTTCCAGAATGAATGTGGTATAACTGAACCATATTTTTCCTAAACTCATTAAATAATTCATCCGTTAAGCTAATATTATGAAAATTTAAGTATGCCCTTGAATGTAATACATTGTCGCTAGAAAATTTTGCGAAGAATTTTTGAATAAAATCCTGTTGAATGTTTAAGGTATCATATTTTTTATAATATCGGTCAAGTGTAATAAACACATTGTCATAATCGATGTATATAGCTGTATTTGTCATTTCATTCCTCTCCCCAGTTCTATCTCTCTTTATGTGAATTTGTTGTTTCAGATACATTAATATCAAACAACAAAAATTAACAATTTTCAACATTAAATTCTACATTATGGAAATTTTGTTTGGGGAGGGATATTGAAATTGGAGGCGAATTAAAAAAACAGCACTTTATTTGATGTAAATAACTAGTCCTAATTTAGCCCCTTGGCAAACATAAGGGAACAGTATATACTGGGTTCACTCTTTTTAGAAGTATTAAATATCTTTAAAAGCGAAGAGGATTTTGTGCAATGTGATGAAGAGTGTATCATTCTTTTTAGTGTTTTTGTTCGTCTAACTATTAATTGGTTTACGTAATAAATTGCTTTGTTTTTAATAATTTTCCTGTGTTTCTTCATAATATTATTGTTAGTTCATTTAAATATCAGATTGTTTGTTGAATTATTTAACATTACTTGGTTAAAGTGGTGGTTGTTTATCGTCTAAAACAATAATTTGTGTCTCTGAGTTATCAATTGCATAATTAGAAAAGACAGCCACATTTCTTGATTTTCACTACATATAATACGGTAATAAATTTTTGTTTTTTAACATATCGTTCATTTAATTGTTTAACAACATTTGGTTGTTTGTTTAAGTCAATCGTCTAAAAATGAGTGAAGATTTAAAAAAATGAACATTAGGTTATCCAAGAAAAACCGTTTTGGCTCAACGAACGAAATCGGCATTTTTGAGATGCGCGACATTGGTCTGAAGGAAGTGGAAAACCCATCAGAAGTGTTTTTAGAAGAACGGTCGCGCGGAGCGGCTGGCTCGACGGTCGTGGCGGCGATGGAAGGGACGCGGCCGGTGCTCGTGGAAATCCAGGCGCTCGTCTCGCCGACGAGCTTCGGCAACCCGAGACGGATGGCAACCGGCCTTGACCATAACCGTGTGTCGCTTTTGATGGCCGTGCTCGAAAAGCGGGTTGGGCTGCTGTTGCAAAACCAAGATGCTTATTTGAAAGTGGCGGGCGGCGTGAAGCTTGATGAGCCGGCAATTGACTTAGCGGTCGCTGTCAGCATCGCCTCGAGCTTTCGCGATCGGCCGACGAATCCGGCGGATGTCATTATCGGCGAAGTCGGCTTAACTGGAGAGGTGCGCCGCGTCTCGCGCATCGAACAGCGCGTGCAGGAGGCGGTAAAATTAGGCTTTTCCCGCATCATTGTGCCAAAAAACAATTTAGCTGGCTGGCAGCCGCCAAAAGGTGTGCAAGTGATCGGTGTTTCGCATGTGGCCGAGGCGCTTGAGCATACAATGTGTTAATCGCTCTTTCACCTGCGCAACCCGGTTCTTCGCGCCCAAGGGGATATGAGCGATCAAAAATTCATCGCCTCTTCATTCTTAAGTGTTCAAGCAGAGGCATAAACAGCCTAAAAGGATTGAACCTTTTCGCTCTGATGTACGTAAAAAATAGTAGGGTGATCCGAAACAACTATGGCGTTTGGCCGGCGTTTTCCGCTATTGTTACAAGCAGATGTCGAATGTTCAAAAACGATTAAAAATTGCCTTCCAATTGGTTTCAAACATTGGAAACTGTTTATAATGTTAAATAGGGAGGTGAAGATGGGCTGATGGTCAAACGCATTGTGCAATTATTTTTCCTCGCCGTGGGCGGAACGTTAGGCGCCATGTTTTTTCCTGACTTGCTTAAGCTGATGAATGTGAGCGGCATGCCGCTTCTCAATAATTCTTATACGCTTGCGGTGCTGGGGGCAGTCGTTTTCTTTTTGTTGACGTTTTGGCTTGTCGATTATGTGGTCGACATGATTCGCTGGGTGGAGGAAACGCTCGTGAAGGCGCCGGCCGCCGACGTGCTGTTTGGCAGTCTCGGGCTGATTTTCGGTCTTATTATCGCGTTTTTCGTTGTCATGCCGTTGCAGTCGTTTCACATTCAAGTGTTGAATACGGTGTTGCCGATTTTTTTGACGGTGTTGCTTGGCTACTTAGGGTTTCGCGTCGGTTTAAAGAAACGGAATGAGTTGATGAACTTATTTTCCTTGTCCAACCGCATGGCGAAGAAAAAAGGTGGAGAAGCGGAAAACGAACCGTCAAAGGGCGGTGCTGTGAAAATTTTGGATACGAGCGTCATCATCGACGGGCGGATCGCAGACATTTGCCAAACCGGGTTTTTGGAAGGGCCGCTTGTCATTCCGCGGTTTGTGCTCGAAGAATTGCAGCATATCGCCGATTCGTCCGATGTGCTGAAGCGGAACCGCGGCCGCCGCGGCTTGGATATTTTGAACCGCATCCAAAAAGAAATGGCGATGAAAGTGGAAATCCATGAAGCGGATTTCAGCGACGTCCAGGAAGTCGACAGCAAACTCGTCAAGCTGGCGAAGCAACTTCAAGGCGTTGTCGTGACGAACGATTTCAATTTAAACAAAGTATGTGAGCTGCAAAACGTGCGTGTTTTGAATATCAACGATTTAGCGAATGCCGTCAAACCGGTCGTGCTGCCAGGCGAGGAGCTGAACGTACACGTCATTAAAGATGGGAAGGAGCATAACCAAGGCGTGGCCTATTTGGACGACGGGACGATGATCGTCGTCGAAGATGGCAAAGAATATATCGGCAAACGGGTTGACGTTTTAGTCACCAGCGTGTTACAAACATCTGCGGGGAGAATGATTTTTGCCAAATTGAAACTGCTGCAAAAAGCGTTGTAAAACGAATAGGGGAAACGGCCAATGAATTACGAAGCGATTGTCTTGGCGGCCGGGCGGGGAAAGCGGATGAACGCCGGCATGAACAAGCAATTCCTTGAGCTTGGCGGTGAGCCGCTCATCGTTCGGACGCTGAACGTGTTTGAGCGTGATGAGCGGTGCACCCGCATCGTGCTCGTCGTCAACCCAGCCGAGCGAAGCCGATTTGAGCAGCTGCTCGCTCGCTTTCGCATTCGAAAAGTCGCCGCGCTTACCGACGGCGGCGAGGAGCGGCAGCATAGCGTCTACAACGGATTGCAGGCGCTCGCGGGGGAGGAGATTGTTCTCATCCATGACGGCGCTCGCCCATTTGTCCGCGTCCATCATTTGCACGAGCTCGTGAACGCCGCTGTTCAGTACGGGGCGGCGATCCCGGCAGTGCGGGTGAAAGATACGATCAAAAAAGCGAACGGTTTGTTTGTCGAACAGACGATTGATCGTTCCAGCTTGTGGGCGGTGCAGACGCCACAAGCTTTTCGTCTGTCTTTGATCATGGAAGCGCACGAAGCGGCGAAACAGGCTGGCTATCTCGGCACGGATGACGCCAGCCTTGTGGAGCGAATCGGCAAGCCGGTGAAGATCATTGAAGGGGATTATCGCAATATTAAGCTGACGACGCCGGAGGACCTTTTGTTTGCTGAGGCGATTTTGGCAAGCCGGATGGCCGAATAGATGGGGGTGGAGAGATGTTTCGCATTGGACAAGGGTTTGACGTCCATCAGCTTGTTGAAGGGCGTCCGCTGATCATTGGCGGCGTCACCATTCCGTATGAAAAGGGGCTGCTCGGCCACTCAGATGCCGACGTGCTGCTTCATGCGGTGGCGGACGCATGCCTTGGGGCGATCGGCGCCGGCGATATCGGCCGGCATTTTCCGGACACAGATCCGCGCTTTAAAGATGCCGACTCGGCTGAGCTGTTGGCGCACGTATGGGCGCTCGCTCGGCAGGAAGGGTATAGGCTCGTGAACGCCGACTGCACGATCATCGCACAAAAGCCGAAGATGGCGCCGTATATTGAAGAAATGAGGGCGGTGATCGCTCGGTTGCTGGAAGCCGAGCGATCGCAAGTCAATGTGAAGGCAACGACGACGGAGAAGCTTGGATTCACTGGGCGGGAGGAAGGCATTGCCGCCCAGGCGGTCGTCTTGCTGCAAAAAAGCTAATGGAGCGGCCTTTGGCAACATCATTTGGGAAGGCCTCGTTCCCTTAATACATAAGCGCTTTGTTCGCCGTCCTGGCTAGGAGGTGTAAAGGGGGGCGTCGGCGGCGTGGTGCGGCTTAGGCGAGAGCTGTCTGTTTTGAACTTTGCCGCGATAAACGGTACAATAATAGCACAAGCTTTGATGGAAGTGGAGGGTTTGGATGATGGCAAAAGAGGTGCGCGTGCGCTATGCGCCGAGCCCAACCGGCCATTTGCATATCGGCGGGGCGCGGACAGCGCTGTTTAACTATTTGTTTGCCCGCCATCACGGTGGAAAAATGATCGTCCGCATCGAGGATACAGATATTGAACGGAACGTCGAAGGCGGCGAAAAGTCGCAGCTCGAAAACTTAAAATGGCTCGGCATTGATTATGATGAATCGATTGATCAAGATGGCGGCTACGGGCCGTACCGGCAAACGGAGCGGCTCGATATTTACCGAAAATATGTGAATGAATTGCTTGAGCAAGGGCATGCGTACAAATGTTTTTGCACGCCGGAAGAGCTCGAGCGCGAGCGGGAGGCGCAGCGGGCGGCCGGCATCGCCGCTCCGCAGTACAGCGGCAAATGCCGCCATTTGACGCCGGAGCAGGTCGCGGAGCTCGAGGCGCAAGGGAAGCCGTATACGATCCGCCTGAAGGTGCCGGAAGGGAAAACGTACGAATTTTACGATTTAGTGCGCGGCAAAGTGGTGTTTGAATCGAAAGATGTCGGCGGCGATTGGGTGATTGTCAAGGCGAATGGCATTCCGACATACAATTTCGCTGTTGTCATCGACGACCATTTAATGGAAATCAGCCATGTGTTTCGCGGTGAGGAACATTTGTCCAATACGCCGAAGCAGCTCATGGTATACGAGTACTTCGGCTGGGAGCCGCCGCAGTTCGCGCACTTGACGTTGATCGTCAACGAGCAGCGGAAAAAGCTGTCTAAGCGCGATGAATCCATCATTCAGTTCGTCTCGCAATACAAAGAACTTGGCTATTTGCCGGAAGCGATGTTCAACTTTTTCGCTTTGCTTGGCTGGTCGCCGGAAGGAGAGGAAGAAATTTTTACGAAAGACGAACTGATCCGCATGTTCGATGTCTCCCGGCTGTCAAAATCGCCGTCCATGTTTGATACGAAAAAGCTGACATGGATGAACAACCAATATATCAAAAAGCTTGATCTTGACCGGCTTGTCGAGCTGGCCTTGCCGCATTTAGTGAAAGCCGGGCGCCTGCCGGCGGATATGACGGACGAACAGCGGCAATGGGCGCGCGATTTAATTGCTTTGTATCAAGAGCAAATGAGCTACGGGGCGGAGATCGTCCCGCTGTCTGAGCTGTTCTTTAAAGAAGAAATCGACTACGAGGACGAGGCGCGTCAAGTGCTTGCTGAAGAGCAAGTGCCGGCTGTGCTTTCCACCTTCCTTGAGAGCGTGCGTGAGCTTGAGCCGTTTACGGCAGACGAGATTAAAGCGGCCATTAAAGCGGTGCAAAAGGCGACCGGGCAAAAAGGGAAAAAGTTGTTTATGCCGATTCGCGCCGCGGTGACGGGACAAACGCACGGACCGGAGCTGCCGTTTGCCATTCAGTTGCTCGGCAAAGAAAAAGTGATCGAGCGGCTGGAGCGGGCGTTGCAAGAAAAATTTTAATCGGCCTCTATGCACGTTTGCATGATGGATGTGGTATAATAATATAAAGTTTCGATGGAACAAGCGCATAAAGAAAAAGCGTTGACGAGGAGAAGTAGGAAGCATCGGCATCCCAGAGAGAGCCGCCTTGGCTGGAAGCGGCTTATGTTCGGTGCTGTCTGAAGTGCGCCTCGGAGTCTCCTTTCGAACCGGAACAGAGACGTTCTGCAGTAGAGGGGAGCGGAGCATCTCCGTTATCGGAATCGAGTGAGCGAAACGGCGCCCCGTTTCGCTAAACAGAGTGGAACCGCGCCAAAAGCGTCTCTGTGTCTTCGGCACAGGGACGCTTTTTTATTCAAGACAACTTAGAGGGATGGAGGGAGGACATGATGTTTAAAACGTTAAAAGAGGATATTGAGGTCATTTTTGAGCAAGACCCGGCGGCGAGAAGCTATTTGGAAGTCATTTTAACATATTCCGGCCTGCATGCCATCTGGGCGCATCGGATCGCCCATGCGCTTTACAAGCGGAAATTTTACTTTCTTGCCCGCTTGATTTCGCAAATCAGCCGCTTTTTCACTGGAATTGAAATCCATCCGGGCGCGAAAATCGGCCGCCGCTTTTTCATCGACCACGGCATGGGCGTGGTGATTGGCGAAACGTGCGAAATCGGCGACAATGTCACCGTCTATCAAGGGGTCACATTAGGCGGGACAGGGAAAGAAAAAGGGAAGCGGCACCCGACGATCAAAGACAACTGTTTGATCGCTGCCGGCGCAAAAGTGCTCGGTTCGATTACGATCGGGGAAAACTCGAAAATCGGCGCTGGGTCGGTCGTGTTAAAAGACGTACCGCCCAATTCGACCGTCGTTGGCATTCCGGGCCGCGTCGTTGTGCGCGACGGGGTGAAAGTGAAGAAAGATTTAAACCATACCGACCTTCCTGACCCGATCGCCGACCGGTTTCGGGAGCTTGAAGAGGAAATCGCCCGGCTGAAAAGCGAGCTTGAGGCATTGAAACAACAAGAAAGGAAGAACGAGTATGAGCAGCATCCGGCTTTATAATACGCTGACGCGAAAAAAAGAACCGTTTGAGCCGCTGGAACCGAATAAAGTGAAAATGTATGTGTGCGGCCCGACCGTCTATAATTATATTCACATCGGCAATGCTCGGGCCGCCATCGTTTTTGACACGATCCGCCGCTATTTGGAGTTCCGCGGCTATGATGTGACGTATGTATCGAACTTTACCGATGTTGATGACAAGTTGATCAAAGCGGCCCGCGAGCTCGGCGAGAGCGTGCCGGCGATCGCTGAGCGGTTTATTGAGGCGTATTTTGAAGACATTCAGGCGCTTGGCTGCAAAAAAGCGGACATCCATCCGCGGGTGACCGAAAACATTGATACGATTATCGAATTCATTCAGGCGCTCATTGACAAAGGATATGCCTACGAAGTCGACGGCGACGTGTATTACCGGACGCGCAAGTTCCGCGAATACGGCAAGCTGTCTCATCAATCGATCGATGAGCTGCAAGCTGGGGCGCGCATCGAAATTGGAGAGAAAAAAGACGATCCACTTGATTTCGCCCTTTGGAAAGCAGCGAAGGAAGGAGAAATTTGTTGGGACAGTCCATGGGGGAAAGGGCGGCCTGGTTGGCATATCGAATGCTCGGCGATGGCGCGCAAATATTTGGGCGATACGATCGATATCCACGCCGGCGGCCAGGACTTGACATTCCCGCACCATGAAAACGAAATCGCCCAGTCGGAGGCGCTGACCGGCAAACCGTTCGCGAAATATTGGCTGCACAATGGGTATTTAAATATTAACAACGAAAAAATGTCGAAGTCGCTTGGCAATTTCGTGCTCGTTCACGATATCATCCGGGAGATCGACCCGCAAGTGCTGCGTTTTTTCATGCTGTCGGTGCATTACCGCCATCCGATCAACTACAGCGAGGAACTGCTTGAGAGTGCGCGGCGCGGACTCGAGCGCCTGAAGACGGCGTATGGCAATTTGCAGCATCGCCTGCAGGCAAGCACGAACTTAACGGACAATGACGAGGAATGGGTTTCGCGCATTGCCGACATCCGCGCCTCGTTCATCCGTGAAATGGACGACGATTTCAACACGGCGAACGGCATTGCCGTATTGTTTGAACTGGCGAAGCAGGCCAACTTGTACTTGCAGGAAAAAACGACATCCGAGAAGGTCATTCACGCGTTTTTGCGCGAGTTCGAACAGCTGGCGGACGTACTTGGACTCACCTTGAAGCAGGATGAGCTGCTTGATGAGGAAATCGAGGCGTTGATCCAAAAGCGCAATGAAGCGCGGAAAAACCGCGATTTTGCGCTGGCCGACCGCATTCGCGACGAGTTGAGAGCGAAAAACATTATTTTGGAAGACACGCCGCAAGGAACAAGATGGAAACGGGGATAGCACGCGATGATGGCGGAGTTTGAAACAGTCAACGATGTGAAGCAATTAAATGGACTGGCGCTTGCCTATATTGGCGACGCCGTGTACGAGGTGTATGTGCGACGCCATTTGCTTGCTGGCGGCAGCGTGCGGCCGCATGAGCTGCATCGGCGGGCGGTCCGCTATGTGTCGGCGCGGGCGCAAGCGCAAGTGATTTTGGCGTTGCTTGACGAGGGCGTCCTGACCGAGGAGGAAAAGGACATCGTCCGCCGCGGCCGCAATGCCAAATCAGGCACAATCCCGAAAAATACGGATGTGCAAACATACCGGCATAGCACGGCCTTTGAGGCGCTCATCGGTTATCATTTTTTGGTTAATAATGAAAAGCGGGTTGATGAGCTGATCGGCCGTTCGTTTGCCATTATTGAAAGGGAAGAAAGGGCGTTGGAATGATGGACTACATTATCGGCAAAAATCCGGTCATTGAAGCGCTCAAAGCCGGGCGCGACATCAATAAAATTTGGATCGCGGAAGGGGCGCAGCGCCATACCGTCGAACCTGTGCTTGAATGGGCAAAGCGGCGGGGCGTGCTCGTCCAATATGTCCCGAAGCGCAAGCTTGATCAGATGGTTGAAGGAGCTCATCAAGGGGTGATCGCTCAGGCGGCGGCTTACCGCTACTATGAAGTCGATGACTTGTTCGCTCGCGCCGCCGAGCGGGGCGAGGCGCCGTTTTTTCTCATCTTGGACGAGCTTGAGGATCCGCATAATTTAGGGGCCATCATGCGCACCGCTGATGCGGTCGGGGCGCACGGCCTCATTATTCCGAAGCGGCGTTCGGTCGGGCTGACCCAAACGGTGGCGAAGGCGTCGACCGGGGCGATTGAGCACGTTCCGGTCGCGCGTGTGACAAACTTGGCGCGGACGATTGACGAGCTGAAAGAGCGCGGAGTGTGGGTAGCCGGAACGGATGCATCGGCTCAAGACGACTACCGCTCGCTCGATGGCACGATGCCGTTGGCGCTCGTCATCGGGAGCGAAGGAAAAGGGATCAGCCGCCTAGTGCTTGAAAAGTGCGATTTCTTGTTCCGGTTGCCGATGCGCGGCCATGTCACCTCACTCAATGCCTCTGTCGCCGCCAGCCTGCTCATGTACGAGGTGTACCGGAAGCGGTATCCGTTGGGAGAATAGCGAATGAACATTTTGATTGTCGACGGCTATAACATCATCGGAGCGTGGCCGGAGCTGCGCCGGCTGAAAGAAGAGGGCGATCTGGCAGCGGCAAGGGATTTATTGATTGAAAAAATGGCTGACTACAAAGGATTCACTGGGGATCATGTCGTGATCGTATTCGATGCCCACCTCGTGCAAGGAAGCGAGAAAAAGTATAAACATTACGACGTCGACGTCATTTTTACAAAGGAACATGAGACGGCCGATGAGCGAATTGAACGGTTGGCGAAAACATTGATGAATGCGCGCACAAAAGTGTATGTCGCTACCTCCGACTACACCGAACAATGGACGGTGTTCGGCCAAGGCGCCCTGCGCAAGTCGGCGCGCGAGCTATTGGATGAAGTCGAGACGGTTGAGCGGGACATTTCCCAAAAGGTAAAAGCGATGCGGCAGCGCACTCCGATCTCCAAAGTTCCGCTAAATGATAGAATTGCTGAAATTTTTGAAAAATGGCGAAGAGGAGAAAAATGAGCGGTTGACGCTGTAAAAATTTGTCCTGTATAATACATGTTAGCGATTGATGCGGTCGGGGGGATCAGCGTGGGGGAATGCTTGAAAGCAATGAAAGGGAAAGATTATCATCAGCTGGACGATGAGCAGCTTGTTGCGCTCGTTCACGAAGGGGATGGGGAAGCACTTGATTTTTTAATCCATAAATATCAAAACTTTGTGCGCGCCAAAGCTCGCTCCTATTTTTTAGTCGGAGCTGATCGGGAAGATATCGTGCAGGAAGGAATGATCGGTCTGTATAAGGCCGTCCGTGATTTTAATGGGGACAAGCTTTCCTCATTTAAAGCGTTTGCAGAACTTTGCATCACAAGGCAAATGATTACCGCGATTAAAACGGCGACCCGCCAAAAGCATATTCCGCTCAACTCTTACGTTTCCTTGGATAAGCCGATTTATGACGATGAATCTGACCGGACGCTGATGGATGTGTTGTCCGGCACGCAGGTGACGGACCCGGAACAATTGATTGTCAACCGCGAGGAAGTCGATGATATTGAACTAAAGATGGCGGAACTGCTTAGCGACCTCGAGCGGAAAGTGCTCGCTTTGTATTTGGATGGACGCTCATACCAGGAAATTTCCGAAGAGCTGAACCGCCATGTCAAGTCGATCGACAACGCGTTGCAACGCGTCAAGCGGAAGCTCGAGAAATATTTGGAATACCGCGAGATCAGTTTGTAGGCATCGCGCCGCCGCATCAAAAGATGTCATTGACAGCGAAACAGCCAATATGATAAATTTTTATGGACATCTCGAAGGAACGGTGGAATGCTGATGCGCCAAAAAGTGACGCTGGCTTGCGCGCAGTGCGGAAGCCGAAACTATACGGCAGCAAAACAAATACGTCGCCTTGGTGAGCGCCTTATGGCCAACAAGTTTTGCTCAACATGCAACAAGCATACAATCCATCGTGAAACGAAATAGACGGTGGAGATAGCTTTGAACGATGATGGAGGTACGAGTGATGCAGCGAGTAATCAACTTTTTAAAAGAAGTCGTACGCGAGCTGAAAAAAGTGAGTTGGCCAAACCGGAAGGAGTTAGTGAACTACACGGCGGTCGTGTTGGCCACGGTGGCGTTTTTCACCGTCTTTTTTGCCGTTGTGGACCTCGGCATTTCTGAGTTGATTCGCCTCGTGTTTGAATAAGCGGACGAAGGATATGTTATAATGAAAGATAATCGTGCGCGTATGGAACCCGGCAACGGGTTTTTGTTTTGCGCAAAAAATAAAACGAAAACCGCCTTGGGGAGGCTTGTTGATGGAGAAAAACTGGTATGTTGTCCATACATATTCGGGATATGAAAACAAAGTGAAAGCCAATTTGGAAAAACGCGTCGAATCGATGGGAATGCAAGATAAAATTTTTCGCGTCGTCGTTCCGGAAGAGACGGAGACGGACGTCAAAAACGGAAAACGGAAAACGACGAAAAAGAAAGTGTTCCCTGGCTATGTGCTCGTTGAGATGGTCATGACGGATGACTCATGGTATGTCGTGCGCAACACGCCGGGCGTCACTGGATTTGTCGGCTCAAGCGGAGCTGGTTCGAAACCGACGCCGCTTATGGAGGAAGAAGTAAAAATGATCTTGAAGCGGATGGGCATGCCGCTTGCCGAGGTTGACGTAGACTATGAGGTAAATGAAACGGTGCGGATCAAAGAAGGTCCGTTTGCGAACTTTACAGGGAAAATTGAAGCGATTGACCCGGATAAACATAAAGTGAAGTTGCTTGTCGATATGTTTGGGCGCGAAACACGGGTGGAGCTTGAGTTTTCGCAAATAGAAAAAATCTAATGGATAAAGAACTTGCAATTGATAGGGAAAAGTGATACTATTTTAAAGTCAGTATGTCTCTTAAACGGAGACATATGGCGGTGAACTTATACACTTGTATAAGGGAGCCGTTTTGTTTTTACGCTGATCCTCTCAACTGAACGGGAGATAGGAAAACGGCTCAGTAGACCGGAGCCGGATGAGTGGGAGGGGCAATCCCTAATACCACATCACGGACTTAAGGAGGTGTGTCTCGTGGCGAAAAAAGTAATCAAGGTCGTCAAACTGCAAATTCCTGCAGGGAAAGCGAATCCGGCGCCGCCAGTAGGTCCTGCGTTGGGTCAAGCCGGTGTCAATATTATGGCGTTTTGCAAAGAGTTTAATGCCCGCACGGCGGACCAAGCAGGGTTGATCATTCCGGTTGAAATTACGGTTTTTGAAGACCGTTCATTTACATTCATCACGAAAACGCCGCCAGCCGCTGTATTGCTGAAAAAAGCGGCGGGCATTGAATCGGGCTCCGGCGAACCGAACCGCAACAAAGTGGCGACAATTAAACGCGACAAAGTGCGTGAGATCGCTGAGCTGAAAATGCCGGATTTGAATGCGGCGAGCATTGAGGCGGCCATGCGCATGATCGAAGGCACGGCCCGCAGCATGGGCATTGTGATTGAAGACTAAAGCCGGTGCGTCGTTTGTAGGGGAGGTTGCGTCATTGGGCAACCTCTCTCTCCATGAACAAAAACAGCAAGACGGGCCTGATGAATGGGCATCCGTCCGCTTCTTCGTTTTCGAAAGAAGCGAAGAACGTTCAATGTGGGAGGTTTTTCCGCTAAAACCACAACCGAGGAGGATTTTTCACATGCCGAAAAGAGGAAAGAAATACTTAGAAGCATTGAAACTCGTCGACCGCTCCAAAGCATACCCGATTGCTGAAGCAATCGAGCTCGTGAAAAAAACGAACATCGCGAAATTCGATGCCACGGTGGAAGTGGCGTTCCGTTTGGGCGTCGACCCGAAAAAAGCGGACCAACAAATTCGCGGCGCCGTCGTCCTGCCGCACGGCACAGGGAAAGTGGCGCGCGTGTTGGTGTTCGCGAAAGGGGAAAAAGCGAAAGAAGCAGAAGCGGCTGGCGCTGACTATGTCGGCGATACAGAATATATCAACAAAATCCAGCAAGGTTGGTTTGACTTTGATGTCGTTGTTGCTACGCCGGACATGATGGGTGAAGTCGGGAAACTCGGCCGCATTTTAGGGCCGAAAGGGTTGATGCCAAACCCGAAAACCGGAACAGTCACGTTTGACGTAGCAAAAGCGGTGCAAGAAATCAAGGCTGGTAAAGTGGAATACCGCGTCGACAAAGCGGGCAACATCCACGTTCCGATCGGCAAAGTGTCGTTTGACAACGAGAAATTGGCTGAAAACTTCGCAGCCGTCTATGAAGCAATTTTGAAAGCCAAACCGGCGGCGGCAAAAGGGACGTACGTGAAAAACGTCACGATTACATCCACAATGGGCCCTGGCATCAAGGTTGACCCGTCCACGGTTGCTGTTGCACAATAACCGTTGACTTTTGTTTGTCCGTCTGTTAAAATGCCATTTGGCTGAACAAATGAATATCATTTGTACCGTAGACAGTAGGTGCCTGTTTGAGGCTTAATTTCCTACCGAGGTATGTGGACGATAGAACAGCGCGCCCTGCGTCGGGGACGAGCGGCGGTGCGTTGAACGACACCTCCATGTCTACGCGGCATGGAGGTTTTTTATTGAGCAGACGGTATAAGTGGTATTCTCTCATTTTCCTTACAGGAGGTGCAGGACGTGTCGAGCGCGATTGAACTGAAAAAACAAGTGGTCGCGGAAATCGCAGACAAATTCCGGGCCAGCAAGGCAACCGTCATCGTTGATTACCGCGGCTTGAACGTGGCGGAAATGACCGAGTTGCGCAAACAGCTGCGCGAGGCAGGCGTCGAGTTTAAAGTGTACAAAAACACCTTGACCCGCCGGGCGCTCGCGGAAGTCGGCTTGGAAGGACTGGATGAAGTGTTCACCGGTCCAAATGCCATCGCCTTCAGCAATGAAGATGTCGTGGCGCCGGCAAAAATTTTAAGCGAGTTTGCGAAAACGCATGAAGCATTGGAAATCAAAGGCGGCGTCATCGAAGGGAACATCGCCAGCAAAGAAGAAATCGATGCGTTGGCGAAACTCCCGTCCCGCGAAGGGTTGCTTTCGATGTTGCTTAGCGTTCTTCAAGCCCCGATCCGCAACTTTGCGCTTGCGATTAAAGCGGTGGCTGACAAGCAAGAGGAACAAGGCGCGTAATGGCGCATCGATATGTGCTTAACAATCATTCAGAAAACAAAGGAGGAAGTTGTGATGACGAAAGAACAAATCATCGAAGCTGTGAAAAACATGACGGTATTGGAATTAAATGAATTAGTCAAAGCAATTGAAGAGGAATTCGGCGTAACAGCTGCGGCTCCGGTTGTTGTCGCGGGCGGCGCAGCAGCTGGCGCTGAAGCAGCGGCAGAAAAAACGGAATTCGACGTCATTCTTGCCGACGCCGGCGCGCAAAAAATCAAAGTCATCAAAGTTGTTCGCGAAATCACTGGCCTCGGCCTGAAAGAAGCGAAAGACTTGGTCGACAACACTCCGAAGCCGATCAAAGAAGGCATTGCGAAAGAAGAAGCAGAAGAAATCAAAGCAAAACTCGAAGAAGCTGGCGCGAAAGTCGAAATCAAGTAATGGCTGCGCCATTGAAAAAAGAGGCTTGCCCGAAGCAAGGGACGGCCTCTTTTTTGTTACACTATATAACGGAAGGCAGTGCAGCCTGTCGACAAGGAGGAGGGGATGATGATGAGCGAGCATTATTACTCAGTCAATCCGAAGTCGGAGCGAAACCCGCAAACGTGGACGTACGTGTTGCGGGGGCATGAATTCCGCTTTACGACCGACAGCGGAGTGTTTTCAAAGCGCGAAGTCGACTTTGGCACACGCCTGTTAATTGAAACGTTCGAGGAGCCGGGAGTGGCTGGGGATTTGTTGGATGTCGGCTGCGGATATGGGCCGATCGGGCTTGCCTTGGCCAAATCGTTTCCAAACCGGCGCGTTCACATGATTGATGTCAACGAGCGGGCGCTCGAACTGGCGCAGGAAAACAAGCAGGCAAACGGGATTGACAATGCGGTGATTTACAAAAGCGATCTTTTTTCGGAAGTCGGAGAACAGCGATTTGCAGCGGTCGTCACCAATCCGCCGATCCGGGCTGGCAAACGGGTCGTTTACGCGATTTTTGAACAAAGCCGCGATCATCTGCTTGATCATGGCGAGCTATGGGTCGTCATTCAAAAAAAGCAAGGCGCCCCATCGGCCTTGCAAAAGCTGAACGAATGCTTTCCCGCTGTAGAAGTCGTCGCGAAGAAAAAAGGATATTATATCATAAAGGCGAAAAAATGTTGACACCGTTTTTTTATTGTGGTAGCATTATAAAATGCTAAATATGCACATTTCCCGTGCAGAGGGGATGACGTATAATTTTGGACGCAATGGAAACAATGATAAAATCAATAAACAACGAACCATATGGTTTTCTATTGGAATAGAAACCATTTTCTTTTTTTCTCCATTCAACTCAACGCCTGGTTTCCTCGCGCCGGGAGCGTGTTAAATCCCCTAAATGAAACGGCGGTGCACGCAACGAAGCCGTTTCCGCCCGGATGGCGGGGGCCGGCTGCATGCATGCCTAGTGCTTTGCCCCGGAATGACGGAGCGGCCAGTCCGCCTTGAAGGCATTGATTGCTGAGCAGAGCGGATGATGGAGCTGTTCCGGTTCCGGTTTTCACTAATGTCTACATTTGAGGGGTGAATCACTCTTGACAGGCCGACTAGTTCAATACGGGCGACACCGCCAACGCAGAAGCTATGCACGCATCAGCGAAGTGCTGGAATTGCCGAACTTGATCGAAATTCAAACGTCCTCCTACCAATGGTTTCTCGATGAAGGGCTGCGGGAAATGTTTAGGGAAATTTCCCCGATTGAAGACTTTTCCGGCAATCTCTCGCTTGAATTTATCGACTATAGTTTAGGAGAACCGAAATATACGGTCGAAGAGGCGAAAGAACGCGACGTTACATATGCGGCGCCGCTTCGCGTCAAAGTTCGCCTGATCAATAAAGAAACGGGCGAAGTGAAGGAACAAGACGTGTTTATGGGCGATTTTCCGCTCATGACGGAAACCGGAACGTTTATTATCAATGGGGCGGAACGCGTCATCGTTTCCCAGCTCGTCCGTTCGCCAAGCGTCTATTACAGCGACAAAGTTGATAAAAACGGCAAACGCGGCTACTCGGCGACAGTGATTCCGAACCGCGGCGCATGGCTTGAATATGAAACCGATGCGAAAGACGTCGTTTACGTTCGCATCGACCGCACCCGTAAACTGCCGGTTACGGTGCTTCTCCGTGCGCTTGGGTTCAGCTCCGACCAAGAAATCATCGATCTGTTCGGTGACAACGAATACTTGCGCAATACGCTTGAAAAAGATAATACCGACAGCACGGAAAAAGCGTTGATTGAAATTTACGAGCGTCTTCGTCCGGGAGAGCCGCCGACGCTTGAGAATGCGAAAAATTTGCTGGCGTCGCGCTTTTTTGACCCGAAGCGCTATGACTTGGCGAGCGTAGGCCGTTATAAAATCAATAAAAAACTTCATATTAAAAATCGCCTGTTCAATCAGCGGCTCGCGGAAACGATCGTCGATCCGGAAACGGGAGAAGTCATCGCTGAAGCTGGAGCGATGATCGACCGCCGAACGCTGAATCGCCTGCTCCCGTATTTGGAAAAAGGGGTCGGCTTACAGACATACCGCCCGGCCGAAGGGGTGGTGGACGGGGACATTTCGGTGCAAACGATCAAAATTTATGCCCCGAATGACCCGGATGGCGAAAAAGTGATCAACGTCATCGGCAACGGCTTCATCGCCGAGGATGTCAAACATATTACACCGGCTGACATCATTGCGTCGATCAGCTATTTCTTCAACTTGCTCCACGGCGTCGGCGATACGGATGACATCGACCATTTAGGCAACCGCCGCCTCCGTTCGGTCGGCGAACTATTGCAAAACCAATTCCGCATCGGCCTGTCGCGCATGGAGCGCGTCGTGCGCGAGCGCATGTCGATCCAAGATACGAACACGATTACGCCGCAGCAGCTGATCAACATCCGCCCAGTGATCGCGGCGATCAAAGAGTTTTTCGGCAGCTCGCAGCTGTCACAGTTCATGGATCAAACGAACCCATTGGCCGAACTGACGCACAAGCGGCGTCTGTCCGCGCTTGGCCCTGGCGGATTGACACGTGAGCGCGCTGGGTTTGAGGTGCGCGACGTTCACTATTCGCACTACGGGCGGATGTGTCCGATCGAGACGCCGGAAGGGCCGAACATCGGGCTGATCAACTCGCTGTCCACTTACGCGAAAGTGAACAAGTTTGGTTTTATTGAAACGCCATACCGGCGCGTCGATCCGGAGACAGGAAAAGTAACGGACCAAATCGATTATTTGACAGCCGATGAAGAGGACAATTACGTTGTAGCGCAGGCGAACGTGCCGCTTGCGGAAGACGGCACGTTCCTTGAGGAAAACGTTGTCGCCCGTTTCCGCGGCGAGAACATCGTCGTCAAGCGCGACCGCGTCGACTATATGGACGTGTCGCCGAAGCAAGTTGTCTCGGCAGCGACAGCGTGCATCCCGTTTTTGGAAAATGACGACTCGAACCGCGCCTTGATGGGGGCGAACATGCAGCGGCAAGCCGTGCCGCTGTTGGAACCGGAAGCGCCGATCGTTGGAACGGGGATGGAGTATGTTTCGGCGAAAGACTCGGGCGCGGCGGTCATTTGCAAGCACCGCGGCATCGTCGAGCGCGTCGAAGCAAAGGAAATTTGGGTGCGTCGGCTGATTGAAGTGGACGGCAAAGAAGTCAAGGGTGATTTGGATAAGTACCGGCTGCTGAAATTCGTTCGTTCGAACCAAGGCACGTGCTACAACCAGCGGCCGATCGTGAAAAAAGGCGATATCGTTGAGAAGGGCGAAATTTTGGCCGATGGCCCGTCGATGGATAAGGGCGAATTGGCGCTTGGCCGCAATGTGCTTGTCGCCTTTATGACATGGGACGGTTACAACTACGAAGACGCGATCATCATGAGCGAACGGCTCGTCAAAGAAGACGTGTATACATCCATTCATATTGAAGAGTATGAAGCCGAATCGCGCGATACGAAACTCGGTCCTGAAGAAATTACGCGCGACATTCCAAACGTCGGCGAGGATGCGCTGAAAAACTTGGATGAACGCGGCATCGTCCGCATCGGCGCAGAAGTGAAAGACGGCGACTTGCTCGTCGGCAAAGTGACGCCAAAAGGAATGACCGAGCTGACGGCGGAAGAGCGGCTGTTGCACGCGATCTTCGGCGAAAAAGCGCGCGAGGTGCGTGATACGTCGTTGCGCGTCCCGCACGGCGGCGGCGGCATCGTCCTTGACGTGAAAGTGTTCAACCGCGAAGACGGCGACGAGCTTCCGCCGGGTGTCAATCAACTGGTGCGCGTCTATATTGTGCAAAAGCGGAAAATTTCCGAGGGCGACAAAATGGCAGGCCGCCACGGAAACAAAGGGGTTATTTCCCGCATTTTGCCGGAGGAAGATATGCCCTTCTTGCCGGATGGCACGCCGATTGACATCATGTTAAACCCACTCGGCGTTCCGTCGCGGATGAACATCGGGCAAGTATTTGAGCTGCACCTTGGCATGGCGGCGAAAAAACTCGGCCTGCACATCGCCTCCCCGGTCTTTGACGGGGCGACGGAGGAAGACGTTTGGAACATCCTCGAAGAGGCAGGTCTAGCGCGCGATGCAAAAACGGTGCTGTATGACGGACGGACGGGTGAACCGTTTGATAACCGCGTGTCGGTTGGGATCATGTACATGATCAAGCTCGCCCACATGGTCGACGACAAGCTTCATGCCCGTTCCACCGGCCCGTACTCACTCGTCACTCAACAGCCGCTTGGCGGCAAGGCGCAGTTCGGCGGCCAGCGCTTTGGTGAGATGGAAGTATGGGCGCTTGAGGCGTATGGGGCGGCATACACGCTGCAAGAAATTTTGACCGTCAAGTCCGACGATGTCGTCGGCCGTGTCAAAACGTACGAGGCGATCGTCAAAGGGGAAAACATTCCGGAGCCGGGTGTGCCGGAGTCGTTTAAAGTGTTGATCAAAGAGCTGCAAAGCTTGGGCATGGACGTCACGATTTTGACGAGCGATGAACAAGAAATCAACATGGAAAACTTTGATGATGATGATGACCATGCACCGGATGCCATCATGGTGGACGTCAAACCGGCCGAACGGGAAGAAGCCGGCGAAGAGAAAGATGCGGTGACGAAAGAATAAACCGGCCATAACGGCCAGGCGGGGAGCTGTTCCCCGCCATTGGCCGCTTGAGGGAACGGAAAACCGACGGATCAAAAAGGGAGGTATACCCTTGCTGGATGTCAATAAATTTGAGTACATGAAAATTGGGCTCGCTTCCCCGGAGAAAATTCGTTCTTGGTCGTATGGCGAAGTCAAAAAGCCAGAGACAATCAACTATCGGACGTTAAAGCCGGAAAAAGACGGCTTGTTTTGCGAGCGCATTTTCGGTCCGACGAAAGACTGGGAATGCCATTGCGGCAAATATAAACGCGTTCGCTACAAAGGCGTCGTCTGCGACCGCTGCGGCGTCGAAGTGACGCGCTCGAAAGTCCGCCGCGAACGGATGGGCCATATCGAGCTGGCTGCCCCGGTTTCGCACATCTGGTATTTCAAAGGCATCCCGAGCCGGATGGGGTTGGTTCTTGACATGTCGCCGCGGGCGCTCGAAGAGGTCATTTATTTTGCATCCTATGTCGTCACCGACCCGGGTGATACGCCGCTTGAGAAAAAGCAGCTGTTGTCGGAAAAGGAATACCGCGCCTATCGCGAGAAGTACGGTCAATCGTTCCAAGCGTCGATGGGGGCGGAGGCGATCAAAAAGCTGCTCCAAGACATTGATTTGGATAAAGAGGTGGCCGCGCTGAAAGAAGAGCTGAAAACGGCGCAAGGGCAACGGCGCGCCCGCATCATTAAGCGGCTTGAAGTGCTTGAAGCGTTCCGCAGTTCAGGGAACGACCCGGCATGGATGGTGCTTGATGTACTGCCGGTCATTCCGCCGGAGTTGCGCCCGATGGTTCAGCTTGACGGCGGGCGGTTTGCAACATCGGATTTGAACGATTTGTACCGCCGCGTCATCAACCGTAACAACCGGCTGAAACGGCTGCTTGATCTCGGTGCGCCGAACATTATCGTCCAAAATGAGAAGCGGATGCTGCAAGAGGCGGTTGATGCTTTGATCGATAACGGCCGCCGCGGCCGTCCGGTGACCGGTCCGGGGAACCGTCCGTTAAAATCGCTTTCCCACATGCTGAAAGGGAAGCAAGGGCGCTTCCGGCAAAACTTGCTCGGCAAACGCGTTGATTATTCCGGCCGCTCCGTCATCGTCGTCGGTCCGAACTTGAAAATGTATCAATGCGGCCTGCCGAAAGAAATGGCGCTCGAGCTGTTTAAGCCTTTCGTCATGAAGGAGCTTGTGGAGCGGGGGTTGGCGCATAACATTAAAAGCGCGAAACGGAAAATCGAGCGCGTCCATCCGGAAGTGTGGGATGTGCTTGAAGATGTCATCAAAGAACATCCGGTGCTGTTAAACCGCGCTCCGACGCTGCACCGTCTCGGCATTCAGGCGTTTGAACCAACGCTTGTGGAAGGGCGGGCGATCCGTCTTCATCCGCTTGTTTGCACGGCGTACAACGCTGACTTTGACGGCGACCAAATGGCGGTGCACGTGCCGCTGTCAGCTGAGGCGCAAGCCGAAGCGCGCTTGTTGATGTTGGCGGCGCAAAACATTTTGAACCCGAAAGACGGGAAGCCGGTCGTGACACCATCACAAGACATGGTGTTGGGCAACTACTACTTGACGATGGAGCGCGAGGGAGCCATCGGCGAAGGCATGGTGTTCAAAGACACGGACGAGGCGCTGCTTGCTTACCATAACGGCTACGTCCATCTCCATTCGCGCATCGCCATTCATGCCGGTTCGCTGAAAAACGAAACGTTTACCGAAGAGCAAAACAACAAGCTGCTCTTAACGACCGTCGGAAAGCTCATTTTCAACGAAATTTTGCCGAATTCGTTCCCGTACATCAACGAGCCGACGACGGAAAACATTGAAGGGCGGACGCCGGACAAGTACTTCCTTGACAAAGGGGTCAACGTGCGCGAAGAAATTCGCAAGCGCGAACTCGTGCCGCCGTTTAAGAAAAAAGTGCTCGGGCAAATTATCGCTGAAGTGTTCAAACGGTTCAAAATCACCGAAACATCGAAGATGCTCGACCGCATGAAAGACCTTGGCTTCCAATATTCGACGAAGGCCGGCATCACGATCGGCGTGGCCGATATCGTCGTCCTGCCGGAAAAACAAGAAATTTTGGATGAAGCGCAAGCGAAAGTCGATACGGTTTTGAAGCAGTTCCGCCGCGGCTTAATTACGGACGAAGAGCGGTACGAGCGCGTCATCTCCATCTGGAGCGCGGCGAAAGACAAAATTCAAGACCGGTTGATGAAGTCGCTTGATAAACGCAACCCGATCTTTATGATGAGCGATTCCGGAGCGCGCGGGAACGCGTCGAACTTTACGCAGCTTGCGGGGATGCGCGGTTTGATGGCCAACCCGGCCGGCCGGATCATTGAGCTGCCGATCAAGTCGTCGTTCCGCGAAGGCTTGACGGTATTGGAATACTTTATCTCGACGCACGGCGCGCGAAAAGGATTGGCGGATACGGCGCTCAAAACGGCCGACTCAGGCTATCTCACGCGCCGCCTTGTCGACGTGGCCCAAGACGTCATCGTCCGTGAAGAAGATTGCGGCACCGACCGCGGCATTTTGGCGCGGGCGCTGACGGATGGCACGGAAGTTGTCGTCAAGCTTGAAGAGCGGCTTGTCGGCCGCTATGCGCACAAAACGGTGCGCCATCCGGAAACGGGCGAAGTGATCGTCCGCAAAGATGAGATGATCACCGAAGATATCGCCAATGAGATCATGAAAGCCGGCATTACGGAAGTATGGATTCGCTCCGTATTCGCCTGCAACACGCGCCATGGCGTCTGCAAAAAATGTTACGGCCGCAACATGGCGACCGGCATGGACGTCGAAGTTGGCGAAGCCGTCGGCATTATCGCCGCTCAGTCGATCGGCGAGCCGGGCACGCAGCTGACAATGCGGACGTTCCATACAGGCGGCGTCGCCGGCGACGATATCACTCAAGGTTTGCCACGGGTGCAAGAGCTGTTTGAAGCGCGCAACCCGAAAGGGCAAGCGGTCATTTCGGAAATTGACGGCACGGTCATCTCGATTAACAAAACGCGTGACAACCAATATGAAGTTGTCGTGCAAGGTGAGGTTGAAACGCGGACATATGTAGCGCCGTACAATGCGCGGCTGAAAGTCGAAGAAGGTCAGCGCGTCGAACGCGGCCAAGAGCTGACAGAAGGCTCGGTCGACCCGAAACAGTTGTTGCGCGTGCGCGATATTACATCCGTCCAAGAGTACTTGCTCCGCGAAGTGCAAAAAGTGTACCGGATGCAAGGGGTAGAAATCAGCGACAAGCATATCGAGGTCATGGTGCGGCAAATGCTGCGCAAAGTGCGCGTCATCGATGCCGGCGACACCGATGTGCTGCCGGGTACGCTTTTGGATGTCCACCAGTTTACGGATGTCAACGCCAAAGCTCTTCGCGAAGGGAAACGGCCGGCGACGGCCCGCCAGGTGTTGCTTGGCATCACGAAAGCGTCGCTTGAGACGGATTCATTCTTGTCTGCTGCTTCGTTCCAAGAAACGACGCGCGTCTTGACCGATGCAGCGATCAAAGGAAAACGTGATGAACTGCTTGGCTTAAAAGAAAACGTCATTATCGGCAAACTCGTCCCGGCTGGAACCGGTATGGCCCGCTACCGGAAAGTGAAGCCGGCCGTCAAAAAGGAAACGGCTGGCGACACGGTGTCGTCCAAATAACGCGAGCCAAGCGGCCGGCTAAGGCGCTCCTTGGCCGGCCATCATCTAATGAAAAATCCAGTTGACAATCGACAAAGAAAATGGTAGTCTAATAAAGGTGTTCCAACAACCTGGTACTTTGGAGGATATGTTACATGTCTTATGAAAAAGTATTACAGGCTGGAAAAATTGTCATTGGAACCAAACAAACGATAAGGGCTTTAAAGGAAGGGAAAGCAGCGGAAGTGATCGTGGCGGAGGATGCCGACTTGCCGATCATCGAAAAAGTGACCGCCGCCGCCAATGAGGCAAACGTGCCGGTCACAAAAGTCGATTCGATGAAAAAGCTTGGCAAGGCGTGCAAAATCCAAGTCGGCGCGGCTGCAGTGGCGATCCTTCGGTAACGTTTTGCCTTTCTCCCCTAAAACCTTTATTTGCATAAACGATGAACCACCTGGATATGTGGGCTTAAACGATACATGCGAAAGGAGGATCTTTTCATGCCTACAATCAACCAATTGGTCCGCAAAGGACGCGAGAAAAAAGTCGTGAAATCGAAATCCCCTGCGTTGAACAAAGGGTATAACAGCTTCAAAAAAGAGCAAACGAATGTGTCGTCTCCGCAAAAACGTGGCGTTTGCACGCGTGTCGGCACGATGACGCCGAAAAAACCGAACTCGGCGTTGCGGAAATACGCCCGTGTCCGCTTGACAAATGGGATTGAAGTTACGGCGTACATTCCGGGGATCGGCCATAACTTGCAAGAACACAGCGTTGTGCTCATCCGCGGCGGACGTGTCAAAGACTTGCCGGGGGTACGCTACCATATCATCCGTGGGGCGCTGGATGCTGCAGGCGTAGCGAACCGGATGCAAGGTCGTTCGAAATACGGCGCGAAAAAACCAAAAGCAGCGAAAAAATAATGAAATGAAGAGAATGTTTTCCTGAAGGGAGGAAACACTATGCCACGTAGAGGCCCTGTTGCTAAACGTGACGTACTGCCGGATCCAATTTACAATTCGAAGCTTGTTACCCGTTTGATCAATAAAATTATGATCGACGGCAAAAAATCAAAAGCACAAAAAATTCTTTACACCGCGTTTGATATTATCCGTGAGCGCACGGGTAAAGATCCAATGGAAGTGTTTGAGCAAGCGTTGAAAAACGTGATGCCGGTGTTGGAAGTGCGCGCTCGCCGCGTTGGTGGGGCGAACTACCAAGTTCCGGTCGAGGTTCGTCCGGACCGCCGCGTTTCTCTCGGTTTGCGCTGGCTCGTGCAATATGCACGTCTTCGTAACGAAAAAACGATGGAAGAGCGCTTGGCAAATGAAATTATGGACGCTGCCAACAACACGGGTGCAGCGGTGAAAAAACGCGAAGATACACATAAAATGGCTGAAGCGAACCGCGCGTTTGCCCATTACCGCTGGTAAGGAGCGCCGCCTAAAGGAAATAGGTGAGGAGGCACTGCGGTTGCCTATTCACCTATCTTCCTATATATTGCGGCCTTTCCGGTCGCGCGTGGGACAACTTCAAAGACAAGGGGATTGCGCCATCGATGGCGGCGCCATCTACTTATATTTCATATTTGAAGGAAGGAGAAAATAACCACTATGGCAAGAGAGTTCTCCTTGGAAAAGACTCGCAACATAGGGATTATGGCGCACATTGACGCCGGGAAAACGACGACGACGGAACGGATCTTGTTCTATACCGGCCGCGTTCATAAAATCGGGGAAGTGCATGAAGGTGCGGCCACGATGGACTGGATGGAACAAGAACAAGAGCGCGGAATTACGATCACGTCGGCGGCGACAACGGCGCAATGGAAAGGCCATCGCATCAATATCATCGACACGCCGGGGCACGTCGACTTTACGGTCGAGGTTGAGCGTTCGTTGCGCGTATTGGACGGGGCCATCACGGTCTTAGACGCGCAATCGGGTGTTGAACCGCAAACGGAAACCGTTTGGCGCCAAGCGACGACATATGGCGTCCCACGGATCGTGTTCGTCAACAAAATGGATAAAATCGGCGCCGATTTCTTGTATTCGGTGAAAACGCTCCATGACCGCCTGCAAGCGAACGCCCATCCGGTGCAACTGCCGATCGGTGCTGAAGATCAATTCTCCGGCATTATCGACTTGGTTGAAATGTGCGCGTACCATTACCATGATGAGCTTGGCAAAAACATTGAGCGCATTGACATTCCGGAAGAATACCGCGATATGGCAGAAGAGTACCATAACAAGCTGATTGAGGCGGTCGCTGAGCTGGACGAAGAATTAATGATGAAATATTTGGAAGGAGAAGAAATCACGGCGGAAGAGCTGAAGGCCGCGATCCGCAAAGCGACGATCAGCGTTGAATTCTTCCCGGTCTTCTGCGGCTCGGCATTCAAAAACAAAGGTGTTCAGCTGCTTCTTGACGGCGTTGTCGACTACTTGCCGTCTCCGGTTGACATCCCGGCGATTCGCGGCGTCGTTCCGGATACCGAAGAAGAAGTGACACGTGAAGCAAGCGATGACGCTCCGTTTGCCGCTTTGGCATTTAAAATCATGACTGACCCGTATGTCGGGAAATTGACGTTTATTCGCGTCTACTCTGGAACGCTTGATTCCGGTTCATATGTGATGAACACGACGAAAGGGAAGCGCGAACGGATCGGCCGCTTGCTGCAAATGCACGCGAACCACCGTCAAGAAATTTCGAAAGTCTATGCCGGTGATATTGCCGCAGCGGTAGGTTTAAAAGATACGACGACCGGTGATACTCTATGTGATGACAAGCATCCTGTCATTTTAGAGTCGATGCAATTCCCAGAACCGGTCATTTCGGTGGCAATCGAGCCGAAGTCGAAAGCCGATCAAGACAAAATGAGCCAAGCGCTGCAAAAATTGCAAGAAGAAGACCCGACTTTCCGCGCTCACACCGACCCGGAAACGGGCCAAACGATCATCTCCGGAATGGGCGAGTTGCATCTTGACATCATCGTCGACCGGATGCGCCGCGAGTTCAAAGTCGAAGCGAACGTCGGGGCGCCGCAAGTTGCCTACCGCGAAACGTTCCGCAAATCGGCGCAAGTCGAAGGCAAATTCATCCGTCAATCCGGCGGCCGCGGTCAATACGGCCACGTTTGGATCGAATTCTCGCCGAACGAGCGCGGCAAAGGCTTCGAATTCGAGAACGCCATCGTCGGTGGGGTTGTTCCGAAAGAGTATGTGCCGGCCGTCCAAGCTGGATTGGAAGAAGCGATGCAAAACGGCGTCTTAGCCGGCTATCCGGTTGTCGACATTAAAGCGAAGCTGTTCGACGGATCGTACCACGATGTCGACTCGAGCGAAATGGCATTCAAAATCGCTGCTTCCTTGGCATTGAAAAACGCCGCGACGAAGTGCGATCCGGTTCTTTTGGAACCGATCATGAAAGTCGAAGTCGTCATCCCTGAAGAGTACCTCGGTGACATCATGGGCGACATCACGTCCCGTCGCGGCCGCATCGAGGGGATGGAAGCGCGCGGCAACGCCCAAGTCGTCCGGGCGATGGTGCCGATGGCTGAAATGTTCGGTTATGCGACATCGCTCCGTTCGAACACGCAAGGACGCGGAACGTTCTCGATGGTGTTTGACCACTATGAAGAAGTTCCGAAAAACATCGCCGATGAAATTATCAAAAAAAATAAAGGCGAATAATTGATTTCTCTTGCTAGTTTCGCTATAAATACTTATGTAAGTAAGACTTGGGAACATTTTGTTCCCAAGCATCCTATACTTACCCAACCATATAAATTCATATCTTACTTTTAAGGAGGATATCTCTCATGGCTAAAGCGAAATTTGAGCGCACGAAACCGCACGTCAACATTGGCACGATCGGCCACGTTGACCACGGGAAAACGACGTTGACAGCTGCGATCACGACGGTTTTGGCGAAACAAGGCAAAGCCGAAGCAAAAGCGTACGACCAAATCGACGCTGCTCCGGAAGAGCGTGAACGCGGGATTACGATTTCGACGGCGCACGTCGAGTATGAAACAGATGCTCGCCACTATGCGCACGTTGACTGCCCGGGCCACGCTGACTACGTTAAAAACATGATCACGGGCGCGGCGCAAATGGACGGCGCGATCCTTGTTGTATCGGCAGCTGACGGTCCGATGCCGCAAACGCGCGAACACATTCTTCTCTCCCGCCAAGTCGGTGTTCCGTACATCGTTGTATTCTTGAACAAATGCGACATGGTGGACGACGAAGAATTGCTTGAACTTGTTGAAATGGAAGTTCGCGATCTTCTCTCTGAATACGACTTCCCAGGCGATGAAGTGCCGGTCATCAAAGGTTCGGCATTAAAAGCGCTTGAAGGCGACCCGCAATGGGAAGAAAAAATCATTGAACTGATGAATGCGGTTGACGAATACATCCCGACGCCGCAACGTGAAGTGGACAAACCGTTCATGATGCCAATCGAGGACGTCTTCTCGATCACGGGCCGCGGTACGGTTGCAACAGGCCGTGTTGAACGCGGTACGTTGAAAGTTGGCGACCCGGTTGAAATCATCGGTTTGTCGGATGAGCCGAAAACGACGACCGTTACGGGTGTAGAAATGTTCCGCAAACTTCTCGATCAAGCGGAAGCCGGCGACAACATCGGTGCGCTTCTCCGCGGCGTATCTCGTGATGAAGTCGAGCGCGGCCAAGTATTGGCGAAACCTGGTTCGATCACGCCGCACACGAAATTCAAAGCGCAAGTATACGTCCTGACGAAAGAAGAAGGCGGACGCCATACTCCGTTCTTCTCGAACTACCGTCCGCAATTCTACTTCCGTACGACGGACGTAACGGGCATTATCACGCTTCCGGAAGGCGTCGAAATGGTTATGCCTGGCGACAACGTTGAAATGACGGTGGAACTGATCGCCCCGATCGCGATCGAAGAAGGTACGAAATTCTCGATCCGCGAAGGCGGCCGTACGGTCGGCGCTGGCTCTGTATCGGAAATCATCGAGTAATCACGGCAAAAAAGGGTGTCCAGCAATGGACATCCTTTTTTTGATGCCATCTTGACCGTCAGATTGGCGGCTGTGTTGAAAACGGGATGGCGGCTATGTATAATAGAAGAAGTGTGGGAAAAGCAAAGAAATCACTTGCAATCTTGCTTACATACCAGTATAATATCAAATGTTGGTCTTTGACTGCGATGAAGCGGAAGGTTGCTGACACACCCGGCCGCTTTGCCACGGCGGTGTGCAGGAAATTTCCGTGGAGAAGTCTATTTTCAAAATAGGCGAAGAAGGAGGGAAACCAAATGGCAAAAGAAAAAATTCGCATTCGTTTAAAAGCTTACGATCATCGAATTTTAGACCAATCGGCGGAGAAAATTGTGGAAACCGCAAAACGTTCCGGGGCAAAAGTGTCGGGGCCGATCCCGTTGCCGACGGAAAGAACGGTGTATACGATCTTGCGTGCCGTTCATAAGTACAAAGACTCCCGTGAACAATTCGAAATGCGGACGCATAAACGTTTGATCGACATCATCAACCCGACTCCGCAAACGGTTGATTCGTTAATGCGTCTCGATTTGCCGTCGGGCGTTGATATTGAAATTAAACTTTGATCGACTGGGAGGTGTGACACATGACGAAAGGAATCTTAGGAAGAAAGATCGGTATGACGCAAATATTTGCGGAAAATGGCGATTTGATTCCGGTAACCGTCATCCATGCGACGCCGAACGTCGTCCTGCAAAAGAAAACGATCGAAAACGACGGTTACGAAGCGATCCAATTAGGTTTTGAAGATATTAGCGAAAAACGCGCCAATAAACCGCAAATTGGCCATGCTGCCAAAGCGAACACGGCACCTAAGCGCTTCATTCGTGAAATCCGCGGCGCCAACATCGATGAATATGAAGTTGGCCAAGAAGTGAAAGTTGACATTTTCAGCGAAGGCGAAATTGTCGATGTCACGGGCATTTCGAAAGGGAAAGGTTTCCAAGGGGCGATCAAACGCCACGGTCAATCACGCGGACCAATGGCTCACGGTTCCCGTTATCATCGCCGTCCGGGTTCGATGGGGGCCATCGCGCCAAACCGCGTTTTCAAAACGAAAAACTTGCCGGGCCGCATGGGCGGTGAGCGCGTGACGATCCAAAACTTGAAAATCGTGAAAGTGGATCCGGAGCGCAACTTGCTGCTCATTAAAGGCAATGTGCCGGGTCCGAGAAAAGGCTTAGTCATCGTCAAAAGCGCCGTGAAAGCGGCGAAGAAGGCGAAATAACATCCGGCCAAGAAAGGAGGAACTACGTAATGCCAAAAGTAGCATTATACAACCAAAACGGTCAGACGGTCGGCGAAATCGAGTTGAACGACGCCGTTTTTGGGATTGAACCGAATAAGCATGTGTTATTCGAAGCAGTGATTATGCAACGCGCCTCGATGCGTCAAGGAACGCATAAAACGAAAAACCGCGCTGAAGTGAGCGGCGGCGGCCGCAAGCCATGGCGCCAAAAAGGGACAGGACGCGCCCGTCAAGGTTCGATTCGCGCTCCGCAATGGCGCGGCGGCGGTACGGTCTTTGGTCCAGTTCCGCGCAGCTACAGCTACAAACTTCCGAAAAAAGTTCGCCGTTTAGCGATCAAATCGGCATTGTCTTCGAAAGTGCTCGAAAACGACATCGTTGTATTGGATCAATTGTCGCTTGAAGCACCGAAGACGAAGGAAATGGTCAAAATTTTAAACAATCTCTCAGTGGATCGGAAAGCACTCATTGTGACCGACGAGCTGAATGAGAATGTATATCTGTCGGCGCGCAACATTCCTGGCGTCAAAGTGGTGGCAGCCAACGGCATCAATGTGCTCGATGTGCTCAACCATGACAAACTCGTCATTACGAAGGCGGCCGTGGAGAAAGTAGAGGAGGTGCTTGCATAATGAAAGACCCTCGCGACATTATTAAGCGCCCCATCATCACGGAAAATACAATGAATTTGATCGGGCAAAAAAAATATACGTTTGAGGTCGACGTCAAAGCGAACAAGACGGAAGTGAAAGACGCCGTCGAGAAAATTTTTGGCGTTAAAGTAGCCAAAGTGAACATCATGAACTATAAAGGGAAATTTAAACGCGTCGGCCGCTACAGCGGCTATACGAACCGCCGCCGCAAAGCGATCGTCACGCTGACGCCGGACAGCAAAGAGATCGAACTGTTTGAAGTGTAACATAAACGATGAAGGAGGGACATTCCGATGGCGATCAAAAAGTACAAACCGACATCGAACGGCCGTCGCGGCATGACGGTGCTTGATTTCTCGGAAATTACGACGGATCAGCCGGAAAAATCGCTGCTTGCTCCGTTAAAGAAAAAGGCGGGCCGCAACAATCAAGGGAAAATTACGGTGCGCCATCAAGGCGGCGGCCATAAACGCCAATATCGGATTATCGACTTTAAACGCGACAAAGACGGAATTCCAGGACGCGTTGCTACGATTGAATACGATCCGAACCGTTCTGCCAATATCGCGCTCATCAACTATGCAGACGGTGAAAAACGCTACATTATCGCGCCGAAAAACTTGAAAGTCGGCATGGAAATCATGTCCGGTCCGGATGCGGACATTAAAATCGGCAATGCGCTTCCGCTTGAGAACATCCCAGTCGGTACGCTCGTCCACAACATTGAGCTGAAACCGGGCCGCGGCGGACAATTGGTGCGTGCAGCTGGTACGTCGGCGCAAGTGCTCGGGAAAGAAGGAAAATACGTCATCGTTCGTTTGGCTTCCGGCGAAGTGCGCATGATTTTAGGCAAATGCCGTGCAACGGTTGGTGAAGTCGGCAACGAGCAACACGAACTTGTCAACATCGGGAAAGCAGGACGCGCCCGCTGGTTGGGGATTCGCCCGACAGTTCGCGGTTCGGTTATGAACCCGGTTGACCATCCGCACGGCGGTGGTGAAGGGAAAGCGCCAATCGGACGCAAATCGCCGATGACACCATGGGGCAAACCGACGCTTGGATACAAAACACGCAAAAAGAAAAACAAATCGGATAAATTCATCATCCGTCGCCGCAAGAAATAATGAACGAGCGCAATTCAGAAGGGAGGTTCACTTATGGGTCGCAGCTTGAAAAAAGGTCCGTTTTGCGATGAGCATTTGATGAAAAAAATCGAAAAACTGAATGCAACAGGGCAAAAACAAGTGATCAAAACGTGGTCTCGCCGTTCGACGATCTTCCCGCAGTTTGTCGGGCATACGATCGCGGTGTACGATGGCCGCAAACATGTTCCGGTCTACATCACGGAAGACATGGTCGGGCACAAACTCGGCGAATTTGCGCCGACGCGCACGTTCCGCGGCCATGCTGGCGATGACAAGAAAACGAAACGGTAATGAGAGGAGGTTCTAGATATGCAAGCTAAAGCTGTTGCAAGAACCGTTCGCATCGCTCCTCGTAAAGCGCGCTTAGTCATTGACTTGATTCGCGGGAAAGAAGTGGGCGAAGCGTTCGCTATTTTGCGCCATACACCAAAAGCAGCTTCCCCGATCATTGAGAAAGTGTTGAAATCAGCAGTTGCCAACGCTGAACACAACTATGACATGGACGTCAACAACTTGGTCATTACTCAAGCGTATGTCGACGAAGGTCCGACGCTGAAACGGTTCCGTCCGCGCGCCATGGGACGGGCAAGCGCCATTAACAAACGCACAAGCCATATTACGATCGTCGTTTCAGAAAAGAAGGAGGGATAATCCGTGGGTCAAAAGGTCAACCCGATCGGTCTGCGCATCGGCATCATTCGTGACTGGGAATCGAGATGGTATGCGGAAAAAGACTATGCAGATCTGTTGCACGAAGACTTGAAAATCCGTGAATACATTAGCAAACGCCTGCAAGACGCGGCCGTCTCCCGCGTGGAGATTGAACGGGCAGCCAACCGGGTCAACGTAACGATCCATACCGCCAAACCGGGCATGGTCATCGGGAAAGGCGGTTCGGAAGTGGAAGCGCTCCGTAAAGCGCTCGCGCAATTGACCGGTAAACGCGTCCATATCAACATTGTAGAAATCAAAAAACCAGACTTGGATGCACGTCTTGTTGCTGAAAATATCGCTCGTCAGCTTGAAAACCGCGTATCGTTCCGCCGGGCGCAAAAACAAGCGATCCAACGTGCGATGCGCGCTGGGGCGAAAGGGATCAAAACGATGGTATCCGGCCGTTTGGGCGGGGCTGACATCGCTCGTTCGGAGCATTACAGCGAAGGGACGGTTCCACTCCATACGCTGCGCGCTGACATTGACTATGGAACGGCAGAAGCCGATACGACGTACGGAAAAATCGGCGTGAAAGTATGGATTTATCGTGGAGAAGTCCTTCCGACCAAGAAAAAAGCTGAGGAAGGAGGAAAATAATCATGTTAATGCCAAAACGCGTCAAATATCGCCGTGAACATCGCGGACGGATGAAAGGCCGGGCGAAAGGCGGCACGGAAGTTCATTTCGGTGAATTTGGGTTGCAAGCATTAGAATCAGCTTGGATTACGAACCGGCAAATCGAAGCAGCCCGTCGGGCGATGACCCGTTACATGAGACGGGGCGGAAAAGTATGGATCCGCATTTTCCCTTCGAAACCGTACACAGCGAAACCGCTTGAAGTGCGGATGGGTTCTGGTAAAGGGGCGCCGGAAGGCTGGGTCGCCGTTGTCAAACCAGGCAAAGTGATGTTTGAAGTGGGCGGTGTTTCTGAGGAAGTGGCACGTGAAGCATTGCGTCTCGCTTCTCACAAACTTCCGATCAAATGCAAATTTGTAAAACGTGAAGAAACTGGTGGTGAAGCGTAATGAAAGCGAAAGAAATCCGTGAGTTGACCACTGCCGAGATCGAACAAAAAATTAAAGCATTGAAGGAAGAATTGTTCAACCTTCGCTTCCAACTGGCCACAGGTCAATTGGAAAACACGGCGCGCATCCGCCAAGTGCGCAAAGACATCGCCCGCATGAAAACGATTATTCGCGAACGTGAGCTCGCTGCCAATAAATAATGTGTTTGAGAGGAGGTTTGTGGAATGAGCCAACGCAATCAACGCAAAGTGTATGTCGGGCGGGTTGTATCGGACAAAATGGACAAAACGATCACCGTGTTGGTCGAAACGTACAAAAAACATCCGCTGTACGGCAAACGCGTGAAATATTCGAAAAAATATAAAGCGCATGATGAACATAACATCGCGAAAGTCGGCGATATCGTGAAAATTATGGAAACTCGCCCGCTGTCGGCCACAAAACGCTTCCGCTTAGTGGAAGTCATCGAAAAATCGGTTGTTCTGTAATCGTTCTTCACTTAGTTCGGAGAGATAATTCCGAAAGGAGGTTTCGTCGATGATTCAACAAGAATCTCGCTTGAAAGTAGCTGATAACTCTGGTGCACGCGAAGTGCTTGTCATTAAAGTGCTCGGAGGCTCGGGTCGCCGCTATGCGAACATCGGCGACGTCGTTGTGGCGACGGTCAAAGATGCGACACCAGGTGGCGTTGTTAAAAAAGGTCAAGTCGTGAAAGCAGTTGTTGTTCGTACGAAACGCGGGGTGCGCCGTCCGGACGGTTCGTACATCCGCTTTGACGAAAACGCCTGCGTCATCATCCGTGATGACAAAAGCCCGCGCGGCACGCGGATTTTCGGACCGGTTGCCCGTGAATTGCGCGATAAAGACTTCATGAAAATCATTTCTTTAGCTCCGGAAGTTATTTAATGGAACGGAACAGCGTTTCAAGGAGGTGCGAATGCGATGCATGTAAAAAAAGGCGATAAAGTGCAAGTAATCTCCGGCAAAGACAAAGGCAAGCAAGGCGTCATTCTGGCGGCGTTTCCGAAGAAAAACCGCGTCATCGTTGAGGGCGTCAACATTGTGAAAAAGCATGCGAAACCGTCGCAAGCGAACCCGCAAGGCGGCATCATTGAGAAGGAAGCGCCGATCCACGTTTCGAAAGTCATGCCGCTCGACCCGAAAACGGGTGAACCGACGCGCATCGGCTACAAAATTGTCGACGGCAAAAAAGTGCGCTACGCGAAAAAATCCGGAGAGATTTTAGATAAATAACCGTGACGCAGGAAAGGAGGTACCTTTATGAACCGCCTGAAAGAGAAGTATGTAAACGAAGTCGTACCTGCTCTCATGAGCAAGTTCAACTATAAATCGATCATGCAAGTGCCGAAAATCGAAAAAATCGTCATCAACATGGGTGTCGGCGACGCGGTGCAAAACCCGAAAGCATTAGACAGCGCCGTTGAAGAGCTGACGCTGATCGCCGGTCAGCGTCCGGTGGTAACGCGTGCGAAAAAATCGATCGCCGGCTTCCGTCTTCGTCAAGGGATGCCGATCGGTGCGAAAGTGACGCTGCGCGGCGAACGGATGTATGAGTTTCTCGATAAGTTGATTTCGGTCTCGCTTCCGCGCGTGCGCGACTTCCGCGGCGTATCGAAAAAGTCGTTTGACGGCCGCGGCAACTATACGCTCGGCATTAAAGAACAGCTCATTTTCCCTGAGATTGACTACGATAAAGTGAACAAAGTGCGCGGCATGGACATCGTGATCGTCACAACGGCCAACACGGATGAAGAAGCTCGTGAACTGCTGGCGTTGCTCGGCATGCCATTCCAAAAATAATGATCCCATAACGCAAGGGAGGCGAAATCGTGGCTAAAAAATCGATGATCGCGAAACAAAAACGGACGCCGAAGTTTAAAGTGAGAGCGTACACCCGTTGCGAGCGCTGCGGCCGCCCGCACTCGGTCTATCGCAAATTCAAATTGTGCCGTATTTGTTTCCGTGAGCTCGCATACAAAGGTCAACTTCCAGGCATCAAAAAAGCCAGTTGGTAATTAACCCATTGATTGGGAAGGAGGTAAAACATAATGGTGATGACAGATCCAATTGCTGATATGCTGACTCGCATCCGCAATGCGAATATGGTGCGTCACGAAAAGCTCGAAGTCCCGGCTTCGAAAATCAAGCGGGAAATCGCGGAAATTTTAAAACGCGAAGGGTTTATTCGTGATTATGAATATATCGAAGACAACAAACAAGGCATTCTCCGCATCTTCTTGAAATACGGTCCGAACAACGAACGTGTCATTACCGGGCTGAAACGCATCAGCAAACCGGGGTTGCGCGTTTACGTCAAAGCCCATGAAGTGCCGCGCGTCCTAAACGGCTTAGGGATCGCGATTCTTTCGACATCGCAGGGCATCTTAACAGACAAAGAAGCACGGCAAAAAGGCACGGGCGGCGAAGTAATCGCCTACGTTTGGTAATCTATCTGTTCAAGAATGGAGGTGTTTTTGACATGTCACGTGTCGGCAAAAAACCAATTGAAATTCCTGCCGGTGTCACCGTTACGGTCAACGGCAACACGGTTACGGTCAAAGGGCCGAAAGGGGAGCTGACCCGCACGTTCCATCCAGATATGACGATCACGGTTGAGGGCAATGTCATCACGGTTACGCGTCCAAGCGATGAAAAACATCATCGCGCGCTCCATGGCACGACGCGCAGCTTGCTCGCCAACATGGTCGAAGGCGTTTCGAAAGGTTATGAAAAAGCGCTCGAACTCGTTGGTGTCGGGTACCGGGCGTCGAAACAAGGGAAAAAGCTTGTATTGAGCGTCGGTTATTCTCATCCGGTAGAAATTGAGCCGGAAGAAGGCCTTGAAATTGAAGTGCCATCCCAAACGAAAATCATCGTCAAAGGGGTAGACAAACAGCGCGTCGGCGAACTGGCCGCCAACATTCGCGCGGTTCGTCCGCCAGAGCCGTATAAAGGCAAAGGCATCCGCTACGAAGGTGAACTTGTGCGCCTGAAAGAAGGCAAAACTGGTAAATAACGCGGCATAGCGAAGCGAAAGGAGTGACATTCGATGATCACGAAAGTGGACCGAAACGCGGTTCGGAAGAAAAGACACGCGCGCATCCGCAAAAAAATCTTCGGCACGGCTGAACGTCCGCGGTTGAGCGTGTTCCGTTCCAATAAACATATTTACGCGCAAATTATCGATGATACAAAATCGTCAACGATCGTCAGCGCCTCGACGTTGGACAAAGAGTTTGGCTTGGATTCGACGAACAACATTGAGGCAGCGAAAAAAGTCGGCGAACTTGTCGCCAAACGTGCATTGGAAAAAGGCATTAAAAAAGTCGTGTTCGACCGTGGCGGGTATTTATATCACGGACGGGTAAAAGCATTGGCAGACGCCGCCCGCGAAGCCGGCTTGGAATTCTAATTACAAAGGAGGGACAACGATGCGTCGTATCGATCCAAACAAACTTGAATTGGAAGAGCGTGTAGTCGCGGTCAACCGTGTAGCAAAAGTCGTGAAAGGCGGACGTCGCCTGCGCTTTTCAGCTCTCGTCGTCGTCGGCGATAAAAACGGCCATGTCGGATTTGGCACCGGAAAAGCACAAGAGGTTCCAGAAGCGATCCGCAAAGCGATTGAAGATGCGAAGAAAAACTTAATTGAAGTGCCGATCGTCGGCACAACGATTCCGCATGAAGTCATCGGCCATTTCGGTGCCGGGGAAATCATTTTGAAACCCGCTTCCGAAGGTACCGGGGTCATCGCTGGGGGTCCGGCGCGTGCTGTATTAGAGCTGGCGGGCATCAGCGACATCTTGTCGAAATCGATCGGTTCAAACACGCCAATCAACATGGTGCGCGCAACGTTTGATGGGCTGAAACAATTAAAACGCGCCGAAGACGTAGCGAGATTGCGCGGCAAAACAGTCGAGGAACTGTTAGGATAAGGAGGGAACGATCATGGCAAAAAAACTGGCGATTACCCTCACGCGCAGCGTGATTGGCCGTCCGGAAGACCAACGCGTTACCGTCAGAACGCTCGGCCTGCGAAAAATGCATCAAACGGTCATCCACAATGACAATCCTGCGATCCGCGGGATGATCAACAAAGTGGCCCACCTTGTCAAAGTCAAAGAAATTGAAGAATAATGAATCATAAGGAGGTGCTTTGCCATGAAACTTCATGAACTAAAACCAGCGCCGGGATCCCGAAAGAAAGCTGTGCGCGTCGGCCGCGGGATCGGTTCGGGCAACGGCAAAACGTCCGGCCGCGGTCAAAAAGGTCAAAATGCCCGCTCGGGTGGAGGAGTTCGTCTTGGGTTTGAAGGCGGTCAAACTCCGCTGTTCCGCCGCTTGCCGAAACGAGGATTTACGAACATCAATCGGAAAGAGTATGCTGTTGTGAATCTGGAAAAGCTGAACCGTTTTGAAGACGGAACGGAAGTAACGCCGGAATTGCTTCTTGAGACGGGCGTCATCAGCAAGTTGAAATCGGGCGTGAAAATTTTGGGCAAAGGCCAAATCGAGAAAAAGCTGACGGTCAAAGCGCATAAGTTCTCGGCATCGGCGAAAGAGGCCATTGAGGCGGCTGGCGGTAAAACTGAGGTGATTTAATGTTTCGGACAATCTCCAACTTTATGCGCGTCAGTGATATTCGAAACAAAATTATTTTCACTCTTCTTATGTTGATCGTGTTCCGCATTGGAACGTTCATCCCTGTTCCGGGCGTGAACGCGGATGTGTTAAAACTGCAAGATGAATTGAATGCATTCGGCGTCCTGAACATTTTCGGCGGCGGGGCGCTGCGAAACTTTTCGATTTTTGCCATGGGGGTTATGCCCTATATCACGGCATCGATTATCGTCCAACTGCTGCAAATGGACGTTGTTCCAAAATTTACGGAGTGGTCGAAGCAAGGCGAGGTTGGCCGGCGTAAATTAGCTCAGTTTACCCGCTATTTCACGGTCGTTCTCGGGTTTATCCAAGCCATCGGCATGTCGTACGGCTTTAACAACTTGGCTGGCGGGATGCTCATTCGAAATCCGGGCATCGGCACGTATTTGCTGATCGCGGTTGTCTTGACCGCCGGCACCGCATTTTTAATGTGGCTCGGCGAACAGATCACCGCGAAAGGCGTGGGCAATGGCATTTCGATCATTATTTTCGCCGGGATTGTCTCAGGCATTCCGACGGTCTTGAACCAAATTTACGCTCAACAGTTTGAAAATGTCGGGGAAGATGTGTTTTTGCGCATCGTCCGGCTCCTTCTTGTGGCGTTGGCGGTCGTTGCCGTCATCGTTGGTGTCATTTACATTCAGCAGGCGTTCCGGAAAATTCCGATTCAATACGCGAAGCGGCTTGAGGGCCGAAGCCCGGTGGGCGGCCACTCGACTCATTTGCCGCTCAAAGTGAACCCAGCGGGAGTTATTCCGGTCATTTTCGCTGTATCGTTTTTGATTGCACCACCGACCATTGCATCGTTTTTTGGCACGAATGATGTAACATTGTGGATTCGCCGAACGTTTGATTATACGCACCCGGTTGGGATGATCATTTACGTCGTGCTCATCATCGCGTTTACGTACTTTTATGCGTTTGTTCAAGTCAATCCGGAGCAGATGGCGGACAACTTGAAAAAACAAGGCGGCTACATCCCAGGTATTCGCCCTGGGAAAAACACACAAGAGTACGTGACGAGAATTTTATACCGGCTGACGCTGGTCGGATCAATCTTTTTGGCGGTTGTCGCTGTGCTGCCGGTGTTCTTTGTGAACTTTGCCAACTTGCCGTCTTCCGCACGAATCGGCGGTACGAGCTTGCTTATTGTCGTCGGCGTGGCGCTTGAGACGATGAAGCAGCTTGAGAGCCAGCTGGTGAAACGTCATTACCGTGGATTCATCAAATAAAGAAGGCAAGAACGGACGTCCCTTGCCGATAGGGGGAGTTAGGATGAATTTAGTGCTGATGGGGCTGCCGGGTGCCGGCAAAGGCACGCAGGCCGGGAAAATTGTCGAGGCTTACGGAATTCCGCATATTTCAACGGGAGATATGTTTCGAGCGGCGATCAAAGAAGGGACGCCGTTAGGGTTGCAGGCAAAGCAGTATATGGACCGCGGTGATCTTGTGCCGGATGAGGTGACGATCGGCATCGTCCGCGAACGGCTGAGCAAAGAGGATTGCCAAAATGGTTTTTTGCTCGATGGATTCCCGCGCACGGTCGCCCAAGCAGAAGCGCTTGAAACGTTGCTTTCGGAAATCGGGCGCAAGCTTGACTATGTCATCCATATCGACGTTCGCCAAGAGGTCTTAATGGAGCGCCTGACCGGCAGACGTATTTGCCGCAACTGCGGAGCAACGTACCATCTCGTTTTTCATCCGCCGGCGAAACCGGGCGTATGCGATAAATGCGGTGGCGATCTGTACCAGCGCCCCGATGATAATGAAGCAACGGTGGCCAATCGGCTTGAGGTGAATATGAAACAAATGAAGCCGCTCCTCGATTTTTACGAGCAAAAAGGCTATTTGCGCCACATTAACGGCGAACAGGAAATGGAAAAGGTGTTTGCTGATATTTGTGAAGTGCTCGGGGACTTGCTCGATGATTCGTTGCAAAACCGCGCAGGAAATTGCTTTGATGCGCGAGGCGGGAAAAATCGTTTTCCTTACATTGAAAGAATTGCAAAAGCACATTCGTCCCGGGATCACAACAAAGGAACTGGACGCCATCGCGGAGGAAGTGATTCGTTCCCATGGCGCCATTCCGTCGTTTAAAGGGTATCAAGGGTTTCCAGGGAGCATTTGCGCCTCGGTGAATGAAGAGCTTGTGCACGGGATTCCCAGCGGCCGCGCATTGCGGGAAGGCGATATTATTACGATCGATGTCGGCGCGCAGTATGAAGGCTATCACGCCGACTCGGCCTGGACGTATCCGGTCGGGGAGATTGACGCCGAGACGAAACGGTTGCTTGACGTGGCAGAGCAATCGCTGTACGTCGGGCTCGCCGAGGCAAAACCGGGCGCTCGTTTAACGAACATCTCCCATGCGATTCAAACGTATGTCGAAGCGCATCACTTTTCCGTTGTTCGCGAGTATGTCGGACATGGAATTGGTCAACACTTACATGAAGACCCACAAATCCCACATTATGGGCCACCGAACAAAGGCCCGATTTTGCGGCCAGGGATGGCGCTGTGCATCGAACCGATGGTCAATGCCGGCAGCCGTTACGTGAAAACGTTGACCGACGATTGGACCGTCGTCACGGCCGATGGAAAACGGTGCGCCCATTTCGAACATACGATTGTCATTACAGAAGATGGCTGCGAAATTTTAACACATTGTGGAAATGAGTCTCCCACTTCATAAGTGGGAAGGGGTAAACGTCTTCTCGATCATCATGGATATCACGTTCGGTTTTGCGTAACACAATGTTACTCATTCGAAGGAGGGAGAGCCGCTCGATGGCGAAAGATGATGTAATTGAAGTGGAAGGCACCGTCATCGAAACATTGCCAAATGCGATGTTTCGTGTAGAATTAGAAAATGGGCACACGGTGTTGGCTCATGTATCCGGCAAGATCCGCATGCATTTCATTCGCATTTTGCCTGGCGACCGGGTGACGGTGGAGCTGTCGCCGTATGATTTGACGCGTGGACGGATCACGTATCGATATAAATAAAGGAATGCACTCCGTTCAATTAGGGAGGTAAACAACATGAAAGTAAGACCATCTGTCAAACCGATTTGCGAAAAGTGCAAAGTTATTCGCAGACGCGGCAAAGTCATGATCATTTGTGAAAATCCGAAGCATAAACAACGCCAAGGGTAATTTTCAAGGAGGTGTATCATATGGCACGCATTGCAGGTGTCGATATTCCGCGTGATAAACGGGTAGTCATTTCGTTAACATACATTTATGGGATCGGCAAACCGACAGCACAAAAAATCTTAAAAGAAGCCGGCGTATCGGAAGACACACGCGTTCGCGACTTAACGGAAGAAGAGCTTGGCCGCATTCGTGAAATCGTCGGCCGCTTAAAAGTGGAAGGCGATTTGCGGCGTGAAGTATCGTTAAATATTAAACGGTTGATGGAGATCGGCTGCTATCGTGGTCTTCGCCATCGCCGCGGATTGCCGGTTCGCGGCCAAAACACGAAAAACAATGCCCGCACGCGCAAAGGTCCGCGCCGCACGGTAGCGAACAAGAAAAAATAATTACGCAAAGGAGGTCATTTGACGAATGGCACGCAGAACAAACACTCGTAAACGCCGGGTAAGAAAAAATATTGATACAGGCATCGCCCATATCCGTTCAACGTTCAACAACACGATCGTGACGATTACGGACGTTCATGGCAACGCCATTGCTTGGGCGAGCGCTGGTTCGCTGGGGTTCAAAGGTTCGCGCAAATCAACGCCGTTTGCGGCGCAAATGGCGGCTGAAGCAGCAGCGAAAGCGTCGATGGAGCATGGCATGAAAACGGTCGAAGTGAACGTCAAAGGTCCGGGGGCTGGCCGCGAGGCAGCGATCCGTGCATTGCAAGCAGCCGGGTTGGAAATTACGGCGATCAAAGACGTCACTCCAATCCCGCACAATGGATGCCGTCCGCCAAAACGTCGCCGCGTGTAACGCCCCTGTATAGAATTTGCACCATTGTCAATAATGGGATATGATAAAGACCATGGCAGGCAAGCGTAAAGAGAGATTCATGGGGGAATGTTGTTAGGCGTGTACCGTTTGATCGGGGTCTCGACGTTTTGAAGGAGGGTATAATAATCGATGATTGAAATTGAAAAGCCGAAAATTGAAACGGTCGAACTGAGCGAAGATGCCAAATATGGCAAATTCGTCGTCGAACCGCTTGAGCGTGGATATGGTACAACCTTAGGGAACTCCTTGCGTCGTATCCTATTGTCTTCACTCCCTGGTGCAGCTGTAACATCGGTGCAAATCGACGGCGTCTTGCATGAGTTTTCAACGATTGACGGCGTCGTTGAAGATGTGACAGCTATCATTTTGAATATCAAAAAACTAGCGTTGAAAATTTATTCAGACGAAGAGAAAACGTTGGAGATTGATGTGCAGGGTGAAGGAGTTGTCACGGCTGCCGATATCACTCACGACAGCGATGTAGAAATTTTAAACCCGGACCTTCATATCGCGACGCTGGCGGAAGGCGGCCGCCTGCGCATGCGCATGACCGCCAAGCGGGGGCGCGGATATGTTCCTGCTGAGGCGAATAAGCGCGAAGACCAGCCCATCGGCGTCATTCCGATCGATTCCATTTATACGCCGGTCTCCCGAGTTTCCTATCAAGTCGAGAATACAAGGGTCGGCCAAGTGACGGACTATGACAAGCTGACCATTGATGTGTGGACGGATGGAAGCATCGGGCCGAAAGAGGCCATTTCCCTTGGAGCGAAAATTTTAACGGAGCACCTGAACATTTTTGTCGGCTTGACGGATGAGGCGCAAAATGCGGAGATCATGGTGGAGAAAGAGGACGATCAAAAAGAAAAAGTGCTCGAAATGACGATCGAGGAACTCGATCTTTCGGTTCGTTCCTACAATTGCTTGAAGCGAGCCGGCATCAACACTGTTCAAGAACTGACGCAAAAAACGGAAGAAGATATGATGAAAGTGCGCAACCTCGGCCGCAAGTCGCTTGAGGAAGTGAAAGCGAAACTGGCTGAGCTTGGCCTCAGCCTGCGCAAAGACGACTAAGTGCCGGCCTCCGCCGGCAAGCCGGAAACACACTTTCACCATATCGCTTTGATGATGACCACCATGAGGAACACATCACTTTAAAAGGGAGGGACATTTGATGTCGTACAGAAAATTAGGACGCACGACTTCGCAACGAAAAGCACTGCTTCGCGACTTGGCAACAGACTTAATCATCAACGAACGCATTGAAACGACGGAAGCGCGGGCGAAAGAACTGCGCTCGGTCATGGAAAAAATGATTACGCTCGGCAAACGCGGCGATTTGCATGCCCGCCGCCAAGCAGCGGCATTCATCCGCAAGGAGGTCGCCAACAGCGAAACCGGCCAGGATGCGTTGCAAAAGCTGTTCAGCGACATTGCGCCGCGCTACCAAGATCGCCAAGGCGGCTATACGCGCATTATGAAACTTGGTCCTCGCCGCGGTGACGGGGCGCCGATGGTCATTATTGAACTCGTGTAACGGTTTCATTTCAACAAGGGCGAGACAGTTTCGTTTGAACTGGATCTATGCCCTTTTTTGTTTACCATCATTTAGCAGGCTGCGTTTGCAACGCGGCGAAGCAAGGGGAAACGATCATGGCCGAACCAATCTTGTCGATCGAGGGAGTGTCCTTTCGCTATCCAAATCAATCCGACTATGCGGTGCAAAACGTCAGCTTCACGGCCGAGCGCGGGGAGTGGTTAGCGATCGTCGGCCATAACGGATCCGGCAAATCGACCATCGCTCGGATGCTGATCGGCTTGCTTCGGCCGGAGCGGGGCGCCATTCGCTTGTTTGGACGCCTTTTGAACGACGCAACCGTTTGGGAGGTGCGCCGCCGCGTTGGCCTTGTGTTCCAGAACCCGGACAACCAGTTTGTCGGTGCGACCGTGGAAGACGACATCGCTTTTGCCCTTGAAAACAACGGCATTCCGCGCTTGGAAATGGTCGAGCGCATTCGCGAAGCCATTCGCCAAGTCCATATGGAGCCGTTTCTCCATTATGAGCCGCACCGGTTGTCTGGGGGGCAAAAACAGCGCGTCGCCATCGCTGGCATTTTGGCGCTCCGCCCCGATATGATCATTTTGGACGAAGCGACATCGATGCTTGACCCGCGTGGAAGGGAAGAAGTGCTTGAGACGGTGCGCCGCCTGAACCGCCAGCAGCGCATTACCGTCTTGTCAATTACCCATGATTTGGAAGAGGCGGCGAAGGCGGACCGCCTCATTGTGATGAACAAAGGCGAAGTGATGGCAGAAGGGACGCCGGAGCAAATCTTTCGGCTCGGAAGCAAGCTCGAGCGCATCGGTCTTGATTTGCCGTTTGCCGTGAAAATGGGCAGTCGCTTGCGGGAACAAGGCATTCCGCTTCGGGCTGGATATTTCACGACAGAGGAGTTGGTCGAGGAGCTATGGACATTGTATTCGAAAAAGTAGAGCATGTGTACAACGCCCGTTCACCGCTTGCCCGTCGGGCGCTCTATGATGTCAATGTCGCAATCCGAAGCGGGGCGTACGTCGCCGTGGTTGGGCATACGGGCTCAGGAAAATCGACCCTCCTTCAGCATTTAAACGGGTTGCTGCAGCCGACAAGCGGCGCGGTGAAGATCGGCGAAGAGACGATCACGAGCCATAAGCGGCCAAAGCAGCTGAAACCGCTGCGCAAAAAGGTCGGGGTCGTCTTCCAGTTCCCGGAGCACCAGTTGTTTGAAGAAACGGTGGAGAAAGATATTTGTTTTGGCCCGCTCAATTTTGGCGTGCCGGAAGACGAGGCGAAGCGGAAGGCGCGGGAGCTCATTAAGCTCGTCGGATTGAGTGAAGACGTATTGGCGAAATCGCCGTTTGATTTGAGCGGAGGGCAAATGCGGCGCGTCGCCATCGCCGGCGTGCTCGCGCTTGAACCAGAAGTGCTCGTGCTCGATGAACCGACCGCGGGCCTTGATCCGCGCGGGCGCAAAGAGATGATGGAGATGTTTTATCGCCTCCATCGTGAGAAGCAGTTGACAACCATTCTCGTCACCCACAGCATGGAAGATGCAGCTCGGTACGCTGATGAGATCATCGTCATGCATGAAGGAACGGTATGGGGCCACGGAACGCCGGAAGAGATGTTTCGCGACGCTGACAAACTGGCTGCCATCGGTTTGAGTGTGCCGGAAACGGTCAAATTGAAACAGCAGCTCGAAAAGCGGTTCGGCGTTGTCATTCCGTCGCCATGCTTGACGTTGGAACAGACAGCGGAAGCCATCCAGCAATTGTTCGCCAAAGGTGAGCGTCCATGACGAATCCTTTGATTATCGGGCAATATGTGCCTGGTCATTCCGTCATTCATCGCTTAGATCCGCGCGCCAAACTATTGATCGTGTTTGCTTACGTCCTGATCGTCTTTTTGGCGAACAATGCGGCGACGTATGCACTGCTGTCGCTGTTTGCGTTTGCCTTTGCAGCGCTGTCTCGCATCCCGTTTTCGTTCATTGCCCGCGGCTTGAAACCGATTTTATGGGTTGTGTTGTTTACATTGCTGTTGCATCTATTCATGACGAAAGAAGGAGACGTCATCTACCAAATCGGTGCGCTCTCTGTATATGAAGGCGGCATCAAGCAAGGGGTCTTTATTTCCCTAAGGTTTTTGCTCCTTGTATTGATGACGACGATGTTGACGTTGACGACGACGCCGATTGAAGTGACCGATGGCGTCGAAAGCTTGCTTGGGCCGCTCAAAAAGATGCGCGTTCCTGTCCATGAGCTCGCCTTGATGATGGCCATTTCGCTTCGATTCATTCCAACGTTGATGGAAGAGACGGAAAAAATTATGAAAGCACAGGCGGCCCGCGGCGTTGATTTTTCTGGCGGCCGTTTTTCCGAACGGATGAAAGCCATTGTCTCACTGCTTGTGCCTCTGTTTATCAGCTCGTTCAAACGAGCCGATGAGCTGGCGACAGCCATGGAGGCGCGCGGCTACCGCGGCGGGGAAGGGCGGACGAAATTCCGCCAGCTCGCTTGGAAGCCGGTGGACACCGTGTTTTTAGCGGCCGTGGCGCTGCTTTTTGCATTGCTTTGTCTATTACGATCATAGCGGAGGAAGGCCATGACAACACGGATCAAATGCATCATTGCCTATGATGGCACCCACTTTTCCGGCTACCAAATCCAGCCGGGAAAGCGGACGGTGCAAGGCGAGTTTGAGGAAGTGCTTCGGCGGATGCATAAAGGGACAAAAGTGCGTGTGGCGGCTTCGGGAAGGACGGATGCCGGCGTTCATGCCTATGGCCAAGTGATCCACTTTGATACGTCGCTTTCCCTTTCCTCGGAGCAGTGGAAAAAGGCGTTGAACGCCCAGCTGCCGGATGATATCGTCGTTCGCTTTGTACAGGAGGCCGATGCAGACTTCCACGCCCGTTTTTCGGCGAAAGCGAAAGAATACCGCTATAAAGTATGGACGGCTGCCGAGCGCGACGTGTTTCGCCGCCATTATTGCGCATGGCATCCATATTCGCTTCATATCAGCGCGATGAACGAGGCGCTTGGTTTGCTTCATGGAACGCACGATTTTACAAGCTTTTGTTCCGCCAAAACGTCGATCGAAGACCGGGTGCGCACCATGTATCGGGCTGAAGTGAAGGCCGACGGCCCGATGCTCGAGTTTCGGTTTGTCGGCAGCGGCTTTTTATACAACATGGTGCGCATTATCGTTGGCACGGTGTTGGAGATCGGTCAAGGGAAGCGTTCTCCCGCCGACATTTCGATGTTGCTTGCGGCGAAAGATCGGCGCCTCGCGGGTCCAACCGCGCCGGCCGAAGGGCTGTATTTATGGCGCGTATACTATGAGGATGAATGTTTGGACCACTCATTGGCGGATGGCTGATGGTTTTCCCCGGCTTTTTAACATCTTTCCGAAAGAAGTCCCTCACTTCGAAATGAAGTGAAAGTGGGAGATGAATTTCGGTTAGGTATAGCCTAAAGTTGTCTCTTTTTTTGTGTGTTATGATATAGTCAGTTTTAGAAAAATGAAAGGCTGTTGTATCAATGAAATTAGACAATAATAACCATTCAGTGTTCCTGTTGTATGATCTTCTGGTTGTAAAATATCGCAGACCAGTGATTGATGATACCATATCTGACTATGCAAAAGATATGTTTGTGAGATTGGGTAAAAATTACAATATTTCCTTGGTCGAATGGAATCACGATATGGACCATGTGCATATTTTGTTCAAAGCACATCCAAATCGTGAATGATCCAAGTTCATCAATGCCTATAAAAGTGCAAGTTCTCGACTGATCAAAAAGCATTTTCCGCAAGTGAAAAGAAAACTGTGGAAAGAATATTTTTGGTCAAGAAGCTTTTGCCTGCTTACAACGGGTGGTGCGCCCATTGAAGGAATAAAAAAATATATAGAAAATCAAGGTATGAAGTGATGTGGCGTCGATATGGCAAACAAAGCCTATCAGTTCCGTCTATACCCAACAAAAGAACAAGAACAACGGCTCGCCAAAACCTTCGGCTGTGTCCGTTTCGTTTACAACAAAATGCTTGAAGAGCGCATACAAATGTTTGAAAAGTTCAAGGACGATCAAGAATCCTTGAAACAGCAAACATTTCCGACCCCTGCCAAGTACAAAAAGGAGTTTCCTTGGCTAAAAGAAGTGGACAGCCTTGCGCTGGCAAATGCTCAACTAAATCTAAATTTGCAGAAAGCGTTTCAACACTTCTTTTCTGGCCGCGCTGGATTTCCCAAGTTCAAAAACCGCAAGGCGAAACAGTCGTACACCACAAATGTGGTGAATGGCAACATCAAGCTTTCAGATGGCTATATCAAGCTGCCCAAACTGAAATGGATCAAGCTCAAGCAACATCGGGAGATTCCTGCCCACCATATCATCAAGTCTTGTACGATCACGAAAACCAAAACAGGAAAATACTATATTTCTATTCTCACAGAGTACGAACATCAACCTGCCCTAAAAGAAGTGCAAACGGTTGTTGGGCTTGACTTTTCCATGAGTACGCTGTATGTCGATAGCGAGGGTAAGAGAGCCAATTATCCTCGATTCTATCGCAAAGCATTGGAAACATTAGCGAAAGAACAGCGTAAATGGTCTCGTAAAAAGAAAGGCTCGAATCGTTGGCATAAACAGCGTCTGAAAGCAGCGAAGCTGCATGAAAAAATTGCGAACCAACGAAAAGACTTTCTGCATAAGGAGTCGCACAAATTAGCGAAACGGTATGATTGCGTGGTCATCGAAGACCTCAACATGAAAGGGATGTCCCAAGCCCTCCATTTCGGTCAACGAGTTCATGACAATGGCTGGGGCATGTTTATCACTTTCCTTCGGTACAAATTGGAAGAACAGGGGAAGAAGCTGATCAAAATCGACAAATGGTTCCCCTCGTCCAAAACGTGTTCGTACTGCGGTCGAGTCAAGGAGTCTCTATCGCTTTCTGAGCGTACATTCCGCTGTGAATGTGGATTCGAGAGCGACAGGGACGTCAATGCGGCCATCAATATCAAACATGAGGGCATGAAACGATTGGCGATCGTCTAATTTGTCCTCGAACCGTGGGGCACACGGGGATCGCTCGGTCAACTTCCCATCATGAGATGGGATTACCCGAGAAGCCCCCACCTCTAAGCGAAGCGTAGGTGGTGGGAGTATGTCACGGCAACGAGTCCTTGTGTAACATCTTCTTGACATTGGCGCGCCGGCAAGCTATTATATCATATGGCATGTATTTTCCACGATTAGCCCCGGACCATAATCGTGTTGAAATAAACGACCATTTGTTTGTTCATTTTTTATTTTAGGAGGGAACTGCATTGCGTACGACTTATATGGCGAAACCGAATGAAGTAGAGCGTAAATGGTACGTTGTCGACGCAGCTGGCAAAACGTTAGGCCGCTTAGCCAGCGAAGTAGCGGCGCTGTTGCGCGGCAAACATAAACCGACGTTCACTCCGCATGTTGACTGCGGAGATCACGTCATCGTCATCAATGCGGACAAAGTTGAACTGACTGGGAAAAAGTTGACGAAAAAACTGTACTATCGCCACAGCTTATATCCGGGTGGCTTAAAAGTAAGAACAGCGCTGGAAATGCGTACGAACTACCCGGAACAAATGATCGAACGTGCGGTGCGCGGCATGCTTCCAAAAGGCAGCCTTGGCCGGCAAATGTTCAAAAAGTTGCACGTTTACCGTGGAAGCGAACATCCGCATCAAGCACAAAAACCAGAAGTGTATGAACTTCGCGGATAATCATAAGGGAGGGTATGATTTTGGCACAAGTACAATATTACGGCACAGGTCGTCGCAAAAGCTCGGTCGCCCGTGTCCGCCTTGTCCCGGGCGATGGCCGCATCATTGTGAATAAACGTGACATTCGCGAGTACATTCCGTCGGAAGCGCTCATCGAAATGGTCAAACAGCCGCTCGTACTGACCGAAACGCTTGGCAGCTACGACGTTTTGGTGAACGTCCAAGGCGGCGGATTTGCCGGCCAAGCCGGTGCGATTCGCCATGGCATCGCCCGTGCGTTGCTTGAAGTCGATCCGGAGTTCCGCACGGTGCTGAAACGGGCCGGTTTGCTGACGCGCGATGCTCGTGTGAAAGAACGCAAAAAATACGGGCTCAAAGGCGCCCGCCGCGCTCCGCAATTCTCGAAACGTTAATCGCGCGATGTTCCAACCCAGCCGATTTGGCTGGGTTTTTTGCTTATTTCTGCTTTTCGCCCGCGCGTATGATTGTGAGCGATCGTTAGACACTACATCGTAAAGGAGCGTGAAAGACGATGACAGTCATCACTTCATTGGCGGAAAAAAGGCAGGAAAAGCAGCTTCGCTATGAACGGAACATGTTGCGCGAACTGTCGCTTGAGAAATTACGGACCAAAGCGCTTGAGCACTTTGTTCCGTTTTATACGGCGTATCGGATGTTCCCATCCGTTGTGGAGGAAGGCTGCATTGATCTGGCCATTGAAGCGTATTTGCTCGGCGCTCGCTACAGCCGATTCGGCTATTATGGGGAGCCTGCGGCCAGCGTACGCTGTCGATGTGCTCAAGAAGAAAAATATTTGATCGATACGCTGTTTGATTTTCTTTGCTTTTGGGGCAATATCGACAACGATTTCCTCAGCCAGTCGCTGTATGACGCGTGTGAACAATATATCGGCAACTGGTGGACGGAAGGATTTGAGCGGGGCAAAAAACGGCATCGTCTAAAACTTCGCTGAATGAGTTCTATTCCCGCGCCTTGTCCCATATAAGATAGAGAAGGGAAACGTGCGGGAGGAGAAACAATGAAAGAAAAATGGAAGTGGCTGGTCGCTTTTGCTGCCGTCGCCCTTATGAGCACTTTGCTATTTCCGTCTTTATTTTCCGATTTGACATCAACAAAACCATGGAATCTCCCATTATCGGGGAGAATCATCGTATTGGACCCCGGCCATGGTGGGCCGGACGGCGGCGCCGTCGGTGGTGAGGCGGTGGAAAAGGACATCGCGCTCAACGTGGCGAAAAAGCTGCGCGATTATCTGCAGCAGCAAGGGGCGCTCGTCCTGATGACGCGCGAGACGGATCGGGACTTGGCCAGCCCGTCCACACGCGGCTACAGCCGACGGAAAACGGAGGATTTGCTCGAACGAACGGCTTTCGTCAATCGATCGAATGCCGATCTTTTCATCAGCATCCATCTCAACGCCATCCCGTCGCCGCGTTGGCGAGGGGCGCAGACGTTTTATTACGGGTCTTTCATCGAAAACGAGCGGCTGGCGAGATTGATCCAAGCGGAATTGCGGCGCAATTTGGAGAACACCCATCGACTGGCAAAAATGATTGATACCGTCTATTTGCTCAAGCATGCAAAAATCCCCGGCGCGCTTGTCGAGGTTGGGTTTTTGTCGAATCCCGATGAGCGAGAGCTGCTTGTGTCTGATGGCTACCAAACGAAGCTGGCCGCCTCGATTTATAAAGGAGTGCTCCGCTACTTTTCCAATGAACATACGCCTCGCGAGTAGCGGGGATTTTTTAAGGTCGGAACAGAGGAGACAGACAGCCGACCGGCCTTGTTTCGCCAAAAGGAATTCGAAATTCCCCTTTTTCAACCGCGGGGACGTGCGGGAGCGAGTCAAACATGGCGGCCGTCTGCCGATTTATGGTATGATAACACGTAGAAATGACCATTGATTTGCAAAAGGGTTGGTGAATACGATGTTGACGGAAACTGAAGTGCGCGCCATTCTTGAAAAGATGAAAGATCCCTTTTTAAACAAAACGTTTAAAGAGACGAATGCCATTCAAGAAATCAAAATTAAGGAAGAGAAAAACCATGTCAGCGTGAAAATCGCGCTCGCCAAAACCGGAACGCCCGAGCAGCTTCGCGTGCAAACGGCGATCGTCGAGCAGCTAAAAGATGCGGGTGCTGCAACGGTCGGGCTGCGGTTCGCCGAACTGCCGCGCGATGTGGTGGAGAAATATAGCGAAAACAAGCAAAAAACGACGTATATCGCCATTGCCAGCGGCAAAGGTGGTGTCGGCAAGTCGACCGTTTCCGTCAATTTGGCGGTGGCGCTCGCCCGGCTCGGCAAAAAAGTCGGGTTGATTGACGCGGACATTTACGGGTTCAGTGTTCCGGACATGATGGGAATCACCGAGCGCCCGACGGTGAGGGGAGACAAAATCATCCCGGTCGAACGGTTTGGCGTAAAAGTCATTTCGATGGCCTTTTTCGTCGAGGACAACGCCCCGGTCATTTGGCGCGGCCCGATGCTTGGGAAAATGTTGAACAACTTTTTCAAAGAGGTCGAATGGGGAGACTTGGATTACTTGCTGCTTGACTTGCCGCCTGGTACGGGCGACGTCGCCTTGGACGTCCATACGCTCTTGCCGTCGTGCAAAGAAATTATCGTCACGACTCCGCATCCGACCGCTGCGTTTGTCGCTGCCCGCGCTGGGGCAATGGCGTTGCGCACCGAACATGAAATTATCGGCGTGATCGAAAATATGTCGTACTACGAGAGCCGGAAAACAGGGGAGCGGGAGTATGTCTTCGGCAAGGGTGGCGGAGAAAAGCTGGCCAAAGAGCTGCAAACCGAGCTGTTAGGGCAGCTGCCGCTTCAGCAGCCGGATTGGAACGACGACGACTTCGCTCCGTCCGTTTACGCAGAAGATCATCCGATCGGGAAAATTTATATGGATATCGCCCGCAAAATCGTTGCGAAATATTAATCGGTTTCACAAAAAGCGTCCGATGGCGAGAAACCGCCGATTAGAGCGTTGGCGGGTTTCAGCGCACGGACGCTTTTTTGCTTGATTAACCTCCTCCGCCTTGTTGGTTGCCGGTGCTTTCTTCTCCCTCTCCCCTTCCCCTCCGCCTTCTTCTTCTTGTTTTTCTCCGCCTTGCTGAACCTTTTCAGCTGCTTTCATCAACATATCTTGAATTTTCGCCTGATACAGCGGGCTGTTCAACGTTTCCGTGATCACCTTTTGCAAATGCTGGCGGAACTCTTTGCTTTTTAAGACATCGACCATGGCTTTTTCCATTTCTGGATCTTTTAAAATATCGATCATCAGCGCCTGGTAATCGGGATCTTTCATGAGCGCCTTCATCATTTTTTCATGTTCTGCTTGCAGCCCTTTGGCAAAACTTTCAGCGAATTTCGGGTCTTTTAACGCACTTTCCCAGAACTTTTTTCCTTGATCGGATGTCAGCATTTGTTGCAGCGTTTCTTTTACAGCTTTTTGATCTATGACTAGTTGCTGCTTCATCTGATCTTCCGACATAATATCTTGAATCGCCTTTTTCCCCTCGTCGGTTTTTAAAATGTCAACAACCATCTTTTTCGTTTCGTCATAATCCGGGGGAGGGGGGCTGATTTCTTGAGGGGCACAGGAACCAAGAACGAGAAAACTGAGCAAGAGGAGCGGTAGGCATTTGTTCATGAAAGTGAGCTCCTTTCTGCAAAAATCCCTCACCCTTAATATGAATGTTGGCGAAAAAAATATACATGGGGGAGATCGGAGCTGGCTTTTTCACAAGGGCGCTGGTAAAATGGTAAGCGGGTTATGCTGAAATGATGGAGGATGAAGCTGTGAACAGCCGCAAATGGGTGCGTTTATTTTTATCGACGCTGCTGATCGGCGGCATCGCCACGGCGGCCGTCGGCATTGTTTTCAACTGGGAAGAATTCGGGCGCTTGCTGTTGCGCCTGGAAATGGTCGAATTTATGGCTGTTTTGTTATGGCATATCGGTGTTGGCTTTATTTTCAGCGTCATCAGTCAGGCGGGGTTTTTTGCTTATTTAACTGTCCACCGGTTCGGGCTTGGCATCTTCCGTTCGCTATGGAACGCTGTACAGGTTGTTTTGATCATGTTCGTGCTGTTCGATTTAGTGTATTTCCGCTACATGGCGTTTGCGGACAAGGGCGATTCAATCATTCCGTATCTATTGACCGCATTGTTCATTTTGGTGGTTGGTCTCGTTGTTGCCTACGTCAAGAGCGCACAGACGAACAAAGGGGCGTTCGTTCCGGCTTTGTTCTTTATGGTCGTCGTTACGGTCATTGAATGGTTTCCCGTGTTGCGCATCAACGACCGTGATTGGCTGTATTTGATGTTGATTCCTTTATTAGTATGCAATGCATACCAGCTTCTTATACTGCATAAATTGACAGGCGGCGCGAAACAATAAAGAAAGCAAGGCGCCGCCTGTTTTCTTATGGCAGCCGCGAAAAAAACGGCGTGTTCGCCAAAAGCCAATCATTCCAATTGGCGGCTTGTCTGCCGCCGCAATCCAACCGCACCGGCGCAGGCCGCTGTCGGAACGTGTCACTCGATCCCGCGGCTTTCGGCTTCGCCATTCGCCAACAGCTCGGAGAGGTTGACGTTTTTGTAGCCGTTTTCTTTCATGGAAGCGATAATTTTCGGCAGCGCTTTGGCTGTCTGTTTTGCCGAGTCAGATGCGTGAAGGAGCACGATATCGCCCGGTTCCAGGTCCCTCGTGACGTTCTCAACAATTTGGTCTGTCCCAGGGTTGAGCCAGTCTTTCGAGTCAATGCTCCAATGGACGACAGTGTAGCCGAGGGACTGAGCAACCTTTAACACATTTTTGTTGAAGTTCCCCCAGGGGGGCGCAGCAGCTCAACCTGTTTCATTCCCAACATGTCAAACACTTTTTTCGCCATCATTAAATCTTGACGGATTTTGGCGTTCTCAAGTTCCGTATAGTTGACAAAGTTATATCCCATACTGCCAATCTCATGCCCCTCCTCTTTGATCCGCTTCACCACGGCTGGATGGCGTTCGGCCCATGAGGCGGATAAGAAAAAGGTCGCGTTTTGAATCCCATGCTGCTTCAAGACATCCAAAATTTTGTCTGCATTCTCATCTCCCCAGCTGATATCGAACGTCAACGCCACCTCATTGCGGGCGTTGTCCACTTTATATACCGCCTTCGGCCCAGAAGGAAGCGAAAAAACGGGACGGTTCATTTCATAAGCGTACAAGACAACGGCGGTGAAAAAGGCGGAGCAGATAATAATGAGAGCTTTTTTCAGCGTCCGTCTGTTCAACGCGTAAAACATGACATCGGCCCCCTTTTTTGCATTGTAAAATCGTTGTCCTCATAACATCTTATGCGGACAGCCATGGCGGTTATGAAACTTATTTGCCAGTCCTCTTACCGTCGAAGAGATGGAGGAAGCCTAAAGGAACGGTCTGGCGTCGGTTCTTGAAATTCCCTTAAAAAAGATATTGCATTTTTGATTGGTAAGTGGTATATTAAAAATCGTCGCTAATCCGACAGAGTGTTCGATAGCGGTGAGTGACGAAAAGCAACGGAAAAGATCTTGACAAGAAAAAAGAGGCATGTTAGTATAAAAGAGCTGTTTGCAATAGGAAGCTTCATCTATTCTTCAGTTCAAGACTGCAAATCAGCAGAGAAGTTGTTTCAATGCAGCAACTTTGCGCCTGTGTCTTCTAGTGAATTCGGGGGGATTGGGTTCCTCGGCGCAAGACTGCAACGAAGCAAGTTCAAGAAGAGGTCTCGTTCCTTGAAAACTGAACGAAACGAAGCGCGACGAAAAGCGGAGGCCGCTTTGGCCAAAGCAAAAGCCAATCAACTTTCTTTTGGAGAGTTTGATCCTGGCTCAGGACGAACGCTGGCGGCGTGCCTAATACATGCAAGTCGAGCGGACCGAACGGGAGCTTGCTCTCGTTTGGTCAGCGGCGGACGGGTGAGTAACACGTGGGCAACCTGCCCGCAAGACCGGGATAACTCCGGGAAACCGGAGCTAATACCGGATAACACCGAAGACCGCATGGTCTTTGGTTGAAAGGCGGCCTTTGGCTGTCACTTGCGGATGGGCCCGCGGCGCATTAGCTAGTTGGTGAGGTAACGGCTCACCAAGGCGACGATGCGTAGCTGGCCTGAGAGGGTGACCGGCCACACTGGGACTGAGACACGGCCCAGACTCCTACGGGAGGCAGCAGTAGGGAATCTTCCGCAATGGGCGAAAGCCTGACGGAGCGACGCCGCGTGAGCGAAGAAGGCCTTCGGGTCGTAAAGCTCTGTTGTGAGGGACGAAGGAGCGCCGTTCGAAGAGGGCGGCGCGGTGACGGTACCTCACGAGAAAGCCCCGGCTAACTACGTGCCAGCAGCCGCGGTAATACGTAGGGGGCGAGCGTTGTCCGGAA
>NZ_CP014749.1:3295000-3380000 GCF_001592395.1 Geobacillus sp. JS12
CGAGTGACTCTGCGCCGAAAATGTACCGGGGCTAAACGTGCCGCCGAAGCTGCGGGATGACCGTTGGTCATCGGTAGGGGAGCGTTCTAAGGGCAGAGAAGCCAGACCGGAAGGACTGGTGGAGCGCTTAGAAGTGAGAATGCCGGTATGAGTAGCGAAAACAGAGGTGAGAATCCTCTGCGCCGAAAGCCTAAGGGTTCCTGAGGAAGGTTCGTCCGCTCAGGGTTAGTCGGGACCTAAGCCGAGGCCGAAAGGCGTAGGTGATGGACAACAGGTTGAGATTCCTGTACCACCTTCTTCCCGTTTGAGCGATGGGGGGACGCAGGAGGATAGGGTGAGCAGGCGGCTGGAAGAGCCTGTCCAAGCCGTGAGGCTGATCTGCAGGCAAATCCGCGGATCATAAGGCCAAGCGGTGACGGCGACGGAGTGATCCGGAAGTCCCCGATTTCACACTGCCAAGAAAAGCCTCTAGCGAGGGAAGAGGTGCCCGTACCGCAAACCGACACAGGTAGGCGAGGAGAGAATCCTAAGGCGCGCGGGAGAACTCTCGTTAAGGAACTCGGCAAAATGACCCCGTAACTTCGGGAGAAGGGGTGCTCTTTGGGGTGAAGAGCCCTGAAGAGCCGCAGTGAAAAGGCCCAAGCGACTGTTTATCAAAAACACAGGTCTCTGCGAAGCCGAAAGGCGACGTATAGGGGCTGACACCTGCCCGGTGCTGGAAGGTTAAGGGGAGCGCTTAGCGGAAGCGAAGGTGCGAACCGAAGCCCCAGTAAACGGCGGCCGTAACTATAACGGTCCTAAGGTAGCGAAATTCCTTGTCGGGTAAGTTCCGACCCGCACGAAAGGTGTAACGACTTGGGCGCTGTCTCAACGAGAGACCCGGTGAAATTATACTACCTGTGAAGATGCAGGTTACCCGCGACAGGACGGAAAGACCCCGTGGAGCTTTACTGCAGCCTGATATGGAATTTTGGTATCGCTTGTACAGGATAGGTGGGAGCCTGGGAAGCCGGAGCGCCAGCTTCGGTGGAGGCGGCGGTGGGATACCACCCTGGCGGTATTGAAATTCTAACCCGCACCCCTTAGCGGGGTGGGAGACAGTGTCAGGTGGGCAGTTTGACTGGGGCGGTCGCCTCCCAAAAGGTAACGGAGGCGCCCAAAGGTTCCCTCAGAATGGTTGGAAATCATTCGGAGAGTGCAAAGGCACAAGGGAGCTTGACTGCGAGACGGACAGGTCGAGCAGGGACGAAAGTCGGGCTTAGTGATCCGGTGGTTCCGCATGGAAGGGCCATCGCTCAACGGATAAAAGCTACCCCGGGGATAACAGGCTGATCTCCCCCAAGAGTCCACATCGACGGGGAGGTTTGGCACCTCGATGTCGGCTCATCGCATCCTGGGGCTGTAGTCGGTCCCAAGGGTTGGGCTGTTCGCCCATTAAAGCGGTACGCGAGCTGGGTTCAGAACGTCGTGAGACAGTTCGGTCCCTATCCGTCGCGGGCGGAGGAAATTTGAGAGGAGCTGTCCTTAGTACGAGAGGACCGGGATGGACGCACCGCTGGTGTACCAGTTGTCCCGCCAGGGGCACCGCTGGGTAGCTATGTGCGGACGGGATAAGCGCTGAAAGCATCTAAGCGTGAAGCCCCCTCAAGATGAGATTTCCCACCGCGTTAGGCGGGTAAGATCCCTCGAAGATGACGAGGTCGATAGGTCCGAGGTGGAAGCGTGGCGACACGTGGAGCTGACGGATACTAATCGATCGAGGGCTTAACCTAGTGAGAAAAGTGAAAGCGCCGCGATTAGCTCTCGAAGCCAAATGTTCTTCACCCGCAGGGGTGCTTGCACCCCGAGGGGGAAGGTTATTTGGCAGAAGAGAGCTAGGCGCTGGAACTGGACAAAGAAAAGCGCAGGCGAGCGGCTTCTTCCAACGGTTATCTAGTTTTGAGGGAATGAAAAAGTCTTGACAACAGGTCAACTTTCCTTATAATAAGACTTGTCCATTGTTGCCTAGTGGCTATGGCGGAGGGGGAAACACCCGTTCCCATCCCGAACACGGAAGTTAAGCCCTCCAGCGCCGATGGTAGTTGGGGCCAGCGCCCCTGCAAGAGTAGGTCGCTGCTAGGCAATGTTTCATTATTCTGCAATAGTTCAGCGACGAGCTTCACATCTTCGAATTCGCTACGAGTTGCCTCGACGCATCTCGCTCCCTTGAATTAGCTGGCAGAGGAAGAGGCAACGAGCACATTGGGAAGATGTGCATGACATATAGTTATTCATCATTCCGCAATAGCTCAGCGGTAGAGCAACCGGCTGTTAACCGGTAGGTCGTAGGTTCGAATCCTACTTGCGGAGCCATTCTTACGCTTCCATAGCTCAGTAGGTAGAGCACTTCCATGGTAAGGAAGAGGTCACCGGTTCGAGCCCGGTTGGAAGCTCCATTTATTTTCCGGCCCGTTGGTCAAGTGGTTAAGACACCGCCCTTTCACGGCGGTAACACGGGTTCGAATCCCGTACGGGTCACTCCATTTCGGCCAGTCGTCCTTTCAAGGGTGATTGGCCGAAATGAAAAGTGTATACTTCCCTGATTGCTGAGATATAATAGCAATTGAATACAGCGTTTCTTTCTCATCGCGTTGGGCTATAGCCAAGCGGTAAGGCAACGGACTTTGACTCCGTGATGCGCTGGTTCGAATCCAGCTAGCCCAGCCATTATTTTTTTGTACATAAAAATGGTCATGAGCCATTAGCTCAGTGACGAGCGTTACATCGTCGAATAGGCATCGAGTTGCCCCGACGCATCTGCTTCCTTGAACAGGCTGGCAGAGGAAGGGGCAGCATACTTAGAGTCTTATCCTAACTATGAGCCATTAGCTCAGTAACGAGCGCTACATCTTCGAGTTTGCTTCGAGTTGCCTCGACGCACTTGGCATCTTTGAATCGGCTGGGAGAGGAAGAGGCAGGTAGAGCTAGGTAGTACCTAGAGTGTATACTCAACCATGAGCCATTAGCTCAGTAGGTAGAGCAACGAGCTTTGCATCATCGAGTTCGCTGCGAGTTGTCCCGACGCATCTTGCTTCCTTGAATATGCTTGTAGAGGAAGGGACATCACTATCCTAGAGTGTTATCCAACTCATGAGCCATTAGCTCAGTAGGTAGAGCATCTGACTTTTAATCAGAGGGTCGGAGGTTCGAGTCCTCCATGGCTCACCATAGCGCGGAAGTAGTTCAGTGGTAGAACACCACCTTGCCAAGGTGGGGGTCGCGGGTTCGAGTCCCGTCTTCCGCTTGGGGCGGGGCCTTAGCTCAGCTGGGAGAGCGCCTGCTTTGCACGCAGGAGGTCATCGGTTCGATCCCGATAGGCTCCATCAAGAGCAGACTGCTTGACAACCAAAAGCAGCCTGCTCTTTTTTGTTATATCGGTATAAATATTCAAAATTTTGTCAAGTTGAGTCATCCCCTTTCTTTCCTCTACAATAAAGACGTAACAGGAACCGGAAAGGAGTGGGAGACAGCATGAAGTCAATTTCAATTATCGGGGTTCCGATGGATTTAGGGCAGACACGCCGCGGCGTTGATATGGGGCCGAGCGCAATGCGTTATGCAGGCGTCATCGAACGTCTGGAACGTCTTCATTACGATATTGAAGATTTGGGAGATATTCCGATTGGAAAAGCAGAGCGGTTGCACGAGCAAGGAGATTCACGGTTGCGCAATTTGAAAGCGGTTGCGGAGGCGAATGAGAAACTCGCGGCGGCGGTTGACCAAGTCGTTCAGCGGGGGCGCTTCCCACTTGTGCTGGGCGGCGACCATAGCATCGCCATTGGCACGCTCGCCGGGGTGGCGAAACATTATGAGCGGCTTGGAGTGATCTGGTATGACGCGCACGGCGACGTCAACACCGCGGAAACGTCGCCGTCTGGAAACATTCATGGCATGCCGCTGGCGGCGAGCCTCGGGTTTGGCCATCCGGCGCTGACGCAAATCGGCGGATACAGCCCCAAAATCAAGCCGGAACATGTCGTGTTGATCGGCGTCCGTTCCCTTGATGAAGGGGAGAAGAAGTTTATTCGCGAAAAAGGAATCAAAATTTACACGATGCATGAGGTTGATCGGCTCGGAATGACAAGGGTGATGGAAGAAACGATCGCCTATTTAAAAGAACGAACGGATGGCGTTCATTTGTCGCTTGACTTGGATGGCCTTGACCCAAGCGACGCACCGGGAGTCGGAACGCCTGTCATTGGAGGATTGACATACCGCGAAAGCCATTTGGCGATGGAGATGCTGGCCGAGGCACAAATCATCACTTCAGCGGAATTTGTCGAAGTGAACCCGATCTTGGATGAGCGGAACAAAACAGCATCAGTGGCTGTAGCGCTGATGGGGTCGTTGTTTGGTGAAAAACTCATTTAATGCATGTGGGCAAAGAGGGTTGGTTGCGGGATTCACGGATATGATGATGATTTGTTCCCGCTGTTTGTGAAAGAGGGGCTGCCATTTGTTTGGCGTCCCCTCTTTTTCAGTTGTATGATACAATAAATATGTTGCATGAAACTTTTCTTGATCGAGCGCCGTAATATACGGTAAGCCGTGAGGCGGGGGTATTGTATTTTATGGATCTATTTATTAAAAAGAGAATTAAGGCGATCCAAAAAGGGGATCAAAACGCATACGCGGATCTTGTCGATTTGTATAAGGACAAGATTTACCGTCTTTGCTATCGAATGTTGGGCAATCGGCATGAGGCGGAAGATGCGGCGCAGGAGGCGTTCATCCGCGCCTACATCCATATTGATACGTACAATCCTGAAATGAAGTTTTCCACTTGGCTGTACCGAATCGCGACGAACTTGACGATCGATAAATTGCGGAAACGGAAGCCGGACGTGTATTTAGATGAAGAGGTCGGAGGCACGGACGGGTTGACGATGCAGGCTCAGCTTCCTTCCCGCGAAACATCCCCGGAGGAGGCAGTGGAAAGCCTGGAGCTGCAAGAGACGGTGCAGCGAGCGATTGAGCAGTTGCCAGAAAAGTATCGAAGCGTGATCGTGTTGAAATATATGGAAGATTTGTCGTTGCAAGAAATCAGCGAGATTTTAGGGTTGCCGGTCGGCACGGTGAAAACGCGGCTGCATCGCGGCCGCGAAGCGTTGCGCAGGCAATTGGGTCATTTATAAGAGGGTGGGAGACTATGGAATGTCCGAAAGAAATCGTGTTGCTCATGCACAGCTATTTTGATGGAGATCTCCAGCCAGAAGGAGAGCAGCAGCTGAAAGAACATTTGCGTTCGTGCGCTGCGTGCGCTGCCCATTTTCACGAGCTGAAAAAGACGGTTGCGTTCCTCCAATATGCCGCCCACGTTGCGGCGCCGCCGTCGTTTGCAGCCAAGGTTATGGAGGCGATGCCGAAAGAGAGAAAGACCGCGCGGCTGCGCCGTTTTCTGCATCATCATCCGCTGCTTACGGCTGCCTCGTTGTTTTTCGCGCTTACTTTCGGCAGCTTAGCCTCTTCATGGGGGAAAGAGGCGCGTTTTCCGTCTCAGCTGATGAACATGTCATCATCCGCGATCATACTGTCATCGTGCCGAAAGGAGAAACGGTCAAAGGAGATATTGTCGTCCGCAATGGCTCGATTCGGATTGAAGGAACGGTTGATGGGGACGTGACTGTGATCCATGGAAAGAAATATATGGCGTCCGCCGGGCAAGTGACAGGGGAAGTGGAGGAAATTAATCAAGTGTTTGAATGGATTTGGTATAATATTAAAGAAAGGTTCAATCGTGCGCTCCAATCGATTGAATGATGGCAGCCATCGTTCGATGGCTTTTTCCGTGGCCATCAACAGATTGGAATTAGAGATAAAGGAAGTGTGAAGATGTCCTTCGAAGAGCTCCCCATCGTGTCATATTTGTTAAAAGTGGTTGATATCCTTGTCGTTTGGTATGTGATTTACAAGTTGATCATGATGATTCGCGGGACGAAGGCCATTCAGTTGTTAAAAGGCATTTTTTTAATTATTTTGGTTCGTTTCGTGAGCAATTACCTCGGATTGACGACGTTGCAATGGCTGATGGATCAGGCGATCATTTGGGGATTTCTCGCGATCATCATCATTTTTCAACCAGAATTGCGGCGCGCCCTTGAGCAGCTCGGCCGCGGACGGCTGTTCACCCGCAATACGGTCAATGAAGAGGAAGAGCGGATGCGAATGGTGGAAGCCATTGTCAAAGCGACCGAGTATATGGCGAAGCGACGCATCGGCGCGCTGATTTCCATTGAGAGGGAAACCGGAATGAACGATTATGTCGAAACCGGCATTATGTTAAACGCTCATGTATCGCCGGAACTGCTCATTAATATTTTCATTCCGAACACGCCGCTTCATGATGGGGCGGTCATTATTCAAAAAAACCAAATCGCTGCGGCGGCCTGTTATTTGCCATTATCGGAAAGTCCGTTTATTTCGAAAGAGCTCGGAACACGCCATCGGGCGGCGCTCGGCATCAGCGAAGTGACGGACAGCGTCACCGTCGTCGTGTCGGAAGAGACGGGAGCAGTATCGTTGACGAAAAACGGCGAGCTGTACCGCGATTTAACGATCGATGAGTTTCGGGAGCTGTTAACGGGGAACTTGCTCCTGCGACGAAGGCGCCTGCTTCTTCCCGTTGGCAGTGGAGGGGGAAGAAACATGGATAAGTTGATGGACCATCCTTGGTTTATTCGCGTTGTCTCCTTATTGCTGGCGATTATGCTGTATATGTCGGCCAATGTCGGGGCGAAAACTGGTGAGACGCGCAACACGTTTGGCCAGGAAGATACGGAAACGTTGGTCGATATTCCGGTGGTCGCTTACTATGATGAAAACAACTTGGTCGTATCTGGCGTCCCGAAATACGTGAACGTTACGCTCCAAGGACCCGCCAGCATTGTCAAGCCGACGGCTCTACAACGAAATTTCGAGGTGTATGTCGATTTAACGGAATTGCCATTAGGGACATACACGGTGCCGATCAAATACAGGGACATCTCCGACAAGTTGAAAGTGACGATTCAGCCTTCCTCGGCCAAAGTGACGATTCGTGAAAAAGTGTCGAAACAGTTTCCGGTCGGTGTTGAATTTTTCAATCGAAACAAAATGCCGGATGGCTATTCCGTTGGAGAACCGACGGTGAAACCAGATGCCGTGACGATTACCGGGGCGAAGGAACGAATCGACGAGATTGCCTTTGTCAAAGCCATCGTCGACTTAGATGGGGCGACGGAAACGCTGACGAGAGAAGCGCGCGTTCGAGTGTACGATCGACGGGGAAATGAGTTGGATATTGAGCCAGAGCCATCGTCGGTGGAAGTAACCGTGCCGGTGAAAAGCCCGAGCAAGACGGTGCCGGTTCAAGTGCAGACAACCGGAGAGCTGCCGGATGGTGTGCATCTTGTCAGCGTCACGCCGGAGCCGGATCGGGTGACGATTTATGGACCGAAGGAAGTGTTGAATCATATTGACAAGCTGGAAGGATTGACCGTTGATTTGGACGACATTACTGATGATGCGACGGTAGAGCTCGACGTTCCGCTTCCCGATGGCGCCAAAAGCGTCAACCCAGACAAAATCAAGGTGCATATTGATGTGGAAAAAGACGTCACGCAAACGTGGAAAGACGTGCCGATCGCTGTCGTCGGCTTGCCGGATTCATACAAAGCTGAATTTGTCAAACCGCTTGAAGGCAAAATTACGGTCCGCCTTGTCGGTCCGCCCGATGTCGTCCGCGGGTTGACAAAAGACGATATTCGTTTGTATGTCGATGTCGGTGGACTTGACACCGGCGAACATCAAGTTCCCATTCAATGGAACCACCCTGAACAAGTCCAATGGCAGCCGTCGGTGGAAACGGCGATGGTCCAGATTAGCGAAAAAGCGGCTGCACAATAAACTGCATAGTAAGGAGAGAGTGAACGAATGGGCAAATATTTTGGCACTGATGGTGTACGAGGAGTCGCAAATCGTGAATTGACGCCAGAGTTGGCGTTTCAAATCGGCCGCTGCGGCGGATACGTGCTGACCAAAAGCGCTGAGCGCCCGAAAGTACTGATCGGGCGCGACACCCGCATTTCCGGCCATATGTTGGAAGGGGCCCTTGTCGCGGGGCTTTTGTCGATCGGGGCGGAAGTGATGCGCCTTGGCGTCATTTCCACGCCAGGTGTCGCCTATTTGACGAAGGCGCTTGGAGCGCAGGCCGGCATCATGATTTCTGCCTCCCACAACCCGGTGCAAGATAACGGCATTAAATTTTTCGGCCCGGACGGGTTCAAGCTGTCGGATGAGCAGGAAGCCGAGATAGAAGCGCTCATCGACAGCGCGGAGGATATGCTGCCGCGGCCGATCGGGGCTGGACTTGGACAAGTCAACGACTATTTTGAAGGCGGGCAAAAATACTTGCAGTATTTAAAACAAACGATCGATGAAGAAGACTTTTCCGGGATGAAAATTGCTCTCGACTGCGCGCACGGGGCGACGTCATCGCTGGCGACCTACCTATTTGCCGATTTGGATGCGGATGTCGTGACGATGGGGGCGTCGCCCAATGGGCTCAACATTAACGAAGGGGTCGGTTCCACCCATCCGGAAGCGTTAGCGGCGTTTGTCAAAGAAAAAGGAGCTGATGTCGGGCTCGCCTTTGACGGGGACGGCGACCGTCTCATCGCTGTCGATGAGAACGGCAACATCGTCGATGGCGACCAGATTATGTACATTTGCGCCAAATATTTAAAAGAAACCGGCCGCCTCAAGCACCAAACCGTCGTCTCGACCGTCATGAGCAACCTTGGGTTTTACAAGGCGCTGGAGGCTCAAGGGATTAAAAGTGTGCAAACAGCAGTCGGCGACCGCTATGTCGTCGAAGAAATGAAGAAGAACGGCTATAATCTCGGCGGCGAGCAGTCCGGACATATCATCTTCCTCGACTACAACACGACGGGGGACGGAATGTTGACGGCGCTCCAGCTTGTCAACATCATGAAAATCAAAGGCAAGCCGCTTTCCGAATTGGCGGGGGAAATGAAAAAATACCCGCAGCTGCTTGTGAACGTCCGGGTGGCCGATAAGGAAAAAGCAATGGAAAACGAACAAGTGAAAAACGTGATCCAGGAAGTGGAGGCAGAGATGAACGGCAACGGCCGCGTTCTTGTCCGCCCATCGGGGACTGAGCCGCTTGTGCGCATTATGGCGGAGGCCCAAACCGAGGAAGCGTGCCGCGCCTACGTTGAGCGGATCGCGGATGTTGTCCGCCGTGAAATGGGAGCGGAATAACCGATTGCTTGGACAACCACCCTATGCATAGACGGAACGTTCCCTTTCGTTTATGCATAGGGTATTTATATAAATAGTTGACGCCGCTGGGAATGTCCTGTAATATTAACGTTGTTGCCTTTTTCTTGAAAGGAGGCGATGGAAGGGCGAAGAGCGGAACATGGTAAAGTGATGGCTTGTCGCAACCGTAGGCATGGCCAACAAAGCAACAAGGTGATTGGTTGTTGCATCGGTTTTAACGATCACAAAGCGCCTGGACTAAGCGTTGGACGGAAGAACGCTTAGTTGACGAGGAGGAGGTTTATCGAGGTTTTCGGCGGATGCCTCCCGGCTGGAGCGATGACAGCCGCAAGTCCTCTCTTAAAACAAAGGGGTGACCCTTTGCACAAAGGGGAGGATGTCATCGCGCGAATATAGACAGGGAGTCTGCCGCCCGTGGATCGGCGAGACCCCGAACATGTTCTTTGACAACTGAACAGGAAAGACGGTTCTCGTTAGCGGCAGCCTCCAAGATGAAAAGGAGGAACATTTGCCATGTGCGGCATTGTTGGCTATATCGGTTATCAAGATGTGAAGGAAATTTTATTGCGCGGATTGGAAAAACTCGAGTATCGCGGCTACGATTCAGCGGGGATCGCCGTATTGAACGAAAGCGGCGTGCATGTGTTTAAGGAAAAAGGACGGATCGCCGATTTGCGCCGCATCGTCGACCCGAACGTCAACGCGACGGTCGGCATTGGCCATACACGCTGGGCGACGCACGGGGCGCCAAGCCGATTGAACGCCCACCCGCATCAAAGCGCTTCCGGCCGTTTTACGCTCGTGCATAACGGTGTCATTGAAAACTATGAAATGGTCAAGCGCGACTACTTGGCCGATGTCACATTCCAAAGCGATACGGACACGGAAGTGATCGTCCAGCTCGTGGAGAAGTTCGTCAACGACGGACTGGCAACGAAAGAGGCGTTCCGAAAAACGCTCTCGCTGCTAAAAGGATCGTACGCCATCGCCATGATCGATGCACAAGACGAAAACACGATCTATGCGGCGAAAAACAAAAGCCCGCTTCTTGTCGGATTGGGCGATGGGTTTAACGTCGTGGCGAGCGATGCGATGGCGATGCTCCAAGTGACGAATCGATTCGTCGAACTGATGGATGGGGAGCTCGTCATCGTCACGAGCGAGAACGTCACGATTCAAACGCTAAACGGTGAAACAGTCGAACGGAAGCCGTTTACGGCCGAACTCGATGCGAGCGACATTGAAAAAGGGACGTATCCGCATTATATGCTGAAAGAAATTGATGAGCAGCCGTTCGTCATCCGCCGCATCATTCAAAAATACCAAGACGAAAACGGCGGATTGACGATCGACCAAGCGATCATCAACGAAGTGCTGAACGCCGACCGCCTGTACATTGTCGCGTGCGGAACGAGCTACCACGCAGGTCTCGTCGGCAAGCAGTTGATCGAATCGTGGGCGAAAATTCCGGTGGAAGTGCATATTGCCAGCGAATTTTCGTACAACATGCCGCTGTTGTCGGAAAAGCCGCTCTTCATCTTTATCTCGCAAAGCGGCGAAACGGCCGACAGCCGCGCCGTGCTCGTGCAAACGAACAAACTCGGCCATAAAGCGATTACGATCACGAACGTCCCAGGTTCGACGCTGTCGCGGGAAGCCGATTATACGCTTCTGTTGCACGCCGGCCCGGAAATCGCCGTTGCCTCGACAAAGGCATATACGGCGCAAATTGCTGTGCTTGCGATTTTGGCCGCCGCGGCGGCGAAAGCGAAAGGCTTTGAGCTGGACTTTGACTTGACGAAAGAGCTCGCCATCGTCGCCAATGTGATGGAAATGCTGTGTGATGCGAAAGAAGAAATGGAGAAAATCGCAAGCGACTACTTGACGCTGACGCGCAACTGCTTCTTCATCGGCCGCGCCGTTGACTACTATGTCTGCCTAGAAGGCGCGCTGAAACTGAAGGAGATCTCTTACATCCAAGCGGAAGGGTTCGCCGGCGGCGAGCTGAAACACGGCACGATCGCCTTGATTGAGGACGGCACGCCGGTGATTGCCCTCGCCACCCAAGAGCACGTCAACTTAAGCATTCGCGGCAACGTAAAAGAAGTCGTCGCCCGCGGCGCGAACCCGTGCGTCATCTCGATGCGCGGCCTGGAAGGCGACGGCGACCGCTTCATCATCCCGGCTGTCCATCCGGATCTTACGCCGCTTGTGTCCGTCGTGCCGTTGCAGCTGATCGCATACTATGCCGCCTTGCACCGCGGCTGCGACGTCGACAAACCGCGCAACTTGGCGAAGAGCGTGACGGTGGAGTGAGCGGTTCGTTGGTCGGAAAGGCTGTTGTTCGTGAAAAATAAAGTTGTATACTGAACAAAGCGGGGGTGTCCCAAAAGGATCGGGACACCCTCTTTCGTTTCTATATATACACACCGACCGCTTCTTCCGCACTATATTTTGTGTCTATCCTGAAAATACCCGAATGCCAAAATGTGCAAGGTTGTAGAATTCAACATAGAGGCATTTTCATCCTTCTGATGGTGACAAAATGTTTTGTCATGGGAGTCTATCCTGAAGACAGACAGCCTTTTGGGTCAGCCCCCATAGCCATCAAGTTAAGAAAACAGGAATAAATATATGCCTGATTTGGCCATCCTTTTGAAGACCTCATAATGTCTTAGAAAGGGTGGTTTTTTTGAAGACGTCCTTATCTCTCCAAGAAGAATGGCATTGTTTTTTAGACGGATTAAGAAGCGTGTTATCGTGCGAAGAACTTGAACATATGGCCCGAGATCATCAATTTATTCAACGAAAGGGGAAATTACGCGCCCATGATTTCGTGGCACTTTGCACATTTCTCCAGGAAGGAGGCGGTCAAAAATCATTGGTGCAGCTTTGCAGTGCTCTAGCTCTCAAGCAAAACACCTCTCTGAGTGCGGAAGGGCTCAATCAACGGTTTAATGAAAAAGCGGTGAGTTTCCTCAAAGCGGTGTTTGAAAAACTGCTCATTCATCAGACTCAGGAAGCCCGTCACTTATGTCAAAGACATTCGCTGTTTCGCCGGATTCGCATTCTCGATTCCACGTCGTTTCAATTGCCTCCTGAAATCCGGGGGATTTACGAGGGATGTACGGGGCCTGGGGTGAAAATTCAGCTAGAATATGAATGGCTAGAAGGGAAGTTTCTCCATGTGGACGTCGAAGATGCCCGTCATCACGACGCCGCCTACGGAGCGTCCCTTCTATCGAGCATCCAAGAGGGAGACCTTTGTTTGAAAGACTTAGGCTATTTTTCGCTTGAGGGATTGCAAGCCATTCATGACGCCGGAGCCTTTTATATTTCACGGCTCAAACACAATGTAGGGATTTACCAAAAAGAAGGGGACCGATTTCGAAAATGGGAACCAGAGGATTTCCTTGCGGTGCTACAACCCGGAGAAACCATGGAACTGGAACATGCGTATGTCAGTGGAAAGAAAGTTCATCAACCGCGGCTCATTGTGTATCGGCTGACAGAAGAACAGGAGCGACAGAAAGAAGGACAATGGAAACAGAAGGCGAAACGAAAAGGGGCCGCGTACGTGACGCGACGCCCCCACCCAATATATGTATATATCACCAATATTCCAGCGATTTATACCTCTTTGCACGAAATTCATACGCTGTATTCTCTTCGCTGGCAAATTGAAGTGGTATTTAAGACATGGAAATCCCTGTTTCACATTCATCGATTCAAACCGATGAAAGGGGCTCGCTTTCAGTGCCACCTGTATGGAACGTTGATTGCCTTATTGATCAGCTCCACTGTCATGTTTAAAATGCGGGAATGGCTCTATCGAAAACAGAAAAAGGAATTGAGCGAATATAAGGCGATGAGTATGATCAAGGAGTTCGGCATGGATTTCTTTCAAGCCTTATGGTGTTCTGAGGCGTTAGTTGTCCAACTCCTTTTAAAACTGTGTGACATCATCGCTCAACACGGAAAAAAATCAAGGCGTTATACAAAAAAGAGCGCTTTAGACATTATCGAGAGTTTGGTAATCATGCCGGTGTCGTAAGAAATTCCCGCCTCATACCATGAAAAAAACCTTCTATAGGGAAGGTGTATTTGGCATGCCTATCTTTATATATTCTCACGGTCACAGCCTCCAAAGATGAAAAGTGAAGCCTTGGAGCTACTCGCTCCAAGGCTTCACTTGATGGCTATGGGGTCAGCCCCTTTTATTGTTTTTTCACTCACATTTCGCACCCTTCCGACGAAAATCGGGAGGATTTTTTGTTCCGATATCGAATGAATCCTTGACACACAAGGAACGTAAAGGAGGGTTTTTATGAAGGATATCCGAATGACGGTGGTCCTTACGTTGTTGTTGCTATTGGTGCTAGTTGGCTGTGCCAAACCGAAAGTGGAGCAAACGGTAAAATTAGGTGGTGCGGTCAAAACGATCGGTGACCTAGTGGTGCTAAACGGAAACAGCAATTTGCCAAAAGGCGCCGTCGTGCAAATTGTGATGAAAGAAATCGAGGGGGGCAAACAGGTACTCGAGGAAAAAGTAAACGTTGGGGAAGACGGAAGTTATTCATGGAGCGCGAAAAGACCGGAGCGAGCTAAGGAATATGAGCTGGATGTGATGTTTTTGCCAGAATTGCAGCCGAAGCACGTAAAAGAGAAGTATGGCGAAAAGGGAGAGCTTATCAAAAAAGACTCGTCGGGCAGGGTAGAATATCAAACAGACGGACAAACCTATGTAGGAATTAAAATGTATGACCGCATCTTGAAAATAGGCGATGGAATGGGAGGACAGCAATCCATGTTAGCAGAAACATTGCCTCCACCGCCACCATCTTATTAACATGCAAGCACTGGCAGCTTACAGATGAAAGGAACATGTAGCAATCGTTTGCCTGTGCTCTGAGGGAGGGATCGGCCTTATGAAGAAATGGAAGCTCGCCTTGACGGTGCTGGCGGATTTGTTGCTTACCATTTTCACGATTATGGCGATTATCGCGTTTGCGCAAAGCTATTCCTTGTTCCCGAGCCCGCAAATGATCACGGTATTTTGGCAGCAATTTCAGCAGCTGTTTTGGAGCTTTTTTTCTATTCGTGATATAACGGTTTCGCTCTCGCAATGGCACAATGCTCCCCTGCTCTCAACGATGATGGAGCCGTATGCCTATTCCCTTGTTATTTTATGGGGGGCGCTGGCTGTTTCCTTCCTTATAGCCGTTACGGGAGCCTACATCTGCTTTTTGCTTCCGCGTCCGCTGCAAAAAATGGTTAAAGGAATCGCGTTTTTTCTTGAGTCGATCCCCGATGTTATTTTTATTTTTTCTACGCAACTGTTTGTCATCTGGGTGTTTAAAAAGACAGATTTGCTTATTGTCAATCCTGTTGCCGGTTTTGACAATGTATACGTGCTGCCGATTGTCATGATTTCCATTTTGCCTTCCATTCTGCTGTTCCAAATGACATTTCTTGCGTTTACGGAGGAAAAAGACAAGCCATACGTCGAATATGCGCTAGCGAAAGGATTGTCAAAAACGGCAGTGCTATGGCGCCATATGTTCCGCAACGCGCTGATCACCGTGTTTTCTAACGTCCAATATTTGTTTTGGTTTATGCTGTCGAACTTGTTAGTGGCGGAATATTTGTTTAATATGCACGGATTGTTCCGGTTTTTGTATGAGCAGCTCCATACGCCGGAAGTAGTGGCTATCGGTCTTGCCATGCTGTTTTTGCCGTTTTACATCATTGATGTGGCCGGGAAACGAGTGATTGCTTATTTGACGGGAATCGAGAGGGGGTAGCGTGATGCGCGCATTCCGTAACGTTTATTTTACGACAGGGTTTATCATCGCGGCCGGTCTATTGCTGGCCAGTTTTTTCTATTCTTATTGGCTGAAAGACATCATTCCACAGCCGCCGAAGCAGATCTACAATGAGGCTGGGCGGCTCGTTGACGTTCCTCCGTACCCGCCGAGCTGGGCCCATCCGTTTGGCGTCGATCGCCAAGGCGAAGATGTGTTTTGGAAAGTCATCGATGGGGCGAAATATACGATTTTCACCGCATTGGCGGTCAGTTTGCTGCGGCTGGCGTTCGGAACGGTCGGCGGAATCATGTATGCTTTTTATTTACAGAAATTTCGGTTTATTGCCGAGTCCATCGTCCGCGCCTTTCGGTTTGTGCCGGCGATCTTTTTAACGATGCTCTTTTTTGCTTTCATTCCATTGGAGGAGCAAGGAGCTGGAATGGGAGTGTTGATCAAACAACTATTGGTGCTTGCGGCTGTTGCGCTTCCGCCGTTAATGCTGGTCATCGGCAATGATATCGCTGTCTTTTTGCAAAATGAATTTGTCGTTTCTTCCCGGCTGATGGGAGCTGATAACGTTTGGCTCATCCGCAAGCACGTTCTCCCGTATATGCGGCCGCGGCTGTTTTTGCTGTTTACCCAGCAGACGGTGCAGTCGCTCTTGCTGCTTGTGCATCTCGGGGCGTTTCAAATATTGCTAGGAGGCGTAAAAGTTATACATGATTCCGATGGATTGGGCCCTCCGGAGAAGGTGGCGCTCTCCCTTTCGAACGAATGGTCCGGCTTGATCGGTCTTTCCTATCGGGAAATGATGCTTGACCAATGGATTGTTGTCGGGCCTTGTGTTGCTTTTATCGTTGCCATTTTTGCCTTTAAATTAATGGGAAAAGGGTTAGAGCAAGTGATCGCTGGAAAAGGAAAACGGAAGCAGCGGAAAAAACAGCGGAGTTCATCGGGAAAAACCGCTTCTTTTCCGCCGCAGCAGGGCGATTTTGAATTGGTCCTTTATAGATAGGCTATCCGAAAAATACATTAGGGGGGATGGAGTTGCGTGATCGCATCGACTTCTTATGCAAGACCATTTTGGCGGCCAAAACAGCGGGCCGATTGGTCCTTGGGATTGATGGACTAAGCCGATCGGGCAAAACGACATTCGCCAATCAGCTGAGTCAAACGTTGCGGGAGCAAGGCGTCTCGGTGTGCGTTTTTCACATGGATGATCATATTGTCGAGCGAGCCAAACGTTATCATACGGGAAACGAGGAATGGTTTGAATATTATTATTTACAGTGGGATGTGGAGTGGCTAACGCATCAGTTGTTCCGTCAACTCAAAGCATCCCACCAGTTGACCCTGCCGTTTTATGATCATGAGACCGATACGCACTCCAAGCGAACGGTTTACCTCTCTGATTCGGACATGATCATGATTGAAGGTGTCTTTCTGCAAAGGAAAGAATGGAGGCCATTTTTTGATTTCGTCGTCTATTTGGATTGTCCGCGGGAGATTCGCTTTGCCCGTGAAAACGATCAAGTGAAACAAAACATCCAAAAGTTCATCAACCGGTATTGGAAAGCAGAAGACTATTATTTGGAAACCGAAGAGCCGATTAAACGGGCGGATGTTGTTTTCGATATGACCTCATGATCGGGAATCTTTGGTAGGGTTTGTTCCTTTGCGAGGATGACGATGTTGGAAAAGAAAACATCGAATCGATCATCGATAATTTCATACAATTTGTTGAATAATCAACGAATTGTCTTGATCTAACCATTGAAAGTGCCCTCTTTCTTTTATAATGATAGACAGGTGTTGATGAAATTTATGGATTGAAGGAGGGTATCCTATTATGATTTCCGCGAAAGCACGGGCTGTCGATGAAAAACGAGTAATTGGGGGGAGTGCGGTTAAATAGCAGAATCAGGCCTGACGGGCCGAACGGCGGCTTTTTCCGGGATGGAAAGCGAATCGATTGGTAATGGGCGGCGTGGAAGTGAATACGGTGTGCCTGTTGTCTCAATAGGTATGGTCGGGCGTTCCCATGTGGGGACGCCTTTTCTTTTTGTTGTTTTGCAGAAAAAATTTAATTTAAATCAACAATTATTTATTGATAAACGATAAGACATTCATTACAATAAAGTCGAAAACGAGTCAGTGAGGTGTTTCGATGAAACGGGAAACGTTGTTTTTGAAGGCGTCTTTAGTGTTGATCGGCCTTCCGGTTTTGGCATTGTGCGTATTTTTGGTGCCTGCGCTTGCGAAGGTGGCTGCCAAGCTCGTGCCGACATTCCCTTCGATCAAGTATTTTGTTTATGTTGTGTTTGAGGCGTCCGCGCTGCCGTTCTACTTCGCTTTGTATCAGGCGTTCCGGTTGTTAGTGTATATTGACCGAAACGACGCGTTTTCCGAGGCGTCGGTGAAAGCGTTAAAGACGATCAAACATTGCGCCGTCGCCATCAGCGGGCTGCATTTGCTTGTCTTGCCGCTGTTTTACTTGTTCGCCGAGAAAGACGACGCTCCGGGTGTCATTTTCGTCGGTCTGATTGTGCCGTTTGCGTCGCTTGTCATCGCTGTGTTCGCCGCGGTTTTGCAAAAGCTGCTGCAGCAGGCGATTGAAATCAAACAAGAAAATGAGTTGACCATTTGAGGTGGATGACATGCCGATTATCGTGAATCTTGATGTCATGTTGGCGAAGCGGAAGATGAGCGTCACCGAGCTGTCGGAGAGAGTCGGGATCACGATGGCGAATTTGTCGATCTTGAAAAACGGGAAGGCGAAGGCGATCCGTTTCTCGACGCTCGAAGCCATTTGCAAGGCGCTCGATTGCCAGCCCGGGGACATTTTGGAGTATCGAAGTGATGAAGGGGAGTCAAATCCGTGAGTAGGGAGGAGACGGCTTGAAAGGGGAAAAACACGAGGCAGCGGTGAACGAATACCCACTGCTTTGCCTCATGATCGTCCGGGGGCGCCAGTTTGGCAGAACATCGCGGCTCATCAAAGCGTTTGTGCAGCTTGTTCGCTTCGGTTGGGCGCAGGCGCAATCTTGCGTGTTTCCAGTGGTCATTTTTGCCTCATTGGCGCTGACGAAGATCGCGCCGCTTCCGCTATTGCCGCGGTATGATTGGCTGCTTGTTATTTGCCTGCTCATGCAATGGTGGATGGTGCGGTCAGGGATGGAAACGCGGGATGAACTCAAAGTGATCACCTTGTTCCACGTCATTGGACTTGCGCTCGAGCTGTTTAAAGTGCGTATGGGTTCGTGGTCGTATCCGGAAGAGGGGTATACGAAAATCTTTGGCGTGCCCTTGTACAGCGGTTTTATGTATGCGAGCGTCGCCAGCTATCTTTGCCAGGCGTGGCGAAGGCTGAAGGTGGAGTTGGTGCAATGGCCGCCGTTTTGGATGGTCGTTCCTCTCGCTTCGGCGATTTACTTGAATTTTTTCACCCACCATTATTGGGTGGACGTTCGTTGGTGGCTCTCAAGCCTCGTCATGCTTGTCTTTTGGCGGTCATGGGTGACGTATGAGGTCGGGGGAGTCCGCTACCGGATGCCGCTTGTTTTGTCGTTTTTGCTGATCGGGTTTTTCATCTGGATCGCGGAAAACATCGCCACCTTTTTTGGCGCTTGGCAATATCCAAACCAGGCGAAGGCGTGGAGCCTTGTTCATCTTGGGAAGGTGAGTTCATGGTGTTTGCTCGTTATTGTCAGTTTTCTCATCGTGGCGACGTTAAAGCAGGTGAAGGGGAGATCTCATCTTGGATGAATAAACGGTTTTGCGGCAAGCGGGGGCGAGCAACCTGTCGCAAGCCGAGCAGCAATGGGAATGGGCCCGTTGCTGCTCGGCTGTTTCTTTGATGAGCCGCCCGCTCCTCACGGAAGCTGTGCCTTGATTTCTTCAATTTGCGCGAGGTGGCGCTGTTCATGATAGCCGACAAATTCCACCCATTGCTTCAAATTCAGTGGCCCAAAAATGGGATGCGGGAACGATTTGGCTTCCAAGTCAGCCGGATTGGCTTGCTCCGTGATTTGGCGCAACCGCTGCCGCGATTGATGCAATTTTTCTTCCAGTTCGTGTCGAGTGAAAAAGCGGTTGTCCGGGCGGGCGAAATCAGGCGCCTCCACTTTTTTGGAACGGTCAACGGTCAAGTGGATCGGTTTCTCCTCAACCGGCTGGCTCTCGCCATGCTTTAATGTATGGGCGATCATAGCTGCGATCGATGTTTCAATTAAGTACAGGTGTTCGAGCACTTGGGCGATCGTCCAACTCCCTTTCGCCGCCCGGGTGTTCAGCTGTTCGTCCGACAGCCCGGAAACGCTTTTGATCAGCTGTTGGCGCACTTGCTCATGATGATCCATCATTTCCCCTCATTTCGGTATGGATTTGGAATTGGTTTCATCATACTACACGGTCGGCCGCACCGTAAAGCTGTTTCGTGTTCGCAGTGATGACGGCTTTGACTTGTTCGATATCTCGGCCATAGTGTGCCGCCACGGCTCGCGCGGAGTCCAACAGCCATAACGGGGTCGTCAGTTTTCCGGCAAACGGGCCTGCAAACGGCCATGGGCCATCCGTTTCAAGGAGCAGCTGCTCGATGGGAACGAGGGATAACAGCTGCTTGTCGCGCTCGCGGTAGCACACTTCCGGCGTGACGGAGATGTAGTAGCCGCATTGGACGATTTGTTTGACCACGGCAGGCTCGGCCTTCAGCCAGTGGAAATGGGCTTGTCGGACGCCAGCTTGCTGCAAGATGGCCAAGGCGGTTTCGGCGCGGTCGTAGACGGCGTGAAGAACGAGCGGCAAGGAGGCATCCGCGGCGATGGCCGCGATTTCGGTTAATCGTTCTTGATACGCGGGCAGCTTGGCGCATGCTTCCGCTGAATAGTATGGCAGCCCGACTTCGCCGATGGCGGCGAGCAGCGGCCGCTCTTGCTTGACAAGCTCTGTCCATTCGTTCCAATCACTTTCGCTTGGCAGCGGTTGCTCTGGATGAAAACCGATGGCGGCGTAGATGAAGGAAGGGAATCGCTGTTTCAACTCGAGCGTTCGGTGGCTTGAGCGCAAATCGGTGGAGACGGCGACGACGCCGATGATGCCCGCTTCTTGCCAACGGTTGATTTGTTCATCGATGTCCGTGTACTGGTCGAGATGAAGATGAGCGTCGATCATCCACAGCGACCTCCCCTGTCCTTTTGGCCGTACGATCGCCAACTGCAGCTTATCCCCATTCCTTATCAATCTGGTACTTGCGGATGCGGTATTGCAAGTTTTGTCGGCTCAAACCAAGCGCTTTGGCCGTTTTTGTGATGTTGAAGCCGTGATGCTGCAGCGCCTTGCGGATGTAGTAAATTTCGACTTCTTCCATGTATTTGTCAAGAGGCAAAATGTCTTCCGTATCAAATAAAAAGTCCGTTTTCGTTTCGTCGGGCGCCAGCTTGGCTCGAAAAGGGGCAGGCAGATGGGCGAGGGTGATGGTTTGTTCTTGTTCCATCGTCGCCATCGTTTCCAACATGACGGCCTCAAGCTCGCGCACGTTGCCGGGCCAGCTGTAAGCAAGAAACGCCTCTTGCACGTCATCGCCGAGTCCTTCGACATGTAGGCCATAGCGCTCGTTGCCTTGACGGATGAAATGGATAGCGAGCGGCAAAATGTCCTCTTTCCGTTCGCGCAACGGCGGCAGGACGATGCAGTGGACGGCAATTTGGTAGTAAAGCGATTTGAGCAATTCCCCGTTTTGGACCGCGTCAATCGGGTCGCCGCTTGTCGAGGCGATAAGGCGAACGTCCGCACGAACCGGTTTTTGGCCATGGGCGCGGACAAACTGTTTTTCTTGCAGGAAACGGGCAAGTTTTTGTTGAAGCGGCAGGCTTAACGAGTCAATATCGTCAAGCAGGACGGTGCCGCCGTCCGCTTGTTCAAACAAGCCGGGCTGGATCTCGCCGTCTTCTTCGCTGCCAAACAGCATCGTTTCCATCCAATCGTCCGGAAGCGACAAACACGTTTGCGCAAAAAACGGCTTCGCTCGCCGTTCGCTTTCATGGTGAATGCAGGAAGCGAGCAAGTCTTTTCCTGTCCCTTTCTCCCCAATGAGCAGCACGGACGCTTCGGAGCGGGCGGCATGACGAGCAAGGCGGATGGCCTTTTGCATGGCTTCGCTTTGGCCGATGACGTCGGCAAACGTGCGACCGGCTTCACCGCGTTGGTGGTGCTCTTGGATCAGCTTGCGGAATTTGGTGATGTCTTTGGCGATTTCCACGGCGCCGATGATGCGCCCGTCTTTTTGCAGCGGGTGTGTTTGATTGACCGTTGTCACGGCTTGTCCTTTGTTATTGAAATACGTTTGCTGCTTGTTCAGAATGCTTTCACCGGTGCGCAGCGCTTCAAGCAATGTGCTCGGCTGCTCCGGGTTGAAGCGGAAGACGTCCAAAATGTTTTTATCGAGTACGTCCTCGATGTTCATACCCTCTATGTCCCGCATTTTCCGGTTGTAAATGACGGTTTTCCCATGTTGATCGACGGCATGGACGCCAAGGTCGATCAGTTCGAGAATTTGCTCATACATCGATAAAAGCGTTTCCATATTATCCCGGTTCACGATCAGCACCTCTCTTTTTTGTATTATAGCATAAGGTGGATGGGAGACAGGAAGGGAAAGAAAGGTGTGAAAAAATTTTTTGCTAAATATATTGAAAATAGAAAAAAACAACTTCATAATAAAGTTGTGATACACGAAAAATTGAAAAATAATTTTGCATAAAAGGGGGTTCTGTTTGTTTGATAAAAATGTAAGCGGTTGCGAAATCGATCATAGAGAGGGGAGAGTTTTCGGATGCAACCCGTGCAAGAACTGAAACGAGAGCTAAAAAGCAGGCATTTATTTATGATCGCGCTAGGTGGAGTGATCGGCACCGGTTTGTTTTTAGGATCGGGTTATACGATTCATGAGGCGGGGCCAGGCGGGGCCGTCGTTGCGTATCTTTTTGGCGGATTGGTCATGTATTTGACCATGCTTTCGTTGGGAGAATTGGCCGTGAGGATTCCTGATGCCGGGTCGTATCAGACGTATGCGACAAAATTCATCTCGCCGGCAGTGGGGTATTGCATCGGTTGGCTGTCATGGCTGAACTGGTCGGTGACGGTCGGCATCGAGCTTCTCACCGTCAGCATCCTCATGAAACGATGGTTTCCCGATGTGCCGACATGGGTGTTTTGCGCCGTCTTCGCTTTGCTCTTGTTTTTGATCAATGCGTTGTCTGTCAAAGGATTTGGCGAGGTGGAGTTTTGGTTTTCGAGCATCAAGGTGCTGACGGTGATCGCGTTTATTGTTCTTGGTCTGGCGGCGATGTTTGGCGTCATCCAGATGAAAAATGGGCAGCCCGCTCCGTTTTTCTCGAATTTTACTGATCATGGCGGATTGTTTCCAAACGGGTTTTGGGCGATTTTTACGACGATGATCCTGGTGAACTTTTCGTTCCAAGGGACGGAATTGGTCGGCGTGGCGGCAGGGGAAAGCCGCGAGCCGGAAAAAACAGTGCCGGTTGCGTTGCGCAACACCGTATGGCGCATTTTGATCTTCTTTATTTTGGCCATTTTTGTGCTGGCTGGCTTGTTTCCGTGGGAGAAAGCCGGCGTTGTGGAAAGCCCGTTTGTTGAGGTGTTTGACAACATTGGCATTCCGTATGCAGCCGATATCATGAATTTTGTCATCATTACGGCGGTGCTGTCGGTGGCCAACTCGGGCTTATATGCGACATCGCGCGTCCTCTGGTCGATGTCGCGCCAAGGCATGGTCAGTCCGTTTTTCAGCAAGCTATCGAAACGCGGCGTGCCCATCAATGCGCTTATTGCCAGCATTGCCATCGGCTGCTTGTCTCTGTTGTGCAGCGTGTATGCGGAAGATACGGTGTACGTCTGGCTGACGGCGATCGCCGGTTTTGGCGCCGTCACGGTGTGGGCTTCCATCGCGCTGTCAAGCTATTTCGGCCGGAAAGCGTTTTTGCGCGAAGGCGGCGATGTGCGCGATCTGAAATACCGGACGCCGTTGTATCCGTTCGTGCCGCTGGCCGCGTTTGCGCTGAATATGGCGACGATCATCGGACTGGCGTTTATTCCAGATCAACGGATCGCTCTTTACTGCGGCATTCCGTTTTTGCTCGCTTGCTACGGGTACTACCACCTTGTGGCGAAAAAACGGGTTCAGCCCCTAGCCGCAGAAAAAGGGGAGCTCAAGGCCGTCAAGTAAAAACCATTGAAAAAAGCCATAATCATTTGCATAATATAACTATGAAACCGTTTTATAACGAAAAATTTTTTTGCCTTTAAAAGGAGGATGACGAAATGGTGCAGCCGTACAGACACGAACCGCTCACCGACTTTACCGTAGAAGCAAACCGTGAAGCGTTTTTAGCGGCGCTCAAAAAAGTGGAATCGGAGCTTGGGCGCGATTATCCGCTTGTGATCGGCGGCGAGCGGGTGATGACGGAAGACAAAATCATTTCGATCAATCCGGCGAACAAAACGGAAGTGGTCGGCCGGGTGGCGAAAGCGAACAAAGAGCTGGCGGAGCGGGCGATGAAAACCGCTGATGAGGCGTTTCGCACTTGGAGCCGGATGAGCCCGGAAGCGCGGGCCGATATTTTGTTCCGGGCGGCGGCGATCGTGCGCCGGCGCAAGCACGAGTTTTCCGCTTGGCTGGTGAAAGAAGCGGGCAAACCGTGGCGTGAAGCGGACGCCGATACCGCGGAAGCGATCGACTTTATGGAATATTACGGCCGGCAAATGTTGAAGTTGAAAGACGGCATTCCGGTTGAGAGCCGTCCAGGGGAAACGAACCGGTTCTTCTACATTCCGCTTGGAGTCGGGGTTGTCATTTCGCCGTGGAACTTCCCGTTTGCCATTATGGCGGGAACAACCGTTGCTTCGCTTGTGACCGGCAATACGGTGCTGTTGAAACCCGCGAGCGCGACGCCGGTCGTGGCGTATAAATTTGTGGAAGTGTTGGAAGAAGCGGGGCTTCCGGCTGGTGTGTTGAACTATATTCCGGGCAGCGGGGCTGAAGTCGGAGATTATCTCGTCGACCATCCGCGCACACGATTTATCAGCTTCACCGGATCGCGCGATGTCGGCATCCGCATTTATGAGCGGGCAGCGAAAGTGCATCCGGGGCAAATTTGGCTGAAGCGCGTCATCGCGGAAATGGGAGGCAAAGACGCCATCGTCGTCGATAAAGAAGCGGACCTCGAACTGGCGGCGCAATCGATTGTCGCATCGGCGTTTGGATTCTCGGGGCAAAAATGCTCAGCGTGCTCGCGCGCGATCGTGGTTCAAGATGTCTACGACCAAGTGCTAAACCGCGTCGTCGAGCTGACGAAGCAGCTCAACGTCGGCGATCCGGCGGAGCAAGCGACGTTTATGGGCCCGGTCATCGACCAAGGGGCGTACAACAAAATTATGGAGTACATCGAAATCGGCAAACAAGAAGGCCGTCTCATGACCGGCGGGGAAGGAGACGATTCGAAAGGGTTCTTCATCCAGCCGACCGTGTTTGCGGATGTCGACCCGAACGCGCGCATCATGCAGGAGGAAATTTTCGGACCGGTCGTGGCGTTTGCCAAAGCGCGCGACTTTGACCATGCGCTTGAGATTGCGAACAACACCGAATACGGTCTGACAGGAGCCGTCATTTCGCGCAATCGGGCGAATCTCGAAAAAGCGCGGCACGAGTTCCATGTTGGCAATTTGTACTTCAACCGCGGCTGCACAGGGGCGATTGTCGGGTATCAGCCGTTTGGCGGCTTTAACATGTCAGGCACCGACTCGAAAGCGGGCGGTCCGGACTATTTGATTCTCCATATGCAAGCGAAAACGGTGTCGGAAATGTTTTAAACCAAAAAAAGGGCGGCGGCGTCCGCCCTTTTATAGCGAAGAAACGCAGATAAGGAAAGGAGCGGTTGATGATGGCTACGAAGTCCGAACAGCTGATCGAACAAACGGAACGATATGGAGCGCGAAATTATCATCCATTGCCGATCGTCATTTCCGAAGCGGAAGGGGTATGGGTGAAAGATCCAGAGGGCAACCGTTATATGGACATGTTAAGCGCTTATTCGGCCGTCAACCAAGGACATCGACATCCGAAAATTGTGGAGGCGTTAAAGCGGCAAGCTGATCGCGTCACGCTCACATCGCGCGCCTTCCATAACGACCAGCTCGGCCCGTGGTATGAAAAAGTGTGCCTGCTGACGAAAAAAGAGATGGTGCTGCCGATGAACACCGGCGCCGAGGCGGTGGAAACGGCGCTCAAGGCGGCGCGCCGCTGGGCGTATGATGTAAAAGGCGTTCCGGACAACAAAGCGGAAATCATCGTTTGTGAAGGCAATTTCCACGGCCGGACGCTCGCCGCGGTGTCGTTGTCGTCCGAACCGGCTTATAAACGAGGTTTTGGGCCGCTTTTGCCCGGGGTGAAAATCATCCCGTACGGCGACATCGAAGCGTTGAAAGCGGCGATTACACCGAATACGGCGGCGTTTCTTGTCGAACCGATCCAAGGAGAAGCCGGCATCCGCATCCCACCGCAAGGCTTTTTAAAAGCGGCTTATGACGTGTGCAAAGAAAACAACGTGTTGTTCATTGCGGATGAAATTCAAACAGGTTTGGGACGGACTGGAAAGTTATTTGCCTGCGACTGGGAAGATGTTGTGCCTGATATGTATATTTTAGGGAAAGCCCTCGGCGGCGGGGTGTTCCCGATTTCGTGCGTCGTCGCCAACCGCGACATTTTGTCGGTGTTTGAACCCGGCTCGCACGGATCGACGTTCGGCGGCAATCCGCTCGCCTGCGCGGTGTCGATCGCGGCGCTTGAGGTGATTGAAGAAGAGCGGCTGGCGGAGCGGTCGCTTGAGCTTGGCGAATATTTTTTGGCGAAGTTAAAGCAAATCGAAAACAAAGACATCAAAGAAATCCGCGGCCGCGGCTTGTTTATCGGCGTCGAGCTGCATGTGCCGGCGCGTCCGTACTGTGAGGCGCTGAAAGAGCAAGGATTGCTTTGCAAGGAAACGCATGAGACGGTCATTCGTTTCGCACCGCCGCTCATCATTACGAAAGAGGAATTGGATTGGGCGTTTGAACGGATTGCGAATGTCTTGTCCCGTCCATAAATCGAGTCAAAGAGGCGAATGAGACGATGGAAGAAAATATGTTTCTCTCCACCCAGCGTGTGATCAAAGCGGCGCTGGCCAAACTCGGCTACGGTGAGGAGATGTATGAGCTGCTCAAAGAACCATTGCGCGTCCTTACCGTACGCATTCCCGTCCGTATGGATGACGGAACGGTGAAAGTGTTTACCGGCTACCGCGCCCAGCATAGCGATGCCGTAGGGCCGACCAAGGGAGGCATTCGTTTTCATCCGGATGTCACCGAGGAAGAAGTGAAGGCGCTGTCGATGTGGATGACGATCAAAGCCGGAATTGTCGGTTTGCCGTATGGCGGCGGCAAAGGTGGCATCGTCTGCGACCCGCGGAACATGTCGATGGGTGAGCTGGAGCGGCTCAGCCGCGGCTATGTGCGGGCGATCAGCCAGATCGTGGGGCCATCCAAAGATATCCCGGCGCCGGACGTGTTTACCAACTCGCAAATCATGGCGTGGATGATGGATGAGTATAGCCGCATCCGCGAATTTGATTCGCCTGGCTTTATCACCGGCAAGCCGCTTGTGCTCGGCGGCTCCCAAGGTCGGGAAAAAGCGACGGCGCTCGGTGTCACGATTTGCATCGAAGAAGCAGCGAAAAAAGCAGGAATTGAGTTGCAGGGGGCGCGGGTCATTATTCAAGGATTCGGCAATGCAGGCAGCTTTTTGGCCAAGTTTTTGCATGAAGCTGGAGCTCGCGTCATTGGCATTTCCGATGCGTATGGCGCGTTGTATGACCCGAACGGACTGGATATTCCGTATTTGTTGGATCGCCGCGACAGTTTTGGCACGGTGACAACGCTGTTTGAGAATGTCATCACCAATCAAGAGCTGCTGGAAAAAGAGTGTGATATTTTAGTTCCGGCCGCGGTAGCGAATCAAATTACGCGTGACAATGCCGCGAATATTCGCGCTAAAATTGTGGTCGAGGCGGCCAACGGCCCGACGACGCTGGAAGCGACCAAAATCTTGACGGAGCGGGGCGTGCTATTGGTGCCTGATGTGCTGGCGAGCGCTGGCGGGGTGACGGTTTCCTATTTTGAATGGGTGCAAAACAACCAAGGCTATTATTGGACGGAAGAGGAAGTCGTCGAGAAGTTGAAAGAGAAATTGACGAGCGCGTTTCATCGCGTCTATGAATTGGCGGAATCGCGCCGTGTGGATATGCGCATGGCGGCGTACATGATCGGGCTGCGCCAAACAGCAGAAGCAGCTCGCTATCGTGGTTGGGTATAATCATGGAAGGGTTGTTGCAAGGGGGCGCGCCGTCCATCCTCATCTGCTTGGGGGTGGGCGGCCTTTCGTTTGCGGGACGCCGATGAAGCCGGTGATATCGAAGGGAGAGCGAAAGCAAGCTGCTTTTCTTTTTTGCAAAGGATCTTTTTTTGTACTACCATATCATATACATACATTAATGAGGAAAGAGACATGCATACATACAATGAGCCGGGCGGAAGGGAGAGAATGGCGCCATGCAGGCGTGGATCACGAATGTAATGGAACAATTCGGCTATATCGGCATTTTTCTGATCATCGCGCTGGAAAACATTTTTCCACCGATTCCGTCGGAAGTCATTTTGCCGTTTGGCGGGTTTATGACGACGTACACGTCTTTGACGGTGCCCGGCGTCATTGCGGCGGCGACCGCCGGTTCGGTTGCCGGGGCATTGGTGCTGTACGGAATTGGCCGGCTGTTGTCGGTTGAACGGCTCGAGCGGATCGTCGACCGTTGGGGGAGATGGCTGCGGGTGAAGCCGGAAGACATCGCCAAGGCGAACCGGACGTTTCACCGTTATGGGGTATGGGCCGTCTTTCTTGGCCGCATGATTCCGTTGGTGCGCAGCTTGATTTCCATCCCGGCGGGCATGGCGAAGATGAATATCGGACTGTTTGTCTGGCTGTCCGTGCTCGGCACATTGATTTGGAATACGGCGCTCGTTTCGATCGGCGCAGCGCTTGGCCAGTCGTGGGGGAAAGTGTCTGAGGTGATTGGGATGTATGCCGAGGTGGTGTATGTCATCATCGGCCTGATCATCACCGTTGCCGCTATCCGCTTATGGAAAAGACGCCGGATGTCCTGATGCCGGCGCCTTTTTGGAAGGTAAGAAAGTGTTTACGATTAGGTGGAGCACTGTTTAGCTCCAAGCGCCATCGGCTCGAATCGCTCCGCCCCACACTGCGGCGGCGACATCCTCCTCGGTGGGGCTTGTGCGATCTTCGCTGATAGGGGGCGCTTTGCGCTTTTCTTACGGCCTTGGTGGTCAACTGTGATGATGAAATGACCGCTGCCGCCGTTGACCGGAAGCGGATCGGTCAGCGTTTTAGCAACAAGTAAATGAAATACGGCGCGCCGATCAAGGAGACGATGACGCCGGCCGGAAGCGGCTCGGCGAGAACGTTGCGCCCGATCGTGTCAGCCGCAAGCAGCAACCATCCGCCAATAAGCATGGAGGCCGGAATGACACGCTCATGCCGCGGGCCAACGATCAACTTGGCGATATGCGGCGCCATTAAGCCGATAAAGGAGATGCCCCCGGTTACGGAGACGGCGGTGGAAGCGACGGCGACGGCCGCTGCCATCAGCACGAGCCGCTCGCGGCGGACGTGGACGCCGACGCCAATTGAGACGGCGTCGCCCAAATGTAAAATATTGAGGCTCTTGGCTCGGTACAATGCCGCCAATGCGCCGGCCGCCAGCCACGGCAGCACGGCCCAAATAAATGGCCAATCATCCCCCCAGATGTTGCCGGCGAGCCATTTGGCAATGAAATCGACTTTTGTCCGGTCGGTGGAAGAAATAAGCACGATCATCAGCCCGGAGAGCGCCATCGACACCCCGACGCCGGTGAGTACAAATGACACAGGCTGGAGTCCTGCTGTTCTGTTATAGGAAATGGCATAAATGACGGCGGCCGTCAACAAGCCACTCACGAACGCAACAAGCGGAATGGCGTACACAAAGGTGCCGGCGTCGATCGGGAAAAATAAAAAGAATAAGGCCACGCCCGCTCCAGCCCCAGCGTTGATTCCGAGCACGCCTGGGTCGGCCAAGTCATTGCGGGTAATGCTTTGCAAAATCGCACCCGACAAAGCAAGCGCCATCCCCGCTAGCAAGGTGATCACGATGCGCGGCAAGCGAAGAGAAAACAAGATGAACTTTTCTTGCATCGAGCCGTCCCCTAACAGCGTCGGAATGATGCGGTCATACGAGAGCGGTGCTTCGCCTGTGCCCAATGCCACTGCAACCGTGGCGAGAATGAGCAAAGCGAGCCATCCTAACACTGATGTCATGCGTGTTCTCATTCCCATCCCCTCCCTTTTCTCCGCACGACGAATAGGAAAAAGGGCAGGCCGATGACCGCAATGATGGCGGCTACCGGTGTTTCAAATGGCGCGTAAATCGTGCGCGCGGCCGTGTCAGCCATGACCATGGCGCTAGCGCCGATGGCGGCGGATAGAGGGATGACAAAGCGATAATCGGCCCCGGCGATTGCCCTTACGAGGTGGGGAATCATCAGGCCGATAAAGGTAATGTTGCCGGCAATGGACACCGAGGCCCCCGTCAACAAAAACACGACGAAAAACAACCAAGCCTTGACGACGGACGTTTTCTGCCCAACCCCGACAGCCACATCTTCGCTTAGACTCAAAATGGTCAATTGGCGTGAAAACGCAACGGCGATGCCTAAACCAATAAGAACGAGCGGGATCATCACCGTCAGCTGTTTCCAGGAGACACCAGCGACTCCGCCTGACGTCCACATTGACACGTCTTTGGAAATATGGAAATAAAGCCCAATTCCTTCGGCGATGGCGAACAAAAGCGCCGAGACCGCTGAACCGGCCAAGACGATGCGAAGCGGTGAAAACCCTCCTTTGCGGGCGGCGCCGATGCCAAAGACCATCCCCGCCCCTGCAGCAGAACCGGCCAAGCAAGCGAAGGTGATGGCGATATAGCCGGCTGAAGGGAAAAAGGCAAGGGTGGCGGCCAGCGCCGCGTTCGCTCCCGCCGTGAGGCCAAGAAGCCCCGGATCAGCGAGCGGATTGCGCGTCATTCCTTGCATGATCGCTCCGGCGACGGCGAGGCCAGCGCCGACAGCTGCTGCCGCTGTCTCGCGCGGAATGCGCAATTCTCGGATGAGATCAAACGTCTTGCCCTCCTGATCGGAAAACAGGGCTTGCCATACGTCACGCCAAGTGGTGTCCGCTACGCCGATGGCCATGGAGCTGAACCAAACGGCGGCCAAGATGAGGACGGATAGCGGAAAGGTGTAGCGAAACGGCAAACGGCGCTGCATCTCTTCCATCGTCTCTCTCCTCCTTGTTGTGTATACGAAACAGACGGGACATCCATGGTTGGACGTCCCGTCGTCAAGGTCATTGACCTAAAAAGTGCTTTTTAAAGAAATCGAGCTGGTACTCGAGTGTGATCGGGTCGTTAAAGTAGAATGCTTTTGAATCCGCGACAAACATGCGGCCGTTTTTCACCGCAGGGATGTTTTTGAATGTGTTCGTTTCCATGAAAGAAGTGTCGCTGTCGCCTTCCGTGTACTTGCAGAAGATGAGATAGTCGCCGACAAATTGCGGCAGCGCTTCAAGCGAAACGGCGTAATACCCTGGTTTTAGCGCGTGCTCTTCAACCGCTTTCGGCATTTTCAGTTTCATTTCTTGATATAAAATTTCCGTGCCGCGTCCCCAGTTTTGTCCATACACGTACAGCTGTTTGCCGAAATTCTCGGCAACGGTCACCGTCGCGTTTTCGCCGATTTTCGCCCGAATTTGCTTTCCAGCTTCCTGTGCCCGTTGTTGGAAGTCTTTGATCCATTTTTTTGCTTCGTCTTCTTTATTGACGAGCTTGGCGTATTGCAAGATTAAATCGCGGTAGTTGTATTTTTCATATGTAAAGGTGATCGTCGGCGCGATTTTGTTCAATTTGTCGATATTTTTCGTTGTCGATAATCCGACAATTAAGTCCGGTTTTAATGAAATGATTTTTTCAATATCATCTTCGCTGACCGTTTCGGCATCTTTCAGCTTGTCCTGCAGAACGGGACTTGCTTTGGACCAGGCATCCGCTCCGACCACCGGCACTCCAAACGCCACGATATAAGGAGCTCCCCATAGAGCGACAATTCGTTTCGGATGGGCGGGAATTTCGACTGGGCCGTTTTCCGATTGGAAGGTGACCGTCTCCTTTTCATTTTTGGAAGATGACGCGTTGTCCTCTTTTTTTCCGTTATTGGTGTTGCCGCATGCGCTTAGCACAAGCGCGAACATCAGCAGCAGTGCAAGCCATGTTTTCCTCATGATGAATTAAGCCTCCTTGAGCAATTGATAAGTGAAGCAAATTGGTTTGTTCGTCCGCGGGTCGCGGCCGATGTCGGCGTCGATGCCAAACACGTCGCGGAGCACTTCGCGGCAGATAACGTCTTCGCTCCGCCCGGACTTGATGATGGCTCCTGCTTTCATGGCGATGATATAGTCGGCAAAGCGGGCCGCCTGGTTGATGTCATGAAGCACCATGACGATCGTCCGCCCTTCTTCTTGGTTCAGCCGTTCAAGCAGCTCGAGCACCTCAAGCTGATGGGCGATGTCCAAATACGTCGTCGGCTCGTCTAAAAAGATGATGTCGGTCTCTTGGGCGAGCGCCATGGCGATCCAGACGCGCTGCCGCTGTCCGCCCGAGAGCGCATCGACCGGCCGGTGCTTTAAGTCGGCCGTTTTGGTGACGTCAAGCGCCCAGTCAATCGCTTCATAATCCCGCTTTGTCAGCCGTCCGAATCCTTTTTGATACGGAAAGCGGCCGTACGAGACGAGTTCCCCGACGGTCAGTCCGCTTGTCGCTTCCGGCGTCTGCGGCAAAATGGCCATTTTTTTCGCCAGCTCTTTCGTCGGTTGCTGGGAAATCGCTTGGCCGTCTAAAATGACCGCGCCCGATTGCGGGGAAATGATGCGCGTCAACGTCTTGAGCAGCGTCGACTTGCCGCATCCGTTCGGCCCGATAATGGCGGTGATTTGCCGGTCGGGAATGCGGACGGACAAATGTTTGAAAATCGTCCGGTCATCGTAGCGGACGGTGAGCTCCTCGGCATACAAGCGAACCATGCGGCCACCTCCTTTTGGACTAAGAAAATGAAAATCACTATCATTAACAATCTTTATTATAACGAAATTCTTAAAAAAGACAATGAATTTTCTCATCGAAAAAACAAGTTTTATGATGGAAAAAAGAAGGAGAACAGGACGGACAAGGTATGCGGCCGCCACAGCCCCGCTGTTAAGAGAACCCCGGACTATATTTCGCAGGCCTATCGCTGCATCCCACGCTGCAACCTGACCGACATACGGCCGGTGCGGCCTCAGAAAGCCCGGCCCTTTGCCCCGCAGTTGTCCGGCGCCATGCTGTTGCGAAAACGCAACGATTCCGGCTGTCTGAATGGCAAAAACACAACACATTCTGCAGGTTTGTTGCGTTTTTGCAACAAGTCGTTGTTGTTTTGCAACGGAAGGTTTGATACGATGGAGAATGGAGATGTATTTTTTCTGAATAATACGACACTTGATTTGTTGGCACGCAGTTTGCTTTTCCAAACAAAGTGAAGGCGAGACAGGGGATGGGGATGACGATAGAAGACATCATGTGGAAAACAACCGCTGCTGTTTGGGAAAGCGATTCCCTTGAGCAGGCGGCCCGCACGTTGGCCAAGCAAGGGATGGCTGGGGCCATCGCATGCGACAGCGAAGGAGAAATGGTCGGGGTGGTGGCGGCCGAGGACGTGCTGTTTGGCCTCGCCCAGGGGCGCAAAACGGTTCGTGAGGTGATGCGGCCGCCGCAGCCGCTTCCGGCTCATGCGCGCCTTGAGGAGATCGCGTTTGGCGGCAGTCCGCTCCGCGCCGTTGTTGATGAGAGCGGCCGCCTGGCCGGTCTATTGACAAAAGAGCAGTATTTGGCGGCGCAGGCAAAGGCGTCCCGCCTTCGCTTAAAACAGCTGGAAGCCATGTTCAACGCCGCCCATAACGGCATTTTGTCGATCGATGCAAAAGGGCGCATTACCTCGATCAATCCGGCGGCGGAACGGATGGCGCGGACGACGAAGGAAGAGGCGCTCGGCCGATTGTTGACCGATATCGTCGTTCCATCCGGCCTGCTCGATGTCGTGCACACCGGTCAAGGATGTACGGAAAAGTACCGCGTCGGCAAGCGCGTCTATATTACGAACCGGTCGCCGATTATCGACGGTGGGAAGGTCGTCGGTGCTGTCGGGGTGTTTCAAGACATTTCTGAGATTGAATTTATCTCCAACGAACTTGAGACCGTCAAGCGCATCGTCAATGAGCTGCAAACGGTGATGGAGGCATCCAGCGACGGCATCGCTATCACGGACCGCAGTGGAATGATCACGCGGCGAAACAAAAAATGGGATGCGCTGTTTCTAGGAACGGAGCAAGAGCGGGTGACCGCCCCGCTTGACCGGGTCGTTCGACAGGCGCTTGATGGACGTCAGCTCTGTTCGATGCTTCATCAGGGGACGGAAACGGGAAACATTTGGATCGTTTCCGCGGTGCCGATCATCGAGGAGGACGGAGAGATCGAGCGGGTTGTCGTGTATGTCAAAGACATGACCGAGATGGAGCAGCTTCGCGCCGAACTTGAGGAGACGAAACGGCTCCTTCATACGTTAAGCCGGCAGGAAGGCGATGACCTTATTTACCGGGCGCCGGCGATGGCGCGCGTTGTCGCCATTGCCCGCCAGGCAGCGGCCGTGGATGTCACCGTGCTTTTGACCGGAGAGTCGGGCGCTGGAAAGGAAGAGCTGGCGAACTTCATCTGGAAGCAGAGCGCGCGCAGCGGCCGTCCGTTTGTGAAAGTGAACTGCGGGGCGATTCCCGAGACGCTGATGGAGTCCGAGCTGTTCGGCTATGAGCCGGGGGCGTTCACCGGAGCGGCGAAGAAAGGGAAAAAAGGCTATTTCGAGCAGGCGGATGGCGGGACGATTTTTCTCGATGAAATCAGTGAAATTCCCCTTCACTTGCAAGTAAAGCTCCTTCGCGTGTTGCAGTCGATGGAAATCATGAGGTTGGGGCGGAGGCGCCGAAGCGGATCGATGTGCGTGTCATCGCCGCGACGAACAAGCCGCTTGAGGAGCTTGTCGCCGCTGGGCGGTTTCGCGCTGATTTGTTTTACCGGCTGAACGTGATGCCGATTGCCATTCCGCCGCTGCGCGACCGGAAGGAAGACATCCCGCTGTTGGTTGACCATTACCGAAAGCGGTTTGCCAAAAAGTATCAAAAGCAGCTCGTGTTCACCGACAGGGCGCTTGCGATGATGATGGACTACCATTGGCCTGGGAACGTCCGCGAGCTCGTCAACGCCATTGAGCGCATGTTTGTGACCTCGGTTTCGCCAGTCGTTGACGAAGATCATGTGGCGAAATGGCTTCATCTTGAGCCGCCGTCGGCTGCCAATCCGGTGTCATCAGGCGAAATCATCCCGCTCAAACAAGCGGTGGCGGACGTCGAGCGCCAGCTCATCATCAAAGCGCTTCATCATGCGCGCACGTATCGGCGGGCGGCGAAGCTGTTGGGCGTCGATGCGTCAACCCTTGTGCGCAAGGCGCAAAAATATGGAATCCAATCATCGGGAGGGGAAGAGGATGGATTTTACGTTGCCAGCCGAGATTGAATTTTTAAAAGAAAACGTCCGCAAATTTGTGAAAGAAGTCGTGGAACCGGTGGCCATGGACATTGAAGAAAACGACCACATTCCAGAAGATATTATTGAAAAATCGAAAGCCATGGGGCTGTTCGGCTTAAGCATCCCAGAAGAATACGGCGGCCTTGGCTTGTCGATGGTCGGCAAATGCGCTATTTACGAGGAACTCGGCAAAACGCATAACGGCTATACGACGCTAATTGGCGCCCATACAGGCATTGGCACGGTCGGCATTGTGGAGCTCGGCACGGAAGAACAAAAGCGGCGCTACTTGCCGAAAATGGCGACAGGGGAATGGATCGGCGCCTTCGCCTTAACCGAGCCGAGCGCCGGCTCGAACGCCGCCGCGATCAAAACGACCGCCGTCCGCAAAGGCGACCGCTACATCATCAACGGCTCGAAACATTACATCACCAACGCTGTCGACGCCCACGTGTTTACGGTGATGGCCGTCACCGATCCGTCAAAAGGCCCGAAAGGCATTACCTCGTTTATCGTGGAAAAAGATTTCCCCGGCTTTATCGTCGGAAAAGTCGAGCGGAAAATGGGGCTGCGCGGATCGCATTCAGCCGAGCTGTTTTTTGACAACTTGGAAGTGCCGGTCGAAAACGTGCTCGGAAAAGAAGGCGAGGGGTATGTCAACGCCTTGAAAATTTTAGCGAACGGCCGTGCTGGTCTTGCTGCGCGCAACCTCGGCTCGTGCATCCGTCTGCTCGAGTATTGCATGGAATACGCTGAACAGCGCGAGCAGTTCGGCAAGCCGATCATCGAGCAGCAAGCGATCCAGCATATGCTGGCGGAAATGAGCATGTTGATCGAAGTGCTGCGCTCAACCGTTTACCGCGTCGCCTGGATGGTCGACCAAAAGATGCGCGTCGTCAAAGAAGCGGCCATCGCCAAACTGTTCGGCTCGGAGGTGTACAACAAAATCGCTGACATGGCCGTGCAAATCCACGGCGGCCTCGGCTACATGAAAGATTACCCGATCGAACGTTACTTCCGCGATGCCCGCATTACGAAAATTTACGAAGGCACCTCGGAAATCCAGCGCAACATCATTGCGAGCGAACTGCGGAAAGAATACGGAAAAGTGCGGGTCTGACCGAAACGCCGTCTGCTGACAGCAGGCGGTGTTTTTTCACCGTTATTGTCGGAAAATGTCATTCGCTTTTCGTTGACGAAAGGAAAAGAAGATTGCTAGAATGAGAGAAAATGAGTGACTATTCATAACGCTCCAGTCATTTGTGCAATCTTCCTCTTAGATGACGACCTACCTTTCGTAACAAGGCCTTTCTTGTAAGCCCTTACATAAATGAACTTGCCCCATGATCATCGATGGAGAAGCATCATATCCAGTGAGTTCGAGAAAAAATAGAAAAGGAGTGGTGACCGTGCGGCGGGCCGAGCCGTTGGTTACAACAGGCAGCCGCGGGCTGCAGGAAGATTCGTTCCCGTTTCGGCTTTATCAAAAGGCCAAGCGGTTGGAAGCGGCGGCCCACGATTCGATGTTCGGCCCCGATCACCATGCCGACATCATGAATTTCACCGCCCACCAACTGGCAGCGAGGATGGAAGTGTTGAAAAAAGCGCAGGAGAAACCGTTTGACGAGCTGTTTGGACTCGAAGAAAGCGAACATGTCGGGTGAGAGGGAGGCTAGGCCGAAAAACGGCTTTCTATACGTTGAACAGGCAGACGCCAACCGGCAATGATGACCGGCTGTTCGACGCCAATGGAAATCGATAGATGTCTATATTGAAGCCGGCAAGCAAGAAGGGGCGACGCTTGTCTGCGGCGGCCATGAAGTGGATGTGCCCGGCTGTGAGGGAGGCCATTTTGTCGCACCGACGATTTTCACGAATGTCACGAATGACATGACAATCGCCCAAGAAGAGATTTTCGGCCCAGTGCTGTCGGTCATCCGCTATCATGACGTGGAAGAGGCAGTGGCGATGGCCAACGACACGATCTACGGGCTGGCGGCCGGCGTCTGGACGCGCGACGTCAACAAGGCGTACGCCATCGCCGGGCGCCTGCAGGCTGGGGTCGTCTGGATCAATGATTGGCATATGCTTCGCAATGACGCGCCGTTTGGCGGCTACAAACAAAGCGGCATCGGGCGCGAGATGGGCAAATATTCGCTTGATGCTTACACGCAGCTGAAGCATGTGCACACATCAATGGTGCCGGAGCTTGAAAAGCGGAAATGGTATCAAGTGCTGTTTTCCCGCCTGCACGCTATGATGAAAAAGTAAAGGGGACGAAGGAACATGACGACGTTAGCGAACTTTTGGCTGCGCACCGCCATTTACACCGGATCGAACGCCCGCGCGCTCGTGCCGGACTTGTTCCGCGGGCTGGGTGCTAAGCGGGTGCTATTGCTTTCCGACCGAGGACTCGAGCAGGCTGGGGTCGTGGAGAAAGTGGCCGATCTGTTTCGGCTGACAACGCGCGGCGTTGGACCGGAGCTGGCCGGCATCTTTTTAGATATTCGCCAAGATGCGGAGAGCGAATGCGTCAATGAAGCGGTGCGCTATGCGCGCGAGATGGGAGCGGACGCCTTGTTGGCGGTCGGCGGCGGCAGCGTGCTCGATACGGCCAAAGGGGTGAAATACGCCCTGTTTAAAGGGTTGCGCGACATTAAAGAGGCGATTCCCGGCGGGCTGCGGTACGAGTCGTTTCCGCAAGCGCAATTCATGCCGATCCCGCACATCGCCATCCCGACGACGGCCGGCACGGGGTCGGAAGTGTCGCCGATTGCGGTCATCTATAACGAAGAGCTGCGCTTGAAAACGAACATCATCAATCCGTTTATCAATGCCGACGTCGCTGTCTTGGACCCGGATTTAACCGTCGGGCTGCCGCCGAAGGTGACGGCGTTTACCGGCATGGACGCGCTCACCCATGCCATTGAAGCGCTCGCCTCGCCGACGGCGACCGCCATGACCGATGCGTGCGCCTTGCAGGCGATCCGCCTGATCCGCGACTACTTGCCGATAGCGGTCCGCGACGGCGGAAACATCCGCGCCCGCTTGGAGATGCTGCAGGCGAGCCTGCTCGGCATCACCGCGTTCAGCTTTGCCTTAAACGCCATTCCGGTGCACAATTTCGCCCATGCGTACGGCGCAATGTTCCGCATTCCTCACGGCTTGGCGAACGCCGTCTTTTTGCCGGTCGTGATGGAAGCGATTCCGGAGTTGTACTTGCCGAAAGCGAAGCTGCTCGCTGAAGCGCTTGGCATTCACGATCACGGCCAAGGAGACGATGTGCTGTTGGCGAAGTCCATTGAACGAATCCGCCAGCTGCGCAACGACATTGGCTTGCCAAGGGATTTTGCTGACTACCCGATCACGGCGGAGCAATTTGCCGCCACCATCCCGGCGGTTGCCTCCGATCCGGCCGCAGTCAGCTTCCCGATGCCGCCGGAATTGATTCAAGCCATCGGCGAGCGCGTCGTCAAGCTGACAGTGGAAAAAGGACAAGGCAAGTAGAAACAGGTGTCCCGTTCGGTATGCGGGACACCTGTTTTCGTGCCGGCTGTTCAGCCGCGCGGCCGTCCGATGACCGCATCTAACGACCAAAGCCGGCTGCCGTTCAGCCACAAATATACGGACATCGCAAGCAAGGCGAGGTTGAATTCATAGCCCGTTTCCCGTCCGTTGCCAAGCAAACCGGCGTCGGCTTTGGCGGTGGCGATGGCTCCGATCATGATGATGGCAAACGCCGCCGCAATCGGCCGTGTGCCAAGGCCAAGCATCATCGCCCAGCCGCCGGCAAGCTCCACCATCGTCACGATGTAGGCGAGCCAGCCGGGAAGGCCCATAGCAACAAACGAATCCGTTGCCGCCTCAAGCCCCCGTTGCCATTTCACCCACCCATGGGCGAAAAAGATGAATCCGGTGACAATCCGCAATAGAAAAGCGCCTAGTTCGTGAGAATGCATCGGTTTTTGTCCTCCTTGTCCCAACAGCATGGTAGTACAATGTATGCGGGCGGGTCCGCCCCCATGCCTTTCGTTAGCCATTTGACCAGCGATGGGCTACAATGGAGGGGAAGCGCGTCAAAAGTAGAGGAGGATGGCCATGAAAATTGAAGTATGGTCCGATTTTGTCTGCCCGTTTTGCTATATCGGCAAACGTCGCTTGGAACAGGCGCTTGAGCCATTTCCGCACCGGGAAAACGTTGAAATCGTATTCCGCAGCTTTGAACTCGATCCAAACGCACCAAACGAGACCCCGTTGACGATTCACGAAATCATCGCCAACAAATACGGCATTTCAATCGAGGAAGCGAAGCGGGCTAATGCCGATATCGGCAGGCAGGCGGAAGCGGTCGGATTGACATTCCGCTTTGAGACGATGAAGCCGACGAATACGTTTGACGCCCACCGCTTGGCGCAATATGCCAAGGAAAAAGGGAAGCTGAACGACATGGTGGAACGGCTGTTTTATGCATATTTCACGGAGTCGAAGCGAATCAGCGACCGCAATGTGCTGCTTGCGATCGCCGAAGCAGTCGGGCTTGACCGGACGGAAGCGGAAGAAGTGTTGGCCAGCGGCCGCTACACACAAGAGGTGCGCCGCGATGAAGAAGAAGCGGCGGCGTTGGGCATCCGCGGTGTGCCGTTTTTTGTTTTCAACGGGAAGTATGCGATTTCCGGCGCCCAGCCGGTTGACGTGTTCCGGCGGGCGCTGGAGAAGGTATGGGAGGAAGAACAATCGCGGCCGCTGCAGCTTCTCGGTGAAGAGGGGCGGGCGTGTGGAGACGATGATTGCCGATTCAATTGAATCGATATGGAATGGTTGGGTAGAGGCGGTCTCAAAAGATCGTCTCTCTTTGAGAGATTCAATAGATAGATCGTGTCGCCGCAGTGATTTGTTCCTGCCTTCTTGCAAGAAAGAAAGGGTGTCCCGTTGCGTTGGGGACACCCTCTTTGATGATGAAGTTGTCATCCGATTAGGAAGTATGGTACATTTAATGATAATGAAAATCGTTTTTAAATCAGATGCGGAGGGAACAGTGATGGCCGATTTGTACGATGTCACCATTATCGGCGGCGGACCAGCGGGATTGTATGCATCGTTTTACAGCGGGCTGCGTCAAATGAAGACGAAGTTGATCGAGTACCAGCCGCAGTTGGGCGGCAAGTTGCATGTCTACCCGGAAAAGTTTATTTGGGATGTCGGAGGGCATGCGCCCATTACAGGAGAACAATTGATGAACCAATTGATCAAGCAGGCGCTGTTATTTGACCCAACAATCGTTTTGAATGAAAAAGTCACGGCCATCCTACGCCAACCGGACGGCACATTTTTGCTGCAAACCGCTTCAGGAGCGCAACATTGGTCCAAAACGGTCATTGTAGCAGTCGGAAGCGGCATCATCAAACCGAAAAAGCTGGACATCGAAGGGGCGGAAACATTTGAGGTGACGAATTTGCATTATACCGTCAAATCGCTCCAGCGATTTAAAGGGAAAACCGTGATCATTTCCGGCGGCGGCAATTCGGCGGTCGATTGGGCAAACGAGCTCGTGCCGATCGCCAAAACCGTTTATGTCACCTACCGAAACGAAGAGTTCAAAGGCCATGAAGCGCAAGTTTCACAGCTGCTTCACAGCGGGGCGGTTTGTTATTTTCATACATCGATTACGAAACTGATTGCTGATGCCCGCCATCATGCCATTGAGCAGGTCGAGCTGACCAACCATGCGACCGGTGAGGTCGTCCATCTGCCCGTGGATGAGGTGATCGTCAGCCATGGTTATGAAATTGACACTTCGCTTCTGAAAAACAGCCCTTTGCATATCGAAATGGTGGATGACTACTATATCGCGGGCAATGCGAACAGCGAGACTTCGGTGCCGGGGCTGTATGCGGCGGGCGACATTTTAAAGTATGACGGCAAACTTCATCTGATCGCCGGAGCTTTCCAAGACGCCGCCAATGCAGTCAACAGTGCCAAGCGGTTCATTGATCCATCAGCGGAACGATTTGCCATGGTCTCCTCTCATAACGAGCGGTTTCAAGAGAAAAATCAAGCGATCATCGAGCAGTTGATCAAGGGGGTATAGGGAGCAGGGTGAAATACCTTGCAATGAATTTCTTTTTCAGGTTTGGCAGACAAAAATAAGAAAGGGGTGTCCCGTTTCTGTCTGGGATCCCCCTTCGTTAGTTTTAACCGCGTTTGACAAAAAGCGGTAAGTCCGTATGCCCCATGCCGCGGACGTAGACGAACAGCTGGCCTTTATGATGAATTTCGTGATCCATTGCCATTTGCAACAACTGCTTGGCTGGAATTTGAATGCCGAAAATCGATGTTAAATCGAGCGTCCGGTCGAAGTCGTCATCGCTCATCGATTCGATGAGCTGCCTCGTTTTTTCCGTATATGTTTCCGCCAGCTTGGCCAAATTCGTCTCCGGTTCCTCGATTTTTTGCCGGAACAGCGATGGATCGCCGTGTTTTGCCGTATTAGCGAAATTGTAGAAGCTGAACAGCATATGCGTCGCCAGCTGCTTCGCTGTCATCGAGGTCGGCGTCGGTTTGTACTCATAATGCGCCTCGTCGATTTTGTGGATCAGTTCCAGCGTGACACGGCGGTGCGAAAGGAAATATTGCACCCATTGTTGTGCGCGGGACATGGCCATTCCTCCCTTTGGTTATGGACTTCTATTTTCTATTTTACCATAAAGGCTCTTCACCAAAAGTTGTACTTGATTTTTTCTGAACATACCCTATTTACGCTTGTGAGGGAAAATCAACAAGTCCGTGATTTTTGCACATCTTTGTGCAGGAAACCGTATTGCTTGTCAAGTACATGTTGTGGTGAAGAGCCAAAAAGAAAAACGATTTTGTCCTTGACAAAATCGTTTTTCAACAGTCTGGGGTATAAATATTTATACCTTATTGTTTTGCTGATACAGTTGTACGATTTGTTCCTCCTGTTCGCTAATGATGACTTTTGGAACAGGCGTCGGTTTTTTGTTTTGATCGATGGCGACCATCGTCAAAAAGCATGTAGTGGTCAAGTGATGTTCGCCTGTAAATAAATCTTCTGTTTCGACTTTGACGAATACCTTCATGGATGTGCGTCCAGTCGAGTAGACGAATGCTTCGAGTTTTAAAATATCGCCTACTTTCGCGGACGAAATGAAATCAACTTTGTCGATCGAAACGGTGACGACCGCTTTTCGTGCATGGCGCATGGCGGATATTGCTGCAATTTCATCAATATACGCTAAAACGGTGCCGCCAAAAATCGTGCCAAGATGGTTCGTATCAGAAGGCAAAACGAGCCGCATTTGAATCGTTTTTGATTGCTCGACGCTCACTTCCATGACTTCATCCCTCCGTAAGCCAAAAGTCGCTCCCGGTATTCGTGTGCGGCTTCCACCATCGCTTTGAGTGCGGCAATTGCTTCTTTTTCTTTTCGCGTTTTTAATCCGCAATCGGGATTGACCCAAAATTGTTCTGGACGAAGGACGCGAAGCGCTCGCTCGATTTGTTCGCTTATTTCTTTTTTTGTCGGAATGCGTGGGCTGTGAATGTCATAAACCCCTAAGCCGATTTCTTTTTTGTACTCATATGTTTCAAATGCAGCAATAAGCTCACCATGGCTTCGCGATGATTCAATGGAAATGACGTCGGCATCAAGTTTATCGATGACATGCATCATCTGTTCAAACTGTGAATAGCACATATGGGTATGAATTTGCGTTTCCTCTTTCACTGATGAGGTAGCAAGACGAAACGCCATAACGGCATCTTCCCAATAGGATGCGTGTTTTTCCTTTTTCAATGGCAATCCTTCCCGCAATGCTGGTTCATCGACTTGAATGATGCGTATGCCTTTCGCTTCCAAGCGCAACACTTCTTCACGAATGGCCAAGGCGAGCTGTGTCAGCACATGTTTTCGTGGAATGTCGTCGCGAACGAACGACCAGTTTAACATGGTTACAGGGCCTGTCAGCATGCCTTTGACAGGTTTATGGGTCAGCGACTGGGCATATACCGTTTCTTCTACGGTCATCGGTTGTTGGTAGGACACATGGCTAAAAATAATGGGCGGGCGAACACAACGTGATCCATACGATTGTACCCAGCCGTTTGTCGTGCATGCCATGCCTTGCAGCTTTTCACCGAAAAATTCTACCATATCTGTGCGCTCAAATTCCCCATGGACAAGCACGTCGAGCTGCAGTTGCTCTTGAATGTCGATCCATTTTGCGATTTCTTTCTTTATAAAGGACTTATATTGATGATCGTTCCATTCCCCTTTTTTCCACTTCATCCGAGCTCGGCGCACGTCGCTCGTCTGCGGGAAGCTGCCGATTGTCGTTGTCGGCAACAGCGGGAGTTGCAAATGTGATTGTTGTATCTTTCGTCGTTTGCTGTAAGGTGTTCGGCTTACCGGAACGGCTGTGATCTCGTTTATTTGTTCTTGTTGTTTGCGGAACTTGGCTAAATTACTGTTTGTTTGTTCGTCGTATTGGATTAGCTTGTCGATTGTTGTGTTTCCTTTCATATATTCTGTCAGCATACGTATTTCATCTAATTTTTCATCGGCAAATGATAAAGCCCCAGCGAGCTCCGGCGGCAGTGAATGTTCGTGTTTTGTCGTGACAGGGACGTGCAGTAAGCTGCAAGACGGTTGAATGATCAGTTGTTCAGCAACGTTTGCTAGATGGTGAAGGAGCGTCGCTTTTTGGGCAAGCGAACTTTTCCATACATTGCGGCCATCTACAATCCCAGCAACTAATATTTTATCTTTCGGAAATCCATAGGTGTTTATGTTTTTCATGTTTTCGCCATTATCATGTACAAAGTCAAGCCCAATGCCTGCGACAGGTAAAGCAACGATTTCACGATAATGCGACACGCTATCAAAATATGTTTGTAAAATAAGGTTTATATTTGGTACACCGCGATGAAAAACTTCATATACATCACGAAATGCATCGACGATGTCATCGTCTATATCTTGGACGAGAATCGGTTCATCGATTTGGACGAATGACACGCCCGCTTCGCTTAGTTGTTTGAATAATTCTACATAAACAGGAACTAATCGTGCGAGATGTTTGCGCCACTCGTGTCGATCGTATTGCTTAGAAAGCAAAAGAAACGTAATCGGTCCAAGCAACACAGGTTTTGTTTCTAAATCGAATGTTTCTTTTACAAGGTTGTATTCTTTCAATAGGCGATTCTCCACTAATCTTGGCTTTGTTTGTCCAATTTCAGGCACGATGTAATGGTAATTTGTATTAAACCATTTCGTCATTTCAAGCGCATGTTGCCCATTTGTCCCGCGTGCCATCGCAAAATATTGCTCAAGTGTATCGTCTATTTGTTGAAATTGCTCTGGAATATATCCAAACATGAATGCTGTATCTAATACGTGATCGTATAAAGAAAAATCTCCAATTGGAATGAGATCGATTCCTTTCTCCATCTGTTTACGAATCGAATCAAGTCGAATCGCTTCCATCATTTTGGTGCATTGTTCTTTGGTGATCTGCCCATTCCAAAACGATTCTAACGTCTTTTTCCATTCTCTTTTCTCCCCAATGCGTGGATACCCTACATTTGAACTGCGGATGAACATGTGGAAGCACCTCCAGTTATTTGATCCCAATCAAGCAAAAAACCCTCTTCCAACGGAAGGAGGGTATAACTAGCTTGTATTGAGATACGTGAAGTGCCTCAATATCATATGTCCTCACTCCTCCCTATGACGCGTAGGTCGAAAGTGCATACAACAGGCAGGTCTCCTGACTTAGCTTCATCGCTGTTTATCTCCTTCCCATTTCAAATGAAACAGTGGATTGTGATAAACAGCTCTGCATCACAGTGGCGCGACCGTGTTGGATTTTCACCAAACTTCCCTTTTAAGGTTCACCGCATGTGTGAACCACCTGTTGCGTGAACTGATTATTTGGTTGTATAACTCACATTTCGCACCCTTCCGACGAAAATCGGGAGGATTTTTTGTTCCGATGTCGAATGAATCCTTGACACACAAGGAATGTAAAGGAGTTTTTCTCTCATGAATGTGAAAGTCAAAGGGATCTGTCGTAATGATTATTTGAATATAATAAGTGTTCTAGTCAAAAAGCTGGACATCCCCCGCTTGATTGACCATCTTGTCCCCGTCGATCCACAGTGCCAAACACGAGTCAGCGATGCCGTTCAGGCCATCCTTTACAATCTATTTGACGGCCGGCAAGCCCTGGTTCACTTAGAACGATGGGCTCAGGAGATCGATTTAGAGAAACTCATCCGTCCCGGTCTCCAACCTTCCTGGTTGAACGACGATGCCTTGGCTCGTCATCTCGATCGCTTGTATGAGGCCGATATTCACAAGGTCATCAGCACTTGCTTGATTCATATTTATCGCAAAGAAGGCCTTTCCCTCCGAGTCTTTCATGCCGATACGACGGACAAGACGGTTTACGGAGCCTATGAATCGGCCTCGTTGGAGGCTCTGCAGATCACACATGGCTACAACCGCCATCATCGTTGGCAAAAACAGATCGGCTTTGGACTGGTCGGCAACGAGGACGGCATCCCGTTTTACGGCGATGTGCACGACGGCAATCGATCGGATAAGGCGTGGAATCCTGAGGTGCTGTCGCGGATCCACGAACAGTTTAAACAAGCCAAGATCGACGATGAGTGGATTTACGTGGCCGATTCCGCCGCGATGACAAAAGACACCTTGGCGCAGACCAAAGCCGCCCGTGCCTTTTTGATCACCAGAGGCCCTTCATCGCTCCGGATCGTGAAACAGGCGCTCGCGGAGGCCGATTCGCCTCACATCCCGTGGAGCAAACCCTTTACCCTAGCGGAGAGAAACGGCGCTACGTATCGGGTATGGGAAACGGCCTCGACCTATGAAGGCCACTCGGTTCGGCTGATCGTCGTCGAATCGAGCGCCCTCGACCAGCGCAAAGGAAAGACGCTCGAAAAAGAGCGGGTCAAAGAAGCGGAGCTTCTTTGTGAGGAACAAGTCCGTTGGGAGCGCCACCCCTTCTCCTGCCGCGAAGACGCCGAACAAGCCTTGACGTCCCTCAAGGCGTCCCTTCGCCCTCGGTTTCATCGAGTGGAGGCCGCGGTCGAAGAGATCGTGCGTCCGAAAAAACGGCGCGGACGGCCGAAAAAAGGGGCGGAGCCCGAGACGGAGACGCTGTACACCCTTCGCCTAAACGTCGAATTCGACCAACCGGCATGGGAACAGGCAAGACGGAAAGCGTCCCGGTTTGTCCTCGTCACGACCGTTCCGAAGGAATGGAAGGGCCAACAAATGGATGCCCAAGAGATCTTGAAGCTGTATAAAGGGCAAATCTCGGTGGAAATGAACTTCGCGTTTTTGAAAGATCCGTTTTTCACCGATGAGATTTACGTCAAAAAACCGGAACGGGTCGCCGTATTGGGCTATTTGTTTCTGTTGGCCCTAGCGATTTACCGCGTTTTTCAGCGCCGGGTGCGCCAGTTCATCACACCCGAACGTCCGTTAAAGGGTGCGGGAGGCCGCAAGTTGACACGGCCAACGGGACAGGCGATTTTTCAGCTGTTTCAATATGTGAACGTCATCCTGCTGGAGCTGCCAGACGGGCGCATCCAACGCGCACTCGATCGCCCCCTCAACCCGGACCAGCGAAGGATTCTGCAGGGATTGGGCATGGATGAGAGCATCTACGTGTAACGTGATACGGAACGACCAGCGATGGTAAAAAAAGGATTGCCATCGCTCGTTGTGTTGGTCAAAAAGTTATTCTGAAAAACTAAATAAAAAATCCTTCGTTTTGACCTTGTTAGGGTGCGAAATGTGAGGTATAAAATTTAGAATAAAAGAATTTTTGGCTCTTCACCACAACATGTACTTGACAAGCAATACGGTTTCCTGCACAAAGATGTGCAAAAATCACTGATTTGTTGATTTTCCCTCACAAGCGTAAATGGGGTATGTTCAGAAAAAATCAAGTACAACTTTTGGTGAAGAGCCGAATTTTTTGTTTTTTTCAACTGAAATGTTTTTGTGAAGGGGTTTTAAGAGGTATAACGGCATAGTAAGCAGGGATATTTTTTGAGTTAATATTAGTATTTTATGTAAAAATATGTTTTTGTGAAAATGCAGGACTGACGTGTGATTTTCATCCCCGGGTGGAGGGCAAAGTGCGCTGCCCATGGAACTTTTCTGCGAAAACAAAACACCGTTTCTTGTACATTCTTTCAGAAAGCCTTTTCCCTCTTTTCTGAAGAGTGTGCTAAATTTTTTGTGAATTGTTTCGGAGGCTCTTCACCAAAAGTTGTACATGATTTTTTCTGAACATACCCCATTTACGCTTGTAAGGGAAAATCAACAAATCAGTGATTTTTTCAAATCTTTGTGCAGGAAGCTGTATTGCTTGTCAAGTACATGTTGTGGTGAGGAGCCGTTTCGGGCGGAAATTTCCATTTGTTTCAAAGATGGGGAGGAAATTTGATCAAGTTTCACGACTTTGTCATTGACATTCAAATGTATATGGATGGTGGGAAAGACGAGGAGGAGATCCAGATGGATAAGTCGATGAGACACGACATCGCACTGTTTCGGTACAGGATGATCGCTCCGTTGGTGAATGGGCACCTCGACCTGCCTTCCGTTTTGCCTATTCGATCGAGCTTGGCTCTGTTCCCATGTCTTGATCCGACAGCTACTCTTGGCAACACCGGACGCATCCCAGCGTCGACTCGGTTCGGCCTGCTCTTGCTTTGGTTCATTTCCTCTGTGGCAACGGAAAAAATCGCCCTTATTCATTACAGAAATCTTGTGCTCCTCTCCCCCTTAAAGGAGTGGGAGGAAGCGCAATATGGTATAATTTTCTTGACGATTGGAATGCGCCAAGCCTGTTCCGTCCGTCTCTATCCGACAAAAGAACAGGAACCGTATATCCGGAGCATCATAGGATGTTGCCGATTTGTGTACAATCATTTTCTCACTCGCTGGACAGAAGGCCGCCTTGAAGGCATATGTTTGTGTGCACGAATGGTCCACGTTGAAAGAATAGTTCCTCCGGTTTTGGAAAGATGAAAGTAAACCATGAAAATCATGCACGCGAGGTAGTGGACAGGCGTCATGATGAAAAGGGGTGGGTAAAGATGGAACATCACTCTTCGTCCCATGTTCCGCGCATAAAAGTGCTCATCGCCGATGACAATCCTTTTGTCCGCGAAGGGCTGCGGATCATCTTAAGCACGTATGACGAGTTTGATGTCGCCGCGACTGTAGGCGATGGGAAAGAGGCAGTGGAATATTGTCGACATCATGAAGTTGATGTCGCGTTATTGGATGTGCGCATGCCGAACATGAATGGAGTGGAAGCGACAAAGCTTCTATGCGAGCAGACGAAGACAAAGCCGCTCATCTTGACGACGTTTGATGATGATGAATACATTCTAGACGCCATTCAATACGGTGCAAAAGGATATTTTTTAAAAAATACGGACCCGGAACGAATCCGCGAAGCGATCAAAGCGGTGTATCACGGCCAAGTGGTGATGCAGGAGATGGTGATGGACAAAATTAAGTCCAACTTAAAAGAAGAAGCAGAAGCAGCGCCGAAAATCGATAAAAGCCTGTTTACGGAACGAGAGTTGGACATTATGGCGCTCATTGCGAAGGGGCTTTCGAATAAAGAGATTGCCAAACAGCTCTTTCTCTCCGAGGGAACGGTGGCCAATTACATCACCTCGATTTTGGACAAAACCGGACTGCAACATCGAACGCAAATTGCTGTTTATTACTTGACGGGAAAAATCGGCTGAGGGGACGTTATGGAATCGCTGCTGATCATTTACAAGCTGATTGTATGGGGCTATGCGGCATTCGATTACATTTCATCGAAACAGCAAACGGGAGCGGGCTTTGTTCTCGTCTCTCTGATCTATTTTTGTCTTCAGCTGTTTGCCCTGATCGTTCGGCATATGAGGTGGAAAAAGGGAGCGGCGTTTGGTTCCGTTGTTCTTCTCGTTCTAGCCGCCGTCTTTGTGGAGCCGTTATGGGCGTTGTTGCTGCCTCTCAATGGGTATGAGCTGGCCTCCGTGTATATCCACCGAGTTTGGGGATCGGGGCGGTGTTGTTGACGCCGATGATTGGGCTTCGTCCGTTGGAGGCGAAATTATACGGTTTGGTGGCCTTGTTCAGTCTTGCGAGTGTGACGGCAGTCAAGCGGCATATCGAGCGGATCGAACAACAAGAAGATCGTCTCGACGAGATGCGCCATGATTTGCATCGGCTGACAAGAAGGATCAGCGAATATCATCAATACATCAAGCAGTCGGAATATACGTTGCAGTTGGAAGAACGGAACCGTCTGTCGCAGCGCATCCATGATCAAATCGGCCACTCGCTCGCGGGAGCGCTCATTCAGATGGAGGCGGCCAAACGGTTGATGGATGGGGACCGCGACAAGGCGAAACAACTGTTGGAAAACGCCATCCATATTTCCAAAGAAGGCATGGAACAAATCCGGATGACCTTAAAACAGATCAAGCCACCGCTCGAGCAAATCGGGCTGAATCGGGTGAAATTATTCATTGAAGAATTTTCCGCCCAACATCATCTCCCGGTTCCGCTCGTATGCAAAGGGGATTTGGATGTAATTACACCAATCCAATGGAAAGTGATTTATGAGAACATTGCTGAAGCGTTGACGAATGCGAGCAAATACGCTGAGGCCACGGCCATTGCCGTTGAAATTCACGTGTTGAATCGAGTCATCAAGGTGGAAGTGAAAGATAACGGGAAAGGTGCGGCCAAGATCAAGAAAGGACTTGGGATCATCGGCATGGAGGAGCGGGCGGCCTCTGTTCATGGCACGGTCATTGTCGATGGAACGAACGGTTTCTCTGTCACGACGTTGCTTCCGATTCATGAGTAAATCGTGAATTTTCTCATGTCAACGAGATGAATTCCTGCACTTACAGGAGTTCATCTTTTTTTCTATAATCCATAATACCAAGCATGGAAAGAAGGTGGAACGATGAACATGTTAGAGATCAAACAAGTGACCAAAAAATTTGGTGACTTCATCGCTGTCGATCATATGTCTCTTACGGTTGCCGAAGGGGAAATTTTTGGATTCCTCGGAGCCAATGGAGCAGGAAAAAGCACAACCATCAATATGATTGCCGGGCTGTTGCGCCCGAACGCGGGAGAAATCAAGATTCTCGGCAAGGACATCGCCAAGCATCGCCAGTTTGCCAAACGGCATATCGGCATTGTTCCCCAAGAGATCGCCATCTATGAAAATTTAACGGCGTATGAAAATGTTGAATTTTTTGCCGGGTTGTATGGACTGCGCGGCGCACAGTTGCGCCAGCGGGTGGAAGAGGCGCTCGAGTTTGTCGGTTTAAGCGATAAGCGCAAAAGTTATCCGAAACATTTCTCAGGAGGGATGAAGCGGAGGCTCAATATCGCCTGCGCTCTTGCCCATCGGCCGAAGCTCATCATTATGGATGAACCAACTGTCGGCATCGATCCGCAGTCGCGAAATTATATTTTGGCTTCGGTCAAAAAGCTCAATGAGATGGGATGTACGATCATTTATACAAGCCACTATATGGAGGAAGTGGAGGAGATTTGCACACGGATCGCGATCATTGATCATGGAAAGATCATCGCCGAGGGGACAAAGGAACAGCTGGAAGCGATTATCACCGATACAAAAGATATTTGGCTGGAAATTAGGGGGATGGATCGGCTCAACAAGCAACATCTTCAAGACATTCCCGGGGTCAAGGCGGTGCAATGTGAAGAAAATATGATCAAAATCAGTTCGGATATCAGTGTCAATAATTTAAACGAAATTGTGCAATGCCTGATCCATGACGGCGTCGAAATTCGTTCGCTGGAAGACAAATCACCGAATTTGGAAACGGTCTTTCTGGCGCTGACGGGGAGAAATTTGCGGGATTAGAGGTTTGAAGTGTCATCATGCGAAGGAGGTGCTTCTTTTGAATATTTTTCGCATTGCAGCCAAGGAAATCAAAAGTGATTTTCGTGATGTCCGGACGCTGTTTTTTATGATGCTGTTTCCGATCGTACTGATATTCATCTTAGGAACAGCCCTTTCCAACGCGTTTCACTGGACGATTTCCGTCGATGATGTACATGTCTTGTACAACGATCAACAAGCAGGGCCGTTGTCGCCGTATATTCAAACGATGATCCAAGCCGCGAAGAAAGCCCACATCGATTTTCAAAAGGCATCCGACCATATAAAAGGAACGAAAGCGGTGCAGGAAGGAAAAGCGGATGGATACATCGAGATCAGCCCGCATGGAGTGGAGTTGTACACCAATGAGCGCAACAAGATCAAAGGAAGCATTGTAGAGGGGGTGATGGCCGCGTTTGTCGGCCGATATCAGCTGGCGATGGCCGTTTCCGAGGTGAAGCCTGGTTTTGTTCCATCCAATACACGTGTGCATGATGAGTATATTCAAGAACGGTCGCTGCATTCCAAGCGCAAACCGGGAGCGATGGATTATTATGCGGTGGCGATGACAACGATGATTGCGTTGTACAGCGCATTGCCGGGCAGTGCGTTGCTGCGGGGGGAGCGGACGCGGAAGACGGCTGACCGCCTTTTGGCTGCTCCTGTTCGCAAAAGCGAGATTTTTATTGGAAAGCTGGCCGGGAACGTAGCGGCGAATTTTCTTTGTGTTGTGGTCGTCATGTTGTTCAGCCAATGGGTGCTTCATGCCGATTGGGGGCATCACGTCAGCCTCGTATGGCTGCTTCTGTTGACCGAGGTGGTATTGGCCATCAGCTTTGGTCTAGGGATGAGCTATATGGCAAGGACGGAAGGAGCGGCGCGAACGATTGCGATGGTGATCATTCAGCTGTCTACCTTTTTCGGCGGCGCTTATTTTCCGATCGATGAAACAGCATGGTATGCTCATTTGTCTCCGCTTTCTTGGATGAATGACACGATTTTCAAAATCGTGTACGCGAACGATTTGTCAAGCGTCGTTCCTACTATGCTGCTGAATATCGGTATAGCGGCGCTGTTTTTAGTGGTGGCCGTCGTGTCGGTTGCGAGACGGGAGGGATTATAAGGTGAATGACGTCATCTGGTTGGTGAAATATACGTTAAAGCGGACGTTTCGTCGGAAAATGAATTTTTTGCTCTATTTCGGCACCCCTTTGGCCGCGATTCTGTTGTCCTTGTTTGCTTACGGAGGTTCCCCGGCCAAGGATGTGCGCATCGGGGTGGTCAATGAGGATCATGGGCGGGTTGCCGATGATGCGATCCGTTTTCTGAACAATATTGATCATCTATCCGTGAAAAGCGTAAAGTTGTCAGCGGTGGACGACCAAATCACCTCGCAAAAGGTGGATGGCGTGCTGATTTTCCCCCAAGGGTTTTCCGAAAGCGTTCAGCACGGCCAGCCCCGGCCGATCGAACTTGTCTCGCTCAAGGGAGCGGAAATCACGATGTTCATCAAGTCGTACTTGCATGAATACATCGATCATCTGGCGACATTGGGGCGATTGGCCAATGGGGATCGCGATCTCTTTTGGAAGATGTATGAACGGTATCAACAAGCGCCGTTCCGCTTGTCCGTTCACTCGCTGTCCGACACAGCCAAACAAAAAGGGGTCACGTATCAAACGATCGGGTATTTGGTCTTGATTATGTTGCTGTCAGCGGGAAATTTGACGGAGATCATCATCAAAGAAAAAGAAGAGCGCACCTATTCTCGTTTATTAACGACGCCGATTCAGGCGAGAACGTATGTGTTATCGAATATCGTGGTGAATTTGTTGATTATGACGGCACAAATCATCGTGACAATCGCGGCCATGAAGAACATCTTTCATATTGATCCTAATATTCCGATGTGGCAAATGGCCCTGGTGCTCCTGCTTTTCTCTTTATCCGCAATCGGCTTGTCTTTGATTACCGTGATGTTTGCGAACAGCTCCGCTTCCGCAGGGGCGCTGCAGCCCTTAGTCACGGTGCCGACGTGCATGCTGGCCGGCTGTTTTTGGCCGGTCGAGCTGATGCCGAAATTTTTGCAAAAAGCGGCGTATTTTATACCGCAGCGGTGGGCGCTCGATTGTTTGGTAAAGCTGCAGGAGGGGCGCTCTTTCGGAAGTTTGTATTGGCATCTGTTGATTCTTCTCGCCTTTGCGCTGACCTTTTTCCTTCTGGCTGTTTACAAGTTCAGTCGAAGCCAAGAGAGTGGACAGTTTGTATAATGCCCAGCGGTCTATGTTTTCTTGTACGGCTGTGTGGGGGGCTTTCATCATATCGAACAAGTCGATCAGCGGAAATGTCAGGTGCAGTCGTTTTTTTGACTGCGCCTTATTTGTTGGCCTTGGGGAAGTATCTATGGCATTTTGGAGTGCCACGCTTATGCTAATAGTGCCATATTCCGAAACGACGAAGGATGTGAAAGGAGAAGAAAGATGGTTAAAATTTTTCTCGATCCAGGTCACGGTGGGAACGATACCGGCGCGGTCGGCAACGGGTTGTTGGAAAAAGACATTACGTTGTTTATCGCTCTTGAAATCAACCGTCTGCTGCAAAATGAGTATGAAGGAGTTTCCGTGCAGCTAAGCCGGACAAAAGATGAAACGGTGTCACTTGATGAGCGGACAGACCGGGCCAATCAATGGGGGGCGGATTTATACGTCGCGATTCACGTGAATGCCGGTGGCGGCACGGGGTATGAAGATTATATTTATGATCGGCTCGATGACGATTCGGCAACAGCCCGCATTCGTGATGCCATTCATGAAGAAGTCGTCAAAGCTACGGGATTTCGCGATCGTGGGAAAAAGAAAGCGAATTTTCATGTGCTGCGGGAGACCGCGATGCCAGCCGTGCTCACGGAGAACGGATTTATTGACCGGGAAGAGGATGCGAGAAAACTGAATGATACCCGTTTTTTGCGCATGGTCGCCCGCGGGCATGTGAACGGGTTGGAGCGGGCGCTTGGGCTGCGGAAGAAACCGAATGCTCCGAACGATCCTCCGCCAAGCAGGCCGGACGAAGGAGGGGGACAGGCGCCAAGTGGGAGTGATTTGACGCGCGTCATCGTGGATGGGACGCAAGTCGGGGCATTTGCGGAGAAGGAAAATGTGCTGCGCCAAGTGGAGCGTTATTTAGGAAAAGCAAAATACATTGTGTTGGAGCGGATTGGAATGTAAATAAGAAAGGCTTGCCTAGTTTTCGCTGGGCGAGCTTTTTGTTTGTTTGTCTTGGTGAGCTCGCCGCTTCTTTCGCGATCTTTCCCTCATATGAGTATAGCAAAACACGCAAGGAGGGGAAGAATGTGTTCACCTATTCGATCGTGCAGCTCGCTCGCCGCCATGCAGGGCGGCTTGACCGTCCGCTTCGTCATGCGCTCGTCAACATGTACCAGCCGATGATGCGCATGCCGTGCATTTTTCAGGGTTGGGTGGAGCGATGGCTGAGGAAATGGCGGACGATTTCCGTCTTGGTTGAAGTCGAAAATGCTGAAGGGATGGAGGCAGTGGCCAAGGCGGAACGCGATCATTTCCGTATGAAAGTACGCCACCATTTTCGCCATGTTCCCTTCTACAGCGCACGGGTGACGCCGGCAGCGATTGAGCAGCTGCTCGAGCATCCGAAAGTGAAAAAAGTGTACCTCAATCGGCAGGTCAAGGCGCTGTTAAACAATGCAGTCCCATCGGCCAATGCCAAACATGTGGCTGTCAACGGAACGGAGTTAAGCGGAAAAGGAGTGACGATCGCCATTGTCGACACAGGCATTTACCCGCACCCGGATTTGGAGGGGAGGATTGCTGCCTTTGTCGATTTTGTCAATGGGCGCACAACCCCGTATGATGACAACGGCCACGGTACGCATTGCGCCGGCGATGCGGCCGGAAACGGGCGCATGTCGGACGGGCTGTATGCCGGCCCGGCGTATGAGGCAAACCTCATCGGCGTTAAAGTGCTTAATCGTTCAGGGAGCGGGACGTTGGAAACGATTATGCGCGGCATTGAATGGTGCATGGATTACAATAAGAAAAACTCGACTAAGCGAATCCATATTATTTCCTTATCGCTTGGAGGGGAGCCGCAGCCGTTTCCGATAGAAAATGATGATCCGCTCGTGCAAGTCGCGGAGCGGGCGTGGGATCAGGGCATTGTCGTCTGTGCGGCGGCAGGGAATGAAGGGCCGAATTATGGGACGATTTCAAGCCCGGGCATTAGCGACCGCATCATTACCGTCGGTGCTCTTGACGATCATGATACGGCGGCAACGCGCGCCGACGATGAGGTGGCGTCGTTTTCGAGCCGAGGGCCGACCGAGTATGGGGTGACAAAACCGGATCTCGTCGTTCCCGGGGTCAACATTATATCGCTTCGCGCCCCGCGTTCATTTCTTGACAAGATGAATAAGCAAAGCCGGGTCGGTGACCATTATATATCGATGTCCGGTACATCGATGGCGACGCCGATTTGCGCCGGCATTGTCGCGTTGATGCTTCAGGCCAAACCAAATGCAACGCCGGATGAAATCAAGCAGGCGTTAAAAGACGGCGCCGATTTGTGGAAAGGGCGCGACCCGAACGTATATGGGGCGGGTTACGTGAATGCGAAGCGGGCCATTGAGCAACTGCTGCAGCGCTAGAAAAAAGAGGGAGGCGATCATTGATCGCTTCCCTCTTCACGGTTATTGTAATCATATTTTGACGGATCGACCGGCTTGAAGCCTTTCGGTGTATAGAACCGGAGCAAATCGCCGTAGACGACTTTATCCGATAGGTCAAGCTTCGTACGGACGATTTGTTCGAGCCGCTGAATTTCCGGCGTGCTTTCAAGAGGTTCGCCTGTTTTCGTGTCATAGTACTTGCCGTTGACCGCTGTCACCTTCGGCGTGACAAAGTCGCCGTTGCGGAACGGAACGATTTCTTGATGTTCAGGTGACAGCAAATCCGTTCCAAAATGGACGTAATTTTTTGTATCAATGCCCAGCAGGTGCAAGACCGTCGGCAACAAATCGATTTGGCCGCCAAACTCGTGCATGACGCCGCCTTTTATGCCCGGCACGTGGATGAACAGCGGCACCCGCTGCAATTGCGCATGTTCATACGGCGTAATTTCTTTTCCTAAAATTTGCGCCATGGCTTTGTTATGGTTTTCGGAAATGCCGTAATGGTCGCCGTACAAAATGATGACCGAGCGGTCGTACAGACCCGATTTTTTCAAGTAGTCAAAGAACTCTTTCACTGCTTCGTCCAAATAGCGTGCCGTTTGGAAATACCGGTCGACCGAGCCGTCGCCTGTCGTCGCCGGCGGGATCGTCGCATCTTCCTCGCTGATCGGGTACGGGAAGTGGTTCGACAGCGTAATAAATTTCACATAGAACGGTTCTTTTAATGTTTCTAACAGCGGGATCGACTCCCGGAAAAACGGTTTGTCTTTCAGGCCGTAGTTCAACACGTCCTCATCGTTCATATCGTAGTAGCTGGCGTCAAAGAAATGGTCAAAGCCGAACGACTTGTAAATTTCATCGCGGTTCCAGAACGTTTTGTAGTTGCCGTGGAAGACGGCGCTTGTATAGCCGTATTGGTGCAAAATGGCCGGAGCCGCCTGATACGTGTTTTGTCCTTTCGTCGTAAAGACAGCGCCTTGCGGCAAGCCAAACAGCGAGTTTTCGAGCATAAACTCCGCATCCGACGTTTTCCCTTGTCCTGTTTGATGGAAGAAGTTATCGAAATAGAACGTGTTCGGATCGCGGGTGAGCGAGTTTAAGAACGGGGTGACTTCTTCACCGTTCAACTTATAGTTAATCACAAAGTTTTGCAGCGACTCTAAATGAATGTAAATGACGTTTTTCCCTTTCGCCACGCCGAAATATTTCGGGTTCGGTTTGGCATACGTCGCCTGCACATAGTTCAGCACAGTCGTGATGTCGCTTTTGTTTGCGAACGCCCGCTGCGTCGATGATTTCATGCTTTGGAACGCATCGTAAATCAAATAGTTGTACACGCCTAAATATTTGACGATATAGTTGCGGTCAAACGTTCTTGTCAAGAGCTGCGGGCGGTCGGTCTCAGCGAGCGCCAAGTTGATGCTGAACATAAGAATGGCCGAAGCGAAAATGGCGCCTTTTTTGAATCGGCCGGCCTGCACTTCCGGGAGCGAGAATCGCTTCGAGAAAACGATCACCGCCAAAATGATCGTATCCAAGAAATAGAACACGTCATACCAGCGAAGCAACTCCCAAATGCTTCTGCCGAGATCGCCGAAGTTTTTCGTTTGCGTCAACGTCGGGAATGTAATAAAATCGCTGAAAAAACGATAATAAACGATATTGGCGTATAGAATGAACGATAAGATGAAATTAATAATAATGAGCCATTTGTACACACGCGTTTCCTTGGCCAACAGCGCCAACCCAAGGAAGAATACCGCCGAGCTGATCGGGTTGATGAACAATAAAAACTCCTGCATGGAGTTGCTGATGCCAAGGTTAAATTCCGCTAAATAGGCGGCGTACGTCTTCAACCAAAATAAGAGCACGGCAAAAATAAAAAAGCCGATGTATTGGTTAGGGAGAGAACGACATTTTTTCAACCATTTTTCCCAAATTGCCTTCACGTCCTCTTCTCCTCCTTTGCCTCGTATTCTTAACGATGTTTCTATGTTTATATCAACAACCGTTGCCCACAGCAACAAACGTTTTATTCTTACATGATTTTACATCGGAACGTCTCCATGTCAAGTAGCATAATACGTCTGCTGCCAAAAGTCAATGGAATGTTTTTATGGGACTGGTGCAAGCCCCCTTCCGCGCTTCAATGCTTGTGTGGCCCCAGTCGGACTGCCATTCGCCATTCATATAGACGAACGGAGACGGAAAAGGTTTCAATGCATCCACATTCTTGAAGCCGGTGGCCACGCCCTTTATCCATTTTATTATGCAGAAAGAATGCCTATGATGAAAATGGTTTGAGTACCCGAACAAGCTTGTTTTTGGTATATTTTTTCTATGCATCATCCACAACGATACGGGATTGGATGAAGAGAAAGGGGTAAGCCATGTCAATGAATTCGAAAGGCAAATTTTTTGATCCGCCGAAAATTCTCGTGTCCGGATTTGCACTCATTATTTTGATTGGAGCGCTGCTGTTGACGCTTCCTGTTGCGACCGTCGATGGAAGGGGGCTGCCGTTTTTAGACGCCTTGTTTACAGCGACTTCCGCGACGTGCGTAACCGGACTTGTCGTCGTCGACACCGGGACGACGTTCACGTTGTTCGGCCAGCTGGTCATTTTAGCGCTGATCCAAGTGGGCGGGCTTGGATTTATGACATTTGCTACGTTGTTTGCCTTTTTGCTCGGCAAGCGGATTTCCTTGAAAGAGCGGTTGTTGCTGCAAGAGGCGCTCAATCAGCTGAGCATCGAAGGGATTGTTCGGCTCGTAAAACGCATTCTCGTTTTTACCGTCGTCATTGAGGGCATCGGCGGATTGCTATTGGCGATTCGTTTCTCGTTCGATATGCCGTTTTGGAAAGCCGTTTACTTTGGGTTCTTTCATGCGATTTCCAACTTTAACAACGCCGGCTTTGACTTGATGGGCGAATTTCGCAGTTTGACCGGCTATGTGGAAGATCCGGTCGTGAGCCTTGTCGTGCCGATTTTAATTATACTAGGCGGCATCGGATTTATTGTCATGAATGAAGTGTATGAGTACCGGCAAACACGGCGGCTGTCTCTTCATACGAAGGTGGTGGTCATCACGACGGCATGGCTGCTAGTGGCCAGCATGGCGCTCATATTGCTGCTGGAGTGGAATAATCCGAAGACGATGGGGCCGTTGTCGCTCTCAGGCAAGTTTTTGTCCGCGTTTTACCAAGCGGTCACTCCGAGAACGGCGGGCTCGAATACGCTTAACATCCCGGATTTGACGCAACCGACGCTGTTTTTGATCGTTTTTCTTATGTTTGTCGGCGCTTCCCCGGGTTCGACGGGCGGAGGAATCAAAACCACGACCTTTACGACCTTGCTCGGCGCGGTTTGGTCGCAAATCCGCGGGAAAGAGGATGTCATTTTATTTCGGAAACGGATCGTGTACGATACGGTGTACAAGTCGCTGACCGTGACAATGAGCGGGCTGTTTATCGTCATGTTTGTGACGATGGTGCTGACGATCACCGAGCGCGGAAAAGACTTTCTCATGATTTTATTCGAAGCGACGTCGGCGTTTGGAACCGTCGGGCTGTCGATGGGACTGACTCCGGAGTTGTCTCCGCTCGGAAAGGTGATCATTGCCTTGACGATGTTTGCCGGCCGCGTCGGCCCGTTGACGATCGCTTATGCGGTCACGCTGCGCCGTCAGCCTGATCCGTTCCGCTATCCGAAAGGGAAAATGATGATTGGATGAGTGAAAAACAGAAAAATGTCAGGAGCGTGAGCGAAGGGGAAATAATAAAGAAAAAATAATCCCAAAAGCCCAGAAACTCGCTGTTTTCCCCCTTTTTCAAGGTTGGCGGAGGGACAAGCAAAGGAGTAAGATATGGAAGCAAGAATAATTTGATACGATGCGCTGAATCCGGCATGGAGCGGGGGACCCAATCGTTGCAACGCTCGTTGCTAGGGGTGAATCCGAAAGGACGGGCATCTCTCCAAGCCCGAACCCGACAGCTAACCTCGCAAGCGCTTTGGGGAGGGACGAGTATGGCTTTAGAACATTTGTAGCCGTTGAGTGCGTCCTCAGCGGTTTTTTCTTTTGAATCGATGAGTCAACTCTTATGCTTTAGGGAGGAACGGAAGCATGGCTTCGTTAAAACGTTTGTTGATTGGGAAACCGATGGAAACGAAACAGTTGAAACATGAAAAATTGCCTAAGTGGAAGGCATTGGCCGTTTTTTCTTCCGATGCCCTGTCATCGGTGGCTTACGCGACGGAAGAAATTTTGCTTGTGCTTGCTTTATTAGGGACAAGCGTCTTTTTCTATTCGCTGCCGATCGCGGTGGCGATTTTAGTATTGCTCTTGTTAGTGACGTTGTCGTATCGGCAAATTATTTACGCGTTTCCGTCTGGAGGCGGGGCGTATGTGGTCGCCCGAGACCATTTGGGGACGAAAATCAGTTTAGTGGCTGGGGCGGCGCTCATGATCGATTATATCTTGACCGTCGCTGTCAGCATCAGCTCCGGCGTCGCCGCGCTGACATCGGCGTTTCCGGGGCTGCTGCCGTGGAAAGTGGAGCTCGCTGTCGCTCTTGTCTTGCTTTTAATGGTGCTCAATTTACGCGGCATTACCGAATCCGCAACGGTTTTCGCCTACCCGACGTATGTGTTCATTGGCTTCGTTCTTGTGATGATCGCTGTCGGCGGGTGGCAGTTGTGGCATGAAGGATGGCATGGGTTTACGATGCATGAGCATGCGTCAACCGCTCACATGTTTGCGTCCGGTTACAGCTTGTTTATTTTGCTGCGCGCCTTTTCGTCAGGATGCTCGGCGATGACCGGGGTCGAAGCCATCAGCAACGGCGTGCCGGCGTTCCGGCCGGACAGCTCGAAAAATGCCGCGATTACAATGGGGTGGATGTCCGTGCTGCTTGGCACGATGTTTTTAGGCATCACCGTGTTGGCGGCGGGATTCGGCGTTACTCCGACCGAGCATCAAACGGTCATTTCGCAAATCGGGCGTCATGTATTTGGGAATGGTCTTGTGTTTTACTTGTTTCAGCTGGCCACGATGGTCATTTTAGTGCTCGCGGCGAATACGAGTTTTGCCGGATTTCCGCAGCTGACGTCGATTATGGCAAAGGACGGTTTTTTGCCGAGAAGCTTGGCGGCCCGGGGCGATCGCCTCGTGTTTTCCAATGGCATCATTTTATTGAGCGTGTTGGCGATCTTGTTGATCATTGTTTTTCATGCGGAGACTCATTCGCTCATCCCGCTTTATGCGGTTGGCGTCTTTCTTTCCTTCACTATCGGCCAGGGTGGGTTGATTAAAAAATTATGGAAACGGGAAGAAGGACGGAAGATCGGCGTGCTGCTCACCGTCGGAACGGGAGCGGTGGTCACCGGGATGGTCACGCTCGTCACGATGGTCGCTAAATTTACGCAAGGAGCGTGGATCGTTATCGTGGCGATTCCGCTGTTCGTCTGGATGTTCATCCGAATTCACGAGCATTACAAAAAACTTGGCGAGCAGCTGCGGCTTGACGAACGGGAGTGGCAACAGCGCGAGAAAATGTTGAAACCAAAAGTCATTATTCCCATTTCCGGCGTCAGCAAAGTGGTCGCCCAATCCGTTCAGTACGCCCGCAGCATTTCCGACGACATTACGGCACTGTCGATTATTTTCGACGAAAAAGACGAACAAAAGCTGCAGCAAAAGTGGGAGAAGTTTTATCCGGACATTCCGTTGAAAGTCATCTATTCACCGTACCGAACCATTTTGTCGCCATTGTTAGAATACATCACGAAAGCGGAAAAAGAAGCAGACCGCGCGCCGGTGACGGTGCTCTTGCCTCAATTTATCGTGAAAAAATGGTGGCATACATTTTTGCATAACCAAACAGCCATCATCTTGCGCTTTTTCTTGATCATGAAAAAAGATGTTGTCATTGCGACATTGCCGTATCATTTGCGGGAATAATGTCGAGAAAAGGGGAAACATTTCCCCGGAAATCGATGCGTGTCGAATGGCAAGAAAGTCCCCTCTCCGTACGGAATTGCATATCGTACGGCAGGGGGGATTCATATGTGGTTATGGGTGTCCATGATTTTGCTCGCTTTCAGTGTGAGCATGGACAGCTTGAGCGTAGGCATTACGTATGGAATGGGTGGTGTCCGTTTTTCCTTCTTTTCGTTGGCGCTGATCGCATCCATGTCCGGGGCGGTGGTGTTTGCATCCATGAACATCGGCCGTCTGTTGGCGCTTTTTTTGCCGTTGCAAGTCGAGCGAGGGCTTGCTTCAGTCATTCTCATTGCGCTTGGCGGTTGGGCGATTTATAACGTCTATAAGCCAAAGGGAGATGGAAGCGATTCATCTATGGAATGTGATGGAGCAGGGGAGGCTAACCGATTCAGCGGCGCTGTTCAAGTATTGAAACGCCCCGAACTTGGCGATCTTGATCGTTCAGGCACGATCAGCCAAAAAGAAGCGGTGTTGATCGGGCTTGCCCTGTCGATGGATGCGTTTGGCGCCGGGATCAGTTCGTCGCTTTTGCATTTTCCCCCGCTTTCGTTTGCCCTGTTAGTTGGCATGTTTAATCTCGTGTTCATCCGCGTTGGCTTATTGTTGGGGTACATGGTGTCGAAAACGGGAATCATGAAAAAGGCGACAATGCTGCCTGGGGTTGTGTTGATCGTCCTAGGGTTGATCAAATTATTTCGGTGACACCATGTTGGCGGCTTGTTCGTAATTCAAGTGTGAAATTAGGTTGATGAAAGGAGAGAGGTTCGATGTGGAAAAAGTTTTTATCGAAATTCGGCATTGGCGCTGCCAAAGTGGATCTTGTGCTGCATCGCCCTCATGTGCGCCTTGGTGAAACGTTGGAAGGGGAATTTTTGCTGGAAGGTGGTTCGGTCGCCCAACACATTCGGAACCTAGATGTCGTATTGCAATTGGAAGTGCACGCGGAAGGAAAGGCATATCGCCGAACCGCAGCGGTGATCCCGGTCGCTTCTTCGTTTACGATTCAGCCCGGTGAGCGGAAAGTGCTCCCGTTTTCGTACGCACTGCCGCTCCATTTGCCGATCAGCCGCCCAACGGTCCGTTATACGTTCGTCACCCGGCTGGATATTGCCGATGGGGCGGATGCATATGACCAAGACGCCATTCACATTTTGCCGCCGACGGCCTTGGAGCAAGTGTTTTCCGCTTTGGCCGCCCTGGGATTCCGGGAGAAAGCGACATCCGGAAGCATTACGCCGCATGGCCAGGAATTTTCGTTCTTCCCGACGAGCGAATTTCAAGGGATCGTCCAAGAAGTCGAGTTTTTTGCCCTTGTCGAGGGAGAAGGGGTGCGTTTGTATATGGAGATCGACGTCCGCCACGGCTTTGGCGGGGAACGCGAAATGAAACGGGAGCTGTTGATCACTCACGAACAGCTTCGCGATTCGGCGACGGCAGCCCGTCTGCTTCGGGAAGCCATCGAAGAGGCGGTGCGGGCGGCCGGGGCGTTCGGCCAGCTGAGCGGGCATCCGTTGGCAACGCCGCATTCGCCTATTTATAGCCATCCAGTTGGCCATTATCCACCCGTCCATCATTCGCATCATGGCGGACATGGGTGGGCTGGCGCCATTGGAGGATTTGCGGCCGGGATGTTGGCGGGAATGGTGGCGGAAGAGTTGCTTGACGATGTGATCGATGACGTCGCTGACGGGTTGGACGTGGATGATTGGTTTGATGGCGGCGATGGATTTGACGGCGGGGATCTGTTGTGACAGTGACTGAGGAAGGCGTTTCGCTTTTCGCGGGACGCCTTTTTTTGCTGGTGCGGGAAGCTTGGACAATAGTGACCATTTCCTTTTGGCAGGCATATACAGTACATGGAAATCAACCGATGAAAAACAAGGGGAGAACGTGATCCATATGCATGGACAGATGCACGGCCATCGCCATTTGGCTTGGCATGAAACGTTGGAGCTGCATGAACTGATCGCTTTTCAAGCAAATGGGCTCATAAAAATGAAAAAGGCGGTCGGCAAAATCGACTGTCCTGAATTAAAAGGATTGTACCTTGAGACGATTCAAGGGCTGGAAACGAATTTGCGCGAGCTGCTTGCCTTCATTCCGGCGGCACCTATGATGGAAGAAAGCCGCGACCATGATGATGGCGACCGCGCCTTGCACGCTGGCGACTTGCTTGGCTTTTCAAAAACGGCAGTGCGTAATTATGCTGCTGCCATTACCGAGGCGGCGACGCCGGTGCTGCGCAAAGCGTTTGTCAAACATCTGCTCAAAGCCATTGACACGCACGAAAAAGCGTTCAACTATATGTATGAACGCGGCTATTACCCGGCATATGATCTTGCCCAGCTGCTGCATAACGATGTTCGCAATGCGCAAAAGGCGTTGTCAATGGGATATGAACGATGATGATGGCGAGCCGCCCCCGCCTAACGGGGCGGCCTCTTTCCTTGCAGCGGGGAGGAGCGGATGGACCGACGGCGAATACATAAAAGCGGAGAAACAGCTAAGCCTAATGGAGCTAGAAGAGAGGAAAGATCGTAAACGAAGGAGGCGTCATCGGTGCGTTACTATATCGTTTTTGATATTGGCGGCACATATGTCAAACATGCCGTCATGAACGAGCATGGCGACTTTTTCGAAAAGGGGCGTTACCGTTCGGAGCGGCATGACTTTCATCAATTTCGCGATGACTTGCTTAACGTCGTCCGCCAGGCGCAGGCCAACTATCCACTTTCCGGCATTGCGATCAGTTCTGCAGGGAGCGTGGATAGCGACATCGGCATCATCGGCGGAAGCAGCGCATTGCCGTGCATTCACGGCCCAAACTTTAAAGAAGTATTCGGCGGGGCGACGGGCCTGCCAGTGGAGATGGAAAATGACGCGAATTGCGCGGCGCTTGGCGAGTTATGGAAGGGGCGGGACGGGGCTGCCACGATATCGCCTTTGTCATTGTCGGCACCGGCATTGGCGGGGCAATCGTGAAAGATGGACGCATCCATAAAGGGGCGCATTTGCACGGCGGGGAATTTGGCTATATGTTGATGGATGTCCGCTATAAGAACGGAAGGATCGAATGCAAAACATGGAGCGAACTGGCGGCGACAAGCGCGCTGGTCCGGATGGCGGCTGAGGAAAAGGGGATGCCGGAGAGGGAGCTGGACGGAGAAAAAGTATTTGCGTTGGCCGAGAGCGGCGATGAAGCCGCGCAAAAGGCCATTGACCGGTTTTATTTTTCATTGGCCCAAGGGATTTTTAACTTGCAGTACGCATACGACCCGGAAAAAATCATTTTGGGCGGGGCCATTAGCAGCCGCCCCGATTTCGTCGACGAAATCAACAAGTGGCTTTCGGTGTTATTGTCGCTCGTTCCCATTGCCAAAGTCCAGCCAGTGGTGGAGACGTGCCAATTCAAAAACGATGCGAACTTGCTCGGCGCTTTGTATCATTACTTAGAGCGGCGCGGGGAGTTAGGGGAAGCGTCCGGCTCGTCCCATTAGGCAGCAACAGGAAGTCGACTGTTCTGTCTTGAAAACAAGGTCGCTGACTAGAAAAAGCGCGGGTAGTACAAGACAAAGATTTGTAGTACAATAGAGCAGGCGCGGCCAAAAGCGGAGTGTTATTCCACCCGCTTGGCCCATATGTATAGAAAGGACGACCCCGCGCAGAAAGGATGGAAGGACATGCACTGGATGGAATTATGGAAGGCGATCATTTTAGGAATGGTCGAAGGGCTGACCGAGTTTGCCCCGGTTTCCTCGACCGGCCATATGATTATTGTCGACGATCTTTGGCTGAAATCCACAGAGTTTTTAGGCAAGTACGCGGCGAATACGTTTAAAGTCGTCATCCAGCTCGGCTCGATTTTAGCCGCTGTGGTCGTGTTTAAAGACCGATTTCTCGACTTGCTTGGCGTTCGCGGCCGTCATCCGGGCGGACATCCGCGCCTTAACCTCATTCACGTCATCATTGGTCTGCTGCCGGCTGGGGTGCTCGGCGTCTTGTTTGAAGATTACATCGATGAACATTTGTTTTCGACCAAAACGGTGCTGATCGGCCTTGTGCTCGGTGCGTTGCTCATGATTGCCGCCGACCAATTCGCCAAAAAAGCCGCGCGGACGCAGACGGTCGACCAAATTACGTACAAGCAGGCGTTTTTTGTTGGTTTGATGCAATGTTTATCCTTGTGGCCCGGCTTTTCCCGCTCCGGCTCGACGATTTCTGGCGGGGTGCTTGTCGGCATGAGCCATCGCGCCGCCGCCGATTTCACGTTCATTATGGCTGTTCCGATCATGGCTGGGGCGAGCGGGCTGTCGCTGTTGAAAAACTGGCAATACGTCACCACCGCCGATATTCCGTTTTTCATCGCCGGCTTTTTGAGCGCCTTTGTCTTCGCCTTGCTCGCGATTCGCTTTTTCCTTGAGCTCATCAACCGCATCCGCCTCGTGCCGTTTGCCGTGTATCGGATCGTGCTGGCCGTTGTCATTTATTTCTTATACTTCTAGTCGCGCCGCCTGGCTGGGTGTTCCGCCGGGCGGTTTTCTGGTTGGGGGAAGGAAATGGCAAACGAAAAAATTTGAATAAAAATAACCCGTAGTGCTAGCTGAGTGCTAAGACTGAGCCAGCATCACAATTCCAGTACAACATCAAGAAGATATCGATCTCTTGTGCGACCATGTGTTCCGTATCAACCGTTATCGGCTTGAGCCGGTGTAAAGGAGAGAAGGCTCGTTGTGTGGTGATGAAAACAAAACGAGGCGATGCCGAAAAACGGCCGTGGTTGGCCGCATCGGGCATCGCCTGTTTTTACAAACGGGCGGTGTCTTGAATGATTGCAAGCAGCGTTTGCAGCGGATCGCTTGCGCCGGCTTTCTCCATGTTTTTTCGGTAGCGGTCTTTGTTTTCATATAGGCGGTGAATGGCGGCTTGCAGCGATTCGTTCGTCAAGTCCTCTTCCATCAGCACTTCCGCATAGCCGGCTTTTTCAAACGAACGGGCGTTTAGGATTTGGTCGCCGCGGCTTGCCGCTTTCGAGAGCGGGATGAGCAGCATCGGCTTGTGCAAGGAGAGCAGTTCGAAAATGGCGTTCGCCCCGGCGCGGGAGACGACGATGTCGGCTAAGGCGAGTAAGTGGGGCAGCTCTTCGTTGACGTATTCGAACTGTTTGTATCCGTTTTGGCCTGCGAGGCTTGGGTCGATGTTCCCTTTGCCGCAAATGTGGATGATGTCAAATTCGGCAAGAAGCGTCGATAGGTTGGCGCGCAAGGCGTCGTTAATTTTTTTCGAGCCTAAGCTGCCCCCCATCGCCAGCAAGACCGGTTTTTTTCCGTCGAACTGGCACATCTTCCTCCCTTGTTCGGCTCTGCCATCCTTCAACTCTTCGCGGACGACGGCGCCGACGTAGACGGCTTTATCGGCATTGACATATTGCTTCGTTTCCGGGAAGGTGAGGCAGATTTTTGTCGCAAACGGCATGGCAATTTTATTCGCAAGCCCCGGGGTTAAGTCAGATTCATGGATCACCGACGGCACACCGTTCAGCCAAGCGCCGAGAATGACGGGAACGGAGACGAATCCGCCTTTTGAGAAGACGACGTCCGGTTTTTCTTTTTGGATCAGGCGGTACGCCTGCCAAACGCCTTTCAGCACGTTGAATGGATCTTTAAAGTTTTTCCAGTCAAAATAGCGGCGCAGTTTTCCGGTCGAAACCGAATAGTACGGGACGCCGTCGATGCGGCCGATAATCTCCCGTTCAATCCCTTGATGAGATCCGATGTAAACGATATCCCATCCAAGCTCTTTCAATTTCGGGATGAGAGCGACGTTGACCATCACGTGGCCGGCTGTGCCGCCGCCGGTTAAGATGATTTTTTTTCGCAATGCGGATCACCTGTCTTTTTTTAATCGCTCGTGTATCGTTATGTATTATAGCAAATTCCACCGAGCTTCGGGAGGAAACCAAGCGATGGCGGTTTTCGTATAGGAAATAAGAAGACTGGACGGTCTGCATGAAATTTTCATGATTTTCTGTTCGATTTCTCATTTGTTTGTTATATGATAAAACATCTACAGCGTGATGATCTCGAATATAGAAAGTTCATTTTTCTATTTTCAGAGAGAAGAAATATTGGTAAAGTACAATCAAGAGGTGAATGCCATGTGGGCTTGGTTGTTCGTTTGTTTCATTGTGGGAATTGCCATTTATGGGATTGTACCGACGATCATTATTCGCAAAAAGCGGGTGCGTTTGTTTCGGGAGGGAACGGCATCCGATTGTCTGGCGCTGACGTTTGATGACGGCCCCGACCCGTATTATACGCCAAAGTTGCTTGATTTATTAAAGAAATACGGCGTGAAGGCGACGTTTTTCGTTGTCGGCCGCAAAGTCGAGCGCTATCCGGATATTGTGCGGCGGATGGCCGAAGAAGGCCATGAAATTGGGATTCATAATTACCGCCACATCAGCAATTGGCTGTTGCCGCCGCTTTGGTTGGATTGGGGGGTGCGCCGCGCCGCTAAGGCGATTGAGCGGGCGACGGGCCAACGCCCGGTGTATTACCGCCCGCCGTGGGGGCATTTTAACGCTTGGACGCCGATCGTGCAAAAGCGGTATACAACGGTGTTATGGTCGCATATTCTTGGCGATTGGAACGAAAAAATTGGTACAATGGAATTGTTCCGCCGCTTGCGTTCGTCCATACGCGGCGGGGCGGTGATTGTGCTTCATGACAATGGGGATGCGCTAGGTGCTGACAAACGCGCGCCAGAGCAAATGTTGTCAGCGCTCGAGCTGCTGTTTAAGGATGAAGCAGCGAAAAAGATGCGTTGGGTGACGATTACGGAACTGCGAAATGTGCAAACTAATACACAAATCTCGGCGATGTAGCGGGGGAGCTATGGATACAAGCGTATGGTTGCCGTATGTCCAGTCATATGGATATGTGATGCTGTTTTTCTTTTTGTTTTGCGGCATTGTCGGCATTCCGGCGCCGGAGGAAAGCTTGCTCTTTTTGGTCGGCGTGATGGTTGCCAAGGAGCAGTTGCTGCTTGGACCGTCGCTCGCTTCATGCTGGGGCGGGGCGATGGCCGGCATGGTGACGGCATACGGCGCCGGCCGGTGGTGGGGGCGCCGTTTGTGCAAAAGTACGGCAAGTGCGTCGGAATTACGGCTGAACGTTGGGAGCGGGCTCGCCGATGGTTTGGCCGCTATGGCAAATGGGGGATTTTGTTCGGCTGCTATGCTCCCGGGGTGCGGCAAATTTGCCCGTATATGGCGGGAGTGAGCCGGTTTCCGTTCGGGCCGTTTTTGTTGCTGTCGGCGCTTGGAACGGCAGGTTGGGCCGTTCCGTTGACCGCGGCGGGGCTTTGGCTCGGCCAGCGCATCCATATCCCCTGATTTCTTTTCCGCTTGCCGGTTTGGCGTTGTTTTTGCTTTTTTTGCTTGCGGCATGGGTTGGGCAGCGGAGGCGCAAAAAATCTTTCGAAAGCTAAAGGGTGCGATCGATGATGAAAGTATTGTTTTTGCCGCTGTTTCAAATGAATACGGGACACCATAAAGTAGCCGATACGTTGATGGATTTTTTGCGCCGCCAGTTTCCGGCGGTCGAAAGCAAAAAGATCGATTTTTTGAGCTATTGCAATGAACTGATGGAAAAAATGGTGTCAGAGGCCTACTTGCGCTGGATTCGCTCGCATCCTGCTTCGTACCACCGTGTGTACAAAACGCTGATGTACCAAGAGCCGCCCCGGTTTGAGTTCATTTCGTTTGAGCCATGGCTGCCTTATTTTGAAAGCAAAATGAAAAAGATGGTGGAAGAAGAACAGCCGGATTTAATCGTCTGCACCCATTCGTTTCCGTCGCGCATTTTGCAGCGGCTGAAGCGAAAACGGGTGCTGACGGTTCCAGTTGTCAATGTCTACACCGACTTTTTTATGAACAGCATCTGGGGGAAACGGTTTATTGACTATCATTTTGTTCCCCACCAAGAGGCGAAATGGGAGCTGATCACGAAGTACGGGGTTGACAAAGGACGCATCATCGTCACTGGCATCCCAGTGCACGATGTGTTTATGAATCGGTCGGAAGCGAGACGCAAGCGGGACCTCGCTCATGTGCTTGTCGCCGGTGGAAACCAAGGGCTTGGCAATATGCTGGCGTTTTTGCGGGCGGCCCGCACGTCAACGTTGTTCCGCTATTCGGTGCTGTGCGGCGCCAATCGCCAGCTGTACGAGGAAATCGCCAGCTGGCAGCTGCCTCATATCCGGCCGCTTCCATACATCGCTGACCCGGAAGAGATGAATCGGCTGTATGAAGAGGCGGATGCCGTCATTACGAAACCAGGCGGGGTGACGGTCAGCGAGTTGCTTCATAAGCGCATTCCGATTTTTACGATTGATTGCTTGCCTGGGCAGGAGCGTATCAATTTGCAATATTTACAGCAAAATGGTCTCATTTATCATTTGGTCGGGCCAGAAAGCGGCGAGCAGCACATGCTTCGCTTGTTGATGGATGATGTGGAGAAAAACCGGTTTTTCCGCCGTGTGTCCGATTATTTTGCTGGCGTGGAAAAAACCGGGCAAGAAGCGCTCGCCGAAGTGGTAGCGGCCATGCCGCAACGCATGGCTTGGCGCGCGTTGCATCCGTAGCGACAGAAGGTGTCCCAAAACGGTCGGGGCACCTTTTCTTATTCCTGTATATACGTGTAAAACAAATGCTGGAAAACGATATGTTGTGCTTTGCTGAAAGAAGAACCACCTTTTTAGACACCCTCACTTTTTTGTTCCTTATCGCTTATGGGGGGTGGCGAAACAACCTGCATCGTACATATAAAATATCAGACCGTTGGGCGCGAAACGTGTTACAATAGGAACGATGGCCAAGGAAAGAGGAGGAACGATGATGAAAACGAGAGTTGGCGTGTTATACGGCGGCAAATCACCGGAGCACCAAGTATCGTTGTCGACGGCGATGGCGGTGATGAACGCCATTGATCCTCATAAATTCGATGTCATTCCGATTTATATTACACCGGAAGGTCAATGGATCAAGGGCGAACAACTGACCGGACCGATCGAGGAAATCAAGCAGCTGCAATTCACTTCGGCGGCGACCGCCTTGATTCCGGTTTCCTTGAACCAAGTTCCGGCTGCCGATTCGGCTGCGGGAGGAAACGAGGAAACGATCGATGTCATTTTCCCGCTTTTGCATGGGCCGAACGGCGAAGACGGAACGGTGCAAGGGTTGCTTGAGATATTGAACATTCCGTATGTCGGCAACGGGGTGCTTGCTTCCGCGGTCGGCATGGATAAGGTGATGATGAAAAACTTGTTTGCGCAGGCCGGGTTGCGCCAAGCAAAATATATCGCCGTGACGAAGTACGATTGGCAAAAAAGCGGCGAGACGGTGTATGACCGGATCGAACGAGAGTTTGGCTACCCGTGCTTTGTCAAGCCAGCCAACGCCGGTTCGAGCGTCGGCATTTCCAAATGCAAGCAGCGCGGCGATTTAAAAGCCGCATTTATCGAGGCATTTCAGTATGACCGAAAAATTATTATTGAAGAGGCGATTGTCGGCCGCGAAATTGAAATCGGCGTGATCGGAAATGATGAGCCGATTTGTTCGGTCGTTGGCGAAATTGTTCCCAAAAAGGAATTTTACGACTATGAAGCGAAATACGAAGACGGGCAAACCGAATTGATCATCCCAGCGGACGTAACGAAAGAACAGTATGAGACGATCAAACAAATGGCCATTACGGCGTTTCAGGCGCTGGATTTGTCTGGACTTGCGCGCGTCGATTTTTTCCTCGCCGAAGATGGCGCTGTTTATATCAACGAAGTGAACACGATGCCAGGCTTTACGCCATACAGCATGTTCCCGCTTCTTTGGCAGCACAGCGGTGTGCCGTACCCGGAGCTGATTGAACGGCTTATCGCGCTCGCATTGGAACGACATCAAGAAAAGCAGACGATCACGTACACGTTCAAAAAAGAAAAGAGGTGAGAGCCGATGATCAAACGGACAGTGCGGCAAATCGCCGAAATGGCTGACGGACAGTGTTTAAAGCCGGAATGGGAGAATATGGTCGTAAGCGGTGTGTCAACCGACACAAGGACGATCCAAGCCGGCAGCTTGTACGTTCCGTTGCGCGGTGCGGCCTTTAACGGCCACGATTTCGTGCAAGAAGCGGCGCAAAAAGGAGCTGCCGCCGTACTCTGGGCGGAAAGGGAAGGAACGCCGCCGGAAGGTGTGCCAGTGGTCGTTGTGGATGATACGCTTTTGGCATTGCAGCGGCTCGCCGCCCGCTACCGCGAGCAGCTTGGACTGAAGGTGATCGGCGTCACTGGCAGCAACGGCAAAACGACGACGAAAGATATGATTGCCGCGCTGCTTTCAACCCACTATCGAGTGCAAAAGACCGAAGGGAACTTGAACAATCACATCGGCGTGCCGCTGACGCTTCTTTCGCTTGACGAAGGGACGGAGATGGCCGTTGTCGAAATGGGGATGAGCGGGTTTGGCGAAATCGAGCGGTTGACGATGATCGCCAAGCCGGACGCGGCTGTGATTACGAATATTGGGGAGTCGCACCTGCAAGAGCTCGGGTCGCGGGAAGGCATCGCCAAGGCGAAGTTGGAAATTTTGGCGGGTTTGCACCATGATGGTTTATTCGTCTACCATGGCGATGAGCCGCTCTTGACGGAGCGCGTGCCGAAGCTGCCGCTTCCCCGCCATGTCGTGACGTTCGGGGCGGGCGAACAGAACGATTACTATCCGACCGATGTGCGCATTGAAGCGGGAGGAACATCGTTTGTCATCAATGCGCTCCCCGGCCGGACGCTGTTTATGCCGGTATTAGGCAAACATCATGTATACAACGCGCTCGCCGCCATTGCGGTCGCCCGCTTTTTCGGCATCGATTGGGAAGGCATTGATGCGTCTCTCTCCCGCCTGCAAGTGACGCGCATGCGTACGGAAGTCGTCAAGACGAAATATGGCTTTACCGTCATTAATGACGCCTACAATGCTAGCCCGACATCGATGCGCGCCGCCTTGATGCTTCTTCAAGAATTGAGCGGTTATCGGCAAAAAATCGCCGTATTGGGCGATATGCTGGAGCTTGGCGACGAAGAGGTGGCGTTTCATCGAGAGATCGGGGAGGTGTTGCGGCCGGGAATGGTGGACTATGTGTTCACTTACGGGCCGCTGGCGCACCATATCGCCGCGGCGGCCGCCCCATTTTTTGATGATGGACGGGTGAGGGAGTTTGACGATAAAGCAGCGTTGGCCGAGGCTGTGCGTTCCGTCGCGACTTCGGATGACATTGTTTTATTGAAAGCATCGCGCGGCATGAAATTGGAAGAGTTGCTTCGATATTGGGTGTAACATCAAGCAACCCGAGAGAAACTAAAAGCGGCGTCACAGGCGCCGCTTCTCATTCGGGCGGGGGTGGAAATGATGATCGGCTGTTTATGTATTCACGGGTTTACGGGAAGTCCAGAAGAAGTGGCGCCGCTGGCCGATTATTTGCGGGAGCGGACCGATTGGATGATCGAAACGCCGACCTTGCCGGGCCACGGAAGCGAACTGCGGTTGAAAGGAATTACATACGACCAATGGATCGCGGCGGCGGAACAAGCGTTTTTAGCGCTCCATCACCGTTGCAGTGTGGTGTATGTCATTGGGTTTTCAATGGGTGGAGTGATCGCCGTCTACTTGGCGGAAAAATACCCGGTCGCCAAACTCGTGCTGCTAAGCGCTGCGTTTTACTATGTCAACCCGCGCCAATTATGGCGCGACATCCGCGAGATGTTTGCCAATGGATGGAAAGGAGCGCGGGAGCACCCACTGTTTCTCCGCTATCGAAACAAAATGATGGCGACCCCGTTTTCAGCTGTCAGGGAGTTTCGCAAACTCGTTCGCGATGTGCGTCCCCGACTTCCGCGCGTCGCGGCACCCGCGCTCATTGTGCAAGGAGAAAAAGATGGGATCGTGCCGCTAAAAAGCGCCTATTATTTATATGAGCAGATTGGATCGGCGGAAAAAAAGCTGTTGCTTTTGCCCAATTCGTTCCATCATGTTTGTCATAGTATCGATCGGCACGTTCTGTTTGCTGAGGTGGAAACATTTTTGCGCGCTGCCCATGCCCATCATTGCAAATCACCGCATAACATGGTATGATAACTGTCAAACCTTTCTCTCGGATAAAGGGACGATTTTTTATAAGGAGTTTGAATAACATTGACGACATTTCAAGAATTAGGATTAAGCCAAGAAGTGATGAAAGCGATCGAGCGGATGGGGTTTGAAGAGACGACTCCGATTCAAGCAAAGACGATTCCGCTCAGTCTGCAAAATAAAGACGTAATCGGTCAAGCGCAAACCGGAACGGGGAAAACGGCGGCGTTTGGCATTCCGATCGTAGAAAAAGTGGATGTGAAAAACGGCGCCATTCAGGCGCTTGTGGTCGCGCCGACGCGTGAGCTCGCCATCCAAGTATCAGAAGAGCTGTACAAAATTGGCGCCGTCAAGCGCGTGCGCGTTTTGCCGATTTACGGCGGTCAAGATATCGAGCGGCAAATCCGTGCTTTGAAAAAACATCCGCACGTGATCGTCGGGACGCCGGGCCGTATTATCGACCATATCAACCGCGGGACGCTCCGCCTTGAGCATGTGCATACGGTCGTTCTCGATGAGGCGGATGAAATGCTCAATATGGGCTTTATCGAAGATATTGAGGCGATTTTAAGCCATGTGCCGGCCGAGCGGCAGACGTTGCTGTTCTCGGCGACGATGCCGGATCCGATTCGCCGCATTGCCGAGCGCTTCATGAACGAGCCGGAACTTGTCAAAGTGAAGGCAAAGGAAATGACCGTGCCGAACATTCAACAGTACTACTTAGAAGTGCACGAGAAAAAGAAATTTGACATTTTGACGCGGCTTCTTGATATTCAGGCGCCGGAGCTCGCGATCGTGTTCGGCCGCACGAAGCGTCGTGTCGATGAGCTGGCGGAGGCGCTCAACTTGCGAGGCTATGCAGCGGAAGGCATTCACGGTGATTTAAGCCAAGCGAAACGGCTGTCGGTGCTGCGCAAGTTTAAGGAAGGTGCGATTGAAATTTTAGTGGCGACGGATGTTGCGGCGCGCGGCTTGGATATTTCCGGCGTAACGCACGTGTACAACTTTGATATTCCGCAAGACCCGGAAAGCTATGTCCACCGGATTGGGCGCACCGGGCGCGCCGGCAAGACAGGGGTGGCGATGACGTTTGTCACTCCAAGGGAGATCGGCCAGCTTCACCATATTGAGCGGACGACGAAGCGGAAAATGGAGCGGATGAAGCCGCCGACACTTGATGAGGCGCTCGAAGGCCAACAGCGTATCGCGATCGAAAAGCTTCTCAACGTCGTGGAGACCGAAAACCTGTCATTTTACAAACGGGCAGCGGAAGAATTGCTTGAAGAGCACGATTCGGTAACGATTGTCGCTGCCTGCTTGAAAATGTTGACGCGCGAGCCGGATACGACGCCGGTGCAATTGACGGAAGAGCCGCCTTTAGCGGTCAAGCGGGAGAAAAAACGGGGCGGCCGCCCGGACGGCTCAGCCCGCAGCCGGACGAAGAAACGGCGGATTACGGCGCATTAAGCGCCGTTTTTTCATAGCCGAGGCATGTAAAACGACGGCCGCTTGGGGCGGATGGACAAAAAGGGGGCAAGCAGGCCGCCGACGGCGAAGCCAAATAGATGGGCCAATAAATTCCCATCTGGTGTCATGATGCCAAGCAGCAAATGAACCGCCATGACCGAAAGCAGCAACTGGGCGTGGCGGGGGGCGACTAAGTCGCGGCGGAATAGGGCGAGGTAGCTGTACATGCCAAACAAGGCGAAAATGGCGCCCGACGCCCCGACATGGGTGTACAGCGGCGGCAGAAGGAATAAAGTGGCGACATTGGCGCCGATCCCGCCTCCGATATACAGAAACAAAAACTTTCTTTTCCCAAGTGCGTGCTCCAGCCAGGGGCCAAACAGCCATAAGGACAAACTGTTGACGGCCATATGGTGGAAATCGCGATGCAGCACGATTGGGCTGACAAGCCTCCAGTACTCTCCATGGCGGATCGCGCCGTTCGTCCCGACGGCGTATTGCCAAATGGGTTCAAGCGCTGTCAAGGGAAGAGAAAACAACAGCCATGCGGCGATATGGACCAATAATAAGGCGGCAACGACGGGATAAAGGCGGACAAATGAGCGGACATCGCTTGCATGTTGAAACACGGGTTGGTCTCCCTTCTTCGCGGAAATGGGGCGTTTTTTATAAGCCATCTTATGCGGGTCTCTCATAAAAAATTTGTCGGACCATCAGGGCGGATAGGATAGGTGAGGAAGCAGTGATCGTCGGCATTGGCATTGATATTGTAGAGTTGGAACGGATCCGCTCCCTTCTTGAGCGGAGCCGCAAATTTCCAGAGCGAATTTTGACGCCGCGTGAAAAAGCGCAGTTTGGCGAGTTGCCGCCCGCAAGACAGGCAGAGTTTCTCGCTGGGCGATTTGCGGCGAAAGAAGCGTACGCCAAAGCGCTCGGAACGGGGATCGGGCGGCATCTATCGTTTCAAGACATCGAGATCGTTTCCGATGAGCACGGAAAGCCGAGCATTGCTGCCCGCCGCGATGGCGAGACGGTTCATCTGTCCATTTCCCATAGCCGCGATTACGCCGTCGCCCAAGTCGTCATTGAGCGCCTTGGACCGATGACGCCGGCTGATGCTTGCCACAGCTAGTCTGCATATTCCCGAAAGTTGTCTCATATATTGTAGTGCATGGGTAGAAATCGATATATGAGGCAAAGGGGTTGAAGCGATGGACAGAAACGTGCTGATGGCGTTGGTCGGCATCATTTTTCTGTTTGCTTTGGCTGGCTGCGGGTCGAAATCGCAGGAAGAGGTGCTGAAGGCGCTTGATGAAAAGGTCGATGAGATGACGGGTTATCAGGCTGAGGCGAAAATGACGTTCCGCACCGGGGAAAAGCCGCAAGTGTATCATGTTGAAGTGTGGCACAAGCAGCCGTCCTACTACCGCGTCAGCTTGAAAAACGCCGACAAAGGACAAAGCCAAATGATTTTGCGCAATGACGAAGGGGTGTTCGTCTTCACGCCGGCGCTCAACAAAACCTTCAAGTTTGTGAGCGATTGGCCGAAAAACAGCAGCCAAGCGTATTTGTACGAATCGCTCGTCAAAGACATTTTGAGCGATTCGAAGGCGAAGTTTAAGGCGACGGACGATTACTATGTGTTTGAGACGAAAACGAACTACCCGAACAGCGAAGTCGTTCCAACCCAAGAGATTACACTGCGCAAAAAAGATTTGGCGCCCGTCTCGGTCAAAGTGATGGATACGGACCGGAAAGCGCTGTTGACGGTCGAATTTTCCAACGTCGAGTTTAACAAAAAGTTTGATGATGACGCGTTTGATACAAAGAAAAATATGACTGGCGCCCGTCTTGAGGTGCCAACGATGGCCGAAGGAAAAGAGCAAGTGATGGCCGTCATGTACCCGAGTCAGCTTCCGAAAGGGGTTCAAGCGCTTGAGGAAAAAGAAGTGAAAGGTGAAAACGGCACGCGCGTCATTATGACATTCGGCGGCAAAAAATCGTTTACGCTCGTGCAAGAAAAAGCGGATGTGCTTCCGGCGACAAGCATGCCAGTTCTTGTCAACGGCGACCCGGTTGATTTAGGATTTACCATTGGCGCCCTCACCGACCGAACGTTGACATGGTGGTACAATGGGGCGGAGTTTACGCTCGCCTCGGACGATTTGACGCCGGAAGAAATGGTGATGGTCGCCAGCTCCGTGCAAGAAAAAGCGGCAAAATGACCGTGCGGATTTGCAAACAGGCGGCTCTCCGCGTTGAAGCGGAGAAGCTGCTTTTTGTTTTTGTGCAGAAGCAGTAAAGGCAGGCCAGTGGACGAATCGTTGCGATCTCCAATGTTTTCCGCCGTTTTTCTCATTTTTCCGCCGCTCATCCTATTCCTTCTTCCCTAGGAACATGGTAAACTAAAAAAGGAATCCAATCGATTCAAACGCTTTCAAACTGGCTATGACTAGAAAGGCAGCGAGAGAGGATGGACGAGTTTCACCGCGATACGTGGGTGGAAATTGATTTGGACGCCATTTACGACAACGTCGCGAATTTGCGCCGCTTTTTGCCGGAGGGTACGCAAATTATGGCCGTTGTCAAGGCGAACGCCTACGGGCACGGCGATGCCCAAGTGGCGGCAACGGCGCTCGAAGCGGGCGCTTCCCGCTTGGCCGTCGCCTTTTTGGACGAGGCGCTTGCCTTACGAAAAAAAGGCATCGATGCCCCGATTTTAGTGCTTGGGGCGTCTCGTCCCGAGGATGTGGCGTTGGCCGCCGAACACCGCATCGCCTTAACCGTGTTTCGCTCTGATTGGCTCGAGAAGGCGTCATCGCTGTATAACGGTTCGACCCCGATTCATTTCCATTTAAAGATGGACACGGGAATGGGACGGCTTGGGGTGAAAGACGAAGAGGAGACAAAGCGAATAGCGGCCTTGATCGATCGCCATCCGCCCTTTGTGCTTGAAGGGGTGTATACGCATTTTGCGACCGCTGATGAAGTGAATACGGATTACTTTTCTTATCAATACGCCCGCTTTTTGCATATGCTTGACTGGCTGCCGTTGCGGCCGCCGCTCGTTCATTGCGCCAACAGCGCGGCGGCCCTTCGTTTTTCCGATCGAGCGTTCAACATGGTTCGCTTTGGCATTTCGATGTACGGGCTCGCCCCATCGCCGGACATCAAGCCGCTCCTCCCATACGAATTGAAAGAGGCGTTTTCGCTCCATAGCCGCCTTGTACACGTCAAAAAACTGCAACCAGGCGAAAAGGTGAGCTACGGTGCGACGTACACCGCGCAGACGGAAGAGTGGATCGGCACGATTCCAATCGGTTATGCGGACGGCTGGCTGCGAAGGTTGCAACACTTTCATGTGCTTGTTGGCGGGCGGTGGGCGCCGATCGTCGGCCGTATCTGCATGGATCAATGCATGATCCGCCTGCCTGAGCCGCTGCCTGTCGGGACGAAGGTGACATTAATTGGCCGCCAAGGGGACGAAGTCATTTCCATCGATGATGTCGCCCGCCATTTGGACACAATCAATTATGAAGTGCCGTGCACGATCAGCTACCGGGTGCCCCGTATTTTTTTCCGAAATAAGCGTATAATGGAAGTGAGAAATGCCGTTGGCCGCGGATGAAGCGATGCATAATCTGCTTCGGAAGACAAAGGATAGAAAATGGAGAAATGACTTTGCAGCACCGTTGTTTAATGGTATCATGAAGTGGAAGCAATCGGTTGCAGTTCGTGGAGGTGTATATTTGTGTCGGAATCTGGCGCAACAACGGAAATCGTCGTTCGTTTGCCGCAGTCGCTGCTGACAGAACTGGACGTGCTCGTAAAGCAGGAAAACGGCAACCGCAATGAACTCATTTATCAAGCGACGAAAATGTACATTCGCGAGCGGAAGAAACGGCAAATTCGCGAGGCGATGAGACGAGGCTACATGGAAATGGCGAAAATCAATTTATCTATCGCTTCTGAAGCGTTTCATGCTGAATACGAGGCCGACCACACCGTTGAACGCTTAGTTAGCGGGGGGTAATGCTTTGATTGTCAAACGTGGCGACGTGTATTTTGCGGACCTTTCCCCGGTTGTTGGCTCGGAGCAGGGCGGCGTGCGCCCCGTGTTGGTGATCCAAAACGATATCGGCAATCGTTTTAGCCCGACGGTGATTGTCGCGGCGATTACGGCGCAAATCCAAAAAGCGAAGCTGCCGACGCATGTCGAGATTGACGCGAAACGCTACGGGTTTGAACGCGATTCGGTCATTTTGCTTGAGCAAATTCGCACGATCGACAAGCAACGGCTGACCGATAAAATCACTCATTTGGACGATGAAATGATGGATAAAGTCGATGAGGCGCTGCAAATTAGCTTAGGACTGATCGACTTTTGATAGAGCGAAAAACCTTTGCTTTTGGCATAACAGCGAACAGGAGAAACGGCGTTTTCGGTTGCCAACGGGCGGCCGAGCGGATGGGGAAAGCGGCGTTGACGTGCGGCATCGGTCTTGATTATCGAGTGTTCACGTTGGTGAGACGGGCAGATCGGTCTTCCCGGAACGATCTGTCCTTCCATTTTCATCTATGTATACTGTTTCACAAAGCAGCTGCGTACAGGTAGCGCTTTTTTATTTTCCATGTCATTAAGGAGGGAATCGCTTGGCTAACGAACAGCGGCTCATTGAAGTCATTGCCGCCGAGCAGCAGCTGGCAGCGAAGCAAGTCGAAAACGTCATTGCGCTCCATCGAGAAGGAAACACGATCCCGTTTATCGCCCGCTACCGGAAAGAAATGACTGGGGCGCTCGATGAAGTGCAAATTCGTGAAGTACTGGAGAGATGGGAGTATTTGCAGCATTTAGAACAACGGAAAGAGGAAGTGCTCCGCCTCATTGACGAGCAAGGGAAGTTGACGGAAGAGTTAAAGCGCGACATTCTTGAGGCCACGAAGTTGCAACAAGTCGAAGATTTATACCGCCCGTATCGGCAAAAGCGGCGCACGAAAGCAACCATCGCAAAAGAGAGAGGGCTTGAACCTCTTGCCGAATGGCTCCTTTCGTGTCCACCGGCCCCAACTCCGGAACAACAGGCCGAAATGTTCGTCAACGAAGATAAAGGAGTCGCAACCGTTGAAGAGGCGCTTCAAGGTGCGAAAGACATCATCGCCGAAAAAGTGGCAGATGACGCTGCTCTTCGTCAATGGGTGCGCGACGAGACGCGGCGGAAAGGAACGATTGCTTCGGTTGCCAAAGCGCCGGAAAAGGACGAAAAGAGTGTGTACGAAATGTACTACGACTACGAGGAGCCCCTCGCTAAAATCGTTCCGCACCGCGTGTTGGCGTTAAACCGTGGTGAAAAGGAAGAGGTGCTGCGCGTCTCGATCAAGGCGCCTGTTGAGGACATCATTCGCTATTTGCGGCGAAAAACAGTCGCTGATGAATCGTCCCCGGCCGCTCCCATCGTGGCAGAAGCGATCGAGGACGGATACAAGCGGCTGATGGAGCCTGCCATTGAACGCGACATCCGCAACGAGTTGACGGAGAAAGCGGAGGAGCGGGCCATCCATATTTTCGCTGAAAACTTGCGCAAACTGCTTCTCCAGCCGCCGCTCAAAGGAAAAACGGTGCTCGGCATCGACCCAGCCTATCGGACTGGGTGCAAGCTCGCCGTTGTCGACGAAACGGGGAAACTGCTTCGCATTGATGTGATCTATCCGCATCCGCCGCAAGAGCGAAAAGAAGAGGCGCGCGCGAAACTTCTTCGCCTGCTTGATGACGATCACGTTGATATGATTGCGATTGGCAACGGAACAGCATCTCGGGAAACCGAACAGTTTGTCGCCGACACGCTGAAGCATGTGCAACGCGATATCTTTTATTTGATTGTCAATGAAGCAGGAGCGAGCGTCTACTCTGCTTCCGACCTTGCACGCGCTGAGTTTCCCGACCTGCAAGTCGAAGAGCGGAGCGCTGTCTCGATCGCCCGCCGCGTCCAAGACCCGCTCGCCGAGCTTGTCAAAATCGATCCAAAATCGGTCGGCGTCGGCCAATACCAGCACGATGTGTCGCAAAAAAAGCTTGCCGAGTCGCTTCGTTTCGTCGTCGAGACGGTCGTCAATCAAGTCGGTGTCAACGTCAACACCGCCTCCGTCTCCCTGCTTCAGTACGTGTCCGGGCTCACGAAAACCGTTGCAGAAAACATCGTCAAGCGTCGCGAAGAGCAAGGGAAATTCCGCAACCGTGAAGAGCTGAAAACGATTCCTCGGCTCGGAGCGAAAACGTACGAGCAGTGCATCGGTTTTTTGCGCATCGTTGATGGCGACGAACCGCTTGACCGCACGCCGATTCACCCTGAGCGGTACGCGGAAGTGAAGCAACTGTTGCGTAAGTTAGGATTTACGACCGCCGCCATTGGCAGTGATGAACTGCGCCAGGCGCTGCAAGCCATTGATATCGAAGCGACAGCAGCTGAACTCGGCATCGGGGAACTGACGCTCCGCGACATCATCGATGCCTTGCGCCGCCCAGAGCGCGACCCGCGCGACGAGCTGCCCAAGCCGCTATTACGCAAAGATGTGTTGAAGATGGAAGATTTGAAGCCAGGCATGGAGCTGGAAGGAACCGTGCGCAACGTCGTTGACTTCGGCGCCTTTGTCGACATTGGGGTCAAACAGGACGGGCTCGTGCACATTTCCAAACTAAGCAAACAATACGTGCGCCATCCGCTCGATGTCGTTTCGGTCGGCGACGTCGTCAAAGTATGGGTCGAGCATGTCGATGTGGCGAAGGGAAGAATATCGCTGTCGATGGTGCCGCCGAAAGAGTGAAATGGAGAAAGCACTGCCTTAGGAGCAGTGTTTTCTCCGATAAAAAAACCAGCATTGGTTCAACAGTTTAATTTGCTCACGGTTTTTCTCATAGTAGGCTCGTCTCATCTGATTTTTCAGCCATGTAGGCAAAATCAGTCACCTCCCTGACAGTGGAAAGGTAATATATGTGTATGTAATGGTGAATTGTCCTGTGCCAAAAGATGAAGGAGAGACCCGTCATGGACCAAAAGCAGCTGCAAGCCCTTGTCGAACAAATTTCCATTCGCGTGTTCGGCAAGCCGTTCCGCCATACCGCTTTCTTCAACCCTCGTTTGCGCACCACCGGCGGGCGCTACATGTTGCAAACGCACAACATTGAGCTCAATAAAAAACATTACGAGCAGTTCGGCGAGGAAGAATTGATCGCCATCATCAAACACGAGCTTTGCCATTACCACTTGCACCTTGAGGGAAAAGGCTACCGCCACCGCGACCGCGACTTCCGCGAACTGCTGCAAAAAGTGGGGGCGCCTCGCTATTGTCGTCCGCTTGCTCGAAATACAAAAGCGCCGAAAACGATCTACACATACATTTGCACGTCATGCGGCCTCACCTACCGCCGCAAAAGACGGATCAACATAGACCGTTATGTTTGCGGCCGCTGCCGAAGCAAGCTCAAACGATCCTAGACTCCCATGACAGAAAAATTTGGTTGCCATCGGAGGGATGAAAATATCTCTATGTCGAATATTACGGTTTTACACATTTTGAAGCTCAGGTATTTTCAGAGTAGATGCAATTTGAAACTTTAACATTTGCAGCTTTTACATAGCCCGATCGACTGTCGGACGACTGAACAACGCCGCTTTCAGACCCATGCATGGGTCTGTGAAGCGGGTGGTTGTTCGGTCTTCCGTCACGCCTTGGTGTTCGTCAGTCGAGAAAATAGACAAGCTACCTTTTCGTCAAGAATTGTTAAACTATAATGTCCAGTCAACGCCAATAATCAAACAAAACATTTTGCGAAAAAAGATTGACAATCAGGATGATCGTGTGCTAAATTATAAAAGCCGTCGCTAAACGGCGGAAAACAACAAAGCAAGTTGCGGGAAAACGTATTGACAAACGACAAGTTGCTCAATATAATAAACAATGTCGATTGTCAAACATCATTCCGCAATAGCTCAGCGACGAGCCTCACATCTTCGAATTGGTTGCGAGTTGCCTCGACGCATCTCGCTTCCTTGAATTAGCTGGCAGAGGAAGAGGCAACGAGCACATCGTAAAGATATGCATGACATATAATTTTTTCATCATTCCGCAATAGCTCAGCGGTAGAGCAACCGGCTGTTAACCGGTAGGTCGTAGGTTCGAATCCTACTTGCGGAGCCATTTCTTTGGAGAAGTACCCAAGTGGCTGAAGGGGACGGTTTGCTAAACCGTTAGGTCGTGGCTTTACGGCGCGCGGGTTCAAATCCCGCCTTCTCCGCCACTCCAATACGTATATGCGTGGCCCGTTGGTCAAGTGGTTAAGACACCGCCCTTTCACGGCGGTAACACGGGTTCGAATCCCGTACGGGTCACTGAATAGCGCGGGGTGATCCCTGCGATTTGTGGTCCCGTAGTGTAGTGGTTAACATGCCTGCCTGTCACGCAGGAGATCGCGGGTTCGAGTCCCGTCGGGACCGCCATTGCACTAAATCGCTGGGCCATAGCCAAGCGGTAAGGCAACGGACTTTGACTCCGTGATGCGCTGGTTCGAATCCAGCTGGCCCAGCCATTTTTATGTGTTACATACATGAGCCATTCGCTCAGTAACGAGCGCTACATCTTCGAGTTCGTTGCGAGTTGTCCCGACGCACCTAGCTTCTTTGAATAGGCTGGCAGAGGAAGAGGCAGGTAAGCTAGGTAGTACCTGGAGTGTATACCCAACCATGAGCCATTAGCTCAGTAGGTAGAGCAACGAGCGATGCATCATCGAGTTTGCTTCGAGTTGTCCCGACGCATCCTGCATCTTTGAATATGCTAGTAGAGGAAGGGACATCGTTCACTGTGAGTGTATACCTAACCATGAGCCATTAGCTCAGTAGGTAGAGCATCTGACTTTTAATCAGAGGGTCGGAGGTTCGAGTCCTCCATGGCTCACCATATTAGCGGGTGTGGCGGAATTGGCAGACGCACCAGACTTAGGATCTGGCGCCTCACGGCGTGGGGGTTCAAGTCCCTCCACCCGCACTGATTAGTCCATATGCGGTCGTGGCGGAATGGCAGACGCGCTAGGTTGAGGGCCTAGTGGGGGCGACCCCGTGGAGGTTCAAGTCCTCTCGACCGCATTTTTTAGATAAACTATTGACAGCAACACAGTGAGTTGCTAAAATGTAATCCGTCTCTTTGGTGCAATAATCTATTGCGCTCGTAGCTCAATTGGATAGAGCATCTGACTACGGATCAGAAGGTTAGGGGTTCGAATCCTCTCGAGCGCGCCATCATCGGGAAGTAGCTCAGCTTGGTAGAGCACATGGTTTGGGACCATGGGGTCGCAGGTTCAAATCCTGTCTTCCCGATTTTGTTAAACTGAATATTATGCGGGTGTAGTTTAGTGGTAAAACCTCAGCCTTCCAAGCTGATGTCGTGGGTTCGATTCCCATCACCCGCTCCATGAAGAGAGAAATAAAAACTCGTTCCTTGAAAACTGAACGAAACGAAGCGCGTGCGCCATGACCATTGGTTTTGGCGCTGAACAAGCCAATCAACTTTCTTTGGAGAGTTTGATCCTGGCTCAGGACGAACGCTGGCGGCGTGCCTAATACATGCAAGTCGAGCGGATCAAATCGGAGCTTGCTCTGATTTGGT
>NZ_CP014749.1:3382500-3705000 GCF_001592395.1 Geobacillus sp. JS12
AATACTCCCTAGTGACCGATAGTGCACCAGTACCGTGAGGGAAAGGTGAAAAGCACCCCGGGAGGGGAGTGAAAGAGAACCTGAAACCGTGTGCCTACAAGTAGTCAGAGCCCGTTGATGGGTGATGGCGTGCCTTTTGTAGAATGAACCGGCGAGTGACGATGGCGTGCGAGGTTAAGCCGGAGAGGCGGAGCCGCAGCGAAAGCGAGTCTGAACAGGGCGTGTGAGTACGTCGTCGTCGACCCGAAACCAGGTGATCTACCCATGTCCAGGGTGAAGGCCGGGTAACACCGGCTGGAGGCCCGAACCCACGCACGTTGAAAAGTGCGGGGATGAGGTGTGGGTAGGGGTGAAATGCCAATCGAACTTGGAGATAGCTGGTTCTCCCCGAAATAGCTTTAGGGCTAGCCTCGGGTTTAGGAGTCTTGGAGGTAGAGCACTGATTGGGCTAGGGGCCCAAACCGGGTTACCGAACCCAGTCAAACTCCGAATGCCAATGACTTATGCCCGGGAGTCAGACTGCGAGTGATAAGATCCGTGGTCGAGAGGGGAACAGCCCAGACCGCCAGCTAAGGCCCCGAAGTGCACGTTCAGTGGAAAAGGATGTGGAGTTGCAAAGACAACCAGGATGTTGGCTTAGAAGCAGCCACCATTTAAAGAGTGCGTAATAGCTCACTGGTCGAGTGACTCTGCGCCGAAAATGTACCGGGGCTAAACGTGCCGCCGAAGCTGCGGGATGACCGTTGGTCATCGGTAGGGGAGCGTTCTAAGGGCAGAGAAGCCAGACCGGAAGGACTGGTGGAGCGCTTAGAAGTGAGAATGCCGGTATGAGTAGCGAAAACAGAGGTGAGAATCCTCTGCGCCGAAAGCCTAAGGGTTCCTGAGGAAGGTTCGTCCGCTCAGGGTTAGTCGGGACCTAAGCCGAGGCCGAAAGGCGTAGGTGATGGACAACAGGTTGAGATTCCTGTACCACCTTCTTCCCGTTTGAGCGATGGGGGGACGCAGGAGGATAGGGTGAGCAGGCGGCTGGAAGAGCCTGTCCAAGCCGTGAGGCTGATCTGCAGGCAAATCCGCGGATCATAAGGCCAAGCGGTGACGGCGACGGAGTGATCCGGAAGTCCCCGATTTCACACTGCCAAGAAAAGCCTCTAGCGAGGGAAGAGGTGCCCGTACCGCAAACCGACACAGGTAGGCGAGGAGAGAATCCTAAGGCGCGCGGGAGAACTCTCGTTAAGGAACTCGGCAAAATGACCCCGTAACTTCGGGAGAAGGGGTGCTCTTTGGGGTGAAGAGCCCTGAAGAGCCGCAGTGAAAAGGCCCAAGCGACTGTTTATCAAAAACACAGGTCTCTGCGAAGCCGAAAGGCGACGTATAGGGGCTGACACCTGCCCGGTGCTGGAAGGTTAAGGGGAGCGCTTAGCGGAAGCGAAGGTGCGAACCGAAGCCCCAGTAAACGGCGGCCGTAACTATAACGGTCCTAAGGTAGCGAAATTCCTTGTCGGGTAAGTTCCGACCCGCACGAAAGGTGTAACGACTTGGGCGCTGTCTCAACGAGAGACCCGGTGAAATTATACTACCTGTGAAGATGCAGGTTACCCGCGACAGGACGGAAAGACCCCGTGGAGCTTTACTGCAGCCTGATATGGAATTTTGGTATCGCTTGTACAGGATAGGTGGGAGCCTGGGAAGCCGGAGCGCCAGCTTCGGTGGAGGCGGCGGTGGGATACCACCCTGGCGGTATTGAAATTCTAACCCGCACCCCTTAGCGGGGTGGGAGACAGTGTCAGGTGGGCAGTTTGACTGGGGCGGTCGCCTCCCAAAAGGTAACGGAGGCGCCCAAAGGTTCCCTCAGAATGGTTGGAAATCATTCGGAGAGTGCAAAGGCACAAGGGAGCTTGACTGCGAGACGGACAGGTCGAGCAGGGACGAAAGTCGGGCTTAGTGATCCGGTGGTTCCGCATGGAAGGGCCATCGCTCAACGGATAAAAGCTACCCCGGGGATAACAGGCTGATCTCCCCCAAGAGTCCACATCGACGGGGAGGTTTGGCACCTCGATGTCGGCTCATCGCATCCTGGGGCTGTAGTCGGTCCCAAGGGTTGGGCTGTTCGCCCATTAAAGCGGTACGCGAGCTGGGTTCAGAACGTCGTGAGACAGTTCGGTCCCTATCCGTCGCGGGCGGAGGAAATTTGAGAGGAGCTGTCCTTAGTACGAGAGGACCGGGATGGACGCACCGCTGGTGTACCAGTTGTCCCGCCAGGGGCACCGCTGGGTAGCTATGTGCGGACGGGATAAGCGCTGAAAGCATCTAAGCGTGAAGCCCCCCTCAAGATGAGATTTCCCACCGCGTTAGGCGGGTAAGATCCCTCGAAGATGACGAGGTCGATAGGTCCGAGGTGGAAGCGTGGCGACACGTGGAGCTGACGGATACTAATCGATCGAGGGCTTGACCTAGTGAGAAAAGTGAAAGCGCCGCGATTAGCTCTCGAAGCCAAATGTTCTTCACCCGCAGGGGTGCTTGCACCCCGAGGGGGAAGGTTATTTGGCAGAAGAGAGCTAGGCGCTGGAACTGGACAAAGAAAAGCGCAGGCGAGCGGGTCGCCGCGACGGGCAAATGTTCTTCGCCTGCAGGGATGTTCACATCCCGAAGGCGAAGGTTATTTGACCCCGAGCGGCGGCGAGCCGGAGCTGGACAATGCGAAAAGCGCAGGCGAGCGGCTTCTTCCGACGGTTATCTAGTTTTGAAGGAATGAATTTCCTTCTTGACATTGTTTGTTTTTCAAGTATAATAAATGATGTCAAAATCCAACCGCTTGCCTAGTGGCTATAGCGGAGGGGAAACACCCGTTCCCATCCCGAACACGGAAGTTAAGCCCTCCAGCGCCGATGGTAGTTGGGGCCAGCGCCCCTGCAAGAGTAGGTCGCTGCTAGGCAGCTTCATTCACCAGGGAGTTTCGACACGCCTCATTCCCTTTTTCTTTTTAGGGGCGATTGCGCAACAGGGCGATCTGTCAGCGAGCCAAAAGGCTGCGCGGGATCGTCCTTTTTGTTTTTCCTTTTCTCCTATGCCTATTTTTCGTTTTGGAAGTGGCGGCAAGATGTTCGGATATGATACAATTTCAAAAGCAAGAGTGAAGATGATAAAAGGGGATAAGGTAGAACAAAATGAAAAAAATTGAAATTTTGGTGCATTCTCCGGAAGAAACGAAGTCGGTGGCCCGCCGGCTGGCGGAACATCTTGAGCCGGGAATGGTCATCGCATTAGAAGGTGATCTCGGGGCGGGAAAGACGACGTTTACGAAAGGTCTTGCTGAAGGGCTGGGCATTACGCAAACGGTCAATAGCCCGACGTTTACCATTATTAAGCAATATGATGGTCGGCTTCCGCTTTATCATATGGATGTATACCGACTTGAAGATGAATGGGAAGATCTTGGATTTGACGAATATTTTGCTGGCGATGGCGTCACGGTTGTTGAATGGGCGCATTTGATCGCCGGCCAGTTGCCTGAGGAACGGCTGACCGTTTTCTTGTTTCATCGTGGCGGCGATGAGCGGTTGCTTCGCTTTGAGCCGTCGGGGGAGCGTTATGAACAGTTGTGCAAGGAGATTTTTCCGTCATGAAAGTATTGGGAATTGATACATCGAATATGCCGCTTGGCATTGCGTTGGTAGATGGTGATGTCGTGAAAGGGGAATTCATCACCAATGTGAAAAAAGACCATTCATCCCGGGCGATGCCAGCCATTGAGTTGTTGCTTCGACGATGTGACGTTGCTCCAAAAGATCTCGATTTAATCGTTGTAGCGAAAGGGCCGGGGTCGTATACCGGGGTGCGGATCGGCGTGACGATTGCGAAAACGCTTGCCTGGTCGCTCGGTATTCCGATCGCCGGAGTGTCGAGCCTTGAGGTGCTCGCCGCCAATGGCCGTTATTTTCCTGGGGTGATCGTTCCGCTGTTTGACGCACGGCGCGGACAAATTTACACGGGGCTTTATCGCTACGAAGGCGGTGCGCTCCGCTGCCTTGAGGAGGATCGGATTGTGGCGGCGGATGAGTGGGCGCGTCGGTTGAGCGAGCGGGAAGAGGATGTATTGTTCATTGGTGCGGATGCACCGCTATATCGTGATTTGTTTCGAAGTCATTTAGGCGAACGGGTTCACGTGGCTCCGTCGTCTTTGGCGTTGCCGCGTCCGAGCGAGTTGGTGATGCTAGGCAAACAAAAAGAGCGCGAGAACGCCCATGTGTTTGTGCCGAACTACCTCCGCCTTGCCGAGGCGGAGGCGAAATGGCTCGCGAAACAAAAAGGGGAACAGAACGATGGGGATCAATGTTCAATTTCGGCCAATGACCATTCATGACATTGATGAAGTCGTGCAAGTCGAGCGGGCATCGTTTACTTCGCCTTGGAGCCGTGAATCGTTTTACAACGAGCTCATGTACAACCGCTACGCCAAATATATCGTCATGGTGTACAACGGGCGGATCATCGGGTATGGTGGGATGTGGCTTGTCATCGATGAGGCGCATGTGACGAATGTAGCCGTGTTGCCGCAGTTTCGTGGGCAAAAGCTTGGTGAAGCGCTCATGCGGCGCTTGATGGACATGGCCAGGCAGCACGGGGCGGCGACGATGACGCTTGAGGTGCGCGTGTCCAATCATGTTGCCCAGTCGCTGTACCGAAAGCTAGGGTTTCGCAACGGAGGCATTCGCAAACGGTATTATCCGGATAACTTTGAAGACGCGTTAGTCATGTGGGTGAAGCTGAGATGAATGAGGACGTATATGTATTAGGCATTGAAACGAGCTGCGATGAAACGGCGGCAGCAGTCGTGAAAAACGGAAGAGAGGTTTTATCGAATGTAGTGGCGTCGCAAATGGAAAGCCATCGGCGGTTTGGCGGCGTCGTGCCGGAAATTGCTTCCCGCCATCATGTGGAGCAAATTACGCTCGTTATTGAAGAAGCGATGCAGCAGGCCGGCGTATCGTTTGCGGGCCTTGATGCGGTGGCGGTGACGGCCGGACCGGGGCTTGTCGGAGCGCTTCTTGTCGGGGTCAACGCGGCGAAAGCGTTAGCGTTTGCCCATGGATTGCCGCTTATTGGGGTGCATCATATCGCCGGTCATATTTACGCCAATCAATTAGTGGCTGAAATGAAGTTTCCGCTGTTGGCGCTCGTCGTTTCCGGTGGTCATACGGAACTCGTGTTCATGAAGGAGCATGGGAATTTTGCGGTGATCGGTGAAACGCGCGATGACGCTGCCGGTGAGGCGTATGACAAGGTGGCGCGGGCTTTAGGCCTTCCGTACCCAGGAGGACCGCACATCGACCGGCTGGCTCATGAGGGAGAGCCAGTGATTGATTTGCCGCGAGCGTGGCTTGAGGAAGGTTCGTATGATTTCAGCTTCAGCGGCTTAAAATCGGCGGTTCTCAATGCGCTCCACAACGCGAAGCAGCGCGGCGAGGAGATCGATCCGAGACAGATGGCCGCGAGCTTTCAGGCCAGCGTCGTCGATGTGCTGGTGACGAAAACGGTGCAGGCCGCCAAAGAATACCGCGTACGGCAAGTGCTGCTCGCCGGGGGGGTGGCGGCCAACCGCGGGCTGCGGGCTGCACTGCAGGATAAAATGAAAGAGCTCCCCGATGTGGAGCTTGTCATCCCGCCGTTATCGCTATGCACCGATAATGCTGCGATGATTGCCGTTGCGGGAACAGTGTTATATCAACAAGGAAAGCGGGCTGATTTGGCGCTCAACGCCAATCCAAGCTTGCCGCTTGTCTAGGCAGTTGGCTGAAACGCGAAAGACACCGAAGGGCGATCCGTTTGCGGCAGGCAAACGGATCGTCCTTTTTGTTTTCATGTGAAAAAAGTTTGTGTATATTTTTATCCACAAATCTGTGGACAATGTGGAAAAAGCGGTAAAACATGATCAACATAAGAAAAACAATACACAGCGATTTTTGTGCAAAAGGAAGATGTTTTTTGTGGATAATGTGGAAAAGTTGGTGAATAACTTATATTCCATGGTGGAAATTGTGGATTCTTTTGTGGATAATGTGACTAACTAAAGAACAACCCGCCGAAACTAGAGGCGGGTTGTCGGTTATAGTGAAGTATAAAGCTGTTCCCATTCGGCCAATAACGTTTCGACTCGCTGCTTCCGCTCGTCGTTTTCTTGCGTCAATCGTTGCATCGTCTCATAGTCGCCGTAAACGGATGGATCACAAAGTTTTTGCTCGATCTCAGCGATTTGTGCTTCAAGCGCTGCAATCTCGGCTTCGATTTCATCCAAGCGGCGTTGGCGCTGGCGCCGTCGTTTTTTTTCCTCTTTTTCTTGCTCGTATGTCGTTTTGGCAGAATCACTTGCCGTTTCTGTCGGGCGGACGTTCAGGAGCGCCAATTCGCGCATTTCTTCTTTTTTGGCGATGTAGTAATCATAGTCGCCTAAGTATTCCGTTAGGCCTCCGCTGGAAAGTTCAAACACCTTTGTTGCGATTCGGTTGATGAAATAGCGGTCGTGGGAAACGAACAAAATCGTTCCCGGGTAGTCGATGAGCGCTTGCTCGAGCACTTCTTTGCTGTCAAGGTCGAGATGGTTTGTCGGTTCGTCCAAAAGAAGGACATTTGCTTTTTGCAGCATCAGCTTGGCGAGCGAAAGGCGTGCTTTCTCCCCGCCGCTTAAAGCGGAGACCGGTTTTAAAACGTCATCGCCGGAAAACAGGAAGTTGCCGAGCACGGTGCGAATTTCTTTTTCCGTCTTTTCGGGGTAGGCGTCCCACAGCTCGTCAAGCACCCGTTTGTTCGATGACAAATCAGCTTGGTCTTGATCGTAATAGCCGATTTGGACGTTTGCGCCGTAGCGGAGCTCTCCTGTTTGGATAGGGAGTTTTCGGGCGATCGCCTTCAGCAATGTCGACTTGCCGATGCCGTTCGGCCCGACTAGGGCGACGCTTTCGCCGCGCGTGATGCGGAAGCTGATTTGGCGGATGATGGGTGCACCGTCGTCATAGCCAACGGCTATGTCTTCAGCGGTGAGCACTTCATAGCCGCTCGGTCGATCGATCGAGAACGAAAAGGAGGCTGATTTTTCATCGCCGACAGGCCGTTCGAGCCGTTCTATTTTTTCCAGTTGCTTTCGCCGGCTTTGCGCCCGTTTGGCCGTCGAGGCACGTGCGATGTTGCGCTGGATGAAGTCTTGGAGTCGGGCGATTTCTTCTTGCTGTTTCTCGTACCGTCTTAACTCTTGTTCGTATTGCTCGGCCCGCAACTCCAAATAGCGGCTGTAGTTGCCGGCATAGTGTTTGAGCGTGGCATTCGACAGTTCGTATACGTCGGTGACGATTTTGTCTAAAAAGTAGCGGTCGTGGGAAACAACCAGGACGGCACCGGGATAGGCTTGCAAGTACTGCTCCAGCCAGGCGAGCGTCTCAAGATCCAAATGGTTCGTCGGCTCGTCCAAAATCAATAAATCCGGCTTGGACAACAGCAATTTCCCAAGGGCAAGCCGCGTCCGCTGTCCGCCGCTTAACGACGAGACCGGCGTAGTTTTATAATCATATGAGGAAAACTGCAGCCCGTGCAAAACGGAGCGGATGTCGGCTTCGTATTGGTAGCCGCCTTGTTCTTTGTATTGTTCTTGCAGCTCGTCATACATTTTCAGCGTTTTTTCATAGCGAGCGGGATCGGCGAGTACGTCCGGGTCGCCGAGTTGCATGCTGAGTTCGGCGAGCTGTTTTTCGAGTCCGAGAAGCGGGGTGAATACCTCAAGCATTTCGTCCCAAATGGAACGCGGCGAGTCGAGCCCGCTGTTTTGCGCCAAATAGCCGATTTTGATATGGTTTGGTTTGATGATTTTGCCGCTGTCGAAAGAGAGTTCACCGGCGATGATTTTCAACAATGTCGATTTTCCCGCTCCGTTGCGGCCGACAAGGGCAATTCGGTCGCGGGACTGTATTTCTAGTTTTATATTCGATAAAATAAGGTCAGCGCCGAAATATTTCGTGAGCCCGTGCACTTGCAAAATGATCATGTCCGTCACCTCGCGAATAGTTTAACGCAAGTCGCGAAAACGGTCAAAGACGAATGATGAAAAATCGTGTATAGTGTATAAATGGAGGAGATTGTATTGTCATCGTTCACTCATTTCAATGAACAAGGGCGCGCGAAAATGGTTGATATTACGCACAAAGAAGATACTGTGCGAGTGGCTGTGGCGCAAACGAGCGTGACTGTCAGCCGGGAAATTTACGAAAAAATGACGAGCAATGCGATCGAGAAAGGGGATGTGCTCGCCGTCGCTCAAGTGGCGGGGGTGATGGCGGCGAAGAAGACAGCTGACCTTATTCCAATGTGTCACCCGCTTATGTTAAAGGGTGTGGACATTGCTTTTGCTTGGGAAAACGATGGAGAAGCGCATAAGCTCGTCATCACGGCAACGGTGAAAACGAAAGGGAGCACAGGAGTGGAAATGGAAGCGCTGACGGCCGCTTCGGTCTGTGCGTTGACAGTGTACGATATGTGCAAGGCGCTTGATAAAGGAATGGTCATCGGTCCGACGTATTTGGTCGAAAAAACGGGCGGGAAGTCTGGCCATTACCGACGGAAAACCGATTAGCTAGGGGATGAGATCATGAGCAACGAACAACCGAAAATTCCGCAGGCAACCGCCAAACGGCTGCCGCTTTACTATCGGTTTTTGAAAAACTTGCACGCTTCCGGCAAGCAACGCGTCTCCTCTGCCGAGTTGAGCGAGGCGGTGAAAGTCGATCCGGCGACGATCCGCCGTGATTTCTCCTATTTTGGCGCGCTTGGCAAAAAGGGATACGGGTATAATGTCCATTATTTGTTGTCGTTTTTCCGCCGGACGCTTGAAGAGGATGAGGTGACCGAAGTCGCCTTGTTTGGCGTCGGCAATTTAGGCACCGCCTTTTTAAACTATAATTTTTCGAAAAACAACAATACGAAAATCGTGATGGCGTTTGATGTCGATGAGCGGAAAGTAGGGACGACAGTCGGCGGGGTGCCGGTCTATCATCTCGATGAGTTGGAGGAGCGGCTTCACGAAAACATCCCGGTCGCCATTTTAACCGTGCCGGCCGCCGCGGCTCAAGCGCTGACCGACCGCCTTGTCGCGCAAGGAATTAAAGGCATTTTAAACTTTACTCCGGCGCGGTTGAACGTGCCGAACCATATTCGCGTCCATCATATCGATTTAGCCATTGAGCTGCAGTCGCTCGTCTATTTTTTGAAAAACTATCCATCGCCATCGTAAAAAGGAGAGAACAACACATGAAATATTTGTTGCTCGTTGCTGTGATTTTGTTGCTGTTTGGCACGAAAAAGCTGCCGGAATTAGGGCGGTCGTTCGGCCAGTCGCTTCGCGAGTTTAAAGACGCCACAAAAGGGCTCGCTGATGACGAAGAAACGAAAAACGACCGATGACAAGGCAGGATGGAGAAACAATGAATGACAAAGAAATGTCGGTGTATGAGCATCTGGGTGAACTGCGAAAACGGCTCATCATCGTGCTCATCTTTTTTGCTGCGGCGCTTGTCGTTAGTTTCTTTTTTGTCGATGATGTCATTTTGTATTTGCAGCGAACGGCCGAGGCGAAGCATTTGACCATGAACGCCTTCCGCCTCACCGATCCGATTAAAGTGTATTTTCAGTTTGCCTTTGTCATCGCGGCTGTGCTATCGGCTCCGGTGCTGTTGTATCAAATTTGGGCGTTTGTCAGCCCCGGTCTGTATGAAAAAGAGCGGAAAGTGACGTTAAGCTATATCCCGGCGTCGATCGTTCTTTTTTTAGCAGGCGTCAGCTTCGCTTATTTCGTCTTGTTTCCGTTTGTCGTTCGATTTATGAGCCAGCTGGCTGACCAACTAGGGGTTCAACAAATGATCGGCATTAATGAATATTTTCAGTTTTTGCTTCAGCTCGTGCTGCCGTTTGGCATCGTGTTTCAGCTGCCGATCGTCGTGTTGTTTTTCACCCGCTTAGGGCTTATTACGCCGCAGCTTCTTGTTCGCATCCGCAAGTATGCGTATTTGGCGCTGCTTATTTTAGCGGCGGTCATTACGCCGCCGGATGTGCTGTCGCAAGTGATCGTCATGATTCCGCTCACCATTTTGTATGAAGGAAGCATTTGGGTGGCGCGCATCGGCTATCGGAAAGCGCAGCGAGCAGCCGAGGAGGAAGGCAATGAGTGAGGCGGGAGGAAAAACATGAAGAGGAAAGCGAGCAAGGCCGGGCCAAACGAAGGGGCTGTCTCAAAAGCCACAAAACAGGACTTTGAGGCCGGCCTCTTGTTTTTTGTTTCCATTTTCACAATATGATCGCCGTCATGAGATTGATGTTCTGGTCCCTTCCCGTCCGAATCACGGGAAGGGGTCAGCGTTTTGAGGCGAAAAGAAGGCGAAGGGCGGTGCCGAAATCAAAGGCAGCGAGCGCCGCTAAAGCGATGGTGGAGACGTTCCAAACCGTTTCATGAGCACTTTCGATGGCCAAATACGTAAACATTGAGCCTAAGACGAAATACAGAAGCGAAAACAGCCGAGGATTTCGCATCATAGCCAAACCCTCCAAACGGCGAGCGGCAGCTCGGACTGGCGCATCATGTTCTCAATTTTGTCGGCCAACAGCGTCTGCATGGCGACGACGAACGTATTCATGGAGACATGGGCGAAAATCGGCACGAAAATGCGTCCGGTTTTCGCGTATAAAAACGCGAATACCATCCCCATGGATGTGTACAGAAGCAAATGTTCCGGCTCCATATGGACAATGGCAAACAAAAGCGAACTGACAAGCGCCGCCAACCAAAAGTTGTATTTTTCATAAAGCGAGCCGAAAATGATTTTGCGAAAGATGATCTCCTCCAAAATCGGGCCGATGATGGAGGTGACGACGATAAGCAGCGGCGTCAGGCGGATGATATCGATGATTTGCCTTGTATTTTCCGACCCTGGTTTGATGCCGAGCAGCCGCCATTCGATGTTGGCGGCGATGCTTTGCGCCGTGAGCGCCAAAAAGACGCCCAAGACCGCCCACATCCACGAGGAACCAAGCGGCAGCCGCCGCATCATTCGTTCGTTGCGGTCACCGCGGAGCAGCCATAGGACAATGACAAAAGCGAGCAGGAAACTAATGATCGCCCAATACCCGGAAGCCAGTTTGGCGGCTTCGAGGCGGCTTTCCGTTCCTTGGCCGACGCCGAGGGCGCGAAGAAGCGGCACGCCGACAAAGGCGGACAGCTGCATGACGATATACGTGATGATGACGTACCAGTGGTTGCGTTTCAAACCCTCTACCCCTTTTATTTCAAATTATATCCGTATTGTAGCACATGTATAGCGAAAATAGTAAGAAAACTGCATCCTCGCATCCCACTTCACCGCCGCAAAAAAATGAATCGGAGCCGTTTATCAGTCCGAGGAATGTGAAATAATGAAAACGGGCTCCGCGCGGATGGGGAGTAGAGGCAAAACAACCGGCTCCTTTTGCTCTTTCTTCTTTAGGAGAGAAAAACCGTTATTTTTTTGCATTTCCTACTTGCAAAACGGAAAGAAGTTCATTAATATTATAAGTGTGTTAGCACTCAATAGTGACGAGTGCTAATAAGAACGGCGAAAACTATCGTTAAGGAGGTTGTTTCCCGTGTTGAAGCCATTAGGCGATCGCATTGTCATTGAAGTCGTGGAAACAGAAGAAAAAACGGCTAGCGGCATCGTTCTGCCGGATACGGCGAAAGAAAAACCGCAAGAAGGCCGCGTTGTTGCTGTCGGTGCAGGCCGCGTGCTCGATAACGGCCAACGCATCGCGCCGGAAGTCGAAGTCGGCGACCGCATCATCTTCTCGAAATATGCGGGCACAGAAGTGAAATACGACGGCAAAGAATACTTAATCTTGCGCGAAAGCGATATTTTGGCTGTCATCCGCTAATATATGCGTTCATCACATAAACATTCCGAAAACATACTGGGTATTGAATCGGATACTTAACTTGTGGCACGCAGTCCAACAATTTCATAAGGAGGTAACGGGGTATGGCAAAGGAAATTAAGTTCAGCGAAGAAGCGCGCCGTGCGATGTTGCGCGGGGTGGACAAACTCGCAGACGCAGTGAAAGTCACATTAGGTCCGAAAGGCCGCAACGTCGTATTGGAGAAAAAATTCGGTTCTCCGCTCATCACGAATGACGGGGTAACAATCGCGAAAGAAATCGAACTCGAAGACCCGTTTGAAAACATGGGCGCGAAACTGGTCGCTGAAGTCGCCAGCAAAACGAACGACATCGCTGGGGACGGGACGACAACGGCTACCGTATTGGCTCAAGCGATGATCCGTGAAGGATTGAAAAACGTGGCAGCTGGCGCCAATCCGATGGGCATCCGCCGCGGGATTGAAAAAGCGGTAGCGGTAGCGGTTGAAGAATTAAAAGCCATCTCCAAACCGATCAAAGGAAAAGAATCGATCGCCCAAGTGGCTGCGATCTCGGCTGCTGACGAAGAAGTCGGCCAATTGATCGCTGAAGCGATGGAACGCGTCGGCAATGACGGCGTCATCACGCTTGAAGAATCGAAAGGCTTCACGACGGAACTCGACGTTGTCGAAGGGATGCAATTCGACCGCGGTTACGTTTCGCCGTACATGATTACGGATACAGAAAAAATGGAAGCCGTTCTCGAAAATCCGTACATCTTGATTACGGACAAGAAGGTATCGAGCATCCAAGAACTGTTGCCTGTTCTTGAGCAAGTCGTGCAACAAGGCCGTCCGCTTTTGATCATTGCGGAAGATGTTGAAGGCGAAGCACTCGCGACGCTTGTTGTCAACAAATTGCGCGGCACGTTCAATGCGGTAGCTGTCAAAGCGCCTGGCTTCGGTGACCGCCGCAAAGCGATGCTCGAAGACATCGCGATTTTAACGGGCGGTGAAGTCATCTCCGAAGAGCTCGGCCGCGAACTGAAATCGACAACGATCGCTTCGCTCGGCCGTGCGTCGAAAGTTGTTGTTACGAAAGAAACGACGACGATCGTCGAAGGCGCTGGCGATTCGGATCGCATCAAAGCGCGCATCAACCAAATCCGTGCGCAGCTTGAAGAAACGACTTCGGAATTCGACCGCGAAAAACTGCAAGAACGCTTGGCGAAACTCGCTGGCGGCGTAGCGGTCATCAAAGTGGGCGCAGCGACAGAAACGGAATTGAAAGAACGCAAACTGCGCATTGAAGATGCGCTCAACTCGACTCGTGCTGCGGTTGAAGAAGGCATTGTCGCTGGCGGTGGCACGGCGTTGATGAACGTCTACAGCAAAGTTGCGGCCATCGAAGCGGAAGGCGATGAAGCAACCGGCGTGAAAATCGTCTTGCGCGCGATCGAAGAACCGGTTCGTCAAATCGCGCAAAACGCTGGTCTGGAAGGCTCGATCATCGTTGAGCGCCTGAAAAACGAAAAACCGGGCATTGGCTTCAACGCGGCAACAGGCGAATGGGTCGACATGATCGAAGCTGGCATCGTGGACCCGACGAAAGTCACTCGTTCGGCGCTGCAAAACGCTGCATCTGTCGCCGCAATGGTCTTGACGACAGAAGCGGTCGTTGCCGACAAACCGGAAGAAAACAAAGGCAACAACAACATGCCGGATATGGGCGGCATGATGTAATCATCGCCTCCAACCCTTTGGAACACTGGGGTTCTCCCCGGTGTTCTTTTTGTTTTGACCACATTTTGACCACGAAAATCACAAATTTTTGATGAAGTTGCTCATAAGCTCGCTAAATTTCTGCGAAGCTCTTTCTTCCAAATCTTTTGTTAGATGCGCATAAATGTTCATGGTTGTTTCGATATCTGCATGGCCGAGGCGCTGCTGGATTTCTTTGATTCCCACTCCTGCTTCAATAAGTAAACTAGTATGAGTGTGCCGAAGGGAGTGAGGTGTTACATGTTTATGAATGTTTGCGATTCTCAGTAGTCGCTTCATTCTGATTTCAATTTTTTTAGGCACTTCAGGGAATCCACTTGGCCGCGCAAACACGAAACCCAGATCGTGATATAACTCTCCCATTCGCAATTTGATTTCATTTTGCTCAGCTTTGTGCTTCTTTAGAAGTGAAATGATGTTTGGATCGACTTTGATGGTTCGAATGGATCCCTGTGTTTTAGGGGCAGTAATTGATAATATCTTTCGTTGTTTCTAGGGCTGTACAACGTTTTTGTAATCGCAATGGTATGTTCTTTAAAGTTAATATCCTTCCACTGAAGGGCCAGTAATTCACCTAGCCGCATACCAGTGTATGCCAAGGTTGAAAACACGACATAATCCATAGCCAGCCCGTGTTCTTGGGCTGTTTTCAAAAAGAGGGCTAACTCATGCTTTTCTAAAAATTTCATGTCTTTATTGCCGCTTTCAATGTCCTCCACTGTTTTTTTCTGCTTAGGCACCTTGGCGTATTCCGTAGGATTAGAGTTTATCAATTCCAATTCCATCGCTTTTTTAAAAATCATTCTCCCTGTTGTATGAATTCCGTCTAGGGTGTTGTCAGCATATCCTTTTTTCTTGAGATCCAAGAGCATGTCTTGATACATTTTTCGTGTAACATCCTTTAGCTTCAAGTTGCCGAAGTAACGCATCAAGTGCCCCAGTTCATGTTTCCTGGCGCGAATGGTGCTTATTTTTGCGGTCTCGCTGTATATTGCTAACCATTCTTGTGCGAAATCCTTGAATAGTATATTCGTGTCCTTCACGTAACCTCCGTTATTTATTTCGTCGTACAATTTGGCCGCAGCCAACTGCGCTTCTTTTTTCGTCTTAAAGCCTCGACGTGTCGTCGTTTTCCGTTTCCCGGTCGCCGGATCGATGCCGACATCCATTTTAAACATCCATTTCTCGCCGTCTTTCGTTTTATACTTTTGGAACGAAGCCAATGTTATCGCTCCTTCTCGTCTAAGTTTTCGATGATGATTTTCTGACCGTTTTCTAAAACACCAACGAGTTTGCCATCCTCTACGGTGATTCGTGAAAATACAGGAATACTGGCCATTGAGCAGCTGTTTGTTTTCTTTTTCTTCTTATTACGATAGTCGTCCAAGTGAATAATCAATCTGATCATCTCCTTTTTATAGAAATATATGTTTGATTCGGAAGTCAAAATTTTTTAGATGCACCGCCCCCTCAAGGATTCCTTTTAAAAAATGATAGAAAAAATAGTTAATTAATACCTATAATGAAAGAGTAAAAATTATTTGTAGGGGATTTGTATGAAAAAAATTGCAAAAATTATGTGGATTTTCATTTTAACTCTCACTGTTTCGTTTACAGTTATAGGTCTAATATTTGGTAAAGAAGACACATCATCAAACAAACCAAAACTTACACTTGAACAACAAATGGTTAAAGAGGCTGATGAATTCATAGCGAAATATCCAAAAATGGACATTCAACTATTTAAAAAAGAAATTGTTCCGTTCCTAACTCAAACAATTTCTACGGGTGGCGAATTTTATTTAGAACCGTCAAGTAACTACAAAGGTAATTTTATTGCTTCATATGACAATCTCGAAATTAAAAAAATGAACTTTAAACAAGCTACGGAAGACGGGTATAAATTTACATATTTTATTCATCGATTCGCCAACCATTACAAACTACCGATCATCGCTAGCTCTTTTAATGTTGTCGACATGAACGTAACACCAAACCAACAGGTATTGTTTTCTTTCGGCGTGGACGTAGCCAAAAAAGCACCTAAAGGAGCATTCGATAAATCACCTCTTCCTTTAAAGGATTTTATCGACTTTATGAATGAAAATGTTAATGCTGGTGTTGATAGTAATGGGAAAACAAATTACAAAATTCGTTGCATGTTTCGCGCTAACTAAAAAGAGCAACCATTTGCGTTGCTCTTTTAAATTTTCAACTCTTTCTTCAAATGAACTACCTCTTTAGGTATTCCATACGTTGTCGCAACTTCATAAATGGTCATATCAGTGTTTCGATATGTATAAATACAATCATCTGGGAGAAGAAGTTCCACTGCAAATTCATTTGCTTCTCGTTCCACTTTGTCCATACAGAAAAGTGTGTTTTTTCGCAAAAATGAAGTGCTAAGTTCGGGATGCAACACCGCATGCCCCAGCTCGTGCGCGCAAACGAAGCGTTGCATTGGCTCGTCCAACTCTGAATTGATATGAATGATCTGAATCCGACGGAACGTATGATGATACCCGTATATCCCGCCCAGCGGCTCAAACAACAGCACAATGCCTTTCTGTGATGCGATCTCAAAGGGGTTGTTCGTGCCGTGCTTTCGGATCATCTTCTCTACAATTTGTTTGATCTTTTCAGCCATAGCGAACCCCCTGGAGATGGTTATTCTTTTCGATATTTCTTCGGCGTGAATTTTTGCTTTGCGATGCGCTTGGCGAGGCGGAGAGAGTTTTCCAAAGATGCGATCAGCAGTTCCCGATCCTCTTCATCGAGTTCGTCGATGTCCATTCCACCAAACGCAGCGAAACCATTTTTACTACTTAACCCCTCAATAATTTTTTCGAGTTCTCTTTGAATGTTCCGTTCTTCTCTTTCAGTTAATTCAGGAAGCGACGAGGAAGGGTTATCAGTTCTACCAAGAAGATAATCCGTTGATACATTAAAAAAGTCAGCCAACTCAGAGAGAGTCGATGATTTAACCTCTCTTTTTCCTACTTCCCACATTGCAACAGTTGAAGGCGAAACGTTGATTTTCTTTGCAAACTCCTCTTGCGAAAGTCCTCTTTTCTTCCGCAATAATGCAATTCTTTTGCCGACTACCTTGTTATCCAATTTAATCACTCTCCTTATCAATCAATTATACTTACAATTAGTGAGTAAATAAATAATTCTCACAAAAAGTGAAAAATCCTATTGACTACTCACTTAAAGTGTGTAAAAATTTAATTAGTCACAGAAAGTGAGGTGATGAGATTGAACGAGGAGTTGATTAAGGCTAGAAAAGCATTGGGGCTGTCGCAGGCAGAAGCTGCAAAAAAAATCGGCATATCTCCCGGGATGCTCGCGATGTTAGAAACAGGGAAGAGAAGTGGGAGCGACCGAACAAAGATTAAGATTGCCATGTTTTATAAAAAGAGCGTGGAAGAACTTTTTTTTAAACATAATCTCACTTTATGTGAGTGTAAAGGTGAAAACGCAGGATAAACTCACTAAAGGTGGGGGGTGAAACAGTTGGATCCAGTTAGTTTGTCGGAATTCAAAAAACAATTCCCGATTTTTAAAGATATTCCGGACAATGAGTTCACTTATCACAATGGCAAATGGCTTATATCGCTTAAAGCGGCAAAACAACTCGCGTACAAACATAAGCACAAAAAGTTGATCAAATACATTAACGGAGTGGAGGGGAAAACCAAATGAACCAATTACAGATTTTTAATCATCCGATGTTCGGCGATGTTCGATTCGTCGAAATTAACAACAATCCACACGCCGTTGGTAATGATGTTGCAAAAGCATTGGGGTACAGCCGGCCGCACGAAGCAATTTCAAGTCACTGCAAGGGGGCGGTAACTTACCGCATCCTTACTAATGGAGGAGAGCAAACGGTGAAAGTTATCCCAGAAGGGGATATATACCGCTTGATCATTAAGGCGGCTGATCAGAGCAAAAATCCGGAAATCAGACAAAAGGCGGAGGAATTTGAAAAGTGGATATTTGAAGTAGTCCTCCCAACCATCCGTCGAACCGGCGGCTACGTCGCGAACGAGGACATGTTCATCAATACGTATCTTCCGTTTGCGGATGAGCAGACGAAGCTAATGTTCCGTGGCGTGCTGGAAACGGTGCGCCGGCAAAATGAGCAGATCGCGGCGATGAAGCCAAAAGTGGAGTATTTCGATGCGCTGGTTGATCGGAACTTGCTAACGAATTTCCGCGATACAGCGAAAGAATTGCAAGTGAAAGAACGTTTCTTCATCGACTGGTTGCTGAAAAATAAATTCGTCTATCGCGATCAGAAAAAGAAACTCAAACCGTACGCAGCGTATGTGCCAGAGTTGTTTGAGTTAAAAGAATGGGAACGAAACGGACGAGCTGACGTGCAGACGCTCATCACGCCAAAGGGACGAGAGACGTTTCGATTGTTGTTGAAGAAAGAGCAAACCGCGTGAAAGGAGGTGAGGGGAATGAAAGACATGATTAAACTACCGAACGAAACGCTAACAAAAACAAAAGAACTTTTGCAATTTGCCTACGAAAAAGGATGGGACGAAGAAGACCTTTACGTTATCGCAAAGATCATCATCGCCCATTATGAAGAGTAAAAGTTCTATTTACTGCCGTAAAACTCCTTTAAGGCTTGTCCTTTGTTTTCTGCAATAACTGTTTTGTTGTAATTTACTGCTTCTTCAAATGCAGCAACGTATAGTTTTAGTTTTTCTTTCGCAATAGTTTCTGGAGAGTCGCCATTTGTGGAGACTGAGCTAATAACAGCTAAAGCAAATTTTTCAGGGTCTATGTTTTTTAACACGGTCTCACCTCCCTTCCATAAACATTTCAACGCGAAGGGAGAAAAACCTGCAATAGACCGCGTGAAAGGGGGTGAGGAAATGGACATCGAGAAACGGTTAGCTGAATTAGAAGCGCGTGTCACCAAGTTAGAAAAGGAAACCGCCGAGGGACGACGGCTCAGGTAGATATCGATACAATCGCGAGAAAAATTTACGAAATATCTAAACATTAACGTTTAGTTAATTCATCCACAACTCGTCGTCTTATTTCGACAGGAAGGAGGAAAATTCTTCGAAGGAGGTGAGATGGAATGGAAGTGAAAGTAAAAATATCTTGCCCAAACGTGGAAGAAGCAAAACAGATTGTTGAACAACTATTGGAATTTGAAAAAGAGCACAGCACACGCTGCACTCTTTTTGTGGAAGTTGAAATCAGTTAACTCGGAATAACAACAAGTATTCAATATCAGACGCTTCGAGCCATGCGATGTTGTTTTTTCCGACAAACGAAAGCACTCCTTTAGATGGAAGCACAAAGTTTTCAAAGTCAGTGTTTTTAGAAACAGAGCTGTCGGATTGACTTATGCGATTAATTGATACTAAGTCGGCAACAGCAACAACTTTTCCTGATTTTAAAACAATTTCTGCATTCCAGCTCATTTGAACACCTCCCTTCCCTGGTCACTATTCGACAAGAAGGGAGGAAATTCCTACGAAAAAGGAAGGGAAGTCGTCGTGCAAATGGTGGTGCAGGTTCCCGACATTGATAAATACGTGAAGGATCTCGTCCGCCAAGCGTATGAGTTGGGGGTGGAGGAAGGGCGAAAGAGATATAGCTATCCTCCAGTCCTAACTAGGAAAGACTTAGCAGAAATCTTCCAGGTCCAGCTTTCCACGGTAAGCAATTTAACCGATATTCCAGGCTTTCCAAAGCTCACGCACATTCGCGCCCGATATCCTCGCGATCAGGTGTTTCGCTGGATTGAAGAAAATTCGACCTATTTGGATCAAGTGGCGCCTAATCGAAAAATTGGGAGAAGGAGTGAATGATGATGCAAATCAAAAACATCTCGCTCGATGAGTTGCCCAGCGGCGTCAGAAAAGTAGCAGATCGGGCGTTCGTTGAATGGAAAGTCAGAAATGTCTTTCGAGTCACTGAATTGGATTTCGGTGACGGCCGGGTGTACTACGAGATCAGCGCGATCAGTGACAGCTTCATTCTTGAGCTGAGTGTCAGCGAACTGGGAGTTGAACACGTCAACCGCATCGGAGTGGATACGGTTCGCGACGCGATCAAAGCGCATCCAGAACGCTTCGGTCTCGAATGAAGGAGGTGAAATGATGAACGTTCTTCCTGGCGACATAGAGCACGGCGCCAGCCTGCTTGAACACTGCAAATTCTACGTATCGAGAGCCTATATGGAGCTACAGCAAGGCGATGTAGACGCTGCCGATCGCTGGATTGAAGAATACCGCCGGTGCCGTCGAGAGTTGGACGAGCTCCTGCGGCGGAAGAGAGAACACGACCAACTAGCTGAACTGATCGCGACGCTACAAGAACGCGGAATCAATATTACAGCGATTATCAGAAAGGGGAATGAGTGATGACGTACACACCGAACTATTTGAGCCCATCTTGGGATGAATATATGAATCTCTTGTGCTGGGAAGCCCGTTTGGCGCAAGAAATCGAGCTTCATAGCCGGCGCCGGAATTGGAATGAAGTGGCCGTGCTGAAACGGGAAAAACAAAAAGTTGCAATCCGCCGCAAATGCCTCAAAGCGGCGTTGCAACACAGAAAAACCAGCCCAATGACAATATAACACATTTCCATCTACCTGCACAAGGACAGGCCTAGCGCCTGTCGTCAAGGGTGGGAACGTTGCGCCGACTCCATCCCTCGGTCATCAGCGTTATCACCTTTGACGATGCGCGCTAGAAAGGAGGTGGAGAGTGTGACAAAGGACGAAAAGCGCCGCATCCGCATGATGGTGATACAGACACTCGATCAGCATTGTCGCGGTTGTGAGTTTTTTTCAGTAGAACTAGCGTCTATTCGCGCTTGCCGACAATGCCCGCACGGGCAGCGTATGCAAGCGCTCAGCCGGCCGTTGTGGCGCCAAGACGAAGCCAGTCCTCGCGGCAAGACCGGTAGGTGGACGGAAGAGGAAGATTTCTACATCCTGCATCACTACGGGGTTCAGCCGATCGAGGTTCTGTCTGCCCGAACCGGCCGGAGCATACAGGCGATTAGGAAGCGACTCGAGGCACTGAAAGGAGGTGAGCCGGCATGATCGAGAATCCGATCATTTCCGACCGGCATCCGATTCGCATTCAGGAACCACGCGTCATTGGATACTGCGAAGGATGCGGCGGGGAGATTCATGAAGGGGACGATATTCTCGAGTTTACCGACGGCTTGATGATCCACCAGGACGAATGGTGCGCATATGAATATTGCTGCAAGTTCGGCTGGCCAAAACAGGCGTGAAAAACGCCCCGCTGGAGGGAGCGAGGCGCTTCGAAGAGGTGATTCCCCTATGAACTGTTACTTACATAGTACAGGATCGCCTCAAAAAAATCAAATGGAGGTGTGAAACTTGGATGCTGTTATTTTGGCAAATACAAGCGAAATGAGCCATGAAGAGTGGCTGGCCGCCCGCCGGAAGGGGATTGGCGGGAGCGACGCTGCTGCTATTGCAGGATTGGACAGATGGAAATCTCCTGTTGCGGTGTATCTCGAAAAGATTGGACAAGCCCAGGAAGAAAATGCGAGCAGCGAAGCGGCCTACTGGGGACGATCCTGGAGGATATCGTCGCACAGGAATTCAGCCGGCGAACGGACTTGAAGGTCCGTCGACGGAACGCGATCCTACAACATCCGGAGCACCCGTTTATGATCGCGAACGTTGACCGTCTCATTGTCGGTGAAAAAGCTGGACTTGAGTGCAAAACGGCGAGTGAACATCTAAAAAACGAATGGAAAGACGATGAGGTTCCAGCGCAGTATCTCATTCAATGCCAGCACTATATGGCTGTCACAGGATACGATGCTTGGTGGATTGCGGTTCTCATCGGCGGCAATAAGTTCATCTACAAGAAAATTGAGCGAGATGAGGAGATTATCCGATACCTCATCGAGATTGAATCAAACTTTTGGAACAATCACGTTCTCAAGAAAAATCCGCCGATGTTCGACGGTTCGGATGCTTCGAGTGATTTGCTAAAAGCTTTGTATCCGACAGCGAAGTTCGATGAAGAGATTGAGCTTCCACCACATGCTGCCGATTTGATTGCAAAATATGAACAAGCCAAACAAGAGGAAGCCGAAGCTGCCGAGCGTCGCAAGGAAGCTGAAAATCAGCTCAAGGCTATGCTCGGTGATTATGAAAGAGCATTTGCTGGTGATCGTATCGTCACATGGAAAAACGTTCGTAGCAGCCGTGTTGATACGAAGTTACTCAAAGCGAAGTATCCAGAAATATATCAAGAGGTCGCTAGGGAATCGATATCGCGGCGATTCTCCATTAAGTAGGTGAATGGATATGGCCAAATGCAGAGGTTGCGGCAAGGAAATCGAGTGGATTAAAACACCCGCCGGCAAAGCCATGCCGGTTGATATTGAAATTATTACCGTAGTGACTGCAAAGGGCGAAGTTGTCAAAGGGCATATCCCTCACTGGGCAACTTGCCCTGCGGCACAGCAATTCAAAAAGAAATAGGAGGTCATATTATATGGCAACAAATCAATCTTTAAAAAATCAGCTTGCAAATAAAGCGAACAAAACAGAGGCGGCAGCGCCTACTCCAGCCCAAACGATTGCAGCATATCTCAAAAAGATGGGGCCGGAAATCGAAAAAGCTCTTCCTAAACACATGGACGCTGACCGTATGGCGCGCATTGCGTTGACGACAATCCGGACGAATCCGAAACTGTTGGAATGCTCGGTTCCTTCTCTCCTTGGTGCAGTCATGCAGGCCGCGCAGCTTGGGTTAGAGCCGGGACTCATTGGACATTGCTACTTCGTTCCGTTCAAGAATGGGAAAACAGGACAATCCGATGTGCAATTCATCATTGGCTATAAAGGCATGATCGACCTAGCACGGCGCAGCGGAAATATCGAAAGCATTTATGCTCATGCGGTTTACGAAAACGACACGTTCGAATATGAGTACGGCTTACATCCAAAGCTCGTTCATAAGCCAGCGATGACAAACCGCGGTGAGTTTATTGGTGCCTATGCGGTTGCGCATTTCAAAGACGGCGGCTATCAATTCGAATTCATGCCTAAAGAGGAGATTGAAAAACGTCGCAAGCGTTCAAAAGCAGCCAATAACGGTCCGTGGGTAACGGACTATGAGGAAATGGCCAAAAAGACTGTCATCCGGCACATGTGGAAGTACCTGCCGATCTCCATTGAGATTCAGCAGGCAGTTGCGCAGGATGAAGTGGTCCGAAAAGACATCACTTCTGAACCAGAACCAGTCGAGTACATCGAAGCAGAAGCATATGAAGTGATCGATCCGCAGCCGCAGTCCGAGGAACCACGGCAAGAGGAGATCGTCTTCGATGCTGAATGAGCAGCCGCAATACAAAATCCTCCTCCCAAGATGGATTTGGGAGGAGGCCAAAGACAAGGAGCATTTCAAACAACTTGTACTACAGTATATGCGGAGATATCCAGAATATACCGTCAAGCGTGTGGTGGACGGGTTTGCGATATGTGTAAAAAAGTAGGAGGTGTTGAGCTTGGCAGACGTACAGCTTGAGCATGGATATACCAAAATTGCAAACGAGATTTTAGAACGCCTGGCGCTGACCAAGCTCAGCCCGACTCAATTTAGACTGGTCTTAGTGATATGGCGATATACTTATGGGTTTAATCGAAAAGATCATGAGATGTCCTTATCCTTTCTTGCTGAAGCCACGGGTGTGCATAAGCAACGAGTGAAGCAAGAACTTGATAAGCTGATCGAAAGCAACATCATCATTGTTACTGAGGAAGGTACTTTTTCCAAATCCAGAAAACTAGCGTTTAACAAGGATTATGATACATGGCGCTTACAGTCAACGAAAGAAAGTACAGTAAGCGGAATCGCTGACACTACAGTAAGCAAAAACGCTGACACTACAGTAAGCGAAACTGCTTACTCTACAGTAAGCGAATTCGCTTACCAAGAAATAAAAAATATAAATAAAGATTTAAATAAAAATATTGATGATGATATAAGAGAAGCCCATATGACAGACCGGTCAAAAAGAGTAATTGCTAACAAATATATTCAGCGCAGGGGAAAAGGACTATCGCTTTCCCCTAAAGACGAGGAAGCAATAGAAGAGCTTCTACGAGAACCAATCCCATTGGATGACATTCTTTCACTGATCGACGAAGTGTTTGACGAGTACCAACCGAAATTCAACGGCGACGGGATCCATTCTTTTGAGTATGTGCGGAAAGTGGTCCTTAGCAAATATCACGAGCAAAAAGAGGGAGAGGGTACGGATGGCGGGACGATTCACAAGCATCGCCGAGGTGTTAGCCGACCTGCAAAAGAAGGCGGAAAGACATATGAGCAAATCCTCCGAGAAGCCGAAGCAGCACGACGAGCCTGGGGATGGAAGGGGTGACTACGAGTGTCCACGATGCAAAGATGCGGAATTCCTCTTCTATCGAGACGAACGTGGCTACGAGTTTGCCCGAGCTTGCGAGTGCCGGGAACGGAAAGCCTGGAGGCGCCGGTTCAAGCAGGCGCTCATTCCCGATGAATTTATTCATGCGAATTTCGAGAACTTTAGGCGATCGGCGCCATATCAACAGGATATGTATGACATGACAGTCGAGTACCTGCAAGAATTTAGCGTGGAGAACGGTGCAAAAAAGTTGTCTGACAAAAATTTCGGTTTCATCGCAGTGTTAGGGGAACAACGCCTTCGAGAACTGCCGGCCGGCAAACGGGCTGAAATGAAACAACAGCACAACAACTTCGGCGTCGGCAAAACCCATTTACAAATCGCGTTGTCCAAACGGCTCATTAAGGACGGTTTCAACGTTCTAGTTGTTTCAGATGTCACATTCATGGACGAGCTGATTCAAGCCAAGATGATGAACGATGAGGGCGAGACGTTGAACCAACTGCTATACGGAGCAATCAACGCAGATGTGCTTGTGTGGGACGACATTGGCAAGGCGAAGTGGTCGGAGGCAAAAGAAGCGCTGTACTACCAAATTATCAACGAGCGATACCGAAAGCAAAAGCCGATCGTGTTCAACAGCAATGAGGACCGCGGTACGCTGAGTGAAAAGATCGGATACGCTGCGGCCAGCCGGCTGCTCGGGCAGTGCGGTCCATATCTCCTCGAAGTCGAGGGCGATGATTTCAGGCTAAAGGGGCATAAAACATGTGCGTGAAGTGCGATGGAACGGGACGGCTATACACAATGGTGATGAACGGAGCGTGGCTGGTGGCCTCGTGTGACTGCGAGGACGCAGCGAGGGTGCGAAGGGACGAGGAGGACAAGCTGCGAGAGTGGCGCAAACGCCTGGCGGAAGCTTGTGAGCGATTGGGGATCACACAGGATATTGCTTGGGAGGAAGGTGATCGCGTTGGGCATCCTCTATGAAAAAGTTCAGCTCACAAAGGAACTCAAACGTCAAATGATGATTCGTCAGCTGTTAGACATGGGCATCAGGGAGCATCAAGGGCAATCCGTTTACGATTTGGATTACTACACGTTGCGATGGTTGCTGGCCACTCGAAAACTAGAACGCTAGAAAACCGCGTATTTTGCCCCGTACGGCGTTTTTCTTGCTAGGGTAATAGGAAAGTACCCAAAGGCGAGAGGAACGCCTCACAGGGCAAAACAAAGCGTCTAGCGAGGTGATGGGAATGGATGTGTGTCATCACGGCAGAATCAGGTGCTGGGAATGCGCTCGTGTGCAGGAGCTAGAGGAGCGCGTGCAGGAACTTGAGCAGGCGATTAGAGAGGCGCTTGGTCGGACGGAATATGGCAGTGCTGGGGCACGGACATATGTTGAGTATGTATTGCGGAAGGCATTAGGTGATGATGTATGAAGCGGACGAGAATTGTAGAGTACGAGAACATGCCTGTTCGGTATAACCCGGATTTATGTCCGACATGCAGGCACTTCACTGGCACGACATGCCGAATACACGTGTCTAATGTGGAACGGCAAACGACGATCACGCAGACGTATTGCATCAGAAAAATTGATTTCGGGAACCCGTACAAAAACAAGAAACGGTGTCAGCTGCAAGAGCAATATATGAATCCGTTTCATGTGCAAAGGTTGGATGAGGAATGATTAAGATCATAGTGTATGGCGAGCCTGTGGCACAGGGGCGGCCACGGGCAACGACGGTAAATGGCCGCGTTCGGATGTATGATCCAAAGAAATCACGAGATTTCAAGCATTATTTGAAATTGGCTGCATCGAAACATCGACCGAAACAATTGATTGAGGGGCCGATTTCCCTTGAGGTTAAGGTGTACAAGCCTACCTTGAAAAGTTTCAGCAAAAAGAAAAAAGCCGCGGCCGAGGCTGGACAGCTAAGGCCAACAACAAAGCCAGACGTGGATAACTACGTCAAAGGCGTCAAGGACGCTCTCAAAAACGTCATTTGGAAGGACGACAGCCAGGTGGTAGACTTACATATTTCCAAATGGTACAGCGAAACGCCGCGGGTGGAAATCACGATCGTGCCGATCGGTGAGCAGTGAGGTGACCTCGATGCCGGCAAGAACAAAAATATCGCCGTATCGGTCCGGCGAACCACGATTTGGCCGCCGGGCGCACAATATCGATACGACTGTGAGGACGTATCAGCTGACGCCGGAACAGTTGGAACGATACCGGAACGGGGAATCGATTGACGATATTCTCAAAGGGGAGGAGACCGAAGTGACCAAGAAAATCGACCTGACTGTTGAGGAATACATCGATTTGCGTCGCCAGGGATTCAGCGATGCCGTGATCGCAGCGATCAAGAATATCACCAAACAACAGCTGTATAGCTGGAAGAGATTTCGAAAGGAGAAGATCGCTCAATTGGAAGAAGAGTTGGAACAACAAGGGACTGAATCGCAAGAAACGGCAGAGAATGAGCCGACCGATAGCGAAACGATCACTGAAGATACAACAGAAGAGGCCGGCATCGAATGGCTCAAACGAGAAGCGATCCACGCGCACAAGCTGCTGACGGAGAAAGAGAAGGAAATTGAACACTGGAAAGAGCTTTTCGAAACGGCGATGGCGGACAAGGAACGGCTGCATAAAGAAATCATCGTTCTCGAAAATGAAATACAAAGACTGAAAGAGCAAGCCAACGAGTTGCGCCAACAGAAAGATCGGAGAGAGGAAAGTTGGGTAGATGCGACGCGAGAACTCCGAGCGCTGAGACTATACGCTCTCCAAAAACTGCAAAAGGATGTATACGATGAGTAAGCGCAAGCGCAGGCTGAAATGGTACCTGTTGTTTCGACGTGAAGATGGACAAGCCGTCTACCGCTATGAGCCGTTGCAAAAGTGCGAGTTGAAAAGCCGGCTGAAAAAAGGCTGGAAGGTAGTGACGTGATGGGGAAAACGCTGCGCAGGATCAGGCGAGGTGGGGAGATGACAGCGCTCCCTGTCCGCCAGGCAGAACTGGCAGAAGCGTGGAACCGAGGTTTTCACGCCGGAGCTAAACGCCAAAACGAGTTGGACACAAAACTGATGCTCGAATGGCTCGGGCAACTAGAAGACATCCCTGGGATCGGGTCGAAGACAGCAACAAAAATCCGCGAGCATTGGTTATGTTTTGTGAATCGTGCAAAAGATCAATAAATAAAAAAGACCGGACTTCTCCCGGCGTTAACAGCTCTCTGCATTAAGTATAACACAGGAGGGGTCCGATGGAGGAGCTTTTGAAACAATATAGGGAATCGTTACGGTTGGCAAAGAAACTCCTAGAAAAGGCATCGGATGAAGATAAAAAGATAATCAGAGGAATGATTTCGGATCTGGAATTTGCTATAGAGTGGATGACAACAGGAAGAAGACCTGGTAATCGACGTGGTATTGAACGAAGAGCTGCTTATCAACGCGAAAAACCATTTGATCCGTTACTGATGCAGAAATTTTTCCGTTCCAGCGAACCAACTTACGAATGGGACGATCACGAAAAGGAAAGTGTTATCACAGAATGGGACCGGCAACGAATCGAAGATGCTTTATCAGTGCTTACTGATCGGGAACGGGAAGTATATCTAATGTCGCGTGGATATTGTCTGACATATAGTGAGATTGCGAACTATCTCTGCATATCGTCAAGCAGTGTCCAAACGATGATCGAGAGAGCTGAAAAGAAAATAAAAAAACGTATAAACGAAAGCCTCTTCTGCCTTTGCGGGTGAAGAGGACTATTTCATTTTTTGATAGATAATAACATTTGTAGCATTGTAAAATAAGATTGAAAAAGTTTGGATAAAGGGGAGATGATGGTAATGGAAGAGTTAGCAAAACACATTCCTAACATTCCGATAGATAGGGGGTATTGGTTTGTAAGGACGAATTCAGGAGAGTATTATGACCATTTTGTTCATGATGGATTCATAGGTATCGGATGGAACCAAATTGAGTTGAAACACTTACACGATCACCGTCCATTAGAAGATATTGTTCGGGAAAAATACAAGAACGAAAACAGGCCCAAGTATGTAGCCAATCAGATTAAGGCGTTTTGTCATGACATCAAGAAGGGCGATGTTGTGTTAATTCCTTCTAATAAATCAGCTTATATACACTTTGGAATTATACAAGACGAAACGCCTTACGAGGAAAATATCCCCATTGAGATTGAAGATATGGACGAACATTCGGAGTGGTTCTTTGAGTATGAAGGAGTTTGCCCTTATCGCAAACGAAGAAAAGTAAAATGGATTAAGGTTGTAAGAAGAGATCATTTAGACCCGCAGTTATACAGGCTTATTTATTCTCAGCATACTATTTCCAAAGCGGATGGATATGCCGAGTATATTGATAAAGCGTTATTTGACTTTTATATCAAGGGAGACAAGTGCCATTTTATTCTACATGTGCGTAAGAAAGACCACATCAAAGCTCATCACTTTATATCTTTCATGTCTGATTTGTTCGCGTTGGCTGATAGTCATTTTGACGATGAAATTGATATTAAAATCAATGTCCAGTCTCCCGGAGCCATCGAATTAATAGGGTATATTCCTGCTATCATCATGATAGCAGTAGCACTCGTTGGGATAATCGGCGGGCGAGTAAAGTTTTTCGGCATAGAATTCGATACACCGGGGATTGTGGGAAGGTTGCTGGAGTGGCAAAAACTAAAGCAGCAAGGTCAAACTCAAGAGGGAGTTAACGAGCCAACCGATGAACAAAAAGAACGTTTGATTATGAATGCAGAAAATCTTGAAATTCAATTACCCGGACAATTGCAAAAATCATTACAAGCATACGTTGAATCTCTGAGTAAACAAACTTCTCTACCAGTAGAAGCGAAAGATGAAAAAAAGGAAGAATAAGCTTCATTCTTCCTTCTCCTTATAACGGTTTTCGATTTTAAAGAAACTTTTCACTGTCAATATTGCGGACACGAGAGAGACAAGTTCTCTAATATAAAAAACACCTACGGTACGGTTTCCAAATACGTCCAGTTTCAATAGGGTGAGGTCGTACAACAAGAAGAAAAAGGCAATAAGAAGTACAGACATATTCACTTGAGAAAGAATGCCAATGATTTTCTTCATGTCACCTCGCCCCCTTTTTTAATCATATTCAACAACAACATAAATGTTTCCTTATGACTTAATAATATCATTTTTACTTTTGTCAAAGCAAAACTTATTTATAACACTGTATTTTTGTCGTGTGAATGCCACTAATAAGTGAAAAGTGGCAAGCCGAACCTCTTTCCATTGGCGTCACCCGATCGGGTGGCGTTTTTTATTTAAGTGAGGTGATCCACGTGTATAAGTTGCACGAGGCGTTGAGTGATAAAGATAAACGAAAGCTGCGTCGTATGAAGAAGAGGGACAAGATGACCTGGCGCGATTGGATCGAAATCATGGGCGTGAATCGGCCAACGTACAAGCGACATCGCGGGGCGATCAAAAGAAAATAGAGGAGGAGGTAGGTGGGATGTAGATGCGGAAGTTGACGCCAAAACAAAAAGCGTTTGCGGATTATTATATCGAATTAGGAAACGCAGAAGAGGCGGCGAGAAAGGCTGGGTATTCCGACGCTACGGCTCGAGGTCATGCGCACAAACTGTTGCAAAATGTTGCGATTAAAGAGTACATCGGTCAACGCTTAGCTGAAAAAGATAAAGCACGCGTCGCTTCGCAGGATGAGGTGCTGGAGTTTTTGACAAAAGTGCTGCGTGGTGAGGTCACGGAAGAAATCCCTGTCGGAAAAGGCGAAGGATTTTTTGAATTGGAAGATAAGACACCAAGCATTCGGGATCGTGTCAAAGCCGCTGAGCTCCTCGGCAAGCGCTTCGCCATGTGGACCGAGCGCCAGCAAATTGACGCCAATTTTGGTGTTCAAATTATCGATGACATCGGTGAGTCCGATGAAGCAGATTAGGCTTTCTGAAGTGTTTACACCAACGTTCCAAAAAGTGTGGGCGCTGGTGAAACAGCAACGTTATTTGCGCTATGTACTGAAAGGTGGTCGGGCCAGCGCCAAATCTACGCATATCGCAATGATGGTGTTATTGCTGGTGATGCGGTATCCGGTGACGGCTCTTGTTGTACGCAGGGTCGGGAACACGCTAGCGGATTCGGTGTTGGAACAGCTGAAAGAAGCGATGGAAATATTGGGTGTCACAGAGTATTTTCAAGTGACGATCAACCCGATGCGGATCACGTATCTGCCGCGAGGAAATCGGATTCTGTTCCGCGGTGCTGATGACCCACAAAAAATCAAATCCATTAAAGCATCGAAATTTCCACTAGCAATTATGTGGATCGAAGAGCTTGCTGAATTTAAGACAGAAGAAGAAGTGTCTGTCATCGAAAAGTCGGTGTTGCGCGGAGAGCTTCCAGATGGGTTGAGATATACGTTTTTTTACAGCTATAACCCGCCAAAACGGAGGCAATCATGGGTGAACCAAAAATACGAAACGCAGTTTCTTCCTGAAAACACGTTCGTTCATCACTCGACGTATTTGGATAATCCGTTTTTGTCGCAGGATTTCATGGAGGAAGCGGAGCACACAAAGCGAACGAATGAAATGAAGTATCGTCATGAATACCTTGGCGAGCCGATCGGGAGTGGTGTGGTACCGTTTGACAACTTGGTGTTTCGGACGATTACGGATGACGAGATGAAGAGCTTTGATAACATCCGCCAGGGCATTGACTGGGGATATGGTGTGGATCCGTTCGCGTTTGTACGCTGGCACTACGATAAAACGAGGAGAACGATTTACGCGATTGACGAAATATATGGTGTAAAGTTATCGAACCGGGAAGCAGCTGAAAAAATCAAAGCGAAAAATTATCATCTTGAACCGATCATTGCCGATAGTGCCGAACCGAAATCGATAGATGAAATGAAGAAAGAGCACGGCATACCACGAATCAAAGGAGCCAAGAAGGGGCCGGGAAGCGTGGAGTACGGGGAGAAATGGCTGGATGACCTAGAGGCGATCGTCATTGACCCAAAGAGAACACCAAACATCGCAAGAGAATTTGAGTCTATTGACTATCAGGTAGATGCAGACGGCAATCCAAAGCCCAAACTGGAGGATAAAAATAACCATACGATCGATGCCACACGGTATGCGTTTGAAGACGATATGAAACGGCCATCCGTATCAATTTTGAAATAGGGAGGTGATCATGTGCTGATTGAGGACTTATTCAGGGCGCCATGGCATGAGCGGGCGTTGGCGGAGCTTGCGAAAGGGATCATGACAGATGAGCAACTTTTGGCGGCGATCGTCAAAGACTGGGAGACAAGCGAAAAGCGGAATTTGATGTTGCTCGGCGATCGATATTACCGCACGAAGATGGACATTGAAAAGAAAAATCAGGAAATCACGTGGCGTTCCAATCAAAAATTGGCTCATGACTTTGTGAAGAAGCTCGTCAATCAAAAGGTGGGCTATTTGCTTTCAAAGGAGCCGACGATCGCGACAGAAAACGAAGAATACCGCAAAATTATGCAAGATATGTTTGATAAACGGCTGTTAAAGGTGATTAAAAATCTCGGCAAAGAAGCGATCAATAAAGGGATCGCTTTTTTATATGTGTATATTGACGAAAAAGGCGAGTTATCGTTTAAAAAGATTCCAAGCGAGCAGATTATTCCGTTTTGGTCCGATAATGACCATGAAGAAATCGTGTCGTTTATTCGTGTTTATGAAGAGGTCATTTTCATGAATGGCCAAAAGCAAAAACAAAAGAAGGTCGAGTATCATCATCCGAAAGGAATTCGATATTATGTTTGGCAGGCAGATTCGCTTGTCCCAGATGTGTTGGCTGGAGTGGAAACAAACTATCATTTCATGATCGATGGAAAGCCGTATCTGTGGGAGCGCATGCCGTTGATTGCGTTCAAGTACAATGAGGAAGAGCAGCCACTGATCGACTGTATCAAGTCATTGATTGATGACTACAATTTGCAAGCTTCCGTAAATGCGGATCTGTTGGCTGACATCCCGAATTTCATCTATAAGTTAGTAAATTATGGCGGGACGAACTTACAGGAATTTTTAAATGATTTGAACCGATATCGGGCGGTAAAGTTAGATGAAAACGGTGATGTGGATAAGCTCCAAGCCGATCTTCAGACAGACGCGGTGGAAAAAGAGCTTCTTCGGATCCGGAAAGCCATCTATGAATTTGGACGCGGGGTTGATACACAGGATGAGAACCTGGGCAACGCCAGTGGAGTGGCGCTTCGATACCGATATTCGGATTTAGATATGGACTGCAACATCCTTGAAACCGAGTTTCAATCAAGCCTAGAACATTTGATTTGGTTCATCGACCAGTATTTGCTCATGACAGGAAAAGGCGATTTCACGAATGAGCCAATTTCAATTATCTTCAACCGTGACATCATCATTAATGAGTCAGAGGTGATCGCCAACTGCCAGGCGTCGGTTGGTATTCTCGATGACCAGACAATTCGTGAAAATCATCCGTGGTATACGGAGCAAGTCGAGGAACGATTGAAGAAGCAACAGGAACAAGAACAAATGTATAACGGCTACCAGGGCGCGTTCCAGCAACAAAGGAAAGATGGGAACGTAAATGAATAGCCGGCAGTATTGGGAGCAGCGTGCCGCGCAAAGAGAACAGGAAGCGCAGTTGATTGTCGAGAAATATTTAGCGCAGATGCAACAGCGACTGAAAGAAGCGCAGCGAGATATTGTGCGACAGATTGAAGCGTTTTACGCAAGGTATGCGAGAGATAACAAGCTTTCATTGTATGAGGCGAAAAAGATTTTAACGTCCCAAGAAATTGAAGAATTTAAGCAAGTCGATTTGGCCCGGTTTCGTGCTATGGCCCTCGCGGGAAATCCGCAATACGAAAATTTGCTCAACGCAGTCAGTTATCGTGTTCGGATTTCGCGATTAGAGTTGCTTTTAGCGCAAATCGAAATGATGATGCTGCACCTCTATGGCGGAAAAAACGGATTGCAGGAGTACACCTATACGGGGTTGGTCGATGTGTACCAAAACTCGTACTACCACTTCATGTATGATTTCGCGATGGCCGGCATCCCTGCAAACGTTCAAATACTTGATGACAGCACCATGCGCGAAGTGATGTCGTATAACTGGAGTGGCAAAGAGTTTTCTGAACGGATTTGGGGCCACGAACAAGAAACCATGCAAAACATTCGAAAGTCGCTCGAACAAAGCTTCATCATCGGCCGGTCCATCGATCGGACGGCCAAAGAAATAGTGAGAGTGACAGACGTTGCATACTCGCGCGCCGAAGCGTTGGTTAGGACGGAAGCGAGCTTCTTTCACAATTTAGCTGCGCACAACAGCTATCGCGATGCAGGAATGGAGAAATACGAGATTTTGGCCACGCTCGATATGCGAACATCAGATATTTGTAGATATCAAGACGGCAAGGTTTATAACGTCAAAGATTATAAGCCAGGCACGAATGCGCCGCCGTTTCATGTGCGCTGCCGAACGACGACGATCCCGCATTTTGATGAGTCGGAGTACACAAACGGCGAAAAACGCCAGTCCATGAATGGATTGGTGGGTTCGGTTCCTTATGAAGAGTGGTATAATGAACATGTATTGAAACCGAAGCTCGAGGCGGAACGTAAAGAAAGAGAGAAGCGCCAAGCGTTAGAAGAACAGATACGAGCCGATATTCGTAATGGTGTTTATAAATTGGAACACAGCCGAAACCATTACGACAAGCATAATCCGTCTCATAAACGCTATCTTGATTATGTAGAGAGAAATAAAGCAAAGGGTAAGCAGAAGCCAAGCTATTTAACGATTTCTTATGAGGAAGCTAATGAGTTAGTGAGAAAATATGCTGGTACTGGTGTACTTCAATTCAGTAGCAAAGGAGAATGGATAAATAAAGAACTCATAAAAGGTGATAAATACATCGGGGTATATGTGGATCAAACAACGGGAGAAGAAGTAAAAACAAAAGACTTTAAAATACATTATAGTAAGACAGGAACTCATATTGTTCCAACTTTAATAAAAGAAAGAGGGATGGAGCATTGAGATTATGGGAATATGTAGGAAAGAAAATAAGAGTTACTCTCAAAGATGGTGAAATATTAGAGGGGATTGTCCAAGATTATACCGACCAAGAAGATACCGATAATGATTATGATAGTCTTGACATGTTTATCGACGGAAAATATATCGGTGTTGGTGAGCCAGAAATTAAGTCAATTCAAATTATAGAATAAGCACCTAACCAAACAAAACGGTTATGTGCTTTTTTATTTTCCCTCGTCTTTTTAGCATTTGTAGACGTTAAAGAACAAAGCGGTTCGTGGCCGTAACCACGTAAAAAAACGTAACCTGGAGGGGAACAAGAATGAAACGTGAATTTCTCGAAAGTTTAGGACTGGAGAAAGAGGTCATTGACAAAATTATGGCCGAGCATGGAAAGTCGGTTGAAGCTCACAAGACCAAAGTCGATGAGTTGAAAGCCAACCTTGACGATATGAAAAAACAGCTAGAGCAGCGCGACAACGACTTAAAACAGTTGAAAAAGCAAGCCGAGGGAAATGAAGAGCTACAAACGAAGCTTGCGGAATTAGAGAAGCGATATAAAGACGAGAAGGCAGTATATGAGGCAAAAATCAAAGAAACACAACTCAACAGCGCGATTAAACTCGCGATCAATGGAAAAGTGCATGACGCCGATTTGGTTGCGTCGCTTCTTGACAAGGACGCTATTGAATTAGACGAAAACGGAAACATCACGAAAGGACTGGATGAGCAGTTAAAGACGCTGCAAGAAACCAAGTCCTTTTTATTTGTGCCTGAAAACAACCATCAACCGAAAATTACGGGGATCAAACCAGCTGAAGGCAATCCGACTGGCGGGGATCCAGAGGATCCGTTTTTAGCTGGATTTAATTCTATTTAATGTGTAGGAGGTAATGAACAATGCCAATTAACTATGCGGAGAAGTATGCGCCATATGTCGACGAGCGTTTCAAAAAACAATCTCTTTCGGGTGGAGCTGTAAATCAAGATTTGGAGTGGGTTGGGGTCGAAACGGTCAAGGTATTCTCGATCCCAACAGCACCGATGCAAGATTATACGCCGTCAGGAAACAATCGTTATGGCACACCGGTCGAACTGGAGAACAGTGTGCAAGAAATGAAAGTAACACGCGATCGGTCCTTTACGTTTACGATCGATAATAAATCGAAACAAGATACCATGGGTGTTATGGAGGCCGGCAAAGCGCTTGCCCGTCAGATTGACGAAGTGGTTGTGCCGGAGGTGGACATCTATCGTTTTGCAGTCATTTGCGCCAATGCGGGCACGACGGCGACGGCGCCGATTACAAAGGATAATGCGTATGAGGCGTTTTTGGATGCGACAACGACACTTACAGACTTGAAAGTGCCATTGGTTGGTCGCGTAGCGTATATTGGCGCGAATTTTTATAAACAAATTCGCTTAGACCCGTCTTTCATTAAAGCGTCTGATATCGCACAGGATGCACTAATGAAAGGGCAAGTGGGTCTCATTGACGGGATTCCATTGATTACGGTGCCGTCTTCTTACTTGCCAGCCAACGTCGAGTTCTTCATTACGCATCCGATGGCGACAGTGGCACCAATTAAATTGACTGACTATGTCACGCATGAAAATCCGCCAGGCATTAACGGTACATTGGTGGAAGGACGTATTCGTTACGATGCGTTCGTATTCGAGAACAAAAAGAACGCCATTTACGTGCACAAAAACGCGTAAGGGGTGACGGGACATGAAGAAATTTAAAAAAGGCGACGTTGTTTTGGTCGCGCACAACGATGTACAAGAGGCCGCCTTTAAAAAGGCTGGATACGAAGAAGTGGTGGAGGAAGAGGCGAAAAAAGGGGCAAAAAAGGCATCAGAAAAGGCAGCTGAATAGTGATGACCGTTCTTGAGATTGTGAAAGCCCAATTGGACACCTCTCTGTCTGACGATCGCCTGGAGATGTACATCGATGAAGTTGGCCAGGCGATCAAGACGTTTTGTAATCGGGAGGACGTTCCAGATGAGTTGCGGTATGTCCACGCGAACATGGTTGTGGATTTGGTTCGTTTGAGGCAAAAAAACACTCCTGATGCCGAACCGGCTGTCCAGTCCATCAAAGAAGGGGACGTGCAAATCACGTTCACGACCCACGAAAAGAGCCAAGGCGAAACAGAAGTAGAGAGTGTTGTTCATTCATACAAGAATGCGTTATATAAGTTTCGCAAAATGAGGTGGTAGCATGCGGGCCCGTGACATCTTTCTCAAAGCCAAATCCGCGGTCGAACGGCTGTATGACCGAACAGCTACCATCCAACGATACGAACCGTATCAGAAGCCAAATGGCGCCGACGGAATGCAGTGGGCGACAAAGCACGAAAACGTGCCTTGTCGCCTTTCAACTGTTGGCATGACGCTCAATAACGCATCGCAAGGCGAAGCCAACATCATTCAGTATGATGTCAAAGTCTTGTTATCCGGCGACGTTGACGTACGCGCCGGCGATATATTTATCATCGATGGCGTTCGATATGAGTCGGCCAAAGAACCGTTTGTGTATGTTACCCACCAGGAGGTGTTGCTCATCAGAAAGGGGTATGCATAATGGGCTATGAGTTTAGTGAAGTTCGAGTGCTAAAACAGCAGTTGGTGGAGCTGAATAAAATCGCTCATCAAGTGCAAATGAGAGTGGCCGGACGCATCGCACAGCTAGCCATTCGAAAGGTGAAAAAACTAACGCCCGTTGATACCGGAAACTTGCGAAACAACTGGAAGTATTATGTGATGAGCAAGGGTGATACGATATATATTCACATTTACAACCAGGCAGAATATGCATCGTTTGTGGAAAACGGACATCGTATCGTGGTGGCTGGACAGACCGTCGGGTGGGTAGAAGGACGGTTTATGTTGAAGCTAACGATGGATGACATGCGCCGAATCGCCCCGAACATGTGGCAACGGGAGATCGAAAAGGAGATGAGGCGGATCTTTGGAGATTAAAACACTCATCATTCAACAAATTAAACAAGTGTTTGGAAATGTCAAAGTATACGACGAGAAAATTAAGCAGGGGCTTCAAACTCCTGCTTTTCTTGTGCGTATCATTCGATCTGGCCAAGAAAGAAAAGTCAAAGGTCAAGTGCAACGGTCGTATTCGTTCAATGTAGTGTACTTTCCTCAATCTACAGAAGTAGATACAGAATGCGATGACGTGTTTGAAACGTTTCAAACAGAATTTCAATATATCGCTAACAAGTATCATGTACATCGGTTAGAAGGGACAAAAGAGGACGATGTGCTTGTCATTACATTTGCTGTTTCTGTACGGCTTCAAGAGAAGACGGACGAAACAAAGATGCAGACGTTAGGAGGGGTGGAAGTTGGCACGACAAACTGAAAAAAGCACGTCAGAGGCACGATATGGAAAATCGGCTTTTATGAACGCGACGGAATATGGGAAAGATCGATGGTTGCTTGAGGTTCTTTTAGATGATGCGAAAACGTACACGAAAGAAGAAGTCGACTCACTGTTAAGCGAATGGAAAGCGAAGGAGGTTCAATAATGGCAGGAGGTACATGGAAGACGCAAAACAAAATTCGTCCTGGCGCGTATATCAATTTTGAAACGAACAGCCTGAACACAACGACGCCGGACTCCAATACGGTTGTGGCCATTCCCATCAAATTAGATTGGGGCGAAGCGAGAAAGTTCGTAAAGGTCACGCCGAACACCAAATTTAAAGAAGTGTTAGGGAAGAATTTGAACGAAATCGTTCCACTCCGTGAAGCGTTCAAGGCAACCAGTCAAGTACTGATTTTTAACTTGAATAGCGGGGGAATAAAGCCGCGGCAACGGGTGGAGGATTGACAGCGACCGCCAAGCACGCCGGCTCTGATGGCAACAAACTATCGGTAGTAGTGACGGCGAATTTAGACGGCACGGCGACGGTGAAAACATATTTTGACGGGGATATCGTTGACACACAAACGGTAGCTACCATCGCCGACTTACAACCAAATCCGTTTGTGACGTTTAGCGGTCAGTTGCCCACATCCGATATCACATTGACACTGTCTGGCGGAACCACAGGGATTGCAACCAATGATGCCTATGCGGAATTTGCGGCAGGTCTTGATACCCAAGATTTCAAGGTGGTCGCGGTTGGTACGGACGATCCAACAGTGAAAGCGCTGCTGGCGCTCAAAGTAAAAGAATGGCGCGAGAATTACGGAAAAAACGTGACGCTCGTTACGAACAGCTACAATGCTGCTGACCATGAAGGTGTGGTGTCTGTTCTCAATGGTGTCACGCTTGAGGGAAACGAGCAGCTATCGGCAAAAGATGCGTTGTATTGGTATGCGGCGGCGTACGCGAGTGCCGGAACAAGCTCGCTGACATATGCTGAGTATCCAGGAGCGGTGGACTGCGAGCGCAAAACTCATGAGGAAATCGAGCAAGCGTTGAAAGATGGCCATATCGTCTATACATTCAATCGGGACTCGGTAGTGGTGGAACAAGACATCAATACGTTCCGTTCCTTCACACCGACCAAAAATCAAGATTTTCGCAAAAATAAAATCATTCGCGAAATGGATATCGTCTCGGATAATACGCAGTATATCTACTCCAAGTATTTCGTCGGAAAAGTAAACAACAATGAGGACGGTCGAAACTTGTTCAAAAAAGAGATGATGAAGACAGTGTTGGATCCTCTTGTGCGGGTTGGCGCTTTGGAGCCATATAATCCGGATGAAATCGTGGTTGAACAAGGTGATGAAAAGGATGTCGTGTTGGTGAAGATGGGGCTCAAATTCGTGGATGCCATGGAAAAGCTCTACATGACGATTGCATGCAAGTAATCAACGGAGGTGATCGATATGCCGCGTGTAATGGAATCGAAAGACGCCATTTCTTCGAAAGAAGGGACGCTATATATTACGATTGACGGGAAGTCATATGAGTTTGCAGAGATTGTAAAGTTTGACGCGACCATTGAGTATATCAAGGCTGACGTCAAACGTGTCGGTGCACGTATGAACGGCAGCAAAATCGTTGGAGCAAACGGAAAAGGAAATATGACGTATTACTACCACCGCCCGGAAATTCGAGCGATGGCGTTGGAATATTTGCGGACAGGGAAAGCGCCGATTTTCGATGCGATGCTCGTTAATGCAGATATTACGAGTGCGGCTGGCAAGCAAACCGCGATCATTAAAAATATTGTGCCGGACAGCACACTCATTGCTAAATTAGACGGAGATTCAGACGATGTCCTAAAAGATGAAGTGTCATTCACGTTTGATGACTTCGATTTACTAGACCAATTCAAAACCATTAATTAAGGAGGACCTATATGAGCAAGTTTAAGGCGTTTTTAAAAGGGAATGCGAAGCCATACGAAAATGTAGAGCTGAAACTGGATCGTTTTGACGAACCACTCGTTTTACGCCCGTTGACTGCGGGTGAAGCTGATGCCATCAACGAGCGTTGTTTCAAATTTCGCCCAGGTAAAGGCGGCAAAATGGAGCGCGTTTTTGATGTGGTGAGATACAATCGTGAAATTTGCGTGGCGTCGATTGTGTACCCAGATTTAAATGACCGTGAGCTACAAGAATCCTATGGTGTGCTAGGTGCGGACAAGCTATTTGCTGAAATGTTTCTTTTAGGAGAAGCAAACCAAATTCTTGAGAAGGTAACGGAAATTTCAGGATTAGATAAAACGATGGACGAAGAGGTCGAAGAAGCAAAAAACTAATTGAAGAAGGTGGAGAGGCATTTTACGCACATATTGCTCTCCACCGTTTTCATTGGCGACCTCGTGAATTTTTGGAAATGGATCGAAAAGAAAAAGCATTTGTCATTGCGAGCATTCAGTTGGAATTAAAAAAAGAGAAAGAAGAACACGACCGCATAAAAAGCAAAATGAGGGGGTGAGCGAATGGCTGGAGTGCAAACAACGTTAGCGTTAAACGACAAATTGACAGGACCTCTGATGAAAATGATTCGTGCGATGGATGCAACCATTCGCGTCATGGAAAAGATGGATGCGAGCGCGACTCAATTAGATACGAAAGGATTAGCGAAAGCGCGAAAAGCGATTACAAACGCATCGGCCGATTTAGAACGTCTAGTTTTGGCGTCTAAACAATCGGCCGATGCTTTAACCCCGCTTCAGTCCAAATTTTCCAGCTTGCCTCCCCTATTCATCAAGCAACTAGCGCCGTCAGAGGATTCTTTAGTGCTTTTGCTGGTTCGGCGGCAGCTTATATGGCATTGGAGGCGATCAAACAAGGAGCGAAAACATTTGTAGAAGCGTCGGATACGTATGTTTCTACATCAGCCCGTTTAGCGAATATCAATGACGGTTTGCAAACACAAGCGCAACTGCAAGAGAAAGTATATCAAGCCGCCCAGCGTAGCCGAAGCGGTTATGTCGATATGGCCAATTCAGTGGCAAAGCTAGGGTTGCTAGCAGAAGATGCTTTCAAAAACAATGATGAGATCGTCCGTTTTTCGGAGTTGATGGGAAAAGCATTCACCGTATCCGGCGCATCGACATTTGAGCGTCAGGCTGGTATGTATCAGCTGACGCAAGCCATGGCGGCCGGCAAACTACAGGGCGATGAATTTCGTTCTATCATGGAAAACGCCCCATTGTTAGCACAGGCCATTGCCGATTTCACTGGAAAAACAAAGGGACAACTCAAGGAAATGTCAGCCGAAGGAACGATTACGGCGGATATTATCAAAAATGCCCTGTTTAAGGCTGCGGATGAGATCGAGAAAAAATTTAAAAACATGCCTTTAACCTTCTCCGATGCGATGACCATGTTCAAAAACTGGGCGTTCCGCGCATTTGAACCGTTGCTGATTCAGTTTAACCAGTTCGTGAACTCTGATGCGTTCGCTACGATGGCGGAACATGCGATGTTTTTTGTCAACGTGTTTATTAAAGGCATGGATCTTGCTTTTGATGCGCTGGAGTTTTTCTATCGAATGGTTGGTGCCGTTGGACGGTTTTTTGAAGAAAATTGGGCGTGGATTGCACCGATTTTGACGGTAATTGGCTCTGTTTTAGCTGGGATTGGCGCGATTTTGCTTGGTGTTGCAGCGAAATGGTTGATAGTGCGAACAGCTACCCTCATGGCAGCAGCCGCAAAATGGGTATACGATGCAGCTATGCTTAGCTCCCCAGCCACGTGGGTATTACTGACGATCATTGCTTTAATCGGATTCGTTGCTTATGCCACGGTAAGATGGGGAGAACAAACAGCTGCGGTGATTGGATTTATTACAGGGTTGTTTGCGGCGTTGGGGGCTTATATTTGGAACAGTGTGGCCAACCTATGGAATCTGTTTGCAACGTTTGCTGAGTTCCTGGCCAACGTGTTTATCGATCCGACATACGCCGTTAAAAAGTTGTTCTACGATTTAGCCAAAATGGTGATCGACAACATGGCGGCGCTCGCCGGGTCTTTTGATCGTGCGGCCAATGCGTTGGCTCGTGCTTTTGTAGCTGGCGCAAATATTGCGATTGGAGCCATTAACGGTCTGATTAAAGCTCTGAACATGATACCAGGCGTGAACATCGGAACGATCGGCAAACTGAGTGCCGGATCGGTAAGCAACATCTCCGGTGGATTGAAAAGCTGGGCAGCAAATCTTCAAGCGCCGACAAGCAGCAAAAATGTGGTTAGTATTCCACGGATGAATTTGCTCAGCCTTCCCAAAGCGTTTGACGCGGGGAATAAAGCCGGTATCAACTTCAGCAAAAACGTATCAGATAAGCTGGCAGGAGTGTGGGATAAAGCGAAAAGCCTAATTCCGAATGGGAAAACAGGCAATCCGTTCAAATCCTTTCCGTCCCAAGCGCTTGGTAATCAAATCGCCAACAGCCCTGGCATGAAGAATCCCATTGGAAATGATAAAGGCAAAAACCCGACCGGCGGCAAACTGGATAAAGTCGGAAAGGTTGGGAAGATTGATGATGAGGTGAATATTGCTGAGGAAGATTTAGAAGTGTTCAAAGAGTTGGCGACAATCAAGTCGATTCAGTACTTCATCACACTGACACCGACTGTCCAAGTTCAAACCGGCGATATTCGCAGCGAAGTCGACATTAACAAGTTGATCCGACGTATTGAACAGCTCATGTCAAATGAAATCGCACGGTCGGCGGAAGGGGCGTACTCATGACGGAAAGAGCCATATATTTTGTCGTGAATGACCGGGAATTCTTCCGTCTCCCGGTTAACCCCGAAAAGGTGAATGTGAAGGAAGAAGGGGACGGAGAAGAATTTACGATTGCCTCGTTAGGGAAAGTGAATGTCCCGAAGCCAGCAAAGCTGAAAAGTTTTACTCTGGAGTCCTACTTCCCAGCACAACCGACGCACTATTCAGCGACGGTCTTTAAAAAGCCGAAGGATTATATTCGTTTGTTGGAAAAGTGGCTGAATCACAAACAGCCCGTTCGATATATTTATGTCAATGGGCCGTTTACGATTAATGAATTGGTGACCATTGAGCGTTTTGAATACGACGAGTCTTTTGGTAGCGAGGACGTCAACTTTTCTCTTGAGTTAAAAAAATATGTACCATTCGGCCCAAAAAAAATGAAAATCGCCAAGGCAAAAAACGGAACGAAACAAATCGTGAAGAAGAATACCCCACTCGGCAAAATACGAAGCCGAAACCAACAACCTATACGCTTAAAAGAGGGGATAGCTTGTGGAAGGTGGCGCAGTATTACACGGGCAGTGGTCATAGATATCGTGAATTGCAGAAATTGAACGGTATCAAGGACAGTCAATTGCGCCGATTGCCTATCGGCTTAGTGCTAAAGATCCCGCCAGACTGGGTGAAATGAAATGGAAGTGTTCATCGATAATCGAGACGGAACCATATGGGACATGCCCGTGGCCAGCTTAAAATGGACAACCAGCCGGATCGGGAAAGCCGGCACCTTGGAAGCAAAGTTGGTGATAGAGGATCCGCGTAAGTTTTCCATCAATAGTGGAGCCGTGATTCGTGTCACCGACGGATCATACAAGATTTTCTACGGCTATGTGTTTGAAACAGGATTCAATGCGGATAGTGATTTTAGTGTTAAGGCGTATGATCAGCTTCGATATTTGATGTACAACGACACCTTTGTCTTTTCTTCAACAACGGCCACGGCCGGCATTAGGAAAATTGCAACCGATGCAGGATTGAAAATTGGAACGTTTGAAGAAACGGGATACAAAGTGCCAGCGATGGTCGAAGACAACAAAAAAGCGCTCGATGTGGTGGCAAAGTTTTTAGATTCAACGTTGATTGCAACGAACAGGAACTATGTACTGTTCGATCATTTTGGGAAACTGGAACTGCGAAATATCAATAACATGGCCATTCGAGCAGACGACTTCTACATTGGGGAAGAGAGTCTGCTTTTTGATTTCGACTATAAAAAGTCAATCGACGAGGAAACGTACAATCGTATCAAGATCGTGCAAGACAACAAAAAAACAGGAAAACGCGAGGTCTATATTGCCCAAGACAGCGCGAACATTGCTAAATGGGGACGATTGCAAGAATTTCGCAAAGTCGATGAAAGGATGACGGCCGCGCAAATTAAAGACTTGTTGGACAAGTTAATTACGTTGCGTAACCGTGAAACGAAATCATTGAAACTCACCTGCCTCGGCCATTGGAAAGTGCGCGCTGGTTGTTTTGTGTTTGTGTACATCGAAAAGATCGGCATCAAGCAATATTTTCTCGTTGACGAATGCACGCACAACTGGGAAGGTGGCGTGCACACGATGCAATTAGATTTGAAGGTGATTTGAGATGAGCTTGATAGATTTAATTAAAACAGTTGCTGTGAAAGCTGTGGAAGCGACTAATCCAGTTAATGTGTTGTTTGGCACGGTTGTATCCGAAAGCCCTCTTGCGATTCAAATACATCAGCGATTGAAACTGACGGAAGAATTTTTGGTTGTTACGGAGCAGGCGGAACAAGCAAATCTAAAAGGCGGCGATAAAGTAATCCTGCTTCGCGTTCAAGGAGGCCAGCAATTTGTGGTTTTAGATAAGGTGGTGAAGTGATGGCAGTATTACCTTCTGAAGATATTTTGATGGATGATACAGATATCGTCGATACTTCCGTCTTTCCTGCCAAAACGTATCGTCTCGACTTTGAGAGAGGCCGGTGCATCGGAATGATTGACGGGTTGGAAGCTATCAAGCAATCGATTTTCAAAATGTTGAGCACCGAACGATTCAAGCATTTAATTTATAGCGATGATTACGGCTTTGAAAATCTAAGTGGCAAAGAAAGATTGTTTGTCCAAGCAGAATTGCCTCGGAGAATCGAAGAAGCGGTGCTTCAAGACGCGCGCATCCTAGCAGTCGAAGACATCAGCATTCAGTTCCAAGGGGATTCAGCTATCGCCACGTTTGTTTGCCAAACTGTCTATGGAAAGATAGAGGCGTCCAAAGAGGTGAGTGGTATTGTTTGAGGACCAAACGTTTGAGGCAATTTTGCAGAGGATGCTTGATCGAGTTCCTGACGATGTTGATAAACAAGAAGGTTCTGTCATTTATGACGCGTTGGCGCCAGCTGCGATGGAATTGGCGCAGATGTATGCAGAACTGGACGTTGTTTTGCGTCTTGCGTTCGGAGAAACCTCGACGGGTGAATATTTGGATCGACGTGCAGCGGACTTTGGTGTGTATAGAAAACAAGCGACGCCGGCCATTCGAAAAGGAGTGTTCACGGATGAGGGCGGCGCGCCGTTTGACATTCCGATCGGGAGTCGATTCCGGCTCAATGACATGGTCTATGTCGCTATCGGAAAAATTGCAGACGGTCAGTTCCGTATGCAAGCAGAAACATTAGGAAGCGCGGGCAATCAAGAGTTTGGGAGTCTGCTTCCGATCGAACCGATTGACGGACTAGGAACAGCGATACTAGCAGATGTCCTCGTTCCGGGTGAGGATGAAGAAAGTGATGACTCCCTTCGAAAACGTTTTTTGCAGAAGGTACGGGAGCCCGGAACGAGTGGAAATGCGGCGGATTATAAGCGATGGGCGACAGAAGTGGCTGGAGTGGGTTCGGCAAGAGTGACTCCTCTTTGGAACGGCCCTGGCACTGTCAAAATTACTATCGTCAACACAGACATGCAGCCAGCGACCACTGAATTGGTTGCTCAAGTGCAGGAGTATATCGAACAAGTGCGGCCCATTGGCGCGGCTATAACGGTTGCTTCGGCGACGGGCAAACCGATCAGCGTTTCGGCAAACGTCATTTTGGCATCGGGATATACACTGCAAAATGTACAAGATGCATTTGCAGCGTCGCTCGATGAATATTTGAAAGAGATTGCTTTCTCTATGACTTATGTGAGCTACGCAAAAATCGGAACACTCTTATTGAACACGCCAGGTGTCATTGATTACAACGGGCTGACTGTGAATGGAAGCACGGCGAATGTTGCGTTGCAAGATGATGAGGTGCCGATTCTCGGAATGGTGGCACTGGGGGTGTAAGGGGTTGGCGTATCCTGAACAGATTGATCGGTTTTCAACGAAGTTAAATAAAAAACTGGACGGCAATCGGTATGTTATTGAGGAAGAAGTCATCCCGATCAATGGCGTCTACGAAGGCGAATTGAAGCATGACAACGTGGTAAAAGACACCGTCCGCGTATATACAGGAGCCAAAATGACAGGGAGTCGTACGGATCAGTTTGTTTTGTCTGTTCCGTCTGAACGGCCATGGCGAACGATGATTAAGATATTTTCAAACGCCCCAAAGCTCTATATATCTTACGAAACGCCAGGCGATACGGTTGAGGCTGATGATGTGAATATGCTTCAGGAGGCAATCACGGCCACACAAACGGAATTAGAGCGATACAAAACCGATGGAATGATTGATGGAGGAACTTTCTTGAGGGAGGGATGATAATATGCCCCAAACCATACGGATTAAAAGGGGAACTAAGGCGCAACTGGATGCATACGGTCCGTTGCAACAAGGGGAAATGGGATTTTGTACGGACACAAAAGAAGTGTATATTGGAGACGGTACGATAAATACTTTAGTCGGACGTGTAATGTCCGGAACGTTGGCAAATCGTCCTAACGCGTCAGTGCAGGGAAGGTTTTATTATGCGACAGATGACGGATATCTATATTTGGACTTGGGTACGGCATGGCAACGAATCAGTACAAAGAACCTGACGGATTTAAACGGAACCATTGACGATATTGCGGACGGTACGAACTATGCAAAAATCAAAAAAGCAGACGTAACAGGCGGAAGCGTCAATAAAGTGTCAGACGGCACCAAAACGGCCACCGCAGCGCAAATCCGAGACCATATCGACAATGCTGCTATCCACCGTCAAATCAACGATGCGGGCACAGGACCAACAGACCTGTGGAGCGCGCAAAAAATCCGAAACGAGATTGAACTCGCAAAACGCAATATCGAACCGCAAGCCAGCGTCAAAAACCGCATCACTACTACACCGCCAACTACGCCGGCAGTCGGTGATCGATACATCATCCCATCCGGCGCAACCGGCGCATGGTCGGGTCAAACCAACAAAATTGCAGAATGGAATGGGTCGGCATGGGATCTGTACACCCCACAAACAGGCTGGACATGCTATGTCGATGATGAACAAAAGATTTATAGCTGGAACGGTACAGCATGGGTGCGTACGGGTGGCGCGCTACAAACCATTACGGCCGGAAACGGACTCACCGGCGGCGGTCAAGCGGATACCGTTACGTTACATGTTGGAGCTGGGAACGGAATTAACGTTTTAGCTGATACCGTGGAAGTAAAGGCATACAGAGGTATTACGGTTGACACGAATGGTGTTGCGGTAAACATTGATGGCAGTAGCATCGTCTATGATTCAGCGAACGGAAACCGGCTTATGGTGGCTGTCATTGACGGTGGAACGTTCTAGGAGTGGTGAATAATGCCAAGACAAGTATTGATTAAGATAAGGAGAGGAACAGAAGCCCAACTTCCTGTACTGGATGTCGGTGAACTAGGTTTTTGTACAGACACAAACAAGTTGTATATCGGTACACCGAACGGAAATCAGCTTCTTGTGGCAGCTCAGTCTGTCGGTGACATGTTGAAAAGCATCTATGATACAGATTACGACGGGAAGGTAGACGCGGCAGAAACGGCGGATAGCGTGCCGTGGACAGGAGTGACAGGGAAGCCGAGTACATTTACTCCCAGCAGTCATAAGTCAACGCATGCGCAGGGAGGTTCCGATCCGTTATCTCCTTCTGACATTGGTGCTGTAAATAAAACTGGGGATTCGATGACGGGTCCATTAACCGTTCCATCTTTGATAGCAAAAATCTCCATCCCGTCGTCCTCACCACCATCAGCTTGGCCTAATGGGTTCGTTGCCGGTATCGTCTACAACAACGGCTATCCTGTCCCTTATGGAACGATCTTCTCTTATAAAGGGACAAGCGAAGCATCATGCGTCCAACTTTTGCAATCGTGGCCGGGAAATGATGGAGGGGAGGCCTATTTATACGTCCGTTCAGCAAGGGATGTTACGGATATGTTCGGTGCGTGGCGGAAGATATGGGGAGAAAACAATGACGGTGCTGGAAGCGGACTTGACGCGGATTTGCTGGACGGAAAGCACGCAACGGATTTTATGCCCAAAGGCCCGATCACTTGGAATCAACTGAAAGGGGTGTGATGGATGTACGGTCAAACGTTATACGGCGCGACTCTCTTTGGCACAGATCAGCAAGAACATTCATCACCAGCCACATCGGTTGATTTGTTTCAATATCTTCCTAATTACTATCGAGGTATTCGGGAGTTTGAAGAGATAATGAACGCAGAAGGAGAAGAGCTTGGAAAGCTCTGGTCAGAGATCGATAATCTTCCCAACCAATTTTCTGCCACAACAGCTACATGGGGCCTGTCTCTTTGGGAATCAGAACTTGGGTTGGCAGTGGATCCGACCAAACCGACGGAGTGGCGAAGGGAACGAATCAAGGCGAAACTTCGTGGCGCCGGAACCACGACAAAGCAGATGATTCAGAACGCCGCGGCTGCATTCAGTGGCGGAGAAGTCGATGTCATCGAATATCCATCCGAGTATCGGTTTGAGGTGAAATTTATCGGTGTAAAAGGCATTCCGCCAAATATGTCAGGATTCATTGAAATGCTAGAACAAATTAAGCCTGCGCATTTGGCGTACAGCTTCAAATACACATACACGGTGTGGAATGCGGTTAAAAATCTCACATGGAATCAAGCCACAAGCAAGACATGGAACGAGCTCAAGGTATATGAGGGAGCGTGAAGGGGATGAAACTCACAGGGAACTTAGGTTTAAAGAAACCTGAAGGCACAGATGTCGTCAACATTGATGACTTGAACCAAAACTTTGACATTTTGGACGTGGAAGTGACTAAGCTAGCTACGGCATCAGAAGCAGGGCGAATGTCTGCGGCAGACAAAGTTAAACTAGACGGCATCGAGCCGGGCGCACAACGGAATACAGTAACGAGTGTCAACGGAAAAACAGGAGCAGTTTCTCTTACAGCTAGTGACGTTGGAGCAAGTCCGACAGGGCACACACATGCATTTGCGGAGATCACAAGTAAACCGACAACGCTGTCTGGGTACGGAATCACAGACGCGATCCCGGCCAGCCAAAAAGGAGCGGCTAATGGTGTTGCATCGCTAGACGGAAGCACGAAAGTGCCGACATCTCAATTGCCGACCGCTAGTACAAACGCGCCGGGGATTGTTCAATTGAACGATACTGTATCAAGTACATCGACGACACAGGCGGCGACGGCGAATGCGGTGAAACAGGTGAATGATGCAGTTGTTGCGCATTCGGCTGATTATGTGAAGCATCCCGGTTACGGAGTTGCTACCGGATCAGCGAATGCTTATTCAGTTACCTTAAATCCAGCGCCAACCTCATATGTTGAAGGCATGGCTGTTTCAGTAAAAATCAATGTTGATAATACAGGACCTTCAACAATCAATATTAATAACCTTGGCGCTAAAGCTATTAAGAAGCCAAACGGAAACGATGTATCCGCAGGGAATTTAAAAGCAGGGAGTATTTATACACTCCGTTACAACGGTATAAATTTTATCTTACAGGGTGAAGGGGGGTCTGGTAACGCTCAACCCGGAGATGTCTTGAGTGGAAAAACTTTCACAAACGACAGTGGCGAACAAGTAGGAACAATGCCGAACAGGGAAGCAATGACGATTACCCCAACCACGACTGATCAAGTCATTCCAGCGGGATATCACAATGGAAGTGGGAAAGTTAAGGGTGATGCAAATTTAATCCCAGCAAACATTAAAAATGGAGTTAGTATTTTTGGAATTACTGGAACGCTATCACCTCTAATAACATATTCAAACCAAAACGATAATACGCAAGCGCCTTGGTTATCAAACAAATATAGTAACTATTCAGTTAGATATAAATTACTGCCTGATGGCGGATATTATAAAGTTATGAAAAATGGAAATAACATAGTTTACGAAACCTACAATGCCGCAGGAACTTTACTAACGAGCAAAGTTGTTGTCACACTAGATGCGAACCACTCATTGCGAGATATTTACGATGATTGCATTTACATCCATGATTCAATGAACTTCCGAATTAAAAAATATGATTACAACGGTAATCTGTTACAAATGAGCCCTTCAAATAGTTCACTTTATTCAAGAGTGAATCAGGTTTCAAAAGAGGGCTTCTGTGACGACAGCAATAGTTCTCAATACAGAATATTTGATATGTATGGAAATATTTTGATATCTATAGCTGAGAATACTACACTTAACCAGACACTCTGGATAAGCCCAAGAGTAGCGATACTTTATATAAATAGTTCAAGTTCATTTTACATTGCTTCCATTAAAAATGATGGCTCCGTACAGTATAGAACCTACATGACTGGTGTATCTTCTATTCAAGCGGCGTTGCAAACTATATTTACGCAAATGGAACAATTTTTAAGATATTAAAGGAGTGTTAAACGATGAAATATATTAAAATATCTAATCTTATTAATACGCAAGGAGTCGCCGATTATAAAGGATTGGATCTAACAAAAATTATAGCAGGATCACAAATTTATCCTGATAATGAAAATGTAGCTTATTTTAAATATGATGGTGAACCAATCGAACACCCGGACATTACCGTCATTGATGAAACAACGTATAACAATGTAAAAAACTCACTGAATAAACCACCACAGCCTAGCCTTGAGAATCGTGTATCTGCCCTTGAAAAAGCATTATTGCAAGCATTAGGATTGTAAGGAGGTTTAAGCAATGTATCAATTTCTTCTTAATCTATGGATAATGAATCGTATTACAGAAACAAACATTCAAAACGCGGTCAATAAAGGATTTATTACGCAAGAGGAAGCCAATACTATCCTAGCAACGCCAAAAGCAGTGTAATAACACAGTAGGACGGTGCTGCGACATAAATAAACGCCGATGAAGGCGTATTTTTTATGCCTTTTTAGAGAAAGAGAGGAGAAAAAATGAAAAATACGGATACTCTATGGACAGCCATTACAGGTGGTACCTCCATCACATTGGCATATCTTTTGGGCGGCCTCGACAACCTTGTGGCCGCCTTGGCTATTTTTATGGTTTGTGATTATGTGACAGGTCTTCTGGTAGGCGCCAAAGCCCAAAAAGTAAGCTCCAATCGTGCATTTAGAGGTTTAGGGAAGAAAGTGGGGATGATCACCTTTGTTATTGTAGCGAATCAATTGGACATCATCGTGGGTAACAAGGATGGCTTTCTGCGCGACGCGATGTTGATGTTTCTGATCGGTACCGAAGGCGTTTCAATTGTGGAGAATTTAGGAAAGCTCGGAATTAAAGTGCCGCCGTTTATTTTAAAAACCTTGGAGCAATTATCCGAAGATAAGGAGGAAAAACAATGACTATCGGACTCAAGGAATTGTTGGAGCGTGCAGAAAAGAAACTGAAAGGTGTTCATCCCGTTGTCGCGGCGAAAGCGCGCCAACTCATCGAAAAGGCATATCGAGAAGGTATCAATATCATCATCACGCAAGGCTTGCGGACTGTCGAGGAACAGAACGAGTTGTACGCACAAGGCCGGACGAAACCGGGGAAAATCGTCACCAACGCGAAGGGCGGCTATTCTTACCACAATTACGGTCTTGCCTTTGACTTCGCTGTACTGAACGATGACGGCAGCGTGAACTGGAAGGTTGATGAGCAGTGGAAGCGTGTTGGCGCGATCGGGAAGTCACTCGGACTCGAATGGGGAGGCGATTGGAAGGATTTCAAGGATTATCCTCATTTTCAATACACGTTCGGCCTTTCTTTTGCTGACTTACGCTCAGGAAAGCGGCCACCTCAACAAGAAAAAGCAACCAGTGCAGTAGCCGGAGTGCAATCAAAGCCAAAAGTACAGATGTACACTGTGAAAAAAGGCGATACGTTGTCACAAATTGCAGCGAAACACAATACAACGGTTGCAACACTACAAAAATTGAACAACATTAAAAACGCAAATGTAATCCGTGTTGGACAAAAATTGCGCATAAAGTAATCCCTTGCCACTCGGCAGGGGATTTTTTGTTTTTATCTTCCCTCCGAAAGAAGTCTCCTACTTCTAAACGTGAAGGTGCGCCAGCACCAGTGAAAGTGGGAGATGAATTTCGGTTGGCGTTAGCCAACGAATATGATAGAATATGGCTAGAACGGACACCTTCGGAACGAAGGGAAGCGTAAAGGGTTCTTGTGTGTGGCTTACCGTTCAGCGAACACACACAAGTCGCTTGAAGCCCCCACCTCTAAGCGAAGCGTAGGTGGTGGGTAGTTCACTAAGTAAACCTACTCACTTTGAGTAGGCTCTTTTTTGTCCATCATAAAAAAAGAAGGCGGAGTGATCCGCCTTTTTTTGACCACGTGACCACATTGTGACCACGAATTTAATCAAAAATTATATTTTTTATTGGATATTTAAACCTTACCAGTCTCTAAAAATCCCTATAATTCAACATTTAACAGACTTAAAGAAACTTTGATGTCCATTGATAAGCGATGGGCGGCATGATGTAATCTCGCCGCAAAAGCCTTGGAGCACCGGGGGAGTTTCCCGGTGTTCTTTTTCTTTTTGACTATATATGCCTCAGCCAGGTGTTCTTACAGCCGCTGATCGGGTGAAGGGCAGCTGTTGTTTCTCCCTCATATCGCTATTCTATTGCACCTTTTCCTCCGCTGTGCTAGTTATCGCACCTCAATGAAAAACGCATAAATCGCATCCCCTTTTTTCCAAGAGGCGTGAATGGCATAAATGTATGCCCCTTTCTTTTCCGGAAGAGTAATGATTCCGTTTTGCACCGGGCGCCAGTCGGCATCTCCGCCGTTCCATACACCCGCTTCGATCGTCAACGGGCGGTCGTCAAATTGGAGGTGTAATTTTGCCCCAGGGGCAACCGGATGGGGATTCATGTTTTTCACGAGCAGCGGCGGGGCGGCAGCGTCGGCCACGACTCCGCGGCCGCCTGTTGACCATGTATATGTTCCGAGGCGGTGGTCGATTGTCTCTCCGTCGACGGCCAATCGTAAGTCAGGCGGTTGGATGTCGCCCGATTGGCAACCGGACAGCCATACAGCGATGAGGAGCCATAGCCATCTATTTTTCATGTCGTTTCCCCCTTTCTCAGTTAGACGTTTTGCCTGCTCATTTGTTTCATTGTCGATTGTGATTTTGGGTAAAATTAGAAATGGAAAGGCGATATCCAAAGGAGGAGAATGGAATGAACGTGCGGATTGAACGCGACTCGCTCGGTGAGGTGCGGGTGCCGGCCGATAAATACTGGGGGGCGCAGACGGAGCGGAGCCGGCAAAACTTCCGCATCGGCAAAGAAACAATGCCGCTTGAACTCATTTACGCCTATGCCGAGTTGAAAAAAGCGGCGGCCATCGTCAACCATCGAGCCGGGAAACTGAGCGAAGCGAAGCAGCGGGCGATTGTGGCCGCGTGCGAGGAAATTTTGGCGGGCCAATGGGATGACCATTTTCCGCTCGTCGTCTGGCAGACGGGAAGCGGGACGCAGACGAATATGAACGTCAATGAAGTCGTGGCGAGGAGAGCGAACGAGCTGCTCGCGGACGGTGAGGGGCGCATCCATCCGAACGATGATGTGAATATGTCGCAAAGTTCCAACGACACATTCCCGACGGTGATGCATATCGCGCTCTACACGAAAATCCAAACGCACCTTCTGCCGGCGCTTGATGGCTTGATCGAAACGTTCGCTGCGAAAGAACGCCAATATGAGAAGACGATCAAAATCGGGCGCACCCACTTGCAAGACGCGACGCCGCTCACATTTGGGCAGGAGATTTCCGGCTGGCGGACGATGCTGGAGAAAAGCAAAACGATGGTTATGGAGGCGAGTGAGAAGCTGCTTGATTTGGCGATCGGCGGCACGGCGGTCGGCACAGGGCTCAATGCGCCGCCGGGATTTGGCGAACAAGTGGCTGAGCAGCTGAAGGCGCAAACCGGCTACCCATTCCGCTCGGCGGCGAATAAATTCCATGCGTTAACGAGCCATGATGAGATCGTGTACGTCCATGGGGCGTTGAAGGCGCTCGCCGCTGATTTGATGAAAATCGCCAACGACATCCGTTGGCTGGCGAGCGGGCCGCGTTCCGGACTTGGCGAAATCATCATCCCGGCCAATGAACCCGGAAGCTCGATCATGCCGGGGAAAGTGAATCCGACGCAAAGCGAAGCGATGACGATGGTTGCCGTGCAAGTGTTCGGCAATGACGCTACGATCGGTTTTGCGGCGAGCCAAGGCAACTTCCAATTAAATGTGTTCAAGCCGGTCATCGCCTATAACGCCATTCAGTCCGTGCAGCTGCTCGGCGATGTGATCCGCTCGTTTGATGAACGGTGCGCCCAAGGGCTGGAGGCGAACGAAGCGAAAATGAAAGAATACGTGGACCGCTCACTCATGCTCGTGACGGCGTTGAGCCCGCATATCGGCTACGACCGGGCGGCGGAAATCGCGAAGCTCGCCCATCGCGAAGGGTTGACGCTCAAGGAAGCGGCATTGAAAACCGGCTATGTGACGGCGGAGCAGTACGAAGAATGGGTGAGACCGGAGAAGATGATTTAGAGAAAAACGAAGTGGGTTGAAAAGGAGGAGTTGCTCTTCCATCGAATACAACATTGCGGTTTGGGCTCATTAGAGAAGGGGGTCCCGATCGTTTTGGGCCCCCTTTTTTGATTGCATCCTCATCTGCTTGGCAGCGGGAAAGGCTAGGCGAACAAGCGCGCTAGTTCATTGACCGCCAGTACGGCAAACAGCGCCAGACAAAGAACGAGCAGCGCGTTCGACAGCCAATGGTTGCGCCCTTCATCCGGAAGCGCTTTTTTCGAATTGAGCAAGTAAAGAAGCGTGACAGCCAAAAACGGCATAAACAGCGCGCCGAGCGCCCCGTAGGCGATGATGAGCCCGACCGGTTTGCCGATGAAATGCAAGAGCATCGGCGGGAAGGTGAGCCAAAAGACGTAGAATCGGAACGCTTTTGTCTGGTTGAGCGACTCGGCGCCAACCGGCGTTTTTCGCATGTTGCGGACAAAATCGGCGAACAAATACGAAACGCCGTTCCACACACCGATGACCGACGTAAATGACGCCGACCAAAAGCCGATCAAAAAGAGCCAACGGGCGGCTGGATGAAGCTCGTTGCCCATGATCGAAGCGAACGAGACGAGTCCCTGCTCGCCGCTGATCGTCGTGTCAGTGCCGTACAACAAGGCGGCCCCAAGCACGAGAAGCGACAACGTAAAGATGGCGGTGACAATATAAGCGACAGCGGAATCATAGCGCATCGGCGACACGTAGGCGCGCCCTTTCCAGCCGTTTTCCTGCAGCCAATATCCGTATGACGCCATGGTGATGGAGCCGCCGACGCCGCCGATCAGCCCGAGAGCATACAAAAGCGACCCTTTCGGCAAATCGGGAACGGCCGTTTTCCAAAGATCATCGAGCTGCGGCAGGACAAGAAGCGCCGAGCCGACCACGGTAATGAACATGAGCCCGACGAGCACATTCATGACCCGCTCAAACAATTGGAATCGGCCGGACCAAGTAATCGCAAAGCCAGCCACCCCATGGATGACGGCCCACGCCCAAAGCGGAATGGACGGGATCATCGCTGACATCGCCAAGGCGCACGATGACGTACCGGCCGCGCCGTATACGAATCCCCAAATAATGGCGTACACGCCAAAATAGATTGAGGCCCATTTCCCCATTGACTGCCAGCCTTCGAAAATGGTTTTGCCGCTGAGCAAATGCCAACGGCCGACCCCTTCATTCAACACAAACTTGAACAATGCACCGACGATGATCGCCCACATAAAGACAAGGCCGTAGTTCGTTCCGGCGACAAGGGCGGCCACCAAATCCCCGGCCCCGACTCCGGTCGCTGCGACGATCAGCCCCGGGCCGATCATCGTCCACTTCGATTTCCCCATTTTTCTCTTCCCCCTTGTTGCAAATGGATTCCAAAAGTTCCGTATATTCGATATTATAGTAATAGTATAAACTGGATATTGTCTACCCCTAAAAGGCCCATTGATTACCATAAAAGGAGTTTGATGTTATGGCGATTCACGAGCTGCTACTTCCTTCCCTTGAAAAGGTGGTCCGCAACATCGAGCAAGTCATCGTCGGAAAACGAGAAGTCATCATCCTCAGCTTAACAGCGCTGTTAGCCAAAGGCCATGTGCTGCTCGAGGATGTGCCCGGCGTCGGCAAGACGATGTTGGTGCGTGCGCTGGCGAAATCGTTCAACGTGGAGCTGAAGCGCATTCAGTTTACGCCGGATTTGCTGCCGAGCGATGTGATCGGCGTTTCCGTCTACAATCCGAAAACACAGCAATTTGAGTATAAACCCGGACCGATTGTCGCCCACATCGTGCTCGCGGACGAGATCAACCGGACGTCTCCGAAAACGCAATCGGCGCTCCTGGAAGCGATGGAAGAAGGAAGCGTGACTGTTGACGGCGTCACCCGGGCGCTGCCGCAGCCGTTTTTGGTGATGGCGACGCAAAATCCGATTGAATATGAAGGAACGTATCCGCTCCCCGAGGCCCAGCTTGACCGATTTTTGGTGAAACTGCACATGGGCTATCCGTCTCCCGATGAGGAAATCGAAATGTTAAACCGGCTGGAAAAAGCGGCGCCGCTTTCGGAGATCGGGCCGGTGATGCCGCTTGATGAACTGCTCACTCTGCAGCGAAAGGTGATGGGCGTGCATGTGAGCGACACCGTGAAGCGGTATATCGTCGATCTCATCCAGCAAAGCCGTGTGCACGAAGCGGTCTATTTGGGCGTCAGCCCGCGCGGGGCCGCCGCTTTGATGAAGGCGGCGCAAGCGTACGCGTTCATCCATGGCCGCGATTTTGTCATCCCCGATGATGTGCAGCACCTTGCTCCCTATGTGCTGGCTCATCGCCTGCTTATTCGCCCGGAAGCGAAATGGGACAAGCTTGATGCTGAAATGGTCGTCAGTCAGCTTGTTTCCCGTACGCCGGTGCCGGTGCAAGGGCGGAGATAAAAGCGATGAACGCGAAGCGAATGAAGAAGGGGAGGCGTTGGCTCCCGCTTGTTGGATTGTTGCTGTTGACCGCCATCTTGTTTTCCTATGCCATGTTTCAAGGCGGATTTGTCAGCTGGTTTTTGTTTTACAGCTTTTTGCCGTTTGGACTGCATGCGTTTGCCGTCGCCTTGTATCCGATCAGACGCGTTGCGGTGATTCGAACCGTGCCGGCGAAGCGCTATCATGCAGGAGAACCGATTCCGGTGACGGTCCGCATGGAGCTGCCTTGGGCGATTCCGCCCGCTGCCCTCACCGTTTCGGGCCAGGAGCCGCGGCATGGAGGGGCGATGGCCGCGTGGCCGTTTCGACGCCGCCTTTCTTGTGCGTGGTCGCTCTCGTTGCCGCGCGGCCGCCATCAGTTGGACATCGTGCGCCTCGAGGCTTCTGACGCCCTCGGCTTTGTGAACAAAGCAGAATCGTTTTCGGCGCCGTGCACGATCATCGTGTATCCCCGCTATTGGCCTTGGCCGGCAGAAATGGTGCGTGAATGGTTCGCCTATGGAAAAGAGGCCCGCCCGCTTGCTTACCGCCGCGATCTGGCGGTGGCGGCCGGCGCCCGCGAGTACGCGCCCGGTGACAAAATGTCGTGGGTGCATTGGAAGGCGTCAGCGCGAAGGCAAGCGTTGATGACAAAAGAGTTCGATGAGCCGCGTAATGACGATTGGATCGTAGTGCTCGACGGCGCCGCATCGCCATGGTTTGAGGAGCTTGTCACGCTGGCGGCGTCCATCGCGAAAGCGTTGATCGATGAAGGGGTTCCGGTCGGCCTGCTCGTGACGGGAAAAGCCCGTTCTTATTTAGCGCCGCGGCGAAGCGAGGAGCAGTGGCCGTCGCTCCTTCTCCGTCTGGCGGAAGCGGAGGCGAACGGATCAGCGCCGCTTGCGTCTCAATTGGCGGAGGAGGGGAACTGGAGAACAGCGGCCGGTTGCGTGGTCGTGACGTCGAGGTTATCCGCCGAGTTGGCTGCGCAGCTGCGAGCGATGGCGTCAAAACGCTGCATAGTGTTGTATGTGGTCAACCGTGAATGGGGAGAGGACGAGCGGAGGTGGGCGGACGGACTCCGCCATGCGGGGTGCACGTATCCCACATGCCCCCTCAATCATGGCAAACTGTCCGGCAAGGAGGAGAAGACGGATGAGGCGGTTAGGGACAAGGATGTTGTCTGCTATGCTGCCCAACGTCCTAGCGGCTTGGCTGCTCACGGAATGGCTTTGGCCGTTGGAAGACGTGACGGATACAGCGCATATTAGAGTGTTTGCGGCCTTTGTCGCCCTTTGCTTCGGGATGTATTGGCTCCGCCTTCCGATCTGGCTGTCCGCTTTGGGGAAAGCGGGATATATATGGTGGTCGCTCGCTTGGCTGTTTTCGTTCCATTCGGCCGCCTCGCTGCCGTATGCCTTATGGCGGGATGGCGCGGCTTGGCTGCAGGGGGGACGCTTGTCCATGCCGAGCGATGCCGTGCGCACCTTTGCCTTTTTTCTGCTGCTATGGGCCATCTCGTTTCTGTTTCATTGGCTGATTGTCCAGAAAAAACGGTGGTTTGTCCCATACGCATTGACAGTTGGGTATATCGCTGTGCTTGATACGTTTTTTCCGTATAGCGGGAACGACGCGATCGTTCGCCTTGTGGCGCTTGGCTTTTTCGCCTTCGTTTGGCTGCATGGCGAGCGGCTGCAGGCAAAAGCGCCGTCTTTTCGCATCGGAACGTGGCGGGCGGCCGCTCTATTCATTCCGGCTGCTGCTTTGGCGGCTGGGTATGCGGGACCAAAGCTGCCGCCCCAATGGCCGGATCCGGTTGCGTTTATCCGCAGCGATCATGCCCAGCCGGAAGAAACGAACGACAACTCGCCTTCTCCTGGCGTGGCAAAAGTGGGATACGGACAGAATGATTCCCGCCTCGGCGGGCCGTTTATCGCGGATGATACCGTCGTCTTTACGGCGAAAGATCGAGGGCTTCATTACTGGCGGATTGAGACGAAAGATATTTACACCGGCAAGGGATGGGAAGTGTTTCCGAGCGAGCAAGTCCGCTCGTTTGCCAACGGCGAAGAGCTCAAGTATGAATGGTGGAGCGATCAAATTGAGACAGTGGAGCAAAAGGCCGAGATCGAGCGGCGCGATCAAGGGTTTCATCTCGTTTATCCGCTCGGCTTGCGGCGGGTGGAAGCAGCCGAACCGGTCGTTTACCGTATGGACGCGGCAACAGAGAAAATTTATACGACCGATGACAGGGCGAATGCGTTCCCTGTTGGCAAGTATTCATTGACCTATTGGGAGCCGGACTTTCCGATTGCGGCGTTGCGCGCCGCGCCCCCAGTTCGAGACCCTCTTCTGTTGAAACGATATACGCAGCTGCCCGAGACGCTTCCGCAAAGAGTGCGCGACTTGGCGAAGCAAATCGCCGCCGGAGAACAGACGGCTTATGACAAAGTGAGAGCCATTGAGCAGTATTTTCAACTTGGGCAATATACGTATGAAACAAAGGATGTCCCCGTTCCAAAAGAGAACGAAGATTACGTTGATCAATTTTTATTTGAAACAAAACGCGGGTATTGCGACAATTTTTCGACCTCTATGGTCGTGCTCGTGCGTTCGCTCGGCATTCCCGCACGCTGGGTGAAAGGCTATACGTCCGGAAGGCTGGTCAGCGAGCAAGACGGGCAAAACCTTTATGAAATTCGCAACAATGACGCTCATGCGTGGGTCGAGGTGTATTTTGAAGGCGTCGGCTGGGTGCCGTTTGAGCCGACGCGGGGATTTGTCAATCCGTATGCGTTTTCCCTTTCGCAATCGAACGAAGAGCAGCCCTCACAGCCTTCGCAGCCGGAACCGCAAGAACAGCCGCGCGTGCCGCTCGATCAACTTATGAAACCGTCTTCCCCCGAACAAGGGGATAGCCGTTGGTGGGAACAGCTTGGGGAGATATGGTCTTGGAAAGCGTTATGGGCGGTGTTGGGGATGTTGACGATCTTTGGCGGCGCAGCCTATACGACAAGACGAAAATGGTGGCCGCGCCTTACGCTCCTTCGGTTTCGCCGCCGCCAAGGCGCCGGGCCGGAATGGCTTGTTCCCGCTTACTTGGCGTTGTTGCGTCAGCTGCACGACTACGGGCTGAAGCGAAAAGAAGAGGAAACGTTGCGTCAGTACGCCATTCAAGTGGATCGTTTATTCGAAACCGATGAAATGGAACGGCTGACCAAATCGTATGAACAAGCGGTCTACGGGGCAAACAGCAGCCGGATCGACATCCGTGAGGCGCGTCAATTGTGGGAAAATTTAATAAAAAGGACGATCTCTTGACCGCCTGTCGGCAAGTTGATAGAATGAACTCAAATTTGCATACGGATAGACGAAAGCCCTTCATATAAGCGCAAGAATATGGCTTGCGCGTCTCTACCGGGCCGCCGTAAACGGGCCGACTATGAAGGCAGAAGATGCGCTGCCATTCTGCCTTCATCCATGTTCGGGGCAACGGCAGCGTTATTTTTTGGACGGGGTGGAGAACATGAATCAAGAAATGATCGTCGTCTTGGACTTTGGCAGTCAATATAACCAGCTGATTACCCGCCGCATTCGAGAGTTTGGCGTCTACAGCGAACTGCATCCGCACACGATCCGTGCTGAGGAAATTCGTGCGCTGAACGCCAAAGGAATCATTTTCTCGGGCGGTCCAAACAGCGTGTATGATGAACGAGCGTTTACATGCGACCCAGCGATTTTTGAGCTGGGGCTGCCGATTTTAGGGATTTGCTACGGGATGCAGCTCATGGCGCACCACTTAGGCGGCAAAGTGGAAAAGGCGTCGCACCGCGAGTACGGGAAGGCGCTCATTCAAGTAAAAAACGACTCCCTGTTGTTCCACGGTTTGCCGGATGAACAAGTCGTCTGGATGAGCCACGGCGATTTGGTGACCGCTCCGCCTGACGGCTTTGTCGTCGATGCCACAAGCCCTTCCTGCCCGATCGCCGCGATGAGCGATGAACGGCGGAAGTGGTATGGAGTGCAGTTTCATCCTGAAGTGCGCCACTCCGTTTACGGAAATGATGTGTTGAAACGGTTTGTCTTTGACGTGTGCGGCTGCCGCGGCGACTGGACGATGGAAAACTTTATTGATGAGCAGGTGCGCCGCATCCGTGAACAAGTGGGCGGAAAAAAAGTGCTGTGCGCCTTAAGCGGCGGAGTCGATTCGTCGGTTGCGGCCGTGTTGGTGCATCGCGCCATCGGTGATCAGCTCACTTGCATTTTTGTTGACCACGGTCTTCTTCGCAAAGGCGAAGCGGAAAGCGTCATGAAGACGTTCCGTGAGCAATTCCAGATGAACGTCATCAAAGTCGATGCGAAAGAGCGCTTTTTGTCGAAACTAAAAGGGGTCACAGACCCGGAACAAAAGCGGAAAATCATCGGCAACGAGTTCATTTACGTCTTTGACGATGAGGCGGCCAAGCTTGAAGGCATTGAATTTTTAGTGCAAGGGACGCTCTATACCGACATTATCGAAAGCGGCACGGCGACGGCGCAAACGATCAAATCGCATCATAATGTCGGCGGTTTGCCGGAAGATATGAAATTCGAACTGATCGAACCGCTCAATACGCTGTTTAAAGACGAAGTGCGTGCACTCGGCACGCAACTAGGAATCCCAGACGAAATCGTCTGGCGGCAGCCGTTCCCGGGGCCAGGGCTTGGCATCCGTGTTCTTGGAGAAGTGACGGAAGAAAAATTGGAAATCGTTCGCGAATCAGACGCCATTTTGCGCGAAGAAGTGAAAAAAGCTGGGTTGGACCGCGAAATTTGGCAATACTTTACCGTCCTTCCCGACATTCGCAGCGTTGGGGTGATGGGGGATGCCCGCACGTACGATTATACGGTCGCCATCCGCGCGGTGACCTCGATCGACGGGATGACCGCCGATTGGGCCCGCATCCCGTGGGATGTGCTCGAGCGGATTTCAACGCGCATCGTCAATGAGGTGCCGCATGTCAACCGCGTCGTCTACGATATTACAAGCAAGCCTCCGGCAACGATCGAGTGGGAATAAAAACGAACAAAAGACGGACATTTCCAAAGAAATGTTCGTCTTTTTTCTTGACAAGCAACCGACAGGCTGATACAATAGCCGTGGAATCATGAATATTGTCGAATTCCGTCGTATAATCCCGGGAATATGGCTCGGGAGTTTCTACCAAGCTACCGTAAATAGCTTGACTACGAGGGAAGTGGATGGAGAGCGCTTGTTTGTCCTCTCTCTGTTCGCCATTCTCTCCTAGTCAACGCTTCTGGTAGCAGCAGAAGCGTTTTTATTCTTTATAGGGGGGACAGACGTGAGAAAGTATTTTCAGTTTGATGAGCTCGGCACGAACTATCGAACGGAGATTATCGCCGGGCTGACAACGTTTTTGTCGATGGCGTACATTTTGTTCGTCAACCCATTTACGTTGTCGTTAGGGGCAGTGAAAGATTTTCCTGACGAACTGCGCATTGACCAAGGCGCCGTGTTTGTCGCCACGGCTTTGGCAGCGGCGTACGGATCGATTTTGATGGGAGTGTTGGCCCGCTATCCAATCGCCTTGGCGCCTGGGATGGGGCTGAACGCTTTCTTCGCCTTTACGGTCGTCTTGCATATGGGCATTCCGTGGCAAACAGCGCTGGCAGGGGTGTTTGTTTCCGGCATCATTTTTACAATTTTATCGCTCACCGGCATTCGGGAAAAAATTATCGATGCCATTCCCGTTGAACTGAAATATGCAGTCAGCGCCGGAATTGGGCTGTTCATCACGTTCATCGGCCTGCAAAACGCTGGAATTATTGTCGATAACAAAGCAACGCTCGTCGGATTAAGTTCGTTGAAAGACGGCAATACACTGTTGGCCATTTTTGGATTGTTCATTACTGTTGTTTTGATGGTAAGAAAAGTAAACGGCGGCGTCTTTTACGGCATGGTCATTACCGCGATTGTCGGCATGATTTTCGGTTTGATCAAAGTGCCGCATCAAATTGTCGGCGCTATTCCGGATATTTCGCCAACCTTCGGTGTAGCGATCAAGCATTTGCCGGACATTTTCTCGTGGAAAATGCTCGGTGTTGTCTTAACGTTCTTTATTGTCGACTTTTTCGATGCGACAGGGACGCTTCTAGCTGTCGCCAACCAAGCCGGACTGCTGAAAAACAACAAACTGCCGCGCGCCGGCAAAGCGCTGCTTGTCGATGCGACAGCAGTGATGGTGGGGGCGGTGTTTGGCACATCGACGACGACATCGTACATCGAATCGTCGGCCGGCGTCGCCGCCGGAGGACGCTCTGGGTTTTCGGCCGTTGTGACGGGGATTTTGTTCTTGCTGGCGTTGTTCTTCTCGCCGCTGTTAAGCGTCATTACCGCACCGGTCACCGCGCCAGCGCTCATCATCGTCGGGGTGTTGATGGCCTCGTCGATCGGCGAAATTGACTGGAAGAAGTTCGAAGTCGCTGTACCGGCGTTCTTCACGCTCATCACGATGCCGCTTTCCTACAGCATCGCCACTGGGATTGCCGTTGGCTTCATCTTCTACCCGATCACGATGCTGTTGAAAGGCCGCGGCAAAGATGTTCATCCGCTGTTGTATGTGCTATTTGTCGTCTTTATCTGCTACTTTGTCTTTTTGCGGGAATAGAGAGGATCGGAGGACTGTTCCTAAGGCGGGTTTGCCGTCATGGGAACAGTCTTTTTTTATTTGCCAAGAAGGGATTGGCGGACGACTGGCGTGTTTAGGTTGATATGCTATAATGAGAAAAATGATGAAAGGGGAATGAACGATGTTTATCCATCGCTTAGAGGAACATTCATGGCTAAAGTTGCTCACAATGGAAGATGCGGAATCGCTTTTTGCGTTGATTGACTCCTGCCGCCCGCATTTGCGTCAATGGCTCCCATGGGTGGATTCAACCCAAACAGCAGCGGATTCGAAGACGTTTATCTTTCAAGGATTGCAGAAGTTTGCTGCTGGCAATGGTTTTGAGGCAGGAATTTGGCATCGTGGCCAATTGGCCGGTGTCATTGGAATTCATTATATGGATCGAGTGAATCGAAAAACGAGCATTGGCTATTGGCTTGGCGAATCGTTTCAAGGAATGGGGCTGATGACGAAAGCATGCCAGGCGTGCATCGACTATTTGTTTACAGAGCAAGGGATGAATCGCGTTGAAATCCGCTGTGCAACAGAAAATCACCGGAGCAGAGCGATTCCAGAACGGCTGGGATTTACAAATGAAGGGACGATTCGAGACGCGGAGTGGCTTTACGATCGTTTTGTCGACCATGTTGTGTACGGGATGCTAGCGAGAGAATGGAAGAAATGTGAATAAGGGAGTTTGGGGCCGAAAGAAAAAACTTGAAGTGTGAGTAAAATATTTGTGGGTGACATTTCGAAATGATCCCCGACGAGGGTTGCGAACTTTTGTTCGCGACGCTCGTCGGGGCCACCAAGCGAAGCGCGGTAGAACAAGCAAAGATCATGCAAAAAGGACTCTCTCCCTGCTATGATGGTGATTGTCAACATCAACCGAAAACAGGAGGGAGAGAGTCCATGACCTGAATCCGTGACAGAAGTGTATCAAAAATGTTGGAAAACCCAATCACGCCAAAGTATCAACTCAATTCCGAATATTCACCTATTAGGTGAAGAACCCTGAGCACAATATTTGTTGATTTATCAAGTTGTCTTGGCAGTTTGAACGCGTCTTTATCACGGATTCAGGCATGAAACATCTTACCACATAATGGACTTTATGGAAAGATTTGGATGATCAATTGTTGAGAACTCTTCAAAAGGTGTTCGCTGTCTTGTTGGCGGCCCTTTTGGAGGAGATCGATCAACAACTGGCGGAAGCGCGGGACAAGCGCCGGTATCAGCTGAAAGACAAACGGCCGACTACGATCCAAACGCTGTTTGGGGAAGTGACGTTCCGACGGAACTACTACTATGATCGACAAACGGGGGCGTATACGTTCTTGCTGGATGCCGAACTGGGCTTTGATGGAGCGCAGTCGATCAGCCCTTGCCTCGAGGAAACGGCGGTCGAGTTGGCCGTCGAGTGCTCTTCCTACCGCAAAGCGGCTCGCACGCTGGAGTCGATCGTGGGGTATGCGGTCCTCAGCCACGAGGCGATTCGCCAACTGGTGCTGGAGGCCCCTGTCTCGCTGCATCACCCTGTTTCCAAACGGCACGGCCGGGTGTTGTTTGTGGAGGCCGATGGACTGTTTATTTCCCGCCAGGGGAAAGGGAAACGGGCGAAAGAAGAGAAAATCCTGGCGGTTCACGAGGGATGGAGACGAAACGGGTCGCAGCTTGAGCTGGTGAACCGGCGCCACTACCTCCATGAAGGGACGGGGGACGTGTGGGAACGGTTTGAGGAGTGGCTGATGAAGGAATATGCCTATGATCCGTGCCGAGACCTATTGGTCATCAACGGCGACGCGGCGTCGTGGATCACGGCCTGCCAGGAGTATTTTGGGAAGCGGGCGTGCTTTCAGCTGGATCGATTTCATGTGGCGCGGGAGCTGCGTCAGTGTCTGTCCGGCCATCCGCGTTGGCGGGAGGTGCGGAAGAAGCTGGCGAAACAAGACGAAGAAGGGCTTCTCGTGGAGCTGAACAGCGCGGTCGGCACGTTGGAGGACGAAGCGAAAGAGAAGCAGCTGGCTGCCATGATCCGCCGGATCGAGTCGATGCCGGGATGCATCCGGGACTATCGGGGGTGGCTGTCGGAGCAAGGGGTGGAGACGACCGGCATGCGTCCGATGGGCCATGCGGAGAGTGTGATGAGCCGGTTTGCGCATCGGGTGAAATCCCGCCGCAGCTGGAAAGACCAAGGGCTTCGGGCGTTTCTGAAGGCGATGGCAGCCCGAATCGACGGGATCCGGTGGAGAAAGGGACGGTGGGAGGAGCAAGAGCCCCAGTCGACCGTCTCGGCCTTAACAAAGTCCAAGCGGATCGAACAGGCCAAACGGAAGGCCGGACAGTTGTGGGCGGATGTGGTGCGTCAGAATATACCGTGTCTGCAACAGTCATCCGGGACGCCGATCCATCAAGCGTTGTCGGCGCTCCGGGATGGTGGTTGGGTGTAAAAAAATGGAATATCGTATCATCGCCTCAAGATGAGGGATGAGAGTCCGAAAGCGCTTACGATATGAATTCCTGAAAATGGTTCGCTAACTAGTGATTGACAACGCTCGTAGTGAATCGAAAAAATGTTCTCCACAAAGTCTTGACTGACTCTCGATGCATATTGTTTTTGAATCTTCGCTCGATCTGTAGTAAAATGAAAGTGCTCTTACATGGTGACCTCTCCTTTCAAATGTTAGGTGACACTTCCATTCTAGTAGAGGGTTCACCAGAAATGGCTATTTTAGGCTCTTCACCAAAAGTTGTACTTGATTTTTTCTGAACATACCCTATTTATGCTTGTGAGGGAAAATCAACAAATCCGTGATTTTGGCACATCTTTGTGCAGGAAACCGTATTGCTTGTCAAGTACATGTTGTGGTGAAGAGCCCTATTTTATGATTGTTTGAGTTTATCTAGCGCCGGGGATTGCGATTTAATACTTGGAAATAAGTTGTTATAGCTGTTGCAGTACACAAAGAGCCACTCACTAACCAAATATAAAAAAAGATTTTTCCACCTGTTGTGGTAGAATCCATAAAAAAGCAACCAAGCAGGAATAAGCCTCCTCCTAAAATGAATAGAAAACAAGCAAATTTCTTATTCTGTGGTTTTAATAAATAGTATCCAATAAGAATTAATAAGTATAAACTACTTATTGCCATGATAATTGGAAAAAAGGGGTGAAATTTAGCGGAGTATACAAAGTAGTCAAGTTGCGAAATATGACTTTTACTATGTACTTGACCATACATCATTTGGGAAAACGGTGTTGAATACTTCCATTCCCAAGGATTATCTAATATTGCACTGCCTTCATACCAAGCAGCTAGAGTAGAAAATAAAAGTAAAATAGCGGCTAATCCAAATTGAATAATAATACACAAAACAACAATACCTCCCTTAATGTATATCAAGCTAGGCTTGTTGATTATCCAATAAAATTCAAAAGACAGAAGAGTGCCTTTGCTGTAGAAGATGAGTAACGATTCAAACAAACTCAGGCGGTGCTCTATAAACAAGCATAGCACACCTCCAAGTTTGATGCAAAAACTTGTTTCGGATGAAGAAATTCAACGGATGGCTGAAGCAGTTAGGGATTGTGATTTGGCCCGAAACTTTGCGTTGCGCAAGTTGATTCATTTGTTCTTATTGGTTGCGCATTAATGGTTTTGCCTATCCTCCTGTAGGAAATTGCATTGTTTGTCAAGCATATATTCCTGGTGAAGAGTCAATTTTTATATGTAATAAATGCTAATGTTGTGGAGATAAATGTTCAAAAATGAATGAAAGGATGAGAAAAATATGAGAATGATGAAAAAGATTCATCATATTATAATTACATTGGCGACTATTCTTTTGTTTATATTTGAATCAAACGCCGTAAATGCTCAAGTAAATGATCAAGCAATTAACCGAGATAAAGCTCCAAGAGTTGAAATTTATGATGAAAATAATAATCTTATCAAAACGATTAATCTTGAAGAGAAATCCATCGAAACAGATGACCCTAAAACAAAATCTATTATAGCAGAACAAACAGTAACTGCTCAGAGCATTAAAAAATACTCCTTTGGCAATACCACTTTTTCAAATTACGTTTGGATTAATGGTGGATACTATTTTTATAATCCTGGGATTTTTGAATTTGAACTAATTAATAGACCTGAGGCAGTTGCAGTAGAAGTTTATAAACTAGGTCAAGTATATACTGGTAAAGTTGTATGGAGAGATGTGGCTGGCTGGGCTGCACTTGATTGGAGAGACACTACACTGGTAAAGCATCCCGGTAGTTATGCATTTAGATTTAAAAATGACGGTTCTGGTACAGTACAAATTAAACATGGTAATTTAAAATATAATTATTAACCCGTGGTGCTATAGACATACTTTTCCTGCACATACCCCATCCGTTTTTGTCATTCTTCCGCCGTCAGACGGCGGAAAACCAACCGTGGAACGTACAAGCGTTCATGTCCGATGTACACATGTTCCATGTTTTTGACGATGCACAAAGACCAAAATTCTTAACTTGATGGGTATGGGGGTGGACCTCTTGCTTCATTGGGATTTCGCGCCCGGATGAGAGCTGTTTCTCACGGAAGAACAGCAGAAAGAGATCAAGCGGCTCGTGCTCGCCACGACTCCGCCGAACTGGGGTGGGATGTAGCTTCGGCGTGGAACACTAAACTCCTGCCGTCCTATGTGGAAAAGCACTTCGGCGTTTCCATTTCCTGTGAAGCGCTGCGAAAACTCCTGCACCGTCAAGGTCTGTCATGGACTCGCTCGACGTACACACTGGCGAAAGGGAATCCGGATGAGCAAAAGCCATTTGAAAAACAAATGGATCTGATAAAAAACTTGATCACTAAGGAGACCGAAGAGGCCGTTCTTTGTACATCGATGAAATGCATATCCGCTCTTATCATGTGTTGCGATCCGCTTGGTCCGAGACTGGCTATCAAAAACGAGTGCCGATATTCGGCTATCATGCCCATATTTCGGTATTTGGCGCCGTGAACGTCCACGATGGGACACCGTGCTTCACCAAGCAGAGGCCGCCGACGCCACGACGTTCTTGGGTTTCTTGCGCCGACTCAAAGAGCGGCATCCCAACCGGATCATGGCGCTTGTTCTAGACAATGCCCGGATTCATCACGCTCGAATGGTGAAGGAGTTTTTGCGGGAAGAAGGACCATGTTTTCATTTCTTGTATCTCCCGCCCTACTCGCCGTAGCTCAACCCGATCGAGCGTTTGTGGAAATGGCTGAAGGATACGGTGTCCGCCAACGCCTTTCACAAAGACCGCCATGAGATCCTGCGAGCGGTTCAACGATTTGTTCATTCCATTCAGAAACGCCCGGAAGACGTGTTGCGACGCTTGGGGTGTGTTGCGTAATCGAGAAGTTAACTTTTCGAGGTGCATTTATATAGCTATTATAGCTATTTACAATATAACCGAAAAAAGGGCTCCACCAACTCTTGACTGACTCAAAAGTAAAAAATGTGTTGACAAAAAACAAAAAAGGTGATATATTTTAAGAGTCGCTTTCGAGGAAGTAAGTTCCTCGAACGAAGAAAGGATAGCTCGTTCCTTGAAAACTGAACGAAACGAAGCGCAATAGAAAAGCTGAGGTCGCTTTGGCCGAAGCAAAAAGCCAATCAACTTTCTTTGGAGAGTTTGATCCTGGCTCAGGACGAACGCTGGCGGCGTGCCTAATACATGCAAGTCGAGCGGACCAAATCGGAGCTTGCTCTGGTTTGGTCAGCGGCGGACGGGTGAGTAACACGTGGGCAACCTGCCCGCAAGACCGGGATAACTCCGGGAAACCGGGGCTAATACCGGATAACACCGAAGACCGCATGGTCTTTGGTTGAAAGGCGGCCTTTGGCTGTCACTTGCGGATGGGCCCGCGGCGCATTAGCTAGTTGGTGAGGTAATGGCTCACCAAGGCGACGATGCGTAGCCGGCCTGAGAGGGTGGACGGCCACACTGGGACTGAGACACGGCCCAGACTCCTACGGGAGGCAGCAGTAGGGAATCTTCCGCAATGGGCGAAAGCCTGACGGAGCGACGCCGCGTGAGCGAAGAAGGCCTTCGGGTCGTAAAGCTCTGTTGTGAGGGACGAAGGGGCGCCGTTCGAAGAGGGCGGCGCGGTGACGGTACCTCACGAGAAAGCCCCGGCTAACTACGTGCCAGCAGCCGCGGTAATACGTAGGGGGCGAGCGTTGTCCGGAATTATTGGGCGTAAAGCGCGCGCAGGCGGTCCCTTAAGTCTGATGTGAAAGCCCACGGCTCAACCGTGGAGGGTCATTGGAAACTGGGGGACTTGAGGGCAGGAGAGGAGAGCGGAATTCCACGTGTAGCGGTGAAATGCGTAGAGATGTGGAGGAACACCAGTGGCGAAGGCGGCTCTCTGGCCTGCAACTGACGCTGAGGCGCGAAAGCGTGGGGAGCAAACAGGATTAGATACCCTGGTAGTCCACGCCGTAAACGATGAGTGCTAAGTGTTAGAGGGGTCACACCCTTTAGTGCTGCAGCTAACGCGATAAGCACTCCGCCTGGGGAGTACGGCCGCAAGGCTGAAACTCAAAGGAATTGACGGGGGCCCGCACAAGCGGTGGAGCATGTGGTTTAATTCGAAGCAACGCGAAGAACCTTACCAGGTCTTGACATCCCCTGACAACCCAAGAGATTGGGCGTTCCCCTTCGGGGGGACAGGGTGACAGGTGGTGCATGGTTGTCGTCAGCTCGTGTCGTGAGATGTTGGGTTAAGTCCCGCAACGAGCGCAACCCTCGCCTCTAGTTGCCAGCATTCAGTTGGGCACTCTAGAGGGACTGCCGGCGACAAGTCGGAGGAAGGTGGGGATGACGTCAAATCATCATGCCCCTTATGACCTGGGCTACACACGTGCTACAATGGGCGGTACAAAGGGCTGCGAACCCGCGAGGGGGAGCGAATCCCAAAAAGCCGCTCTCAGTTCGGATTGCAGGCTGCAACTCGCCTGCATGAAGCCGGAATCGCTAGTAATCGCGGATCAGCATGCCGCGGTGAATACGTTCCCGGGCCTTGTACACACCGCCCGTCACACCACGAGAGCTTGCAACACCCGAAGTCGGTGAGGCAACCCGCAAGGGAGCCAGCCGCCGAAGGTGGGGCAAGTGATTGGGGTGAAGTCGTAACAAGGTAGCCGTACCGGAAGGTGCGGCTGGATCACCTCCTTTCTAAGGACGAAAAGCGGAGGCCGCCCGCTTATCGGCGAGGTGCGCTGGAGGGCCTGCGAGGAGGCTGTCGCCGCCGCAGCAGGACCGAAGCGTCGCGAGCCGATGGCGGCCGGAGCTAGACATTACGAAAAGCGAAGGCGAGCGTTTCGCCGCGATGGGCAAATGTTCTTCGCCTGAAGGGATTTACAATCCCGAAGGCGAAGGTTATTTGACCCCGAGCGGCGGCGAGCCGGAGCTAGACAGGGAGAAAAGCGGAAGCGCCGCGTTTGGCTCTCGAAGCCAAATGTTCTTCACCCGCAGGGGTGCTTGCACCCCGAGGGGGAAGGTTATTTGGCAGAAGAGAGCCAGGCGCTGGAGCTAGACATCACGAAATGCGGAGGCCGCAATGGCCAACCTACCAATCCATCGCGCTTCTGTTTCGTTCGGTTTTGAGGGAATGAGAAATTCCTTCAAAAGCGCCTGTGCCTGCGTCTGCTAGCAGGTTCGGGGGAGCAAGATTCCTCGGCACAAAGCTGCAAGGAGGATTGCTCAAAGAAGCCGCTTTGCGTCTTCTAGCAGATTCAAGGAAGATGGATTCCTCGGCGCAAAGCTGCAAAGAAGCAGACTCAAGGCAGTCGCTTCGTTCAGTTTTGAGGGAACGAGTCATGTTCTCTCAATGACAAAAATCGTTCCTTGAAAACTAGATAACCGGAAAAGCAAAGGAAGAAGCCGAGAGCGCAATAGGTTAAGCTAGAAAGGGCGCACGGTGGATGCCTTGGCACTAGGAGCCGATGAAGGACGGGGCAAACGCCGAAACGCTTCGGGGAGCTGTAAGCAAGCGTTGATCCGGAGATGTCCGAATGGGGGAACCCACTGTCCGTAATGGGGCAGTATCCATGCCTGAATCCATAGGGCATGGAGGGCACACCCGGGGAACTGAAACATCTTAGTACCCGGAGGAGAAGAAAGCAACCGCGATTCCCAAGTAGCGGCGAGCGAAACGGGAACAGCCCAAACCAAGAGGCATGTCCTCTTGGGGTTGTAGGACCGCTCACGATGGGAGTGAGAAAGGGACGGGGTAGACGAACCGGTCTGGAACGGCCGGCCAGAGAAGGTGAGAGCCCTGTAGTCGAAACTTCGTTCCCTCCCGAGCGGATCCTGAGTACGGCGGGACACGAGGAATCCCGTCGGAAGCAGGGAGGACCATCTCCCAAGGCTAAATACTCCCTAGTGACCGATAGTGCACCAGTACCGTGAGGGAAAGGTGAAAAGCACCCCGGGAGGGGAGTGAAAGAGAACCTGAAACCGTGTGCCTACAAGTAGTCAGAGCCCGTTGATGGGTGATGGCGTGCCTTTTGTAGAATGAACCGGCGAGTGACGATGGCGTGCGAGGTTAAGCCGGAGAGGCGGAGCCGCAGCGAAAGCGAGTCTGAACAGGGCGTGTGAGTACGTCGTCGTCGACCCGAAACCAGGTGATCTACCCATGTCCAGGGTGAAGGCCGGGTAACACCGGCTGGAGGCCCGAACCCACGCACGTTGAAAAGTGCGGGGATGAGGTGTGGGTAGGGGTGAAATGCCAATCGAACTTGGAGATAGCTGGTTCTCCCCGAAATAGCTTTAGGGCTAGCCTCGGGTTTAGGAGTCTTGGAGGTAGAGCACTGATTGGGCTAGGGGCCCAAACCGGGTTACCGAACCCAGTCAAACTCCGAATGCCAATGACTTATGCCCGGGAGTCAGACTGCGAGTGATAAGATCCGTGGTCGAGAGGGGAACAGCCCAGACCGCCAGCTAAGGCCCCGAAGTGCACGTTCAGTGGAAAAGGATGTGGAGTTGCAAAGACAACCAGGATGTTGGCTTAGAAGCAGCCACCATTTAAAGAGTGCGTAATAGCTCACTGGTCGAGTGACTCTGCGCCGAAAATGTACCGGGGCTAAACGTGCCGCCGAAGCTGCGGGATGACCGTTGGTCATCGGTAGGGGAGCGTTCTAAGGGCAGAGAAGCCAGACCGGAAGGACTGGTGGAGCGCTTAGAAGTGAGAATGCCGGTATGAGTAGCGAAAACAGAGGTGAGAATCCTCTGCGCCGAAAGCCTAAGGGTTCCTGAGGAAGGTTCGTCCGCTCAGGGTTAGTCGGGACCTAAGCCGAGGCCGAAAGGCGTAGGTGATGGACAACAGGTTGAGATTCCTGTACCACCTTCTTCCCGTTTGAGCGATGGGGGGACGCAGGAGGATAGGGCGAGCAGGCGGCTGGAAGAGCCTGTCCAAGCCGTGAGGCTGATCCGCAGGCAAATCCGCGGATCATAAGGCCAAGCGGTGACGGCGACGGAGTGATCCGGAAGTCCCCGATTTCACACTGCCAAGAAAAGCCTCTAGCGAGGGAAGAGGTGCCCGTACCGCAAACCGACACAGGTAGGCGAGGAGAGAATCCTAAGGCGCGCGGGAGAACTCTCGTTAAGGAACTCGGCAAAATGACCCCGTAACTTCGGGAGAAGGGGTGCTCTTTGGGGTGAAGAGCCCTGAAGAGCCGCAGTGAAAAGGCCCAAGCGACTGTTTATCAAAAACACAGGTCTCTGCGAAGCCGAAAGGCGACGTATAGGGGCTGACACCTGCCCGGTGCTGGAAGGTTAAGGGGAGCGCTTAGCGGAAGCGAAGGTGCGAACCGAAGCCCCAGTAAACGGCGGCCGTAACTATAACGGTCCTAAGGTAGCGAAATTCCTTGTCGGGTAAGTTCCGACCCGCACGAAAGGTGTAACGACTTGGGCGCTGTCTCAACGAGAGACCCGGTGAAATTATACTACCTGTGAAGATGCAGGTTACCCGCGACAGGACGGAAAGACCCCGTGGAGCTTTACTGCAGCCTGATATGGAATTTTGGTATCGCTTGTACAGGATAGGTGGGAGCCTGGGAAGCCGGAGCGCCAGCTTCGGTGGAGGCGGCGGTGGGATACCACCCTGGCGGTATTGAAATTCTAATCCGCACCCCTTAGCGGGGTGGGAGACAGTGTCAGGTGGGCAGTTTGACTGGGGCGGTCGCCTCCCAAAAGGTAACGGAGGCGCCCAAAGGTTCCCTCAGAATGGTTGGAAATCATTCGGAGAGTGCAAAGGCACAAGGGAGCTTGACTGCGAGACGGACAGGTCGAGCAGGGACGAAAGTCGGGCTTAGTGATCCGGTGGTTCCGCATGGAAGGGCCATCGCTCAACGGATAAAAGCTACCCCGGGGATAACAGGCTGATCTCCCCAAGAGTCCACATCGACGGGGAGGTTTGGCACCTCGATGTCGGCTCATCGCATCCTGGGGCTGTAGTCGGTCCCAAGGGTTGGGCTGTTCGCCCATTAAAGCGGTACGCGAGCTGGGTTCAGAACGTCGTGAGACAGTTCGGTCCCTATCCGTCGCGGGCGCAGGAAATTTGAGAGGAGCTGTCCTTAGTACGAGAGGACCGGGATGGACGCACCGCTGGTGTACCAGTTGTCCCGCCAGGGGCACCGCTGGGTAGCTATGTGCGGACGGGATAAGCGCTGAAAGCATCTAAGCGTGAAGCCCCCTCAAGATGAGATTTCCCACCGCGTCAGGCGGGTAAGATCCCTCGAAGATGACGAGGTCGATAGGTCCGAGGTGGAAGCGTGGCGACACGTGGAGCTGACGGATACTAATCGATCGAGGGCTTGACCTAGTGAGAAAAGTGAAAGCGCCGCGATTAGCTCTCGAAGCCAAATGTTCTTCACCCGCAGGGGTGCTTGCACCCCGAGGGGGAAGGTTATTTGGCAGAAGAGAGCTAGGCGCTGGAACTGGACAAAGAAAAGCGCAGGCGAGCGGGTCGCCGCGACGGGCAAATGTTCTTCGCCTGCAGGGATGTTCACATCCCGAAGGCGAAGGTTATTTGACCCCGAGCGGCGGCGAGCCGGAGCTGGACAATGCGAAAAGCGCAGGCGAGCGGCTTCTTCCGACGGTTATCTAGTTTTGAAGGAATGAATTTCCTTCTTGACATTGTTTGTTTTTCAAGTATAATAAATGATGTCAAAATCCAACCGCTTGCCTAGTGGCTATAGCGGAGGGGAAACACCCGTTCCCATCCCGAACACGGAAGTTAAGCCCTCCAGCGCCGATGGTAGTTGGGGCCAGCGCCCCTGCAAGAGTAGGTCGCTGCTAGGCAGGCAAAAAAATGAGGGAGCTGAATGGTTCTCTCATTATTTTTGCCTAATGGGAAATGAGTCATTTTGAATGACGCCATTTTCAATCCTCTCCCCCAAAATGTAAAGCGTGATCATCGTTTCCTAGACCCCTTTTTCATAAAAGCGATAGGAAACGGAAACTCGCGTAAGGGTGTCCTGTACGGCATGGACACCCTCTTTTTTTATTTTTTTCCGAAAGGCAGGTATCTCCTTTTTTGGACTCGTGGGGGAGATTATTCGCTTTTTTTGATGACAATTTTCTTTTTCGGCTCGTCAGGGATGAGTCGATGCAGGTGGATGAACAACAGGCCGTTATGGTATGTTGCTTCGATGCGGTCCTCTTTGACGGCGAACGGCAGTGGGATTGTTTTTTGGAATTGGCCTTGGAAAAGGCCTTCTTCTACTAGCTCAAACCCTTTGAAGTTTAGATTAATGGTTGCCTTCACTTCCAACGTTTTGTATGATACATACACTTCTGCATCTTCGATTTTTTCGAGCCCCGGGAGGCTGATGACAACGAGCAGCTCGTTGTCTTTTTTGTAAATGTTCATACCGGATGATGGCTTGTTCGATGACGGCAGCAACGGCTGGATGCTTCCCCAAAAATCATTTTGAAAAAATTGCTGCCAATGTTTTGTCCAATCGGAAAACGGTGTAAACGGGTTTTGATCAGCCATGGCATTTCCCTCCTCCGCTCATTCATCATATGCCGCCTTCTTCGTTTGGTGATTCAAAAAACACGAACATTTGCTTTGATGAAATACTAAATGTTCGATTTTTTCCTTGACACGCCGAAAAAAAACCTGCTACTATAAAGGTAACTTCATAGTGTATGAGAAGATCCCTCATATAATTTTGGGAATATGGCCCAAAAGTTTCTACCCAATCACCGTAAATGATTGGACTATGAGGGAAAGGATCGGTTTTGGCTTTTTTTCGATCAGCAACTGTCAAAGCCCGGAACGATGCTTTCCCTCGCTTACGGATGGGAACACATGTTCTGGGTTTTGTTGTGCTAGCAAAAGGAGTGAAATGGTATGAGCCCGCTCGTTGGGGTGATCATGGGAAGCCATTCGGATTGGGAAACGATGAAACATGCTTGCGCCATTTTGGAGGAATTGGGTGTTCCGTTTGAGAAAAAAGTCGTATCGGCGCACCGGACGCCGGATGAGATGTTTCGGTATGCGGAGACAGCCGAGGAGCGCGGCATCCGCGTGATCATTGCCGGCGCTGGCGGGGCGGCTCACTTGCCGGGGATGATCGCGGCGAAAACGACGTTGCCGGTGATTGGGGTGCCCGTGCAGTCAAAAGCATTGAATGGACTTGATTCGTTATTGTCGATTGTGCAAATGCCAGGCGGGGTGCCGGTGGCGACGGTGGCGATCGGCAAGGCGGGGGCGACCAACGCCGGACTGCTCGCCGCATCGATTCTTGGACTGCTTGAGCCACGCTATATGGAGGCGCTCAAAGCGCGGCGGGAAGCGATTCGCAAGCAAATCGTAGAAAGCAGTGATCAATTTGACTAAGCAACGGATCGTTCCTGGGCAGACGATCGGCATCATCGGCGGGGGGCAGCTCGGGCGGATGATGGCTTTGGCGGCGCGCGAGATGGGTTTTCGCATTGCCGTGCTCGACCCAACGCCTGACTCCCCGTGCGGGCAAGTGGCCGATGTGGAAATCACCGCGCCGTACCATGATTTGGATGCGATAGCTGAACTGGCGCGCGTGAGCGATGTCATTACGTACGAATTTGAAAATATCGATGCGCGAGCGCTTGAGTGGCTGGAGGCAAACGCCTATGTCCCGCAAGGAAGCCGACTGCTGGCGGTGACGCAAGACCGGGCGCTGGAGAAAGCGGCGATCGTTGATGCCAGCTTGCCGGTGGCGCCCTATGTCGAAGTGAATGGAGCGGAGGAACTTGAACAGGCCGTTCAAACGATCGGTTTCCCGTGCGTCTTGAAAACGCGGCGCGGCGGTTATGACGGAAAAGGGCAATATGTGCTCCGCGGTGAAGGGGATGTCGCCAAAGCGGCAGAGCTGCTTCACCTTGGTCCGTGCATTTTGGAAGGCTGGGTGCCGTTTGTGAAGGAAATGTCGGTCATTGTCGCCCGCAACCTCGATGGTGAGACGGCTGTTTTTCCAGTGGCGGAAAATGTTCATGTCGAGAACATTTTGCATCAAACGATCGTTCCGGCCCGAATTCCGGAAAGCGTGCAAGAGCGGGCCATTCGCTACGCGGAAGTGTTGGCCGCATCGTTTTCGCTCGTTGGGACGCTGGCGGTGGAAATGTTTTTGACTGCGGACGGGGATATTTATATTAATGAGCTGGCCCCTAGACCGCACAACTCCGGACATTATACAATCAATGCATGCGCGACGTCGCAGTTTGCCCAGCACATCCGCGCTGTTTGCAACTGGCCGCTCGGCTCGACGGAGTTGTTGAAGCCGGCGGTGATGGTCAATATTTTAGGCGAGCACGTCGAGCCGGTCATTCGGCATATCGGTGCGTTCGACGGGGGGACCTACGTCCATCTGTACGGCAAACACGAAGCGAAGCCGAAGCGGAAAATGGGGCATGTGACGGTGCTGGCAGACGATGTCGAGGCGGCGTTGGCGCGAATCGAATCGTGGCAAATTTGGCATGATCGGAGGCTGGAACGAGGATGATTGAACGTTACACAAGACCGGAAATGGGAGCGATTTGGACCGAGGAAAACCGCTTTAAGGCATGGCTTGAGGTGGAACTGCTCGCGTGCGAGGCGTGGGCCGAGCTTGGCGTCATCCCAAAAGAAGATGTCCGCCGCCTGCGTGAAAACGCGTCGTTTGACGTCAACCGCATTAAGGAAATCGAAGAAGAAACGCGCCACGATGTCGTCGCCTTCACCCGCGCCGTTTCTGAGACGCTTGGGGAAGAACGAAAATGGGTGCATTATGGTCTCACGTCGACCGATGTTGTCGATACGGCGCTCGGCTACTTGTTAAAGCAGGCGAACGCGATTTTGCGGCGTGATTTGGAAAACTTCATTCAAGTGCTGAAAGAGAAAGCGCGCGAACATAAATACACGGTCATGATGGGGCGCACGCACGGCGTTCATGCCGAACCGACGACGTTCGGGCTGAAGCTGGCGCTTTGGTATGCCGAGATGGTACGGAACTTGGAGCGGTTTGAACAAGCAGCCAAGATGGTGGAAGTAGGGAAAATTTCCGGCGCAGTCGGCACGTACGCCAACGTGGATCCGTTTGTGGAGCAGTATGTTTGTGAAAAACTCGGCTTGACGCCGGCGCCGATTTCGACGCAGACGCTGCAGCGCGACCGCCACGCTTACTATATGGCGACATTGGCCTTAATTGCGACATCGATTGAAAAATTTGCCGTCGAGATTCGCGGCTTGCAAAAAAGCGAAGTCCGCGAAGTCGAAGAGTTTTTTGCCAAAGGACAAAAAGGCTCATCAGCGATGCCGCATAAGCGCAATCCGATCGGTTCGGAAAACATGACCGGCATGGCGCGCGTCATCCGCGGGTATATGGTGACAGCGTACGAAAACGTGCCGCTTTGGCATGAACGCGACATTTCCCATTCGTCGGCCGAGCGCATCATTTTGCCGGATGCGACGATTGCGTTGAATTATATGTTGAACCGATTCGCGAATATCGTGAAACATTTGCTTGTGTACCCGGAAAACATGAAAAAAAATATGGAGCGCACGTTCGGGCTCATTTATTCACAGCGAGTCTTGCTTGCCTTGATCGACAAGGGGATGACGCGCGAGGAGGCGTACGATTTGGTGCAGCCGAAAGCGATGGAAGCGTGGGAGAGACAAGTGCCGTTCCGCTCGCTTCTTGAAGCGGATGAGCGGATCATGAGCCGGCTGACGAAAGAGGAACTCGATGATTGTTTTGATTATCGTCATCATTTGAAACATGTCGATACGATTTTTGCCCGCTTAGGGTTGGAGTGAGCGGCTGCCGGCTGGTCGAAGCCGGCCGGCTATACAAAAGATTTTCAATCTTCTGGATAAACGGAGGCGTTGATCGTGCCGACGAAACAACAGCTGTTATATGAAGGGAAAGCGAAAAAAATTTACGCGACTGACGAGCCAGATGTGCTTTGGGTCGAGTACAAAGACAGCGCAACGGCGTTTAACGGCGAAAAAAAGGCGACGATCGCCGGCAAAGGGCGGCTCAATAACGAGATTTCCAGCTTGTTGTTTTTGAAGCTGCGCGAAGCAGGCATTGCCAATCATTTTATTGAAAAGCTGTCGCCAACGGAACAATTGGTCCGGCGCGTGACGATCATCCCGCTTGAAGTCGTTGTCCGCAATGTGGTAGCGGGAAGTTTAGCCAAGCGGATCGGTCTAGAGGAAGGGACGCCGCTTGAGGCGCCGCTTGTTGAGTTTTATTACAAAAACGACGACCTTGGCGACCCGTTGTTGTTGGAAGATCATATCTTCATTTTAAAACTCGCCAGCCGCGAGGAAATCGCCGCGCTGAAGCAGGCCGCGCTGGCGGTGAATGACGTGCTGCGCCTCCATTTTGCCGAGCGGAACGTGCGGTTGATTGATTTTAAGCTTGAGTTCGGCCGTACAGCAGACGGAGCCATCCTCTTGGCGGATGAGATTTCACCGGACACGTGCCGGTTATGGGACGCAAAGACGAACGAAAAGCTCGACAAAGACGTGTTCCGCCGCGACTTGGGCAGTTTGACGGACGCATACGAAGTCATTTTACAACGGTTAGGGGGAGAATCGGCATGTACAAAGTAAAAGTGTATGTCACGTTGCGAGAGAGTGTGTTGGATCCGCAAGGGATCGCTGTAAAAGGGGCGCTGCACAGCTTATCGTATACGGAAGTGAAAGATGTACGAATCGGGAAGTTTATGGAGCTCGTGATTGAAGAGAGCGACCGCGACATCAACGAGCTCGTTCGCGAGATGTGTGAAAAACTGCTTGCCAACCCGGTGATTGAAGACTACCGCTATGAAATCGAGGAGGCCGTCGCCCGATGAAGTTTGCCGTCGTTGTGTTTCCGGGATCGAATTGCGATGTCGATATGTATCATGCGATCGCCGATGAACTTGGCGAAGAGGTCGAATACGTTTGGCATGACGAGGACGATCTAGACCGTTTTGACGCCATTTTGCTTCCAGGCGGGTTTTCGTACGGCGATTACTTGCGTTCCGGCGCCATTGCCCGTTTCTCCAAGGTGATGGCTGCCGTAAAAAAAGCCGCCGAAGCGGGAAAACCGGTGCTTGGGGTGTGCAACGGGTTTCAAATTTTGCTCGAAGCCGGCTTGCTTCCTGGGGCGATGCGCCGCAATCAAGGGTTGAAATTCATCTGCCGGCCGGTCCAGCTGACGGTGGAAAATCATGAAACGATGTTTACGTCTGCCTACGAAAAAGGCGAAGTCATTACAATTCCAATTGCCCATGGTGAAGGGAATTATTATTGCGATGAACAGACGCTCGAGCGCCTTGTCGAGAACCGGCAAATCGTGTTCCGTTACCATGGAGAAAATCCGAACGGCAGCTTGGCGGATATTGCCGGCATCGTCAATGAACGGGGCAATGTGCTCGGCATGATGCCGCATCCGGAGCGGGCGGTCGACGCCTTGCTCGGCAGCGCGGACGGATTGAAACTATTCCGATCGATCGTCAACTATTGGAGGGAGACGCATGTCGTTACTGCTTGAGCCGAGCGCGGCGATGATCAAAGAACAAAAGTTGTACCGTGAGATGGGGTTAACAGATGAAGAGTTTGCGCGCATTGAAGCGATTTTGGGGAGACTGCCGAACTACACGGAAACCGGCATTTTTGCCGTCATGTGGTCGGAGCATTGCAGCTACAAAAACTCGAAGCCGGTGCTGAAAAAATTCCCGACTGATGGTCCGCACGTGCTGCAAGGGCCGGGTGAGGGTGCGGGCATTGTCGATATTGGCGACGGGCTGGCGGTGGCGTTTAAAATCGAAAGCCATAACCATCCGTCAGCGATCGAGCCGTATCAAGGGGCGGCGACCGGGGTCGGCGGCATCATCCGCGACGTCTTTTCGATGGGGGCGCGGCCGATCGCGCTTTTGAACTCGCTTCGGTTTGGCGAACTGACGTCGCCGCGCGTCAAATATTTGTTTGAGCAGGTCGTCGCCGGCATTGCCGGGTACGGCAACTGCGTCGGCATCCCAACTGTCGGCGGCGAGGTGCAGTTCGACCCGGCGTATGAAGGCAACCCATTGGTCAACGCCATGTGCGTCGGGATCATCCGCCATGAGGACGTTCAGCGCGGCGTGGCGACCGGGGTCGGCAACACGGTCATGTACGTCGGGGCGAAAACGGGCCGCGACGGCATCCACGGGGCGACGTTTGCTTCGGAAGAGTTGAGCGAACAGTCGGAAGCAAAGCGTCCGGCCGTGCAAGTCGGCGACCCGTTTATGGAAAAACTGTTGCTTGAGGCGTGTCTTGAAGCAGTCAAGTCCGATGCGTTAGTCGGCATTCAAGATATGGGGGCGGCAGGACTCACGAGTTCATCCGCCGAGATGGCAAGCAAAGGCGGATTTGGCATTGAAATGAATTTGGATCTCGTCCCGCAGCGTGAGGCAGGCATGACGCCGTACGAAATGATGCTGTCCGAATCGCAGGAACGGATGTTGCTTGTCGTCAAGCAAGGTTGTGAAGACGAAATCGCCGCGATTTTTGCCAAATACGGCCTCGAGGCCAAAGCGATCGGCAAAGTGACCGATGACAAAATGCTTCGTCTGTTTTTCCGCGGCGAGGTGGCGGCGGAAATTCCAGTGGACGCCTTGGCGAAAGACGCGCCGGTGTATCATAAACCGTCTGCGGAGCCGGCTTATTACCGCGAGTTTCAAGCGATGCCGCCGTATATTCCGCACATCGAAGACTACAACCAAACATTGCTCGGGCTGCTCGCCCAGCCGACGATTGCGAGCAAAGAATGGGTGTACGACCAGTACGACTATATGGTGCGGACGAATACGGTCGTCGCCCCGGGATCGGACGCGGCGGTCGTGCGCATCCGCGGCACGAATAAGGCGCTCGCGCTGACGACGGATTGCAACTCGCGCTACTTGTATTTGGATCCAGAAACGGGCGGGAAAATCGCGGTCGCCGAGGCGGCGCGCAATGTCATCTGCTCCGGAGCAAAGCCGCTCGCCATTACGGACTGCCTCAACTTTGGCAGCCCGGAAAAGCCGGAGATTTTCTGGCAGCTCGAAAAAGCGGTCGACGGGATGAGCGAAGCGTGCCGGGCGCTCGGGACGCCGGTGGTGAGCGGCAACGTCTCGCTGTACAATGAAACGAACGGCGAGGCCGTGTACCCAACCCCGGTCGTTGGCATGGTCGGTCTCATTGATGATCTTTCCCATATTACGACTCAGTCGTTTAAGCAAGCGGGCGACCTCATTTACGTGATCGGCGAGGCGAAGCCGGAGTTTGGCGGCAGCGAGTTGCAAAAATGGCTGGAAGGCCGCATTTTTGGAAAAGCACCGGAGATTGACTTAGAGGTGGAAGCAAGCCGCCAGCGCCAGCTGCTTGCGGCGATCCGCGCGGGGGTGGTGGCGTCAGCGCATGATATTGCCGAAGGAGGATTAGCCGTTGCGCTTGCTGAGTGTGTCATGGGTGCCTCGGGGCTTGGCGCCAAGGTGACGATCGGCGGTGACCTCGTCAGTGAACTGTTCAGCGAAACGCAATCACGCTTTGTTGTCTCGGTGAAAAAAGAGCAAAAAGAGGCGTTTGAGCAACTGGTTGAAGCGAAACAAATCGGCGAAGTGACAGACGATGGCGCATTCGTGGTGAACGGGGAGCACGGTGAGACGCTCATTCACCTTTCCGTTGCCAAGATGCGAAATGTCTGGAAAGGGGCTATTCCATGCTTGCTGAAATCAAAGGATTGAACGAGGAGTGCGGCATTTTCGGCATTTGGGGGCATGAAGACGCCGCCCGGCTCACATACTACGGGCTTCACAGCCTGCAGCACCGTGGGCAGGAAGGGGCCGGCATCGTTGTCGCGCATAACGGGAGCTTATCCGGTCATAAAGGGCTGGGGCTGGTGACCGATGTGTTTCAAAGCGGTACGCTCGATGCGCTCAAAGGGGCGGCGGCCATCGGTCATGTCCGCTATTCGACGGCGGGCGGGGGCGGCTATGAAAACGTTCAGCCGCTCTTGTTCCGCTCGCAAACCGGCGCGATGGCGCTCGCCCATAACGGCAACTTGACAAACGCCATCGAGTTGAAGCTCGCGCTTGAAGGACAAGGAAGCATTTTTCAGACGACATCGGATACGGAAGTGTTCGCCCATCTCATCCGCCGCAGCCAAGCGCCGACGTTTGTCGAGCAAATGAAAGAGGCGCTCAGTCAGATCGAAGGGGCGTTTGCGTTTTTGCTGCTGACGGAAAAGGCGCTCTATGCGGCGCTTGATCCGCACGGGTTTCGGCCGCTATCGCTCGGCCGGCTCGGCTCGGCGTATGTCGTGGCGTCGGAAACGTGCGCGTTTGACGTCATCGGCGCCACATACGAGCGGGAAGTGGCGCCTGGGGAATTGCTCATCATCAGCCGCGAAGGGGTGCGTTCAGAACGGTTCGCTTCTAGGCAGCCGCGGTCGATTTGCAGCATGGAGTACATTTATTTTGCTCGTCCGGACAGCCATGTCGACGGCATCAATGTCCATACGGCCCGCAAAAATTTAGGAAAACGGCTGGCGCTCGAGGCTCCGGCCGACGCTGACATCGTCACCGGCGTGCCGGACTCGAGCATTTCGGTTGCCATCGGCTATGCGGAAGCGAGCGGCATCCCCTATGAACTAGGGCTCATCAAAAACCGTTACGTCGGCCGGACGTTCATCCAGCCGTCACAAGCGCTTCGTGAGCAAGGCGTGAAAATGAAGCTGTCGCCGGTGCGGGGGGTTGTGGCCGGCAAACGGGTTGTGATGGTGGATGATTCGATCGTGCGCGGGACGACGAGCCGGCGCATCGTCTCGATGCTCCGCGAAGCGGGAGCGGTCGAAGTGCACGTGCGCATCAGCGCCCCGCCGATCACCCATCCTTGCTTTTACGGCATTGATACGTCGTCAAAGGAAGAATTGATCGCGGCGAATCGCACTGTTGAAGAGATTCGGCGCTTGATTGGCGCTGATTCCCTCGCCTTTATTAGCCAGGAAGGGATGCTTGAGGCCATCGGGCGTCCGGACGTCTCGCCAGAGCGCGGGCAATGTTTGGCGTGTTTCACTGGCCAATATCCGACCCGTCTCGGTCAAGCGGCGCGGCCATGTCTGACCATGAAATGATGGAGGAAGTATAACCGGTGCAGCTGACGAGTGTGGTGGCGCGTTTCCGCGAGAGAAACGCTGCGCAACAAGAGCGTTGCCTGGCGTCCTGAGCGTGATGGGCGGCGAAAAGGAGGAGTTGACGTGGCAAAGGCATACAAACAAGCAGGGGTCGACATCGAGGCTGGTTATCAGGCCGTCGCCCTCATGAAAGAGCACGTGCAAAAAACGATGCGCCCGGAAGTGCTGGGCGGGATCGGCGGCTTTGGAGGTTTGTTCGATATATCGGCGCTTGGTTACCGGCAGCCGGTGCTTGTCTCCGGCACGGACGGTGTCGGAACGAAGTTGAAACTAGCGTTTTTGCTTGACCGGCATGATACGATCGGCATCGACTGCGTCGCGATGTGTGTCAACGATATTGTTGTCCAAGGAGCGGAGCCGCTCTTTTTCCTTGACTACATTGCCTGCGGCAAGGCGGTGCCGGAAAAAATCGCCGCCATCGTCAAAGGGGTGGCCGACGGCTGCGTCGAGGCCGGCTGCGCGTTGATTGGCGGGGAAACAGCGGAAATGCCGGGAATGTACGATGAAAATGAGTATGACTTGGCCGGGTTTGCGGTCGGTATTGCGGAAAAAGACCGGCTGGTGACCGGGCAAACGATTCAAGCAGGCGATGTGCTGATCGGCCTGCCTTCAAGCGGTCTTCACAGCAACGGCTATTCGCTTGTGCGCCGCATCGTGTTTGAACAAGCGAAATTGTCGCTTAATGAGATTTACGAGCCGCTTGATGTTCCGCTCGGCGAGGAGTTATTGAAGCCGACGCGCATTTATGCGAAACTGTTGCGCTCTGTGCGCGAGCGGTTTACGATCAAAGGGATGGCGCATATTACCGGCGGCGGGTTGATCGAAAACATTCCGCGCATGCTGCCGCCAGGAATCGGCGCGCGCATTCAGCTTGGTTCATGGCCGATTTTGCCAATTTTTGACTTCTTGCGTGAAAAGGGCAGCCTTGAGGAAGAAGAGATGTTTTCCGTCTTTAATATGGGCATCGGCCTTGTGCTCGCTGTCAGTCCGGAAACGGCGGCGCCTCTTGTTGAGTGGCTTTCGGAACGAGGCGAACCGGCGTACATCATCGGCGAAGTGGCCGAAGGAGCGGACGTGTCGTTTGCTGGAGGGGGCCGGGCATGAAGCGGCTGGCGGTGTTCGCTTCAGGAAGCGGCACGAACTTTCAAGCGATCGTGGACGCGGCCAAGCGCGGCGAGGTGCCCGCGGAAGTAGCGCTTTTGGTCTGCGACCGCCCAGGTGCGAAAGTCATTGAACGAGCGGCGCGCGAAAACGTGCCGGCGTTTGTGTTTTCGCCGAAAGAGTATCCATCGAAGGCGGCGTTTGAAAGCGAAATTTTGCGCGAGCTAAAGGAACGCCAAATCGACTGGATTGCGTTGGCCGGCTATATGCGCTTGATCGGGCCGACTTTGCTTTCCGCCTATGAAGGGAAAATCGTCAACATTCATCCGTCGCTGCTGCCGGCGTTTCCGGGCAAGGATGCGATCGGCCAAGCGTATCGGGCTGGCGTTTTGGAAACAGGGGTCACCGTTCATTACGTTGATGAAGGGATGGACACCGGGCCGGTCATCGCCCAGCGCGTTGTTCCGATCGTGCCGGGCGAGCCGATCGAGGCGCTTGAGGCGCGCATCCATCAAGTCGAACACGAGCTGTACCCGACGGTGTTGCGCATGCTGCTAGGGGAAAAGGAACAACAGGAAGAAAGGATCGAGAACGATGGCAGTGAAACGAGCATTGATCAGCGTGTCCAATAAAGAAGGGATCATTCCGTTTGCCAAACAGCTCGCCGAACTCGGCGTCGACATCATTTCGACCGGCGGGACGAAACGGGCGCTTGAAGAGGCCGGCGTTCCGGTCATTTCGATCTCCGATGTCACCGGGTTTCCGGAAATTTTGGACGGGCGCGTCAAAACGCTGCATCCAGCCATCCATGGCGGCATTTTGGCGGTGCGCAGCGATGAGCGCCACCAAGCGGCGCTTAAAGAGCACGGCATCCGCCCGATCGATTTGGTCGTCGTCAACTTGTACCCGTTCCAGCAAACGATCGCCAAACCGGACGTGACGCTGGCCGAGGCGATTGAAAACATCGATATCGGCGGCCCGACGATGGTGCGGGCGGCGGCGAAAAACTATGCCGATGTCGCGATTGTCGTCGATCCAGCCGACTATCCGATAGTGATTGAAGAACTGAAAATGACCGGTTCGATCCAAGCAAAGACGCGGCAGCAGCTGGCGGCGAAAGCGTTCCGCCATACGGCGGCGTATGATGCGATGATCGCCGAATATTTGACCGGTCTCACCGGCGAAGAGTATCCGGAAACGCTCACCGTCACCTACACGAAAAAACAGTCGTTGCGCTATGGCGAAAATCCGCATCAATCAGCAGCGTTTTATGCCAAGCCGCTCGGTGCGGCGTTCTCGATTGCCAACGCGGCACAGCTGCATGGCAAAGAGCTGTCGTATAACAACATTAATGACGCCAATGCGGCGATCAACCTCATTCGCGAATTTCAAGAGCCGGCTGTGGCCGCCATCAAACATATGAACCCATGCGGCGTCGGCGTCGGCGCGACGCTTCTTGAGGCGTTTACGAAAGCGTACGAAGCGGATCCAGTCTCGATTTTCGGCGGCATTATTGCGGTCAACCGTGAAGTGGACAAAGAAACAGCCGAACGGATGAACGACATCTTTTTGGAAATCGTCATCGCTCCGTCATTCAGCGACGAGGCGCTTGCCATTTTGACGAAAAAGAAAAACATCCGTCTGTTGACGCTTGATTTTACCGCGCCGGACGTCAAGGAAAACATGCTCGTTTCCGTCAATGGCGGCTTGCTCGTCCAAGAGGCCGATACGTTCACGCTTGAAGACGCCGAATGGAATGTCGTAACGAAGCGCGAGCCGACCGAGGCTGAGCGCGAACAGCTTCGGTTTGCTTGGAAGGTTGTCAAACATGTGAAATCGAATGCGATTGTACTCGCCAAAAACGGGATGACGGTCGGCGTTGGCGCCGGGCAAATGAACCGGGTCGGCGCGGCCAAAATTGCGATTGAACAGGCTGGGGAACAGGCGGTTGGCGCCGTGTTGGCGTCCGATGCGTTCTTCCCGATGGACGATACGGTCGAGGCGGCGGCGAAAGCCGGCATTACCGCGATCATTCAGCCGGGCGGCTCGATTCGCGACGCCGACTCGATTCGCAAAGCGGATGAGTACGGCATCGCCATGGTGTTTACCGGCGTGCGCCATTTCAAACATTAAACGGCGGCAAAAGGGGAGGAAGACAATGAACGTTCTGGTAGTCGGACGCGGCGGGCGCGAGCATGCCATCGTCTGGAAAGCGGCGCAAAGCCCGTTGGTTGACAAGCTGTACGCGGCGCCGGGCAACCCGGGCATCGGGGAAGTGGCGGAGCTTGTTGACATCGATGAGCTCGATATTGACGCGCTTGTGCGGTTTGCCAAGCAACGCGCGATCGGTTTGACGATCGTCGGACCGGAAGCTCCGCTTGCCGCCGGCATCGTCGATCGGTTTCTGGCCGAGGGGCTGCCTATTTTCGGCCCGAATCAAGCGGCGGCGCTCATCGAAGGAAGCAAGGCGTTTGCCAAAGAGCTGATGAAGAAATACGGCATCCCAACGGCGGACCATGCGACCTTTACGTCGTACGAAGAGGCGAAAGCTTACATTGAACAAAAAGGCGCGCCGATCGTCGTGAAAGCGGACGGATTGGCCGCCGGAAAAGGCGTCACCGTCGCCCAAACGGTGGAAGACGCGCTTGCCGCGGCGAAGGCAGCGCTTGTCGACGGACAATTCGGCACAGCCGGCAGTCAAGTTGTCATTGAGGAGTATTTAGAAGGGGAAGAATTTTCGTTTATGGCGTTCGTTAACGGCGAGAAGGTGTATCCGCTCTCCATCGCCCAAGACCATAAGCGGGCGTATGACGGAGACGAAGGACCGAACACCGGCGGCATGGGAGCCTACTCGCCGGTGCCGCAAATCTCGGCGGAGACGGTGGAAACAGCGCTGGAGACGATCTTGCGTCCGGCCGCCAAAGCGTTAGTGGCTGAAGGCCGGACGTTTACCGGCGTGCTGTATGCCGGGCTGATCGAAACAGCAACGGGGCCGAAAGTGATCGAATTCAACGCCCGTTTTGGCGACCCAGAGGCACAAGTCGTGCTACCGCGGCTGAAGACCGATTTGGTGGAAGCGGTACTAGCGGTGATGGATGGAAAAGAGTTGGAGCTTGAATGGACGGACGAGGCGGTGCTTGGCGTCGTGCTGGCAGCGAAAGGTTACCCCGGCGCGTACGAGCGCGGGGCCGAAATCCGCGGGTTGGACCGAATTTCCCCTGATGCGTTGTTGTTCCATGCTGGCACCAAACGAGAAGGCGGCGCATGGTACACCAATGGCGGACGCGTTCTCCTGTTAGCGGCCAAAGGGGAGACGCTTGCCGAAGCGAAGGAAAGAGCGTACGAGCAATTGGCCGCGATCGACTGCGACGGTTTATTTTACCGCCGCGATATCGGCCGGCGCGCTATCGAACGCGCCTCCGCCGCATATACATGTATGAAAGGGCGATAATGCCGCCGATTAACGCGGCCAATACGAACGACATATCGGTCATATACTCGAGCAGCAAGGTGGTTCACTCCTTTGTAGTCGAAGGTGTCCCAAGTATGGGACACCTTTTTTGATGATGTTTGGCTAGTCCACAATACCAAGCCGCGAATCATGTTGCTTTCTTCTCTTTCCGTGACAGTTGGCACTCTTCACGGGCCGCTTCGATACCGAAGCAGCACGCATCACTCACGATGCGAAAAATGTTGCCGAATGACGGTGGAATGGAAGACATCGGCAAAAGCGGTGCGCAACGTCGAACGGATGTCCTCCCTCATGTCGGATTGACGACCGCTTCCTTTTCCTCTTCAAGCAGCTGTCGGCGCTGCATATTGTCAAACAGAGCGGTCATCGGACAAAAACGGGTGATCCCTTCTCCGACTTTCATCGCCCCAAGCAAAGCGGCCCACAAATAGGATGTGCACCAAGGCCGCCGAGCCAGGCGGGCGGTGGCCCAGGCGATGACAGTCAGGCCAACCGTGATGCGAATCAATGCGTTCACAATGCCGATATTCGCCATCGGTCTGTCCCTCCTTAATATTTTTTATTGTGAAAGTCGCTTTTGTGCGTTAAAATGGTTGTATGGAACGATTAGGAAACAAGGGACGGGGTATCAATGGGCGAACAACGTTACCGATGGAAAGGCAGCGAACTGCGTGCACAAGCAGCGGTGATTGATGGCAAACAATCGCCGACGAAAGTATTGGTGAATGCGACGTATTTGCACTCGTATTTTCGTGAATGGGTAAAAGGAAACATATGGATCCATGGAGATCGCATCGTGTATGCCGGAGAGCGTCTTCCTGATCAGGTCGACGAGGCGTGTGAAATCGTCGACTGCCGTGGATATGTGCTCGTTCCCGGCTACATCGAGCCGCATGTCCATCCATTTCAATTATATAATCCCCATTCATTTGCCCGTTATGCAGCGGCGCACGGAACAACAACACTCCTCAACGATAACTTGTTTTTGCTTTTGCAGCTCGATGATGAAGAAGCGCTTTTCTTTTTACAAGAAATGAATGCGCTTCCAACGTCGATGTATTGGTGGTGCCGATTTGATGGGCAAACGGAGCTCGAGCGCGAAGAGGAACAAGTGTCCAATGCTCGGATCAAGCGCTGGCTTGACCAAGAGGCGGTGCTTCAAGGCGGTGAGTTGACCTCATGGCCAAAAGTGGCGAGCGGCGATGACATCATCTTGTACTGGATGCAAGAAGCGCATCGGCGGCGCCGCAAAATTGAAGGGCATTTTCCGGGGGCGTCGGAAAAGACGCTTGTCAAAATGGCGCTCTTTGGCGCAGATGGCGATCATGAGGCAATGACGGGAAAGGAAGTGCGCATGCGCCTTTGGCACGGCTATACCGTCGCGCTTCGGCATTCCTCGATTCGCCCCGATTTGCCGGTGCTGCTTGAAGAGATGAAAGCGCTTGGCATCCGGCATTATGATAAATGCTTGTTGACGACGGATGGCTCGCCGCCATCGTTTTATGAGAATGGGGTGATCGATTGGCTGATCCGCATCGCGATCGAGCATGGCGTGCCGGTGATCGATGCCTATGCGATGGCGACGATCAACGCCGCCCGCCACTACGGCATCGAGCATCTTCACGGCAGCATTGCCACCGGCCGCATCGCTCATATCAACTTTTTGCGCTCGGCTCACGATCCGACGCCGGCGCAAGTGCTCGCCAAAGGCGAATGGGTGAAGCGCGATGGAGAAGCGCCGCCTCTCTGGCCAGATCTGGAATGGGGGCAGTTTGGCATTCGGCCGTTATCGTTGCCATGGGAGGTGGACTGGGATGATTTGCAGTTTTCGATGCCGATGGGACTGCGCATGGAAAACGCCGTCATTTTAAAACCGTATTCCGTGTCGATTGATACGTCGCGCGATCGTTTAGGTCATGATCATGATGAATGTTTTTTAGTGCTGCTTGACCGAAACGGGCGCTGGCGCGTCAATACGATGTTGAAAGGTTTTTCATCGGCGCTTGGCGGGCTGGCAAGTTCTTATTCGAACACCGGGGATTTGATTTTGATCGGCAAGCATAAGGAAGATATGATGCTCGCCTTCCGGCGGATGAAGGAGATCGGCGGCGGCATTGTGCTCGCTGAGGACGGAGAGATTTTGTTTGAGCTCTCGCTTCCTTTAGGCGGCATGATGTCCTCCTTAGAGGTGGATGAATTGATCAACGAAGAAAAAACGTTCGTCCGTTTGCTGCGCGAGCGCGGATATCCATTCGAAGACCCGGTGTATTCGCTGCTGTTTTTACAGTCAACCCACCTGCCGTATGTGCGTGTCACGCAACGCGGGATTTATGATGTCATGCACAAAACGGTACTCTTTCCTTCGATAATGCGGTAAAATAAAAAAGAAAAGGTTGTGTGTCCATTGAAACATTGGCTGTTCGCTGTCAGTTGCGCGGCATTGTTGTTAGGCGGCTGCACGACCAAAAGCGAGCCGAAGCACGCCGAACCGGCTCCTCGGCAGGAGCAGCCGTCCAAGCCTCCGGCGGAGGAACAACAAACGTTCCCGCTGACGGGGCTGCCGGCGAAAGGGAACATCCATCAGCGGGTCGTCGGCGTGATGATCAACAACCACCCGAAGGCGCGCCCACAGTCGGGATTAAGCAAGGCGGACATCGTGTATGAGGTGCTTGCCGAGGGCGATATCACCCGTTTGTTGGCATTGTATCAAAGCGAATTGCCGGAGCGGGTCGGACCGGTGCGAAGCGCGCGTGATTACTATATTGACTTGAGTGAAGGCTACCATGCACTGTATGTATGCCATGGCTGGAGTCCGGAGGCGAAAGCGCGTCTTGAGGGAGGCGGAATCGACTATTTGAACGGATTGTTTTACGACGGCACATTGTTTCAGCGCGTCCCGTTCCGCAAGGCGCCGCACAACTCATACATTTCATTCGCCAACATCGAAAAAGGAGCGAAACAAAACGGGTATGCTTGGACGGACAACGTTCCCCCGCTATCGTTTCGCACCGATGAGCCGAGCGGCAAGAAGGTCGGGACGGTTCACATCGCCTATTCGCATCGCGCCTATGCCCAGGTCGAATACCAATATGTTTCGGAACAAAAGGGGTATTACCGGTACAGCGGCGGCGAGCAAACGATCGATTATGATACGCATAAGCCGGTTGTCGTGCAAAACGTCATGATCATCGCCGCCCACCATCAAGTGGTTGACAGCCACGGGCGGCGCGACATCGACCTCGTCTCCGGCGGCAAGGGGTACTTGCTGCAGGGCGGCGTCATGCAGCTGATCGAATGGAAAAACGTCGACGGCCGGCTGCTGCCGTACCATAACGGGGCTCCGATCGGATTCGTGCCGGGAAAAACGTGGATCAATATCGTGCCGGAACTGGCGATCGTCCAGTGGAAATCATAACCGCCTTGTCTGTTGCAAGGCAAAGGGGCGGTGGATTCGCAGATTGGTTGGCTACAACATTTTTCCCGCCAAAACGCAAGGAGGAAGCAGCTATGCAAATTGACAAACTGCGCGGCAGAGAGTTGGATCAACTGTTTAAAGCGATTTTATCGCTGCGCGATTTAGAAGAATGTTACCGTTTTTTTGATGATTTATGCACCGTGAATGAAATCCAGGCGCTCGCCCAGCGGCTTGAGGTCGCCCGCATGCTGCGCGAAGGATATACGTATCACAAAATCGAAACGGAAACCGGAGCGAGCACGGCGACGATTTCGCGCGTCAAGCGCTGCCTCAACTACGGCAATGATGCTTACGCCATGGCGCTCGATCGCATTAAAGAGGAGCAACAGCAAGAAGAGAAAGAAGCCAACGAAGCGGTCACAGACTGACGCGGCAAGGAGATTCCTTCCATTTGCAAAGGAACTCCTTTTCTTTTTGCGGATTTGTTATAATGGAACAATGGAGACGGAGTGGAGGGTTGCCGCTATGGAGGAGATTCGCGCTTGGCGCCATGTGTTTAAACTCGACCCGAATAAACCGATTGATGACGAGCGCCTTGAGCGCCTTTGCGAGTCGGGAACGGATGCCGTCATCGTCGGCGGAACCGACGGGGTGACCATCGACAACGTGCTGGATTTATTGGCTCGCATCCGCCGTTTTTCGGTGCCATGCGCGCTCGAAGTCACCGACGTCGAAGCGCTGACGCCGGGATTTGACGTATATTTGGTTCCGATCGTGTTAAACAGCCGGCAGGCGGAGTGGATCATCGGCCGTCATCATGAGGCGGTGAAACAATACGGCGATGTCATGAACTGGGATGAGATTTTCGCTGAAGGTTACTGCATTTTAAATCCAGCCTGCAAAGCGGCGGAGCTAGCCGAGGCCGACGCGGCGCTCACCGATGATGATGTCGTGGCGTACGCCCGCCTCGCCGCACATTTGTACAGGTTGCCGATTTTTTACCTTGAGTATAGCGGCGTCTATGGCGATCCGTCTTTAGTGGAAAAAGTGAAACAAGTGCTTGATCAGACGCAGCTGTTTTATGGTGGAGGGATCACAACGCCTGAGCAGGCGGAGCATATGGCGCGTTATGCCGATACGGTGGTCGTCGGCAACGCGATTTACGACGCGTTCGAACAGGCGTTGGCGACGGTGGCGGCGGTGAAGCAGATGGCTGGTCAACGCAGCGGCGATGATGGAAAATAGAACATATGGTTTATTGGTGGTGGACATGATGAATTTTTTATCGGAAAAGCTGCTTGCGCATTTAAACAAAGAGCAGCAAGAAGCCGTTAAAACGACAGAAGGCCCATTGCTCATCATGGCGGGAGCGGGCAGCGGAAAAACGCGCGTGCTGACGCACCGGATCGCCTATTTGATGGCGGAAAAACAGGTGGCGCCGTGGAATATTTTAGCCATTACGTTTACGAACAAAGCGGCGCGTGAAATGAAGGAGCGGGTGCAGGCGCTCTTAGGCGGGGCGGCGGAAGACGTGTGGATTTCGACGTTCCATTCGATGTGCGTCCGCATGCTGCGCCGCGACATTGACCGCATCGGCATCAATCGCAATTTTTCCATCCTTGACCCGACGGATCAGCTTTCGGTCATCAAAGCGATTTTGAAAGACAAAAATATCGATCCAAAAAAATTTGAGCCGCGGACGATTTTAGCGACGATCAGCGGGGCGAAAAACGATTTGCTCACGCCCGAGCAATTCGCGAAGCGGGCATCGACGTACTACGAAAAGATCGTCGGCGACGTGTATCAAGAGTATCAACAGCGCCTTCTCCGCAATCATTCGCTCGATTTCGACGATTTGATCATGACGACGATCCACTTGTTTGACCGCGTGCCGGATGTGCTTCAATATTACCAGTATAAGTTCCAGTACATCCATATCGATGAGTACCAGGATACGAACCGCGCTCAATATACGCTGGTGAAAAAGCTCGCAGAGCGGTTCCAAAATATTTGCGCCGTCGGCGATGCCGACCAGTCGATTTACCGGTGGCGCGGGGCGGACATTCGCAACATTTTATCGTTTGAGCGCGACTACACGAACGCGAAAGTCATTTTGCTTGAACAAAACTACCGCTCGACGAAACGCATTCTGCAGGCGGCAAATGAAGTCATTGCGCATAACGTCAATCGAAAGCCAAAGCGGTTGTGGACGGAAAACCCGGAAGGGAAGCCGATCGTCTATTATGAAGCGATGAACGAAGTGGACGAAGCGCAATTTGTCGCCCGCCGCATTCAAGAGGCGGTTGAGAGCGGGGAGCGCCGCTACCGCGATTTTGCCGTGCTTTATCGGACGAACGCCCAGTCGCGCGTCATCGAGGAAATGTTTTTAAAAGCGAACATTCCGTACCAAATCGTCGGCGGCTTAAAGTTCTATGACCGGAAAGAAATTAAAGACATTCTCGCTTACTTGCGCGTCATCGCCAACCCCGATGACGATTTGAGCTTGCTTCGCATCATCAACGTGCCAAAGCGCGGCATCGGCGCCTCTACGATCGACAAATTGGTCCGCTATGCGGCCGAGCATGAGCTGTCCTTGTTTGAAGCGCTCGGCGAGCTGGAGATGATCGGCTTCAGCACGAAGACGGCCGGGGCGCTCGCCGCGTTTCGCAGACAGCTTGAGCAATGGACGCAGCTGCAAGAATACGTTCCGGTGACGGAACTTGTGGAGGAAGTGCTCGACCAATCGGGCTACCGCGAGATGCTCAAGGCGGAACGGACGATTGAAGCGCAAAGCCGGCTTGAGAACTTGGACGAGTTTTTGTCGGTGACAAAGCATTTTGAAAATGTGAGCGACGATAAATCGCTCATCGCCTTTTTAACCGACTTGGCGCTCATTTCTGATTTGGACGAGCTGAATGGGACAGATCAGGCGGCCGAGGGCGATGCCGTCGTCTTCATGACGCTGCACGCCGCCAAAGGGCTTGAGTTTCCGGTCGTGTTTTTGATTGGCATGGAAGAAGGCATTTTTCCGCATCTTCGTTCACTGGAGAATGAGGATGAAATGGAAGAAGAGCGGCGGCTGGCGTATGTCGGCATCACTCGGGCCGAGGAAGAGCTCGTATTGACGAACGCGCAAATGCGGACGCTGTTTGGCAACATCCAAATGAACCGGCCGTCGCGCTTTTTAGATGAGATTCCCGCGCATTTGCTGGAGACAGTCTCGCGCGGGAAACCGTCTGTTTCCCGTTCAGCGTCCGCTCGCTTGCAGGCAGGCGGCGCCATCGGGGTGTGGAAAGTCGGCGACCGGGCGAACCATCGGAAATGGGGAATCGGTACGGTTGTCAGTGTCCGTGGCGAAGGTGACGACCAAGAACTCGACATCGCCTTCCCGAGCCCGATCGGCATTAAACGGCTGCTTGCCAAATTTGCGCCGATTGAGAAAGTATAGAAAGGAGAACGGGTGAACGTATGGACCGCCAACAAGCCGAACGGCGCGCGGCCGAGCTGCGTGAACTGTTGAACCGCTACGGGTACGAATATTATGTGCTTGACCGCCCGTCCGTTCCAGATGCCGAGTATGACCGGCTCATGCAAGAGCTCATCGCCATTGAGGAACAGTATCCGGAATTGAAAACGAGCGACTCGCCGACCCAGCGCATCGGCGGCCCGCCGCTTGAGGCGTTTCGCAAAGTGACGCATGTTGTTCCCATGATGAGTCTCGCGAACGCGTTTGGCGAAGGCGACTTGCGCGATTTTGACCGCCGCATCCGCCAGGAAGTCGGCGAAGCAGCGTACGTATGCGAGTTGAAAATCGACGGCCTCGCCGTCTCGGTCCGCTATGAAGACGGCTATTTCGTGCAAGGAGCGACGCGCGGCGACGGAACGACAGGCGAGGACATTACAGAAAATTTGAAAACGATCCGCTCGCTGCCTCTCCGCCTGAAAGAACCGGTGTCGCTTGAGGCGCGCGGCGAAGCGTTTATGCCGAAAGCGTCGTTTTTGCGCTTGAATGAGGAGCGAAAAGCCCGCGGCGAGGAGCTGTTTGCCAACCCGCGCAACGCGGCGGCCGGCTCGCTCCGCCAGCTCGACCCGAAAGTGGCGGCGTCGCGCCAGCTCGATTTGTTCGTTTATGGTTTGGCCAATGCCGAAGAGCTTGGCATTGAGTCGCACAGCGAGGCGCTCGACTACTTACAGGCGCTTGGGTTTAAAGTGAATCCCGAGCGGCGGCGCTGCGCCAACATCGATGAGGTGATCGCCTTCGTCAACGAGTGGCACGAAAAACGGCCGCAGCTGCCGTACGAAATCGACGGCATCGTCATTAAAGTCGACTCGTTCGCCCAACAGCGGGAGCTTGGTACGACGGCAAAAAGCCCGCGCTGGGCGATCGCCTACAAATTCCCAGCCGAGGAAGTGGTGACGACGCTCATCGGCATTGAGGTGAACGTCGGCCGCACGGGCGTCGTCACGCCGACCGCGATTCTTGAGCCGGTCCGCGTCGCTGGCACGACCGTGCAGCGCGCCACTCTTCATAATGAAGATTTTATACGGGAAAAAGACATTCGCATCGGCGATGCGGTCATCATTAAAAAAGCGGGCGACATCATCCCGGAAGTGGTCGGCGTCGTCGTCGACCGGCGCGACGGGGATGAAACGCCGTTTGTCATGCCGACGCATTGTCCGGAATGCGAAAGCGAGCTCGTCCGCCTGGATGGAGAAGTGGCGCTCCGTTGCTTAAACCCGAAATGCCCGGCCCAGCTGCGCGAACGGCTTATCCATTTTGCCTCAAGAGCAGCGATGAACATTGAAGGGTTGGGCGAAAAAGTCGTCACCCAACTGTTTAACGCTGGCCTCGTCCACGATGTCGCCGATTTGTACCGGCTGACGAAAGAACAGCTCATCGGTTTGGAACGGATGGGCGAAAAGTCAGCAACCAACTTGCTTGCAGCGATTGAGGCATCGAAGCAAAACTCGCTCGAACGGCTGCTGTTCGGCCTTGGCATCCGCTATGTTGGAGCGAAGGCGGCCCAACTTTTGGCTGAGCATTTTGAAACGATGGAGCGGCTGGAAAAAGCGACGAAAGAGGAATTGATGGCCGTGCCGGAAATTGGCGAGAAAATGGCGGACTCGATCATCGCCTTCTTTTCCCAGCCAGAAGCGGCCGAGCTACTCCATGAGCTGCGGCTTTACGGCGTCAACATGGCATACAAAGGGCCGAAGCGGGCGGCTGAAGCGCCTGCTGACTCCGCCTTCGCCGGCAAAACGGTCGTCTTGACCGGCAAACTCGCGTCGATGTCGCGCAATGAGGCAAAGGAAGAGATTGAACGGCTCGGCGGGCGCATCACCGGCAGCGTCAGCCGCAGCACCGACATCGTCATCGCCGGTGAGGACGCCGGATCGAAGCTGGAGAAAGCCCAGCAGCTTGGCATTGAGATTTGGGACGAATCACGATTTTTGCAAGAGATCAACAGGGGGAAACGATGAAACGAATCTCACCACTTCGCAGTTTGGTTGCCTGCCGTTGGACGAATCGGACCCGAAAGCGGTTGGCCGCTGTCGGCCTCGCTTCGATTTGTTTGTTGTCTGCGTGTGCGCCGAAGTTTGACAAAGGTGAGGAAGTCGTGCAAGACAAAGGCAGCAAACAGCAAGAAGCCGTCATCCCGAAATACAACATTGCCGACTCGTATTACCGCGTCATCCTTCCGTTCAAACCGTCCGGGGCCCGTGGGGAGGTCGTCAATGATTTAAATACGCGCCTTGATGTCGACGAATTTGAGACGGGGCTTATGCGCTTGGCCACTGAGCAGTTTCCGTCGGATGAGTACTTGTTCCAAGAGGGGCAATATTTAGACAGCGAGACGGTGGGAAAATGGCTCGCTCGCAAGAAGACGACTCGCCAGCTGAAGGAAGAGAAAATGAAGCCGGAAGACAACATCGGCTTAAACCCACCGATTGGCGACACGGGAACAAACGAACAAAAAAACAAACAGAGCCCGATTTATTTGGCGAGCATTTTGGAACATGATTATTTGGTGAAGATCGACAACGACAAAGTGAAGCTCGGCGGCATCGCTATCGGCCTGGCGTTAAACTCCGTCCACTATTATTCGACCGAGCAAGGCTATCCGCGTGAGGTCAAAATCAAAGACGATGTCATCGAACGGGAAGGAAAGCGGATCGCCGCCGAGGTGCTGAAGCGGCTGCGGAGCATGAAAGGGCTTGGCAGTGTGCCGATTACGATCGCTTTATACAAACAAGCGCCCCGTTCATCTGTTGTTCCAGGCCACTTTTTCGCCGTCGCCCATGTCGATGAAGGAAGCAGCACCATCGATGATTGGGAGGCGGTAAACGAGGAATATTATGTATTCCCGTCCGATGAGGCGGAAGAGAACCATCGTGATGACTGGCTCAAATTCAACAATTTTAAATCAGATGTTGAAGACTTTTTCCCGAACTACACCGGCATCGTCGGCAGAGGGTTGTACGTCAACGACCAGCTTCAGAAGTTAACGATCAACATTACGATGCCGTTTTACGGCAAAGCGGAAGTGATCGGCTTTACCCAATACGTGACCGGCTTGGTGATGGAAAAATTCCCGGACTACATCACCGTCAACGTCTACATCGCCTCGGCCGGCCAGCCGGAAAGCCTCATCGTGCGCCAGGCGAAAGCAGACGAGCCGTTTGTGCATATTTATCAATGACAACGTGCCGCATCCTCTCTGGACGAGCCAGAGGGGATGCGGTTTTTGCGACGTTGCGGTTCGAAAAGGCTGGTGTAAACGGATTCGGTGGCAGCCTGTCGGTGTGATTTGCCGGATGGGGACAGACTGATAAAATAATGAAGACCTAGATGCGAGTAAAGGTGTGTCGCGATCATGAAAGCCATCTGTGTGTTTTGCGGATCAAGTTATGGACAAAGCGTAAAATACAAGGAAGCGGCGAAAGAGCTCGGAACGTTTTTAGCCCGAAGCGGCATTACGCTCATTTACGGCGGAGGGACACGGGGCTTGATGGGAGAGGTTGCTGAGGCGGCGCTCCGTCATCAAGGGCGCGTGGTTGGGATCATTCCGCAATTTTTGAAGGACCGGGAAGTGGCGCATAATCGGTTGAGCGAACTGTTGGTCGTCGATACAATGCACACCCGCAAAGCGAAAATGTACGAGGCGGCCGACGGGTTTATCGCCATGCCAGGGGGTTATGGAACGTACGAGGAGCTGTTTGAAGTGCTCTCGTGGTCGCGCGTCGGCCTCCACCAAAAACCGATCGGCCTGCTCAATGTGGATAGGTTTTTCGACCCGCTCCTTGACTTGCTTCGGCATACAGTCGAAAACGGATTTGCCGCGCCGGAAGACCTCAAGCTGATCGTCAGCGCCGAAGACGTTCTGACGCTGTATGAGCGGATGAGCCTGTTCCGTCATCATCGTAGACAGCGATGACGGGAGGTCTTTTTATGCGATCATGACGGTGCATTTGATCTTTCATGGCCAATCCAAACGATGGTGCGGGTTGCCAGTGGTTCGTCAAGCCTGTGCATTGTTCACTTCATGGGCGACGCGAATGCCGGATTCAATGGCGCCTTGAATCCATCCGTGGTGGGTGGAAGCGTGTTCCCCGGCAAAATGCACCCTCCCTTCGGGAGCGGCGATATACGGCGACAGCTCCGTCACTTGATTCGGCTTCATCATCGTGAAGGCGCCGCCGGAGTACGGATAGCGAACCCAGCTATGGCTCGTTCCGGTTTCAAATTCACGGTACACTTGCTCTCCATGGAGGATCGCTAAATTTTTCAGCGTATATTCCAGTCGCTCTTCATCGCCCAAGCTGTCCCAAGGAATGGTGTCATCTTCCCACGTATAGCTCGCCAATACGACACCTGGCCCCGTGGTGCCAATGCCTTGGCTTGGATATTGTGTATACGTAATCGGCAGATCGGAAACCGCTCTGCCCCCAAACATGCCTTCTTTTTCCCAAAACCGCGTTTTAAACTGGATGCCCGTTTTCGTCGAACCGGCATAGTGAAGTTCACGAATGGCTTTCCATTTGTTTTCGGAAAATGAATGGCGGGGTTCGATGTCGACAAACTGCAAAATCGAAAATGGGATGGTGACGATTGCTCGATCGGCGGTGACTTGAAACGGTTGAAGAATTTTGGTGTGCGTGGCGTGGATGGTGACGCCGTTTTCGCGCTGGACGATTTTTTGCACTTTATGGCTAAAGAAAATCTCGTCCTTCAGCTGCGGCAAAAAGGCTTTTGGAAGCCGGTCGTTTCCGCCGACGATTTCGTAAAAACGGATGTTCGGCGTAAACAGCACCATCAATTCACGCAACATTTCCAGAAACGACAGTTCTGGCAATCCTCCGAGCGAAAGAACGGCTTTGATCATATCGATGGCGCCGACGGACAACGACAGGCCGAACGGGTTGTAACGCAAATACGAGTCAAGCGAGTAGCGGTCGAGTTGTTCGATGACGATCGGCCAATGTTGTTCCGGATTTTGCTCAATGAATTGAACGACCGGGCGAATGGCCATCTGCAATAACTCGGAAGCGGTTTTGCCCCGTTCGTGCGGGGCGACCGGAAAGCCAAAGAGGCCGGGATGCTGCTCATATTCGCCAAGACGCGCTTTCACGCCGCGAAAATACAGAATGTCGCGCGGAGTGCTGTTGATAAACGGGTAAAGCGGCAAGTTGAATTTTTTGATATATTCCAATGTCAATTGGTGGGTGTGCGGGATGCGCATGGCGCCGGCTTCGAGATACTGGTCATCGCGAAAGTTGGAGCGGAGCGTGTAGATTCGGCCGCCGACCCGCTCGGATGCTTCAAGAATCGTGATGCGATGGCCGGCTTGCTTCAGCAATGACGCTGCGACAAGTCCGGCCATTCCGGCGCCGATGATGACGATGTGTCGAGGCGCCGCGGTTTTCTTTAAGCCGTTTCGAATGATCGAGATCATCGTTTCCATCGAAAGTTTTGGAGAAACATACGGGTGGGACACGGTTGGACTCCCCCTTTGCCGTTTTCACCGCGCGAGGATGAAGGTGCGGTTATTCCATCTTATTCCGCGGCAAAGGGGAGTATGTGAGAATAGGAATGCCCGTCACGGCCTGGAAACGATATACGTCGCGCCATCGATTTCGATGGAGCGCTGTTCCTGCACCCCCACAAGCCGGCACGAAAACGGGCGCGTTGATGGATGACGTCGGTCAGCCTCATAGAACCGAATCGCAATGCCGCCGACAGCGAGCTTCGCATACGCTCCCGCCTCATCGCGCCCCACATCGGGTTCGGGCAAGTCAAACAGCCGGCGATAGCCGTTGGCCGCCCGCTGGAGATCGAGGGTGTAGATGCTAATTGATGACAGCGAAACAGAGCCAATCGGGTGTCTCATGAGCGGCGCCAGCTCGTTCATCCGCACGTCATCGCCGTCGCCCCATTGGATGAAAAACGGATAGCGAAATGCACCGTCTGTGTCGTCTTCGATAAACAGCATCGACCATGTCAGCCGCTTGCCGTCATCGCGCTCGCGGCTGCCGGGGAGCGGACCGATTGGGGTAAACCCGTTTCGTTTGAGATGTGCCGCCACCGCTTCGATGTTATTCGTGCGGAAGGCAAATTGGGAAAAGCCGTTTCCTTCTTGGCGGTCGGCGACAAGCTGGGCGATGAGCGGATTTCCGCACGTTCTCGCCGTCTGTCTATCAGCAATGCCGATCCACTCAATGTAGCGCAAATGCTCGAAGTAGCATAAGGCGTTGTACGTTCCCCATGACGGATGGCGGCCGCCATGGATGGCTGTAAACCCCCATTGTTCAAACGCCGTTTTCGCTTGCTCCGGTCGTTCGACCAGATGGACGAGATGGTCAAACACGACATGCATGGCGGCGGCCTCCTCCTAGATGGAATCGATCAGCGGAACAGCATTTCTTTGAGCTTGTAGATGATGCGTTCGTTATCGACGGTGCGGTGGGCGATAAAATTCAAATCGAGCTTGATGTCTTCGATTTGGGCGGACAATTGTTCGTAACGGGAATCCATTTTTTGTTCGAGGCGGTCCACCGTTTGTTTCAATGAGGAAAATTCCCGGTGAAGCTGGTGGACGTCAGCAGCGAGAGCTTCCAGTTTGGCGTCTGTTTCGTCTTGGCGGTGGAGGAGAGCAGCCACGATGCCGTTCAATTCCGTTTGCCCAGCGCGAAGCGAATCTTGTTCTTGACGAATGGCGATTTGTTCACGCTCGAGCCGCTCTTGGCCTTCTACGAGCTTTTGCAGTGTGCTGTCCATGGCGTTCAGGCGATCAAGCACTTGGGCGAGCAAAGCGTCACTCATCGTCATGATTCCCCCTTTTTTCGTCTGTTATGGCCATTATAGTACATATGTTCGGGGTTGTCAATCAAGAAAATTTGAACATCCATGGCGGACAAACTCCTTCCCATTCCTTGTTTGTCAACGGTTTATTCCATATCGATGCCCAACAATCCTCCCGATTTTTGTCAGCAGCATCCAAAATATGAGATGTTCACATGGAAGCAAATACTTTTGGCAATGAGATGAAGAGCTTTGGAAAAATATGAGGGCAAATCGTTTCATCTTTATAGTGCACTCCCGCTTGGTGAAACTTTTGATCTTGCAAGGCATATTTTTCGACGGTCTCATGAACCGGATCGACAATCCAGTATTCTCTGACACCAGCTTGTTCGTAGTTGTGAAATTTCGTAATGCGGTCGTGTTTGGCGGTAGATGGAGAAAGAACTTCTACGATAAGATCAGGCGCTCCATAAATTCGCTCATCACCAATTTTTTGTTTGTCACAAACAACAATGAAATCGGGAATATACCAATCTTTAATGTCATGAAGAGGAGTATCTTTTGTTGCGAATAAACATACATCGATCGGTGCGACAAATACTTCACACGAGGAATGTTGTAGAAAGTCGAAAAACTGTGCTGACAAAGCTGTCACGATCCGTTGATGTCTTGGTGTAGGTGAAGGAGTCATAAATAGGACGCCGTCAATTCCCTCATATCGTTTTTCCTCAGGGAAGTTTACGTAATCTGCATATGTCCATGGATGATTTTGATTTGGCAGCGACATGCAATTTCCCTCCTTGTGCTTTCATTTTATCGTATTTCTTTGAATAAAAAAAGGCGTCACGAGCGATTCCTTCCTGTGTCTAAATTAGGAGCGCGTCCTTTTTCTCCCATCAACCGTTTACTCATGCGAGTGACGTCCTATTGTGCGCTGTTCAGGAAAACGAAATATTCCTACATCAAAATTAAATCCTCCCGGTTTCACGCCTGCCTTCGCTATTAGGAGGTGTTATGAACGTTGTATTTATTTGCATCGCGAATATGTAGATTGATTCTCGTCCAGAACATGCGGCAACTGTTGCTTCATTCGATGAAAGTTTGGTATCATCATGGTATTGTGATAGGTCGAACTCGTTGGAGGTGAAACTATGTCGCGAATTTCGATTGACCAAGTCAAACACGTCGCCGACCTAGCGCGATTGGCGATTACGGATGAAGAGGCGGAGATGTTTGCGAAACAGCTCGATGCGATCATTACATTTGCCGAGCAGTTGAATGAATTGGATACGGAGAACGTTCCGCCGACTTCGCACGTGCTTGATATGAGAAACGTGATGCGCGAGGATATTCCAGAACCGGGGCTGCCGCGCGAAGAAGTGTTGAAAAACGCGCCGGATCAGCAAGACGGCCAGTTCCGTGTGCCGGCCATTTTAGAGTAAGGAGGGGGATTTATGTCGCTTTTTGACCATTCCGTGTCAGAATTACATACGTTGCTGCAGAAAAAAGAAGTGTCCGTTTCCGATCTCGTCGACGAATCGTACCGTCGCATCGGCGAAGTGGAAGAAAAAGTGCAAGCGTTTTTAACATTAAATGAAGAACAGGCGCGGGCGAAAGCGAAGGAGCTCGATGACCGGCTCGCCAAAGGTGAAGAAACGAACCCGCTGTTCGGCTTGCCGATCGGCATTAAAGACAACATCGTCACAAAAGGATTGCGCACGACATGCGCCAGCAAAATTCTATACAACTTTGACCCGATTTACGACGCTACTGTCATGGAGCGGCTGCATGCCGCAGGGGCGATCACGATTGGGAAGTTGAACATGGACGAGTTCGCCATGGGCTCGTCGACGGAAAACTCCGGGTTTCAGCTGACGCGCAACCCATGGGACGTAGAGCGCGTTCCGGGCGGCTCGAGCGGTGGTTCGGCGGCGGCGGTGGCGGCCGGCGAAGTGCCGTTTGCTTTAGGTTCTGATACGGGCGGTTCGATCCGCCAGCCGGCGGCGTTTTGCGGGGTTGTTGGCTTGAAGCCGACGTACGGCCGCGTCTCGCGCTTTGGCCTCGTCGCGTTTGCCTCGTCGCTTGACCAAATCGGCCCGATTACGCGCACGGTCGAAGACAACGCCTACTTATTGCAGGCGATAGCGGGTGTCGATCCGATGGATTCGACATCGGCAAATGTTCCGGTGCCAAACTATGTGGAGGCGTTGACCGGGGACATCAAAGGATTGAAAATCGCCGTGCCGAACGAATATTTAGGGGAGGGCGTCGATGAAGGTGTGCGTCAGTCGGTGCTTGCGGCGCTTGCCGTGCTTGAGAAGCTTGGTGCGGCGTGGGAAGAAGTGTCGCTGCCGCATTCGAAATATGCGCTCGCGACGTACTATTTGCTCGCTTCATCGGAAGCTTCGGCGAATCTTGCTCGCTTTGACGGCGTCCGCTACGGCTATCGGACGGACAACGCCAAAAACTTGATCGATATGTATAAACTCACACGGAGCGAAGGGTTCGGCAACGAGGTCAAGCGCCGCATTATGCTCGGGACGTTCGCGTTAAGCTCGGGCTATTACGATGCGTATTACAAAAAAGCGCAAAAAGTGCGGACATTGATCAAACGAGATTTTGAGAACGTCTTTGAACAATATGACGTCATCATCGGCCCGACGACACCGACACCGGCGTTTAAAATCGGTGAGAAAACGAACGATCCGCTGACGATGTATATGAACGACATTTTAACGATTCCAGTCAACTTGGCAGGCGTGCCGGCGATTTCCGTGCCGTGCGGCTTTGTCGATGGCTTGCCGGTCGGCTTGCAAATCATCGGCAAGCACTTTGATGAAAGCACTGTCTACCGCGTCGCCCACGCTTTTGAACAAGCGACCGACTACCATAAGCAAAAACCGGTGTTGTAAGGGGGGTTAGGTGATGAACTTTGAAACGGTCATCGGACTTGAGGTGCACGTCGAGCTGAAAACGAAATCGAAAATTTTCTCCAGCAGCCCGAACGCGTTCGGCGCGCCCCCGAACACGCAAACGAACGTCATCGACTTAGGGTATCCAGGCGTGCTGCCGGTGTTGAACCGGCAGGCGGTCGAGTTTGCGATGAAAGCGGCGATGGCGTTAAACTGCGAAATCGCGACCGAGACGAAATTCGACCGCAAAAACTACTTTTATCCGGACAACCCGAAAGCGTACCAAATTTCGCAATACGATCAGCCGCTCGGCAAAAATGGCTGGATTGAAATTGAAGTGAATGGGAAAAAGAAAAAAATCGGCATCACCCGCATTCACTTGGAAGAAGACGCCGGCAAGCTGACACATACGGGCGACGGCTATTCGCTCGTTGATTTTAACCGCCAAGGGACGCCGCTCATCGAGATCGTCTCGGAACCAGACATCCGCTCGCCGGAAGAGGCGTACGCCTACTTGGAAAAATTAAAGGCGATCATCCAATACACAGGCGTCTCCGACTGCAAAATGGAAGAAGGATCGCTCCGCTGCGACGCCAACATTTCGCTCCGGCCGATCGGATCGGACCAATTCGGCACGAAAACGGAGTTGAAAAACTTAAACTCGTTTAACTTCGTCCGCATGGGGCTCGAGTACGAAGCGAAGCGGCAGGAGAAAATTTTGCTCTCCGGCGGCGTCATCCGCCAAGAAACGCGGCGCTTTGACGAAGCGACGAAAACGACCGTCCTCATGCGCGTCAAAGAAGGCTCGGAAGACTATCGCTACTTCCCGGAGCCGGACTTGGTCATGCTTTATATTGACGACGAATGGAAAGAGCGCGTCCGCGCCTCGATTCCGGAGCTGCCGGACGCCCGCCGGAAGCGGTATGTCGAAGAATGGGGCCTGCCGGAATACGACGCCAAAGTGCTGACGCTGACCAAAGAAATGGCGGATTTCTTCGAAGCAACGGTCGCAAACGGCGCCGATCCGAAACTGGCGTCGAACTGGCTCATGGTCGAAGTGTCCGGGTACTTAAACGCCGAACAAAAAGAGCTGCATGACATCGCCTTGACGCCGGAAAGCCTAGCAGGCATGATCAAACTCATCCAAAACGGCACGATTTCGTCGAAAATCGCGAAAAAAGTGTTCAAAGAGCTTGTTGAAAAAGGCGGCGACCCGGAGAAAATCGTCAAAGAAAAAGGGCTCGTGCAAATTTCCGACGAGGGAGCGCTGCGCAAAATCGTGCTCGAAGTGCTTGACGCCAACCCGCAGTCGGTCGAAGACTATAAAAACGGCAAAGACCGCGCGCTCGGCTTCCTTGTCGGCCAAGTGATGAAAGCGACGAAAGGACAAGCGAATCCGCCGCTTGTCAATAAGCTGTTAGTAGAGGAAATTGGAAAACGATAATGAAACAATAGGAGGCCTGCCCACCGGCAGGCTCTGTTTTCAATAAAAATTTTTGCACTATTAAAAAAATACAATTGACAAACGTTGTGATCGAATGATAGATTTTTTATAAGAAAAAACCAATTGATTTAGTAGGATATGAAATCTCGAAGGGTCAAAGAGGGGAGAGGAAACGATGAGCCATGAACAAACCTTCCGCCCGGAGACGCTCGCCATCCACGCCGGGCAAAAACCGGATGCGGAAACGGGCGCGCGGGCGGTGCCGATTTACCAAACAAGCTCGTATGTATTCCGCGACAGCGAGCATGCGGCCAATTTGTTTGGCTTGAAAGAGGAAGGGTTTATTTACACGCGCATTATGAACCCGACAAACGATGTCTTGGAAAAACGGATCGCGGCGCTTGAAGGCGGCATTGGGGCGCTCGCGCTGTCATCGGGGCAGGCGGCGGTGTTTTATTCGATCATCAACATCGCCTCGGCGGGCGATGAAATCGTGTCGTCGTCGTCCATTTACGGCGGCACGTACAACTTGTTCGCCCATACGCTGCGCAAGTTCGGCATTACGGTGAAGTTTGTCGATCCGTCCGATCCGGAAAACTTTGAGCGGGCGATCACCGACAAAACGAAAGCCTTGTTTGCCGAAACGATCGGCAACCCGAAAAACGATGTGCTCGACATCGAAGCGGTGGCCGACATCGCCCATCGCCATGCCATTCCGCTCATTGTCGACAACACGGTGGCCAGCCCATACTTATTGCGGCCGATTGAATTCGGCGCCGATATCGTCGTCCACTCAGCGACAAAGTTCATTGGCGGGCACGGCAATTCGATCGGCGGTGTGATTGTGGACAGCGGCAAGTTCGACTGGAAAGGGAGCGGCAAGTTTCCGGAGTTCACCGAGCCAGACCCGAGCTACCACGGGTTGGTGTATGTGGACGCCGTCGGCGAAGCGGCGTACATCACGAAAGCACGCATTCAGCTCTTGCGCGACTTAGGAGCGGCGTTGTCGCCGTTTAACGCGTTTTTGCTTTTGCAAGGGCTGGAGACGCTCCATTTGCGGATGCAGCGCCATAGCGAAAACGCCCTTGCCGTCGCCAAGTTTTTAGAAGAGGAAGAAGCCGTCGAATCGGTCAACTACCCAGGGCTTCCGAGCCATCCGTCGCATGAACTGGCGAAAAAGTATTTGCCGAATGGGCAGGGCGCGATCGTCACGTTTGAAATCAAAGGCGGCGTCGAAGCTGGCAAAAAACTGATCGACTCGGTCAAGCTGTTCTCCCATTTGGCCAACATCGGTGATTCGAAATCGCTCATCATCCACCCAGCCAGCACGACGCACGAGCAGCTGACCCCGGAAGAACAGCTGTCCGCCGGCGTCACCCCAGGCCTTGTGCGTCTGTCCGTCGGCACAGAAGCGATCGACGATATTTTGGACGACTTGCGCCAAGCCATTCGCCAAAGCCAAACCGTGGCGGTGAAGTAGTGGGCATCAACAGATGCGTATACAACACTACCATGAAATTTAGGGATTGAGAAGTGAGGGCTGAACTAAAACGCACGCGCGTTTTGGATCAGCCCTGCTTTTTTACTCCCAAAGAAGAATTGAGCTCATTCTAGTCGGATAGCGACTGCCATCAAAAGAAAGATGCCTTTTTTATATGGAAAGAGGATAGATCATTGACACACTTGTGGTGTAGAAATTCGTGAGGGGTGTGCTCATTTTAAACGTGCAACTGTACGAAGTGCAGATCTAATATTCATTGAATAATCAAATGGAAGTGATTGAGCGAACCGAATAGTGCCCTGTATTTGAAAAGAATGCGGAGCGCTTTCGTGTAGCGGTCTTCCTCGTTACGTCAACTGCACCATCCTGATCTTGAACAAGCAAGTCGTCATGTAGAAGATGTTGTGTATTTTGTCAATAACCTTTTGAGATAGTCTCGTATACACAATAAATTTAAGAACATTATAAAAAATATATACAAATACATTAGAAAAATATTAGAATTTCCATTTATGCTAAATGTCGAAAAAAGGTTTTTTGTTTTGGCATTAACTATTTGATGAAAAAGGCAGGAATCCATAATCGTTTTGTACATCTTTCATCAAGTAGTTAATGATAAATATCAACAATAAAAAGGAGCATTCCCGTTAGGAGCTTTTCCGGGGACTTGATCAAAAAAAGCCCTCTTGGTATGATGCAGGGGTGTCAAACACATCACTCACCATACCAAGGAGGACTTCAGATGAATTGTACACAAAACTATAAAATTGATCAAGTCACCGAACAAACGCTTGTCGTGGGCATCGATATCGCGAAACGAACCCACTACGCCTGCTTCGTGGATGACCGGGGGCGTGTGCTTCGCAAATCGTTCCCGATCTTCCAGTCGAAAGAGGGATTTCGCCAGCTGTATGAAGCGATTCAGGAGGCGATGCAAGCGTTCGGGAAGTCAGAGGTGATCGTCGCGGTGGAGCCGACCGGGCACTACTGGTTGAACCTGGCCTACTTCCTCGAGGAGCACGGGATCCCGTTGGTCATGGTCAACCCGGCGCATGTGTGCCGGTCGAAAGAACTCGATGACAACCTGCCGACGAAACATGACGCCAAAGACGCCCTAGTCATCGCCAGACTGGCGAAAGACGGACGATTCCTCGTCCCCCGGCTGCTGCACGAGATCGAAGCCGATTTGCGCGTCGGGAGCACGCTCAAAGAGAAGCTCCGCAAGGAACAGACGGCGGTGAAAAACGCGATCGTCCGCTGGACCGACCGATATTTTCCAGAGTTTTGGACGGTGTTTCGCGACCTGGGGAAAACGGCGCTTTCGGTGCTGGAGTGGACGCCGCTTCCGGCTGATATGGCCGGCCGGACGGTGGAGGAACTTCTTGAGGTGTACCGGCAAAGCGAAGGGATGAAATGCCCGCAGAAGGCCAAAATTCAGGCGTTGATCAACACCGCGAAGGACTCGATTGGGGTGACGGAAGGGGCGACGATGGCCCGGTTTGAGATCGCCGCGCTCGTCCGCCGATACCGCCAATTGGAGGCTGAGATCGCCACACTGGACGCCGAGTTGAAGGCATTGGTTCAAACGACGATGGAGTATCAATGGCTGAAAACGGTCGACGGGTTGGGAGACGCCACGATCATCGATCTGCTGGCGGAGATCGGCAGCTTCGCCCACTATCGGGACCCGCGTCAATTGGTGAAGTTGGCGGGCCTGACGCTCAAAGAGAATTCCTCCGGCCAGCGCAAAGGGCAAAAGCACATCTCCAAACGGGGACGGAAACGGCTGCGATCGGTGCTGTTTCGGGCGATGATTCCGCTGATTCGGCATAACGAGGCGTTTCGCGAGCTGCATGAGTATTATACGACCCGCCCCGTCAATCCGCTGACCGGAAAGCAGTCCATCGTCGCCTTGTGCCGGAAGCTGTTGAATGTGCTGTTTGCGATTTGTACGAAGAAACAAGCCTTTGACGCGGAGCGAATGAAACAGGACGTCTTGTCCCAGGTGCAACGGGCGGCCTAAGGCCTCCCCCTGCGAACGGAAGAATCGTTGGACAACAGGATGACACCGGAGAAGCTGGCGTGATTGTATCCATTCGACCTTGAGTCCCCAAAGGAGCTTGGCCGGCCTCCGCCTGATGACGAGACCGAACGAGGGAATGTTGGCGCGAAGACGCCCGGAGACATGGGAGGGTTCGTCCTCATCAGCGACGCGGAGATCCAAAGGGTGCATCGAATACGCTTCCTCCCACGGCAGGAAAATATGTCCAGCCGTGGCCGCGAAGCGCACCCTAGGTCTGTAAGATATCCACAAAACTGAAAAAGGATGTAAGGGATTTTGTCGAAAAATATTTTTTGGACACCCCTGAGGGGCCGAAAAGCCTTGATACATCAACATTTCTAGAGGGAGAATGGCGAAGTTTGATGATTTTGATTTGGACATTGTGGTGAAAAAACAGGACGACGTGGTACAACCGAACGTGACGAGTAAATCTCTTTGTACGCCAGGTTGTATCACAGGTGTGTTAATGTGTCTCACGCAAAATTCTTGTGTATCTTGTAACTCTTGCATTCGATGCTAATGGTTTCGATTGATCACACATTCATTGAACCATGTGAGCGTTAAATCACGCTAACAAGGTCGATCATAGGCTAACTTCCGACAAAAAAGAAAAAGGGAATTTGGCACTTACATTCACCCTTGATCGACAATCGTCAAGGAGGAGAAGGATTAGTAAGGACAAGGGCAGAAATAAAGAGGATAAGAAGCCCTTGTCCATTCTTGATTTTTCCTTAGATCATCTTGGAATGGTCCATGACTCATTATATCTCGGGTGAGACAGACATGATAGGGCCACCCGATGTTTTTGATGACATCAAGCATAAAAAACAAGCAATGCTAATATCTTTTGACTTGCATATACATATCGCCCGCTCAGAATGAAACAGACCGGATTATTTTATGAAAGAAAAAACTGGGCGATAAAAGGGATTGGAGTGATAACGTTTGCTACATGTAGTTGCGTTAGGCACGACTGATTTGCGGCCCTACCCCATCAGAATGTTGTGAACCCACAGACAGGTGTCATTATTCCTCAGTCTGTTGTTTCAAAAACAAAGTCGATAAGTTTGAAGGAAGGGCAAACTGCTCAAACATGAAGTATCACAACAATTTTTGAAACACCCTGCAAAAACCAAATGTCGTTTCGAAAGCAACGCAAGATTGGGCCGCCAGCTTTCTGCTTCGTACGAGGCAGAAGGTGTCAGCATGCTTTAGTATGGAATGTATGTATAGTTCCGTATAGAATCCCTTTTAACTTATGGAGATGGTGAATGATTGAGTAGGAGGCTTTATTATGAACGATCTTGTCTTTAAAAACATCGATACGTTTATGATTCGAACACCGGTTTTATCAGTAGACAACTATTTAAGATTTTTTGATCAAAAATTGACTGAGGGAGAAATGAAAGAGCGTCTGTTGGAAATTTGTCATAACCCTGTATTTAGAGAGAGTATCTTATATAGATGCAATTTGAAGCTTTAACATTTGTAGCTTTTACCGAGCATTTGATCGACTGTCGGGCGACCGAACAACGCCGCTTTCAGACCCATGTATGGGTCTGTGAAGCGGGTGGTTGTTCGGTCTTCCGTCACGCCTTGGCGTGACGGAGGCAAGCCTGTGGCTTGCCTTCGACAGTCGAAAAATGGACAAGTGACTTTTCCATCAAGGATATGTTAAACTTTTTCGTTGCATCTATATAGTAGCGAGTAAAAGTTTATATAATAAAATGATTGATTTTTGCAACGGCAAGGAAATAAAAAAATACGATTATTTTATCAAAGCCATTTATAAGTATTTGATAAGAATTAGCACGAGACCAACGCCATTTGGTCTTTTTGCAGGAGTAGACTTTGGTGAATACACGGATGAAAATACATCAATAAGATATGGAACGAATAAATATAAGAAATTTGCTAGGCCAGATTTAGAATGGCTGATGAAGATTGTAAAGAAATTGGAACAAGAACAATATGAGCAATTATGGTTCACGGTGAATGACAGTATATTTTTAAAAGGAGAACGGGCATATTTACTACATTCGACACGAAAAGACGATGACAAGCGAGTCAATGAAATCAGCGTCAGAGTCACCCTTCCTTTTAAAATCACGTGTGAATTAGCTCGTCACTTGATCCATTACCAAACATTAAAAAAAGAATTAATAAAACAATTTCCAAATACGAGTGAGGAAAAAATTGAACGTTTTCTCAAGCAACTAATAGAAAACGAATTTTTAATTTCCAATCTCCGCCCACCATTAACAGTAATGGATCAGCTTGATTATCTGATAAAGCGATTGAAAGAAAGCCATATAGAAGAGTGGAGTAACGAATTAATTGATATTCAACAAAAGATTCGCACATATACCATGACTCCGTTAGGAGAAGGGGAGCAAATATATAAAGAGTTACATAAAAAAATGAAAAAGTTAGCCGATACCAAAAATGTGTTACAAGTTGATATGAAGTTAAACTTACAAGAAAAGAAACTGAACAAGCAAGTGATAAAAGATGTAAATGAACTAATGCACATACTTCTACCTTTTTCGATGACCTATCAACAAACAGATTCTCCACTTTCGAGGTACAAGCAAGAATTTATCGAAAAATATGGGGTGGACAGAGAAGTTCCTTTACTAGAAATGCTTGATAATGATCTTGGTATAGGAGCACCTATGGATTATACAAACCTGAAAAACGCAAGACTCGCTGTAGGTGTACCCCATCAATTGATTGATGAGCAGTTAAGAGAATATTTTCTTCATAAATATATCGAGGCGGTTAAAGACAAAAAAAGTATAACAATAACAGAAGACGAGATAAAAGAATTGGGTCTAGATGATTATGATTACCAAAGCATCCCGGATTCATTAGACATTAACGTCATTATAAAATGTGACTCGGAACAAGATCTTGAGCACAATCATTTCAAATACTATATTGGTCCTAATTTAGGATCGACCCATGCGGGGAAAAGTTTTGGAAGGTTTTCTTATATGATGGAAGGGGAAGAGAAACTCTTCGAAACGTTAAATAAAGAAATGTTGAACTTGAATAATGATAGTGGCGAGTATGTAACTTGTGAGCTTGTTTATTTGCCAAATGAAACGAGACATGCCAATGTGACAAGAAATATTCATAACAGCGAATACGAACTTGCGTTGTTTACTAACAACAGCAAAGATGAATATCATCGATTGAGCTTAAATGATATTTTGATCGGCATAGAGAACGATATGTTTTATGCCAAAAGCAAAACACTAAATAAAAAGTTGATTATTACTATGAATAATATGTTGAATACCCAAAATGCCCCGAATGCGATTCGTTTTTTGTATGATATAAGCTTAGATGGCAAAAAAATTTGGTGTAATTTCCCTTGGGATACAATCTTTCAAGACTATGCTTACATACCGGCAATTGAATACAAAAATTTCGTCATAGCACCGCGAAAATGGGTGATCAATAAGATTATTAAAACAAACGACAAAATTAGTTTTACGGAATTTGAAAAACGCTTTAAAAAATTTTGTTCTGATTACGATGTGCCGAAATATGTTTATTTGACTTTTGCAGATAATCGGATTTTGTTGAATACAGAGGATGAAAATTGTTTAAGAATTCTTCATCACGAATTTAACAATAGATACGGAAACATTATTCTAAGTTCTTATGAAGAGGCTGATCTTCATTTAGTTAAAGATGATGCCGAAAAAGAGTATGTTTGTGAATTGGTCATTCCGCTAGTGAAAGTAAAACAAGAAAATCGTCAATGGTATGCCAAAGCGAAAAAATCAAATCATATCCCAAGTTTTTCAGATATAAGAGTCAAGTTGCCTTTTGAAAATTGGCTTTATTTAAAATTGTACGGGGTCCATTCTAGAGCGGATGATTTCATCGCCTTTTATCTTTCAGAATATTGTCGCGAAAAATTGGCTAAAGGAGAAATTGAAAAGTATTTCTTTATACGGTATGCCGACCCGGAGCAACATATAACCCGAGTTCGACAGTGACTAGGCAAACAAAATGCCTCTCGACCCTTGATACAAAAGGGACGAGAGGCATTTGAGCACACTTCGGGCGTGTATCTAGGGGCGAGGATGGATGCCTAGGATCTTCGGAGGAGGTTCCAGCCCTAGAGCCGCAAAGAGTTGCGCTTGTTTGGCCGTCAGCTCGGTTCGTTGATCAAGGTCTCCGTTTTTGAAGAAAAATGTCCAAGCATAAGACGCTCGCATTCGTCCCTTACTTTCGGCCACGATTCATGAGTCAGGAGAAAGGATCACGAAATGCTTTTGGCCAGACGCTCCAAGACAGCGCGATCCACCTCGTCTTCGCGCCCAAACGAATCCATCACCTTCGTTTTCGCATATTTGACCTTCGGATCCAATTCGTTGTGAGCAAGCCGGAGATACGCCACGGTCGTTCCATCTTTATTTTTGCGTGTTACTTTCCGCATGTACATGCCTATATTATAAACGATATTTGGCTATTTTAAAAGGTTAATTTGTCAATTCGTGTGCCTATGAAATTCAGCGTTTTTTTCTAGGATCCACATCGTGAAATCCTTGATATTACAGCATTTTAACCATTTTCATTTGCCTAAAATGGTCTCAAAACTGTCGAACTCGGGTATAAGATTAAGGCTGAATGCCAGTGAAGAGAAACTTCTGCAGATTTATCCGGATATGAAACAATGGCTGCGAACGTTAATCGACAAAAGAGTGGTGAGTCGTTTTTCCATCGACTGCTATGAAAGAGAAATTGAGCGTTATGGTGGAACAGAATTGATCGATCTTGCAGAAAACTTATTTTTCTTCGATAGCATAGTAGTAGAGGACATATTAAAGTTAAAACGTTTGAAACATATTCAATTTAGCGATGAAGTGATCGGAATGGTTTCCATCATTCATTATATGGAACAGTTCGGCCTAAATTATGAAAGTCAATTGGATTTCTTGCAACAGCAAGTCAACAAACAAGACTATCGTGAAGATTTTCAAAAGAATCGATCTGTTTACATGAAAGTTTGTAATACGGATAATGATTGGCAAGGGTTAAGAGACACTGATGAGGGGATGTTATTATTAAACGTTTTGAACCAAAGAAACAGAAGCATAAAAGAGTATGCAAGCAAGATCCAGGACGGTCTCGAAGCTTCTTCTGAATTATCTATTTTAGACAGTGTGATTCATTTACACTGTAACAGGCTATTCGGCATTGATCGAGAATTTGAAAAGAAAATCCGTACATTAGTTGCCCATACGTTATATGCATTAAAGTATATTAAAGCTCATGGATTAGTGTTAAAAAATTAAAGATGTTATCCATTTGTCCAAGCATTGGGGAGACGATATATAAATGGACCCACGACTTGGACTTTTTTCAACAAAAGCTCTACAAGCTCTCTTTTGTGTATTCAGGTGAAAAAACTTTTATGACGGGAAGAAGATCTCATTTTAGCATGCGGGGATTGAAAATGTTATGAATATAAAAGAGTATGATGATCACGTTACTATCAAAGATATTGTGAAATCAATAAGGATAGTTCCCAAGACGCTTGTTCTTATAAAGAACGTCGACAAACAAAGTTTTTTTATCATTATTTTCTTAAGCTTATTAATGGGAGGCGCACCGATTGTTACATTGCTCGGTTCGCAAAACTTGTTGAATGCAATCGGGTCCCAAAATATTCATATTATTATATCGGCATTGATCTTTTATATTTCTGCTGTTTTACTCAGCGAGATCATCAGCAGTTTCATGGAATATTACCAAAATAAGTTTCAAACTCTCATCAACTACAAACTTAATTTGCAAATCATGGACAAGTGTACAAGATTGTCTTTACAGCATTTTGAGGATGCCGAAGTTTATGATATGTTGCAAAGAGTACAGAATGAAACGCCGTATAAACCATTTGAAGTGTTTTTATCCATATTAGGTGCAATATCGGCGATTGTAACCTTTTTTTCATCGATGATGATTCTGATCCATTGGAAACCGTGGGTGTTGATTATATTAATCTTCATACCACTCGTTTTTTCTTTTTATTTTTTCAAGATTGGCCAAAGAGAGTTTAATGTTAGTTGGTTGCGTGCACCGGAAAAAAGGAAATCATGGTATTTGTCTTACCTAATGACAAGAGACAACACGTTCAAAGAAGTCAAAATATATAACTTGGCAGGCTATATTTTGAACAAATTTAAAGAAATCAACAAAACGTTCGTCGAGCAGGATATCCATCTTTTTAAAAGAAGAACGGTTTTTACATTTATTTTTGAGCTCGTTGAACAAATATGTATCAATACCGTACTTGTTATCATCATCATTTCGGCGTTGGCAGGTGAAATCCTTATAGGTCACGTCGTAGGGCTTATTCAGGCCTTGAACTTAATTTCTAGCAACTCTAAGAAAATATTGAATATCATCCATTCCCTGTATAAAAACAATTTATATATCAACCAACTGTTTGAATTTTTGGGGTTAGACGAAGAAGTATTGGACAAAGGAGATCGATTCGTATCAGGGATAGACAAAATCGAAAATATTAAGATAAGAAATTTAACGTTTCGTTATCCAACGAATCCAAAAGTAGTATTGAAAAATATTAACCTCGACATCAACAAAGGGGAAAGAATAGCCATCGTCGGTGCAAATGGATCAGGAAAAAGCACCCTTATAAAACTTTTATTGAAATTGTATGAGCACGATGAGGATAGCATTTTTTATAATGGTGTGTCCATCAATGATTTGGATACGGAACAATTGAGAAAAAACATTGCCGTGTTGTTCCAAGATTTTGTGAAGTATGAATTGAAATTAAGGGAAAACGTGGGGTTTGGCGATATTACGCGCATTGATCGTGACGGAGAATTAAAACAAGCCATGGAGAGGGCGAGAGTAAATTTTATCGAGGATTTAGATACTCAGCTTGGTTTATGGTTTGTCGACGGTGTTCAGCTTTCGGGAGGACAGTGGCAAAAAGTAGCGATTGCTAGGGCGTTATTTCGGGATGCATCCGTATATATATTGGATGAACCTAGCTCGGCACTGGATCCCATTTCCGAGAAAGAAGTCATTGATATGTTTATCAATATGACAAAAGATAAAATTGGTATCTTTATCTCACATCGTCTATCAACAGCTAAGCTTGCCGATAAAATCGTAGTAATGAATGATGGTGAAATTGTCGGTATAGGTACGCATTGGGAATTGTTAGCTACGAATGAGTTATACAGAAGAATGTATGAATTGGAAGCTTTGAAAAACGAGGAGGAGTATGAGCATCTCAATGAAAGCGCTGGTTTGTAATCTTGCGAAAAAATTGTCGGATTATGAGAATATGAAGCGAATCGTCAATCACCCAAGTAATTATATTAAAATTGGAAACAAGACGATAAATCCGTTTAATGAGTTAAGTTTAAGCCATGGGTTACCAGCCTTATGTGCGCTGTACGGCGAATTGGGCGAACAATATCCGGATGAAGGTTGGGATTTATTAGGGCATCAATACATCAAAAAAATCGGTGAACAAATGAATCAACACGGCTTCCCTTCTTTATCCATGTTTACCGGATTGGCAGGGATCGGCCTTGCTGCAGTATGTTTATCCAAGGGAGGAAAAAGGTATCAAAACTTTATCTCAACGATTAATCAAGCCATCGAAGAAAGAATCGGAGAAATGATCGAGTATTTGAAACAGAAACCGTATCCGAATATGGACGATTACGATGCTATTTCGGGAGTAGCGGGTATAGCGAGCTACTGCCTATTATTTCCGCAAGAGATGAAAAAAAGTATTACGTTAATCTTAAAATACATTATAGATTTATCTCAAGATAAACAAATGGAGGATATCAACGTTCCTGGCTGGTATATTACCCCAAAGAATGCTTTTTCAGACACTGAAAGGAGAAAATGGCCATCGGGTTTCTTTAACATTGGGTTGTCTCACGGTATACCTGCTTTACTCATTGTCTTGTGCAATGCTAAAAAACTGAATATTTACGTAGATGGGCAAGATGAATGCATTCAAAGAATAGCTGATTTTCTTATGAAGTTTCAAATTAAAGATGAAAATGGCTCTTATTGGGGGACTCATGTTTCTCTAGAAGGATGGTGAAAAACGAGAACGGCCTGCAAATCGATGGCATTTCATCAGAAAAGAAAGCCGATTGGCCGCGTTTTTCGAATTGAAAGATAGCAGGAATCAGCCATATTTTGCGCTAAATCACCAGCCCTCTAGAGGAATACAAAAATGGCTCTGTCCTAAACAAAGATACAAGGGATGCCTGGTGTTATGGCACGCCTGGTGTTGCTTATTCGTTACTTATAGCAGGTAAAACTCTAAATAATCAATCATACATTGATTGTGCTGTCAGCGGAATGAAACTGGCAAGCAAACGGCTTTACAACATTTTTTCTCCTTCCTTCTGTCATGGTTTATCGGGAGTTGCGTATATATGCAACAGATTTTATGAAGAAACGAATATCAGCGATTTTAAGGAAGCCGCCTGCAAATTAGTCGATGATATAATAAAATTTTATAATGAGGAATTCCCTTTTGGCTTTAAAAATATTGAGGAGAGCGAAGGAAGCACGAAATATTATGATTATGTGGGACTAATCGATGGAACAGCGGGAATTTTATTGACGATATTAGCTATACAAAACTCGAAAAAAACGCCTTGGGATTGTGCATTTTTATTATCTGAAGTTTAAATGTTGTTTATATACAATGGAAAAGCCGACTGATCGATGGTTAGAGGCAAGCCGCAGAGGGGGCTCCATCATACCTTGGCGTACCGATCGGTCGAACAACTCCCTAAAAAGGGTGTTGTTCGATCAACCGGTCATCGATCAAATATGTTGGAAAAGGTTCATAGACAAGAGGTGTCTTTCACCCGGGCGTCACTCAAGACGTGCGCATTTTTTAGTAAAAAGCAACAAAGAGTAAAGCTTCACATTGCACCTATGAACAACGCAACGGTGTTATGAGATTACCCCATGATATGGGGATGGAATAGGTTAAAATGCGATTCAACTGTATGGGGGATCAAAAGATGAATAACAAGAAAATTTTGGTCGTTGATGATGATGAAGATATTTGCTGCACCATTAAACAATATTTGGAGCTTCATCATTATCAGGTAGAAACGGTCCACAGCGGTGTAGAAGCGTTGAAGATGATAAACGACGATTTTGATTTGATTGTGTTGGATATCATGATGGAAGGAATTGACGGAATGGAGCTGTGTACAATCATTCGTGATCGGGTTGATTACCCTATTGTATTTGTTAGTGCTAAAACGCTGGAGGAAGATAAGGTTCAAGCTCTGGCGATCGGTGGGGATGACTACATCACCAAGCCGTTCAGCTTAAAGGAGTTAAAGGCGAGAATTGATTCTCATTTAAGAAGGGAAGAACGGATTCGTTCAAACGAGAGATATCTTTTGAGTTCTAAAAATATTACGATTGATCTTTTGGCTAATGAAGTCTTTTGTAAAGGAAAGAAATTACCGTTAACAAAAAAAGAATATGAGATTGTGAAGTTGTTGATGCTCAATAAAAAGGTCGTTTTCTCCAAAGAAAGAATCTTTGAACGAGTATGGGGGATTGACTCCGACAGCCAGTTAGACACGGTTACAGAAAGCATCAAAAATATTCGAAAAAAAATCAAGGACGTCGATCCAGAAACCTCTTATATTCAAACATTATATGGGCTCGGCTATAAATGGGATGTGAGCAATGAAAAACGATAAAACAATCAAACGAGATTTTTACTTGTTGGTTGTGAAGGTAGTGTTGGCAACAGTGATCTCTTCGGCCGTTACCTATTTATGCGTAATCTATTTGATTATGACATTAACCACGAACGATGTGGTGAAACCGACCAATTATTTCGTGAAGGATTTGGATTTGATTGAAAAAAAGGTGAAAGAAAACGAAGAGGCGATTTTCAAGGGGAGATTAATTCCCATTCATCGTTACAGTGAAAAGATACAGGGAGAAGTTGTAGACATCAGCGGTAAGCATCTGTATGGTGATCGAGAAATTATAGACGATCAAGTAGATATTAGTCAATCGATCAACCGTGAGATTGTAAAAGGAAGCTATGTGTATCGGTTCATTCCCCTGAAGCATGATAACGCCATTCAGGCGGTATATGTGTTGAAAGCGCCTTTTGGGTTCATCATTAACAATCAAAATCGCTTGGAAGCCGTGTTGATTTATGCTGTGATGTTTATTTCTCCGTTGATCTTTTTTATTGTCTATTTGATTTTCTTTACATCTAGGCTGTACAAATCATTGTTTCATAATGTCAAATTGTTGCTCCAGGCTTCTGATCACATTGCAAGCGGGAATTTTGATTTTCAAGTCTCGGGGTTGAAAAGAAAAGAGTTTATCAAGATCCAGGATTCCTTTAATACCATGATCAGTGCACTGAAAGAAATGGTGGAACGTTTAGCAAAGACCGATGACGAACGAAAAATGATGGTATCATCGATCGCACATGATATCAGAACCCCGTTAACGGTCATCCAAGGACAAATTGATTTGATTCAAGATTTGAGAAAGTTGGACCACTTTGATGTCACTCCCCATTTAGAGATTATTCGCAAAAACTGTGGGAAGATGACCATGTTGACAGATAATTTGTCGTTGCTCTATAAAGTGGAGAATGACCACTTCTCATTGAATGGAAAAGAAGTGGATGTAAGGCAAATCCTTGAGGAGAAAAAACTAGAGATCTCAACAATGGTTTACCATCAAAAATCGATAAACATTTGCTTTGATGTGAATTTGCAAAAATCATCTTACATACTTGATGAAGCGATGTTAATGAGAGTGTTGGACAATATTTTATACAACAGCCTGAGGTTTACAAAAAGCGGAGAAATTAAGTTGGAAGTACATGATGAAAAAGAGGGGAATGAGTGTAAAATCTATTTTCGCTGTTCAGATACAGGAACGGGATTTAAAGAAAACGATACGTCTTTGTTGTTCCAGCCTTTTTACCAGGATAAGCAGTATAAAAATCATGTTGGATTAGGACTGTATATTGCTAAAAGAATTGTGAATCATCATGGCGGTGAAATTTGGGCCTACAACAATGAAAAAGGTGGAGCGACGGTTGAATTTTATATTAAGGAGCTATCTGATTAATCATCCAATCTTATGGGCTTTCCGCCGTTATCGAGAGTGGAGAATGCAGCTAGGGAGGAATTTCTCTTTCCCTAGCTGACAGTCTCTAAGCCTTTATTTTCTTTTAGCAATCAAAAATTGGTGGTTCACCGTAACAGCTACTTCTTCATCTGGGTTTACGCCTTTGATGCTGTATACCCAGCCAAAGTTCAAGTGAGTTCGTTTTTCATCCGTTTGATCGGGAATGACTTCGATCTTTCGCAGCTCTTTTTTACTCAAGATTTGATGATGCTCATTGATGGTAATCGTCTCCGCTACTTTCCCGATCGGTTTGTTCAATTGATTCCGATCGACTTTTGCTGCTTGAATCATGTACGTTCGGCCTTGATAGTGAATTTCTTGCAAATTTTCTTTGTTCAACTCGTATTTTGGTAATTTCCGATCGATCTCCATATTTTGTGTGGCTGTCTTTTTTAAGTTACTGACAAGTGAACAACCTGCTATAAAGAGGATTCCAATCAACATGAGGAGTAAGATAGAGTTTTTCATCGTTACTCTGAAACCTCCTTTTTTACCATCCCATTGAGAGGGAGCAGTGAACTTTCATTCATGTGGTTGATTTCCTTCCCAACGATGAAACCAGATCGAACCGATGATGGTGACGATGATGAAGCTTAGAAGGGCATAGGCTATTCCTTCCCATAATGATAGCGAAAAGGAACTTAATAACTGCGCCCCCAAGGTTTGCTTTACTTCGGGCATCATAAGAATCGGAAATTGTGAGAGACGAACAGCCCAAGCCCAAGGAATATAGCTCCATACGTGATCACCTAAGGAAGTTGCGCCAATCAGGGCAGAAATGAGAAATCCGCCGCTTCCTACTGCGATCGAGGCTCCCATTCCAAAGGCAAAGCTGATGAACAGATGCAAAGAAAAAAGGATGAGTGAGCCCACGATGGAGAGCATGGCTCCTTGCAAAAATAACTGATAATGAATGTGCGCCACTTTGAGTACGTATTTCATTCCAAAGAGCATGAGAATCGTCGCTAGCAAGATGTCCGCGCATGCAATAAAGATGAGCAGCGTGAGTTTGCCAACATACCATTGAACTTTGGATACAGGACCGGTCAAGATGTTCATGAAACTTCCTGCTTTTTCTTCTTGATAGGACATCAGCCCAGTCAGTAGGGAGATAATGATCGGTAAGGAAACGGCCATTACTTCAAAAAATCCTTGATAGATTTTCATCTGCCAAAACGTAGAGGTACGGTAGTGCGAAAAATACCATACCATAAAGAGAGAATAAATGATTGGCGTGATGATGACCATCATCCGAATCGCTGTGCGTTTTGTTTTTATCCATTCGGATGACAGAAGGCGAAGAAACGACATGTCAATACACTTCCTTTCGCGCAAACCAAACGGCGGTTAAAAAAGATAACAATAGAAACATGACAAGGGCGATCGCCAGGCCTATTGGAATGACAGAAGGATCCAATAGCGGACTCCCTTTTTCCAAAGGAACACCGTTCGGATGAACCCCGACGATCGGGCACATCATCCTCATTCCCCAGCTCCATGGGATGAACAGCCAATACGGTTGTGCGGCCATGACTACCCCTAAGGCGAGGCCAATGACACTGACAATGATCGAGACTACCATCCCGAACCGCTCGGCCACAAATAATCCGATCGGGATATAGGCTAAAGAGGTCAACCAAATGACCAAGCTGGCGAATACGGCGACCGTAGCTGATGAGAGGCTGTTGGGAAAAAGCCATTTCAATAAAACAAGTAAGATGATCAGCTCTATTGTTGAGAGCAACATGTAATAGGCGATGACGGTGATTTTGCTCCACCATAGACGCACGATGCTAATGTCGTGACAACGCAACACTTTATCGTTTCCTGACTTTTTCTCCCTTACCGTTGACAAGGAAGCGATCAAGGCTGTTCCAATCGGAACAAAAATCAATGGCCACCAATTAAATACGGCATATTCAAAATAATTGTGTGTGGAATTTATAGTTGGCATGGTGATGATGGCGTACAGGACAAAGAAAAGCGGAGCGATGAATACAAGTTTTTTCGCAAACGTCCGCTTATATTTTAAACGTTCTGACTCGAACATATTGAGCATGATTTCCATCCTCCTTCATTACTCGTTCACTACATCGACAAAGAGTTTTTCGAGATCTTGGCTTTCGTCTATTTTCCCTTCGTACCTGAGTTTTCCGTTTTGGATAATGCCAATATAATCGGCTAATTGCTTAACTTCGGACAAAATATGGCTCGATAGAATGACGGTGATCCCGTTTTCGGTAAACGATTGAATGAGTTTTCGCAAGTCCTGTATGCCTAATGGGTCCAAGCCGTTTGTTGGTTCGTCGAGAATGAGCAGCTTTGGATGGTTTAAAAGCGCTTTGGCAATTCCTAATCGCTGTTTCATTCCGAGGGAAAATTGAGATGCTTTCTTTTTCCCTGTATTTTCTAAGCCGACGATGTTCAAAACTTCTTGGATCCGCGACTCAGGCAAATGAAGCAATTTAGCGTGAACAAGCAAGTTTTCATGAGCCGTTAGATTGCCGTAAAGAGCAGGGGATTCGATCAGCACACCGATATCTTTTAAGTCTTTTCTGCTCCAAGGATGGCCGTTGATCATGATTTCCCCTTTCGTAGGACGCAAAAGCCCTGTCAGCATTTTTAAAAGGGTTGACTTTCCGGCTCCATTTGGTCCGAGCAATCCATAAACCGTCTGTTTCTTGACTTTAATGGATACATCATCTACGACGAGTTGTTTCCCAAACGCTTTGCTTACATGATGGGTCTCTAACATATACTCTCCCATGTTCATTCTCCTCCTATATATAGAAAATTGGGTGGTGATGTTGCTTTTAGCTGGCATTAGCGAAAGGAGCGATGGCGATATCCGTGCTGTGTTTCATATTAATGGCTCAATGTAATGTTTTTATAAGAAAATGAGCACATGGATGATGTTTTTTACAGATTGGGCTTCGTACCTTGGTTTATCGTTTGCTGTTGCCGTGATCAGCGTTCTTCATTGATCAGTGAATGAAAATGATTGGAAATATCGATGGATTTGAGCGGTTAAGCTGATGTCACATGTGGTGAGGAAACAGAATGGTCAAGGGGGATGTTGTAGTTCGTACATAGGGAGTGGGAGGCGGTTGACTAATGAACAAAACATATCATTTGTGGGGTGGGAATCACCCAACCCACAATGATTTTCAAATCTTATTTATGGCAGCAAAAACTGGACTGAACTTCCTCCGTTTTGTATCCTTACTCAAATAATCATTGACAAGCATTCATTTTGATTAATACGAACGTCAGGGGTTATATCTATATAAATATTCTCGCCCGCTCCGGGGCGAGTAAGCAGGGGAGAGTGGTGTTCAAATTCTTGTTGGGGTGGCGCCAAAGGGCTGATTACAGCCCCTTGGGCGTCACTTTCTTTTCCACTTTGCGCAGCAGCCAGTCAAAGGCAATCGCTAAGATCGCTGCGGGGATGGCGCCGGCTAAAATCAAGTTTTTGTCGGCGATGCGCAAGCCGCGGTCGATCAAGTCGCCAAGCCCGCCAGCGCCGATGAAGGTCGCCAAGGCGGCGACGCCGATCGTCAGCACCGTTGCCGTGCGCACGCCAGCCATAATGACGGGAAGCGAGAGAGGAAGTTCAACCATCCATAAAATTTGCCGCGATGTCATCCCCATCCCCCGGCCAGCGTCCACCAGCGCCGGGTCGACGCCGAGAATCCCGGTGTACGTGTTGCGCAAAATCGGCAGCAAGGCATACAGCATCAACGCGATGATCGCCGGCAGTTTGCCGATGCCGAAAATCGGAAGCATAAACCCAAGCAACGCCAAGCTCGGAATCGTCTGAATGATGGCGGCCACACCAATGATCGGCTCGGCGAGTTTGCGATGCCGCGTCAATACGACGCCAAGCGGCACGGCGATGACGATCGCAATGCCCATGGCGATAGCGGATAAGAGCACATGCTCTTGAAAGGCGATCCAAATATCGTTCTTTCGTTCGATAAACGTCTGCAACAATTCCATCGTATCCCTCCTTGGCGGAAAAAACGGCAGCGGAAGGCTGCCGCTTCGTCGTGAAAAGTGAAGATGAAAACAGTCATCCACTTTTTATTCGCAAGCAGAACGAATTCCGTTGACAAACCGCTCGAGCGATTTTTCCTTTTTAACATGAGGCGTGTTGTTCAAGCGAGGCGATTGCGGCGTCGAGTTTTCCGGCTGTGATTTGCCTGCGCATGTTCCGTTGCCCGTCACGCGTGCTGCTGAAACGTCCACTCCGCGAGCGCGCGCATCATGCTCGAGCGCGTGATCCCGCCGACGAGCCGGTCGCCATCGAGCACCGGAATGATGCGCACATCCGGATTTTGGAACAGAGCGGCGACGTTCGTGACGTCCGCTTCTTTCGCCAACGTCGTCACATCGTAATCGGCGATGTCGGCGACTAACAAATGTTCTTCTTGATAGCGCTTCTCGATTTGTTTCAGCGTCACGATGCCGAGAAAGGCCTGCTTTTTATCGACCACGACCAGGCTGTCGACTTTTTTCGCTTTCATCAATCGGAATGCCTCGGCCAAACCGCGGCGCGGCGAGATCGTCGCGACGTCCGCCGACATTAAATCTTCCGCCGTCGGCACGGCCGTCTGGCGGGTCCGCAGCCGGTCTTCGCCGATAAACTCGCGGACAAACGAGTTCGCCGGCCGCCGGAGCATTTGGTCGGGCGTCGCAAACTGGACGATTTCCCCGTCCTTCATCAAGGCGATCCGATCGGCGATTTTAATGGCTTCATCCATATCGTGGGTGACAAAGACGATCGTTTTTTGAATCTCTTCCTGCAGGCGGACGATGTCCTCTTGCAGCTGTTCGCGGCTGATCGGGTCAAGAGCGCTGAACGGTTCATCCATCAAAATAATATCCGGTTCAGCCGCCAAGGCGCGGACGACGCCGACGCGCTGCTGCTGGCCGCCGCTGAGCTCTGACGGGTAGCGGTGCTTGAATGTGGACGGATCCAATCCGACGAGCTCAAGCAGCTCATCCACCCGCTTTTCATAGGCGTGTTTTTCCCACTTTTTCAACTTCGGCACGAGCGCGATGTTTTCCGCGATCGTCATGTGCGGAAACAAGCCGATTTGCTGGATGACGTAGCCGATGTTGCGCCGCAGCTCAACCGGGTCGAGCTCGGAAATGTCTTGCCCGTCGATGTACACTTTGCCCGATGTCGGCTCGATCAAGCGGTTGATCATCCGCATCGTCGTCGTTTTTCCGCACCCGCTCGGCCCGATCAAGGCGACAAGCTCACCTTTGCGGACTTCGAGGTTGATATTTTTTAAGGCGACAAATCCATCCTCATACTGTTTCGTCACGTTTTCAAACCGAATCATTGACATTCCTCGCTTTCTAGTCGATCAGTCCTTCCGCTTTTAAGAAGTCAATCGCCACCTCGCGCGGCCGTTTTCCTTCCAAGTTCACTTGGCCGTTGAGTTCCATCATCTTTTCATCGGTCAAAATATTGGCCAACTTGTTCAGTTTCTCCTCAAGCCCTGGATTGGCATCGAGCACTTCCTGGCGGATGATCGGCACGGCGTGGTACGGCGGGAAGTAGTGTTTGTCATCTTTAAGCACGACCAAATCGTATTTTTTGATTCTTGCATCGGTTGTATAGGCCGTGATGACGTCAATCTCCCCATTTTTCGCCGCTTCGTATTGCAAGTCCGGATCGATTGTCACTTTTTTCTTGAATTGAAACCCGTACGTATCGACAAGCCCGTCATAGCCGTCGCTTCGCTCAAAAAACTCGGCGTCCGACCCGAAGGTGAGGGAGGACGAGTGTTTGGCCAAATCGGAGTACGTTTTCACCCCAAGTTTCTCGGCAAGATCCTTGCGCAACGCCAAGGCGTAGGTGTTGTTAAATCCGAGTGGTTTGAGCCAAGCGATGTTGTATTTTTCCTTATATAATTTCTTTGTTACGTTGTAAATTTGTTCGGGCGTCTTTTTGGGGTCGTACGGCTGTTTTAAAATGTTCAAATACCCTGTCCCTGTGTACTCGACATACATGTCGACATCGCCATTTTCAATGGCCTGCTGCAACATAAACGCGCCGCCTAAACTGTCTTTCACTTCAACATCCAAATCCGTATGGGCTTTCACATATTCGGCCAACAAATGCGTCAAAATCACCTGCTCGGTAAACTTCTTTCCGCTAATCACAATTTTTCCTTTCGCATCGCTCGTTCCGTTGCAGGCAGCCAATCCAAATACAAGCCCAACAGCGAGCAAAGATCGGATCCATTTTCGCAACACAATTCCTCCTTTTTTTGGCTGTTATCATGCATAATGAAGGGGGGGAAAAGGCGGCAACAAGACGCGGAGGGGATGAAAAAGCGTCACAAACAAAGGATACCGCAATTTGGGTGCAACTGGCAAAGCTGGTATCAGCCGATATGTTTGCCTCTCGCCTGCTCTCGCGGTGATGATGGCCCTCTCCTCCCTGATTCTAAAAAATGCTCTGGAATGCTGGCGAATCCTTCAGAATGCTCCGAATTCGAGATGTCCGAACAAGCCTGCCGTTTATCCATCAACATGCTGGCTATGCATTCCCCCGCGCCGTTGATCGAAAGGTTGGCAGGCTCCATGGCGAAGACGAACGGATCGACACGTGAACAAAAAAACGGCAGCCCACGGCTGCCGGGTGAAAAAGGAATCCGTGTGGAACGTTTTTTTATGGGGAACGCATTAGGCATGAACAAGGCGATGAAGGGTGCTTTCCGTTTTGAAAACGCGGGCGTTCAAGACGTGCAGTCCCGCTTCATGTTCGGCGAGGGCAGGCAGCACTTTGTCTTCGAGGATGGATGTGATATGGGTGAGGTCGCCTTTCATATGGTGAAGGTCGTGCGCCATCGCCTCGTATTTGGCGGTCAGCACTTCTTGCCCATGGCGGAGCGCTTCAACGATCGCCTTCGTTTCATTCGTGCGCTCATCCAGCAAGTCGATTCGTTGCGCAAGCGTGGCCGTCTGCTCGTTCAGTTGAGCGACTTGGTGTTCGACAGTGCCCATGCGTTCGTTGAGTTGAGCGACTTGGTGTTCGACAGTGCCCATGCGTTCGTTGAGTTGGGCGACTTGATGTTCGATAGTGCCCATGCGTTCGTTGAGTTGGGCGACTTGATGTTCGACAGTGCCCATGCGTTCGTTGAGATGAGCAACTTGGTGCTCAAGGTTGCTTGTCCGCTCATTCAACTGAGTGAACTGCTGCTCAAGGGCGCTTGTTCGTTCGTTAAGCTGTGCGACCTGGCGTTCGAGAACGCTCGTGCGCTCATTCAGCTTGGTCATTTGAGCTTCAAGAGCACCTGTTCGTTCATTGAGCTGGGCCACTTGCCCCTCCAAGGCGCCAACCCGTTGCTCGAGCGATTCGACCGCCGCGCGCGTCGCTTTCACTTCATGCAAAATTTCCCGAAGCAACGCTTCCATTCGTTTCACCTCCTTTTCCTCTCTATTTTACAAAAAACGCGCGCCGATGGCGAGAAAAAATAGGAAAACGGTTTTTGCTAGAAAAAGAGCGGAGAGAATCGTTACAATAAACATAGGAAAAAAACCGAAGCAAAGGTGGACGGAAATGGACGCCACATGGCTCAAGCCGATTGTCGAAACAAAATATTTATCAACGGAAAACGCGCACCGCTACCGGGCGATTTTGCGCTATTTCTACATCCAGCACGAGCGGATGCGCCAATATTTGTTTCCGGAAGAAGTGTACGCCTTTTTAAAGCAGCACGAGGAGTTTGCGGATTACACGGAAGATGACTTGCAGCAAGACCTCGACCAGCTCGTCAAATGGAACAACTTGATCGCCCGCCAAGAGACGTCCCATGTCCGGACGATTGAAGAGTTTAAGAAAAAGCGGTTTCGCTACCAATGCAGCCCGTACACGGTGGAGATCGAGCGGATGATCCGCACCCTTGAGCAGCTCGGAGATTCGTTCGGAGGATCCCTCGAGAAAACACGGTTCGACCGTTTGTATGCATCTCTTTCCCGCATGGAGGCGATCATCGCTTCTGATTTTCAAGAACAAGCGGATGAAATGCATCAAGTATGGGAAGAGACGTTCGATTATTTTAAGAAAATCATCCAAAATTCCGCCGACTATATCGCTTATTTGCACAGTGAAAACTTGGAAGAGCGGATGACGTCCGAGTCGTTTCTCGTCTATAAAGAGCAGTTTACGGCGTACTTGCGCGATTTTATCGTCGCCTTGCAAAAAACGTCGATGCAGATTGAACAATTGCTTGAAGATCTGCCGGAAGAAGGGGTTCGGCAGTTCATCGAGCGTGTCGTCGACTATGAGCGGTCGATCCCGCGCTTTGCCGATGCGCTGCCGCCGCGCGCTGTGCAGATTGAAGAAAAATGGGAGACGTGGCGCAGCCTGTGCGAATGGTTTTTAGGCCGCAACGGGCGCGAGAGCGAGCTTTCGTTTTTGCAATACCAGACGAATGAGGCGATTCGCCGCCTGACGCGCGTCGTGCAGCGGCTTGGCGAGCGGCATCATCATTTTCGCAGCCGCAAAGGCGACTACTTGCATTTGGCCCGTTGGTTTTCCCGCCTTGAATCGATTGAAGAGGCGCACTGCCTGTCAGCGGTCGTATTCGGCTGCTTCCATACGAAACATCTCGTCGCTGACACGGAAGCAACCGACAACATATACCGCGACGTATGGGACGAGCCGCCAGCCGAGTGGGTGACGAAGCCGCGCGTCCGCCATTACGGGGAAAAGAAAAAACCGCAGGCAATAGAAGACAAAGAACGGGAGAAAGAAGAAGCCCGCCTTCGCTATTTGGAAGAAAAAGAGCGCGAGGAAGCGGCGCTCAGGCAGCTTGTGACCGACGGGAAAATCGTGCTTGCCGACCTTCCAGAGGTGACCCCATACGTACGGAAAACGCTGCTCGGCTGGATCGCCAAAGCGATGGGGCGCGAGGGGCAAGCAATGAAGACGGAAAACGGGTGGGTGGTCAAAGTGGTGAACAAAGAGGGGACGATTTGCCTTCGCGCAGAAGATGGGGAACTCGTGATGCCGAACTACGAAATTCATGTGCTTTCGGGAGGTGAGTGAGGATGGAAACGGCGTTTGACGACAAGGCGAAAGAAGCGCTCGCCGCGCTGTTTGAGCAGTTTTGGATCATTCGCGACAAAGAGCCGGATTTGTACCAGCTCGTCCGTGAGCGCGAACATGTGTTGAAACGGTATGTGGAGGAGAAGTTTGGCTATCGGCTCATCGTTCACCGCTATTTTGCCAAGCTCGAGAAAATTCCCGCCGAACCGGAGCCGTGGATGGGAATCGAGTCGTTTCAAGAGCCGCTTGACTATGCGCTGTTTTGCTGCTTGATGGCGTATTTGGAAGGAAAAACGGTGGAAGAAAAGTTTTTGCTTTCTGACGTATGCGAAGAAATTCGCGCCATGTACCCGGGGGATCTACCGGTCGATTGGACGAACTACTCGCATCGGCGCTCCCTCATCCGCGTGTTGAAGACAGCGGAACAAATCGGACTCGTCCGCCGGATGGATGGGGAGATTGAGGCGTTCGCCCAGCATGTGGAGGAAGAGGCGCTGTACGAAGTGCCGGTGCTCGCCCGTTATTTTATGCGCACGTATCCGAAAGATTTGTTGCAATATGAATCGATCGACGAATTGCTCGCCGAGGAGTGGAAAGCCTCGCCGCAAGATTATCGGCGCCATCGCCTGTATCGGAAGCTGTTTTTATCCCCGGCGGTGCATCGGACGGAAGGGGACGAGCAAGACTTTTACTACTTGCGCAACTTCCGCCATCGGCTGCGTGACGATATCGAAGCGCATACGCCGTTTCGGTATGAATTGTACAAAAATGCTGCCATGTTGACGCTTCCCGAACGGCAGGCGCCGTACACGACATTTCCTGATCAAAAAGGAACGTCGGAGATCATCCTTCATTTTGCCGCCTTGGTGCGCGAGCGGCTTAGGGAATATCCGCCGGATGAATACGGCCGCATCCGGTTGACGCCTGAACAATTTTCCGCCTGGCTTGCCGATTGCCGGCGCCGTTACGGGGCGGGGTGGGGGAAAACGTACCGCGACATGTCGGCTGCCGAGCTTGTCCGCGAAATGCTTGCGGCGCTCAACGAATGGCGCATGGCCGATGTGGAGCACGACACCGGAATGATCGTCCTTTACCCGCTGCTCGGGCGGGTGTCGGGACGGTATCCAGATGATTTTGACGCGAAAGAGGGGAGGAACATGGCGAATCCATGGGTGCTTCATCGCGCGGGACTGATTAATTTTTGGTATTACGACGAGCAATACTTTCACTTCGCTGACGGCAAGCTGCTGTTGCGGGGAAGCAACGGGGCGGGCAAGTCGGTGACGATGCAAAGCTTGATCCCGGTGCTTTTAGACGGCAAGAAGACGCCCGATCGCCTCGATCCGTTCGGTTCACGGGCGCGGCGCATGGAAGACTACTTGCTTGGGGAAAAAGACGTCGTCAATCGCGATGAGCGGACGGGGTATTTGTTTTTAGAATATAAACGGAAAGAATCCGACCAATACGTCACAACGGGCATCGGCCTGCGCGCGAAGCGGCAAAAAAGCCTCGACTTTTGGGGTTTGTCATGTTCGACAACCGCCGCATCGGCTATGACCTTCAGTTGTATAAACAAGAAAAAACAGGTGAAAAAATCCCGCTGACGAAACGCGAGCTCGCCGCATTGCTCGGTGCGGGCGGGACGGTCGTCGAGACGCAAAAAGAGTATATGGAGCTCGTGAACAAACATGTGTTTCGTTTTGAAACGATCGAGGCGTTTCAAGAATTGATCGAATTGCTCATTCAACTGCGCAGCCCGAAGCTGTCGAAAGACTTTAAGCCGACGGTGATTTATGAGATTTTGGAAAGCTCGCTGCCTCCGTTGACCGATGACGAGCTCCGCCATTTATCCGAAACGATTGAAAACATGGACCAAGCCAAGCAGCAGCTTGAGCAGCTCGAACGCGACGAGCGGGCGTTGAAGCGTCTTTGCGATCAGTACCGCCTGTACAACGAATATATGATCGCCGAAAAGGCGGCAGAATACGTAAAAGCGGTCAAACAAGCGGAACAGCTCGCCGCCGAGCAACACCGCCTTCACGATGAAGAAGAAAAGACGCGAAAGGCGCTTGATGAGCTTGAGGAGTCCATCACCCGCCTCGGCCGCGAGGAAGACGTGCTGCGAGCGCGCGAAATCGACTTGGCTGGCCATGAAGTGTTTCAGCAGGCGGAAAAGTATGAACAGCTGAAAGCCGAACGGCAACGCCTAGAGGAGCGGCGGGAGCGGCACGAGCAGACGATTGCGGAAAAAGAACGGCAGGAACGTCAGCACCGCCGCCGCCTCGATGAATCGGAAGCGCGGTTGGATGACCTTGAGCAGAAGCTTGAAGATGAGTTGGAGCAGTTGCGCATGGATGCCGAAGAAGGAGCGTTTCCCTTGCATGAAACGAACGAAGACGATTTTCACCGCCATCGCCAAAAGCAGCAGGAGTTTTCGTTTGCCGCTTGGAAGCAGGAAGCCGATCGTCATGTCGAACGGCTTGAGGGCTGGCGCGCCTTTGGCGCAGGCATGACGAGGTGAAACGGCGCTATGAAGAAGCGAGCAGCGAAGCGGGCGAAAGGCGGCGGGAAATGGACGAATGGCGCCACCAGCAACGGAAATGGGAAGAGCTGTTCGAAGAGGAGAAAGAACGGTTTGAACAAGCCGTGCTTGCCTGGGTCGAGCAGGGAGGAATCGACGTTTCCGAAACGGACATTCAGGCGTTTTTGCAACAAATGGGCGCCCTCTATGAGCAGTATTCGCTCGATGATCTGAAGCGCCCATTCGTGCAAGCGTATTACGATGCCGTCGGCAAGAAAAAGGATGAGAAATGGCGGCTCGAGCATGACATCCGTCTGTTGGAAGAAAAACGGGCAGAGCGCGAGGCCGAACTGCGTCAATGGCGGGAACAACGCGACCCCGAGCCTGAACGGGATGAACAAACCGTCGCCGCCCGGTTGGCGTTGGAGGAGAAAGGCATTCCGTTTGTCCCGTTTTATGCCGCGGTCGAATTTGTCGACGATGTGCCTGACGATGTGCGCGAGCGGATCGAATCGGCGCTTTCACACGCGGGGCTGCTTGACGCCCTCATTACCGCTCGCGAGATTGACGTCGCCTGCGATCGTGTGCTCACTCCGAACCCGGCTCATATGGCGCATACGCTCGCCGATTATTTGCGCCCCGACAAAGACGCCCCTGTGTCAGCGGAACGGATCGACGAAGTGCTCCGAAGCATCATGATCACCGATGCGGAACAAGAAGGCGGCATGACAATCGATGAAACGGGGCGCTATTCGCTCGGCCTTGTGCGCGGCCATGCGCCGCGGAGATCGAAGGCGATGTTCATTGGCCGTGCGGCGCGCGAACGGTGGCGGCTTGAGAACATCGCGGCGCTGGAAGCCGAGATCGCCGCTGTGGGGCAAGAGATCGACCGTCTGCGCGGGGCGCATCAGGCGGTGGAAGCGGCCATCCAAGCGCTTGCCGACTGGTTGGCGTCCTTCCCATCGGACCGCGATGTGCGCACCGCGTTTGACGAAGCGCAAGAAGCGCGCCGCCAAGCCGAAAGCAAAGAGCGGGAATGGAAGCGGCAAGAAGAAAAAGCCGCTCTCTTAGCGCGCGAATGGAAACAAATCAAACAACAGCTCCATGACGAGACGGCCGAGCTCGATTTGGCCTTTACTTTAGACGGCTGTGAACAAGCCCAGCTCGCCATGAAATCGTACGTCCGCCATGTGCACGAACTCGAGGTGCTTTACCGCGAAACGCGCCATACCGAGGCGATGATCGCCCAACAGCGTGAGCGGCTCGCGGCGCTGGAAACGGAGATCGACGAAGCGAAAGGCGAACGAAATCGGCTTCGGGATGAAACCGAGCGGCTCGCCTTGCGGATCGCGGAGATGGAACGGACGCTCGCGCAAATGGGGGCGGATGACATTCGCGCCGAAATCGCCCGCATCCAAGAACGATTGGCGTTTTTGCGCCGCGAAATTCCGCGCCTTGTCAACGAACGGGCGCGGACGGAACAGCGGCTCATGCGCTTAGTCGAAGAGCGGGAAAAAGGGGCGCAGCGGGAAGCGTTCGCCCGCCAGCTCGCTGCTATGTGGGAGCGGTCGTTTGCCCATGAAGCGGCGCTCGGGCTCGTGGATCTTGATCGTTCACGTTCCCTTTTGGAACAAGCGAAAGAAGCGAAACAACGGTATGAAGCGGTGTTGAAAGAGACGCGTTCCTCGCTTTTGGCGCGGCTGAATACCGTCTTTTTCCAAGAATCGTCCAACTTGACCGAATATCGGGCGGCCTTCGAGCAGCTGGCGGTTCAACGGGAGCCTGAATGGACCGCCGCCGCCCCAGACGATGAGATGGCGATGAAAGCAGCGGACTGGCGGGAGAAACAAGAACGGCACGTCATTTACCTCGACTACAAAGGCGAGCGCGCCACGCCGTTTGCCGTGCTCGCTGAGGTGGAGCGCGACATCGTCTTGCAGCACGAGTATATGAAGGAGCAAGACCGCGAGCTGTATGAGGACGTCATTTTAAAATCAGTCGGCCGCATTTTGCGCAGCCGCATCCAGCGCGCCGAGCGGTGGGTGAATGAGATGAACAAGCTGATGGGCGGCCTTGACACGTCATCAGGGCTCGTGCTGTCCATTCAATGGAAGCCGAAAACGGCGGAGACGGAAGCGGAGCTGGATACGAAAGAGTTGGTCCGTCTGTTGCGGATCGATTCACGGCTGTTGAAAGAGGACGACTTGAACCGGGTGACGAACCATTTCCGCTCGAAAATCGCCCGCGCCCGCGAATTGCTTGAGGAGCGCGGCCAAGGCAACACACTCCATCAAATTATTAAAGAAGTGCTCGACTACCGGAAATGGTTTGCCTTCACCTTGTACTATGAAAAAACAAATGAGCCGAAACGCGAGCTGACGAACCACCGCTTTTACCAATTCAGCGGCGGGGAAAAGGCGATGGCGATGTACATTCCACTTTTCGCCGCGGCGTATTCGCGCTACCAAGAAGCGGGCGATGACGCCCCGTACATCATCTCCCTTGACGAGGCGTTCGCCGGCGTTGACGAAAACAACATCCGCAACCTGTTCGGACTTGTCGAACAGCTCGGCTTTAACTACATCATGAACTCGCAGGCGCTTTGGGGCGACTACGACACTGTGCCCGCTTTGTCCATTTGCGAACTCGTCCGTCCGCGCAATGCGTCGTTTGTGACCGTCATTCATTACCGTTGGAACGGGCGCGTCAAACAGCTGATGGTCGATGACAAAGAATGGGAGATGATCGAGACGTGAACACGGCCAAGGAGGCGGCTGCCTTTTTCCGCTCCGAACCGGGCTTCAAGCGGCTGTTTGCCGAAATGAAACACAAGTACGAGTCGCTCGGCCGCGTCGGCGGCGCGGTTTCATTGCAGTCGTTCTCCAAGGAAGAGCGGGAGTCGATCGCCGCCTTTTTCGGCAAAGACGTCTCCCGCGTCCTGCTCTCCGACTTTGAGAAACAGCTTGGGCAGACGAGGTTTGCGGGTGTTGGGCTCGTCGAACTGCTCGAACATTATTTCGGCGTCCCGCTTATGTCGAACAAAGAACGGCGCCAGGCAGAGGCGGAAGAACGGGGGCGGTTTTTCGCGCGCCTTGCCGAGAAACACCATTGGTTCGAAGCGGTTTGCGGCCAGCGCTTCGTCCAAACGGCGTACGAAACCGACCGCGACGGTCTTGAGGCCGCCGTCGGCCTTGTCGGCGCCGCCCTGGGCTACTTCCCGCTCCCGTCATACATGCGCCTCCCGCTCTTTGCCCAGCAAGTGGCGGGAGACCCGCACGCGTTCGATTTGTCGACCCTTCCAGGAAGATTGTTGCTTTCGGCATTGCAAGCGACCGTGCCCGGGGATTGGGACACGGCATCTGTAGAGAGCGTCAATGAGTTGCTCCAGTCCGTCGGCTTGCTCCGTGAGGATATCCTGAACTTTGTCACATGCGCCAACATCCTTGCTGAAACCAAGGACGGACCTCATCCTGTCTTCTCCGCTGCCTGGGAGGCGAACACGGCGCTGAACATGCCGCTTAGGGATGTACTGTCGCTTGTCTGCGCCCGCCCTGCCCGCGGCGGGACGGTGTACATTGTGGAAAACGCGGGCGTCTTTTCGACGCTGCTTGACACCCGCGCCCCGCTTGTCAGCACGAACGGGCAAATGAACTTGGCGACGATGAAGCTGCTCGATCTTCTCGCCTCTTCAGGCGCCAAGCTGTATTACTCCGGTGACTTCGACCCGGAAGGATTGGCCATGGCGGAGCGGATGCAGGAGCGGTACGGACCGTCCGTCACCCTTTGGCGCTTTTCCGTGGACGATTATAAGGCCGCCAACCCTGTCGTCGACCTCACCCCCGAGCGCCTCGCCAAGCTCGCGTCCATCACATCGGAACCGCTGCAGCCGCTGAAAGAGGAGATGGCAGAAACGAAAAAAGCGGGGTATCAAGAGGCAATTATCGGGAGGCTGACAGGGGATATCAACGGGTAGTCCATCCATGAGCCAGAGAAGGAGCCCGGAGCGATCGGGTCTCCTTCTCCAAAAGGAATTTTTGCGCATGCTCGTCCGCCTCGAGCTGGATGAAGCGAAACAGCGGCTGTTGTTCGGTTTTTTCGAGACGTATTTGCGGCTATCTGAAGAGGAGGAAGCAAAACCGCGACACGAGGTGAGCCAAATGGAAACGAAGGAAGCAAAGCGTGTGATGGAGCTCATCGTCTCATACGAACAGCGGGGGCTGGAAAAGGGAATCCAACAAGGAATCGAACAGGGGATAAAGCAAGGGATGAAGCAAGGGTTGAAGCAAGGACGCCAAGAAGGGATCGAGGAAGGGAAGCTCGACGTGGTGAAGAGAATGCTGGCGAAAGGGTACGATGTCGACACGATCCACGAACTGACCGGACTGCCGATGGAGAAGATTGAAAGGATGAAGGGGTGAGACGGTTCTTTGCCGTCAAGCCCCACATTGTCGTCGACCTCCAATCGTGCCAAAACCCCGGGGGATCGACGACAATGTTTTTTGCGCCAAAAATCCTACAGCTATTACGGCCGAACCATATTGACAGAATTTTTGCAACGTGATATTCTGGAAACAACCCAAAGGGAAAAAGCTTGATTTGATGCGCATGGTTTGGGTTTTTATCGTACCTATGAGGGATTGAAACAATGGAGTACTCCAAAAAAACGAACGGAGTACTCCGTTTTTATCGTACCTATGAGGGATTGAAACTTTCGATGAGGAAATCGAAACTCATATTGCGTGGAATGTTTTTATCGTACCTATGAGGGATTGAAACAACCGCGCCCTTGCTTCGCGTTCGTATCGACAGCAAGTTTTTATCGTACCTATGAGGGATTGAAACTATCCACGGACAACGACAAGACCGGAGAAAAATTAACGTTTTTATCGTACCTATGAGGGATTGAAACTCATGCTTCTTATGGATGGTTGCGTAAGATCGAAGGGTTTTTATCGTACCTATGAGGGATTGAAACAGCGCAGGTACATACACTTTGAATTCGCGTTTTCTTACGTTTTTATCGTACCTATGAGGGATTGAAACAAATTCCCACACCGACGAATGTACGGAACGCGGACTCGTTTTTATCGTACCTATGAGGGATTGAAACTTTGTTATGAGTATCAAAGGAATGAAACGAGTACAGTTTTTATCGTACCTATGAGGGATTGAAACGCACCCTCGGATACACGCGCTGGAGAGCGGGAACGAGTTTTTATCGTACCTATGAGGGATTGAAACATTCCGTTCCAAGCCGTGGAGAATATGGTTTTGTAGGTTTTTATCGTACCTATTGAGTGATGAAACCTGCCCCAGCATCATAAAACGTTCGGCGCTTTTTTGTTTTCATCAAATTTATAGGGAGTTACATGTCTTGTGGTAGTATAGTAATTCTGAATTTTATAAAAAACTATCTCGTTTTTTATCCCAATTTTTTGTCTATATGGTATAATTAGATTAGTCCAAACGATACAGAGGGGTGATAGATTGATCGAAGCAATCGCCCAAATTGGAAAGATGGTGCTCGAGAAGCAGGGAGAAGCGTCGGTTATTGATCAGTTGGTTGAGGATCCAGGTTATCCTTCTTGTGTGCTCATCTCATTGCGTGTGGATGGTGAGGGAAGCGCCGTTTGGGAAGGATGCGAGGTTGAAGAATGCGGAAGCGATTATAAGAAATATTTGTTTCGTTCTGGATCAACGCGTGGAACCAATTATTCTCCCACAGCGAGAATTACGACGATCGAAAATACATATGATCAAAAAGTTCTCGGATGGTTTCGCAAAGTGAATCGGGTGATGGATGATCCGTTTCTTCGTTCCATTGAGCATGTGCTTGTGCAGCAACAAGAAGCCATTTTGCACGAAATGAAAGACAAGCTTTCACTTTCCAGTGAACGTGCTATCGTCTCCCTGAAAATCAATGGTGCTTATTTGTACGATTGGACGCCATTTCAGGATGCTTTTTTGTATCTGGTGAATGAAAAGGATATGGAATTGGCAGCACACTATCAAGTGTGCGCCATTTGCGGAGAACGCAAGGAAACGGTGATCGGCAAGTTATCCGTTTTTCGCTTTTACACTTTGGACAAACCGGGGTTTATTACCGGGGGGTTTGATGAGGCAAAGGCATGGCGAAATTATCCTGTCTGTTTGTCCTGCAAATCCCATATTGAGGAAGGAAGAAAATTTATTGAATCATATTTGCAGTATCGGTTTTATGGGTTTTCTTATTTGGCGATTCCCAAGCTGCTGATTCCTGCTGGTCGTGATGTATTGGACGAGCTATTGGAGTATTTGGTTAGTGGGAAAAAGGATATCCGCATCCATCAAGATCAAGCCGAATCGTTTATGACCACGGAAGAGGATTTGCTTGGGACTTTGCAGGATTATGACAATTCTCTTTCTCTGCAACTATTGTTTTTGCAGAAAATTCAAAGTGCGGAGCGGATTTTGTTGCTGATTGAGGATGTATTGCCGTCGCGAATTAGCGAGTTGTTCCGGGCGAAAAGGGTGACAGAAGCGTTGGTGTATGGCGAGGGGCGTCATCCTTTTCATTTTGGTTTTATTCGCACGTTTTTCCCTTCGGGTGTTTATGATAAGTACTTTTTGCAAGTGGTGGAGTATGTGTTTCAAAAGAAACCGTTATCCATTTCGTTTTTTGCTCCGTTTTTTATGAAACAGCTGCGGGCTGATTTTCATGGTTATGAAACGGGTGAAGGGTTGTTTGTGGTTAAAACGCGTCAAGCCATTGCGGCCATGATCTTTTTAGAACAGGCTGGAGTTTTGATGAGGAAAGGGGATCGGGTGGTGGAAGGAAAATTTGCGCATTTGTTTGAAGCATATGGAGGACAACTGGAGTCGCCCGAGAAACAAGCTGTTTTTCTGCTTGGAGCATTGACACAAATGCTACTGGACATCCAGCATCAACAACGCGGCAGCAAGCCATTCCTGAAACAACTCATGGGGCTTAAAATGGATCAGCAGGCCATCAAAGGACTGTTGCCCAAAGTGATTGGGAAACTGGAAGAATACGAGTCTTACTATGGCGGATATCGACGACTCGCTGAAGAAATCTCTCACTTATTCTTGTCCTCCTCCCCTAGATGGAAATTATCTGTCGATGAGCTGAATTTTTATTTTGCATGTGGGATGAACCTAGTATCGAAAGTCAGAGAAATTGTGTGGAACAAGGGGGAACAATCATATGGTGAAGCAACGTTCTGAGCTGCTCTTTTTGTATGATGTGCAGTGGGCCAATCCGAATGGCGATCCGGTAGATGGCAATAAACCGCGAATTGATGAGGAAACTGGGAGAAACATCGTCACTGATGTGAGGTTGAAACGGACAATTCGGGATTACTTGTATGAGTATCGCGGGCAAGAAATTTTCGTCCGTGAAATTGCGCAAGATGATGAGTATATTCAAGATGCAAAAGCGAGAGCGGAAGATTTTTTGATCAAAGACGGGGAAAAACTGGATAAATCAAAGTTGACCTTACATGAAATGAAAAAGATCATCAATGATGAAGTTCTGAGGCAATGCGTTGATGTAAGGCTGTTCGGCGTCACCTTGCCGATTGAGAAAAGCTCAAAAGAGAAAAGTTCGATTACTCATACAGGGCCTGTCCAGTTTAAAATGGGGCAGTCGCTTCATCGGGTGAAACTGGAATACATCAAGGGGACAGGAGCGTTCGCCTCAGGGGGGCAAATGACACAGAAAACATTTCGAGAAGAATACGTATTGCCTTATTCACTTATTGCGTTCTATGGGGTGATCAATGAGACAGCGGCTCGTTCAACGCGATTGACAGAAGAGGATGTGGAGCTGCTTGTCGACGCGATGTGGGAGGGGACGAAAAATTTAATTTCCCGATCGAAAGTTGGGCATGTCCCAAGGTTGCTTTTGCGTGTGGTTTATCAGGAGCCTCACTTCCATATCGGTGAACTGGATAAATACATTTCCCTGCATACTGAAAAAGCAGAAGAGGAAATTCGCGATGTCCAAGATTATGTGCTTGATGTGTCTCGACTCATCGAGGTATTGGCAAGGGAGAAGGAGAAGATTGCGAACATTGAGCTGCGGCAAGATGAAAGGCTTGTGTGCAGCGAACATCTCGCTGACCGATTGCGGCAAGAAGGCATTGTTGTGGATATTCGATCATAAGGAATGAGCGCGATGAATGTGCTTGTATTTGATATTCAGGCCGATTTCGGGCATTTTCGCCAGTTGTACTCGACTTCGTCTCCGCTCACCTATTCATTCATTCCGCCGACCGCGCTTTTTGGGTTGCTCGGTGCGATCACAGGGGTGGGAAAAGAGGAAAACGAATATTTGCGAGTGTTCAACCATGAGACAACCAATGTGGCCATACGCCTCATGGGTCCAGTGCGGAAGACAAGAGTGGGCATCAACTATGTGAACACGAAAGGGAACATATGGGTGCCGAAACAGCGGCGTGAAGGAGCGCGGACGCAAATTCGTGTGGAATTTTTGCGTTTTCCCCATTTCCGTTGCTATGTGTCGATGAATGACCATGAGCGATTTTCATACCTTATTGATCTCGTTCGGCAACACAAAAGCGTATATACTCCATGCCTTGGTTTGAGCGAATGTTTGGCGGATGTCCAGTTTGTCGCGATGGAAGAGTTTCGCTTCGTTGAAGTGGATGGAGAGGATCACGTGCCGATTTGTTCAGTAATTCCTGGAAAAGAGATGCGAGCGTTGAAAGTGGAGCCAGGCAAAGAGTATCGAAAAGAGCGAGTGGCTTGGAAGATGAATGCGGAACGGGTTGTTTCCCAGTACGAAGAGGTGGTGTTTGAGGCGGGAGGACAACCCATTCTCGCCTCTGTCCCCATTATTGGGGAAATGAACAAGGAGAGCGGATCGTCTTTTTCTATTCCGATGGAAAGGGAGAGTAAGATGTATTCCCATCCCCATTATTTATTGTCCGAACATATGCGAGGGGTGGAGCAGCTTTCCTCCCTCTTTTTGTCTGAGAAATCCGTGCGCTTGGCAGAACCGATGCTGTTGAGTCAAATGAACCGCTGGATTGCGCTTTTCCATGATCTAGGCAAAAGCCATGCCTTCTTCCAGCAATACATTCAATCGCCTGATGCGTTTCAAGGTTCACCAGCGCTCAAAAGCCATGCTCTTTTATCGGCAGTCTTATTAGCGGTGTTCCTGAAAGAGAAGGGGATTGACGATTTTTGGCGGCTGTTGGCTTTTCTTGTCGTGAAACGTCATCATGGAAATTTAGATGATTGGCTGGAAGAGTTAAAACGGATGGGCGAGGAGACGAAGGATTTGCTCAAGCGTCAAGTCGAAGCGGTCGATTATTCAGCGTTGGCGGAACAAATGGCGCTTGCTGGCTTTGAAAAAGAGGAAAATTGGACGAAAGAAACGTGGATGGCATGGGTGGATGAGTTTTTTACCGAGGCTCGGTCATTGCGCCGTTTCATCATGTCGTGGAATCGAAGAAACGAATCCCTTGTTCCGTATGTGCAAGCGTTGTTTCTTTTTTCTCTGTTAATTGACGCGGACAAGTCGGAAGCGGGGATTGTGCAGAAGCAGCCATGGTCATTTTCTAAGCGTAAAGATGTCCCTGTGGATCTCATTTTGCGCTACAAACAGCAGCAATCATGGCATCAAACAGGGCTCAACCAGCTAAGGGAACAGGCGTTTCAAGAAGTAGACAGGGCGCCGATTGATCTACGTCAACATTTTTACCGTCTGAATTTGCCCACGGGGATGGGCAAAACGCTAGCGAGTCTGCACTTCGCTTTGCGTCTGCGAGAAAAAATTGAACAGGAGCAGGGAGTCAAACCACGCATCATCTATAGCCTGCCATTTCTTAGTGTCATTGACCAGACAGCCAATGTGCTCAGAGAAGTGTTTTCTGTCAATGGAGTTGAGGAAGATCACCAATTGTGGCTCGCGCACCATCATCTCGCTGACATTCGTTATACGACCAAACAAGATGATGAACGATATGATGTCGATTATGAAGCTGCCAAGTTATTGATCGAAGGTTGGCATTCGGAATTGATTGTGACGACTTTTGTTCAATTGTTTGAAACCATCTTTTCCAACCGTAATGCCTCCTTGCGCAAGTTTCATCGGTTGGCCAACTCGATTGTTCTCATTGATGAAGTGCAGGCCGTTCCTCATCGATACTGGTTGGCCATTCGTCAATTGTTTGCGGTCATGGCAGAAGAACTTGGTTGTTATTTTCTTTTCAGTTCGGCCACCGATCCGAAATGGTTTCCGGAGGCGGTTTCGCTCGTGGATGAGCAGGTGTATTTTCAACCACTTTCCCGTGTGACGTTGTATCCCCACATCGATGAGTCTTGGACAATCGAGGAGTTTGCTCGCCGAATACAATGGGAAGAGGGAAAAACCTATTTATTCGTTCTCAATACGATTGAAAGTGGAAAAGCGTTCTACCATGCACTTCTCGAGGAGGGGGGCGACGAGACAGAGATCACATTTCTATCTACTCATATTCCTCCAAAAGAGCGCCTTCGCCGAATTATGGCAGTGAAACGTGGAGAGTATCGAATTGTCGTCAGCACCCAGCTGATTGAGGCGGGCGTAGATGTTGACTTTGACGTAGTCTATCGTGACATAGCACCGCTTGATTCCATTCAACAAGCTGCCGGGCGGTGCAATCGCCATGGACGGCGTAAAGGAGAAGTTCATGTGGTGCGCTTGACAGACAACAGGCGGTTATATGCAAGTTATATTTATGATGCCATACGACTCGATATTACACAAAAATTGCTAAAGGGGAAGAGGGAAGTAGAAGAGGGGCAGTTTTTGCAGCTGATTACATCCTATTTCGAAACATTGGCGGCTCGGATGAGCAATGCGGAATCGGAGCGGTTGTTAAAAGGGATGATGACGCTGTATTTCGATGGCGAGGAAACGATTGATCGAATTCCTGTGTCTCATTTTCGTTTGATTGAGGGAGATGGAGAAAAAATCAATGTCTTTATTGAATTGGATGAAGAGGCTGCTGATGTGTTTCGTGAATATGAGGAGATTTTGCGCCTTGGTGACCGTTGGGAACGTCGGAAACGATTCGCCGCTCTAAAAAGTAGATTTTCCCAATATGTGATTGCCATTCCTGCGAAAGTGGATCATCGGCCGCCGATTGTCCACGGCATCGGGTATGTGGGGAGAGATTCATTGAACGATTTTTACGACGAAACGCTTGGTTATCGGACAAAAAGCGAAGGATTGATTTGGTAGGTGGGTTCAATGGAGTATGAAATGCCTGTCACCGGCACGGATATTTGGTACTACTACATTTGTCCGCGTGAAGTATGGTTGATGAAACATCAAATTGCCCCCGATCAAGAAGACGAAGCATTGGAAATCGGACGATTTCTTTCTGAAACTTATTATGCCAGGGATAAAAAAGAGCTATCGATCGGCCATATTGTCATCGACCGCATTCGTCAGGAAAATGGTGAACTGGTTATTGGAGAAGTCAAAAAATCGTCCAGTTATTCTAAAAGCGCCCGAATGCAGCTGCTGTACTATTTAGATACATTAAGGCAGGCAGGGATTGAGGCAAAGGGAGAATTGTTGTTTCCGAAAGAGCGGAAGAAAGAGCAAGTCGAATGGACAGAAGAAGCGCGAAGTGAGTTGGAACGCGCCATTACAGACATCCGTCGCATCGCGAGAATGCCTGTGCCGCCACCGCCAAAAAAGATCTTATTCTGTGGTAAATGCGCCTACCGTGAATATTGTTGGGCGGAGGAATAAACCATGAAGAAAACGCTGTATATTTTCCAAAATGGCGAACTGCGCCGCAAAGACAATAGTCTCTATTTCGAAACGGAAGAGCGCAAGCGGTATATTCCTGTTGAAAACACGAATGACATTTATATTTTTGGCGAGGTGGACGTTTCGAAGCGATTTTTGGAGTTTGCCGCACAAAAGGAAATCATCGTTCATTACTTTAACCATTACGGGTATTACGTTGGTTCTTTTTATCCACGGGAACACTTGAATTCAGGTCATGTCGTATTGAAGCAGGCGGAACATTACATCGACCCTGCCAAGCGGTTGGAGCTTGCTCGCCTGTTTGTCCAAGGCTCCATCCGTCAAATGGAGCGGGTGCTAAAATATTACCGCCCTCGCCTTTCCGAACCAGAGGAATTGGAAAAGGCGCTGCAATCGATTGAACAAGAAGAGGCGAAGCTTGATCAGGCGGAAACGGTGGAGCAGTTAATGGCGGCAGAAGGTCATATTCGCGAGACATACTATGCATCGTTTGATTCCATCATTCGCCATCCGGACTTTGTGTTCGAGAAACGGACAAAGCGTCCTCCACATAACCGTTTAAATGCACTGATCAGCTTTGGCAATTCGATTGTGTATACAATGTGCCTCAGTGAGATTTATAAGACATATCTAGACCCGCGCATCGGGTTTTTGCACAGTACGAACTTTCGCCGTTTTTCCTTGAACTTGGACATCGCGGAAATTTTCAAGCCGATCATTGTAGATCGCTTGATCTTTGCATTAGTGAATAAGAAAATGCTGTCCAGTAAACATTTTGAGAAGTTGACAAACGGCATTATGCTGAATGAAGAAGGAAGAAAACTGTTCGTCAGTGAACTTGAGAAGAAAATGCAGACAACAGTCCAGCATCGTCATCTTGGCAAGTCTGTATCCTATCGCCGTTTGATTCGGCTTGAGCTGTATAAAGTCCAAAAGCACATCCTTGGTGAAAAAATGTACGAGCCGTATGCAGCCCGCTGGTAGGTGGAGTCATATGTTTGTGATTCTCGTGTATGATTTTAACGAAAAGCGAGTGGCAAAAGCATTGAAAATTGCCCGCAAATATCTCCATTGGGTGCAAAACTCTGTATTCGAAGGAGAAATTACGTCAGCCAACTACGAAAAATTAAAAATGGAATTGCGACAACTTATGGATCCTGATGAGGATTCAGTCATCTTTTACACATTTCGCACGCAAAAGTATTCAAAAAGGGAAGAAATGGGGCTGAAAAAAGGTGGAGATGAATTCATTCTATAAGTCAAATGGTATACACTAAGGAAGGCAGGAAAAAACATGAGATTGACAGTGACCATGAGCGGACGGCAAGGGACGGTTTCCTTGCCGCTGCATTATCAGCATTTGTTGCAAGGATTATTGTACCGTTCGTTAGAGAATGAACAATTAGCCGCGTTTTTGCATGACAAAGGATTCCGTCACGGGAAACGGTCATTTAAACTCTTCACATTTAGCCGTTTATTTGGAACGCATCAAGTGAATCGAGAAAGGAAAACAATTCATTTTTTGGGGGATTTCCAATGGCATATCGACACCGTTCTCCCAGAACTGACTCAACAACTTGGGCAGCGATTCTTGTTGCAGAGAGAGATTGAGCTTTACGGACAGTTGATCGAAGTGAAAAGTGTCAAAATGGAGAACATCGACATACGTGAAAACGAAATGGACATTGTCATGCTCTCTCCATTGACCGTATATAGCACATATGAAACGTTCGATGGAAGAAAGAAAACGCAATTTTTTAATCCCGATGATGAGGTGTTCCCCCACCTGATTGAATTGAATTTCCGTCATAAATATGAAGCATACTACGGTGTTCCGCCGACGGAAAGACTGTTGATCGAGCCGATTCACGTTCATCATCGTCATCGTGTGGTGACGATGTTCAAGAATATATATATTACAGGATGGCTTGGCTATTACCGCCTCTGTTCTTCGCCAGAACAGTTGACATTTTTATATCATGTCGGTCTAGGCGGCCGAAATTCACAAGGATTTGGCATGTTTCGCCTCAAAAGTGGATAAACGAGTCACGGATTGTCGTCGACCCCCAATCGTGCAAAAATCCCGGGGGATCGACGACAATGTTTTTTGCGCCAAAAATCCTACAGCCATCACGGTCGAACTGTATTGACAGAATTTTTGAAACGTGATATTCTGGAAACAACCCAAAGGGAAAAAGCTTGATTTGATGCGCATGGTTTGGGTTTTTATCGTACCTATGAGGGATTGAAACAATCTATGTTCTTCTAATTTTTTCATCCCGATGATAATGTTTTTATCGTACCTATGAGGGATTGAAACTGTTGATAATTCTACTATTCATGGATCTTCATTGGCAAGGTTTTTATCGTACCTATGAGGGATTGAAACCGAAATCCGGCGGTCTGATTCTACACATGGCAGATCAGGTTTTTATCGTACCTATGAGGGATTGAAACTCAATGTCGTCAACTTGAAAATTGAAAAACTTCGCGTTTTTATCGTACCTATGAGGGATTGAAACGACAACGAACCGTTTTTGACCGACGGGAACATCGCCGTTTTTATCGTACCTATGAGGGATTGAAACCAACGATCGCAAATTTCGCCTTTTCCACCTTTTCGCCGTTTTTATCGTACCTATGAGGGATTGAAACCTGTTTTCTGATTTTATTGTAACGTATCGTTATTCGTTTTTATCGTACCTATGAGGGATTGAAACGGAAAGAAAAGAAAAGAACGGATTTCTGTCAGGTTGAGTTTTTATCGTACCTATGAGGGATTGAAACTTCCTGTGGATCACCTTCTTCCAAGTAATTAACCGGTTTTTATCGTACCTATGAGGGATTGAAACACCGTTTGAAAAACACCGTTCTTTTGCTCATTAAAAGTTTTTATCGTACCTATGAGGGATTGAAACATTCAAGAATAAAATCATCCACTCCCGAAATTTCAACGTTTTTATCGTACCTATGAGGGATTGAAACTATAGCCTTGTTCTTCAATCGTTTTGTATAAATCTTCCACGTTTTTATCGTACCTATGAGGGATTGAAACAGGTGACGATGTTTATCTACGCGTATAAGTGGTATCGTTTTTATCGTACCTATGAGGGATTGAAACATCCATGATCCGACGGCATCGTGAGCAGTTGCTCCACGTTTTTATCGTACCTATGAGGGATTGAAACCTTCGTCGCGAAGCACGACGCTGACGACAAATTCACGCAGTTTTTATCGTACCTATGAGGGATTGAAACTTTGATTTTCAGATTGAATTTGCGCAACTCCCTTGCGCGTTTTTATCGTACCTATGAGGGATTGAAACAACCTTCCTTTTGAACGCCCTGCTGTCGCTGTGTAGGTTTTTATCGTACCTATGAGGGATTGGAACCACGCCTGATTAATTTGTCTGTGTCCACAATTTTGTCTGTTTTTATCGTACCTATGAGGGATTGAAACACGATTACGTTTAAAGGGAAAACAAACTACTTTTACCTAGTTTTTATCGTACCTATGAGGGATTGAAACACCGCATCGCTCACGATCTTGTCATAGGCATCAATCAAGTTTTTATCGTACCTATGAGGGATTGAAACGCCCGATTTCTTTAGCCAATGACGGCAATATCACGAGTTTTTATCGTACCTATGAGGGATTGAAACCCCGGTGCCGGGGCTGCAAGTCATCGAACCGTCAAAGTTTTTATCGTACCTATGAGGGATTGAAACTTGGTTGCGGTCAAGCAACACTATGATTTCTTCATTAGGTTTTTATCGTACCTATGAGGGATTGAAACATCGCTGGCGGTGCAGATATGATTGGTCGTGTGGCTCGTTTTTATCGTACCTATGAGGGATTGAAACCATAGCATTCTCAACGCTTCAAAGCAGAAAAAAGCGTTTTTATCGTACCTATGAGGGATTGAAACCGAATTTCCTTTAATCCCTCTTTCACGTTCCGTCTTAGTTTTTATCGTACCTATGAGGGATTGAAACTTGAAACGAAGCAAGCGCAACTACATCCTATTTGTGTTTTTATCGTACCTATGAGGGATTGAAACCCCGTCAAGCAGGTTGTCGATGTTCCATGTCCCTGTATGTTTTTATCGTACCTATGAGGGATTGAAACTTTTTGCTTGCGGCGGTCAAGCCAATCTATGATGTTTTTATCGTATCCACAAGGAACTGAACCCTCTCCATCTTCGCGCGCAGGTGTGATGGGGGGCTCGTTGTTGTCGCAGAGTTAGTTCAGACCACATCTCTCATTTGCTTCGTTTGCGGTGATGAAGCATTGTGCGTAACGGATGGGCGCCTGCGGAACAGGCAGTACAGCATTCTAAGTTGGGCAAAGGCATTTCTAGTCTCACGGGTTGCCTTTCTAAGTGACGGGAGAAAAAAATAAGATGGCAACGATCTATGTTGGCGGCATCTTTCGATCGAGGGAATCCCTTCTGAGCAGGGGATTCTTTTTTGGTTCATCACCAAAAGTTGTACTTGCACCTGTCATGAAAGTATGTTAGCTGTTTCTAGCCGAACCCGCAATGCAAAACGCTGGATATTTCTGTATCCGTATCCCCGACGTTTCATCAGCTTGATCTTGTTATTTGTTCCCTCCATTTTCCCATTTGAATAAGGGGATAAAATGCACGATATGATTTCGTCTGTTCGTTTGACGAGTGATTTTGCGATGGCGCGAACAGCAGAACAAGGACAAAACAAATACCGATGAACCCAGGCGTTCAAACGACGTTTCGCTTGTCGCTCGCTTTGGCTTTTGGATACATAACGAAAATGTTGAAGGGATTGATAGACAGCCTGCAAGGAATCGCTCTCTTTCTGCCACTCCCGCACCGTTTGGCGCTCCTCCTCGGTGAGTTTCTCGGGGCACTGGGTCAATAAGCGGCAAACATACCGAACATGCCCATGTTTCTTGTTCCCTTTTCCGAAGGATTGGCGGCATCGATCCAACGCTTCCGTAAACAATTGAATCACATGAAAATAATCGACCACATGCTTCGCTTCCGGACACACCCCTTGAATGGCTTTTTTCATCGCTGGAGCCAAATCACTCACGACATACTGAACAGAACCAGACACAGGAGCCAACACACGTCCAATGGCTTCCTCGTTCTTTCCTGCTTCAACGGCATACACTTCTCCCGTTTCGGCATCCATGACTGCCACTCCGTAATCATGTCCTTTTCGAAACGCAAACTCATCGACACAAACTGCCTTTGGTTGGATGTCATTCGATAGGAAGGAAGGGGCATGGGTATAAAACCAGCGTTCAACGGTCGTGTACGGAAGCTTGAGCATACGAGCCACCGCCTGAATGGATGTTCCGATGCAAGATTGCGCCACCCATTGCTGAAACGCATCCGTCGCTGCACTTCGAGGGGAAATTCCGGGATAAGACGTGCTGAATGTCATGCCACATGTACAACAACGTCTACGCTCCACAGGGAGTTCCACCCAAAAGATGCCGATCCGTTGAGCATACCCATGCATCCATTGCTTCTTTTTTCCTGTCATTTTGATCGTGCGTTTCAAGCAAACAGGACATAACGGGCATTGTTCGGGAAGAGAAAGTTCGAAAATCCAACGTTCTTCTTCTTTTCGCACCTTTTGAATCAAAACATCTGGTAAATCGATGAGTTCTTTGATAAACTGAGCGTACATGCGAATTTTCCTCCAATGGTTTGGTTTGGACACCTTTACCATACAGGAAAATTCGCATTTTTTGTATCCTCTATTTTCCCTATGCATACCTATCTTAAAATCTCAAGTACAACTTGTGGTGAAGAGCCTCTTTTTTGTGTTTCGTCCTCCGACGTTGTTTTGCGTCGCTCCTTAAAAGGGGGAAGCAACGGAAAAACCAGCTGGAAGAGACGCTCTTTTACTTTCGAGGGCCCTTGTTATTTTCCATTCGCCTTCGCGAAGTTGGGTGGAAAATTCGTTTTTCACCCGTCTCTTCAGTGGAAAAATGTTTGAAATTGTTAAAAAATATCCTCCTCTATAATTGAAAAATAGGATATAATTGATATAAACATAGCTATATTTTCCTGAGATGAAAGAAATATGGAGGGGAAGGGCGGTTGTACCAGCATATTGTTGTAACGTGTGGTGTGTCGTTGCTGACAGGAAACAGGAACGTTTTCTCGATGAATCGGGATGAAATCATGGGGGAGATTCGTCCTTGGTTGAGCGCGACCAACATCGACGAGGAAAAACAACGAAAAATTGATCAATGGATTCGCCATGCCGGGCAGTTTGCTCATGAGGCCGCCCGAGATCCCAATCGTGTGTCGGCGGAATATTCGATGATTTACGAACTTCGTAGACAAGGGAAATTGGCGGAAAGGCCGACGGTCGTTCTCATTGTGACGGAAACGGTTGGGGGACGGATTGTGGAAGCCGTGTTGACAAGGTTGCTGGAGGAAGACTTTGCCGCGAACGTTCGTGTCATGTACGTGGATGTGGATGTGAATCATCCAAGACGGATGCAAGAGACGTTGGGGGAGTACATGTGGAAGGTGGCGGATGCTCTCTCCTACGGGGAACCGTCAACAACTTGTTTTGCGCCGATTGGCGGGTATAAAGTGATGACATCGTTGGGCTACATCGTCGGGGCATTTCTGCACTATCCGACAGCTTATATGCATGAGGACGGCCAAGTGTTACATGAGATTCCTCCTGTGCCGATACATATTGATGAGCAATTTGTTCATGATCACTTTGATCTGTTGCGGAAATGCCAAAAGGACATGGTTGGTGCGGATTCGCTTTCTTACCGCGAAAAACAATGTATTCTTCAATATCCGTTTTTGTTCCAGCAAGAGGATGGTCTTGTGTATTTAAGTGCATTTGGACAATTTTTGTTTGAACATGAAAAATATAAACATTTGTTTGCGACCACGTACCTTGTATCCAAACAAGTCGCCAATATGTTGCAACACAATCATCACCAGTTGCTGTTTGTGCACCAACAAATGCGGGAGCTGGTAAAGAAGCTGAAGCATGAAGAGGGAGACATGGGCGTTTTGTACCACGAAAAGTCATTCAAAACGATTGATGTCCGAAAAGTGAAATATCACTTGTACAAAGGAGCGAGCAACGGACAGACGGCGTTTCGCCTTGCTTACCGATACGATGAAAAAGAAGATTGCTTGTATGCCAACTATTTATGGCTTGACCATAACCGATATGAGCGGGAAGCGGAAAGAGGAAAAGGGATTTATGAAGAGGATTCTGAGTTTATCGATATCACGAAACAATTGGCGGGAGTGGGGAGATAAGCGTGGGGAGAAGGGTATTGTTGTCGTTTCTTGGATTGAGCGATTATGAATATTGTTATTACACATACGAGGGCAAATCGTCTTCTTATACGCGTTTTATCCAGACAGCGGTGTATGAGTTGTTTCGCGGGGATGGACCGATGGATGTGGTGGTGTTTGCGACGAAAGAAGCGCGGGAGCGGAATGGGCAAGACCGCTTCAAAGGGGAGGAGCGGCTGGAGGGCTTGATCACCGCTTTTCAGCGCATCGCTCCTGAGGCGAATGTGAAGCTCGTGGAAATGGAAAGCCGTCAGGATGAACAGGCCAATTGGCGGTTGTTTGACTGCATTCTGAATGAAATTCGGGAAGGGGATACGATTTATTTTGACATCACCCACAGTTTCCGTTCCATCCCGTTTGTCGCGCTCATCGTGTTGAACTACGCCCGCTTTGTGAAAAAAACGGACATTGGCGCGATCGTTTACGGCTGGTTTGAAATGCTTGGGCGCCCAGCCGATGTCAAACAGTTGCCTCCAGAACGGCGGTTGGCGCCGATTGTCAATTTGACAAGCATGGCGAGGCTGCTCGATTGGACGAACGGGGTCGATCAATTTTTGCGCACGGGGGATGCCTCCATCATCCAGGCGCTGACCGCGAAAGAAAACAGCGAAGTGTTCCGCAATCCGTCTTCGAGCCAGACAATGCGAAACGAAGTGAAAGAATTAAATCAGTTGACGAAGCAGCTTGATCAGACGGAAAAAGTGATCCGCACGTGCCGAAGCTTGCAAATCGATGAGGAAGTGCAGAAATTTCATGAACAGCTCGGCCGCGTTCGCTCAGCGTCGGCGGAAGCGATTAAACCGCTTGTCCCATTGTTGGATGTGATGGAGAAAAAGTATGCGATGTTTGATGATGATCCGATCATGAACAGTTGGAAGGCTGTGCGTTGGTGTTTGGACCACGGATTGATTCAGCAGGCGCTGACGATGTTGGAGGAAAATGCGGTGACGGCCGTTTGCCGGGTGTTGGGGCTTGATTTGCGGGATGAGAAAATTCGAGGCGATGTTCATTCGGCTATTGAAATTTTATTGCGAGATATTCCGAAAGAGAAATGGCGCGTTCGTTCTGTGGAACTGGTTGAACAAATAATCGATTTCTTATCTCCTTATAAGGGGGATTTGAAACCATTTAGCATGCTTAAAGAGCGGCGCAACGACATCAATCATGCTGGGGCGCGGCCGCAACCGCTAAAGGCGGAAAAGTTTTGGCCCGATGCGGAGCAGTCGTTCCGAGAACTTGGTGCGTTTTTTGAACGCATGTCAGCGCTCGCAAAAACGATGCAAATCGCAAAGGAGAATGCGTGATGGCCTATCAGGAAAGCGGGGTAACAGCTGTTGCTCAGTCGTCATATCCGCTTGTTCTCTTGACGCCGGCCGCCATTCACGGCGCTGATCCGAGGGAGAAGGCGGAGTTTCGCCTTCCGTCGTTGCGGGGGGTATGGAGGTACTGGTGGCGGACGCTGCAGGATGAACCTCATCACGAAAAGCTGCTTGCCAAGGAGGAAGAGTGGTTTGGCGGCACGAGGAAAACAAAGCAGCAATCGCCTGTCCATCTAACGTTGGCAAGAGCGATGGAAGGGACAATGAGAGAAAATATTTTGCCGCATCGTACGTCTCCAACGTTTGTTCCGGCGCTTCCTGCCGGCGGGGAGGTGACCGTGACGCTCTCGGTGCGGAAGCGTCATCAAGAGCGATTGGCGCAATATGATTGGCACTTTCAATATATGCTTCACCTCGCCAGCTTCGGACAGCGGTCGCGCCGCGGGTTTGGAGCTGTGCAATGGACGGAGCATCAATGGGATCACGTTGAGGAATACGGTGAAAGTTTGCGTATGACGCTAGAACGCATCGGGGCGGCGGATGCGTTTTCCTTTGCGGAGCGCGGCTGCCTTGTGGCACGACGTGAAGACATCGCAACACCTCATCCGGTATTGTCCGCGGTGTGGGTTGGAGAAGGAAAAGAGAGCGCGGCGGAAGTGGTGAAGGCGTTTGGCAGGGCATCGCATGAAGCGAATCGTTATGGCAGCCTAGGATATATGAGAGGGAAAGAAGGAAAGCTTTCTTCCCCGTTATGGTGCACGGTGAGGAAAATCGGAGGCCGCTACTACCCGATTGTAACAGAAGTGAGAAACCATGACTCGTGCTACAGCGAGCCGCGCTATGAGCGGGATCGAAACCGGTTTTTAGAAATTGTTGGGGTGAGGATATGACCAATCGCTATGTTGTCATTTTTACGGTCGGACCTGTGCAGTCGTTTATCGCCTCGGCCCGAAAAACAGAAGATTTTTGGAGCGGGAGTTATATTTTGTCCTATTTGGTGAAAGAGGCGATCAAACAGTTTTACCAGTTGGATGCCAACTGTGAAGTCGTATACCCGCTCGTCACAAGGGAGGAGTTGCGGTCGCCATCTGCGCGGGATTTTCGCATTGCTTCGATCCCGAACCGTGTGACGGCCGTTATGGAGGGAACAGAAGCGGAGGTTGGCGGTTGGCTGCGCGAAGTGGAGGACAATGTTCGCCAAGTGTTTCTGGACTTCTGCTTTCAAGCCATTCGACGCGTGTTTCCACATCTCACTGCCGAAGAGTATGAATGGCTGGAGATGATGGTGGAACAGCAAGTGCAGTCGTTTTTAGAAGTGTACTGGGTCGCTGAACCGTATGAGCCGTCCGCTTCGTTCCGGACCGTGCGGGAACGGGCCGAGCGGCGGTTGGGGGCGTTGAAAAACGAGAAACATTATATCCCCGTTTCCCAATCCGGCCTTGTTTGTTCCGTCTGTAAAGAAAGAGAAGCGCTGCGGCTCGCAAAGGTTGAGGAAGCAGATCATTTCGGCGACATCAAACGAAAAACGCTTCATCTTTGGAAACAACGGGCGGCGAAATTTCAAGAAGTTGAAGGCGAAGAAGACGACCGCCGCTCGGGACGGATCAAGGACAACGAATTTTTATGCGGCATTTGCTTAGGCAAACGGGTGGCCCGCGATTACTTCTCCGCTTTGTTTGGCGCTTCGGTTTTGTCGTTTCCGTCTGTTCTCGAGATCGGAGCGGGCGATTATTACGCCGTGCTCATGATGGATGGGGACAACATGGGGAAATGGTTCTCCGGGGAACGGAAAGAGGAGTATAGTCAAACGAGCCAAAAACTGGCCCGGTTTGCGAAGGAAATCGTTCCGCGGATTGTCGAAGAACAGTGCCACGGCAAGCTCGTTTATGCAGGGGGGGATGACGTCCTTGCCTTCCTGCCGACCGAGACGGTGCTGAAAGCGGCGGAGGAGCTCCGATTGGCGTTTGGCGATGAACGGAAAGGATTAGGTCATGGAGCGACCGCCTCGTTTGGCGTGGTGATTGCTCACAAAAAGTCGCCGCTCCATCTCGTTCTCAACGCTGTCAGAGCGTTGGAGAAAAAGGCGAAACAGTATTCCAACGGCAAGACGGGGCAGCGAAAGGACGCCCTTGCTTTAGCGCTTCACACCCGCTCTGGCGAGATTTCGGAAGCGGTTCTCCCATGGATGATTGGAGGAGAGAAGGTTTCACAATTATTGGATCAATGGATTAATCTGTTGAAAACATCCCTGTCGCCGAACTTTATTTTTCATTTCGCTTCCGCGTTTGCCCCGCTGCTGCATGAGCGGCACTGCCCTAAATGGGAGAATGGCGACATGCTCGCGACAGAGCTTCGGCGTTTGCTTAAGCGGTCTGTAAAAGAGGGAAGCCATCTGAGCGCCCAAGAGATCGCCCATCACACGCAAGTTCTTTTGTCTTTGCATGAAGCGGTTCGCAGCGGCTATGACTTTTTGTATCTGTTAAAGATATTGACCTTTTTCAAACGGAGCGAGGGGAACGGGCAATGACAAAATTAGTCTTGACACCGGTAGACACGTTTTTCTTTAAAAACCATCATGCGACGCAAGCGGGGAGGCGACGGTGATGGAGTCGATATTCCCTCCGCGCCCGAATACGATTTACGGCGCGTTGCGGGCGGCGTACATTTATGCGTACAGCACGTTTGACGACTTTGCGAGGGGCAGTGATGAACAGGTGAGGAGATGGATGGGCACCCCGACTGAGCGGGGGCAGTTCTGTCTCCATTATTGCACGCTGGTGAAAGAAGACGTCTTGTTCTTTCCCCTGCCCTTTGATTATCAAGTCATAGAGGAGGAAAAATCGCTCAAAGCGTATCCATTGCGGCTTGTCAAAGACCGAAAGCCTTCATCATCTGCTTCGATGTGGCGTCTGGCTTCTTCGCGGCGTGACAAAACGAAAAGTCCGCAGCACTATTACGTCCCGATGGAGGAATGGAAGCAGGCGCTTTTTGGGAATAAGCCAATCTCTTCCCTTTGTTCATTGTCATCGTTCATCGCTCGGGAAGATAAGGTGGGAATTCAACTCGACACGTCCAGCCGAACAGCCCAAAAGGGGCTTTTATACCGGGTGGCGAAAGGGCGTTTTGTAGACGGGGCGTCCCTTGTCGCTTACATCGGTGATGGACCGGATTTCTCTGATGTCAAGTGGGCGCGGATCGGCGGGGAAAACCGGCCGTGGTCTATCCGCCAGCAGCCGGAAACGCTTCGTATATGGAATCCAGACGAGAAAAAGGGGATTGAACAAGACATTCAGCGGACAAAGCTGGCGAAAATCGTCTTTTTGTCTCCAGCTATTTTCTCGAACGGATCCCGTCCAGCGGCAATGGACGGCGATCAGTGGACATGGCCGAACGGGGCGGTCGTCACTTGGCTTGCCGCTTCCATCGGACGTCCGGAGTTGTACGGGGGATGGGACATCGTCCGCCATCGGCCAAAACCGCGGAAATGGATGATCCCAGCCGGTTCGGTCATCTATGTGAAGATCGAACGCGACGATGCTTTGCCGCTTGTCCTCTCCGCCCTTGACGGCGTTCATCTCACCGATGAAGGGGCGGAGGAAGGGTTTGGGTTTGCGGTGATCACGAGTGCGAAAGAAAGCGAGGAGGAGTTGTAATGTATTCGATCGTACGGCCTTTTCTTATGCATGCCATTACGTCTGTCCATGCGGGGAGCGGGAGCGAGATCGGGTTTGTCGACTTGCCTATTCAGCGAGAGAAGCATACAGGATTTCCAAAAATCGAAAGCTCCTCGCTCAAAGGGGCGCTTCGATATCATATGACAGAGTCGCTTCCTGAAGATGGGAAGAATCTTGAACGGAAGAAGCTTGAACTGATTTTCGGCGCGGACAAAGGACAGGAAAGCGTCACACAAGCGAGCGCCATTGCTCTGAGCGATGCACGCGTTTTGCTGTTTCCGGTTAAATCGCTTCGCGGCGTATTTGCTTGGATTACGTGCCCGCTTGTGATTGAGCGGTGGAATCAAGAGATGAGCGTCCATCAGCAATCGATCGGGAAAGAAGTCCGACTTCTTCCGGTGCCCGCACCGAACACGGTCAGTTCCGACCGGTTGATGGCGGTCAATGGACGCATTGTGCTGGAGGAGTATGCGTTTTCGGTCACCGTTTCTCCCGAAGCGAAACAGCTGGCGGAACAACTTGCCGCCCTCCTTGGGGAGCATTGCCGCCTGCGTCTTGTAGATCGACTCGTTGTTCTCTCCGATGACGATTTCACGGATTTCGTCAAATTGTCGACCGAAATTAACGCGCGCATTCGCATTTCACCGGAGACAGGGACCGTTGACAACGGTGCGCTCTGGTATGAGGAAAATGTTCCGCCAGAAACGGTTTTTTACAGTTTCCTCTACATTGGTGATGTACGGGGAGACGGAATAGATGGCTTTGCGAAGGCTGCGGATATTGAACGGTACTTTCTGAATGAAAACAAATTTCCATCCGTCTTTCAGCTTGGCGGGAACAGTACATTAGGCCGCGGAATGATGAGAACGATTTGGGTGTGAACGGAGGAGAAGCCATGGAAACAAACGTGAAGCGTGTGGGGATTGAGAACGGGCGAGCCGCATTTGCGTTTCAAGAAGTGAAACAGGCAAAAGAACGATTGAGAGGAAGCTTCGAAAACTATCGTTCTTACGTCAAAAAAATGCCGTCCTTGATTCAAGTCAACGGTCTCGGACAAGCATTGGCGTTTTGTTTTCAAAAAGGGAAGGAATACAAGGCGATTTATCAATCCCTCGCAAAATGGATGAGGGAACAGTTTCCGGATCAATTTTCATCGGCAAACCAAGAACTCGTCGAGGCTGTCGTCAACTTATCGAGCGCTGATTACCGGTTATGGACGATGGAAGCAATGGCGCTGCTAGATTGGATGCGCAAGTTTGCCGACGGGATGGCGAAAGACGATGCAAAGGCGGCAGAGTAAGGAGGGGAGGGCATGCTTTTTCATCCAAAGGACACCCTAGAAGTCGTGCAAAAGGCCAATAAATCGATCGGGCATTTGGCGTACCATCTCCATTATTTTATCGAGCATCGGTGGAATGACCGTAAAAAAGTGTGGGAGCCTTCGAAACAGTTGAAATCCGCCCCGATTCTCCCAGAGCTGAAAGAGATTGGCGAGCAGCTACGGGCGCAGCGAGAGCAGGCCATGGTGGAATGGGCGCAAACAGGGGGAGTCAAGAAGCTGAAAGCCCGCCTCTCTGGCCGAATTGTCCACGGACTGGGCGCGGGGCATGTTCGCGAGACGTCATTGACGATCCACCCCGTGTACGGTCTTCCTTACATTCCTGCCTCCAGTTTGAAAGGCCTTGTGCGCCATTGGTTCATCGAGGCGTATTGCGAAGGGGACGAGAAACGGCTCAGCGAGCATGAAGACGGACGGGCGATTTTTGGGATGCAAGACCATAAAGGACAGGTGCAGTTTTACGATATCTTTCTCATCGATGGCTTGCGGTTGGAAAAGGATGTGCTCGCTGTACATATGAAGGAGTATTATGAAGGAAAAAACGCTGCGACAGATAATCAAAAACCTGTTCCCGTTTCGTTTTGGACGGTCATGGCTGCAGAGGTGGACATTTATTTAACGGCCCATGGCTTTCGAGACGGTGAAAAAACTACCCGGTTGTTAGAGGCAGCATCGTTATATACCAAACAGGCGTTGATGGAATGGGGGATCGGTTCGAAAACATCGTCAGGCTACGGTCGATTTTCTGAAGTGGACGACGTGACGGAAACCGAATTCCTCCCAATGGTGCAAAAAGAACGCGCTCGTCTTGAGCGTCGAAAAATCGAGCAGGAAATGGTGGAGCGAAAGAGACGCGAGGAAGAAGAACGAGCAAGGCTGGCCCTCCTCTCCCCCGAAGAACGGTTGGTGGCCGAAATTGAACGGTTGACTGACAGCGAAACGGATAGGCAGCGAAGCAAGGATAGCCTTTACCAACAGGTGATCGAGCAGCAAAACAAACAAGCCGCCGTTGCGTTGCAGGCTTATTGGAAACGCATCGGAGAATGGGGAAAAGCCGTCAGCAAAAAGCAAAAGCAAAAAATGGACAAACTTCAACAACTGTTGGAGGAAAAGTGAGGGTCTTGTGATTGTCGTCGACCCCCAATCGTGCAAAAATCCCGGGGGATCGACGACAATGGTTTTTGGTGGTTCAGACTTACAGCCATCAAGGTTGAAGGTTATTGACAGAATTTTTGAAATGTGGTATTCTGAAAACAGCGCTAGATCGAAATGCTTGATGCAACAAGCATTTTTGGGTTTTTATCGTACCTATGAGGGATTGAAACAAAGGAGGTGAAAGAATATGATCTTGGGTACTGCAGTTTTTATCGTACCTATGAGGGATTGAAACATTTCTATCCAGCGGTCATTCGCCTGCTGGAAAACGGTTTTTATCGTACCTATGAGGGATTGAAACCTCAGGACAAGAACGCAACAAAAAAGAGCGCCCTCATGCGTTTTTATCGTACCTATGAGGGATTGAAACTCAACAAAATTTTAAAAAAAAATGTTGTATTTTTTGTTTTTATCGTACCTATGAGGGATTGAAACGAATCAGAAGCGGCAAGGAAGTAGTTGATAAATGGAGGTTTTTATCGTACCTATGAGGGATTGAAACTCAAAGATTGCGCAACGCTTCTTTGATCATCTCGTCGTTTTTATCGTACCTATGAGGGATTGAAACTTAATACGGTTAGCTATTGCTTTTTGTGTAGGATAACGTTTTTATCGTACCTATGAGGGATTGAAACAATGAAACACTATCGCATTGAAACGATTTATACGCTGGTTTTTATCGTACCTATGAGGGATTGAAACCGGACGGTCGGGTCGCGGTAAGTCGGCGATCACACTCGGTTTTTATCGTACCTATGAGGGATTGAAACCCGATACTTTAGCGTCGGTCAATCGGTCAATTTGCTTCGTTTTTATCGTACCTATGAGGGATTGAAACCCGAACGCCGCCACGACAAACTTGGTCATGACTGCAAACGTTTTTATCGTACCTATGAGGGATTGAAACCTTGTCCATTTTCATCGTAAAAGGAACGCCTCACTGTTTTTATCGTACCTATGAGGGATTGAAACACGATTCGGTGGCACAAGACAAAAACGCGGATGCGCGTTTTTATCGTACCTATGAGGGATTGAAACGTTTTGTGCTGTATCCTTTTTCGATTTTAAGTATTCAAGTTTTTATCGTACCTATGAGGGATTGAAACTCACTCCATCTCCGGCTCTGCAAGTTGCCGAATATTGTTTTTATCGTACCTATGAGGGATTGAAACGAGACAAAGACCTCGCGTTTGCCTTCCGCCTCCCGCGTTTTTATCGTACCTATGAGGGATTGAAACACATGCTTATTCCTCCTTATCCTTTTTCAGTCACCAGTGTTTTTATCGTACCTATGAGGGATTGAAACACTTTTCTTCTTCCCAATGTGACAATACTCCTTTTTGTTTTTATCGTACCTATGAGGGATTGAAACGGTGAACCAGTGAAAGGAGGAGACGCAAAAAAGGCAGTTTTTATCGTACCTATGAGGGATTGAAACTCACTCCATCTCCGGCTCTGCAAGTTGCCGAATATTGTTTTTATCGTACCTATGAGGGATTGAAACGTAATGAGAATGTTTTGGCTGTTCCGGTTGGTGATGTTTTTATCGTACCTATGAGGGATTGAAACCAACTTCACCCAATCTTGCACTGCCGATAATTCTTGTTTGTTTTTATCGTACCTATGAGGGATTGAAACCGTTGTACTTGACGTTGACGTCGCCGGTGTCGAAACCAGTTTTTATCGTACCTATGAGGGATTGAAACAATACGACGTACACGTGACCGTTGCCGCAAGAGTATAGGTTTTTATCGTACCTATGAGGGATTGAAACAAACCTCATAAGACTCACCAGTGAGAGTACAAATAGTTTTTATCGTACCTATGAGGGATTGAAACCTCCGCTTTCTCTTTGCGCTTCGCATTCATTATTCGTTTTTATCGTACCTATGAGGGATTGAAACTTTTGCTACTTTGAGTTTTACTTTCCCCATTTCCCGTTTTTATCGTACCTATGAGGGATTGAAACTCCAAAAAGTGCGGAGCGTGTTGTGCTAGAACGTCAAGTTTTTATCGTACCTATGAGGGATTGAAACTGCCGGCTGTAAAAAGAGCAATCACAGCGCGCTAGCGTTTTTATCGTACCTATGAGGGATTGAAACTTAACACGCTCATTTCATGTTCAGCTTTTCTAACTTGGTTTTTATCGTACCTATGAGGGATTGAAACAAAAAGGACTATATCGTATTTGAGAAAGAGGGAAAGTGTTTTTATCGTACCTATGAGGGATTGAAACCGTTTTTCGTAAGTATAAACTCCAATCCGTCTGCGTAGTTTTTATCGTACCTATGAGGGATTGAAACATCTGTTCAACAGTCAAATCACGTGGTACAGGAAGTTTTTATCGCACCTTATATTTCCTCTATCGCCCCGCTTTGTTTTGCTTCCACTGCTCATTGTCGTGTTGCTTGCTTTGCAAGAAGTCGCTTTTTTCCTGTTTCGCTTGGCATCTGCTTTTTCTGTGATGCCCCCTTGATCCACAAACATGGTTGTTGTTCATCGTCTTTCTTTGCGGTTGCTGCATTTCTTGAGTCCGATGAGATATACTTGATATGGGGACAATCGCTCTTCTTTCCTGTTCACCGTAGTGTCGGGGAACATGCTATGTTTTGCGTTTAGGCAGCCTGAAAAGCGACGGGGGTGGGATGGATGCGCCGCAAGCTTCGTGATCTCGGTTTTTCCATCGGCACGCTTCCGACAGGGGAGCGCAATCAAATCACCGATGTGCCTGGGGTGAAGGTTGGGCACGTGACGATTCGGGAAGAGGTGGATGAGCGGACGGTGATCCGCACAGGGGTGACGGCGGTGTTGCCGCATGGGGGCAACTCGTTTTTGGAGAAAGTGCCTGCGGCTTGTTTTGTGCTGAATGGGTTTGGGAAAACGGCTGGACTCGTGCAAGTCGAGGAGCTTGGGACGATCGAGTCGCCGATTATGCTGACGAATACGTTCAGCGTCGGGGCGGTTTGGCAAGGGACGCTGGAATATATGTTGGAGGCGACGCCGGAGATTGGGGATGTGACGGGGTCGGTCAACATTGTCGTCGGGGAATGCAATGACAGCTATTTGAATACAGCGCGGGTGATGGCGGTGACGAAGGAGCATGCGAAAGAGGCGATTGCCGCGGCGCGCGTCGAGATGGAAGAAGGGGCGGTTGGCGCGGGTACGGGGATGATGTGTTTCGGTTGGAAAGGAGGCATTGGCAGTTCGTCGCGGATCGCGGGCGGGATGTATACGGTCGGGGCGTTGGTCGTGAGCAATTTCGGCCGGCGCGAGGAGTTGCGGTTCGTGCCGTATATGCCGCCGTCGTTTGATGAGCGGGACGTGCCGCCTGGGTCGATTATGATGATCGTGGCGACTGATGCGCCGCTTGATGCGCGGCAGTTGAAGCGGCTGGCGAAGCGGGCGGCGGTGGGGCTCGGGCGGACGGGAAGCTGCGTCCATCACGGGAGCGGCGACATTGTCATTGCGTTTTCCAATGCTTATACCATTCCCCATTTTTCGGATTCTGCTCTTCAACCGTTCCCTCCGCTCGTCCGTGATGACGCGCCGCTTATGAATGAGCTGTTCCAGGCGGCGATTGAGGCGACCGAGGAAGCGATTTGGAATTCGCTCACGACGGCCGAGACGACGACCGGGCGCAACGGGCGGGTTGGGGAGGCGATTCCGTATTCGCTGCTTCGACGGATGGGAGAATGATCGAAAACGGCCTGAAAGGGATTCCTCTCAGGTCGTTTATTTATGATCTTGGCCGCGCTGTCAGTGCCGGATGTGAAGGCGGTGCGCCCAGGCGGCGATTTTTTCTTTCATGTCTTCACGCCATGCGCGGTCGTGGGTGGTGGATCCGACCAAAGCCCCTGTGGCGATGAGGAGCAGCCCTGACAAGGCGAAAATGGCGGAAATGGATGCGAATCCTGCGATGGCTCCCGCTGCCGTCGGGCCAGCGAGGTTGCCGAGGAAGCGGGAGCTGGCTGTGACGCCGAACACCCGCCCTTGGATGCGGCGCGGGCATTGTGCGTTGATCAGCGCTTGAAGGGCAGGCCATACCCCGCCGACGACAAGCCCTTGCAAGAAGCGCCAGACGTACAATTCATAAAGATGGTCCGTCCATACTTGCGGCAAGGCGAACAGGCCGGAGAGTACAAGCAGCATCGGCAGCGTTTTCTCCTGCCCGATCCGATCGCCGAGCTTGCCTAAATACGGCGCGCCGATGATCGTAGCGATTCCGGTGATCGAGGAGGCGAGCCCCGATAGAAATGCGAGATTGCGAGAATGGCCGACAAGCGACTGGACGAAAATCGTCATCATGGAATTGACGCCAAGAACGGCGATTTGCACAAGAAAGGTGGCGACAAACAAGATGACGAGCGGCCGATGGGCGAATACTTCTTTGAAACTGGCATGGCGCTCTTTCGTCTGCGGCGCGACGGGGTCTTTGTCGAGCCAAAAGACGACAGGAAGCAACGTTGCCAAAATGCAAAACCCGGTCACAAGAAACACCGGGCGGAAGCCGAACCAATCGGATAAGGCGCCGCCGATGAGCGGCCCGATGATGTTGCCGGCGATGCTTCCCGTCTGCAGCGTCCCGAGCGCCTCGCCGCTATGGTCTTTTGGCACGACGCGCGCCAAGTACGAAAACGAGACGGTGATGAATCCCGAGAAAAAGCCGACCAAAAAGCGAAGAACAAGCAGCGCCATCGGCGAATGGGCGAACGCCATGCAGCTGGTGATCAGCCCCATGCCAATCCCCGCGCGGATGAGGTTGGCGCGCTGGCCGTACTTGTCGGCGAACATGCCCCAAATCGGCGCCATGATGGCCGCTGACAAAAACGTTGCCGAAAAGACAAGACCAGTCCAGACGCTCAACGAATGGCGCTCCGTGACGCCCATCTCCCACAACAGCAGCGACAAAAACGGAATGACCATCGTCATCCCCGCGGACACCATGAAATTGCACAGCCAAAGGATGCGGACGCTTCGTTTCCAGTTCACGGCAGGTCATCTCCTGTATTCTTTCGTCTCTCTAACAATTTTAGCACGATGGAAAAACAAAGGGAACGATTTTGCTTATCAATGGGGTTAAGACCATGACCGTAAGGCATCGTGCAGGCTGGTCACGGGCCGCATGCGCTTTTGGCCGCCGCTTGTTCAAGGGAGTGAAACAAACGAATCCCCCTTGCCAACTCGGCAAGGGGGTGATCTATGTCAAAAGGGGGGAGGGGGAAATTAGGCGTTATGCGCTTGGGCGTCTTTCCATTTCGCCAGTTCACGTTCCACTTCTTCGTCAAACGGCACAGGGGACAACACGGCGTTCGTTCCGAATCGGGCGGCGGCCGCTTCGGCTTCTAAGGCGATGACGCGCTCTTCCATGCGGGCGAATCCGCGCAGCGCCTCGTCGGCGGAAAAGGAGGCGAGCGCCGAGTCGATTTGTTTCAACGCTTGTGCGGCGTTAACGCGGGCGGCAAGCTCCAGCTGTTTGGCGGAAAGCTCGTCGTACCGCTCGCGCAATTGATTGAGCCGATTGGCGACTTCCGCCGTTTTCGCTTTGATGGCATCGTATTGTTGTTTGTACGCCTCGAGCTTTTTCTCATACAGCAGCTTGTCGCGCAAAGCGAGTTTGGCGACGGCTTCTTCGCTGCGCTCGAGCGCCAGTTTCGCTTGGCGGCTCCGTTTTTCAATCGTCGCCTCCGCTTGGGCGATGAGCGTCTCATAGCGCCGCTCGGCGACCCATTGCCGGGCGAGCGCCTGGCGCCCTCGTTCGAGCTGTTCTTCAAGTTCGCGCAAATATTGTTTCGTCATGGCGACAGGGTCTTCCCAGCGGTCGATTTGTTCGTTCACTTCAGCGAGAACGATCGTCTTCATTCGGCGAAAAATGCCCATTTGTTTGTGCCTCCTTTTGAATTGATTTTTCCCATTCATCGAGCCAATCGGTAGAAACGGATGGCGTCGCTGGCATCAACGCCTCAACGGCGGATGGTTTGCGCCCTTGGCGCCGCCCCAAGGCGTACACCACGGCCAGTGCGAGCAAGATCAGCACCCATTTTGGCAGCAACGCTGCAATCCCGAGCGCGACGAGCACCCAGCCGATCCAGCGCTTCGACCGCGCCGCAGCGAGCCATACGGCCCCGGCGGCGGCAAGCAAAAGAGGGATGAGCCGCTCTAGGAACAACATCGGCATCATCCAGCCACCGCGCCGCTCCATGATGAACTCCCGATGGGGATGACCGAATCCGCCTGGCATGCCGTCAAACGGAGCGCCCGGACGCCCGTGCGCCATTACTTCATGTGGGGCGAGAACGTGAAACAGACTGACCCCAGCAAGGGCAACAAGGGCGAGCAGAAACACTGCCCGAGCTTTCTTCAATCTCGTCACCTCCTTTTGTGTGGTGGACTGGCTTACGGTTTGTATTGTAGAAGGGGAAGGAGAAAATTAGGTGAAAAGCGAATGTTTTTTGAAGGGGTTTTGAGCATATCCTCCATTAGGGGGATCCGCGCAAGATGGACGAGGATTTTCGCATGACATGGCGGGGGAGGAAGGAAAGACGTGGTTCGGTCGTATGGGGTTGATGTGGGCGGCGCTTTGTTGGTGTTGTTGTTTTCCTTTTTGTTTCCGACGTTTTATGTTGGATATTATGCGTACGGCTCGTTTTTGGGGTTTGCCATCGGTTCGTTGATCGTCGGCTTGGCGAGAATTCGCTGGCATCCGCAGGCGCGGTTCGGCGGTACTCTGATCGGTTCGTTCCTTATCATCGCGGTCTCTGTCCTCATCATCCGCCTGTTTCCGATCGAAATCCGCGATGCTGCCGACTTGGTCATGCCCTATGTCAATGCCGTTGTGAATGCGTTGATTTATTTTCTGGTGCTGAACGCTCTCCACTTGTGGCATCGCCTGGCAACGGGAAACGTTTCGTTTTGGAACAAACGGTGAAGCCGTGCATGCGGCCGTCGCAAGCAAAAGGCGCCCCAATTTGCCTGGAGCGCCCTTTGCTTCAAAAGTCTGCTCGCCATGTTTTAACGCCTAATACAGTGAATACACGAACCCTAAGTTGATCGGTTTTCGATAATAAATATCTGACCCGGATGAGTAGCCGTACGTGAACCCAGCCTCTTTAAGAGCTGAAATGGAAAATGATCCTGTTATACTATAGCTAGTCTTCACTTCAATTGTCGCACTTCCTGATGTTTGCACTTTTGTGGTAGGAAAGGATCCAGTCATAGAAACGGTGTTTGCTACGTCACGAGTCAAATACCAACTCCCCCCACTAGCTTCAGACCACCAGGTGTTTAATACTTTATTAATTTGGCGAAACGAATCGTATGAATAGATGTAAAGTTGGGTGCTCAATCTGGAAACGGCTGGACCGTCATTCCGTTCGCGATAGACAGTTGAAATTGAATATGTTCCAGCGGCACTGGCAACCGATGCATCATTTGTTTTTGTTGGAACTTGTTCTAGGGGTTGTACGATTTCTCCGTATGTTTCTAAAATCTTTCCCGATTTTTTATCAACTAGGTGAAGTTTAGTGGAATTCTGGTCTTCCGTTCGAACCAAATTTACTTGTGATTTGTCATAATGAATGTCCACAAATACGTTTTTGAGCTTCACTTTGTTCTCAATGAACTGCTCAGCTTCTACACTGGAGGGCGGAGAAAAAAGAGCTATAGCCAATAAGCAAACGGCTGATAGGAAGCAAAAAGAAAATCTTTTCACAATCAATACCTCCCAAAAAATTTAATATTTCAAGACTATTATATATAATAACATTTTTTTGTAAACAAACATTTTTCTGTAATTATTTCATTGATTTTGTTATTATATAATCACAAGAGCGTAAGGGAGCAGATAAAGGTGTTGAATAGAAAATAGGAATCTTAGTAAGGGAGGTAAATGAAAACAGAACGTAAGCAACCATAGTGCTGATCAAACCGATCGACTTTATAACGCCTGCCTCATCGTTCTAGAGTCATCGGTTAGAAACCTCTGATTGCTCACTCAGTTAAAGAATATGAAGGATGTTTTGGAAATGACAATTTTGTACGTGCGAGGTGAACTTCCCATGAGGAAACGTTATGGTTTGTTGTTTATTCTTCTTTTATGCATATGCGGAGCAGTTGTGTTTTTTCAAACATCCGAAAAGACAGATTTCAATCGGAAGGAAACAGAAATCATTCGAGTAGTAAGTAGAATGGATAATTTTTCCAAAATATATGAAATTCGAGACAAGAGAAAAGTCAATAGAATAATCGAAATTGTGAAATTCGCAGAATGGTCAAAAACAGCCAAAGTCGATGAAGGTCAACCCGACTATCGTTTTTGGCTCGAACATCCAAAAACGAAGGACAGGCTATTCAATTACAACATTTGGTTTAAGAAGAATAACACGATGATCTTCGATAAAAAAACAGGAAAATATGGGGTCCTTCCTTCAAAATATGAAACTGAATTGAAGCGTTTGCTCAGTGAGTAGGGCAACGTTTCAAGGAGATTGTTTGGACGTCAATTCACGTTTTGCTTCGTAACAAAGTAAACACAAAGAAAAATCCTCTTAATTTTCATTGAGAAGGTGCAAAAGGTGACGGAGAACGTGAAAAAACGGTCCTCCATCACCGTCCCTTGCATTGGAGAAACATCATGAAAGAATGATGACGATGGCAAGGATCGATAGGAAAAAACAGGCTCTTCACCAAAAGTTGTACTTGATTTTTTCTGAACATACCCTATTTACGCTTGTGAGGGAAAATCAACAAATCCGTGATTTTTGCACAGCTTTGTGCAGGAAACCGTATTGCTTGTCACGTACATGTTGTGGTGAAGAGCCAAAAAACAAGCTTCTGAAGCAATTACGCTTCAGAAGCTTGTTCGAGTGCGCCCGGCATGGGTGCAGTCTATAGGGTGAAAGTCCCGAACTGCGAAGGCAGAAGTAGCAGTTAGCTTAACGCAAGGGTGTCTGCGGCGACGCAGAATCTGAAGGAAGCGGGCGGCAAACTTCCGGTCTGAGGAACACGAACTTCATAGGAGGCTGGGTATCATTGGGTGAGTTTGCACGACAAAACGAAGCCCTTTCTGCCGAAGGTGATACCGAGTAAATGAAGCAGATGGATGGAAGGAAAGACTGCACTCTTACCCGGGGAGGTCTGTCCGGGAAGCCAAGTGCGCTTGGCAACCGTTGGAGCGATCCAACGCTGAACGGACAGAAGTCAGCAGAGGTCATAGTACCCGTCTAGCTTAAGATAGAAGGGGAAGGACCGAACCATGAAGGAGAACGGCCACTAGGCGTTCATCTTCTTTGATGAAGCAGATAACCCGAAAGGACCTGCTTGAGGGGGAAATGGTGAAGTCCATGGGGAACCTCAAGAGGGTGGAGAAGAAGATGGCACAAATAGAACGGACCGTTCACGTAGAGAGGAAGAATCGGAATGTGGATGAAACAGGTATTGTCACGGGAGAATCTCCTGCGAGCACTCAAACAAGTGGAAAAGAATAAAGGGTCCCATGGAACCGATGGAATGTCCGTCAAAGACCTGCGAAGACACCTCGTGGAACATTGGGACGCGATACGGCACGCTTTAGAAGAAGGGACCTACGAACCTTGCCCGGTCCGACGGGTCGAAATCCCGAAACCGAACGGAGGAGTCAGGTTACTAGGAATCCCGACCGTGACAGACCGGTTCATCCAACAGGCCATCGCCCAAGTGCTCACGCCGATCTTTGACCCATCCTTTTCGGAACACAGCTACGGGTTTCGTCCCGGTCGAAGAGGACACGACGCGGTGAAAAAGGCGAAGCAGTATATTCAGGAAGGATATACATGGGTGGTAGATATCGACTTGGAAAAGTTCTTTGATCGAGTCAACCATGACAAACTGATGGGGATATTAGCGAAACGAATTCCAGACAAAATCCTCCTAAAGTTGATACGGAAGTATCTACAGGCAGGGGTCATGATCAACGGGGTGGTCATGGAAACACAAGAGGGGACTCCACAAGGAGGGCCGCTCAGTCCACTCCTGTCCAACATTCTCCTGGATGAGCTGGACAAAGAATTGGAAAAACGAGGGCACAAGTTTGTACGGTATGCGGATGACTGCAATATCTACGTAAGGACGAAGAAGGCCGGGGAACGGGTGATGAAATCGATCACGGCATTCATCGAAAAGAAACTCCGGCTGAAAGTCAACGAAACCAAATCGGCAGTGGATCGTCCGTGGAGGAGAAAATTCCTCGGTTTTAGCTTCACCCCAAGTAAGGAGCCAAAAATCCGAATTGCAAAGGAAAGCATTCGGCGCATGAAGCAAAGGATACGCACCATGACGAGCCGATCGAAACCGATTCCCATGCCCGAACGAATCGAACAGCTCAATCAATACATTCTGGGATGGTGTGGATACTTTTCGCTAGCAGAGACTCCAAGTGTGTTCAAAGAACTAGATGGATGGATTCGACGAAGGCTGCGCATGTGCCAATGGAAAGAGTGGAAACTTCCGAGAACCAGGGTCCGAAAACTGCAAAGTTTAGGAGTGCCCAAGCAGAAAGCATATGAATGGGGAAACACTCGGAAGAAATATTGGAGAGTGGCCGCCAGTCCCATCCTGCATAAAGCCCTTGGCAACTCCTATTGGGAGAGCCAAGGGCTGAAGAGTCTTTATCAACGATATGAATCTCTGCGTCAGACTTAATGGAACCGCCGTATACCGAACGGTACGTACGGTGGTGTGAGAGGACGAGGGTTAGTCACCCTCTCCTACTCGATTGACTGTTGCAAATTGGCGGCGATGTTGAATAGTGAAATAGAGGATCGTTCCTATCATCACGGAGACAACAAATAGCAACAGCTTGCCGACGTTTTCCCACATAAACGAGAAATCGCCGCTTGAGATCACCGCTTTCAATCCGAAAATCGAATACGTCATCGGAAGCCAGGCGTTAAAGTGTTGCAAAGAGCGCGGAATCAGTTCGAGCGGGAATGTTCCTGCGCTTGTGGTCAATTGCAAAATCAGCACAACAATCGCGATAAATCTTCCTGGATCGCCGAACACGGTAACAAGAAATTGAATGACAGATAAAAATGTGATGCTAGTGACAATGCTAAACACGATAAAGAGCGGGACGCTTTTTACGTGTAAATCGAGTCCAACCAGCAACACGACATCCGCCAGCAGTGCTTGCAAAATCCCAACGCCGATCAAGACGCCGAATTTAGCCAAAAACCAATGCAATGGCGAACGTGGAACGCCTGCTGGTTCGCGAAGCGGAAAGACGATGGAAAGCAACAGCGCTCCCACAAACAACCCAAGTGACAAGAAGTACGGCGTAAACCCTGTTCCGTAGTTCGGCACTTTATTGATTTCTTCCTTGTGGAGATTCACCGGTTGGGCAAACATGTCGTAGACAGTCTCATTGGCCTTGACATCGCTTGCTTGTTTGGCCCCTTCTTTCAACTTATTCGCCAATTCTTTTGAGCCGTCTGTCAGTTGATTGACACCATCTTGCAAATGTTTTGTCTCGTTCGTTAATTCCTTTGTTCCAGTTGCTACTTGTTGTGAACCGTTTGCCAACCGACGCGTGCCATCTTGAAACTGATCCGCTCCTTGAGCCAGCTTTTTCAGGCCTGAGGAAAGTGTTCCGCTGCCATTGGCAAGCTGGCTTGCTCCTTGTGCAGCTTCTTGCATTTTTTCATACATTGTATTCATGCCGCTGACGAGTTGTTCTTGACCATTCGCCAGTGCGTCCGCTCCATTGACAAGTTGTTGTTGACCGGCCAGCAGTTTGTCGATTCCGCGGTCGAGAGCGATGTGCCCTTCATGCAGCTGTTGGGCTCCTTCGTGTAGGGAAGAGGTTCCAGCGTGCAACGATTGGGCGCCGCGATTTAGTTGAGCAAGACCATTTGTTACTTGCTGGCTTCCCGATGATAGCTTCATGATTTGTTCTTTCAATTGTTCATATACAGCTCTCTGTTGCGCTTGAGGAGTTGCCTTGATGAGCGCATCTAGCTGCGCGCCCAGCTGCTCAAGACCGTTTGTGACTTGTGTAGATCCTGTTTGAACTTGTGCTGCTCCTTGTTGCCACTGAGCCAATGAAGCTGTGAGCTTTGCCGCTCCATCGCTCAATTGCTGAGATCCTTGCAAAAGCTGCGGCATGTGGGCGTCGAGCGCTTGCATTCCCTCATATACGCGTCTTGTCCCAGAAGCAAGATCCGCTGTTCCTTGTTGAGCCTGCTTGGATCCGGACAGAAGTTTCTCTTGCCCAGCGGTCATCTGTTTCATCCCATTGTAAAGCGCTTCGACTCCGTTTTGAACTTGCAATGAGCCGCTGGCAGCTTGGTGCAGTCCGTCAGTAAAGCTTACGGATTTTTCCGCTAGTGTCGCTAAATGGTGATATAACGTTTCAGTTCCGTTTTGTGCTTTTTTCATGCCATCATATAGCCGGTTTGTTCCATCTTGTGCTTGGCTAAGTCCGTCATGCAGTTGCGCGGCTCCGTCGCTCGCCTTTGTCAATCCGTCAGCGATGGTTTGAATCGTGTCAAACATGGTTTCGGCATATGTTTTCGTTATCGCATGCGCTACTTCGTTTTTTATTTTTTCAACCGCGGTTCCGCCGATTTGTGCCGATAGAAAGTTAAATCCCTCATTCGGTTTGTAAATGAGCTGCAGTTTTTTCGGATGATCGTCTTGCAACGTTGTCGCATTCCGGGAAAAATCGTCAGGGATTTGAATGAGCATATAATACTTTTGTTCTTTTAACCCTTTTTCCCCTTCATGTTCGGTTACAAAATGCCAGTCAAACTGCTTGTTCTCTTTTAACTTTTCGATAAGATCTTCCCCAAGATGAATCTCTTTGCCGTTGAGAACCGCCCCTTTGTCTTGGTTGACTACAGCGACGGGAAGTTCATCCAAATGATCGTATGGATCCCAAAATGCCCATAGAAACATGCCGCTGTATAGAAGAGGGATGAATAGTACAGCTATGACAGGAATCAGCACTTTGCGATTGGTCAGAATGGCCTTCCATTCTTTCAACCATAATTGAAAAGCGTGCATGCCCGAACCTCCTTTGTTTATAATTATGACTGATTTGTCCATTTAGTCATTTTTGGTCCGAAAAGTGAAGGATTATCATGGAGACAATCCTTTCAGCAAATACAGATCAAACAGTTCGGCAATGGTTTGCTGAGACAATGGTTCGTGATCTTTTTCCCATTCAATGCTTAGTGCGATGTACATTTTAAACATGAAAAATGCCGTCAACTCGGGATCGCAAGGGCGAATTTCCCCTTTTTCCATCGCTTCTTCAATTTTTTCGCGAATATAGGCAATCATTTCGCGATCAAGGCGTTTCATCACCTCTCGTACAGCTGCGGTGCCAATATCACGAACTTCCTGCAAAAGTTTGATGGTTAATTCATGTTCCTGGCGGAACGTAAAAATACGCTGCAAGGCGCGTTGGACGTTTTCGCTGAACGGCAAACGATCATCCATAGCCGCATCCGCTTCATGCTTAATTTCGGATATAACAGAGGAAACGATATGGTCAAGCAGCTCTTCTTTGCTTTTGAAAAATGTATAAATCGTTCCTTTCCCGACATTAGCCATCTTCGCTACTTGATCCATTGTCGTTGCTTTGTAGCCGAACAGCGAAAATGATTGAGTGGCGGCATGGATAATTTGCTGTCTTTTATCCGACATGGGCATTCATCCTTTGTTTTTGACTAAATGGACGATTTGGTCATTTCGTTTCAAATCATAACATGAATACGTTCGATTTGCAACAGCAATAAAGTATTTATGTTTCGTTTTTCTCACTCAACGGCGCGTTCTATCGGGGAAGGAAGCCTTCGCCTTACTGTTTTGCCCCCTGGATTTAGCGAGGAAGACGAACAAGAAATTCGGTTCCTTTCCCGATTTGACTATGGACGTGGATCGCGCCGCCGTGGGCGTCGACGATCCATTTGGCGATCGACAGCCCGAGGCCGTGGCCGCCGTGTTGGCGAGAGCGCGCTTTGTCGACGCGGTAAAAGCGGTCGAAAATGCGGCCGATGTCTTCCGGCGGAATGCCGATGCCGGTGTCTTTGACGGAAAGGATGAACTGCTTTGGCTCGGTGCGGATCGACAGCGTCACCTCGCCGCCTTCGGGGGTGTATTTGATCGCGTTGTCGAGCAAAATGTACAACAGCTGCGTCAATTTGTCCGGGTCAGCGGTGACGAGCGCTTGCTCGGGAGCGTGAAAATGCATCGTAATCTGTTTTTTCGCCGCCAGTTCCGACATGAGCTGGAACGTGCGCTCGGCGTGCGGGCGGAAATCGAACGTTTGTTTTGAAAGCTCCAGCGCGGCGTGTTTCGCATCCGCGCGGGCGAGCGTCAACAAGTCGTTCATCAGTTTCGTGATTCGCTTCAATTCGTCACGCAGGCGGTCGAGCAAGCGGCGGGCGAAGTCGTTTTTCATCACATCCTCCTCAAGCGAAAGCGCCTCGACGGACGAGAAGACGACGCTCAGCGGCGTCCGCAGCTCATGAGAGGCGTCGGCGACGAACTGGCGCTGCCGCTCGTACGCTTCTTCAATCGGTGCGAGCGCGCGCTTGGACATAAAGAAGCTGAGCGCGACGCCGACAGCGAGAAACAGCACCGCCAAGCCGATGAGCACAATGAGCAGCCAATGGAACACCCCGAAAAACGACGTGACATCCATGCCGATATACAGCATGCCCACGAAATCGCCGTGGATGACGAGCGGACGGGCGGCGGCGAGCACGCGCCAGTCGCGGGCCGCTTCGCGCGCGAGGCCGGGCATATGTTCCGGCAAAGAGACGCTCATGTAGACGGGAGCGCGCTCATTTGCCTTGAGATGGGACAAGGCGTTTAAAAAATACGGGCGCAGGCGCGGGTGGACTTCATCCCCGGCGAGCAGGCCCCCGTCCGGGCCGATGACGTAAAAAAAGAGTTGGTCTTCGCTTAACAAAATGACATTTTCATCATCAAACAAGTCGAAATTGCTTTGCTTGAGCAGCACTTGTTCGATCGTATTCGCCTCTTGCTCGGCGAGGCGGCTGATGCGCCGCTCTTGGTCAGAGGTGGCGATCCAGTAAAACAAGGCCGCGGCGATCATGACAAACAAGGCGAGAAACAACGTGAAAATGCCGCTGTAGAGCGCCGTCAGCCGCCAATGGGCGCGGCGGAACAAGTCGGCGCTTCCTAAGCGGCGCAGCCAGCCGCGCCATTCCCTCCAGTTATTTTTCAATTTTATACCCCACTCCTCGAACGGTTTGGATGACATCGTCTTTCAACTTTTTGCGCAATAATTTGATCGTTGCATCGATCGTTTTCATCGACACATCGGCATCCCACCCCCAAACGCGGTCCAATATCGTTTCGCGCGGCACGACTTGGCCTTGGTTTTGCACGAGCAGGTCAAGGAGCTGAAACTCGCGCGGGGTGAGGAAAATTTCCTCATCGCCGCGATGGAGCGTATGGCTTGTCCGGTTTAAGGTGAAGCCGTGAAACGCCACTTTTTCCTCTTGAAGCGGGACGAACGTCCGCCGTGCGAGCGCCTTGAGCCGCGCGACGAGCTCGTCGATTTCAAACGGTTTGACCAAGTAATCGTCCGCTCCCGCCTCAAGCCCGGTGACGCGGTCATGGACGGCGTCTTTCGCCGTCAGCATCAAAATCGCCCCTGTATAGCCGTTTTGCCTCAACCGTCGACAAATGTCCAGCCCATCGCCGTTTGGAAGCATCCAATCGAGCACGACGACATCGTAAAACTCGGCGAGCGCGTAGTCGTACGCATCTTCCCCTTCCTGCACCCAATCGATATGGTCGATCCCTTTCTTTTTCAATAAATGAACGATCAGCTCCCCTAGGTGAAGATCGTCTTCGGCAAGCAAAATTTTCATCGCCACTCCTCCGTTCTGTCTCTCTTCCTTTTTATCATACCAAATCGTTCGTGAAAAAACGGTGAAAAAGCGGCGCATTCGCCGTGCAGATGGCTGTTCTCTCAAAAAGAATTTTCACCATTTTTTCACCTTCCTTGGCTATCATGATGGACGAAGAGGAAAAGGAGGCAAACGGCGATGAGAAAAATGAGAAATTTGCATCTTTGGATTGGGATGATCAGTTCGATCTTTTTGCTTGTCGAGGCGGTGACGGGGCTCCTTCTATCCGAGCAGTGGCTGATCGGCCAGACGGAGCGCGGCGAGATGCACCGCGCCGTGCAGGGAGGAATGAACGCGTTCGGGGCGGGGCAGGCGTCGGGGACGGGAGCGTCCACGACCCCGATGGCTCCGCGCGCCGAGGAAGGGGGATCGTCGCTGATGATGTTCGTCCGCCAGTTGCACGAAGGGAGAATCGGTTCGCTTGACATCCGCTGGGCGGTTGATGTCGCGGCGGTGGCGATGATCATCTTGACTGCGACGGGGATTTTCCTGTCGATCCGCACGCTCGCAGCCGGGCGGAGGCGGAAGCAGAAGCGGATGACGCCAGCGCCGGAGACGACATAACGTATGCAGAAAGGGATGAAACGATGCATCGGAACAATCGGAGGAAACAGTGCCGCTGGTCCTCCCTTTATGCGAGACCGATCGATGTCGGTGGCATCGTCGTATTTCGCCCGCCATTTCACTGCTTGGCGGTCATTCGCACAAAAATGTCGTATATGCGATTAGGGATCACGAAGGAGGAGATGAGCCATGGACATGATGCCATTTGAACCAACACCAACTCCGCAGCCGAAACGCCGCGGCCGCTTTGTATCGTGGCTTGCCGCTTCCATGGCAGGGGCGGTGATCGGCAGTGCGGCGACGTGGTATGTGGCGCCGAAATGGATGCATGAAGAAACGAATTCCCAAACGGAAACAGCGGAAACGACCGCAAAAAGCGAGGCGCTGCCATTGCAGCCGACGGCGAACGTCAAAACGAATATGATTGACGCTATTAACAAAGTCGCCGATGCGGTCGTCGGCGTCGTCAACATTCAGAAGCAAGTGGACTTTTTCTCTGATCAAGCGCAAGATACCGAAGCGGGAACGGGTTCGGGCGTCATCTTTAAAAAAGAAGGCAATGCGGCCTACATTGTGACGAACAACCATGTCATTGAAGGAGCGAACAAAGTCGAAGTGGCGCTCGCGAACGGCAAGAAAGTGAACGCCGACATCGTCGGCGCGGATGCACTCACCGACCTTGCCGTCTTGAAAATCCCCGCTGAAGGGGTGACGAAAGTGGCGAGCTTCGGCGACTCGTCGAAGGTGAAAATCGGCGAGCCTGTCGCGGCAATCGGCAACCCGCTCGGCCTTGATTTGTCGCGGACGGTCACCGAAGGGATCGTCAGCGGCAAGCGGACGATGCCTGTTTCGACCTCAGCGGGCGATTGGGAAATCGACGTCATCCAAACGGACGCCGCGATCAACCCGGGCAACAGCGGTGGGGCGCTCATCAACAGCGCGGGGCAAGTGATCGGCATCAACAGCATGAAAATCGCGGAAACGGGCGTCGAAGGGCTCGGCTTTGCGATCCCAAGCGAAAACGTCAAACCGATTGTCGAACAGCTCATGAAAGACGGGAAAATCAAACGCCCGTACCTTGGCGTACAGCTCGTCGATGTGGCCGATTTGTCCGATGACGTCCGCACGGATGAACTGAAATTGCCGTCCGACGTGACAGATGGTGCAGCCATCACGTCCGTCGAACCGTTCTCCCCAGCCGCGGAAGCCGGGCTGAAATCAAAAGACGTCATCGTCGCCATCAACGGCGACAAAATCGACAGCGTCAGCGCGTTGCGCAAATATTTGTATACGAAAACATCGGTCGGCGATCGCATCAAACTGACGATCTATCGCGACGGGTTTGAGACGACCGTATCCGTCGCCTTAAAAGCGAGAGAAAGCAGCCAGTCATAAGAAGACATCGCCTCTTTTCCAGCGAATCGGCGGGGAAGGGGCGATTTTTTGTGGATCCAACAAAAGCGGGTCTGTGTCAGCGGCTCCATGTTGTCTTAGGATGGCAAGAAACGGCTGCATGTCCACAAGCAAGTGTGTGTACAATGGGGAGCGCCCATGACTGAAACCGCAGCGCCGCTCGGAAGGCTGTTGCGTGGGAAGGGCCATGTTGGCTGTTGACTGAAGGCAGCCAAGCGCTACGGGACGGATGTTCCGAAGATTCTCTCACATCTATCTACACGCAGATAAGGAAGTGTTAGAGATTTTTGATTTTTATGAACATATTACTATACTTTAAATGGTAATAAAGACTCTGTTTTTTTTTTTATTTCTAATAAAATTTCAATTGTTAAAATATAAAATTAAAGGAGGTATTTGTATTTTATGAACAAATCTTTCCTGCTTTCTTCGATTGTAGCTTTAGGCCTCATTGGCACCTCAGGAGTTCCGATGGCGTACGCTCAGGTGGATGCGCAAGTGAATAAGGCGAAGATCCAAATCGAACAAGAGATGGAAAAGAAACAACGAGAAGAGCGGCAAGAAATCATAAATTTAATCAATGAACCTGTTGATCAAGAAGCCGTGAAGAAAGAAATAGAGTGGATGAAAAAGAATGCTCCTGACAAGTATAATCAAATTATTAGCGGGCAACAGACAAAAGGGGTATCAGCATTAGCATCAAGTGGTGCCTTAGGAACTAATGGTGACATCTTAATTACCTATGATAGCGGAAGCTCTGGATGGAATTATGGACATGCTGCCATCGTCCGGTGGGACGGTGACTATATCATTGAGGCTTGGCCAGGAGATGGCGTGCGCTACTACGTTAACAATTGGAAAATACGTTTTAAAACATGGAAAGCCCTTTGGGTGAAAGGGGCAATGGGAGAGGATTATACATCAGCTCAATCGTATGCTAGAGCGCAAATTGGCGAACCGTATAGTCTAACGGCAACCAAAAATCAATCATCAAAATGGTATTGCTCGTTGCTCGTGTGGAAAGCGTGGGAGAATCGAGGATTTGACCTAGATGACGATGGAGGTATTATTGTAACCCCGTCCGACTTGGATCAAGATCCTGAGACCATTACCTATGCCAGCAGCAACTAAAAGAATTTATGGGATATATTCCTATGAACGTGTAGAAGGGTATATCATCCATATAATGGTTATGCCCTTCTATATTTTATCCACCTATCCCCGCCGCTGAAGGAAACGTGAGGATTTGCGGGTTTTGACGTTGTAAGCAAGGGGTGTGGAGAGTTTGAGTAACCGCTTTCTCACGGAAGAAGGGAACATCGTTCTAGCAGGAAGGAACTCTTTTGGTTCTCATCGAATATGGCCATCACTACGGATGAAAGGGGATTTGAAATGGGCCCGAGTGCGCCGCTATGGATGTCCGTGTTGTACTACATTATGTGCATAGCCACCTTGATTGTCGGTATGGCGATGCTGGTGAAAGGAACGGTTCGCCGCTTGTATTCGCTCGTTGCAGTGATCGCAGTGCCGCTCTTTTTTCTGAACAATTTTCACACGATCGCCAGGGTCGGCGTCGATCCGTTCGCCTACTGGCAGCAATCCCTCATCGAAGGACAATGGTGGGCGTGGCTGTCGCTTGCGTTGTTTCTTTACATCGTCTGGTATTGGGGATGGCTTGTCCAACGCATAGGAGGCCAAAAGGAAGGACGGTCCTGGTGGAAGCGGCAACAATGGATATGGGTGGTGCTGGCGGCTGCCGCGCCTGTCATTGTGTATGGGGTGCAGAGTTTGGATGATTCCGTCGTCTCCTCAGTGAGGACGTATGAGCCGTCTGAGAGCCGCTCGGCGAACGAACCGCTTGGACGCATCTTCTTTTTGTATTCTCACCCGTTTGCGCGAGATTCGTATATCGTGGAGGCGGATGGACTGCACGTGCGCAACGTGGTGACGCTAGAAGCTGCTGGGGTGTCCCAGCTTTCGCGTGGTTCATCAACGAAGGAACTGTTGTTGTGGTCAGATTATACGGGACGGCATGTCTATCGACTGAATCGAGACACATGGACATTGGTCGATCAAGAAGCGGTCTCCAGCCCTCTTTCGTTTGCCTCGATGGAGGGCGAATGGGAGATTCGTTCACTGAATCAAGATGTCAACACTCATAAACTAGAAGTCCGGAAAGGGGGAAAATTGCTATTTTCGAAGCGGTTTCCTCCTTACATTCTTCAAGTTTTGCGTGCAGAGCCGCATTTCTATGTGTTTGCTGATGCGATGGAACAGGAGCACGGTGTATTGTATGTGTTGGATCAGCGCGGTTCCGTAGTGAAGGAAATTTCGTTGCCTACGTCCTTCGCGCGCTCCATGGCGGTCTTTCACGGCCGCCTTGTCATCGCCACGAAATCTCGCCTCACCATCGTGGATCCGCATTCATGGCGAGTGGCCTATTGGGGCATGGGGCAAGAAGAGACGCAGTTCGATCAGATTTACGTGAAGGGAGACACGCTGTGGGTGAGCTATGTCCAGAGGGGAAAGTCAGGATGGCTTGCGCTGAATGATCAGTTTAAGGTGATGGAGAAGCATGAGCTGCCGTCGGTATACTGGGAAGCGCGGTTTTACGGCGACTATGTGTATGCATTGTTTGAGCCGCAGGAGGGGAACAAGGCGGACCATGCTGGAGAAATGAACATTTTCCATCTTCGTACAGGCCAACTTGCCGCCAAGTTTACCGTGCCGAAGCAAAAGCACAACTTGCAGACATTTCAGGTGATGGATGAAATACAATAGGAGTAGGGGATAACGATAGGTCCGAGCATGCCGTTATGGATGTTGATTGGATACTGGGCTGTCGGCATCGCCACGTTCATCGCTGGCGTGGCGGCGCGCCGCATCCCGTCGAAGGGGGAAAGGGAGATGGAATTCCGCGATTATGAAGAGTTTTGGCCCTTTTATTTGACCCAGCACCGGAAACGAGCGACAAGGCGTTGGCATTTTGTCGGAACGAGCTTCGTGTTTTTGTTTGTGATCATCGCGATCGCGACGAAGAACACGTGGTGGTTGCTCGGCGCGCCAATCGCCGCCTATGCGCTCGCCTGGTTCAGCCACTTTTTCATCGAAGGAAACAACCCCGCCACCTTCGGCCATCCGTTTGGGTCGCTTCGGGCCGATTTTCGCATGTACAGGCCCATGCTTACGGGGCAGCTTGGGCGGGAATTGGAGCGGCTGGGGATTTCAGAGGAATAAAGCGAAGAACGATGAAAAGGCCTTCTCCCTGAAGATGTTTCAAAGTTCGAAGGAGTGGGGGCGGCCATTCGAATGATTCAGGGAGAAGGGGTTTGCCTTCTCATGGCTTCAATTGTTCAATCGTTTCTAGCGGCAGTCCGGTCAGTTCATGGATCGTGTCAGCATCAAATCCTTTTGCCAACATTCGTTTCGCAACATCCAACTTTGCTTTCTCCATTCCTTTCTCCATTCCTTTCTCTATTCCTTTTTCCATGCCTTTCTGTTCGTATGACACGATAAGTTCCATGACTTTGGCAGCCTCCTTTTCCTCCATGGTCTTCACCTCATCTCGCAGTCGGACTTCTTCTTCCTCCGATAACCGCAAATACGTTTCGAAAAAGCCGAACAACAGACGCTGTCTCGCCTCATCGAGCTCGAGGCGGGTGAGCATGCGCAAAAATTCCTTTTTCACTTCCACCTTCTCCTCTTCATTATACCCCATTTTGCTTAACAGGGCGGCAGCGACCGGGTTGTCATGGCGGATGTATGTGCGCCATGGGAGTTTGGACAATTCCACCGTCAAAAAACGGAAATCGAGAACGGTCAAAAACGGAAACGAAACGGTGAATGAAGATGGTTCATCGCGGATGGCATCATAGCTGAAGATGGCGATCGGAAGAATGCGGCGGCGGTGTTTTTGAAACAAGCGGCTGAAATAAATGAACATTCGCTCTGAAAACGAGGATTGGATGTAGCTTTGATGTTCGATGTGGACGACGATCAGTCCATCTTCTCCTCTCAGCTTCGTCTCGACCAATAAATCGACTCGATGTTTTTCACCCGCGGTGACATCGGTCAGCACTTCTTCTGATAAAAAGGAAAGGTAGTGAAAGTCAATCTGTTCGTGTACGTGAGGAAAGAAGAGGAGAACAAATTCTTCAAAAAAGCTGCTCAACAACTCTTTAAACAGGCGATCGTGGTCAATGCGCGTTTCTGACATGGTCTCCCTCCCGATATGTTTTTAGATTCGCATAGCTTGATTCGCCTTGCACTATGCAAAATCCTGCCGGCCTCCCTGCATTTTTTCTGCTGTTAGAAGAAGGAAATCAGGGGAGATTGTCGAATTTTGATGACATTGGAAAAATGATGAAACCAACGGCTGCCCTCGCCGTATGTATAAGCGAAGGGGAAAGGAGGGAGGGGAGTTGTTCAGCCATTCGCCTGAAGTTGTGTACGGATGGGTGCTTGTCGTCAGTGCGTTGTTGACGGTTTTGTATTTTTTCTTCAGCGATGTGCTTGACGGTTTGTTCGATGTGGCTGATCATCCGCTGTTCAGTCCGCAGCTAGTTTTATCGTTTTTCATTGTTGGCAGCGCGGTCGGATTGCTGGCGGAATGGTACACAGACTGGGCATCGAGCTTGGTTCTATGGCTTGCCATCGGCGCGGCGCTCGTTGTCGTGTTGCTGTTGCACTTTTTCGTTTTTTTGCCCCTTCGGTCGGCGGAAGCGTCGCTTGGGTATACGGACGCCGATTTGGAGGGGGCGCTTGCCAAAGTGATCGTCTCGGTGCCGCCTGACGGATTTGGTGAAATTCTCATCTCCCGCAAAAGCGGGGCGGTGGCCAAACCAGCGAAAAGTGCAAACAATGAAGCCATTCCGTCAGGGGAAGAGGTCATCATCGTGCAAATGGAAAACGGCGTCGCCGTGGTGGCGAGGCACGATCCGTATCAGCTTTCCATCTAACATAACGAAAGGGGAAATGTCATGACTGTTGCACCATGGTTGATTGTCATTGGCGTCGTCGTCTTGCTTCTTGTCGGACTTATTGCCATTTTTATCGCCCGCTACCGCACCGTCGGGCCGGACGAGGCGCTCATTGTGACGGGCAGCTACTTAGGAAGCAAAAACGTTCATGTCGATGAGTCGGGAAACAAAATCAAAATCGTCCGCGGCGGCGGCACGTTTGTTGTGCCGATTTTCCAACAGGCCGAGCCGCTGAGCCTATTGTCGATCAAGCTTGACGTGCAAACGCCGGAAGTGTATACGGAACAAGGTGTACCCGTGATGGCGGACGGGGTGGCGATCATTAAAGTCGGCAGCTCGATTGGCGAAATCGCGACCGCGGCCGAGCAGTTTTTAGGCAAAACGCGCCAAGACATGGAAAACGAAGCGAAAGAAGTGCTCGAAGGCCATCTCCGTTCCATTCTCGGGTCGATGACGGTTGAAGAAATTTACAAAAACCGCGACAAGTTTTCGCAAGAAGTGCAGCGCGTCGCTTCGCAAGATTTGGCGAAAATGGGGTTGGTCATCGTCTCGTTTACGATCAAAGACGTGCGTGACAAAAACGGCTACCTCGATGCGCTCGGGAAGCCGCGCATCGCCCAAGTGAAGCGCGATGCTGACATCGCCACGGCCGAGGCGGAAAAAGAGACGCGCATCAAGCGCGCCGAAGCGGACAAGGAAGCGCGCAAAGCCGAGCTCGAGCGGCTGACGGAAATCGCCGAAGCGGAGAAAATCAACCAACTGAAGCTCGCCGAGTTCCGCCGCGAACAAGACATCGCCAAAGCGCGCGCCGACCAGGCGTATCATTTGGAGGAAGCGAAGGCGAAACAAGAAGTGATGGCCCAACAAATGCAAATCAAAATCATCGAGCGTCAAAAACAAATCGAGCTCGAAGAAAAAGAAATTTTGCGCCGCGAGCGCCAATACGATTCGGAAGTGAAGAAAAAAGCCGATGCCGAGCGCTATGCGATCGAACAAAAAGCGGCGGCGGAAAAGGCGAAACAAATCGCCGAAGCCGATGCGCAAAAGTACCGCGTCGAAACGCTGGCGAAAGCGGAAGCGGAGCGCGTCCGACTCGACGGGTTGGCAAAAGCCGAGGCGGAGAAAGCGAAAGGGGAAGCGGAAGCGGAAATCATCCGCCTCAAAGGTCTCGCCGAAGCGGAAGCGAAACAAAAGATCGCCGAAGCGTTCGAGCGCTACGGCCAAGCAGCTGTGCTCGACATGATCATCAAGATGCTTCCGGAGTATGCGAAACAAGTGGCAAGTCCGCTTGCGAACATCGAGAAGCTGACGATCGTCGACACCGGCTCAGGAGCGGGGGGCGGCGCCAATCGTGTCACAGGCTATGCGACGAATTTAATGGCGAGCTTGCAGGAGACGTTGAAAGCGTCAACCGGCATCGATGTGAAGCAGCTGCTCGAGAGCGTTGCCCAGGGTGGAGCGGCCCATGCCCAGCCGCCCGGCGCGCCAGCATCGCCCCAAGAGGCGAAGACAACGGAATGACGCCGATCCTCCCACAGCGCCCTTCGCTTGAACCCGAGGGCGCTGTTTCTCGCCGCCTTGTTCACGACATTCGTCGGAGTTGCGCATCAAGCGTTGTTTCGCTATGATGGGAACGAGTGGAATGGAAAAAAGGAAGTAGGTTGAGAATAATGAAACGAGCTCGAATTATTTACAACCCGACATCGGGACGCGAACTGTTTAAGCGCCATTTGCCCGATGTGCTCGTGCGGTTGGAAAAGGCGGGCTATGAAACGTCATGCCACGCCACCGAAGGCCCGGGAGATGCGACGAACGCGGCGCGCCAGGCCGTCCTGCGGGAATTTGATCTCGTTGTCGCCGCAGGGGGCGACGGAACGATCAATGAAGTCGTCAACGGCATCGCCGATCAGCCGCATCGGCCGACACTGGGCGTCATTCCCGTTGGGACGACGAACGATTTCGCCCGCGCCATCGGCGTGCCGCGCTCGATTGAAGGGGCGTGCGAGGTGATCGCCACGGGCGAGCCTGTCCCGATTGACATCGGTTGTGTGACGAACGAAGACAAAACGCGCTATTTCATCAACATCGCGGGCGGCGGCCGCCTGACGGAGCTCACCTACGAAGTGCCAAGCAAGCTGAAAACGATGCTTGGCCAGCTCGCCTATTACTTAAAAGGGATCGAGATGCTTCCGTCCATCAAGGCGACCGAAGCGCAAATCGAGTACGACGGCAAGATCTTTGAAGGCGAAATCATGATGTTTTTAGTCTCGCTGACCAACTCAGTCGGCGGCTTTGAAAAACTGGCGCCCGATTCGTCGCTCAATGACGGCCTGTTCGATTTTATCATCGTCAAGAAAACGAACTTGGCCGAATTCATCCGCCTTGTCACCCTCGCGGCGCGCGGCGAGCACATCAACGACCCACACGTCATTTACACGAAAGCGAACCGGGTGAAAGTGCACTCGCCGATGCAGCTGAACTTAGACGGCGAATTCGGCGGCATGCTTCCAGGGGAGTTTGTCAATCTATACCGCCATATTGAAGTATTGATGCCAAAAGAAAAGGCGGAACAAGTGAGAACAGGGGAATGAGCCTGTTCTTTTCTTATGCCTTTCCCCTATAAAGGGCACGCTACATATACAGAGGAACGGCAGAAAGGAGAACGATATGACGAAGCAACAAGCACCTGTCGCCAAAAACGAGTATTATGACGTCACATTCACCGATTTGACCCACGACGGCCTCGGCGTGGCGAAAGTCGACGGCTTTCCCTTGTTCGTGAAACACGCGCTTCCCGGGGAGCGGGCGAAGGTGAAAGTGATCAAAGTGAAAAAAGGGTACGGGTACGGCCGTCTCATGGAGCTGTACGAACCGAGCCCCGACCGCGTCGAGCCGCCGTGCCCCGTCTATCGCCAATGCGGCGGCTGCCAGCTGCAGCACCTCAGCTACGAAGGTCAGCTGAAGGCGAAGGAAAAGCAGGTAAAAGAAGTGCTCGCCCGCATCGGCAAGCTAGAAGGCGTCACCGTCCATCCCGTCATCGGGATGAAGAACCCATGGCGGTATCGAAACAAGGCGCAAGTGCCGGTCGGCGAGCGCGAAGGGGGCTTGGTCGCGGGCTTTTACAAAGAGCGGAGCCATGAAATCATCGATATGGACGCCTGCCTCATCCAACAAGAGGCGAACGATGTCGTCGTCCAGACGGTGAAGCGCATCGCCGAGGGCTATGGCATTCCCCATACGACGAAACCACGCACAAGGGCGTTCTTCGCCATATTGTCGCCCGCTACGGCGCGTCAACTGGCGAGGTGATGGTCGTGCTCGTCACCCGCACGGACCATCTGCCCCACGAACAGGACATTGTCCGTGACATCGTCCGCGCCATTCCGGGCGTGAAATCGATCGTGCAAAACGTCAACCCCGAGCGGACGAACGTCATTTTCGGCGCCAAAACGCGTGTGTTATGGGGGAGCGAATACATCACCGACCGCATCGGCGGCATTCAATTCGCCATCTCGGCCCGCTCGTTTTACCAAGTCAACCCCGAACAGACGAAAGTGCTGTATGACAAAGCGCTCGAATACGCTGAATTGACTGGATCGGAGACGGTCATGGACGCCTACTGCGGCATCGGCACGATCTCGCTCTTTTTGGCGCGTAAAGCGAAACACGTCTACGGCGTCGAAATCGTCCCCGAAGCGATTGAAGACGCCAAGCGCAACGCCGAACTCAACGGCATCCAAAACGTCACCTTCGAAGTCGGCGCCGCCGAAGACGTCATCCCGCGTTGGTATCAAGAAGGCATCCGCGCTGACTGCTTGGTCGTTGACCCGCCGCGCAAAGGCTGTGACGCCTCGCTGCTTGAGACGATCATCGCCATGAAACCGCCGCGCGTCGTCTACGTCTCGTGCAACCCGGCAACCCTTGCCCGCGACTTGCGCATCCTAGAAGACGGCGGCTACGAAACGATCGAAGTCCAGCCAGTGGACATGTTTCCGCACACGGCGCATGTGGAGTGTGTGGCGAAAATTCGGTTGAGATAAGACAACGGGCCGGTGGATCCGGCCTTGTTGTTTGCAGTCGAATTGGGCAAACGGCCATGACGACACGAATGACATGATAAAGATTTCATCCGCCTGCAAAACTGGGGGCTGGATGAGATCCATCCTATTGAGAATCCACAACACTTGCAAGTGTTCCTCGAACGGTTATGGTGAACGACTCCCGCTTCATGCAAAGCACAGTCGGAGTTTCTTTGCCCCAAATGTCACCCTCTGTCTTTCTGAGCGTCAACCGGCATAAAACATATTTTTCTTCCCCTTTTGTACCGAAAACCGTATATAATGGAGATTGGAAATCACAAGGAGGTACATAGAAGCCATGCTCACAGGCGAATTGCGCCATAAAGTCGATAAAATATGGGAAACGTTTTGGACAGGCGGCATTACAGATCAGCGAGCGAGAAAGCCCACTCCTTGAGGGGTGGGATGAAAGCGAGCCGTTTTCTTCATATTATTGAATGATGATGAAAAAAAACGATATCATGTAATCGTCGCAAGGAGGTGAATCCATGCCGACGATCACACTAAAGCTGGAGCTGCACAAGCCGACGAAAGTCAAACAAGACATGTATGAACGGATGACAGAAGTGAATACCGCGTTTGCGAATTGGTTGTTGAATCATCCCAAGCTGAATCAAGCGACGAGCAAATTATTTAAAGAGTTTTCGTCGCAGCGGTTTCCTTCCGCCGTCGTGAATCAGACGATTCGAGAGGTGAAGTCCCAAAAGAAAAACCAGAAAACAAAGAAGTTTCAAACATTCTGGTGTTGCTTTAACAATCAAAACGTGAAGGTGGAAAAGAAAGGAGCGTTCTACACGGTTTCCTTCCCCACACTGGAGAAGCGAATCGGCGTGCCGGTCGTCACGCGCCCCTATCAAGAAGCGTGGCTGAATCGGCTGCTCGATGGAACCGCCAAACAAGGGGCCGCCAAGCTCTATAAAAAGAGAAAGAAATGGTACTTGGCTGTTGCGGTCACATTTGAAGTGGAACCGCGACACGAAACAAAGGTGATGGGGGTTGACCTTGGGCTTCGCTATATCGCCGTGGCCAGCGTAGGAACGAAATCACTGTTTTTCAAAGGGAACCAATGCGCCTTTGTACGTCGACGATATGCGGCTTTGCGGCGAAGGCTGGGCCAAGCCAAGAAGCTTCATATGATTCGCAAAATTGGCCGCAAAGAGTCCCGCTGGATGAAGGAGATGAACCATAACATCAGCCGTCAAATCGTAAATTTTGCCCTCGCCAACGGTGTTGGCGTGATTCGGATGGAAGAGTTGACGGGAATTCGGAAACGGGCAAAATCGGCCAAAGAAGCGGGGCGAAGCCTTCATGCTTGGGCGTTCCATCAATTGCAAACGATGATCGCCTATAAAGCGGAAATGGAGGGTATTCGCGTGGAGTGGGTGAATCCAACCTACACGAGCCAAACGTGTAAATGTGGTCATCGAGAGAAAGCGAACCGAAACGGCATCCGCTTCCGATGCCAAAGGTGTGGATACACTCTCCACGCCGACTTGAATGGCGCCATCAACATCGCCAAAGCGATTTCGGGCTTTGCCGTCTAACCTAGCGCACTGGTCACAGGTGCGCCGCCCATTGGGGTACATCCTAACCCGATGGGACGGGGTGATGACACACCCCTAAACTTGGGCGTTGTCCGAACCAGAAATGGATGAGGACGCAAACGACCCAAGAATCCCACGACTTTAGGCGTGCGGAGTGTCAATTTGTGAAAAACGGAGTCATGGACAAGCGGGTGCTGCAGGAAGAACCGTTCAAAACCGTCGGCAGCATTGTCGAGCTTTTTCAAGACAACATGGACGATGTGCGGAGGATCATTCGCATTATCGATGAGATCAACCGGAATTCGGAAGAAATTGCGGGGGCGTGAGCGGTGGATGGCATCAACCGAGAAGTGGTTCTATTGGGGATGGATGAATCACGGCCATGATGGCACGGATGGAAAAACGCTGTCTTTCCTAGGGGCAGTGCACGATAAGGAGCGCTGGGCGTGAGTATTTCGTCTCTCATTTTGCTTTTGTTGATCATGTCGATCGTGTTGTTCGTGTATGGCGTTGTCCAAAAGAGCAAAGCCGCGAAACGGATCGCCTTTGGTCTTTTCGTCGCATCGGTCGGATTAGCGGGTTTTGTCGTGTTTCTCATCGGTTATATGTAATGGAAAGCCGAACACGCTGTTTTGTGTGTTCGGCCTTGCGTTTGCGGCGATTCAGGTGGGGATCATTGGGGGAGATGGGGCTCGCGCTCAAGGCCTCAAGGACTGGCATTAGGGGACCGTTCGAGGCGGATTTCTCTGTCTTGCCTCATCTATCATTTTTGGGCTTCAAAGTTATTTTTAAAAAAAGCGAAGAAAGTCGTTCATTTTTCTACACGAGGACAAGTGTAGGAAATATAAAGAAAATGCAGAAAAGAATGATATATGAAAAAAATTATTGAAGCTGAAATGTGTAATATTTATAATATTATTTAAGTTGTGTGTTGTACAACAAAAATAATCAGCTGGCATAGGAGGGATTGGGTTGATTGAAAAGCTTGTAGAAACGGTGAACGGGTGGCTATGGAGTCCTTTCTTGATTGGTTTCATTGTCTGTTGCGGTTTGTATTTTAGCATTCGCACCCGTTTCCTGCAAATCCGCCACGTGAAAGAGATGGTCCGGCTTGTGACGACGGGGAAAAGCTCTGAGGCCGGGGTGTCTTCTTTCCAGGCGTTGACGATGTCGTTGTCCGGCCGCATCGGCGTCGGGAACGTGGCCGGGACGGCGACGGGGATTGCGTACGGGGGGCCGGGCGCGGTCTTTTGGATGTGGGTGATCACCTTTATCGGAGCGGCGACGGCGTATGTCGAGTCGACGCTGGCGCAAATTTATAAAGAGGAACAAGACGGACAATACCGCGGCGGTCCGGCGTTCTACATTGAAAAAGGCCTTGGCTGGAAATGGTTTGCGGTGGTGATTGCCGGGGCGATTATTCTCTCGATGGCGGTGCTGATGCCGGGAATTCAAGCAAACTCGATTGCCGACAGCTTTTCGAATGCGTTTGGCATTCCGAAATTGGTGACGGGAATTTTCGTGATTGCCGTTCTTGGCTTTACGATTTTTGGCGGAGTGAAGCGGATCGCGAAAACGGCGGAAATTGTCGTGCCGTTTATGGCAGTTGGCTATTTGTTGGTCGCGATTGCCATTATTGCGGTGAATATTGAGAAAGTCCCGGATGTGTTTGGTTTGATTTTCAAAAGCGCGTTTGGCGCTGATCAAGTGTTTGGCGGCATTCTTGGTTCGGCGGTGATGTGGGGGGTCAAACGCGGCCTTTATGCGAATGAAGCGGGGCAAGGGACGGGCGCCCACCCGGCAGCGGCGGCGGAAGTGTCCCACCCGGCCAAGCAGGGGCTTGTGCAGGCGTTTTCGATTTATTTGGACGTGTTCTTGGTCGTGACGGCGACGGCGCTGATGATTTTGTTTACAGGTCAATACAATGTGATCAATGAAAAAACGGGAGAGACGATTGTCGAGCATTTGAAAGGGGTGGAACCGGGCGCAGGGTATACGCAGGCGGCGGTGGACACGCTCTTCCCGGGATTCGGGTCGGCCTTTATTGCGATCGCTCTGTTCTTCTTCGCGTTTACGACGATGTACGCGTATTACTATATTGCCGAGACGAACCTCGCCTATTTGGTGCGCAGTGAAAAGAGGGGAACGGCCTTCTTTGCCTTGAAGCTCATCTTTTTGGCGGCCACGTTCTATGGAACGGTCAAAACGGCGACGACGGCGTGGGCGATGGGCGACATCGGGCTTGGCATCATGGTGTGGCTCAACTTGATTGCGATCTTGTTGTTGTTTAAACCGGCCTATATGGCCTTGAAAGATTACGAAGAACAGCTGAAGCAAGGGAAAGATCCGGAGTTCAACGCGTCGAAATACGGAATCAAGAACGCGAAATTCTGGGAAAATGGATATAAGAGATGGGAAGAAAAGAAAGAGGAGGCATTGTAACAGGTTGATTGGTTGGAGTCGACGGTGTCCCGGATGCAGCGGGACACCCTTTTTTCATCATCATCTATATGGATTAAGGAACACTTTCGTTAGACATTCTCTAGGATGGGCATCCTCGAACCATCTTGACCCCCGTCAACTACCCAACGGCTAAAGCCGTGGGCTTGCAACTAGCCTAATTGGCTGCCGCGTTCGGCTGGTTGACAGCAGCCCTGCGGATGTTTTCCGCAGCCACGTTGTCGGCAGGGGCAGCGTACCCACAAGCTCGACAACAAAACTGATCCCTTGACGGTCTGTTTTCTTTGGCCACATGTCCGCAAACCGGACAGGTGCGGGAAGTATTTTTTGGATGAACCAATACCACCGGCACGCCAGCGATCGCCGCTTTATACTCAATAAACTTTCTCAACTGATAAAAAGACCAAGAAGAGTGTTGACGACGCTGTTGCTTTTTAACCGTTTTCTCGGTGCGTTGGCGGATGCCCTTTAAATCTTCAAGGGCAATGCCGCATCCGAGTGCCTTTGCCTTTTCAACAATCTTCTTGCTAATGCAGTGGTTCACATCACGGGCAAATAGTTTTTCCTTCTTGGAACGCTTTTTAAGCAGGCGTTTCGCTGACTTGGTGCCTTTCTTTTGGAGTTTGGCGCGAAGTTTCTTTGGATTCGTCCACTGATCGTGTACAATACATAAAGGGTGACAACATCGTTCATCTCGGAAGGAGGAAAGCCATTGACAGACAGCGGAAAACAATCGTTCATTACGGACATTCATCAGTTGGATAAAAAAGGAGCGGGACAAGCGGTCGTTTGGCAGGAAGAAGAAGGGAGGAGAAAAAAGCTCAAACTCACTGTTCCGTCCACGCTTCCTGGTGAAAAGGTGCGGGTTTTGATCGATTGGCCGAAACGCCGGAGGGCCCATGCCCGAGTGGAAGAAGTGATCGAGCGGCATCCAGAGCGGCTCGATCCGCCGTGTCCGCACTTTGACCGCTGCGGCGGCTGTGTCTGGCAGCACTGGCGCTATGAGGGACAGCTGCGGCATAAGACCGAACAGGTGAAGGCGCTGCTTGCCCAGCACGGATTTGATCCGGACGTTGTGCGCGAGACGATCGGGATGGAACATCCGTGGCATTACCGCAATAAAATGGAGTTTACGTTCTCTCCTGAGGGCCTGCTTGGACTGCACGAGCAAGGGAATTTCCGGCAAGTGATTTCGTTGGAGACATGTCTCATTGCCGGCGAGAAGATCGTCAAAGCCGCTATGGAAGTGGCGCGTTGGGCGCGCGATCATCAGCTGCCTGGGTATCACAAAGACACCCATGAAGGGCTGCTTCGCCACGTCATGGTGCGCGAGTCGTTTGCGACAGGAGAGGTGATGGTGGCGCTCTTTGCGACCGAGGCGCCGGAAGGGGAGTTGAAAGAAGCGGCGGCTGATTTGACGGAGCGGATCACGAAGGCGCTCCCGGACGTGAAAAGTTTGCTTTGGCTGGAGAATCGGGCGTGGGCCGACCGCACCCAGGCGGAACGAACGCACGTGCTGGCTGGACGGGATTTCATTTACGATGAATTGTGCGGGTTCCGCTACCGTCTTTGGTTTGATACGTTTTTCCAAACGAACCCGGTGCAGGCGGCCAAATTGGTTGAACTGGCGTTGGAGATGGGCGAGCCCAAGCCCCATGAGAAAATGATCGATCTCTTTTGCGGAGTCGGCACGTTTTCCTTGCCGTTCGCCAAGCGGGTGAAAGCGTTGGCGGGCATTGAAATTGTGGAAACGTCGATCGAGTCGGCGAAACGAAACGCGAAAGACAACGGCGTTGACAATACGTACTTTTTGGCGCGGGATGCGCGGCGCGGGATTGATGACGTGTTGGAGCAGTTCGGGCGGCCGGAGCTGCTGCTTTTGGATCCTCCACGTTCTGGCGCAGGCGGAAAAGTGATGCGCAAAATCGGCCGGGCGCAACCAAAGCGGGTGGTGTATGTCTCCTGCAATCCGGAGACGTTTGTGGCTGATATTGCGGAGCTAGCCCCGTTCGGCTATGTGTTGAAAACTGTCCAACCGGTGGACATGTTTCCGCATACGGCGCATGTCGAGTGCTGTGCGTTGCTTGTCAAATCATCATAAATCAGGAAAAGCCCGTTCCCCCAAGTGAGAGGGAAACGGGCTTTATACAAGAAGGGTTTCAGTTGCCACCCGCTCGTTTTGCATGAAATTCAGCTTCGATGATGACGGCGGTTTTTTCTTTGCGTCTCTTCGCATATTCCGCTGTTGCGGTGAAAAGAACATCGGAAGAGGAGTTCAGGGCCGTTTCACATGAATCTTGCAACACGCCAATGATAAAACCAACCCCTACTACTTGCATGGCAATATCATTTGGGATGCCAAACAAACTGCATGCCAACGGGATAAGGAGAAGCGAGCCGCCCGCGACGCCGGATGCCCCTGCAGCGGCGATGGTGGAAAGAATGCTAAGAATCAGCGCTGTACCTAGATCGACTTCAATCCCCAATGTGTGAACCGCAGCAAGCGTCAACACGGAAATCGTAACGGCGGCGCCAGCCATATTAATCGTTGCACCGAGAGGGATCGAGACCGAATACGTATCTTTGTTTAATCCGAGTTTTTCAGCCAAATTCATATTCACCGGAATGTTTGCGGCCGAGCTGCGCGTAAAGAAGGCGGTCATTCCGCTTTCCCGAATGCATCTCCACACGAGCGGGTACGGATTTTGGCGAATGTTCACAAAGACAATCAGCGGATTCATGACGAATGCCACGAAAAACATCGTCCCAAGAAGAACGGCCAATAACTTTCCGTATTCGATGAAAGCGGAAAGCCCGTTGGTGACCATCGCGTCAAAAACAAGCCCCATGATTCCGATGGGTGCCAAATTGATGACCCATGTGACAATGTTTGAAATGGCGTCAGAAAAACTGGCGATGACGTTTTTGACCGTCTCCGGCGCAGGTCTTAATGCGATGCCAAGCAACACCGCCCAAGTCAGGATACCGATATAATTCGCATTGATCAGTGCATGAATAGGGTTATCAACAATATTAAGCAACAATGACTGAAGTACCTCTGTTATGCCGCTAGGGGGAGAGATATCTTTCATCCCTTCAGCTAAAGATAAATGAACCGGAAAGATGAAGCTGGCCACGACGGCGGTAAGACCGGCTAAGAACGTGCTGGCCCCGTATAGGACAAGAATGTGTTGGATATTTGTTTTTTGGCCGCTTTGATGGCGGGAAATGGCGGAGACCACGAGAAAGAACACCAATACGGGTGCGACGGCCTTTAGAGCGCTGACAAACAAGGAACCAAAAATGGACACCCATTTTGTTGATTCCGGGACGGCCATGGCGAGGACAATCCCGATGATGATACCGACAAGGATACGTCTGACAAGGCTAAGCTGATTCCACCTTACAATGAGTTGCTTCATAACGTTCCTCCTGACACTCATGGATGATCAAGAATGAAATTCACCGTACATGCACAAGTGTTTTCTAGTGGTGAACAAACACTATTTTAGCATGAATATTAGTGATTAACGAATAGATTGTTATATTAGAATAGTTTGAATTATCCAAACGTAGCATTGCCTTTTGCGCTTATGGCAAGGTCGAAAAAGAAGCCAGCCGCGATGGGGCTGACATCGGTTGCAAAGCAAAAAGCTCACTGAATCCTAGCCGTATGAATCAAAATAAACAAAAGGAGTGTGTGGTGCAATTTGAAATTGTAGTAATGTGGTTTTTGCAGAACAGTTGGGTCGACTGCAGGGAAGATAGACAAGCTTTTCACTGCATCCGTATAGCACATAGTACAAAAGGGCCGAGTGGCCCCTTCGTTTTTTGCCCCTTTTAGCTCAGCTATACCGGCTAATTGCATTCGCCAACCGTTGCGCCAATGAAGCGACATCGCTCGGCCCATAGGTGAACCGGACAAGCGTTTCGTCCATATCAAGCGCCTCGGAAAGCAATCCAGCAAACCCGCGCGCTTTGCGGTCAATCTCTAAAATGGCTTCAACCCCATGCTCGGAGACAAAGAAAATGGCCTCCAGTTCGTCAAGTCGGCCTTTAAACGGTCCGCTTGCCGGCTTGAATTCAAACTCTTGGACAAACGGCAGCCGCCGTTGCCAATAGCGCGGCGCTTGTTCGCATTGCACATGGCGAAGGCGGAAACCTAATTGGCGGGCCGCCTCGAGAAACGCGGCGACAAGCGGGTGCGGCTCGATGGTGAGATAGTCGCGGTCTTGCGGGTCGAGCGCCATTTTAATGTCAAGGCCGGTTTGCAGCCATACCCGCGAAGAACCGAGCGTGACCGGTACGTCGTACGGCAAGGCGAATTGAAACGGGATCGTTTTCGTTTCGTTCGGCGCGATCGTCAGCGGGCCGCTCACTTTGTAGCGCGCCAGCACGGCTTTTTCTTCAAATTTCTTATCATCGATTTCGCGGATGTACGTTGTGACTAATGCCAAATAAATTTCATCAATGTGCTGTTCGACGCTGCCGCCGCGAATGTCGACAACCCCTTCGACGGTTTCGCCTTGGACATATTGCGCTTTGGCGAGCTTCGTATCAACAGTGGCGGCACCGATGCCGATGGAGCTTAATAGTTTTTTGAACAACACGTTCTCCCCCTTGTCAGCGATTTCAGTTGAGAATACGGAGCACCTGGTGAAAAGGTTCTGCTCTTCTTTAAAGTAACATAACGCCTAAAGGGGTTCCACTGTTTTGGAAAGCGAGACGGTTTTTGCTAAAATGGCGTATATGGATGAGAAGGGCGGGTTATGAATGAAACGGGTCGTTCACGTTGTCGGGGCAGCCATCTTCAATGAACAGGGGGATGTGTTATGCGCGTTGCGTGCGCCAAATATGTCGCTTCCAAACGTGTGGGAGTTTCCCGGCGGCAAAGTGGAAGAGGGGGAGCGGCCCGAAGACGCTTTAGTTCGGGAAATTCGCGAGGAGCTTGGCTGCACCATTTCGGTCGGTGAGTTGTTGGCTGATGTGTTCCATGAGTATGAACACGCCATCGTGCATTTGCGGACGTATGAAGCCCGCTTAGTCGATGGGGAGCCGCGGGCGCGGGAGCATGCTGAGCTTCGGTGGGTGCCGCTTCAAGCATTGCGCTCGCTTGAGTGGGCGCCGGCGGACATTCCGACTGTTGAGGCATTGTTGGTCGAGGGGGGCGCAGAAGGGCGTTTTGGATGTTCTGGTGAGACCGAGATCTATCGCCGATTGAGGTGAAGAAAGCCTGGTTGCGGCCGTTTGCCATGTGGCCGCACCAGGCTCTTTTTGTGTCAGCATGTTAGCGGATGTCAAGTGGGTCGACTGCTTTACCCGTCACGGTGCACGTTTCGGCTAGGGAGAGGTCGGCGGCGGCGTCTTCCGCCGTCACAAGGCCGCACTCGTTTGGGTTTTCGATTAGGCGGCAAAAGTCGAGAAAGCGCGCTTGGGCGATCGCTTCGTACCAACCGTGGCGGTTTGAGAGCGCAACGGTGCGCTCGTATGGGCGGCGCGGGGCGGCTGGCGATGCAACAGGCGGCGCCAGGCGGCCGGCGGCGCGCTGCATTTGTTCGATAGCGTCGGCGGATGGCTGTTTCGGGATGGCGTCAAGCAAGGCGTCAATATATGCCGCTTCATCGGCCGAGACGAGGCCGGAGACGGACAGCTGCGTTGGAATCCAGCCGTCAAGCACGATGCGCCCGCGTGCCGTATGAATGTCCCAATGTGTCGACTCAGGAGCGTCCGGGTTCATCGTAAAGCCGTGGTAATAGTGAACCGGGACGGGCCGGCCGTTGTTTTCATGAATCACCGTGGCGCCGACGCGCGGCTGCGTGCCGTCCTGTTCCCGCAAAGCGAATCCTTGTGCCTTGACGGCTTCGCCGAACCAGTGGCGGCCGACTTCGAAAAAGTGGACGCCATGCTCAATGAAAATGCCTCCGCTTCGCCGCTCGTCCCAAAACCAATGGCCTTCCGCGACGCGGTGAGCCGCGTTGTGAAGGCTTGCGTAGTCCACTGGGCCAAGAAGCGCGCGGTGGATGAGTTGCTTGACGGCTTCTGCGAGCGGATGGTAGCGCAAGACGAGATTGACCGCCAACGCCCGGTTTTGGCGGGCGGCGAGCTGGATGTTCGCCCGCAGCGCCTCGGCGGTGAGGCCGCCTGGCTTTTCAAGGAGCACATGTTTTCCTTCCTCAAGCGCCCGCTCGGCAAGCGGGGCGTGCAAATGCGGCGGGGTGGTGAGAATGACGATGTCAACGTGCGGGTCAACGATCAATTCTTCAGCTTCGCGGTATTCGCGCACGTCGCCCGCCTGCGGCTGACGGCGGCGATAGGCGTCGATGACGCGCTGGCGTTTTTCGTCCGTCCGCCCGGCGACAGCGGCGAGATGGAAGGAAGGAAGCGGGGCGAGCGCGCCGGCGAGAAATTCAGCGAATGCGCCGGCGCCGGCAATGCCAACATGGTAACGGAAAGATGATGAAGAAATCATGGCGTATTCTCCTCCTCCCTCACATATATATAGCATTAACGATACTCATTATACCGCAAAGAAAAAGAAGAACGAGAAAATGAAAGTTTTGAAATTGGCAAGCATCAATCATTCCTCATCGACACCATCCGACAATTATTTTGCTTGCATAGAAGGAGGAATATTATGTATATTATTATTAGCAACCATTGCAGCCGAGTGCTAGCAATCTATGAATCACTTTCATTTTTTCGTTCATCCATCAAGAATCGTGTCTAGTTTTGTGAAAAAAATCGTATGGAGGGATGACGAAATGAAAGCATTGTTGCTGGCAGGAGGATTAGGTACGCGTCTTCGTCCATTGACCGAAAACATCCCCAAACCGATGGCCCCGATTGCGAACCGGCCATGGCTTGAGCACCTCATCATTCATCTTCGCGACCAAGGAGTTAACGAATTTGTCATCGCTGCCCATCACTGCTCTCACGTGATCCGCCGTTATTTCGGCGACGGAAAACGTTTCAATGTGAACATTACATACGCGCTTGAGCCGTCTCCGCTCGGAACGGCCGGGGCGATTAAAAATGCCGAACGTTTTCTGAATGAACGTTTTCTTGTGTTTAACGCCGACATCGTGCACTTGCCGCAATTGATTCCCCTGCTTGATTTCCACCGCCAACACGGCGGGCTTGCGACCATCGTCTTAACGGAGGTTGACGATCCTTCTTCCTATGGGGTCGTAGAACAAGACGACAGCGGGCGAATTTTGCGCTTTATCGAAAAGCCGCGCCGCGAAGAAGCGCCATCGAACCGGATCAACGCCGGCATGTATATTTTGGAGCCAGAGGTGATGCGCTATATCCCGGCGGAGCGGGAAGTGTCGATCGAGCGTGAAACGTTCCCGCTTCTTATCGAGAAGAATGTCGGTGTCTATGGCACCGTCAGCGACGGATATTGGCGTGATATGGGGACGCCGGCACGATACCGCCAAGTGCATTGGGATGCGTTGTGCCGGGAGTTTCCGATTCCGCTCAAAGGACGTGAAATTCAGCCGGGCGTGTTTGTCGGTGAAAACGTGGAGATTGGGTCTGGCGTCTTGTTTGTGCCGCCTGTGCTCATCGGCGACCATGTGAAAATCGGTCCGCAGGCCGTCATTGGCCCGAATGCGGTCATCGGCGACCACTGCCAAATTGGCGCCCGCGTCCATTGCGCGCAGACCATCGTTTGGGACCGCTCTGTCATTCGTGACCGCAGCCGTTTGCAAAACAGCATTTTCGGCTATCGGACGGTGACGCCGGCGGGAGAAGTGTTCGAAGATTCGATTATTAATCAGTTCAAGGAGGCGGTGCAAGCATGATTCGAATTGCCTACGTCAGCACGTACCCGCCGCGGCGGTGCGGGCTGGCGACGTTTACGGAACATTTGCGCCAAAGCATTGACGGCGTCCGGGGCCCGTCTGATGGCGACCGCGTCATCGTTTTGTATAACGAAAGCGACGGCGATGACGCCTACCGTCACAACCCGGCGTATTGGCCGCTTCCGGCGCAAAACCGCGCCGCTTATGCCGAGATGGCCAAACGGGTGAATGAGAGCGACATCGATGTTGTCGTCCTGCAGCATGAATTTGGCATTTTCGGCGGCGAGGCGGGCGAATACATTCTCGATTTCATCGCGGCGCTCGAAAAGCCGCTCGTGACGACGTTCCATACGGTGTTTGCCGAACCGCCGTTGCCGTACCGCCCGATTCAAGGGAAAATCGCGGCAGCAAGCGATGCGATCATCGTCATGAACCGGCAGGCGATTCCGTATTTGGTCAAAGCGTTTGGCTTGCCGGAAGAAAAAATTGTCTACATTCCGCACGGTGCTCCAGGCCCAAGCAGCGAAAATCGCGATTCGCTTCGCCGCCGCCTCGGATTCAGCGGCCGCAAAGTGATGTTGACGTTCGGGCTTCTAAGCCGCGGCAAAGGGATTGAATCGGTCTTGGCCGCATTGCCGGGCGTCGTGCGCAAGGTGCCGGAAGCGCTGTATGTCATTGCCGGACAGACGCACCCAGAAGTGAAAAAGCGGGAAGGGGAGGCGTATCGCGATGAGCTGAAAGCGTTGATTCATCGGCTCGGGCTCGATGGCCATGTTCGCATGGAGGACCGGTATTTCAGCGAGGAAGAGCTGATTGATTATTTGACGGCATGCGACTTGTACGTCACCCCGTACCCGGGCATGCAGCAAATTACAAGCGGCACGCTTGCCTATGCGGTCGGCGTCGGCCGTCCGGTCGTTTCGACGCCGTATGAGCATGCGCGCGATTTGTTGCAAGGTTGTGAAGAGCTGTTGTTGCCGTATGGCGATACGACCGCCTGGGAAGAGCGGATCGGGCAGCTGTTGGCCGACGAGGCGGCGCTGAAGCGATGGGAGGAAAAGGTGCGCCAAATCGGGGCAAACACGCATTGGCCGCGCGTCGGCGAACAGCATGTCGCCTTGTTTGCGCGCATGTGCGCCGCGAAACGTGGGGAGGTGAAGACCATTGGCACCGTCAGTCATTAAGTTCGACCATCTCGAGCGCATGACTGACGACACCGGGTTGCTTGAGCATAGTCTCGGCCGCATTCCGCGGCGGCGCGAAGGGTATTCGACCGATGACAACGCCCGCGCCATATGGGCGTGCCTCGAGTGGCTGGCGTTGCTCGACGATCAAGAAACGAAGGAGCGGCTGTATCGCCTGCTTGACCGATATTTGGCCTTTTTGCTTTGGGCGCAAAACGATGATGGCACGTTCCATAACAACTTTTTCTTTGACCGGACAAAAGAAGAGGAAACGCCGTCAGACGACTGCTTCGGGCGGTCGTTTTGGGCGGCGGCGTTGGCTTACGTTCGCCTCAGCGATCCGGCGCGGCGCGAGGCGGCAGCAGATATGTTGCGGCGGGCCATGCCGGCGGCTTGGGAGCTTCGTTCGCTGCGCGGCGTCGCCTGGGGGGTGGCCACTTGCGGCGTCTTATTGACAGAAGGACGCCCGCTTGGCGTCGATCAAGAGGAAGTGGCAGCTTTGGCTGCACGGCTTGAAGAGCGGCTGCTTGCGGCGTATTGGGAGCATGCTGGCGACGATTGGCATTGGTATGAGCCGGAGTTGACGTACGCCAACGGGGTGCTGCCGTGGGCGCTTTGGACGGCATATCGGCGCGCGCCGCGGGATGAGGTGAAGGAAGTGGCGGAAAAAAGCCTTGCTTTCCTTATTGAAAAAATGAGCGGACCGGGAGGTGTCATCCGTCCGGTCGGCAACCGCGGCTGGTGCAGCCGCCGCTACCGCGCCGATTGGGATCAACAGCCGCTTGATGTGATGAAGCTCGCTTTGGCGGCGCGCGAAGCGTATTGGGCAACGGACGACGAGCGTTATCGCGGCGTCGTCCGCCGCTGCCTCGCTTGGTTTTACGGACAAAACGACGGCAACGCGCCGCTTGCGGACCCAAGCGACGGCAGTTGCTGCGACGGGCTTGGCCCGAACGGCCCGAACCCGAATCGGGGGGCGGAGTCAACATTGTCGTACTTGTTAACAGCAGCAATCGCTCAATCGATTTCGGTGGAGGTGGTTGTCGATGAATCCATCAACAACGAAACCGTTCGCATGGCCGGCACACGTGTTTAAAGAATACGACATCCGCGGACGAGCCGGAGAGGAGCTCGATGAGTCGTTCGCGTATTGGCTCGGACGGGCCTTTGCCGACATGATGCAAAAGGAAGGCGAGAAGAGGGCGGTTGTCGGTCATGACAATCGTCTGTCATCGCCTGGCTTGCATCGGGCGCTCAAAGATGGGCTGCTCGATGGCGGCTGCGATGTCGTCGATATTGGGCTTTCGACGACGCCGATGTTTTACTACAGCTTATACTACACGAACATTCCATGCGGCATGATCATCACCGCCAGCCATAACCCAGGGGATGAGAACGGATTTAAAATCGCCATGGGAAAAACGACAATTTATGGCGAGCGCATCCAAGCGCTGCGGCAGGCGATGGAGCGGCTCAGCCAGGAACAGCCGCGTCCTGAAACAGCGCGCGGGCGCGAGGAAACGCTTGACCTTGCTCCGGCCTATATCAAGATGTTGAAGGAGAAAATTAAGCTCGGTCCGCGCAAGCTGAAGGTCGTCGTCGACTGCGGCAACGGCACCCCATCGATCATTGCGCCACAAGTGCTCAAAGAATGGGGGTGCGATGTCGTCCCGCTTTACTGTGAATCCGATCCGACGTTTCCGAACCATCATCCGGACCCGGTCGTGCCGGAGAACTTAACGGACTTGATTGAGATGGTGCGCAAGGAGCAGGCTGATCTTGGCATCGCGTTTGACGGCGACGGCGACCGGATCGGGGTTGTGGATGAAACGGGTGCGATCCGTTGGGGCGACCAACTGATGGTGCTGTTCTGGCGCGAGATTCTTAAGCGTCATCCGGGAGCCGACGCGCCCGTCGAAGTGAAATGTTCGCAAGCGCTTGTTGAGGAAATTGAGCGGCTCGGCGGGAAACCGTTCTTCCATCGCACCGGCCATTCGCACGTCAAAGCGACGTTGCGCCGTCGTCCGGAGATCCCGTTTGCCGGTGAAATGTCTGGTCATTTGTTCTTCAATGATGAGTTTTACGGCTATGACGATGCGCTGTACGCCGCTGGGCGCCTGCTTCGATTACTGTCGCACGATGAGCGCCCGCTGTCCGAGTGGTTTGCCGATGTGCCGCGGTACGCGGCGACGCCGGAGACGCGAGTTGCTTGCCCGGAAGAGAAAAAACCAGCTGCCATTGCCAGAGTAAAAGAGAAATTTGCCGGCCGTTTCCCTGTTGTCGATGTGGATGGCGCCCGCATCCAGTTCCCAGACGGCTGGGGGTTGGTGCGGCCGTCGAACACGCAGCCGATTCTTGTGTTGCGTGCAGAAGCCAAGACGGAGGCTGCATTGGCGGAGATTAAGCGGCAACTGGCTGATTGCCTCGCCACCCTTGAATTGCGCATTGACTGGTGACGCCTTTTCTCCGAATGGTCTGCGCTTGTCGCCCTCTGTCCGTTTCAAAAGATTTGTTCCGGCGTGGGTCGTCCGTAGGGCTCCCACGCCGGTTTATTTTTGTTGTGAGGGGGCTCATGCTTGATTTCTTGCAAATGGTTTGTCCATAATAGATAAGGATAAAAATGTATTGTAGGAGAGTTGAAGGCGTGGTGATCCGTGAATCGTTGCAATATATTCAAGATGCATACGCGGCATTGACGGAGTTGAGCATGCTGATCGTCGATGATCACGGCGCTCCCGTGACGAAAGTATCGAATATGACCGAGCTGGCGGAGTTCGTTTTGTTTGCCGCTAAAAGGGAAGCGCCATCGTTTTTCTGCCCGCAGGAACTTGTCATGGACGGATGGCAGCGTCCATCGGTCGTGCCGGTCGGGCGTTTTGGCATGAAGAGCATCGTCGCTCCCGTGTTTGTCGATGAGAAGGCGGAATATTGGATTTGGGCGGGCGTGTTTATTGAGGAAGAAACGAAATGGCTCATTTGCGAACAACCGCTGATGGACACTGGAGAATGGATGCCAGCGATCGAACAGGTGGCGGCGTTGCCGGCGCGGGCGGTCGAAGCGAAGTTAAAAGATATAGAAAAGATGGCGGTCATATGCGGGGAATTAATCAGCGGCGAGCGCCGCAAGCAACAATGCTGTGAATACGGAAAACGGCTCGAAGCAGTGGTTGCGGACAGCTCCGCCCTAGCGGACGTGGACAAGCTGCTTTTTGAGTTGCGGGCGTTCGATGAACGCGTCGATATGGCGTTGTATATCGCCAAATGTCCGCAAGGATGGATGGTGGCGGCGGCAAGCGGGGAAAAGGCCGGAAAGCTGCGCGGCAAGATGATCGATGCGTTGTTTCCGCCGCTTTCGTCTTCGGAGCCGCCGCTTCGTTCGGTTTACGTTCAAGATGCCGCTTTGGATCCACGCTTTTCCTTTTTTGTTCGCCATGGCATCCGTCCGAAAGCGATGATTGCGTATCCGGCGACGTACGGGAAAGCAGTGGAAGGATGGATCATGATCGGCAGCGAGGCGTCCTCTTCACTGCCGGCGGCGCTTCGTTCGGTCGGTTCCGCCCTCGTTCAACATTGGCTGCTCCTGGCTAAATGTACAGAGGTTGATATGAAAATGGACCGCCACTTGATGCGCCTGTCGATGTTGATGGAAATTGGACGGGCCATGCGTGTGGTGCAGAACGAGGAAGAAATCATCCGGATCATGGCCGAATTCGCCGCGGAGCTCGCTTACGGCGATTTCGTCTGCGTGGTATGGTCTAGCGATGGCCAAACAGCCGTTGTCCACGAAGGAGCGATGGACGTAGAAATGGCCGTTCGTTATCGGGATGATGTCTGCCGCCGCTATGGCTGCCACGGCGAAAAGGCGAAAGGCGAGGTGCCGGCGCTGCTTGATGTTGAAGGCAAATCGGTGATGGAAGTGCCGTTTTTCGTCGGCGATGGCCGCTATGGCGTTCTCGCCGTTCATATAAAGAAAGAAAGGGAAGCGAAAGAGGCGGAAGTGTATATGACGGCGTTGGCCGCGATTGGTGCGATGATGATCAGCGGCAAGGCTCACGGTGGGAATGATGGGACGGTCAATATCGACATGTTGTCCAAGCAGTTGACGGCCCGGGAGATGGATGTATTGGAGCTGCTCATTCAAGGCTGCAGTAACCGGGAAATTTCGGAACGGCTGTTCATTAGCGTCCATACCGTGAAAAATCATATTACAAACATTTTTCAAAAAATTGGCGTCAACGATCGGTCACAGTTGATCGCCCTTGTGTATCAACTAAACCACCGCCGGCAGCGCCGTTAAGGGGGACATCATTGGACGATGGGTGCCATGATGTCTTTTTTTTTTGGATGTAGGAAATTGGAATGAGCCCCATTTTGTATTATAATGAATTGTAGTAAATAAGAACTATTTTTCGATAGATGGAACAATAAAGGAGAAAAATAGCATTCGAATCCGTTTTCCCCAGCGCTGGAACGTGCGATAGTGGAAAAGCTGCCATGTTGCTTTGGCCGGCGCATAAGCATAACAAAGATAGGGGAAATGCCGATGAAGCCCAGGGCCATGATCCGAACGATGGCAATCATGAAAACGGCGGACATTTTAAAAGCGATGGACATTACCGAGGAACTGGCGAAGAGAATGGGGTTTTTGCCGCGTGATTGCCTTTTTCTTCGGCTCGCGACCGAGGAAGCGTGCACGAATGCGTATGAATATTGTCAAAAAACGAGAAAACTGCCATTTAGGATATTTTGGAAAATGGAAGCGAGACAGTTTATGATCATTGTCAAACAGCGAGGAGGATGCTTCTCCGTAGCCCAAACCGATGTCGTCAACACAGGGCCGCGCGGCAGAGGGCTGCAGCTGATCACCCATATTGTCGACGATGTATACGTGAAGCGAGCGGGAAACAACGTCTTGTTTTGCATGTGCAAATGCAAAAAATGAGTGACCATTGGAGGAAGCAAGATGAGGATGAGACAAGGGGCAATTTGCGCGCTGACATGGGCAGAAGATATTACCTTAAACAACGTCGAATCGTTCCGTCAAGCGCTGGAAAGGCTGCTGGACAAACAGGCGGATCAATTGATCGTCAACATGGAGGGGGTCAACTACATAAACAGCGCCGGACTCGGTGTCATCGCTGACAGCGTCATGGAGGCGAGAGCCCGACAAAAAGAGTTGGTCATTGCCGGAGTGGAAGGGTCGCTTGCAGAAATTTTCCATATTGTCAAATTTTCTTCGTTTATCAAACTATTTGCCACAGAGAAGGAAGCCATGGATTATTTCAGTGGAGAATGACGTTCTATGGTGGATGGGTTTTGGGAACATGTTCAACGTTATGACCACCTCGCGTGGCGGGAGCTGCTTCTCGGCTTGGAAAAAATGAATGTATTCGTTGGGCCGGGCGATTATGTGTATTGGCTCGCAGCGCCGGAACAAAGGCGGCTCTTGTTCATTTCGTCATCATGCGAGCAGCTGTACGGCCTGCCTCCGGACGACTTTTACCGCGATCAAGACATATGGGCAAAAGTGTCCTACCCAGATGACCGCGCCAAGGCGGAAAGAAAATGGTCGCTCCTTTCGGAAGCGGATGCGGGCGCCCAGACGTATCGCATTATCAATCAGCGGGATGGCTCCGTCCGTTGGGTGCTTGAACAGACGTTTCCTGTGCTTGGCCAATTCGGGGAAGTGAGGCTTGTCAGCGGGATTGTCGCTGATCTGACAGAAGCAAAGCGAAACGAGAATGAACGACAGCTCGCTGAACAAGTGTACAAAGCGATGGAACAGGCGATGCTCGTCACCGATGGCCAGTTTGTCGTTCAGTTTGTCAATCCGGCGTTCACAAAAATCACTGGTCATGATGTAGAGATTGTCGGTCAGCCGTTGCATACGCTTTACGCGGGTTATTACGAGGCCTGGCTTTATGAGGTGATTCAAGCGAGCACTGGGGAAAGTGGAGAATGGAGGGGGTGGGTGCGCTGGCGGCGGAAAAACGGTTCGGTCTATGTCAGGCAGACGACGGTGCGGGCTGTGCCCGGCCATGATGGAGAAATCGCGTTTTACTTGTTTTTATTTGCCGGTCCAACTTACGAGAACCTATACATCGCAGCGATGAAAGATGACTTGCGGCTGGCCCGCGAGGTGCAAAAGCGCGTGTTGAGCAAGCCGTTGTCGGCCAAAGGAATCCAGATTGCCGGAACGTACATCCCATCGCGGGAGCTGGGTGGCGATATGTACGCCTGGTATCCGATCGACAAACAGCGGTACGGCATTTTTTTAATGGATGTGATGGGTCATGGGGCAGCGGCTTCGCTCATTTGCATGTCGGTCCGCTCGCTCTTAAACGGCGTCATCCGCAAAGGGATCGTTCCGACGGAAGTGTTTCGCGAGTTGAACCGCCATATGCGCCAGTTGTACCATGAAAACGGGCGGATGACGTATTATTTCACCGCCGTATATGTTCTGGTGGATGTCAAGGAACGGATGATTGAATATGCATCAGCCGGCCATCCGCCGGGGTTTTTGTTCCAACCGGATGGAACGGTGGCGGAGTTGGACCGCGGCTGCGCGCCGATCGGGCTGCTTCCGCGCCTTTTTGTCGACAGCGGCCGGTTGCGCTACGAGCCGGGGGCGACGCTTGTGTTGTATTCCGACGGGGCGATCGAAGGGGAAACGGGTTCCGTCCGGCAAAAGATTGAAGCGTTCCGCGATGCGCTGGCGCCGCATATTTTATTGGACGAGCAAGTGCTTTTGGACCATCTGCGCCGCCATTTTGCGCAAAAAGGGCCGCTTCCAGACGATTTTTCGGCTGTGGTGGCGAAGCTGGGCTAAAGAAATTGCTGCAAGAAGATCGATTCCATCATCTTGAGCGTGTGTAGCAGGGACCACCGCATCGAAGCAAAAAATCGATGTGATGTCGAAAAAACCGATTTTCTTTTATACGCCATTTACGGTAAAATGAAGACAATTATACTGTTAATGGAGAATACAATATAGAAAAGGCAACAGGAGGGAAGGCATATGGCGGTGACAAATCCGGCTGGATTTTGGAAGCGGCTGTTGGCTAACTTGTTGGATGCGATTGTCGTCGGTATTCCGATTTCGATCATCGGCTATTTCATCACTGGCAGTTGGGAAACGAACTGGTTTACGTCATTAGCGAACATCCTTTACGCGTTAATCGTTCCGGCTGTTTGGTACGGATATACGGTCGGCAAGCGGATGCTTGGCATCCGGATTGCGAAAGTCAACGGCGGAAAAGTCGGCATCGGCACGATGTTTTTGCGCTCGTTCGTTGGCGGACTCGTATACTTTATCACGTTCGGCATTGGTCTCATCATTAGTGCGATTATGGTCGCTGCAAGAGAAGACAAACGCTCCATTCACGATTTTATCGCTGGAACGTATGTGACAACGGAAAAACCGGCGGTGTAAAGCGGAAAACAACAGGTGGTGCCCCAATCGAACGGGGCGCCTTTTTTTATTTTCTTCACCGATTAGAAGCGAGCAAAAGCATGATGTTTTTGAGCGGGTCCTTGTTAGATCAGAAAACTTTGCAACCACCCCTATTCATGATTAGGGCTAGGAAGGAAAATGAACGTTCATTCACGAATCTATTTATGTGGTAAAGAAATAAGAAAGGTGTTTGCATCATGGCAAAAGGAGGAGAGCGTTTTGTCATTAGCAAGTTATATCATCCGCACCATGTTCATCGTCATCCCTGGCACAGCGGCGATCGGCATGGCCACATGCCTGGTCAACGGCATTCGCGGGGCGGCATTTTGGTGGACGCTTGTTGCTACGGTGCTGTTTGGCGCGATGCTCGGTTTCGTTTCGGCAACGCTCAACTATCGACGGTTTGTTGCCCCGATTGCCGTTATTAACGAACATTTAGGCAAGATGACAGGCGGAGATTTGACGGCGCGCATACCGCTTGATCGCGTGCAGCAGCTGCGGCCGATTGCGGCGTCGTTAAACGATATGGCAAACGCTTGGCAAAGTGTGATGGGGCAAATCCAACATCATGCCGAAGAAGTAGCGCAATATTCTCAGCAGCTTGCCGCCGTCGCCGAACAGACGACGAAAGCGACAGAGCAAATTGCGACAACGATGGAAACGCTTGCGGCAAGTGCGGAGGAGCAGGCCGATGCTGTCCGCACCACCGCCGCGTCCGTGCATGATATTTCCCAAACATTGAGCGACGTCGCTTTCCATACGAAAGAAGTGGCGCACCGGGCTGAGAAAACATCGGCGAAAGCAGAGGACGGCAAGCAGTCCATCGGACAAATGTCCGAGCAAATGCAGTTCATTTACGATCATGTGCAAACGCTCGGCCAGGTGGTGAAAGGGCTTGGGGAGCGTTCCAACGAGATTGGACAGATTACGGAAGCGATCACTGGCATTGCGTCGCAGACGAATTTGTTGGCGCTCAATGCGGCGATCGAAGCGGCGCGCGCCGGCGAGCAAGGGAAAGGGTTTGCGGTTGTCGCGGATGAAGTGCGGAAGCTCGCAGAACAATCCGCGCGCTCAGCGCATCAAATTTCTGAGCTGATCGGTTACATTCAAGAAGAAACGAAGCGGGCGGTTGCGTCTGCCGAACAGGTGATCTCCGAAGTGGCGAAAGGATTGAACGTGGCGGAGGCATGCGGCCAATCATTTGCCCATATTCGGGAGGAGGTCGGCCAAGTGAGCAAACAAATTGGACAAGTATCGTCCGCCATCGAGCAAATGACGGAGCATGCCCGCCAAGTGAACGACGCACTCCAACAGATGACCAATATTGTCGAACAGTCAGCGTCCGGTGCGGCCAACGTATCGGCAGCGACGCAGGAACAAATGGCTTCCGTCGAGGAAATCGCCTCTTCGTCGACATCGCTCGGTCAGATGGCGGACGAGATGCGGGCCATGCTGAAGAAATTTTCTGTGTGAGTGAGGAAAAGGACGCTTTCTTCGAGAAAGAGGGGCTTTCAAACGACGTGTGGGAGTCAACGTTTGGAATAAAATGGTTTGCATCTTTGCCAATTGCCTGATAAAATGAAAAAAGTCAGTCATCATTGTGATACGCTTATCTGCTAGGGGAGTCCGAGAGCCGGGCTGAGAAAAGAACGCGATGAAGTTCTTTGACCCTTTGAACCTGATCTGGGTCATGCCAGCGTAGGGAAGCAGGCAGCGGGAACAGATGGACGTGTCTTGTTCATTTGGCCTTTTGCCTTCGATCAGGTTCCGGTGTCGGAACCTGTTTTTATTTTGAATCGGCCGCCATCGCCTATTCTCGTGTTTGCCCCGCTTCAGACGGTGTGGCTTCAGATCTGATCTTTCATAATTTTATGTTGAAAGGGGAAGCCACGCATGGAAAACATTCGCTCGTTTATGTCGTTTCCGGAAAGCCGCAAAGTGTACATCGAAGGGTCGCGTCCGGATGTGCGCGTGCCGATGAGAGAGATCGTGTTGTCGCCGACGAAAACGCCGCAAGGAACGGTGGAAAACGAGCCGGTGCGCGTCTATGACACAACCGGTCCATACACCGATCCTCATTTTGAGCCGGACGTCGAAAAAGGATTGCCGCCTCTTCGCCGCAACTGGATTGTTGAGCGCGGCGATGTGGAGGAAATGGAGCGGTCTTCTGTTGCGATCCAACGTTCGCTTCCGTTTGTGCGCCGTCCATTGAGGGCAAAGCCCGGAAAAACCGTGACACAAATGCATTACGCCAAACGGGGGATTATTACGCCAGAAATGGAGTTTGTCGCGATTCGTGAACAAATCGATCCAGAAATGGTCCGCCAAGAAGTCGCCGCTGGTCGGGCCATTATTCCGGCTAATATTAACCATCCAGAGAGCGAACCGATGATCATCGGCCGTCGTTTCCATGTGAAAATTAATGCCAATATCGGCAACTCGGCTGTTTCTTCATCGATTGAAGACGAAGTGGAAAAATTGCTTTGGGCGGTGCGTTGGGGCGCCGATACGGTCATGGATTTGTCGACCGGCAAGCACATTCATGAGACGCGCGAGTACATCATCCGCAATTCGCCGGTCCCCGTGGGAACGGTGCCGATTTATCAGGCGCTCGAAAAGGTAGGAGGGGTGCCGGAGAAGTTAACGTGGGACGTGTATCGTGAGACGTTGATGGAGCAGGCGGAGCAAGGAGTCGACTACATGACGATCCACGCCGGTGTGCGGCTTCATTACATTCCGCTCACCGCCAACCGGACGACCGGAATTGTCTCGCGCGGCGGCTCGATCATCGCCCAATGGTGTTTGGCCCATCATGAAGAAAACTTTTTGTATACGCATTTTGAAGAAATCTGCGAGATTTTGAAACAATACGATGTCGCGATCTCCCTTGGCGACGGCTTGCGTCCCGGCTCCATCGCCGATGCGAACGATGAGGCGCAGTTTGCGGAACTCAAGACGCTCGGCGAGCTGACGAAAATCGCCTGGAAGCATGATGTGCAGGTGATGATCGAAGGGCCCGGACATATTCCAATGCATAAAATTCGCGAAAATGTCGAGCAGGAACAGGACATTTGCCATGGAGCGCCGTTTTATACGTTAGGGCCGCTTGTCACCGACATCGCGCCCGGGTATGACCATATTACGTCAGCGATTGGCGCCGCCATCATTGGCGCTTATGGAACGGCGATGCTTTGTTACGTAACGCCGAAAGAGCATTTAGGGTTGCCGAATAAAGAGGACGTACGCGCCGGGGTCGTGGCCTATAAAATCGCCGCCCATGCGGCTGATCTGGCAAAAGGGCATCCAGCCGCTCAGCAGCGTGACGATGCGCTCTCGAAAGCGCGCTTTGAATTTCGTTGGAACGATCAGTTCAATTTATCCCTCGATCCGGAACGGGCCCGCGAATACCATGATGAAACATTGCCGGCTGAGGCGGCGAAAACAGCTCATTTTTGTTCGATGTGCGGGCCGAAATTTTGTTCCATGAACATTTCACATGAACTGCAACGGAAAATCAAAGAGGAGGGGATGAAAGAAAAAGCGCAACAATTTATTCGGCAAGGGTCATCGCTGTATCAATGACAAGAAGCGGGCTGCGATGCTCGGCATGGTGGAGAGGATATGGAAGTTCGATCAACGGAAAAAGCATGAGCTGGAAAACGCTCGGTGCTGATCGAAGCAGCGGAGGGGGGCGAACGTTCATCGCCCCTCTTGTTTGTTCTGCAAATTGGTGTGGTTCTTTATTATTTTTAAAATATATAATTTTCAAAAAATATATTTACAAATCGTTTCAGATGGATTATGATAATGGCATAAGGTGCAAATTTTGAATCATAGAATGATCATGCGGGGAAAACTGCGCAGTCTATCGCGACGCCTTCGCCGGCGCTTCGCTTCCATAGACAGCGGCCAGTTGCGTCATCGAACCGTGGATGATGCCGGCCGCTTCTTTTTATGGCGAAAGGGCCGGGTTTCAGAAGGTTGATCGCGTTTTTCTAGCAGCTTAGTGAAAAATTAACCACTTCTCCTGCATCGACCGCTTTTCGAGAAAAAAGATTTTGATGATGTCTTGATGTGAGAAAGCCATTGGTATTATAGGCTGCTTCTTGAACGTGAGACGGGCATGAGGGGGATGGGCGTGCGCATAAACTGAAACGAAGGGCCATGAGGAGGGATGGGATTGAACACATTTTCCGATATTGTGCAGACGATGCCGCCATATTTGTTCTCCCGATTTCAAAAGAAAAAAGAAGAACTGCTAAAGCTCGGGGTTGATGTCATTGATTTAGGGATCGGCGCCCCCGATTTGCCGCCCCCTTCCTTTGTCATCGAAGCGTTGAAAGAAGCGCTCGATGCGCCAGAACACTATACGTATTCGCCGTATGGCGGCTGCAGGGAGTATCGGGAAGCGGTCGCGCGTTTTTATGAACGGGAATATGGCGTCAAGCTCGATCCGGAGACCGAGGTGTTGGCGTTAATCGGCTCGAAAGAAGGAATCGTCCATTTGCTGCAAGCCGTTCTCAATCCCGGCGAGCTCGCCTTAGTGCCTGATCCAGGCTATCCTGTCTACCGGACGGCCGTCCATTTTGCCCGCGGCCAGAGCCGATCGCTGCCGCTCGATGCGCAACATGGTTATATTCCTCGGTTTGATGCGCTTCCCTCGTCCGTTTATGACCAAGCGAAAATCATGTTTCTCAATTATCCGAGCAATCCGACGGCCGCCGCTGTCGATTTGGATGTATTGGCCGAAGCCGTTTCACTTGCCCGTTGCCACCGGATGTTCATTGCTCATGATGCGGCCTACTCGTTCGTGACGTTTGCCGGTTTTCAAGCGCCGAGCATTTTGCAGGTGGACGGGGCAAAGGAAGTGGCGGTGGAATTTGGATCGTTGTCCAAAAGCTATAACATGGCCGGCTGCCGCATCGGATACGTGGTCGGAAACCGGGACATGATTCGAGCGCTTTCGGTGATCAAGAGCAACACGGATACGTGCCAGTTTATTCCGATCCAGAAGGCGGCGGTGGCCGCTTTGATGAACGGACAGACGTTTATTCGAGAAAATAGCCGCATTTATGAACAACGCATGAATAGGATGGTCGAGAAACTCCGAGAACTGGGCATCGACGTGCAGCGGCCGAAAGCGACCTTTTTCTTGTGGATCCCGGTCTATGACGGATACTCATCCGAACGATTTGCCGCCAAACTGCTCGAAGAAGCGGGAGTCATCGTCACACCGGGAACAGCGTTTGGACCCGCAGGGGAAGGATATGTCCGCGTATCGCTGTCAGCGTCGATGGAGCGTCTAGAGCAAGCCGTTGAACGATGGAAGCAAGTGAATTGGGAGGAATCGGCGCCATGAAGCGAACGATGCGTCACATCACGGTGGCTCAAGCCATCGTCGAATGTTTCAAACAGGAACAAATCCGTTATGTGTTTGGTGTGCCGGGGGAAAGTTATTTGCCCCTCCTTGATGCCATCTATGATGAGCCATCCATCGAGTTCATCTCCGCCCGCCATGAAGGGGGTGCTTCCTTTATGGCGGAAGGGTATGCGAAAGCGTCGCAAAAGTGCGGCGTCGTGCTGGCTACAAGGGCGGTCGGCGGAGCGAATTTGGCGATTGGCGTCCATACCGCGAGGCAAGATTCCACTCCGATGGTCGTGTTTTTGGGGCAAGTGAACAGCCGCTTCCTAGGGCGTGAAGGATTTCAGGAAGTCGATATGGAAGCGTTTTTTCGTCCGATCGCCAAATGGGCGGTCGAAATTCGCGAAGCCGAGCGGGTGCCAGAGCTGGTGCAACGGGCGTTTCGCACCGCGAAAACAGGGCGGCCCGGCCCCGTCGTCGTTTCACTGCCAGAAGATGTCTTTTCCAAAACGATAGCGGAAGCAGTGATAGCCGAGACCGATGTGCCGAAGCCGGCACCAAGGCAAGAAGATATACAGCACATTGAAGAGATTCTGAAGCGCGCCAAACGGCCGCTCGTGATTGCTGGCGGCGGCGTCAAATGGTCGGGAGCGGAGCAGTTGCTGCGCTTATGGGCGGAAAAGTATGCACTTCCGGTCATGGCGGCGTTCCGGCGGCATGACGTGTTTCCCCACAACCATCCATGCTATGTCGGACACCTAGGTCTAGGGTCGCCCAAAGCGGTCATCGAAACGGCCGAGCAGGCGGATGTGGTGATGGCATTGGGAACGCGGCTATCGGAAGTAACGACACAAGATTACCGTTTGCTCTCTCCCAATCAGACGCTGATTCACATCGATATTGACAGCGATGGATTCGGAAAAGTGTATGCACCGGATCTCGCGGTTTGGGCTGACTGTCAGGAAGTGCTGTCCCGTTTGCTCGATATCGCGGTGCGGCCGTCTTGGCAAGAATGGGCGGCTGAACGGAGGAAACGGTACGAACAAACGGCCAGGCTGCCGGTGGAACATCGCAATCTCTATGAAGTTGTGATGGCGAGCTTGGCGCGCCATTTGTCAAAAAATGCGGTCATTACGAACGATGCCGGGAATTTCGCCGGTTGGCTCCATGCTTTTTTCCCGTTTGGGGATGGGCACACGTACATCGGCCCGACGTCAGGAGCGATGGGATATGGCATGCCGGCCGCCATTGGCGCGAAACTGGCCTTTCCCGACCGGACCGTCGTTTCTTTATCCGGGGATGGCGGCTTTATGATGACGGTGCAGGAGTTGGAAACGGCCGCTCGATACGATATTCCGATCATCAGCATTGTGTTTAACAATCATATGTACGGCACCATCCGCATGCATCAAGAATTGCAGTTTCCGGGGCGGGTCATCGGCACCGATTTAGGCCGCGTGTCGTTTGCCCGTTTGGCAGAATGCCTAAACGGCCGCGGGTTCCAAGTACAGACGGAACAACAGTTCACGGAAGCGCTTCTGTTGGCGCTTGAGGCCAAGAAGCCGACGGTGATTGAGGTGTTGACCGATCCGGACCACATTTCGGTGGCCGCTACGATCCAGGACTTGCGGGCCAAGAGGAAGTCCTGACGATCATCGCTCGGCGTTCAATGTATAAATTATCTCAATAAATCATCTAGAAAAATGGGGGGAGTATACAGTGAAAATCCAAAACTATATCAATGGAGAATGGAAGGAGCCAAGCACCGGGCAATTTGCGCCGGTGATCAATCCGGCGACGGGGGAAACGATTGCCGAGGTGGCGATGTCCGGGCCAAACGATATTGACGAGGCCGTTCAAGCAGCCAAAGAAGCGCAAAGACAGTGGGCCCTCGTGCCGGCTCCGAAACGCGCGGAAATCTTGTATAAAGTTGGGATGCTGCTAAAGGAGCGGAAAGAACAGTTGGCCCGGCTGTTGACGATGGAAATGGGCAAAGTGATTGAGGAAGCGCGCGGCGAAGTGCAGGAAGGCATTGATATGGCGTTTTACATGGCGGGAGAAGGACGGCGGTTGTTCGGCGATACGACGCCGTCTGAACTGAAAGACAAATTTGCCATGAGCGTCCGCACGCCGGTTGGAGTGGTCGGCATTATCACGCCATGGAATTTTCCCATTGCCATCGCCACTTGGAAGTCGTTTCCGGCCATTGTTGCCGGCAATGCGGTCGTATGGAAGCCAGCGCCCGAGACACCGATCATGGCGCAGGAATTAGCTCGCATTTTTGAAGAAGCGGGCTTGCCGCCGGGAGTGTTTCATGTGGTCCACGGTGACGGGCCGACAGTCGGCAATGCGCTCGTCGAGCATCCGGATGTCAAGGTCATCTCATTTACCGGATCGAATGAAGTCGGGCGGATGATTGCGGAAAAATGCGGACGGCTGTTGAAAAAAGTGTCGCTCGAAATGGGTGGGAAAAATGCGGTGATCGTCATGGATGATGCCGATTTGACATTGGCGGTTGACGGCATCATCTGGAGTGCGTTCGGTACATCAGGCCAGCGGTGCACGGCGTGCAGCCGGGTCATCGTCCATGAGCGGGTGAAACAGGAGCTTGAGCGGCGTCTGCTGGAAGCTGTGAAAACATTGAAAATCGGCAACGGGTTGGATGAAACGGTCAAAGTCGGACCCGTCATCCATGAAGAGGCGCTGCAAAAGATCGACCGCTACGTGCGCATTGGTGTAGAAGAAGGGGCGAAATTGCTGATTGGCGGTCATCGACTGCGCGAGGGCGACTATGCGCGCGGCTTTTATTACGCGCCGACGATTTTCACCGATGTCACGCCGAATATGCGCATCGCCCGCGAAGAAATTTTCGGCCCGGTCGTGTCGATCATTTCCGTCCGCAGTTTGGAAGAAGCGATCGCCGTCAACAACAGCGTCGATTATGGGCTGTCAAGCGCCATTTTCACACGCGATGTCAACCATGTATTCCGAGCGATGCGCGATTTGGACACCGGCATCGTGTATGTCAACGCCGGCACAACGGGAGCGGAAATTCATTTGCCGTTTGGCGGCACGAAAGGGACGGGCAACGGCCACCGCGACTCCGGCGTCGCTGCGCTTGACGTATTCACCGAATGGCGGAGCATTTATGTCGATTTCAGCGGCAAGCTGCAACGGGCGCAAATCGATACCGATGATTGAACCGGGCTGTCGCTTGCAACATCGCCGGCAAAAGAGAAGTGAAGATCAACGTGGAACCTATATCGTGAATCGAAGCAGCGGCCGCGGCAAAGATGTGAAAAAAGCGGCTGTCATGTAAGCGTATGGCAAAGAATCGGTGACAGAGGGGGAAAGAACGATGAAAGTGCTCGTGCTTGGAGCGGGGCTGATGGGCAAAGAAGCAGCGCGCGATTTAGTGCAAAGCCAAGATGTTGAGGCGGTGACGTTGGCGGATGTCGATTTGGCCAAGGCGGAGCAGACGGTGCAGCAGCTTCATTCCAAAAAGCTTGCCGCTGTGCGGGTGGATGCCAGCGACAAGCGGCAGCTGTCGGCTTTCATGAAAGGGCACGATGTGGTTGTCAACGCCTTGTTTTACCAGTTTAACGAAACGGTGGCGAAAACGGCTATTGCAGCTGGCGTCCATTCTGTCGATTTAGGCGGCCATATCGGCCATATTACCGATCGGGTGCTTGAGCTGCATGAACAAGCCCAAGCCGCTGGGGTGACCATCATCCCCGACCTTGGCGTCGCACCCGGAATGATCAACATTTTATCCGGTTATGGGGCGAGTCAACTCGATGAGGTGGAATCCATCTTGCTGTATGTCGGCGGCATTCCTGTCCGCCCCGAGCCGCCGCTCGAGTACAACCATGTGTTTTCGCTCGAGGGGCTGCTTGACCATTACACCGATCCGGCCTTGATCATCCGCAACGGCCAAAAGCAGGAAGTGCCGTCCCTTTCGGAAGTCGAGCCGATTTATTTCGACCGGTTCGGGCCGCTTGAAGCGTTTCACACCTCAGGAGGGACGTCGACGCTCTCGCGCTCGTTTCCAAACTTGAAGCGGCTCGAGTACAAAACGATTCGTTACCGCGGCCATGCGGAAAAATGCAAGCTGCTTGTCGATTTGAATTTGACGCGCCACGATGTGGAAGTGGAGATCGATGGATGCAAAGTCAAACCGCGCGATGTGCTGCTTTCCGTCCTGAAGCCGCTGCTTGATTTGAAAGGGAAAGATGATGTGGTGTTGCTTCGGGTCATCGTCGGCGGCCGAAAAGGCGGGAAGGAAACGGTATTGGAATACGAGACCGTCACGTTTAATGACCGCGAAAACAAGGTAACGGCGATGGCGCGCACGACGGCCTACACGATTTCTGCTGTCGCTCAGCTCATCGGCCGCGGGGTGATCACAAAGCGCGGCGTCTATCCGCCGGAGCAAATCGTTCCGGGGGATGTGTATATGGACGAGATGAAAAAACGCGGCGTTCTTATCAGCGAGAAGCGGACGGTTCATAGCTGAACAGCGAGCGCTATAAGCAGGAGGATGGAAGCAGTTTCGTGAAAAAGGGCAATGCTTCGCCGCCGCGAACACGATGACAAAATGGCTGCGGCCGGGAAGCGAATTGTGAACAACGCCCGTTCCCGTTTGGAACGGGCGTTTTCTGATTTTAGACGCGAAATGATTGTGATCGCCTGTTTTTTTACGGCTATGCCGTTTTGGGTGCCGAAGTCTTGCGCTTGCGCCAGGAAAGGAACAGAAAGGCGATGAGCGCCAGCGCCATGGCGACCATAAACGGTGCTTTTGAGGAAATGGTGTGGCCGATGATGCCGGACAGCACCGGAGCGATGGCCGCTCCGAGCCAGCGGACGAAGTTGTACGTGCCGGACGTCACTCCCCGCTCATATGGCGATGTTTCCATCACATAGCTTGTAAACAAAGCGTTGTTGAGTCCGGAGACGAGCCCAGACAAAATGATGAGCGTTACCATAAGCCATGTCGGCTTGGCGACTACAAGAAGCAGCAATAAGGCTGCGAACATCAGCAAACCGTATGGCAAAATTTCCCTTGGTTCATATTGTTTCTCAAGCTGATGGGCGAGCACCGCTGAGCCATAAGCAAGGCAGAGCCCCCAGCCGAAGAAAACGAGGCCGATTTGGATGGCCGACAGTCCAATGATCAAAGGCGAATACGCCAATACGACGAAAAAGCCGTAATAGTAAAGCATGCCGCCGACCGCCCCTTTTAAAAATGGCGGGAACGAAAGCAACCGCCGCATTTCTTGCAGGCCGACCGCTTTTTTCGGCTTTCCTTTGTTCGGATCATAGACGAAAAAGGTGACGAGTAAAAAGGCAATGAAAATCAAGACGCTCGTGCCGATAAACGGATAGCGCCATGAATGTTGGCCGAGCAGTCCGCCGACGAGCGGACCGCCGGCCATGCCGAGGCCGATCGCCGCTTCATACAGGCCGACCGCGGTGCTTGCCTGCGGCGTCAACGCGATCAACAACGTCATGGCTGTGGCGAAAAACGTCGCATTGCCCAATCCCCAGCCGGCGCGAAAGAGCGACAGCTGCGGGATAGTAGAAGCAAAGCCGCACAACAACGAAAAAATCGTAACGAGGCCAAGCCCTGCCACCATCATTTGTTTATCGCCGACACGGCTGACAACAAGACCGACCGGGATCATCATGACCGCCATCGTCAAAATGTAGGCGGTAAACAACATTTCCACTTGCCAATGGGTGGCGCCGATGCTTTCGGCGATGACCGGCAAAATCGGGTCGACGATCCCGATGCCCATAAACGCTAAAAAGGCGGCGGCGACGGTAATCCATCGCGCCCTTGTTTTTCTCCCTTCCTCCACTATTCTTCTCTCCTTTCTTGCAAGAGGGCGTCTACCCGCTCTGCCATTTGTTCCAGCTCTTGCTTCAGCATGGCCATCTTCTTCATTTTCTCTTCCAGCATGGCGATTTGCCGACGCAATCCAGCGCTGATTTGTTCCAGTTCACGCCGTTTTTCGCTCCCAGCGGCCGCATGTCGATATTCCGCCCGATGCGTCTCCGTCGTTTCTTTCAGCGCCAAAAAATGCTGCAGCTCCTGCAGCGAAAAGCCGAGCACTTCGCGCGCGGCAACGATGTTTTTCAGCCGTTCGATGTCCTCAGCTGTATAAAGGCGTGTGCCGCCTTCGCTGCGCGCCGGCGGCTTGATCAAGCCAATCTCCTCATAATAGCGAATCGTCCGTTTTGTTAGGCCGGTTGCTTTGGCGACGTCATCGATTTTGAATCGCTCCATTCGGGGCCCCTCGCTTTCCCGTGATCACAGTGAACGATCTGTTTTACAAACATAACATTAACGTTAACGTTATATTTTTGTCAATAGCTATTTAGAAGGCCGGTGAAAAACCGCTGTTTTCCTTGATCGATGGGTGAACGTGTGAAAATAGGGGCTGATGCTACAAGGATTTTCTACTTGAGAAGCGATTCCGGGAAGCTGTTGCCCTAGTAAATCACCGGCCTTTTCGATGAGATGTATACCGCATCAAAAAAGAATATCCCGATTGGGTGCGGGATATCCATTGCTCGTCAAGGATCTGTTGGTTTTGCTTTTTTGGCTTCGAGCACTTCTTTGACCGCCGCTTCGATTTCTTGATAGCTTGTGCAGCGGCAAATATTCGACTCCAGCCATTCTTGAATCGTCGCCTCATCGGCGTTTGGATGCCGCTCGATGAGCGCGTGGGCGTTCATAATGAACCCAGGAGTGCAATAGCCGCACTGAAAGGCGAAGTGGCGGACGAAGGCGTGCTGAATGGGGGCATCATCAAGCCCTTCAATCGAGGTGATCTCTTTGCCGACCGTTTCGATAGCCAGCATCATGCATGATTTGATCGGCGTGCCGTCGACTAAGACGGTGCAGGCGCCGCAGTCGCCGTTCAAACAGCCTGGCTTGGCCCCGGTCAGCCCCAGCCCATCACGCAAAACAAACAGCAGCGTTTCGGCTTGGCGAGCGACGATCGATCTTCGTTCTCCATTAACGTGCAGCACAAGCTCCCGCTTTGTCGTTTCCTCCATGTCCGCATGCTCACCTCCTGTTTAGACGGTTTCTCCGTCTCCGAGCTCACGAAGCATATCTTCAAGCAGCTGGGCGGCCACGAACAGCCGGTAGTCTGCCGAGCCTTCAATATCATGCAAAATGGGGCGCGGAAACGCGCTGATCGCTGCCTGAATCCGTTCGGCTGCGGGGCGGTTCCGGTCGTTAAGATGCGCCTCGACTTCCGCAGAACGAAACGGAAACGGGCAGACGCCGCTGAAGGCGGCGCGAATGGTTTCGCCGTTTTTTAGCGCTGCGATCGTGACGAGCGGGTAGCCGACTTCCCCTTGCTTGCGGCGCTTGCGATGGAAATGGGGCAGGGCGGCGGCGGTTCGGTCGACTTTGAGCTGGACGACAAATTCGCCGCGGCCAAGCTGCAACTGTTGATGAAACAAGTCAAGGAAGCGGCATTGCCTGATGCCGTATGGTCCGGCGATGATGACATCCGCCTCGGCGACGAATAGCGGCAGTGCGGTCTCACGGTAAAAAATTTGCCCGCAAATGTTGCCGCCGAGCGTAATTTGGTTGCGCGCTGTCCGGTCGGCGACTTCTCGCGCCGCTTTTGTCAATAACGGGAACGGATTTGCTTCTTCGAGCTCGGCGAGGGAGAGCGCCGCTCCAAGCACGAGAGGATCGGCGCTCGCCTCAAGCGCCCGGCACTCAGGGATCGATTTTATGTCAATGACGGCCGCGGTGCGGACAAGGTTCAAACGAGACAACGTGATGATCTCCGTGCCGCCGCCGTAGTAGAGCGGTCGTTTTCCGTCCCGCTCGAGCGCCGCAAACAGCGCTGTCGCTTCGGCGATCGACTGCGGCCGGTAGTAGGCAAAGTCAAACGGAACCATAGGAGTCCCCTTTCTGTTTCCGCCAAATGAGTTCAGGCACAAGCGGCAGTTCGTTAAGCGGCACGCCGGCAGCGAGCGACAAGGCGTTTGCCAAGGCGGCGGGCATGGCGATCAGGCCATGTTCGCCGATGCCGCGAGCGCCGTATGGGGCATCGATTTGCGGCGTTTCGACAAACTCAACGATGTATTCCGGATGTTCGCCAAAGCGGATCGGCCGGTATGTGCGCAGCTGCGGGTTTAATACGCGCTGTTCGTGGTCAAAGAGAAACCCTTCGCGGCTCGCAAAGCTGATCCCCATGCTCATCGCCCCCATCGCCTGGCCGAGCGCTGCCTTTGGGTTGAGCACTTTGCCGGCATCAATGACCGCATACGCTTTGACAATGCGATACGTGTAGTCGCGGCGGTTGAACTCCACTTCGACTCCTTCCGCGCAGACGCCCCATTCCGGCCCCGGCTTGCCGGCGCCGGTCTCCGGATCAAGCGGGGTCAAGCGGCGCAAAATGTAGTGGCCGCGCCCGATCACTTGCCCGCCGATGGCGTTGCCGTTCGGAAACTTGTAGCCATAGGCGATGTCTTTGATCGGAAGAAAGATGGCCGGGTCATCGCGCAAAAAGACGCGTCCGAACCCGACTTCCAAATCGTCCGGTGAGGTCCGCAAGACGCAGGCGGCGATGTCTTTTAACTGACGGATGGCGTCATCGGCAGCGGCAAGCGCCGCGCGTCCGGCCATAAATGTTCCGCGGCTGGCGACCGTTTTCCAATGTTCGGGCGTCGTTTGTGTATCGATATCCATTTTGACATGGACACGATCGACATCCATCTTCAGCCGTTCGGCGACGATTTGCGCGAGCACCGTTTTCGTGCCCGTTCCGATTTCGACGACGCCGGAGATGACGTTGACGCTGCCGTCGGAGTTGAACGTTAAGATGACGCCCGAGCTCGCGTCGGTGTCGATCGTCGATGTTTTCCAGCCGGCGCTGATTCCTTTTGCTCTTACCGTATAGGCGTCCAATTCCACGCGCTGCCATTCGTCCCAGCGCATCAGCTCGCGCAATCGGTCGAGGCAGGCTGGCATGTTGCCGACGTTGCTTTTGGTGAGCCGCACTTGCGTGGGCGTCGTGTGGCCTGGGCGGATGGCGTTTTTGCGCCGCACTTCCCATGGGTCAAGCTGCAGTTCCTGCGCCAGCTCATCGATGGCCCGCTCGATGGCAAAGGCCTGTTCACAATGGCCAAAACTGCGAAACGGCGTCGCGTACGGGCGATTCGTATAGACGCACAATGAATCACAAAAAACGTTTTCGACATGATACGGGCCGGTGCAATCGACGGCTGCGGCGCGGCTGACATCGATCGCCTTGTCGGAATAAGCCCCGCCGTCAAATAGAAATAAGATTTCCATGGCCTTGAACAAGCCATCTTTTGTTGCGCCGATTTTGACGGTTGCCTCCAAACCGATATGGACGGGCGAAGTGACCATGTCATGCTCACGGCTGTTCCAGACGCTCACTTTTCGGCCGCCGACCGCTTTGGAGGCAAGGTAGGCGAGCAGCTCAAGCTGAACGGGCGCTTTTCCTCCGTAGGCGCCGCCGACAAGAGGCGTATGAACGATGACTTTGCCGGTTTCTTCGCCAAAATACGTATGAAGCAACTTCTTGATCATAAACGGTGACTGGGAGGAGGCGGAAATACGGATCGTGCCGTCTGGCCAAATTTCTGCCGTGGCGCAGCGTGTTTCCATCGCGATATGATCGGAAGGGGCGAACGATACGCTCGTTTCGACGATGACGTCGCTTTCCGCAAACCCTTGTTCAATGTTGCCTTTTCGGATTTTCGTCCGGTGGGCGACGTTTGTCCCCGGCTCAGGATGAGTCGTTCTGTTTTTTTCATAACGGTCGAGGTGTTCATGCAATAATGGAGCGCCCTTTTTCAACGCCTCGCGCGGCGAGCCGACGGCTGGAAGAGGTTCGTAAACGACGCGGACGAGGCGGGCCGCTTGTTCGGCTTGCATGAGCGTATCGGCGACGACGACGGCGACGACTTCGCCATAGTAGCGCACTTTGTCGACGGCGATCGGCGGACGATCGCGCATGTCTTCACCGGTGAGCGGAAGCCCTTCACCGGTCACAACAGCATGGACGCCGGGGGCGGCGAGCGCGCGGCGTGCATCCAGCGAGAGGATGCGCGCATGGGCGTATGGGCTTGTCACCAGAGCAGCATGAAGCATCCCCTGTTCTTTGAAATCGTTCGTATATTTCGCCCGGCCGGTCACTTTATCCCACGCTTCTTTGCGGATAATGCTTTTACCGACGGCCACGGTAGCGTCCCTCCTTTTCTCCTCGATCCATGATGGCACGCTTATAATCATCTTTCGTGTCAATGTCGACGCCGATCGTTTCATCGCCTTCATACAAGAGACCGCCCCAACGCGGATGGTGAAACAGTGTGCGCCCGCCCGCATCGCCCCTTAGAGAAAGCAAGGCAGGAAACATTTGTTTCCCAAAAATGACTGGGGGCATCGGCGTGCCGAAGCGGGTGAAGGCGACGTAATCAGGACGGTGGCGGCGATAAAGGCCGGCCAGCACCTCAATCGTTTCAGACGTGACAAACGGCTGATCGGCGAGCAGCACAGCGGCGGCGTCGGCCCCGCTAGCGATTGCTTCTTGCAGGCCGCAGGCAAGTGAATGCGCTTGACCGCCATGATGGGCTGCGCAACGGACGAAGCGGCACTTTTCATGATTCCGAAGTTCAGCCGGAAGCCACGCGAGCGCATCGTCTGGAGGGACGACGACGATGACGGGCGCAAGGCAAGAATGAAGTGCAGCCTGAAGGCCGGCAGCGCCCAGCGTGCTTTCCCCCAGGGCAAAGCGCGTTTATCCGTTCCCATCCGCCGGCTTTCTCCAGCCGCCAAATAAATGCCAGCGATGGTTGGGCGACTCATCATACTCTCTCCGTTGACCGCCTGCGAAGGACGCTGATCAATTCGGCAGTGATGCTGACGGCGATCTCATACGGACCGCGTGCGCCGATGGAAAGCCCTGCCGGCGAACGGACAAATGGAGGCGTCGAGCCGGAAGGAAAGAGGCGGTCCGTGCGCCGCCGCGGACCGAGCACACCGAGATAAGCGAGTGGCATGTCGGCTAACAAGGAAACGAGTTCGCGGTCGCGTTCAAACTGGTGGGTCATGATGACAACAAAGTCGCGCTCGTTTAGGCGAAGCCGCGGAACGGTTTCATGGGGAAAGCCCATGACGAAGGCATCGGCGTCCGGCACGTGGGATGGATGGCAAAACGCTGGGCGCCAATCGCTTACGGTGACGGAAAACCCGGCGGCTTTGGCCGCTGAGACGAGCGGCGGGGCGTCTGATCCGGCTCCGAATACGACAAGGCGCGGTTTTGGCCAAAAGTGCTGGACGTAAAACGTTTCCCCGTCCGCTTCGTACAAACCGCTTCGCCCTTGATAAAACGGCGTTTTGTGAAGCCATTCGCGCCATTCCCGATGCGGCGTCCGACGGCAACCGCCGAATTGTTCGCCTGTTTCGCTTTGGAAAAACGGCGGTTCGTTGCGGTTTGAGAGGCTGCGTGCCATGAGAACATGCTCGCCGTGTTCAAGGCAGCGTTTGAGCGCCAGCCAGAGCGGTTTTGTTCCATCCGTCACCGGCTCAAACCAAACACGGATGAGGCCGTTGCAGCCGGCGCCCTGCCCCCACGACCAATCGTCCTCGGTCCGCAAGTCAAACGAAACAGCGGTTGCCTGGCGGTTCCCCAATACCTCACGCGCGTAGGCCGCCACCGCTTCTTCGAGGCATCCGCCGCTCAGCAGCCCGACTGTTTCTCCGTTGGCGCCAATCCACATGCATGTTCCTTCTTTTTGATAAGCCGAGCCTTCCACACTGATGATGATGGCTAACACGCCGTCGCCTGGTGCGCCGGCGATCGCTTCGAGCACAGCATAGTAGCTTTCCATGCTCATCCTCCTTCCGCATGGCGCCAAAGGCGGCTAAGTTGTTGAAAGCGCGGCGGGACGATCCATAAAATTTCGTAATGGCTGTAAGCGGCGACAGCAGGTGGGCCATTAGGTCGTCCCTCTTTCGAAAAAGAGCTCTGCTATCATTATATTTCTGTAACAAATGACCATGACTGAAAAAGGAAAGAAGCCAGCCGTCATCGGCTAGCTTCCTTGTTTTGGATCGTTTTTTCCTTTTCCGAGCCGTCCCGCCCGCTTTGCCGCCTCCCGCAGCAAATACTCGATCTGGGCGTTGACGCTGCGAAACTCATCTTGCGCCCATTGCTCTAGTATGGCGTACAGGTCATAATCAATGCGCAAAGGGAATGATTTTTTCTTTGCCATCGCACTCCACAACCATCAGTATAGACTGCCGGTATTGATCACCGGCTGGGCGGCGCGTTCGGAGACGATTGCCACCATCAAGTTGTTCACCATTGCGGCTTTTCGTTCATCATCTAACTCTAAAACGTTTTCTTTGTCAAGCTGTTCGATCGCCATGCGCGCCATCGAGACGGCGCCTTCGACGATCTTTTTCCGGGCGGCCAAAATGGCGGCGGCTTGCTGGCGTTGGAGCATGGCGCCTGCGATTTCCGGCGAGTAGGCCAAATGGGTGAGGCGCGCTTCCATCACGTCGACTCCGGCAATGCGCAGCCGTTCTTGCAATTCTTGGGCAAGCTCATCGGAAATGACATCCGCATTGCCGCGCAGCGTGATCTCGTTGTCGTCTTCAAACGTGTCGTATGGATATTTCGTTGCGACATGGCGGATGGCCGCTTCGCTTTGAATCTCAACAAATTGTTCATAATCATCAACGTCAAACACCGCCTTGGCTGAATCGATGACGCGAAAGACGACGACGGCGGCGATTTCAATTGGATTGCCTTGAACATCGTTCACTTTCAGCTTCTTGCTCGTGAAGTTGCGCACGCGCAGCGATACTTTCTTGCGAACGGTGAGCGGCACGGTGAAAAACAGCCCGCTGTCGCGAATCGTGCCAAAGTAGCGGCCGAAAAAAATGATCACTTTTGCTTGATTCGGCTGAACGATCGTGATGCCAGTCGCCAAGAAGGCGGCAAGGGCGAAGCAGAAAACGGCCAATAAGAGCTGCGCTTGAATGAGGCTGACAAAACCAGCCAGAACGAAAAGGGCGACGCATCCGATGCCGATAAATCCATCTATGCGCCATGCTTCTTGTTCTCTCATCCCTATCCCCTTATAATGTCGATTTGATATTTATATGATATCATATAATCAAAAAAATGGAAAGCTGAAGATGAGAAGGTGGAGTGGTTGATGGCTCGCCGCGAAGCACATGTTTCCCCTAATTTTTCATCCAGAGGCATCAACGGCGATCATTCATCCTGTTACTGTTTTAATGAACTAAAAAATGGAAATTCATCATTGACATCGCTTTCATTGTCATCATACAATAGAAAAAAAGACCAATAGGTGTGTAGAAGCCATGGAACCAAGACAAGCGCGCATCGGCCGGCAGGCGTTGCTGCTGGCGATGCTGGACGAGGGAGAGGAAGACCTGATCCTCAACCAGCTTGAGGCGCTCGCTTGGCGCTATTGCCAAGGGCGGGTCGGGGCGATGGAGCCGCAAAAAATCGTCGCGGCGATTGAGACGGCGGCAAAGCGGCATGGAGTGGTGGACGGCGGCTTGTACCGCGAGATGCACGCCTTATACCATGCGATTTTAGAGGCGGTGCATGGCGTGACGAGAGGGCAGGTAGAGCTGGGAGATTTGTTGAGAACCGCTGGCCTTCGTTTCGCCGTCGTGCGCGGCATGCCGTATGAACAACCGAACGAAGGGGAATGGATCGCTGTCGCCTTGTACGGGACGATCGGTGCCCCGGTGCGCGGGCTTGAGCACGAGGCGGCGGGGCTTGGAATCAATCATATATAAGCACGCTCCATGCCTAGAGCGATGAGTCATGAGGAGGCGAACACTGCCATATGGCAGGCCGCCTCCTTTTTATTTGCCCAGGCGTTCGATTAGGAAAACAAACGAAGGGGATGGAATGATGATCGTATTGACCGGACATACATTGACAATCGATGAGGTAAGACGTGTTGTCTATGAGCGGGAGCGGGTGGCGGCTGCGGAGGAAAGCATGAGGGCTGTCGAGAAAAGCTGCGCGGCAGTGGAGCAAGCGATCTCCAACGGCCGGACGATTTATGGCGTGAATACCGGTTTTGGCAAACTCGCCGATGTGCGCATTGAAGGAAGCGACCTTGAACAGCTGCAAATCAATCTTCTTCGCTCGCACGCCTGCGCGGTCGGCGAGCCATTTGCCGAAGATGTCGTGAGGGCGATGCTTCTTTTGCGGGCGAATGCGTTGTTGAAAGGGTATTCCGGCGTGCGTCCGGCGGTCATTGAGCAGCTGCTCGCGTTTTTGAACGCCGGCATCCATCCGATCGTGCCGCAGCAAGGTTCCCTCGGCGCCAGCGGCGATTTAGCGCCGCTCGCCCATTTGGCGCTGGCGCTGGTCGGCGAGGGTGACGTGATGTACGAAGGGCGGCGGATGTCTGCTCATCAGGCGCTCTCAAAAGCAGGGATTTCGCCGCTTTCTTTGCAAGCGAAGGAAGGGCTGGCGCTTATTAACGGCACGCAGGCCATGACAGCGGTCGGGGCGTTAGCCTGCTTGGAGGCGGAGCAGCTTGCGTATGACAGTGAATGGATCGCGGCGCTGACGATTGAGGCGCTTTATGGCATTGTGGACGCGTTTGACGCCCGCATTCACGAAGCGCGCGGATTTTCGGAGCAGGCGGAGGTGGCGGAACGGCTGCGCCGCTATTTAACTGGCAGCCAACTCACAACAAGGCAAGGGGAGCGGCGCGTGCAAGATGCGTACTCCATCCGCTGCCTTCCGCAAGTGCACGGGGCGTCGCTTAGGGCGCTTCGTTATGTGAAGGAAACGATTGAAATCGAAATGAACGCTGCGACGGACAATCCGCTTATTTTTGCGGACGGGACGGTGCTCTCTGGCGGCAACTTTCACGGCCAGCCCGTTGCGATCGCTATGGATTTGTTGAAAATCGCGGTGGCGGAGCTGGCCAACATCAGCGAACGCCGCATCGAACGGCTCGTCAATCCGCAGCTTAGCGAAGGCTTGCCGCCGTTTTTAAGCCCACAGCCTGGCTTGCAGTCGGGAGCGATGATTATGCAATATGTCGCCGCTTCGCTCGTATCGGAAAACAAGACGCTCGCCCATCCGGCCAGCGTCGATTCGATTCCGTCATCGGCCAACCAGGAAGACCATGTCAGCATGGGAACGACCGCCGCCCGCCATGCGCACATGATCGTGCAAAACGCTCGAAAAGTGTTGGCGATTGAGCTCATTTGCGCTTTGCAGGCGGTGGAGGAACGCGGCATCGAGCGCATGGCCCCGTCAACGCGGCGGTTTTACCATGAGGCGCGCCGCATGGTTTCCTCCATTACAGCTGACCGCGTCTTTTCCAATGACATTGAAGCGGTGGCTGCGTGGTTGAGCGAAAGGGCAAAACATCACTCCCTCCGCGATGAAGCGAAAGCTTAGAAGTCTAGTGAGAAAGAGCCAGGAAGTTGTGGGGTTGCAAGGTTTTTCAACTTGAGAAATACTGTTGGGGGACAGCATTTCCCCTTGAATCACCAGCTTTTTCAAGAAGGGCAAAGCATAGTGGGCGTAGAGGCGTGAGAGCGTTCAAGGATAGGTGTTTGAAAAAATGGCAGTGATATAGACCTTTTCCGCTAGAGATAGGGAAGCAGTCATCAGTGAAGACGGTTTGCTTCCTTCACTTTTTCTGCGAAGTTCGGACGATGCAGAGAGCCTTTCCCATATTGGTTAGGGCGAGAGCACGGACAGACTATTCGACAGTTGTCCCCCAGTCGAATTTGCAGTATGATGAAGAAGAAAGGCAAAGGGGAGGGGGGGCTTTTGTTGACTATTTCTGCCGCGGCGCTGTTGGCGTTATGGAAGATTATTGCAATTGATATCATTTTGTCGGGGGATAATGCGGTCGTCATTGCGATGGCGACGCGCCGGCTGCCGAACGACCAGCGGAACAAAGCGATCGTGTGGGGAACAGCGGGGGCGGTGCTGCTCCGCATTTTGTTTGCGACGGTCATCGCCTTTTTGCTCAACATCCCGTTCGTTCACTTTGTGGGCGGTTTGCTGCTTGTCTGGATCGCCTATAAAGTGCTCGTTGAGCGGGAGGAGGAGGCCAATGTGCAAGCGGCGGACCGTTTGCTGAAAGCCATCATGACGATTATCATCGCCGATGCGGTCATGAGTTTGGACAATGTCGTCGCCGTCGCCGGGGCGGCGGAAGGGCACCTGGGCATGCTGGCGCTTGGGGTGGCCATCAGCATCCCGATCATGATTTTCGGTTCCAAAGCGATCGTCCATGTGATGGAAAAACACCGCTGGATCGCATACGTCGGTTCGGGCATTTTGGCGTGGACGGCCGGAAAGATGATGGCGGGGGATGAAGGGGTATTGCATTGGTTTCACCTTTCTTACGGCCCGTTCGTCTACGCGGTGGCCGCTGGCGTGACAATTGTGGTATTGGTGGCCGGCTATATCACGAATAAAAGAGCTGAGCGTGAGGAAGGTACATTGATTTGAACGGTTGAGGGGTGGTTTGACGTCATGGACATCCAACGCATTCTTGTGACAGGAAGGCTTTATGCCGAGCTCGCCGCCCTTCTTCCGGACAAGCGGCCCGATAAAGCGTTTCGCTTTGTGGCGGAGGAAGAACTGACGGACGATGATTTCGTCTGGGCGGATGCGTACGTCGGCTTTCGGCCGGCTGGGCCATTTTCGCTTGCCAACTTGCGCTGGGTGCATTCACTTGGCGCGGGTGTTGACGCGTTTTTATGGAAGCGGGAATGGAAGAAGGACGTGCTGCTGACGCGGACGATCGGGTCATTTGGCGAGCAGATCGCCGAATATTGCCTCAGCTACTTATTGCGCGACGCCCAATGTCATGACGTTTATGCATGGTATCAAGAACAGCGGCAGTGGAAGCCGCTCGCTCCGAAACGGCTTGGCGAACAGCGGATTGTCATTTATGGGACGGGTGAGATCGGCCGGCGCATCGCGGAAACGCTTCGTCTGTTCGGCGTTTCGCCGATCGGCGTCTCGCGAAGCGGCCGGGAAACGCCGCCGTTTTCGGCTGTTTGCCGCCATGAAGAGGCGGGGGAAGCGCTTGCTTGCGCTGATTGGGTGATCGCTGCGCTTCCGCTGACAGAGGAAACGCATCATCTCTTTGACGAGACGTTTTTTGCCTGTTTGCACAACGCGGGCTTTATCAATGTTGGGCGTGGGGCGACGGTTGATGAGACGGCGCTTGTCGGCGCGTTGGAAAACCGAAATGTGCGCCTCGCGGTGCTTGATGTGTTTGAAGAAGAGCCGCTTCCGCCGCACTCGCCGCTATGGGCCCATCCAAACGCCATCATCACCCCGCATATCGCGGCGCTCACGTCAGCCGAAGACGCCGCCCAAAGCATTTTAGACACGCTCCGTTGCATCGAAACCGGCGAACCGCTTGCCAATGCGGTCGATGTCAGCCGGCAATATTGAAGGGAAAAACGGTGCCCTATGATCGAGAAGGGACACCGTTTTGTTTTGGTCAACGGTCGGTGACGACGATATACGCCGCTTTCATCGGGCCGTGGACGCCGACGACCAAGTTCATTTCAATGTCGGCCGAGTTGCTCGGCCCGGTGATGAAGTTGATGCACGACGGGACGAGGCCGCCCTTTTCGATTTGCTCGTGAATGATCGCCGCCGCTTGCGTCATGCGCGGCACAACGGTGCTTTTCGGAACGATGGCGATATACGTTTTCGGCAAAAAGTGAATGACCCGCCCTTGTTCATTGCGGGAAAACAAGACGATTGTCCCTGATTCCGCCAGCGTGATGTCGCTGAAGGCGATGCCGATGTTCGCCTGTTCGGCGGCGTCAATGTTTTGGCGTCCAAGCGCCGGGTTCCACGTATGGACGGCGATTTGCTCGGCTGGCCATTCGTCTTGAAGCAGAGCGGACAGCCCATACTCGGCAAAGCGCGGGTCATCCGGCACGATGACCGGACCGCCGCCGTAGGCGGCCACTTGCCGCTTCAGCGCGCCGGCAAGTCCGGCGCTTGTCGTCTCGATGTAATCAGTATGAATCAGTTTACATTGTTCGCGAAGCACTGCCAACAAGTCGTCTTGGCTATAGCCGGCAAACACTGTCCATTGCGGCGCACAGTCCCATTGCGGCCGGGAGACGCCGGACAGGCGCGGGCTTCTCCCAAGGCGCTGGGCGATGTTTTCTAAAAACGCGTCACGGTTGTGAATAGCACCACGCGTCATGACGGGTTTCCTCCTTTTTGGCGGTCGCGGAACCAGTCACGGAACCGCTCTTTGCTTGGCGCCGGAAATTCGCGGCTTTCCGTCCACGCTTTGAGCGGCCCGGGTCCTTTCGTAATGCGCCCGTCCTCCACAAACGGGGCGAAGGCGCTCGGTGCGAATTTCGTGCCGAAGCGGTAGAACGACGATGAGGCTGTCCCGAGGCGGAACGCTTTCATCGCCAGCTTTTCCGCGACCGGCGCTTTTCCTTCTCGCTCGACGATGATTTGGCGATGTTTGATGAGAAGCTCGTGAAGCGGGATTTTCACCGGGCATGCCTCCGTACAGGCCGCGCAAAGGGAAGACGCGTACGGAAGCTCCTTGTAGTCGTCGTAACCGCCCAACAGCGGCGACAAGACCGCTCCGATTGGGCCGGAGTAAATCGAGCCGTACGAATGGCCGCCGATATGGCGGTAGACCGGGCAGACGTTGACGCAAGCCGCGCAGCGGATGCACTGCAGCACCGGTTGAAACTCCGTGCCTAAAATTGATGAACGCCCGTTGTCGACGATGACGAGATGGAATTCTTCCGGACCGTCAGCGTCTCCTTCGTCGCGCGGACCGGTGAGAACGGTGATGTAGCTCGTCAGTTTTTGCCCGACAGCGCTTCGTGTGAGCATGCTCACCAGCACTTCCATCTCCTCAAACGTCGGCACGATCCGCTCCATCCCCATGACGGTAATTTGCGTTTTCGGCAATGCGGTCACCAAATCAGCGTTGCCTTCGTTCGTCACAAGCGTGATCGATCCCGATTCAGCGATGGCGAAATTGCACCCGGTGATGCCGATGTCAGCGGTCAAATAGTCGCGCCGCAGCATCTCACGGGCATGGCGGGCGAGTTCAACCGGATCGGACGACTTCGTATAGCCGAGCTTGCGGCGGAAGACGTCGCGGATTTGCTCTTTGTTTTTATGGAGCGCCGGACCGACGATATGCGACGGCGGGTCATGGTCGTCAATCTGCAAAATGTACTCACCGAGGTCGGTTTCGACCACTTGACAGCCGATGGCCTCAAGCACCGGATTTAAGTTGATTTCTTCTGTCACCATTGATTTCGATTTGACGATTTTTTTCGCTTGCTTTTCCAAAGCGACGCGGCGGATGTAGTCGTTCGCCTCTTCGGCTGTTTGGGCGAAAAAGACGTGGCCGCCCCGTTTGGCAACGTTTTCACTGAGCTGCATTAAATAAAAGTCCAAGTTTTCGAGCGTATGCTTTCGGATTTGTTCGGCGAGCGAGCGCCACTCCTCCCAATGGCCGAGCTCTTCGATGACGCCAAGCCGCCGCACATAGCCGCGGTCTTGCATGCCGGCGACCGCCCCGCGCATAAAATCATTTTGCAAGTTTTCCTCGACCCGCTTCCAAAACGGACCGTTTTCAATTTTCATCGGCATGTCCGGGATCCTCCTCTCTTACTTTCGTTGATTGAGCACTTCGGCGATATGCATGACGCGAATCGGTTTGCCAAGCCGCCCGATGCGGCCGCCGATGTTCATTAAACAGCCGCAGTCGGCGCCGATTAAATAGTCTGCTTCCACTTCTTCGATATGCCCGATCTTTTCATCGACCATTTGTTCGGAAATCGGCCCCATTTTGACAGAAAATGTGCCGCCAAACCCGCAGCACTGGTGGGCGTTCGGCAACGGAACGAGCTCAAGCCCTTTGACGTTTTTCAATAGGCAAAGCGGCGCTTCTTTGACGCCAAGAAGGCGGGTCATATGGCAAGACGTATGGTACGTCGCCCGTCCGTGGAGCGAGGCGCCGACATCTTCGACTTTCAGGACATCAATGAGAAATTGCGTCAGTTCATACGTTTTCGCCGCGAGCCGCTTCGCCTCGTCTTCCCACTCCGGATCGCCGCGGAAAATATGCGGATATTCTTTCAGCATCGCCGCGCACGAGCCGGATGGGGTGACGACGTAATCAGCGTGGGCGAACGCGCGCATCATCTGTTTCATGGCTTCTTTCGCCTCTTTGACATAACCGCTGTTATACGCCGGCTGGCCGCAGCACGTTTGCGCCTCCGGAAAATCAACCTCGCAGCCGAGCCGCTCGAGCAGTTCGACGGTCGCTTTGCCGGCATTCGTGTAAAAGAGGTCGATGAGGCAAGTGACAAACAACGATACTTTCACTTCTTCTCCCTCCTGTTTTTTGGGGATGGGTGAGCAGGTCATCTGATGACTATATGTCTATTATAAACCATTTTTTCAGATTCGTAGCTCTTTTTTTGCAAAAAACGCACTCAGTTTGGCTGCTGAGTGCGAATGTAGCGGCGCAATACGTTTTCGACATTGGTCAAATGTTCAAGCATGCGCGCCCGGGCGGCGTCCGGGTTTTGTTCGCGAATGGCTTCGAAAATCGCTTGGTGTTCGGCAAGCAGTTTTTCGGTCGTCGTCTGCTTGGAAAACAGCCAAATGCGGCGCGTTTCCCGCATCGTTTCGACGATCATGCCGGAAACGCTGTTCATGATGCTTGTGAGCATCGGATTTTGCGATGCTTCGGCGATGGCCATATGAAACGCCAAGTCGGCTTTTTCGCCAAGCTCATCGTTGCCGATGCCTTCTTTCATTTGTCGGAGCGCTTCCGCCATGGCTTCAAGATCGCGCTCTGTCCGTTTGGCAGCAGCGAGCGAGGCGGCGCCTGCTTCGAGCAGCTTGCGCACTTCAAGCAAGTGCCAAATATCTTCTTTGTTCATTAAGACGGCGATCGACAGCGGAAATGTCATCATCGTCGGATCGAACTCACGCACGTACGTCCCTTCGCCTTGCTTCAATTCAATCAGCCCCATCGCTTTTAACGCGGTGAGCGCTTCGCGGATGGCGGCCCGCCCGACTTGGAACTGCTCGGCGAGCTGCTGGACGGAATCGAGCTTATCACCGGGCTTCAACTCGCCGTTTTTGATCATATCAAAAATCGCTTCGGCCACTTCTTCGTAAATTTTTTTCGTTTTGATCCGTTTAAATGCCAATGGATCCACCTCAATACGATAAAGTACATTTCCGATTGTAGGGGAAATCTCCTGCAATGTCTATTATGATACAGCATCATGGGAAGAGACAAGCGCTTTTTGCAGCTGGGGAGAGGAAGCAGTGAGTGGAAAGTTCAAAAAAATGAAAAAACACCTATTGTCTTTTGGAGAAAACGCTTTTATAATTTGAGACAGACGGCGTTTTTGATCCGGTCATCTGATGACTAGAAGAGTGAAACGAAGCGGATGGGCGGACGATCCATCACAAACGCCGCGAAGTCAGGCACAAAGGGGAGGAGAAAACCGAATGTGGAAGCAGGACTTCACGCCAATCGCCGACCAGCTTTGGTTATCGGCCATTGTCGCACTCATTCCGATTTTGTATTTCTTTTGGGCTTTGGCCGTCAAGCGGATGAAAGGGCATGTCGCCGGGCTGACGACGTTGCTGCTTGCTTTGGTGTTGGCCGTAATCGCTTACAGGATGCCGGCCGGCAAAGCGGTCATGTCGGTGACGCAAGGGGCGGTGTACGGGCTGCTCCCGATCGGCTGGATCATCATTACGTCCGTCTTTTTATATAAGCTGACGGTGAAGACCGGCCATTTTGACATCATTCGCAACTCCGTCGTTTCCCTCACCGAAGACCGGCGGCTGCAAGCGCTGCTCATTGCCTTTTCGTTCGGGGCGTTTTTGGAAGGGGCGGCCGGGTTTGGCGCGCCGGTGGCGATTTCAGCGGCGCTTCTGGCCGGGTTGGGGTTTAACCCGCTGTACGCCGCAGGCATCTGTTTGATCGCCAACACAGCGCCGGTGGCGTTCGGGGCGGTCGGGATTCCGATCATCTCGATGGAAGGGCCGACCGGTGTGCCGGCGATGGAAATTTCGAAAATGGTCGGGCGGCAGCTGCCGTTTTTATCGGTGTTCATTCCGTTCTATCTCGTTTTGATTATGGCAGGATGGAAAAAGACAGTCGAAGTGTTGCCGGCCATTATCGTCTCCGGCGTTTCGTTCGCGCTCACGCAATATTTGACATCGAACTTTTTAGGACCGGAGCTGCCGGACATTTTGTCCTCGCTCGTTTCGATCGTCGCGTTGGCTGTCTTTTTGAAATATTGGAAGCCAAAAAGCACGTTCCGTTTCGCATCGGAATCGGAAGTGGCGGCTGCTGGGCAGGCCGCTCGCGCTGCGCACCGCGGCGGGGAAGTATTCCGCGCCTGGTCGCCGTTTCTTGTGCTGACGGCGTTGATCTCGCTTTGGGGCATCCCGCAGGTGAAAGCGGCGCTCACCGGCCATTATGAAGGAACAAACGGTTTGCTCAAGCTTGTCAATGCCATCGGAGCCCATTTGACGTTTATGCCGCCGGTGCCGGGGCTCAATAACCAAATTTTGAATGCGAGCGGCCAGCCGATTGCGGCGGTGTATAAGCTTGAGCTGCTCGGCGCGGCTGGGACGGCGATTTTGTTGGCGGCGGTCGTCACCAAGTTCATCATCGGCATCTCGTGGAAAGAGTGGGGCCGCACGTTTGTGGAAACGCTTAACGAGCTGAAATATCCGATTGTGACGATCGCTTCGGTCGTCGGCTTTGCCTACATTGCCAACTCGTCAGGCATGAGCACGACGCTTGGGATGGCGTTGGCCAAAACAGGCCCGTTGTTCCCGTTCTTCTCGCCAATTTTAGGCTGGCTCGGCGTGTTTATCACCGGTTCCGATACGTCGTCGAACTTGTTGTTTGGCAACTTGCAAAAAGTGACGGCGACATCGATCGGCATGGATCCGGTGCTGGCGTTGGCGGCCAACTCATCAGGCGGCGTTGTCGGGAAAATGATTTCGCCGCAATCGATCGCGGTCGCCTGTGCGGCCGTCGGTTTGACCGGCAAGGAGTCCGACTTGTTCCGCTTCACGGTCAAACATAGCTTGTTCTTGATTATCTTGATTGGCATTCTCGTTTATTTGCAATCGACGGTACTGTCGTGGATGATTCCGTAACGGCAACGAAGGGGACGAGGCTTGGCCTGGATGGAAACGGGCGCCAAGCCCGGCCCCTTTTCCACTGTCGACGAATGCAGACGATGTGGAAAGGGTGAGACCATTGATTCCAAATGAAGCGAAAAAACGGTTGATTCAAGTCGTGGGAGCTGAAAACTACGATGACACGAAAACGGGGCGGCTCGTCTATTCGTATGATGCCACGCCGCAGTTTCAGTCGCTCCCCGATGCGGTCATTGCGCCGCGAACTACCCAGGAAGTGGCGGAAATCGCGAAAATTTGCAACGAGTATCGCATCCCGATCGTGCCGCGCGGGTCGGGCACGAACCTTTGCGCCGGCACGTGTCCGGTTGAAGGAGGGATCGTTCTTCTGTTTAACCATATGAACCGCATTTTGGAAATTGATGAGGAAAACTTAACCGCGACCGTTCAGCCGGGAGTGGTGACGCTTGATTTGGCGAAAGCCGTTGAAGAAAAAGGATTGTTTTATCCGCCGGACCCGGGGTCGATGAAAATTTCAACGATTGGCGGCAACATCAGCGAAAACTCAGGCGGCTTGCGCGGCCTGAAATACGGGGTGACGCGCGACTATGTGCTCGGGTTGGAAGTCGTCCTAGCGAACGGCGATGTCATCCGCACCGGCGGCAAGCTGGCAAAAGATGTAGCCGGTTATGATTTAACCCGTCTGTTTGTCGGATCGGAGGGGACGCTTGGCATCGTCACTGAAGCGACGCTCAAGCTCATCCCGATGCCGGAGACGAAGCAAACGATGCTCGCCCTTTATCAAGATTTGGAGGCGGCCGCCCGTTCGGTGTCGAAAATCATCGCCAACAAAATCATACCGGCGACGCTCGAGTTTTTGGACCAGCCGACGTTGGAAGTGGTCGAAGATTTTGCCCGCATCGGCTTGCCGACCAATGTCAAGGCCGTGCTGCTGATTGAGCAGGATGGACCGAAGGAAGTGGTAGAGCGCGATATGAAAAAGATGGCCGATATTTGCCGGGCCGAGCAGGCGGTGTCCGTTCAGCTCGCCCGCTCGGAGGAAGAAGCAGAGGCGCTGCGGACGGCGCGGCGGGCGGCGCTGTCGGCGCTGGCGCGTTTGAAACCGACGACGATTTTAGAGGACGCAACCGTGCCGCGCTCGGAAATCGCCAAAATGGTCAAAGCGATCAACGAAATTGCCGAGAAGTATCAGGTAAAGATCTGTACGTTCGGCCATGCCGGCGACGGCAACTTGCACCCGACCTGCCCGACCGACGCCCGCAACCGTGAAGAAATGGAGCGGGTGGAACAAGCGTTTGAAGAAATTTTCGCCAAAGCGATTGAATTGGGCGGCACGATTACCGGTGAACACGGCGTCGGGGTGATGAAAGCGCCGTATTTGGAATGGAAGCTCGGCCCGGCCGGCATTGCCGCCATGAAAGCGGTCAAACAGGCGCTCGACCCGAACAATATTATGAATCCGGGCAAAGTGTTCGCCAAAAGCACGAGAAAACGGGTGGTGGTGACACGATGACAACGAAGACAGAACGAGCGCTCATTCAAAAAGCGTTTCAAGAACGGATGGATGAAAATGAGCTGATGAACTGCATGCGTTGCGGCTTTTGCCTGCCATCATGCCCGACGTATATCGAATCGGGGCGGCAAGAAGCCCAATCGCCGCGCGGGCGGATTGCGTTGATGAAAGCGGTCGTGGACGGTTTGATTGAACCGGACGAGGAAGTGGAACGAGCGCTCCACTTATGTTTAGGATGCCGGGCGTGCGAACCAGTCTGTCCGTCCGGCGTCCGCTACGGCCATCTGTTGGAAGAGGCGCGTGACATTATCGCCCAGCATAAAAAAATGCCGCTTCCGGTTCGCCTCATCCGCAAGCTTGTGTTTGCCGGACTGTTTCCGCATCAAGCACGGATGCGGAAGGCGACGGCGCTTCTCGGTTGGTATCAGCGCTCCGGCTTGCGGACGCTTGCCCGCAAAACCGGGCTGCTTCGCCTGCTTCCGGCCTCGTTCCGGCAAATGGAGCGCGTGTTGCCGGACGTGCCGACCGCAAAAGAGATGAAAAATCGGCCGCATCGCTTCAACCCAGATGATGCGGTGAAAAAACGGGTCGCCTTTTTCGCCGGCTGCTTGATGGATACGATGTTTATGGCGACAAACGATGCGACGCTGCGTCTGTTGCAGCTCGCCGGCTGCGAAGTCATCATTCCGCCGTCCCAAGGGTGCTGCGGAGCATTGCATGGGCATGGCGGGGAGAAGGAGATGGCGAAAGAGTTGGCAAAGCGAAACATTGCCGCTTTTGAGCAGCTCGACGTCGACTACATTGTGACGAACGCCGGCGGCTGCGGGGCGTTTTTGTTGGAATATGAACATTTGCTAAAAGACGATCCCGAATGGCGCGGACGGGCGGCGGCGTTTGCGGCGAAAGTGAAAGATATTTCCGAAGTGCTTGTCGAGCTGGGATTTCATCAACGGCCGCTCCGCGTGGCGCCGCAAACGATCACCTACCAAGATTCGTGCCATTTGCGCAACGTCATGAAAACGGCGGCCGCCCCGCGCCGTTTGTTGCGGGCGATTGACGGCGTCGAGTTCCGCGAGATGAACGATGCTGACCGCTGCTGCGGATCGGCCGGCATTTACAACCTTGTGGAACCGGAGATGTCAATGCAAATTTTAGACCACAAAATGGAAATGGCGAAACAAACGAAAGCGACGACGATCGTCACCGCCAACCCGGGGTGTTTGCTACAAATGAAGCTTGGCATTGAACGGGCCGGGCTGTCAGGAAGCGTCCGCGCCGTCCATATTGTGGATTTGCTGCTTGAGGCCGCCGAGGGAGCACAAGCAACGCAAGGGGAGGAGCGCATTCGGCAGACGTCCTAACACCACAGTGAGCGGCCTCTTGCGCGCCAGGGATGTCCATAGCCGGTCTAACAAGAACCCCCGCGATGACGCGGGGGCTTTGAGTTGCTTCCATGATTGGGAGTTGGAAATGAGCTACAGCGCTGCATCGAGGCGCTTTGGCATCGCCCGAAGCGCCTTCCCTGTGCCGATGGCGACCGCTTCAGCCGGATTGGGCGCGACATGCACGGGCACGTGCAGTTCCGTGCTCAGCCATTGCTCGATGCCATGCAGCAAGGCGCCTCCGCCGGTGAGCACGACGCCGCGGTCGATGATGTCGCCGCTCAGTTCGGCCGGGCATTCTTCAAGAACGGCGCGAATGGCTTCGGCGATTTGCCAAAGCGATTCTTTGATGGCCGTTTGCACTTCAGTTGGGCTCAACGACACCGCTTTGAGGAAGCCGGTGACAAAATCGCGGCCATGGATCGTCACCGACTGCTCCATGACCGTTCCCGGGGCGCTGCCGATTTCGATTTTGACGTGTTCGGCTGTCTGGTCGCCAATTAACATGTTGTAGCGCTGGCGGACGTATTGCATAATATCTTCGTCAAGCCGGTTGCCGCCGATGCGGAGCGAGCGGCAGGCGACGACGCCGCCCAACGGATGATCGCCGCTTCCGTTTTGCCGGCTCCAAGATGAACGACGACGTTGGCGACCGGCTCGCTGACCGGCAAGTCTGCGCCGATGGCGGCAGCGACCGGCTCTTCAATAAAATGGATGTGCTTCGCCCCGCAATGTTGGGCGATTTCATAAAACGAGCGGCGTTCGACCGAGGTGGCGTGAAACGGAACGCTCATCACGACGCACGGCTTTTTGAAGGCGAGGCCGAGCGGGTTACCGACTTGCTTGAATACTTGCTGCAACAGCATTTTGGCGCGGTCAAAATCGGCAATAACGCCGTTTTGCAACGGGTAGGTGACTTCGATGTGGTCGGGTGCTTTGCCGATCATCTGCTTTGCTTGTTGGCCGATCGCCATCAGCTTGCCTGTATGGCGGTTGTAGGCGGCCGCAACCGGTTCGTCAAACACAATCCCTTTTGTTTGGCTGAACAGCCGAACGTTCATCGTGCCTAAATCGATGCCTAGCTCTGAAGAAGCGAACAACGGAAACACCTGCCTTTGTCAAAAATCGATGAACGGACAACCAGTCATCATCTATAACATTCGACAAGAGCCGCGGCTTTATGTCCATATTGTCGAAACGAGAGGGAGAAGCTGTTGCGGCTGGGGATCATAAAAAATTTTTTTGTTTTCATGTATAAAAGACGAAAAGGGAGGAAATGAATAATAGCGTAACGTTTTCCAAGTATTCCCCCGATCCCCTATGAAATATAGCATTGGGCTCTCCAGTTTTGGAGAGCCGCTTTTTTTGGCATAATAAAAACCCCCTGCCTATTAAGCGCGCTTAATATGACAGAGAGCTTTCTTGATCAACCGTTATAGACGCTTGGCTCCGACATATCTTGTTTTCCAATAGCTGCTGTTTAAGCTGTCGATTTTGACGCCGCGGGAGACGGCATGAATCACTTGGTTGTTGCCAATATAGATCGCGACGTGGGAGACCCCTTTCGTCTGTTTGGAAGTGTCGAAAAACACTAAATCTCCCGGCTGCAATTGGGACTTATGTACGTATGCACCTTCTTTGTACATTTCTCGCGAAGTGCGAGGCAGAGTGACGCCCACTTTTTTATGGGTATAGTAGACAAATCCTGAGCAGTCAAATCCTTTTGGCGTCGTGCCGCCATATCGGTAAGGGGTGCCGATCAGCTTTTTCGCTTCGATGATGAGCCGTGTTTTGTTGGCGGCTGCATCTGAATTGGAAGTGCTTACAAAGAAGGAGGAAAATAGAACGATCATGGATACGAACAGGAGAGAACACCATTTTTTCATTTCCCCTAACCCCCGACAAAATCTTTTCCGATTCGACGTCTCACAACTAGAGTATAGCAGAGGAAACACGACTTGTTTTTTACAGTTGGATTAAATAATGTTACAGCGCCGTTACAAATATAGCACCTCATCCTAAAGTCTCATATCATATAGATAGATCTTTTCGTTTCGGCCGACCTGGCTTTATGGTCGTAAGCGTGGAAACGGTGTCTCATACCCGAGTCCTATGACCGGTAGATGAATGTCGTAAGCTGTCGAACAAATAGGAACGGTGGAGGGAGGCAGCGCGAAGAATGGTCGTCTTATAATGAAAGCAAAGCGTCGAAGAATCGATGACGGTGATGGAGGATGTCGAATCAACTGGAATATATCTTGTATATTTTTGGCCTTTTTTTAACGGTCGGCGGTGTCTATGTATACGGCCATTGGATGGCAAAACGGCACTGGGGAGGCATCCCATGGCTGGCGGCGCCGAGACTGACTGTTGTGTTTGCCACCGTTTCCTTGCTTTTTTTAGGGGCAGGGATGATCTATATCCATTATGCTGAAAAACAAGAACATCGTGAATATGAGGAAGCCGCAAAGCAAATCGCCGGCATGATCGCCGGCGATTTGGCCGCCATGGGGCACGAACGGCTCGATGAAAGGGCGGAACATCTGCCTGCGTATCACACGGTGATGGCGGTGCTGGAGCGTTGGCAACATTATGGCCGCGTGTTGAGCGTGTATACGTTAAAAAAGAATGAACACGGTGAGCTATATTTCGTGGCAGCGCCAGCGACTGACTACAATCGGAACGGCCGCATCGACGGCGAAAAGGAACAAGCGGTTCCACCTGGGACAGTTTACCGCCGCCATTTTCCAGAGATCGAAGAGGCGTTCCACGGCCGGTTTGCGATGGAACAGCATCCGACAACGGATGAATGGGGAAGGAGCATCAGCGCGTTTATGCCGATTCGTCAATCGGACGGGACAGTGGATGCGGTTGTTGGCATCGATTTTGATGCCAAAACGTATGAGCAACATTTGCAACGAGGACGGAAAAAGGCCCTGTGGACGATGATGGCCATGTTTTTGGCGTCAGCGGTTGCCTATTTGCTCGCTTTGCATCAACAAATGGAACGGAAGGCGTTGGCTGTCTATAAAAAAACGCTCGCATCCAACGAGCATCGGCTGCGGCGGCTGGAGGAAATGACGATGGAAGGCTTGATCGTCTATGCGGGCGGCAAAATTATCGAAGTCAATGAGGCGGCGTGTCGCTTGCTTGGTTATACAGAAAGTGAATTGGTTCATTTGCCTGTAGATGATCTTGTAGTTCAAGGGTCGATGACAGAAGCTCGCTCGGATGGGGAGCGCAAGCGGTTTGAAATCGAACTGCGCCGAAAGGATGGAACGGTGTTTCCGGCGGAAGTGTTGCAGCGCCGTTACGATTACGAATGGCAAAATGTGATGGTTGCTGCCGTCCGCGACTTGACCGAGCAGAAGCAAAACGAAAGGCGGCTGCAATACTTTGCCAGCCATGATGAACTGACCGGTCTCCCGAACAAGGAAGCGATGTATAAACAGATCGAACAATGCCTCGCCGGCGCTAAACGGAATGGCCAAGAAGCGGCTGTCATGTTTTTGGAAGTGAGCGGCATTAAGACGATCAACGATTTTTACGGCTATGCTGTTGGAGACGAGGTCTTGCTCCATCTGGCCCGCCTTTGGCGAGAGCAGAAAGGGATTATGGTTGGACGTTGGAGCGGAAATGAATTTATCGCTGTGTTGCCGGATAGCGCCAATGAAAAAGCGGAGGAAGCAGCGAAACGGTTGATTGAAGCTGCTGACGAACCGATCGTTGTCAACGGCCTTGAGCTATATGTGACCGTGAACATCGGCATCAGCGTCTACCCAAAAGATGGGGAGGATGCAAAAACGTTGATTCGCAAGGCGGATATTGCCCGCTACGAGGCGCGAAAAAAAGCGGCGAGCGATTTTCTCTTTTTCACGGAGCCGATGGCGATTCGTCTCAATGAAAAGATGGCGATGGAACGCGACTTGCGGCGTGCGCTTGAACATGAGGAATTTGAATTGTACTATCAGCCGCAAATTCGGCTTCACGACCGGCAAGTGATCGGCATGGAGGCGTTGATTCGCTGGCGCCATCCGGAAAAAGGGATGGTTTCGCCGTCATTGTTTATCCCGGTTGCCGAACAGACCGGCATGATCATTCCGATCAATGAATGGGTCATCCGCACGGCTTGCCGGCAAACAAAACAGCTGCTTGACCGGTTTCCGCACTTGTCTGTCTCGGTAAATTTGTCGCCATACGAGTTTGAAAGCCGCCGATTTGTGGATAAGCTCGCCGGCCTGCTCGCCGACACCGGGCTGCCGCCGCACCATTTAGATCTGGAAATTACGGAACGAATGACAATGGATACGGAGCGTGCGCTCGATATTTTGTCAAAGCTGAAGGGGCTTGGTTTGACGATCAGCATGGACGATTTCGGCACTGGTTACAGTTCGCTCAGCTACTTGACGGATTTGCCGATCGATCGGCTGAAGATCGACCGTTCGTTCGTTCAGCATATTCAAGGAAAAAAAGATGTCATCTTGCCGGCGATCATCCGACTCGGGCATAATATAGGTGTAAAGGTGCTGGCTGAAGGGGTCGAAACGGAGACCGAAGCGGCTTATTTGCAAGGAAAACGGTGCGATGAGGCGCAAGGCTATTATTTTTCCCCGCCGCTTCCGTATGACGAGCTCGTCCGGTTCTTAAACGAGCAGCGCGTGAGGCGGCAGGCGCAGGAGCTGACGTAACATGGACGGATTTTGGCGCATCGCCGAGGAGAAAATTCGCGAGGCGATGAAAAACGGCGAGTTCGACAACTTGCCCGGCTTCGGCAAACCGCTTGAGATTGAAGACCTTTCCCGCATTCCAGAGGAGCTGCGGCTCGGGTATTTGTTGCTGAAAAACGCCGGCTATGTGAGGGAAGAAGCGGAGTTGCGCAAAGAACTTTTGACGCTCGAGGACTTGCTTCGTTGCTGCGAGGATGATGAGGAAAAACGGGAGCTGGAGAAAAAGCGGACGGAAAAACAGCTTCGGTTTGCGGAACTGATGAAGAAACGGGGGCAGACAAACTCGAAGGCATTGCGCGACTACGGGCGGCGCATTGAAGAGAAATTTCGCTAGACGATTCCTTCATATCTTGAGGAAACACGATTGTTTTGCGGGTTTCCTCATTTTTTATGCAAAGATGTCCAAAAAACGGGGAAAATAAGGAAGGAGTAAATGATCGGAAAGGAGGCAGCGCAAAGGAGGGAAAATAAAGAATGATTGATCCCAGCTGTCTAGTCGTTGATGGATCGTGAACGAAATGAAAAAAGGAGTGCACATGATGAGAAAATTATGGGTTGCCTTTTTTGCTTCGCTCGTTCTGGCGATGCTGTCATGGGTGTCTGCTCGAAGCCATGCAGGCGGGGGGCCGATGTGCATTTGCCGGTCGGCCATATGTGGAAGCATGAGGGACTTGACGAGCAAAAGTGGATGGAGATGGTCCAAAAATATACGCCTGAGCAGGAAGAAGAATGGAAAAAAGTGCTCAACGAGCGGAACGCGTTGCGTCAGCAGTTGAGCGATGAAAATGTGAAACAGGCCATCAAAGAAAAGTGCAAAAAGATGAAAAAAGAGCGCGAAGCAGCGCTTGACCGGCTCATCGACCAGCTGGCCAATAAAAAAATCACCAAAGAACAGTTTAAACAAGAGCTGAAACAGTTGTATAAAACGAAACGGTGGATGACGAAAGAAGAAAAACAGCAGCTTCATCTGCTTCATGAACAAACGAGACAGGCGATGGAGAACAACGACCAGGAGGCGATGAAAAAGCTGCTTCCGCAATGGCTTGAGCATATGAAAAAGAAAAATGAACGGTTGGCGAAATGGCTTCAGGAAGTGAAACAAGGATGATATAATGAAGAAAAAGGCCGTGTTCAATGCACGGCTTCTTTTTTTACATTTTGGTTGGAAACGCCTTTTGGTTGTCTGCCAAGGCAGGCAGTCCGGGAAGATTGTGCCTGTTTTTGCGCAGAAACCGACTCAGTCTGCCTGATGCTGGAATGGGAGGGTTGCGCCGTGGGGTATCCGATTGTTCTTCATGTGCGCGGCCGCCGCGCGGTCGTTGTCGGCGGCGGGAAGGTGGCGGCAAGGAAAATTCATGGATTGTTAGAGGCAGGGGCGGAAATCGTGATGATTGCGCCTGAAGCGGAGCCGGAGCTTCAAGCGTTGGCCGCGGGGGGATGATCGTTTGGAAGAAAAAGCGGTTTGACCCAGACGATTTGGCGGAGGCCTTTTTGGTGATTGCCGCGACGAATGATCGCAAGGTGAATGAAGCGGTGGCGCAAGCAGCAACACCCGGTCAACTCGTAAATGTCGTGGACGACCCGGAGCGGTGTGATTTTCACGTTCCTGCAGTCATACGCCGCGGCCCGCTCACAATCGCCGTGTCGACCGGAGGGGCAAGTCCAGCGCTCGCCCGCCGCATCCGCCGCGAGCTTGAGGAGAAGTATGGCGAAGAGTATGGGCCGTATCTTCAGTTTTTGCAGAAGGCCCGCGATATCATTTTGCGTGAGGTGGCGGACGATGCCGCACGAAAGCGGCTGTTTCGGGCGCTCGCTGCTGATTCCTTCCAGCAGCGCGACCGATGGGATGAAGAGTTGGCCCAGCTATTGGCGAACGAAAAAGAACGAAATGGGGAAAGAGGGAAAGAGCTATGAACATTCCGATGTATATTGTCGATGCGTTCACTGACCGGCCGTTTGCCGGCAACCCGGCGGCCGTCTGCTTGTTGCCGCAGCCGGCCCGTGATGAGTGGATGCAGCGTGTTGCCGCAGAAATGAATTTGTCTGAGACGGCTTTTTTAGTTCCACATGAGGGCGGCTATCGTCTGCGTTGGTTTACTCCTAAAGCAGAGGTTGACTTGTGCGGCCATGCAACGTTGGCGAGCGCCCATGTGCTGTGGGAGCGCGGGGAACACCGCCGAGATGAAGCGATTGCCTTTTTCACGAACAGCGGAGTATTGATGGCTATAAACAACGATGGTTGGATTCGGCTCGATTTTCCGAACGAAACGCCAGTGCGGGTTGAGTCGCCTCCTGCTGCGCTTGTTGGTGCCTTGCCAGCTGAACCGCTGTTTATCGGGCGCAACCGGTTCGATTATTTGGTGGAAATCGGCTCAGAACAGGAGGTGCGCAGACTGACCCCGGATTTCCGCCTGCTTCAAGAAGTAGATGCGCGCGGCATCATTGTGACAAGCCGTTCAGCGGCAGAAGAAGTGGATTTTGTATCGCGGGCCTTTTTTCCAGCTCTCGGTGTGCCGGAAGACCCGGTTACCGGCTCCGCCCACTGTTGCCTCGGGCCGTATTGGGCGGACAAGCTTGGGAAAACGACGTTAGTCGGCTACCAAGCTTCAGCCCGCGGCGGCATTGTGCGGGTGATGGTGGCAGGCGAGAGGGTTCAGCTCGAAGGAAAAGCCGTCACCGTGCTGAAAGGGGATCTGGCCGCCGAGGCCGCTTTCGGATGGCAAACCCTCTGAAGCATTCCAGCGGAAACCATGCCTGTTCCGGATCCGGTTGGGCGGGCTGGTGTTTTCTTCACTGCCTGCCGACGAAAAAGGCGCCCGAGCCTCACGGGAAAGGCGGGCTGCCTTTTTTCGGCGGCGGGCCGGCCGTGCCGGTTGAGCCAGCTTGGAGGTGCGGCCGGCGTCTGTATACGTTTAGTCATCCCACCGATACGTCCAAAACCGCTCCGTTTTCAGCCAGGCAAGCGCATCGCCGCGCTTGGAGGCTGCCTGCATCAGCCCTTCGGTTTGCGAACGGTGGGCGCGAATGGCGGCCAGCTTCGTCTCGATCACCGAGCTGACATCGCGCACGACATCCGGCTGGCCAAGGTCTTGTTCGCAGTTTTTCGCAAACGCAACGCAATGGACGGTTGGCCGTTCTTCTTTCGGCCAGCGCTTTAAGGCGCGGATGACAGCGGCTCCACACGCGTCATGATCGGGATGGACGCTGTAGCCGGGGTAAAACGTAATGACAAGCGATGGATTCGTTTCCGCCACGATGGCGGCGATCCGGTCAGCAAGCTCTTCTTCATCCTCAAACTCGACCGTCTTGTCGCGATAGCCGAGCAGGCGCAAATCATGAATGCCAAGAATGCGGCATGCTTCCTCCAGTTCTTGCTTGCGGATGTGTGGAAGCGTTTCGCGGTTGGCAAACGGAGGCACGCCCATATTGCGCCCCATTTCGCCGAGCGTTAAGCAAACGTATGTCACCGGCATGCCGTTTTGCGCATGCTCGGCAATCGTTCCCGACACGCCGAACGCTTCATCGTCCGGGTGGGGAAAAACAACGAGCACATGTCGTTCATTCAACGGAACTCCCTCCTTACACAAACGGTTCGTTGCTTAGTTCGAGAGCCACGGCCAATTTCCCTTGATCATCATGGCCTGCTAGCAGCAACTGTCCTTTTTCTGTCCATTCCCAATGGGTCAGCCCTTCGGCGTACACCCAGCCAAGATCAAGCTTCAGTCCGACGCGATATGGCCCAGGGCCGGTGATCTTGCCGCGGGTGAAGCGGATGCAGGCGTTGCGGATGTAGGCGCCGACGGAATAAAAGCCATCGTTATGATGGGAGGCGTATGCTCCGTTCGTCGTTTCCAAATGAATATATACGTCGCGATTGGCAAAACGATTCAGCGCCTCTTGTACGGCGGCCTTGTCGATCGGTTGCAAGCGGCTCCCTCCTTGCTGTTTGTTTTTCTATTATTGTACATGACCGAGGCGTGTGAGCGGAACTATTTCGACTTCTATTGTATAATAAAAAAAGAGACACATCTTGGACTCATCTGCACCTACAAAGCGTTGAATGATGATTCAACGAAAGAAGGGTGATGATCGATGGGGTTTCAAGGCAATGGTGTCACGGTGTTGAATTTTGACGGCGTGTACCGGCCGCAAAAGCGGCTGTTTCAGTTTCCGCACGAATGGGTCGATCTCGCCGACGTGCCGGAGACGAATTTGTATTGCAGCGAAGCGGCGCTTGCTGAAATTGAGCGGCGGCTTGAGCAGCGGCGGAAGCGCGGGGCGGTGCTGATCGGCAGCGGCAACTACCATTATGTCACGTATTTATTGCTTAAAGAAATCAACGAACCGTTTACGCTTGTGCTTTTTGACCGCCATACGGATGCTGAAGGAGGGGATGATGTCATTTCGTGCGGCTCATGGGTCTCCTATGCACTTAAGCATCCGCGGCTGCAAAAAGTCGTGATCGTTGGCCCAACTGCTTCTTCGCATCAACTCCGTTTATCTCCGAACATAACTGTTCTTCCATTTGATGATCATGATGAATGGCCAAAAGCGCTCATCGAGGCCATCCCGACCGGAAGCATCTATATCAGCATCGATAAAGACGCTCTTCGTCGCGAAGACGCGGTCACGAACTGGGATCAAGGAGTGATTCCGCTATCCCGGTTGCTCGCCTGCCTGCGGTTGCTTTTATTCCATAAAAAAGTGCTCGGCGTGGACATATGCGGCGAATACCCGCCCTCCGCTGTCGACATGTTCGACCCGCTTTGTCGCGAAGCGCGGGGAAAAAATGAGCAGGCGAACATGGCCATCTTGGAGACATATTTCCACTATGCGGCGCCGCATTTGCGGCCGGCGTAATCGAGCGGCGAGAAGCGTGGGAAAGGCAGAACCGCTTTTGGTTTGGCGATCAGAAAAGCAAGGAAGACGCTGTCCCTTCGGATTTTGGCCATCGAGCCGGCGCTTCTGCCGGCTCGATGGCCGAAAAAGCCGGGAAGGCCGCTGCTTGAGGGGATGAGCCTAGTTGTCAAAAGCCGCTCCCGTACATAATGCGAAATTGTTTTTCATCGGAGCGGACATCGCGCGGCTCGATGTGCATGCGGGCGACTTTGGCAAACATCGTTCCGGCTTCAATGGTGTCCAAAAAGAGTTGAAGGGCGCTTTCATCCCCCTGAACTTCCATTTCCACTGTTCCGTCATCATTGTTTTTCACCCAACCGGTCAGCTGCCGTTTTAGCGCTTCGTGTTGGACGAAGTATCGAAACCCGACGCCTTGCACGCGCCCTTCCACGATGACATGAACTCTTTTCACGCCGATGAGTCCTCCTTCATCACGGTTGTTCTGTTTCCATCATATAATAGATGAGGCGGAAAGTACATGAAAAGAGGAGCTTGATGGTTCAAGCTCCTTTTTTTACGGATGATAGCGATAATACTTGTTGTTGAATGAGCAGCACAAGCCGCGGGTGATCGCCTAGGTAAGAGCATAAATGCCACTCTTTGTCGGAAACAGAGAACCCCTGCAACTTCCGTTCGATCGTTTTCATTAAGACGCCGGTAAACAATAAGTACGGGACGACAAACACACGCCGATACGCCGATGCATGGGCCCGTTGGAGCCCTTCATCAAGCGTCGGGCGGATGGCAGCGAGAAAACAAACGTCCACGTGCGGCACGTTCGTTTTTTCTTTTAAAAGCGCAGCGATGGCGGACATGTCGCGCTTCGTGTCTGGATCACTGCTGCCGCGGCCGACAAGAAGGATCATCGATTCGCCGTCAAGCGGTGCGGACTGTTCGCTGATGCGGTCGATCATGATGTCGATCATCGCTTCATGGACGCCGAACGGAGCGCCGCAGAGGATATCAACGGACGGATGGCGCCGTCTCGCGATGTCCAATGCCGCTGGAATATCGTGTTTGGCATGCCCTGCAGAAAGAAGGAGAAGCGGAACGACGATGACGCGTGTCGCCCCTTGGGCGACACAACGGTCAACGCCGGTGACAATGTCCGGTTCCGCGAGCTCGACAAAGCATAGCTCTTGAATCGGAATATCGATGGCCCTCCGGCACTGTTCGACGAAACGCGCCGCTTCATGGCGCGCGGCGGCAATGCGGCTGCCGTGGCTGACATATAAAACAGCTTCCATCGCCATCGCCTCACGATGTTGCCTCAGCGGCTGCCGATGACGCAAGCAACCGTTCGAACCATTGAATGTTGGCCCGCAGCCGGACGACGTCTCCGATCATGATCATGCTCGGATTTTGGATGTTTTCTTTGGCGGCGATTCCGGCGATCGTCGCGAGTGTGCCGGTGACGGTGCGCTGAGCCGTTGTCGTTCCCCATTCGATGACCGCCGCCGGCGTCTCCGGCGCTTTGCCGTATTTCATCAGCTGGCCGCAAATGTATGGCAAGTGATGAACCCCCATGTAAATGGCGATCGTATCGATGCCTTTGGCGAGGCTTTCCCATTTGATCTCGTCACGACTTCCGTCGCGCCGATGCCCGGTGACAAAGGCGACGCTTGAGCTGAACGCGCGATGGGTGACAGGGATGCCGGCGTAAGCCGCCGCCGCGATGGCGGAGGTGATGCCGGGAACGATCTCAAATTCGATCCCATGTTTGGCCAGCGCCTCGGCCTCTTCGCCGCCGCGCCCGAACACGAACGGATCGCCGCCCTTTAAGCGGACGACCGTTTTTCCTTTTTTGGCATGCCAGACGAGCGCATGGTTGATCGTTTCCTGCTGCATGGCATGGAAGCCGGGCAGCTTGCCGCAAAAGATGAGTTCGGCGTCCGGCTTGGCATATGAAAGCAACTCTTCATTGATAAGACGGTCGTACAAAATGACATCCGCCTGCTGGATGCATTTTAATCCTTTGACGGTAATGAGTTCCGGGTCGCCGGGGCCGGCGCCGACAAGATATACTTTGCCCATCGTTGTTTCAGCCCCTTCGTGCATGATTCAGCCAGCCGCCGGAAAACGGCATGGATGCTCGGCTGCTTTTATTGTAAATGGTCTGCCTTGGGATGAAAACGACCTTGTCAAATGACCTCCCGTTCTTTTTTGGCAGAGGACGAGGGAATCAGTCTGTTTTCGCATCCGGGATCATTCCTCGCTCGCGCAGGTAGGCGAGCACTTGCTCGACACATTCGTCAACCGAATAACGGTGTGTTTCGATCGTCAGCTCCGGTGCTTCCGGCGCTTCGTACGGCGAGTCGATGCCCGTAAATTCACGGATTTCCCCGCGGCGAGCTTTTTGATACAGCCCTTTCGGATCGCGCTTTTCGCATTCTTCAAGCGGGCAGTTGACGTAAATTTCGATAAACTCGTCTTCTTCGACTAAGCGGCGGACGAGCGCCCGGTCTTCGGCAAACGGCGAGATGAACGCCGTCAGCACAAACTGGCCGCTGTCGACAAACAGCTTTGCCACTTCGCCGATGCGGCGGATGTTTTCCGTCCGGTCGGCGGCGGAAAAGCCGAGATCTTTATTGAGCCCGTGCCGGATGTTGTCGCCGTCTAAGACATAATTCTGAATGCCGAGCTCAAACAGTCGTCTGGAGACGGCATTGGCCACCGTCGATTTGCCGGAGCCGGACAGCCCGGTGAACCAAAGGATGGCGCTATGATGGCCGTTGCGCTTGCGACGATCTTCTTTTGTGACCGATGTGTGATGCCAAACGATGTTCGTGCTCATCGCCATCCTCCTTTAGCGCGCTGACGGGGCGACCGTTTCGCGTTCTTGCAGCCCTTTGATCAAGACGGCGGCCACTTCCGGGCGGCTGAACGTGCTCGGCGGCACTTGGCCGTTGCGCAACATTTCACGAACTTTCGTGCCGGAAAGGACGACATGGTATTTCGCGTCATGCGGACACGTTTTTGTCGATGCCATCCCTTCGCATTTCGTGCAGTAAAAGCTATGTTCGAAAAAGAGCGGCGTAATGCCAAGCTCTTCAGCCGTAAAGTTCAAGAAGATTTTTTGCGCATCATACGTACCGTAATAATTGCCGACACCAGCGTGGTCGCGGCCGACGATGAAGTGCGTGCAGCCGAAATTTTTGCGCACCATTGCGTGGAAAATGGCTTCACGCGGACCGGCATAGCGCATCGCAGCTTGGAAGACGCCGAGGAAAACGCGGTCTTTCGGGTAATAGTTTTCCAGCAGCACTTGATAGCTTTCCATCCGGATGTCAGCCGGAATATCGTCCGCTTTCGTTTCGCCGACGAGTGGGTTTAAAAACAGGCCATCAACGATCTCGAGCGCGCATTTTTGAATGTATTCATGGGCGCGGTGAACCGGATTGCGCGTTTGGAAGCCGACAACGGTGTTCCAGCCAAACTCAGCAAACTTTTTCCGCGTCTCCGCTGGATCAAAATAAAACGCGGCGAATTGGCCTTTGTCGGTCCGTTTGACAAGCGTAATCTCCCCGCCGACATACACATCCGGCTTTTCAAACAGTTTGCGCACGCCTGGGTGGGCAAGTTCATCCGTTTTATAAACGAGCTTCGCTTCTTTCGTTTTGTCCGGGCGGTAAATGTCAGCAATCTCAATGACGCCGTAGACGTCGCCACGATAAACGAGTTTCGCCTTATCGCCGACGGCGAGCTCTTTCGCTTTTTCTTCTGTTACCGCGAGCGTGATCGGAATGCTCCAGACGGTGCCGTCAGAAAGACGCATGGTTTCAACAACCGCGTCGTAATCCGTTTTCGTTAAAAAACCAGTGAGGGGGCTGTAGGCGCCCGTTCCGATCAGCTCCAAGTCGCTCAGTTCGGCTTTGGAGAGCTCGATCGTTTTGGTCGCCTCATCAAGCGGATAGTCCGGATTCCAACGATTGATCAATGTGCCGCCATGCGGGATGCTTACGCTCATGTTCATAACCTCCTAGATTGATAGATGTTGTGAAATGCCGCTGCCATGTTCATGAGGCAAGCGCTCTTTTTTTTAGGCTAATGACGCTAAGCAGACGCTCAAGATGGCGATGACCGTATAGACGTCGCTGTCAAACAGCAGCTTGACGATTCGGAATGGCGTCCGATTCATCAGCGACGCCTATCGAGGCCGCCGCGCCGCTTGCCCCGATGTTCATGGCGAAGAAAAAGGATGCGATCAAAGCAATGGCAAGGAGCATGTCAATGTTCTCTCCTTAGGCGAGATGGAGACCGCATTCCGTCTTTCCTTGGCCAGCCCAGCGCCCGGAGCGCAAGTCGTTCGGATCTGTAGCCGGAGCGGTGCACGGGGCGCAACCGATGCTCGGGTAGCCGCGGTCGTGGAGCACGTTGTACGGAAGGCCGTGTTTATACACGTAATTCCAAACGTCTTTCCACGTCCAGTGAATGAGCGGACAAACTTTAATCGAACGGAACTTGTCGTCTTTGTTAATGTACTCGACATGCCGCCGCGTCGGCGATTGCTCGCGGCGCAAGCCGGAAATCCACGCCGTCACCCCGGTCAGCACCTCGCGCAGCGGAATGACTTTGCGCAGCTCACAGCATTTGTTCGGGTCGCGTTTCCATAACTTGTCGCCAAACTGCGCCTTCTGTTCTTCCAACGTCAAGCGTGGCTGCTTCATCACGATGCGAAGCGACGGATATTTTTCTTTCACTTTCGCGATCGTATCGTACGTCTCTGGAAAATGCAGACCGGTATCCAAAAAGACGATTTCGGCGTTCGGTTTGACCCGAGAGATGAGATCAATCAGCACAATCCCCTCGATGCCGAAGCTGCACGCGTATACGATCTCATCGCCGTATTCGCGATACGCCCAGGCCAGGACGTCAAGCGCCCCTTTTGTTTCATTATCGGACGGAAAAGACGGTTTTTCCGCCGTTTCCCACTGATCATACGTGAGCATCGGTTTCTCCTCCTCACAAAATCAAAGAAAATCCACGTAATTAGTCGGATATATAGCGGCCAAACGGCAATTCGGCGGCAAAAATCCTTCCTTGCATGAATCAGAAAGAGCGGGAGAAAGGGTGCCCCTTATTTTACTAAAGATCTTCTTTAGCTGGAATTGGCACTTTGCTATAGGCGGCAGGTTGTCGGAGTTCATTGAGCCCATTCCTCCCTCACTCTCGAGCAACGTATGCAACGCATGTCATTTAATTGATTAAAATTTTAGCACAATTGACGATAATGTCAATCATAGTTTTTCGATAGGAATTGTTTTTATACGAAACAGCTGCATTGCCTGCCTAACAGCAGATGGGAGCGTTATTTTTTGCGCAGGCTTCCGAGCTCTTCGACAATCGCCTGCATTTCGCTTGGGCTGAACGTCTCGCGTTTCATCACCATCTCGTAAATGTCTCTCAATTCATCGTACCATTCCTCCGAAAAATGGGACGGCTTGATGGCATCCAAGTTCAGCACTTTCAACTTTTGCTTCAACTGTTCGATCATGTAGGCGACGTTTTCCGCCGACCGTTTTGATAAATCCATTCGTTTGCTCCTTTCATGGCAAGTTACTATGTATTGTACCATAGGTGCAGGAAGAATGGGGAGAGATTGCATGGCTTGCTTTTCTGATGAAAAACGGATGATGTGGTAAAATGTAGGTGCACATGCATAGTGCCAGTCTAAAAGGTTGGTGAAACACCGCGTTTTCTTCAAAATGGTTGTCGTGAACGCGCGCGAGAGTTGTTGGCCCATTCGCACACGCTCCCCCGCTGGAGTTGTTTTGTCGTGACATCCCCGTCCTTTTAGGGCCAAAAAGGGCTAGATGAAAAGAAATGAAGGAAAACTAACGGTGGAAAGCACCGTGGACATAGAGAGAGGGTGGCTGTTTGGATGATTAAAGTGCTGTTTGTTTGTCTTGGAAACATTTGTCGTTCGCCGATGGCGGAAGCGGTCTTCCGTCATTTGGTGAAAGAGCGGGGGCTTGACGGTCTGATTGCCGTTGATTCGGCGGGAACAGGCAGCTGGCATGTCGGTGAGCCGCCGCATGTGGGGACAAGAAGGGTTTTGACGGAAAATAAGATCGACTACTCCGGCATCCGCGCCCGGCAAGTGAACCATCGTGACTTGGAAGAATTTGATTACATCATCGCCATGGACGCAGCCAACTTGAACGATTTGCGCCGATTGGCTGGCTCCCGTTCGAAAGCGGTGCTCGCCCGGTTGCTTGACTTTGTTCCCGACCGGGAAAAAGACGATGTGCCTGATCCGTATTATACCGGGAATTTTGCCGAAGTGTATCGCCTCGTCCGCTCAGGGTGCGAGCATTTGCTTGAGAGGATCATCCGCGACCATCGACTTGGTGTGGAGGAAACAAAATGACTTTGAGGGCGGCGCACCCGTCTAGGGAAAAACGGGGAAGGAGGGCAGCCGATGGTCGTAAATTTGGCGTTCATCCGTGAGTTGGCCCGCCGTTTTACGGAAGATGAAATCCCGCGCTTGTCGGCGGAATTGGCATATTACTTTCTTCTGTCGCTCTTTCCGTTTTTGCTGTTTTTAATGACGCTGTTGGCGTATTTGCCGATTCCGCATGAAGATGTGCTTGCGCTCGTGCGGCAATACGCCCCGAAAGAGGCGCTTCACCTCATTGAGACGAACGTTCATCGCCTCATCGATGAGCAAAAAGGAGGATTGTTGTCGTTTAGCATCATCGCAGCGATTTGGTCAGCGTCTAATGGCATGAGTGCCATTATGAGGGCATTCAACCGCGCTTATGATGTGCAAGAAGACCGGCCGTTTTGGATCGTACGCGGGCTGTCGATTGTGTTGACGCTCGGCATGATCATGGTCATCATCGTTGCCCTCGTGCTTCCGGTCTTCGGGCGGATAATCGGGCTGTTTTTGTTCTCTGCTCTCGGGTTGTCGCAACAGTTTTTGAATGTTTGGAATGCATTTCGTTGGGTGACGAGTTCGCTGTTATTGTTTGCTGTCTTTACTGCCCTTTATTATTTCGCGCCGAACAAACAGCTTCGCTGCGTCAACGTCGTGCGCGGTGCGCTGTTTGCCACCGCCGGCTGGATTGCGGCGTCGCTGGCGTTCGCGTATTATGTCAACAACTTTGCCGATTACACGGCGATGTACGGCAGCCTTGGCGGGATGATCGTGTTGATGGTTTGGTTTTATTTGTCCGGCATGATTCTTGTCTTAGGCGGGGAACTCAACGCCATGTTTGACTGTGAGCGCGAAGGGAAAAGACGGCAGCGTTAGCGTGCATAAACGGTGCCGAGGCGGGATATCGTAACAATGCAAGGGATCTTGGCATAGGGGGGATCAAGATGACGAAACATACGAAAAAAGACGGGGGCACGAAGCAAAAAGGAAAAAACAGACCAAAGCATAAGACGAGTGGCAGCGCCAACGGCCAAAACGGCTATCATTGAAAGAAGCCTGTCTCAAAAGGTGGTTCTTCGTTCAACATACCACAACATATTGTAATATTGTGCCCCGGCGGTCGTTTTATGTGTATAGATGGAAATCAAAAAAAGGTGCCCTTCCTTTTTGGAGGGCACCTTTCCTTTCATGCAAACACAGGCACATCGAGCCGCTGCCGCTTTATTCAACGATTTCTTCGTGATGGTGGTAATAGCGCTCATAAATGTATTCAATTTCTGCATCAGTCATATAGGCGAGTTCCTCGCGCGACAATCCCCGCACTTTTTCGATAAACTCGATCATATTTTTCCGTTCCGTTCTGCTCATGATCGCCACTCCTTTATACTGTTTTAAAACAGAAACTTGATATCTTGGTTTTATTATATAACAGAGGGAACAAAATGGTCAACGATTTTTTTGAAAAAATAAAAAATAAAAAACAAAAAAACGGTCAAGCCGCTGTTTCCTGTTCCCGGCGGCTGACGAGGCAAATGGCCGGAACGAGGAGGACAGCGCTGACCGCAAGGAAAAAGGCGCGACTAGAGAGATCCACCACGCTGCCGGCAAGCGGCGGGCCTGTCATGCTGCCGAGACTGTATAGCATCCCGCACAACAAATTGCCGGCGGGAAGCAGCTCTTTCGGCAACAGGTCGGTCATATAGGCGATGCCGAGCGAGAAGAGCGAACCGGTAAACATGCCAGCGGTGAACAAACAGGCAGCCAACCCAACCATGGACGCACCGACAGTGAGGGCAATCAAAAAACAACCGGCGCCGGCCAAGAGTGCACCGGTGATGATCTCGCGCCGCCCGAACCGGTCGCTGAGCGCTCCGAGCGGAAGCTGAAAGATGATGCCCCCAAGCGAGAAGCATGGCAAGATGAAGGCGATCTGCTCAGCGCTCATCCGCTCACGCAAGGCGTACAGCGGGAAGATGGAATGAACAGCCGCTTCTAAAAAACCGTACGCAAACGGCAACAAAAGCGCTGGCCATGCCTGTTTCCAAGCGCCAATAAACCGACCGGCCGCCGACGAAGAGCGTTCAAGCGGCTTTGGTTTTTCGTTCGGCAGCCAAAAGACGCCGATCCAACCGGCGAAACTAAGGAGAGCAGCTAAATAAAACGGAAGCGCCTTCTCGACCGAAGCGAGTGAAGCCAACAGCGGGCCGATGGTGAAGCCGAGGCCGAACGCCCACCCATACAGCGACAGCCGCCGTCCGCGCTCCGCCGGCGGCGAAAAGTCCGTAATCCACGTTTGCGTCGCAAAATGAAGCATATGATCGCCGATGCCGATGGCAAAGCGAAGAACGAGCCAAACGAAAAACGATGGAAAAAGTGGAAAAAGGATGAGTGCGCATATTACAATAGAAGCGCCAAGGAGAATCATCGGCTTATATCCATATTTGCTCAGCGGCCGTTCCAAAAATGGCGAAATGGTCAAGACACCGATATACAGGGCGGCGGCGTGCGCCCCGTTAACGGACGAAGAGACGCCGTTTTCATCAAGAAGCATCGCCAGAAGCGGCAGCAACATCCCTTGCGACAGACCAGAGACGGCGACAATCCCGGTTAAGATGGCAAAACGCATCGTGCATCCCCATTTCAGTTGAAATCGCCGGCCGATCAAACAAGCGAGGCCGGATGTTTCCCAGGGCGAATGAATGCCCTTATCCATCGTACATAGAAACGGCGGTCAATGCAACGAAAACAATCAAGAGGAAAGGTGGAAGAGAAATGAACAAGGTGTTTGCTTGGATGACATGGATTGGCGTGCCGGTGTCGGTCATCGGCGGGTTTCTTCATTGGCCGACTGTCTTGATGTTTGTGTTGTACTGTTTGACGATCATTGCGCTCGCCAGCTACATGGGGCGAGCGACGGAAAGCTTGGCGATCGTCGCCGGACCGCGCATTGGCGGGCTGTTGAACGCGACGTTTGGCAACGCGGTCGAGCTGATCATTTCCATTTTTGCCTTGCAGGCTGGACTCGTTGACGTCGTGCTCGCTTCCTTAACCGGTTCGGTGCTCGGGAACTTGCTTTTGGTGGCTGGGCTATCATTTTTTGTCGGCGGACTAAAATATAAGCGGCAAGAATTCAACATTTATGATGCTCGTCATAATGCCGGGCTGCTGACTTTTGCCATCTTCATCGCTTTTGTCATTCCGGAAGTGTTTACCATGCATATGAATCACAGCGAACAAGTCGCGTTGAGCGTTGGCATTTCGATCATCATGATCTTGCTTTACGCCGCTGCCCTTTATTTCCGGCTTGTCACCCATCGCGGCGTATATCAGCATAAATCAGAAGAAGTGGAAGAACATGAAGAGCCCGAATGGGGCAAAGGGAAAGCGACCGCCATTTTGGCGCTGGCGACGGTTGCGGTCGCCTATTTATCGGAACGGCTCGTTCACACGTTTGAAACGGTCGCCGAGTCATTCGGCTGGAGCGAGCTGTTTATCGGGATCATCATCGTGGCCATCGTCGGCAATGCGGCGGAGCACGCTTCCGCGGTTATTATGGCGTACAAAAACAAAATGAATGTCGCGGTGGAAATTGCCGTCGGCTCGACATTGCAAATCGCCATGTTCGTTGCGCCGGTGCTTGTGCTCGTTTCGCTTTTGTTTCCGGAAAAAATGCCGCTTGTCTTTTCACTTCCTGAGCTGGTGGCGATGGCTGCTTCCGTCCTTTTGATGATCGTGCTGTCAAATGATGGTGATACGAACTGGTTTGAAGGCGCAACATTGCTCGCTGCCTATACGATCATGGGCATCGGTTTTTACTTGCTGTAAGTGACTGCATCCGGGCGTTCGCCGTCCGGGTGTTTTTTTTGCGGGTGCGGGAAGTGGGGCGTCAAACGGGGAAAATTTTCGCCGCCGCGGATAAACGGCGCATTTTGAAAGAAACTAACAGTGAATAACGTGGGAAGAAAGGAGTGAAGACGATGAAAAAGTGGGCTGTTTCGCTGTTTGGGAGCGTGCTTCTTCTTTATGCGGCGGCGTTTTCGGCGCTGGCGGCTGCCGGCAAACCGGCGCCCGGTGCGGTGATGGATATATCGAAGGAAAATACGTATCCGAACCCGACGCAAGATTTGCCGCATTTGGAACCGAGCTCGTTTACAAAACAGCTGTTAAGATCGGCGAATGTGAAAATTGAGAATCCCGAATTGATCCATCTCTTTAATGAATCTTCGGCGACCGACACGCCATGGGCCATTGGCTTCAGGGCGACGATTTATTTAGGCCAATGGCCGCTCAATTACCAGTCGATCGAAACGTCGACGAACTGGGAATATCAAAAGGTCAACACGAATTTCCTTGATAACCGCGGCGGCGATACGGCGCAAAAGTTGTACTATAAACAAGAAATGCAAAAATACGTCCGCGGCGGGTTGACGGTGAAAGTGCCGAATGAAGACGCGGTTAAGCGGATGATGTTAAACAAAGCGATGGAAAAGACGAACTTGCCGCTCTCTTTCAGCACGGTTGTCGGCCTTGGCACGAAAAAAGACCAACCGTACAACGTACCGGCGAAAAAAATAGGTTATTTGTACGCGTACGCTCCGGCGGTGAATGAAAAAGGGAAAGTAACATACGGGGAAGTGTACGTCGTGCTCAAAGGAAACAAAAAGAAAATTGTCGTCAAAAACGTGACGACAAGGGGGGTTGGGGCGTGGATTCCGGTGCAGGATCGCCTGTACATGTCATATGTGGTGAGTGAACAGCCAAGATAAAACGTCAAGGAAAAGCTCCTTGACGTTTTTTATCGGCCAATGCGCGCGGACCGCTTCGTAAAATCGACGCCGCGGTAATACGTCTGCTTCACAAGGACGTTCGGTCCGAGGCAGCGTGCCGACGGGCAGTGGCAAAGAAGCTCCCTAGCAAGCTTTGAGCGCCGCCATTTGTCATACACGTCTGGCAGCGAATCGTGAATGATGTTGCCAAGCGGCGGTTCATCACCGAAATCGGTGACGATGACATCGCCGGTGAAAATATTGACATTGAGCCGTGAACGTCCGTCTGGATCGTTGCGCACGGTGACGTTTTTGCTTTCATACAGCCGCTTCAATAGGCGCACATCTTCTTCGTTGTCGCTGCACGGGTAAAACGGCAGCGTGCCAAACAGCATCCAGACGTTTTCGTCGCGAATGTCAAGCAAATGGTGAATCGCTTCGCGCAATTCGTCCAAGCTCAACGTCTCTAAAGCGCTGGCAAAATCGCTCGGATACATCGGATGGATTTCATGGCGCCGACAGCCCATTTCCTCGACAACTTGGCGGTGGATCGCTTCTAAGTGGCGGACGGTCCGTTTGTTTAACATCGTTTCCGCGGATACCATCACGCCGGCATTTGCCAGCGCTTTTGCATTGTCAAGCATGCGCTGGAAGTATTTCTCGCGTTGGGCGCGCGTCGGCTTCCGCTCCATCATGGCAAAACCACCTTCGACAAAGTCGTCGACCGTCCCCCAGTTGTGCGAGATATGGAGCACATCCAAATACGGAATGACTGGTTCATAGCGAGACAAATCCAACGTCAAGTTCGAATTCAGCTGCGTCCGCACCCCGCGCTCGTGCGCGTAGCGGAGAAGGGGAACGACGTATTGTTCGACGGATTTTAATGACAGCATCGGCTCGCCGCCGGTGATGCTTAATGACCGCAAATGCGGAATTTCCTCGAGCCGGCGGAGCAACATATCAAGCGGCAGCGCCTCGGGATCTTTCATTGTCAACGTATAGCCAACAGCACAATGCTCACAGCGCATATTGCAAAGCGTCGTTGTGGTAAACTCAATATTCGTCAGTTGTAGTTGTCCATATTCTTCAATATCGACGTACGCTTCCCAAGGGTCATACGCCGGCGTAATGGCCGGTATGGTCGATGAACGCATCACTTTCTCCTCTCTCCATGACAAAGTCCTATCGTTCATTATTAGCCGCCTTAGCAGCGCTTGTCAATCGTTTTGGATGTTTTGCATCTACCCCATTCGTATGATGAGGATGGAACAATCATGAGATCGAAAAGAAAGATTTTTTACACAACGCTGGAAAACGGAGTATAATAGGAAAAGATGGGACAACTGCATATGGACGATAAACAGGGGAAGGGGCGTTTAGACAAATGGAAAAATTCCAGCAAAGCATGTATGACTTGATTGTGGAAACATCTACGAAGCTGCCAAAGGATGTCCGTCGAGCGATCGCTCGGGCGAAAGCGCGCGAAAACGCCGGCACGCGGGCGGCCATGGCGCTCAATACGATCGTCGAGAATATTCAGATGGCGGATGAAAACGTGTCTCCCATTTGCCAAGACACCGGCTTGCCGACATTTAAAATCAAAGTGCCGGTCGGCGTCAATCAAATCGAAATGAAAAAAGCGATTCGGGCCGCCATTGTCGAAGCGACGAAAAACGGCAAACTGCGCCCGAACTCGGTCGATTCGCTCACCGGCAAAAACAGCGGCGACAATTTAGGGGAAGGCGTGCCGGTCATTAAATTTGAGCAGTGGGAAAACGATTACATTGACGTTCGCCTCATTTTAAAAGGCGGCGGCTGTGAAAACAAAAACATCCAATACAGCCTTCCGTGTGAACTCGAGGGGCTCGGCCGCGCTGGCCGCGATTTGGACGGCATCCGCAAATGCATTTTGCATGCGGTGTACCAAGCGCAAGGGCAAGGATGCAGCGCCGGCTTCATCGGCGTCGGCATCGGCGGCGACCGCTCATCCGGCTATGAGCTCGCCAAAGAACAGCTGTTCCGTCCGGTTGATGACGTCAACCCGATTGAAGAATTGCGCCAGCTGGAAGAATACATTATGGAAAACGCCAACAAGCTCGGCATCGGCACGATGGGCTTTGGCGGCGAATCGACGCTGCTTGGCTGTAAAATCGGCGTCATGCACCGCATCCCGGCGAGCTTCTTCGTTTCGGTCGCCTACAACTGCTGGGCGTTCCGGCGCATGGGCGTGAAAATCGATCCGGCGACCGGTGAGATCATCGAATGGCTGTACCAAGACGGCGAAGACGTCGATTTTGCAAAAGAATTGGAAAAAGCGGAAGCGGCCGCGGCGCTTGAACAAGGAGAGGCGCGCGTCATCGATCTCGTTCCGCCGCTGTCGGAAGAACAAGTGCGGAAGCTCCGCGTCGGCGACGTCGTCCGCATCAGCGGCGTCATTTACACCGGCCGCGATGCCATTCATAAATATTTGATGGATCACGATGCCCCCGTCGATTTGAACGGGCAAATCATTTACCATTGCGGCCCGGTCATGCTAAAAGACGAAGACGGCCGCTGGCACGCCAAAGCCGCCGGCCCGACGACCAGCATCCGCGAAGAGCCGTATCAAGGCGACATTATGAAAAAATTCGGCGTCCGCGCTGTCATCGGCAAAGGCGGCATGGGCGCAAAGACGCTGCAAGCGTTAAAAGAACACGGCGGCGTGTACTTAAACGCCATTGGCGGCGCGGCGCAATATTACGCCGATTGCATCAAATCCGTGGAAGGCGTTGATTTGCTGGAGTTTGGCATCCCCGAAGCGATGTGGCATTTGCGCGTCGAAAACTTCACCGCTGTTGTTACAATGGACTCGCACGGCAATAGCTTGCATGAAGATGTGGAAAAATCATCGTTGGAAAAACTGGCCCAATTCAAAGAACCGGTGTTCAAGTAAGAGGGAGAGCTGAATTTCAAGCACATGGCTATTGGTATTCACAAGCTGATCCCGTTTTCTTCTCTGTCCCCAAAGCGCTCGCTTTTGGGGCTTTTTTTTGCAAAAAATGGCGCGCGTAAAGCGGTCAGGGGTGAAAACAATAAGAAAGAGGAAAAGATGGCGGCCAAGGAGGAACTAGGCATGAGATGGCTCATTTCTCTCGTTTTAGCGCTCGCGCTTTTTCCCGCCCCTGCTTTTGCCATAAGCAATGCGCCGATCCATTGGGGATTGAAGCGAAGCGAAAACCACGAGCCCCCATCGGCGGGAAAAGAGCTCGATGAGCTGCTTGCCAAATATGACGCGTTTTATTTAGGCGATACGAGTGAAAAAACGATTTACTTGACGTTTGACAACGGCTATGAAAACGGCTATACGGCGCAAATTTTGGACATCTTGAAAGAAAAACATGTGCCGGCCGCCTTTTTTGTCACCGGCCATTATTTGCAAACCGCGCCCGATTTAGTCAAACGGATGGCGGCGGAAGGGCATATCATCGGCAACCATTCGTGGCATCATCCCGATTTAACAACTGAAAGCGATGAGCAGGTGCGCGAAGAGCTGGAAAAAGTCAAGGAAAAGACAGAAGAGTTGACCGGGCAAAAAGGGATGATGTACCTTCGCCCGCCGCGCGGCATTTTCAGCGAACGGACGTTATCTCTCGCCCGCGAGCTCGGCTATTACCACGTCTTTTGGTCGCTGGCGTTCGTCGACTGGCAAACCGACCGTCAGCGCGGCTGGCAATATGCCTATGACCAAATCATGAAACAAATCCATCCGGGGGCGATTTTGTTGCTGCACTCTGTATCGAAAGACAACGCCGACGCGCTGCCAAAAGTGATCGACGACTTGCGCAAACAAGGGTATACGTTCGCCAGCCTTGATGACCTTATGGCCAAAAAGGCCGGCCTTCACCCGTGGGTGTTTCGCCCGTAAGCCGCTTTCATCACTTGAGCACAAAAGCGGTACGAAACGTTTTATGTCGGACCATTCGAAAACCCGCCTCGTTCTGTCAACCGAACCATATGCCGCTGCCTCGTCCTGCCAACAAGTTGGTTCGACGGGGCGTTTTTCGTTATAATAGGGGCACGGACAAATGAGAAAGGTGAGAACGATGTGGAAACGAACGATCATCGTGCCGGCGCCGTATGATTTCGTCCACGCGCTTGAACGGCTTGCATTGGATCCGCTCCTGGCGGTCGATTTAGAGCGGCGGCGCATCACCGTGCCGCTTCATCTCGATGGTTTAAAGGTGCCGGTCGTGATTGAAAGCATCGGCACAAAAGACGATCCTCGCTTTGTCGTCTCGGCGCCGCATCCCAAGCGGCAGGAAGACATCATCGAGCGCGTCTCTCATTTATTTCAATGGCGGACGCCGCTCGTTCTGGTGTATGATCATTTTCGCGCGACCGAGCTGGCGCCGTTGTTTGCCCAGTATGAAGGGATGCCGCTCGTGCTCGATTTTGATCTATATTTTTGCCTCATCAAATGTTTGATCCATCAGCAGCTTCATCTCAAAGTCGGCTATCGGCTGACGGAGCGGTTTGTGAAAACGTTCGGAACAGAAGTGGATGGCGTTTGGTTTTACCCGCGCCCGGAAGAAGTGGCCGCCCGTTCGTACGATGACTTGCGCGCCTTGCAGCTGAGCGGGCGGAAAGCCGAATATATCGTCGATGTGTCGCGCCTCATTGCCGAGGGGAAGCTGCGGCTTGATGAACTCGAGCAGATGGAAGACGGCGAGGTGATGGAGAGGTTGACCGCCGTGCGCGGCATCGGTCCGTGGACCGTGCAAAATTTCCTCCTCTTCGGCCTCGGCCGTCCGAACGTCTTTCCGCCGGCGGATATCGGTTTGCAGCGGGCGGTCGAAAAATGGTTCGGGCTTCCGAAGCGGCCAACTGTCAAAGAGATGGCGGCGCTTAGCGAGCGGTGGAAGCCGTACGCCAGCTATGCGGCGCTTTATTTATGGAGAAGTATCGAATGAGAGGGACCGATATGGCAAAGCAACAAATGAACATCAAAATCAAAAAAGGCGAGCAATTTCTCGTGACGATTCAACGGATCGGCATTAACGGCGAAGGGGTCGGTTATTTCCAAAAACAAGTCGTCTTCGTCCCCGGTGCGTTGCCGGGGGAAGAAGTCATCGTTGAGGCGACGGACATCCACCCAACCTACGTCGAGGCGAAAATCAAGCGCATCCGCAAGCGCTCGCCAAACCGCATCAAGCCGCCATGCCCGCTCTATGACCAGTGCGGCGGCTGCCAGTTGCAGCACTTATCGTACGAGGCACAGCTCGAGGCGAAGCGCGACATTGTCATCCAGGCGCTCCGCCGCCATGCCCGGCGCCTCGATGTCGACAAGCTTGACATCAGCCCGACGATCGGCATGGACAACCCGTGGCATTACCGAAACAAAAGCCAGTTTCAAGTTGGAATGAAGGAAGGGAAGGTGCTCGCCGGGCTGTACGGCATCAACTCCCACCGGCTCATCGATTTATCGGAATGCCGCGTCCAGCATCCGCAAACGACGCGCGTCACGAACATTGTGAAAACGATTTTGCAAGACTTGCGCATCCCGATTTACAATGAGCGGACAAGAACGGGCGTCGTGCGGACGATCGTCGTCCGCGTTGGCTTCCATACGGGCGACATCCAGCTTGTGCTGGTGACGGCGACAAAAGACATCCCGCGCAAACAGCTGCTCATTGACGAAATTCGCCGCCGCCTCCCAGAAGTGAAATCGATCGTGCAAAACATCAACGGCGAAAAAACGTCGCTTATTTTCGGCGACGAGACAGAAGTGCTCGCCGGCGACGAATATATTCAAGAAACGCTCGGCGATTTGTCGTTTGAACTGTCGTCGCGTGCTTTTTTCCAGCTTAACCCGATCCAAACGGTCAAGCTGTACGACGAAGTGAAAAAAGCGGCCGCCCTCACCGGAACGGAGCGGATCGTTGACGCTTACTGCGGCGTCGGCACGATCGGGCTGTGGCTCGCCCGCGATGCGAAAGAAGTGCGCGGCATGGACACGATCCCCGAAGCGATTGAAGACGCCAAGAAAAACGCGAACAAACATGGCTTTACGAACACGCACTATGTCGTCGGCAAAGCGGAATATTGGCTGCCCAAATGGGTGAACGAAGGCTGGAAGCCGGACGTCATCATCGTCGACCCGCCCCGCGTCGGCTGCGACCGGGCGTTGCTTGAAACGATTCTCCGCGTCCGCCCGAAAACGGTCGTCTACGTCTCGTGCAACCCATCGAGCCTCGCCCGCGACCTCGACGCCTTGGCGGCACAATACCGCGTCGACTACATCCAGCCGGTGGACATGTTTCCGCACACGGCGCATGTGGAAGCGGTGGCGAAGTTGTGGATGATTGTGGAAACGCCCAATAAACTCGTTCCACTTGGAACATGACCGTCTCACAGAGAGAATGAGGGAAAACTTTTTACTCCTTCGGGTTTTCCCTCATTCCCTAATGAAAACTCCATTCTCCATCATAAGTTCTGCCGGAAAAATGGAGAAACGATTCGTGCGTGACTTTATTTTAAACGACAGTGTCTCCGTTTGCCGCCATTGCTGCGTTGAAATTGAAGAAATCGACTATTCGCTTAAAAAAATCTCTTCTAAAGAAGGTTCATGCACATGAATGCGATAAATATCAATATTTTGCTCCGTCAATGCTCTCACGATGCTAGGAATTTTTTCCTCTGAGTCTACAACGAAAGATGTAATCCGTTCGCTTGTTTTGATTTCCTTGCTGATCTCATGAAGCATACTCTCCATCCATGATGGGTCTGATACGAACGAATGCTTGATTTGGACATGAAGAGCTGACATGTGCTTGGATTTTAGCTCCTCTAATGTTCCTTCGCTGAAGATGCGTCCATCTTTCATAATGGCAATCCTTGTGCAAATTTTCTCTACTTCATGTAGATTGTGGGAAGTCATAAAGATTGTTTTTCCTTCATTATGTAAATCTTTGATGAGCTTATGGATTTCCAAGCTTGATTCTACATCAATCCCTGATGTCGGTTCATCTAAGAAGATGAGCTCAGGGTCATGGACAATCGCTTGAGCGATGCCCAATTTTTTCTTCATTCCAAACGAAAATTTCCCAACCTTTTTGTTTGCATGCTCCGATAACCCGACTTTTTTTAAGACTTGCTCGCAACGTTCTTTTGACATTTTATAACCAATGATGCTTGAATAATATTTCAAATGATCGACAGCCGTCATCGAGTCATAAAAGGAGGAGTAGTCTGGCAATACTCCAATGCGGTGTTTCACGTTCTCCAAATTTGGCTCGTTCAATAGTTGAAACGTTCCCGTCGTGGGATGGACAATCCCTGTGATAATATTAATAAATGTCGACTTTCCAGCCCCGTTTCGTCCTAAAAACCCGTAAATCTCGTTTGATTTCACTTCCAAATTTACATGATGGATGACCGTTTTGGCTCCATAAACTTTTGTAATTCCTCTCGCTTCAATGGCATTCATTCTTGTTCTCCCCTCGGCGGCATGGTTAATTCGTTTTGCATTTCGTAGGCTGATGCCTATTATGTTAAACGGATATCACAAATCTTTCTTGTTAAACAATATGATCCCAATCCCTATTATGAAAATGGCGTATATAACATTCATGAGCGTATAAAAGTGTCCTAACAGTGCGTAGTAGTAAGGCGTAAAAAATTTCAGCCAATTCACAGCTTGATTGCTTGAATTGATAATCCAAAGGCTGAATGCAGGGAAAAGCAAGGAGAATACAACGCCGAAAAACATGGTGGCGGTCGGTTTAGGAATGATAATGGAAAAGAGAAGGTTGTAAGCAATGGCCACCGATATAAATGATATGCATTCTAAAAGCCCCCACCACAAGAAATTTTTGGATACAAGGAAAATCAACATAAAAGATACAAAAATGCAAAAAAACCAAAAAAGCCACATTCCGATATACTTTCCAATTACGATATTGGTTCGGGAATTTTTCGTTACGAGAAATCTGATTGTTCGTGTGCTGATTTCTCGGTTCATAATATCATGCGATAAAGCAGCAATAAAAAGAAAACCTAATAAAAATACGATAGAGGCAATCCCTGCCCCAGATCCATTCTCCGCATCATGAACATCAAATCGATTTGCGATTGTTCCCATCAGACCAGCCGTCCAATAGCTGATTCCGAAAATAATGGCAATAATGACAAGCGCTTTGATACTTTTAAAGAGTGACTTAAACTCATGCCAACCAATCGCCCACATACCCAATCTCCTCTCTTGTTCTCATGTTATTTCAAAATTTTTAATCTGTACGCTTTAGAGACAATCCCCACTCTTGTTTTCACACCCATTTTTTGAGCGATATTACTTATGTAGTATTCAACCATTCTTTGGGAGTAATTTAATTTTTTAGCGATTTGTTTATTGGGAAGGCTCTTCACCACAACATGTACTTGACAAGCAATACGGTTTCCTGCACAAAGATGTGCAAAAATCACTGATTTGTTGATTTTCCCTCACAAGCGTAAATAGAGTATGTTCAGAAAAAATCAAGTACAACTTTTGGTGAAGAGCCATTGGGAATCTCGTTTGCGATCATCTTAATAATTTGATATTCGACTTCTGTAAAAATGGGTGTATCACTGTTTTCCATTTTCCTCCCCCCACAGCAGGCTATATAGATGCAATTTGAAGCTTTAACATTTGTAGCTTTTACCGAGCATTTGATCGACTGTCGAAGGCAAGCCACAGGCTTGCCTTCGACAGTCGAAAAATGGATAAGCGACTTTTCCATCAAGGATATGTTAAACTTTTTCGTTGCATCGATATAAATCCAAATATAACAACCTCATTTTGTTCGTCCGTCCTTAGTGGAACCGACTTCTTTTTCAAGGTGGCATTTTTGATACGATCGTCGATACATGAATACGAAACAAAGGAATAAGACTGTCAACTTTATCGGCCAGATGACATGAATGTAAAAAAGCGTTTCTATAACCCCGAGTTCGACAGTTTTGAGGCCATTTTAGGCAAATGAAAATGGTTAAAATGCTGTAATATCAAGGATTTCACGATGCGGATCCTAGAAAAAAACGCTGAATTTCATAGGCACACGACTTGATGATTTAACCTTTTAAAATAGCCGAATATCGTTTATAATATAGGCATGTACATACGGAGAGTCACACGCAAAAACAAAGATGGAACGACTGTTGCATATCTTCAGCTTGCTCACAACGAATGGGATCCGAAGGCCAAATATGCGAAAGCGAAGGTGATTTATTCGTTTGGGCGCGAAGACGAGGTGGATCGCGCTGTCTTGGAGCGTCTGGCCAAAAGCATTTCGCGATTCCTTTCTCCTGAGCAGGCTTGGGAAATCGAGACGTTGACAGGAGAAGTGTCGGATGACTTTCAGTTTCAATCAAGCAAACGCCTTGGTGGCGCTTGGCTTTTGGATCAGCTCTGGAGACAACTGGGATTGGGAGAGATTCTCCACTCCTTGTTTGCCTCCCGACATCATCAGATTCCGTTGGAACGGCTCATTTTTGCCATGGTGGCGAATCGTGCCCTTCATCCGTCAAGCAAGTTGGCGATGGAGGAGTGGGTGGAGAAGGACGTGCATATCCCTCATCTTCCCCAAGTCGCCAGCCACCAGTTATACCGGGCGATGGATGAGCTGCTGGCTGTGCAGCCGGAATTGGAACGCCAAGTGTTCCATGCCGTGGCCGATTTATTGAACCTGGAAGTCGATTTGATTTACTTTGATACGACTTCGTCGTACTTCGAAGTGGATCCCTCTGAAACACCGGAAGGAGAATCGCTTCGAAAGCAGGGGTTTTCCAAAGATAAGCGTCCTGATTTGGTTCAAATCGTCATTGGGCTGGCTGTCACCCGGGAAGGAATCCCGATTCGCGCTTGGGTATGGCCTGGCAATACCATGGACATGACGGTCATCAAACAGGTGAAACAAGACTTGATTGGCTGGAAGCTTGGACGTGTGATCAGCGTCATGGACCGCGGCTTTTCCTCTGAAGAGAATTTGCGAATCTTGCAACAGGCCGGGGGACACTATATTGTCGGCGAAAAAATGCGATCCGGCAAAGCCGCCGTCGAAGAGGCCCTAAGCCGTCGCGGGCGCTACCAACAAGTTCGCGAGAACTTGCATATCAAAGAAATCATCGTGGGCGACGGAGAAGCGCGTCAGCGCTATGTTCTCGTGTACAATCCCAGCGAAGCCGAACGCCAACGCAAGGAACGGGAAACGCTGCTCGAATCGCTGAAAGAGGAGTTGGAGGGGCTTCGCCAACTCCCCAATGAAGCTCATCATAAGGCCACCTGCCGGCTGCGTTCCCATCCGTCCTACGGAAAATACTTGCGCCAGTTGAAGGATGGAACGCTTCGCATCGACAAGCAGGCGGTTCGTGAAGCGGAAAAGTATGACGGCAAATATCTCATCCGAACATCCGACGATACCTTGTCTGCGGAAGATGTCGCCATCGGGTATAAGCAGCTGGTGGATATCGAGCAGGCCTTTCGGACGTTGAAATCGACACTTGAGCTGCGTCCCATGTATCATCGCTTGGAAGACCGCATCCGGGCGCATGTGCTGCTCAGTTGGCTGGCTCTCTTGTTAGTTCGGATCGTAGAGATCCGGACTCATGAATCGTGGCCGAAAGTAAGGGATGAATGTGAGCGTCTTATGCTTGGACATTTTTCTTCCAAAAACGGCGACCTTTATCAACGAACCGAGCTGACGGCCAAACAAGCGCAACTCTTTACGGCTCTAGGGCTGGAGCCTCCTCCGAAGATCCTAGGCATCCATCCTCGCGCCTAGATACACGCCCGAAGTGTGCCCAAATGTCTCTCGTCCCTTTTGCATCAAGGGGCGAGAGGCATTTTGTTTGCCTAGTCACTGTCGAACTCGGGATAACTATACTAAAAAAGATAAATTTGAAATAGAACGGAGCCTTTTCCCTATATCGATTCGACTGCAGCTTAGCTGGTTGGATGCCGATACCTAACAAATAAAAACATGTAAAAGCCATATATCCGTCAAGGAAGACATGATGGCTCAGCTTGCCTATGGCTAGCTGTATGAAAAAGAGAAAAGTAAGTAGCGTATAAAGAAAAATGCCATGAGCAATATCAATGCTTGCTCTTACACTTTTCAAAGGTATCGGAAGATGTTCCAGTTGATACTTATATCTCAACTGATAATCTAATGTGATCGTTGAAAAACTTAAAAAAGAAACAAGGAAAGCTGTATAAAGAATATGAGATAAGTCTCCCGTTTGATATGCCTCATCTCTATGTATTACTGCATCACTGATGAGAGAAAAAACAAAGTATGTTATGCCAATGCCCAATATTTTTTGGGTGTATTCATGACTTCTCATCATACGCAGAAGTTGAAAGGAAATAGCTTTACGTAAAGTACAGTTAAATTGAAACAAAAAGGATATCAACTTGCTTAGAAAGCGAGTGAGTTTGTAAAACCAAACGAAATTTCCTGAAGGAAGATCTCCCGAGAGCAATGCTTTTATAACGATACGGTAAGTTCCGATAGAAAAAAGGGAAAAGACACTAAAAAGAGCGACAAAAAAGGAAAACGACCACTCAAGACGATGAAGATTGCCTTTTTGAGCAATGATATATAAACATAGTGTTAAGGAGAAAAACACATATGCTAAAACAGGAATCTGCTTTTGACGACTCTTCGATAAAACCAACAAAAATTCCAAATAGGTTCGAACAATCTTAATGTTAATAATGCTGATCAATAAAAAGACGATGTTGATCCATGTCGCTTTACATACAGTTAGGTAAATGGCGATTATGATCAGTTCTGTGATAGAATGGAAACTCCATCCAGATACGGCAAAATGGAAAAGGAAAATCTTTGTTTCTGTGACCGGAACATTTCTCAGAAAATAAACGATGAACTGAGGGCTCTCATATAACTGTGTGACACTAAATAAAAATAACAATTCAAGTATCAAGTATACTATACAATAATAGAAAGAAAATTGGTCGGGATTTAGATTAAAGGTAACGAAACAGAAAAAAAAGATCAAAGACCAAAACAATACCGCCAAAATAGTTTGAATGATGATTTCTTGAAAACGGTGTTCCTTTCTTTCATCTATAGAAATACGATACAATTTTTGATAGGTTCTATATTTCATAACAAACACCCTTATTGATGAGCTTCTTCGAATAAGCAGCCGCCTTCTAAACGATAAATCTGATCAGCAATGTCCAGAGCATGTTGAAAAATATGCGTAGTAAAGAGTGTTGTTTTATTTTCATGTTTTCGTTTTGTGAATAAACGTTTCACCCATTCTACAGCTTGAGAATCTAATCCTTCGAATATTTCATCGCAAACTAATAATGGCGGGTCATGAAGAACAGCTCCGATGAGTTGAACCTTCTTTTTCGTGCCGAATGATAAGTTTGAAAAGCAGACGCTTATTTCTTTGGTAATATTCAATTCTTTGGAAAGTTGATGATAAATTTGGGTAGTGCGATCTGCAGGCAATTCATATATATCAATAATGAATTCAAAATACTCTTCTGGTGTTAATTTTTGTAAATGATCTTGATGGTCTGAAGAAACAAAAGCGCTGTTTTTTCTTAAAAACATTCGATCATCGACCCGAGTTCGACAGTGACTAGGCAAACAAAATGCCTCTCGACCCTTGATACAAAAGGGACGAGAGGCATTTGAGCACACTTCGGGCGTGTATCTAGGGGCGAGGATGGATGCCTAGGATCTTCGGAGGAGGTTCCAGCCCTAGAGCCGCAAAGAGTTGCGCTTGTTTGGCCGTCAGCTCGGTTCGTTGATCAAGGTCTCCGTTTTTGAAGAAAAATGTCCAAGCATAAGACGCTCGCATTCGTCCCTTACTTTCGGCCACGATTCATGAGTCAGGAGAAAGGATCACGAAATGCTTTTGGCCAGACGCTCCAAGACAGCGCGATCCACCTCGTCTTCGCGCCCAAACGAATCCATCACCTTCGTTTTCGCATATTTGACCTTCGGATCCAATTCGTTGTGAGCAAGCCGGAGATACGCCACGGTCGTTCCATCTTTATTTTTGCGTGTTACTTTCCGCATGTACATGCCTATATTATAAACGATATTTGGCTATTTTAAAAGGTTAATTTGTCAATTCGTGTGCCTATGAAATTCAGCGTTTTTTTCTAGGATCCACATCGTGAAATCCTTGATATTACAGCATTTTAACCATTTTCATTTGCCTAAAATGGTCTCAAAACTGTCGAACTCGGGATCGATATTGCGATTGAATATTCTTATTTCTCCACAATCGTATTTCATGAAATTTAACATACAATGAAGAAAGACAGTTTTGCCAACCCCATTATTCCCCACGATCGAAACAATGGATGGCTTCTCAACGATGAAATTGATGTTGTCCAACACTATATTTTTTCCAAAGCTTTTGGATAAATTTTGGATGGAAATGGGTATAGCATGCAACATATTTGCTCATCCCTCTAATTCATGTTAAAATGGAATTGGGAGAGAAGGATATTATAGGGAGGAGACAAAGCAACGGGGATTTTTAATCGGATTGTTAGGTAAATCAATACATTTACATTAGTCAATCAAACCTGCTGCCTTAAGGGCTTCGTAAACAATTTGAATAATCCATGAATGATCTAGAAACCACTTTACTAGTGCAGCAAATCCCTGTTTATAAGCCGCAATAAATGAATCGTAAAGCGATCCGAGTGCATTCTTAATTGCTTGGATAGCTTTTCCGCCGTATTTAAAAATTGCATTTACAATTTTATAAATTAGGTTCAACATTTCTTTTCCTCCTCTCCTATTCTCCCTTCATTGCTTTGTCTCCCAGTTTTTATGTTAACAAATATATAAATTTGTAATCAATAGGATTTTATGTATATTTCGGAAACACGAAAAATGAGTGCTGATTATCCAAAAATCCCCCTTCCATAAATTTGAGCATACTCAAACAAAGCGACAGCCATCGCGAATTTCCAGTTGAAAGAAAGCTGCCCGAATACAAAGTGGCGAGTGAATTGAAGTTTTGCGGATATCCGCAAAACTCCTTTAATGCATATTGAAGAAACAGTTCAGATATACTATCATGGAATTGTATGTTAATTTTAGATGATGGAGGGCCTCCATGAAAATTTTCTTAGATATCATGTTTTATATAGGAGGATTGGGGACCGTTTGCCGATATATTGGGTGGGAGTTTTTTAGAGAACACTCAACGTGGTTTCTCATTCCGTTTATAGGAGGGGCTTAGGCAGACTCATTCTTTCGACGAGAGAACAAAAACATTCTGAAGAGTAAATAGGACTTATGGCTTTGCCAGTGCATTTCCGTGAAAATGCACGCGTCTTGATGGGGCATTTTCATGCCTAAAAGGCCGGTGAAAAAGTACACTCTGAGGCAGGGATTTAGAAGACTGGTGATGTAATCAAAAAAAACCGTTCAACAGCCCTCCTTCTTAAGTTAAGAAACCTTGTAAAATCGGCTCTTTTCTCCCGATGAACTTCCATCGATTTGACAAAAATAATCGTTTTTGGCTCTTCACCACAAAGTGTACTTGACAAAGAAAGACGATTATGATAAAGACAATCAAAATAGCATTTTTCCTTTTTATACCACACATCTCTTTGAGCAACATTGCTATCATGTTTATCTTTAAAAGTCAAGTACATCTTTTGGTGATGAACCTCGTTTTTCACCGGCCTTCTCGGATTGATTGGAAATCACAGGTGAAGACCCCAATATATTAAGTTGCAATATCAGTTGAATTTCTTCATCCGAAACAAGTTTTTGCATCAAATTCGGGAGAGTGTGGTATGCTTGTTCATAGAGAGCACGTCGCTACTCACATTCTACAGGAAGGTGCTCTTTTTTCTATACCCTTTGGATTTTACTGGATAATCAACACGCCTGGTCCGTCAAGACTTTCTCTATTACCTTAACATGAAATCCCTTCTAACAGGGCTCGCCGTTAGAAGGGATTTTTTATTTGGAACAATTAAGATGCTTACCGATTCGAATTCAGCAAAGGGGAAGTTGAGGCATTATATCTTGGCAAAAATACGCCTTGAGTCGTAAACAAAATATATCTCTGGAACATGATAGGATTCGAGTTGTCTACGGTACGATAGAATAACGAAAGGAGGCGAAACAATGGGAAAAAAGATCGGGCTGTTCGTTGCCGGCGCGGTGGCGTTGCTTGTGCTGCTGTTTCATCTTGGGCCGCTTGTCGGGTTGGCAATCACGCTGGTGGTGCTGTACTATGCGTTCAAGAAATGTTTGAAAGCCCCGTCGACATTCGGGAAAGTGGTGTGGGCGCTCATTGGCTGTGCGGCGTTGGCGGCCAGCGCTTCGAATGTGCCAGCGCTCATCGCGCTTGTCGCGGCGTATGTGCTGTATGTCGTGTATAAAAAATGGAACGGGGTGAAAGACGAGCGCGTCGTTCCAGAAGCAGACGACCCGTTTGTCAACTTTGAAAAACAATGGGCGGAGCTGCAAAAGCATTATTCATGAAATCAATGGAAAAGGAGCGAATCGATGATGAGTGTGTTCTCTCGCTTGAAAACGATCATTGAAGCCGATCTCCATGAATGGCTTGACGAAAAAGAAAAGAAAAACCCGATCGCGCTTCTCAATCACTATTTGCGTCAATGCGAACAGGAAGTCGAGCGGGTGCGGCAGCTGCTCGAGCGCCAATATGTGCTGAAAGAGCAATTTGCCCGCGAACATCGCGAAGCCGAACAGATGGCGGAAAAGCGAAGCAAGCAGGCGGAGGTGGCGACGCAAGCCGGGGAAATGGAGCTGGCCGAATTTGCGCGGCGTGAACAAGCGCAATATGCGGAACGCGCGGCCCGCTTAAAACAGCTGCTCGAGCAAACGAGCCGCGAGCTGTTTGAGTTAGAAGCGAAATATGAAGAAATGAAGCATAAGCTGAAAGATATGCAAATGCGGCGCATGGAGCTGATGGGGCGGGAGAATGCGGCTCGGGCGCACTACCGCATCCATCGGGTGGTCAACGGGGACGCCGGCCCGGCGTTGGCGGCGTTTGCTGATGCGGAAGTCTACCTTGACCGCCTTGAGCAGCAAGTTCGTTCCGATTATTACCGAAACACGATCGATGCGCGCATCGCTCAGCTGGAAAAGCAGTTGCAGGAAGGAAAATAACCGGATATGCTAGAAGGTGTCCCGACAATCGAATGGGGCACCTTCTTTCATACGTATGTGTGCGCATGAAACATGCCCAATCCATAACATCTTGTGCCTTGGTGAGAAGAACAGAAAAACCATCTTTTGAGACAACGGTTTTTCATTTTAGACAACAGGTGGGATCCCCGCATGCTCGATCAACGGAAGAAAACGGATTATGTCAGTTGGGTTGCGTTGATGACTCTGCTTCTTTTTGCGATTGAAATTTCGTTTTTTCACCCGGGCGTGCTGTTTTCGTTAAGTATATCGGTCTGTTTGATTTATGTTGGAAGGAAACAATGGCATCGACGGAAAGGAAAATGGCTGTTTTGGCTTGGCTGCATCATGTTGGCCATTCATGTGTTCACGATGATGGCCGCTCGTTTTGTCATGGTCGCGCTGTTGGGTTATGCCCTTTGGCAATGGTTCCAGTCAAAGCGCCATCCGACGGTGATCCGCCCGACTATGGCCGAGAACTCGTATGGGGGAGAGGAAATCGTGCGCCGTCAACCGCTATTTCAAAATGTATGGGTTGGCCGGCAAGCGACCCCAGAACGGGCGTATGAGTGGAATGATGTCAATATCCAAACGGGGATCGGGGATACGGTCATTGATGTCAGCTATACTGTGCTTCCGAAAGGGGAAGCGGTCATTGTCGTGAGAGGATTGATCGGCAACATTCGAATTCTCGTTCCGTATGAAATGGAAACACGGCTCGTTCATTCCGCCATTTTCGGTGTTGCCTCGCTGTTTGGCAAGGAACAGGAAAAAATGTTCAACGAGACGCTCATTTATCAAACTTCTTCGTATGATCAAGCGGAGCAAAAGCTCAAAATCGTCACCTCGATGATCATTGGCAATGTCGAGGTGACACGCGTATGAGCCGACCGATGCTCGCTTCTGTTTTGCTTGCGCTTGTGCTTGCTGTGGCGTTGCTCATTTCCTTTCTCTATTTCCTTCCGCCTGGAATGTGGTCGTCTTTGTGGGATCAAACTGTGATGGGGTTGCCGTTTTTGTTGTTTGTGTTCGCTGTAAGCCTGTGTATGGGGATTGCTGTTGGACTTATGCTTGATTCCTTCTTTCGCAAGCAATGGCAAGCGGTTGTGCAGGCGCTTCGGCACATTGAACAAGGAGAAATGGGGGAGTTGCATCGGGAAGGGCCGCCGCCGGAACTGCAAGACGTTTGGCAACAAATCGCCAAGCTGCAAACGCAATGGCTCGAGCAAACGAAACGCGTGCAAAAATTGGCAGCGGAAAAGGCCGAACAGGAAGAACGACTCGTTGAACGCATTCTGTCGGAAGAACGCACGCGGCTGGCGCGGGAACTGCATGATTCCGTAAGCCAACAATTGTTCGCCGCTTCGATGATGATGTCAGCCGTCATGGAAACGATGCCGCCCGATGATGAACGCCATCGGCAGCAACTGAAAATGGTCGAACAAATGATTCACCAGTCGCAATTGGAAATGCGGGCGCTGCTTCTGCACTTGCGGCCGGTGCAGCTGAAAGGAAAATCGCTCCAAGAAGGGATGAACGAACTGCTTACTGAACTGGCGGGGAAAGTGCCGCTCGAGATGAAATGGAAAATCGAAGACATTCCGCTGGATAAAGGAGTCGAGGACCATCTGTTCCGCATTTTGCAAGAGTCGCTTTCCAACACGCTGCGCCATGCGAAAGCGAAGTCGTTGGAAGTATTGCTCATCGAACGGGACGGGTTTGCCATTTTGCGCGTCACCGACGATGGCGTTGGCTTTGATGTGGAACGTTCGAAAAGCGGCTCGTACGGGTTGCAGCACATGTATGAGCGGGCGGCGGAAATCGGTGGGATGTTGAAAATTGTCAGCTTAAAAGGTCAAGGAACGAGGTTGGAAGTGAAAGTGCCGCTTTTGCACAGGGGGATGACCGTGATTAAGGTGCTGCTTGTCGATGATCATGAAATGGTGCGGCTTGGCGTGTCGGCGTATTTATCCGCCCAACCAGATATGGAGGTGATTGGCGAGGCGGAAGATGGTAAAAAAGGGGTGGAGCTCGCCCTCCAGTTGCGTCCGGATGTCATTTTAATGGACCTCGTGATGGAACCGATGGACGGCATTGCCGCGACGCGCGAAATCATCGGCGCGTGGCCGGAGGCGAAAATCATTGTCGTGACGAGTTTTTTGGATGATGAAAACGTGTTTGCCGCGCTTGAAGCAGGGGCGACGAGCTATTTATTGAAAACATCGAAAGCGAGCGAAATTGCCGACGCCATTCGCGCCACGTTCCACGGGCAATCGGTGTTCGAACCGGAAGTGGCTGGAAAAGTGATGCGAAACTATCGGAAACAAGAAGAGCGCCTGCCGCATGAGCAGCTCACGAGCCGGGAGATGGAAGTGCTTTTGTTGATGGCGCAAGGGAAAACGAATCAACAAATCGCAGATGAATTGTTCATTTCACTGAAAACGGTGAAAGTACACGTAAGCAACATCCTCGCCAAACTTGGCGTCCAAGACCGGACGCAAGCGGTCATTTACGCGTTTCGGCATGGCTTGGTGAAATGAAGAGCATGTGAGCGGCACAAGCGCTATGCATGGAGAGTATGCTATGTCGAACGCGATTCATTTTTTTGATAGGGAGTAGGTGTTCGGTGAACACCAAAACCGCTCCGTTTCATCAAGATCAACATGGAAGATGAAACGAAAGCGGTTTTTGACGTGCGGTGGACAGGGAAAATGGCTGGCTAACTGAGAGGGGTTACGCTTGCTTGGTCAGTTGGCGAAGCTTCCGGTCGTGGTGGAGCACTTTTGTTGTCAACACTTCGACCGAGGCTTGTGTGTCTGTCAGTTCTTCTTCTAAGCGGTCGATTCGCTCATTCAGTTGTTGGTTCATCTGATGCATTTCTTCGCGAAGGGCGTCGATTTTGGCCTCAAGCCGAGTTTCAACAGCGTGGATTTCCGACCGCAGCTGCTGCCCCATTTCTTGCATCTCACTGCGGAGTTGTTGCCCCATTTCTTGCATCTCATTGCGCAGCTGTTGTCCCATTTCCTGCATCTCGCCGCGGAGTCGTTGCTCCATTGTTTGCATTTCATGGTGAAGTCGTTGCTCCATTGTTTGCATTTCATGGTGAAGTCGCTGTTCCATCGTTTGCATTTCATGATGCAGTCGTTGCTCCATTTCCTGCATTTTCGAGCTGATTTTGTCAGAATGTTGTTCGAGCGCGTGGAGCACGGCTTGAATGATCGTGTTTTCTTCCATTTGTTTCACCTCCTTATGGCCATTATAGGAGAAACAGAACGGGAAGGAAAGAGAAAAGATGGCGGTTTTGGTCGAAGGAAGGTGACTGGTTTGTTGTTGAAAACGCACGTTTTTGATTTATGATGCTGGCTGTCTTGCTGTACAATAAACGTAAAAGAACGGGCGTTGGCCGTAAAGGAGATGACGGTGTTGGACGCAGGATGGAAGTTCGACAACAGTTATGCAAGGCTGCCGGAGCGCTTTTTCAGCAACGTCCTCCCCACGCCGGTGCGCGCGCCGAAGCTTGCGGTGTTGAATCATTCGCTGGCCGCAGAGCTTGGGCTGAATGAGGAAGCGTTGCGAAGTGAAGAGGGAGTGGCTGTGTTCGCCGGAAACCAAATTCCAGACGGAGCAGAACCGCTGGCGCAGGCGTATGCAGGGCATCAGTTCGGTTATTTTACGATGCTTGGCGACGGACGGGCGGTGCTGCTTGGCGAGCACGTCACCCCAAGCGGCGAGCGGGTGGACATTCAGCTGAAAGGTTCGGGCCGGACGCCGTATTCTCGCGGCGGCGATGGGCGGGCGGCGCTTGGGCCGATGCTGCGGGAGTACATCGTGAGTGAGGCGATGCACGCGCTTGGCATCCCGACGACGCGAAGTCTGGCGGTCGTCACAACGGGAGAGACGATTGTGAGGGAGACGGAATTGCCTGGGGCGGTGTTGGCCCGCGTCGCCTCAAGCCATTTGCGCGTCGGGACGTTCCAATACGCGGCGCAATGGGGAACGGCCGAGGAGCTGCGCGCGCTGGCTGACTACGCGCTCTGGCGCCATTTTCCCGGTTTTGAGGAAGCTGAGAACCGCTATTTGTTTTTGCTTGAACAAGTGATCGAACGGCAAGCGGCATTGATCGCGAAATGGCAGCTCGTTGGTTTCGTCCACGGGGTGATGAACACCGACAATATGACGATCAGCGGGGAAACGATCGACTACGGGCCGTGTGCATTCATGGATACGTATGACCCCGCGACGGTGTTCAGCTCGATTGATACGCAAGGACGGTATGCATACGGAAACCAGCCGTATATCGGGGGTGGAATTTGGCAAGGTTTGCGGAAAGCTTGCTGCCGCTGTTCGATGCCGATGAAGACAAAGCGATTGCGCTTGCTCAAGAGGCGCTTGATGAGTATCCGAAGCAGTACCATCGCCATTGGCTTTCCGGAATGCGGGCGAAGCTCGGCCTTGCCGAGGAGCAGGAAGGGGATCAGGAGCTGATTGCGGATTTATTGCGGCTGATGGAGCTGCATCGCGCTGATTATACGAATACGTTCCGGGCGTTGACGTTAGGCGAGTATACGGGAATGGCGCTCTTTGACGCTTCGGAGTTCCGCGAGTGGCATGAGCGCTGGCAAACAAGGCTCAGCCAAGAATCGGCGTCAAGGGAAGAAGCGTATGAGCGGATGCGTCGCCATAATCCGGCTGTCATTCCGCGCAACCACCGGGTTGAAGAGGCGTTGGCCGCTGCGGTCAACGGCGGCGATTACAGCGTGATGAATCGTCTCCTTCAAGCTCTTTCCGACCCGTACGCCTACTCGCCGGAGCAAGAGAAATACGCGGAACTGCCGCCGCCGTCCGACCGCCCGTATCGGACGTTTTGCGGGACGTAATGAAGGGGGCTTTGCGGCATACCCGTCAAGTTAGCGGTATAAAATTTTTTAGGATGATACGCATGTTCGAAAAATCAATCAAAGGATGAAGAGAAAACCAAATGCTGGTCATGCCAAATAACCCTCAAGAAGAGGGTTATTTGGCATTTATATCCATAACCCACACTACCATATCCCCAAAAAAATAATCCTTTCCAACGATGATTTTCGTTAGAAAGGATACCATGTTTTTGGCACTGAAAAAAGATCAAATTCTCAACTTGATGGCTATGGTTAGCCGCCTCCTCCTACTCGATGGATGTCTGCCTTTGATGATGTTGCCTATTCCCCAGTGCACAATCGAATCCTTTCTGTGCGGCATCGCGTCAGCGATTGGAAAGCAATGTTTTCAAACAGAAGCGTTTCATGCAACACAATTTAGGACGATGACGTATTTCAGCGCTATGCCATTGAAATGGTCATACGTTATCATTAAAATTTGGAGCATAAGAATTCAAAGTACAATGAGGTGAATGGTATGCCTTCTCTTCCGGAAGAGTTGAAAGATCTAGAATCCAAACTGCAACATACATTAAGAAAATTAGAGTCAATTCAAAAAGCGTTGGATGAATCGACGATTGTTGTGATTACCGACCAGACGGGAAAAATTACATATGTGAATGAGGCTTTCTGCCGCATCTCACAATATAGCCGTGAGGAACTGATTGGAAACACCCATCGCATTGTCAATTCAGGATACCATAGCCGAGAATTTTTTAAACATATGTGGAAAACCATCGGGAAAGGGAAGATATGGAGGGGAGAGATCAAAAATAAAGCGAAAGACGGGAGTTACTACTGGGTTCAGTCTACCATTGTCCCCTTTTTGGATGAACGAGGAAAGCCGTATCAATACGTGTCGATTCGAACGGATATTACCCGTTTGAAACAGTATGAAGAGCAAATCAAATATATGGCCAACCATGATGATTTGACGGGCCTTCCCAATCGCCGTTTTTTAAGAGAGCAGTTTTCTAAATTGCTGAAAGAGACGAAAGAGGAGGAACGACTGCTGGCCGTTTATTTTATTGATTTAGCGCGGTTTAAAAACATTAATGATTCATTGGGGCATTCGGTGGGAGACGAAGTGTTGAAACAAATGGCTGCTCGTTTTCGAACAGTATTAGATCAAAAGCTGTTTTTGACTCGCGTGGGCGGTGATGAGTTTGTCGCTGTGGCGCCGCGGGTGAATTATCAGTCTATCCTTGCGTATGTGCGGACAATCCAACAAATGTTGGCCCGACCATTGGAGATTGAAGGAAGAGAGTTTATTCTCTCCGCCAATATCGGAATCAGCGTTTTTCCTTTTGATGGAGAAGATTTAAACACGTTGCTCGGCAATGCGGACATGGCCCTGTATCATGCGAAAGAGGAAGGAAAATTTTATCAATTTTATCATCGAACGATCAATCAGCGCTTAATTAGGGAAACGATATTAGAAAGCCATTTGCATCGTGCTATCGAAAGAGATGAATTTATTCTGTATTATCAGCCGCAGTACGATTTGTTCACTGGGGAACTGATTCGCCTAGAAGCGCTGATTCGTTGGTATAATTCAGAGCTTGGATGGATCCGCCCTGATCAGTTTATTCCTTTAGCTGAAAAAATAGGATTGATGCCAAAACTCGATGAGTGGGTGCTGTCTACGGCATGCCGGCACAGGAAAATGTGGAAACAAAGAGGGGGATCGAAGCGGATTTATCCATCAACCTGTCTGCTTCCCATTTCCAAATACCAGGCATGGCTAAACGGCTCCTTTCCATTATTGAAAGCAATGGAGATGATCCATGTCGATGGGAATTTGAAGTGACTGAACATATTATGATGCAAGATAGTGCGGTCGTGTACGAAAACATAAGTCAGTTAAAAGAGGCAGGCGTTAAACTGGCGATTGATGATTTTGGCGTAGGATATAGTTCATTAGGATATATAAAGAAGTTAAAAGTGGACCGTTTAAAAATCGATCGTTCGTTTATCAAAAACTTACCGCAATCCGCTGATGACCAAGCCATTGTGGCTGCTGTGATCACGATGGCTCATCAATTGTCGATCGATGTCGTTGCAGAAGGAATTGAAAATGAGAAGCAAATTCAAATATTAAAGGAAATGGGGTGCAACGGAGGGCAAGGGTATTTTTGGAGGCAACCTGTGTCGGAAACGGAGATTGGATCGTTGTTGCAATGCAATGAGTGAACAGTTCAAAATGGCAATACAGGTTGTCTTGCCATACTCGGGTATGTTGAGGCAACGAATGAAGAGGAAAAGGAGCTGGTTTCATGGAAACGCTCAGACAACGGCTGCGATCCATTGATCAAAAGGGATATAAAGCGTATAAAACGATCGAAGGGACGTATTCGTTTCCACTGTTTACGCTCGCGATTGACCACGTGCAGGGCGATCCGTTCGCTGAGCCGTCCAAGGTGCGGGTGATCGTGCCGCGGGTGAAAACGGCGTTGGCAGCGGAGTGGACGAATACGAAACCGCGGCGCGTCCGCTGTGAAGATGTGCTAGCGCGCCGTATCCATCATGCATTGCGGCAATGGCCGCTGCGGGTGCGTGGATCGGGAAAAAGCGGGCTCGTCTTGATTGATGCGCCGGGGCAAAAAGTGCTCGAGCGGACGGCGGTGCAAGTGGCTGACGAGACGATTACGGTTTGTTTATCGGTCGGTTTGCCGGCGAATGGACGGCGCATTTTGGCGAAAGAAGCCGAGGCCATCTTTTTCGAGCAAATTCCATCCGTCATTGAGCGAGCGGTGTACGGCCTTCGGGAAGAAGACATCCGCCCGGCGGTGGAGCTGGCCGATCAGCAGCACGCCATTCGCCGTTATTTGCGCGAGCATGGTTTGGTGGCGTTTGTCAAAAACGGCGCGGTTTTGCCGCGGGAGAGCGGAGTGAGCGACAAGCCGCTGCAACGTGGAGCGGTGCCGTTTCAAAGCCCGCCGGAGCTGGAGATCGCGATCCCCGTTCCGCATCGCGCTGAACCGATCAAAGGCATGGGCATCCGAAAAGGCATTACGCTTATTGTCGGCGGCGGGTATCACGGCAAATCGACGCTGCTTCAGGCGTTAGAGCACGGCGTGTATGACCATATCGCCGGCGACGGGCGGGAGTTTGTCATCACCGACAGCGGGGCGGTGAAAATTCGCGCCGAAGACGGCCGGAGCGTCGCCAGTGTTGACATTTCGCCGCTCATTGGCGCGTTGCCGTACGGCAAAGAGACAACGCAGTTTTCGACGGAAAACGCGAGCGGCAGCACCTCACAGGCCGCGAGCATGATCGAAATGATTGAAGCCGGGGCATCGGCGTTTTTGATTGACGAAGATACGAGCGCGACGAATTTGCTCATCCGCGATGCGCGCATGCAGGCGCTCGTGGCGAAAGAAGCCGAACCAATCACGCCGTATATCGACAAGGCGCGTCAACTATTTCACGATTACGGCATTTCGACGGTTCTTGTCGTCGGCGGGTTGGGGGATTACTTGGACATCGCGGATTGCGTGATCAAAATGGAGCAGTACGTCCCGTTTGATGTGACCGGGGAGGCAAAACAAATCGCCTTGCAGATGCCGTCGGGACGGAAAGCGGAAGGCGGCGAGTCGTTCGGCCGCATTCGCGAGCGCATTCCGCTGCCTGGGAGTTTAAACAGCCAAAAAGGAAAAAAAGAAAAAGCGGTCGCGCGCGGACGGCACGTCATTCAATACGGGCAAACCGATCTATTGCTTTATGCGCTTGAGCAGCTGGTCGATGACAGCCAAACGCGGGCGATTGCCGCGGCGCTGCTGTATATGGAACGAAAAGGATGGTTCGACGGAAAGAAAACCGTCCGCCAACTGCTCGATGCGATCGAAGAACAATGGGATCGCCAAGGCTTGGGCTCCGTTTCGTTCCGAAAAGGGCATCCGGGTGAACTTGCCCGCCCGCGCCGATTCGAGCTGGCGGCGGCGCTCAATCGGCTGCGGACGCTCCGTTGCCGCCAATGCTGAACCATTGCGGGCGGAAGCGGATTGAACCCGCTTTCGCTTTTCGTTTCCGTTGATTTTGTCTAGCGTCCCCTTTCGATTATCGTTATAATTATGTTTATCAGTGCAATGAAACGGCTGGCGGCGGGGAGGCCGCGGTTTGGCTGAAGGGGGATCGAGGCATGGGCAAATCAAAAGGTTCGATTGAATCGGAAATCAGCAAAGCATTGACAAAATGGGAAAAAGATTTTCTTGGCCGCGGTTCGGTATCGGTGAAAACCGATATTTTGCGCGATATGATCATCGTTTCTTTGCACGGCATCCTGACGCCCGCCGAGTACGCGCTTTGCGAATCAAAAGAAGGAATGTTATCGGTGAAGCGGTCGCGGACGAGTTTAGTGGAGTCTGGAGTCGATGACTTGAAAGAAATGATTTTTGAAATCACCGGCGAGAAGGTGAAGAGCTTCCATACGGATTTAAGCACCCGAACGGGCGAGCGGGTGATCGTCTTTAAGCTGTTCAACGATTTAGAAAAACAGCTGACGAGCTAAATGTTCGCCCGCATCGCCATAAAACGGCGCTCCGGACGAAGAAGGCATTTTTTCATAAAGTTATTGTATAATTGAAACAACTTTTGTATAGTAAGTATAGGATAAACATAAAGGACAGCATGTCGGGAGCCCTTCAAAAAACTTACGCCAGTGTAAGTTCGTTGAAGGGAAACCGACCGGTGTCTGTTGCACAGCGGGAGATCTTCAAACAATCGCCTCACGATTGGTTGAAGGTAAACCGGCTATGGGCAATCTATAGGCAATGGTGCGGCCTTTTTGGTCGCGTTGCCTGATTGACATAGCCGGTTTTTTCTTTTTTCTCCCGAACGAAGACAAAGGACGAGGGGAGGAGAATGTGATGGCAGCACACTGGTTCATATGGGGATGGCTCGCCGCAGTGGCCATCGTTTTCATCAGCGCAGCCGCATGGCTGCATCCGCGCATGCCGGAGCGGTATGTGCATGTGCACGTCTGGCTGTTGCTTCTTCCGGGAGCGGCGGCTGCCGCCGGATGGATCGGCGCCGGCAACGCAGAGGCCGGGCCGTGGCGGTTTGATGCGGTCAGTTGGTTGGTGGCCGTCTATATTTCACTTCTCAGTTGGGCGATTCAACGGTTTGCCGTTCGCTATTTGCATGGCGACCGCGCTTACCGGCGCTATTTTTCCTTGTTGACGTGGACGGTGTCGGCCGCTTCTCTGACATGGGCAAGCGGCGACATGCGCCTCGTTGCCGTCTGCTGGGGGCTTCCATTGATGGGCCTTGTGGCGTTAACGGCATTGAAAAAAGAATGGAGGCCGGCGCAGTTTGTCGCCCGGCAAATGGCGGTCGTGTTCAGCCTGAGTTGGCTGGCCGTCGTCATCGCTGCCGTCTGGCTCGGAACGGCGGCCGGCGAATGGCAGCTTGCTTCTGCGCTGTCGGCGGAGCGCCTTGCCCGCCTAGACGCCTGGGAGAAGGCGGTGATGAACGGACTGCTTATTTTGGCCGCCATTATCCCGGCTGGACAATGGCCGTTCCATCGTTGGCTGATGGAATCGGCGGTGACGCCGACGCCGGTGTCGGCGGTGATGCATGCGGGGCTCGTCAATGCCGGCGGGCTGTTGCTTTGGCGCTTTTCCCCGCTCTTTAGCGGGACGGGGGCGCATATCGCATTGTTTGTGATCTCCTTTTGCTCGATTTTGATTGGTATGGGCATTAGTTTGGTGCAGGCGGACTATAAACGCCAGCTGGTCGCGTCCACGATGGCGCAAATGGGAGTTATGCTTGTGCAATGCGCCCTCGGCGCCTACGGGGCGGCGGTCGTGCATTTGGTGCTGCACGGGCTGTTTAAAGCGACGCTTTTTCTGCAGTCCGGTTCGGTTGTTCCGAGGATCGGCCGGCCGGGATTCCAACGAGGAAGCGGGTCATGGCAGGGAGGTCTTCTCCTTGGCGTGCTGCTTGGGGTGTCTTTTTGGTTCGCTTCCCCGAATGAACAGGCCCGCCTGCTGAGCGCGCTTTTGCTTGGGGCCTCGGCGGCGGTCGCTTGGGGACGGCTAGCCGATTTCCGCGAAGGCCGCTGGATGGGCCTGGCGGCGGTGGCTGTGTTGGCGTTTGGTTCGGAAACGGTGCGCCATCAGTTTTTGACGCTGCTCGGCCAGGGGGAAGCGACGGTTTTTGTGCCGCCTGCCGCGTTTGAATGGACAGTAGGCGTCTTGTTTGCGATGGCGGCATTGACCGCTGCCTGGCTGGTAAACCGGCGCACATCGGCGCTTGCCGTTCGGGTGTATATGCATCTCGTTCATCTCGGGGAGCCGCGCCCAGCGGCTATGGAGGCGCATCCCCGTTATTTGGCATCCTATCTGAAGGAGGGAATGGCTCATGAGTAAAAGTGCAATGCCGCTTGAACGGCTAACGGGGGAATCGAAGCCCACCGGCGCAGAAGCCCGCCCGCTTGCTATGCTTGTCAGCGAAGCGGCAAAGGCGGTTGCGCCGCTTTGGCCGATTTCCGCCTTTATCGCCCGCCATCCGTGGATGGGGCTTGAAGAGCAGACGTTTGCCGATGCAGCCGACCGCCTGCAGCAGGCGCATGGAATTGATTTGTATCCGCCGATGGCGGTTTTCCATGCGGCGATGGCAAAAGGGGAGATTGACCTTGTATTCGTCGAGCGGCGGCTGCAGCGTTGGCTTGACAACAAGCCGCTCCCGGTGCGGCGCCAAGAAGCAGAGCGAATGTGCCGCGCCCTCCTTTGGAATGAGACGGTGCCCAACGAGGCGCTTCGTCTGCCGGAACTGGCGGAGCTGGCGCATGCGGCGGCATGGCGTCCGGCGGCTGTTCGGACGGCGGGCGCCGCGTTGCATGGCGTAAGCCAACGCCTTGACCAACAAACCGTCAAATGGTGCAAACTGTTTTATGGTTCGAACACGGCGCCATGGGCGCTTCCACATCGTGAGCTGGGGTTTTACGGAGCATGGCGCCGGCTCATCGCCGCCGACCCGGCGCTCTCGAAAGAGGAACGGAAGCGGCTTGCCGATTGGCCGCACGACGGGGAAGAGGCGCTGCGTCAAGCGTTGATGAAGCTTGGCGTACAGGAGGAAGAGACCGCCGCTTACTTGGAGGCGCATTTGTTGGCGTTGCCCGGCTGGGCTGGCATGGTTGTATGGCAGTCGCGCCGGACGGGCGACGAATTGCGGGGATTGATTGACTATTTGGCGGTCCGTCTGTCGCTTGAATGGACGCTTGTGGCGCCATATTTGCCGCTTGAACGGGAGGATCATGCGGACATCGGCGCTGCTCTTTCACTGTTGGCCGCTTGGCTGCATTGGGGAGGGATGACGCTGGAAGACTGGCGGAACCTGTCCGGCAAAGAGCAGCGCGCCCGGTTGGCGTTTATCGATCGGTTTTGGCGAATTGACCGGTGTCATCTTTGGCTTGAAGCGTGGGAAGATACGTATGAAGCGAAATTGAAAGAAGCGGTATTGGCGCATCAGCCGATGGATGAGACGAAGAAGGCGGCGGCGCAGCTATTGTTTTGCATCGACGTCCGTTCCGAGCCGTTCCGCCGCCATTTGGAAGCGGCCGGACCGTTTGAAACGTATGGCTGCGCCGGCTTTTTCGGCTTGCCGATTCAAACGCGCGCACTTGACAGCGATGACGCTCACCCGTCATGCCCGGCGATCGTCGCGCCGCAGCATGAAATCAACGAAACCGCCGCTTTGGAAGCGGCGCGTCCGTACCGTCGCCGGCGCGATGCATTCCGCTTTGTCGGCCAGACGTTTAAAAAGATCAAACAGCATATGTTGGCCGGCTTATTGCTTCCGGAAATGAGCGGACCATGGCTCGGCCTTCATACCTTCGCCCGCAGCGCCGCGCCGGCTTGGGCTGGCCGGGTCGTCCGCCAGGCGGAAGCGGCAGCCGAACATAAGCCGAAGACGGACTTGTCGCTCCACCGCCATGGAAAGGATGAATCGTCTGGACTGCCGATCGGCTTTACAACCGAGGAACAAGTGCAATACGTGAAGCAGCTGCTCGTCAACATTGGCTTGACGTCTTCGTTCGCTCCGCTTGTGGTTGTTTGCGGCCATGAAAGCGAGACGGCCAACAACCCGTACGCTTCGGCGCTCGATTGCGGGGCGTGCGGCGGTGCGGCCGGGGCGTTCAACGCCCGCGTATTCGCCGCGTTGGCCAACTTGCCGGAAGTGCGCGCTGGACTGGCGGCTGAAGGGATCAACATTCCGGATGAAACGGTGTTTGTCGCTGCGGAACATATTACGACCGTCGATGAAGTCCGCTGGCTTGATGTGCCGCCGTTGCCCGCAGCGGCTGAGGCGGCGTTTCGACAGCTGAAGCAGGCGCTTGGCGAAGCGAGCCGCCGTGCGAACGCTGAGCGGATGGCAAAGCTCCCCCATGTCGGACAGACGCCGCGCGATCCGGTGGCGGAAGCGCAACGGCGCGCCGTTGATTGGAGCGAGATCCGTCCAGAATGGGGATTGGCCCGGAACGCTGCGTTCTTGATCGGCCGCCGCAAGTTGACAAAAGGAAAGGACTTAAACGGCCAGGTGTTTTTGCATAGCTACGATTGGCGCGAAGATCCGACCGGTGAGGCGCTCGCCGGCATTATCGCCGGGCCGGCGACCGTCGGACAATGGATTAACTTGCAATATTACGCTTCAACAGTCGCACCGCACTACTACGGGAGCGGCGATAAAACGACCCAGACGGTGACCGGCGGCATCGGCGTCATGCAAGGGAACGGGAGCGACTTGTTAGCCGGCTTGCCATGGCAGTCGGTCGCCGCGTCCGATCGCGAACTGTTTCATGCTCCGCTTCGGTTGCTTGTCATCATCGAAGCGCCGTCCTATTATATCGAGCAGCTGCTCGACAGAAATGAAGAGTTTCGTCGCAAAGTGCAAAACGGTTGGCTCCGTCTCGCCTCGATTGACCCAGACAGCGGGGCGTGGGTGAACTGGGAGGCAGGCCGTCTTGCGTCAATGCAGCAACACTAAAAAGCAACGATTTGCCGCTTGCCGAGTTTGCTTGGCGGGCGGCTTTTTTTGCTGCCTGCCAAACGAGGCAGGGAAAATGGATGTACGCCGCGAAACAAGATAATAGTTGGTATAACAGCAACAAGAAAGACGAGGAAAGAGGGAAAGCGGATGAAAACGCAGTTTATCGCCGGCCATGCGCGGCTGCCGGCCGGAATGGCGGCCAAAAGCCTTTACGATACGCTGACGATTACGGCGGAAATTGATAAAAAGTACGGGGTGATCGTGGAGGCATCATGCACACTGGCTACTGAACACGGGCGCGATTATGTCGCCCGGCTGCTGCGCGGCCATTCACTGCGCGACGGCATTGACGAGCTGTTGGCGGAGCTTGACGAAGGGTATTTAGGGAAAGCCCATTCTGCTCTGTGCGCGGCGCTGAAAGATTTGTACAAACAATATTGCAAAATGGAGGAGAAAGAGCCATAAGCCGCTGCCCCCTCATCGGTTGATGGGGGCAGCGGCGTTTTGGTGCGGCTCAGCGGTTTGGCCCCCATGATTTCGTTCGTGATTCAGTTTTCAGCTGGCCGCCATGCCGGCAGCGTTTTGCGCAACGGTTTGTCTTGGCGGTAACCGAGCACATATTCGGCCTGCATGATCGTATGAATTTCCCGTGTTCCTTCGTAAATGACCGGCGCTTTCGAATTGCGCAAGTAGCGCTCGACCGGATATTCGTTCGAGTAGCCGTAGGCGCCGTGGATTTGGACCGCATCGTCAGCCGCTTTGTTGGCGTAATCGCAGGCGATCCATTTGGCGAGCGATGTTTCCCGCGTGCAGCGGCGGCCTTCGTTTTTCAAAAAGCCGACTTTGTACACGAGCAGGCGGCTGATTTGCAGGCCGGCTTCCATACGGGCGATCATTTGCTGGACGAGCTGATGGCGGCCGATTTCTTTGCCGAACGTTTTTCGTTCATGGCAGTATTTGACGCTGGCTTCCAAGCACGCCATAATGAGGCCGACGGCGCCGGCGGCGACGGTGAAACGGCCGTTGTCAAGCGCGGACATGGCGATTTTGAATCCTTCGCCTTCTTCCCCGAGCAAGTTTTCTTTCGGGACGCGGACGTTGTCGAAAAACAGCTCGCCAGTGTTTCCGGAACGAATGCCAAGCTTCCCTTTGATCGGGCGCGACGAAAAGCCGGGCATCGTCCGTTCGACGATAAAGGCGGAAATACCGCGATGTTTTTTCGATTTGTCCGTATAGGCGAACACAAGGAAGTGGTCAGCGATATCAGAGAGGGAAATCCACGTTTTTTGTCCGTTTAAAATATAGTCATCGCCATCGCGGACAGCGGTCGTCTGGATCGAAGCGACGTCCGAGCCGGCGTTTGGTTCAGTGAGGCCGAACGCGCCGATTTTTTCCCCGCGGGCTTGCGGGATAAGGTATTTTTGTTTTTGTTCCTCAGTTCCCCATTGCAAAAGAGTGAGGCTATTGAGTCCGGTGTGGACCGACACGGCGGTGCGAAACGCCGTATCGCCGCGCTCAAGCTCTTCGCAGACGATGGCGAGCGAGTTGTAGTCCATGCCCATGCCGCCGTATTCTTCCGGGATGCACACTCCCATTAAATTGAGCTCGGCGAGCCGTTTGAAAATGTTGCGGTCGAATTCGCCGCGTTCGTCCCATTCTTTGATATACGGCATGATCTCTTTGTCGACGAATTTGCGCACCGTTTGCCGGAGCATTTCTTGTTCCGGTGTAAAGTCGAAGTTCATCATCGTTTCCATCCCCCTATGCATCCGTTGTTGTGTAAAGGCGGTTGCCATTGCATGCCAGTGCACTGGCGGGCGTTCAGCCGGCCGTTTCCAGAAACTTTGTCTTCGCGTTGGTTATGGCGATTCGTTATCGTTGCCTTCGGCTTCTGGATCGTTTTGCCACCTGGTTTCGGCTTCGTTGTTATGTTCGCCGGCGAGCGGCGGCGGCAGCCGGTAGGAGACCGGTGTCCCAGACAGCTTGAGCGGGCTGGCGACAAGTTTCAGCGGACCGACGGTTGGGTGGTGCATGGTGACCGTCATATGACGCGCGTCGGTTTGCGGATGGCGAAACAGTTCGTCCATCGTTTGCACCGGGCCGCACGGGATCCCTTTTTCAGCGAGAAGGCGCTGCCATTCGGCGCGCGTCCGCCGCTTGATTTCTTCATTCAGCCGCCGGTTTAGTTCGTCCCGATGGGCGACGCGGCCTGGGTTTGTCTGAAAACGCGGGTCAGACCCGATCGAGCGGTCGGACAATAGCGAGCAAAGCGCCTGAAATTGCCGGTCATTGCCGACGGCGATGACGATCGGACCGTCGCTTGCCTCGTACGTTGAATACGGAACGATGTTCGGATGCTCATTGCCAAGCGGCTGCGGAATGTCACCTGACATTAAGTAGTTCGCCGCCACATTCACCAATGCACTGACAGCGCAGTCAAAGAGCGATAAATCAATTTTTTGTCCGCGCCCCGTTTTTTCACGAGCCAAAAGCGCCGCTTCGACGGCGATGGCCGCATACAACCCTGTAAACACGTCGGTGACGGCCACTCCCACTTTGAGCGGGCCGGTGTCCGCGGTGCCGTTGATGCTCATCCAGCCGCTCATCGCCTGAATGATGTAGTCGTAGCCGGGAAGCGAAGCGAGCGGACCGGTTTCGCCGAACCCGGTGATCGAGCAGTAGATGAGGCGCGGGTTGAGGCGGGACAGCGCTTCATAGTCAAGCCCCCATTTGTCCATCGTCCCGGTTTTGAAATTGTGGATGACGACATCGGCTGTCTCCGCCAGACGGCGAACGGTTTCCCGCCCTTGTTCTGTTTTTAGATCGACGGTTACACTTCGCTTGTTGCGGTTGACGGCCGTGTAGTAGGCGCTCATCCCATTTTGGAACGGCGGCCCCCAAAACCGGGTGTCGTCCGACCCGCCCGGCGCTTCGATTTTGATGACATCGGCCCCTAAATCGCCTAAAATCATCGTCGCATACGGGCCCGCCAATACGCGCGACAAGTCAAGGACGCGCACGCCATCAAGCGCTCCCGCCATTCGTTTCCCCCCTTTCCTGACATGCAAAAAGCCGGTTCCCAGGCAAGGTAAAGACAGGAACCGGCTTGAACGGACTGAGAAGGCATTCCGGCGCGGAAATGCCGTCAGGCCGCACAGTTCTTTTTCAATAATATGGAAGGCAAACATAGCGATGAATGCTGCCGTGACGGATAGCGAAGTCAATGAACAGTGATGCCAGCCGTCTGATCTGCCGGGCGGTGAAGCGGGCAGGAGACGACTCGATACATTTATTATAAAATATTGTTTGATAATTGTAAATAATCTAACTTGTATAAAAAACATCCGCCAGCCTTAATCGGCTAGCGGAGGGAAGTAAAGATGCGCTTCGCTGCGTTGACGGCGTAGCGGCTGCCGCCGTCGTTTTCCACCCCTTCGATCAACAGGGCAAGCAACAGATCACGGCGGTCGGCCGGGTAGGCAACGAACAAACCATTTTCCTTTCCTTGTGTTCCTTTTTCCTGCTTCAGCTCGGCGGTCCCGGTTTTGCCGGCAAGCGGAATAGATTTGATGTAAGCATCATGAGCCGTTCCGTTCGGATCAGCGACAACACGGACTAAATCGCCGGCGACGATGGCGGCTGTCTGGCTGGAGATGACGCCTTGTTTCCAGACGGTTTTCGGTTGGCCTTTTTCGAGCACCGGTTGAAGCAAATCACCTCCCGTTACAAACGGGGTGTAGGCAGCGGCAAGGTGAAGAATGCTCATTTGCATTTCCCCTTGTCCATAGGCAGTATCGGCCAGTTGTGGTCCCGTTTTCAAGCTCCCGCTATTGGAAAAACGCGACGCCGGAATTGGGTACGGAAATGGTGGCTTTTCTCCAAACCCGAATGAGCGAAGGCCGGACTCCATCCGTTCCGGGCCGAGCTCGAGGCCGGCCATGGCAAAGTAGATATTATCAGAGTAAACAAGGGCTTTGGTCAGGTCGACGCGCTCCGGTCCATCGTGGACGCGGGTGATGAAATAGTTGCCCCATGAACGATCCGGCTGCCAACGTCGGCCGTGAATCGTTTTTGTTTCTTTTGGCGTGATGGCGCCTTGTTCAAGAGCGATGGCGGCAATAATTGGTTTGATGGCTGATCCCGGTGCATAGGTCGCAGCAAAGCGGTTAACGAGCGGGCGGAGCGGGTCATTTTGCCATTTTGCGTATTCCGATGATGAAAGGCCGAGCACGAACCGGTTTGGATCAAACGACGGGGAACTGACAAGTGCCAAAATTTCTCCCGTTTGCGGATGGATGGCCGCCGCTGTGCCGGCGCGACCTTTCATTTCGCGGTAAATGGCCTGCTGGACTTTGGCGTCAATCGTTATCGCAATCGTTTCGCCGTCTCTCGGCTTTGTTTCTGCGATGGTCACGGTCGATCCGTCCGCTTTTTCGATATAAAGGCGGACTCCGTCATGGGCGCGCAGTCGCCCTTCCCAAAGCTCCTCAAGACCGCGTTTCCCAATCCGGGAGGTTGGTGAGTAGCCTTCATCTTTCTTTGCCTCCCATTCTTCTTTCGTGATCGTGCCCACATACCCGACTAAATGAGCGGCTGCTGCGCCAAGCGGATATTCCCGTTCGGGCGTTTCTTTAACGGCGACGGCTTGGATGCGGCGAGCTTCCTCAACCCGCTTATCAGTTTTCGACACCTTTTGAATCGGTACGAAATAATCGGGACGCACCCAAGGCGCGTTTAGCTTTTCTGTAATTATTTCGGGCGAAACGCCAAGCAGCGAGGCAAGCTTCTGTTTGATGGTTTCCGCATTGTCGCCCATTTGCCCTGGAATTACTCCGATCTCATATGCCGTACCGTTCATGGCAAGCGGCTGGCCGTTGCGGTCGATAATTTCTCCCCGTTTTCCCGGCGTGATGTTCAGCCGCACTTTGTCATTGGGGCCAAGCTGTGGGAAAATATAAGACGGATCCCACTTTATGCGCCATTGTTCTTTGTCATTGGATTGTTCTTTGACAAGCTTTGCCTCGTGGCGAAACTGCACGGGCCCGGCGACTGTGTCCATTTTTACGGAAAACGGCAAGGAGATTTCCGTTTTGTCACCGTCTTTTTTATCAGTTTGAACAGGGACTGGGGCAACGGATAAGTGAGACACCTGGATGTCGCCGTAAATTTTTTTATAGCGGTCAACAAATTGCTCTTTGCCGACTGTTTTTTTCGTTTCTTCTGAGAGCATGTCGTACATTTTCGCAAATTGCTGTTTCGTCCAGTAGGAGGTGTACGTTTTTAATGCATCGTGCGGCGATGGCGGTTTGCTGCAGGAGAAAAGTGTGATTGCTAAAAACGAAATGAGAGCCAACACCCAACGAACATTCCCCATATGTTTCCAATCCCCCTTTTTCTGTTCTCTTTCCACTATATCATGGACAGGAAATATGATCCAACGAAAAGGATGATAGGAAAACATTGCTGTCCAAGGCCAAAAGGGGGCAACATTTGCCTGCGTTCAGATATAATTGTAGAGAAAGGGGAAACGATGAAGCAAAGGAAGTGATGGTGCATGTTCCGCATTTTAGTGACGGCAGACGCCAATTATCTTCCACCGCTGAAAGTGCTCATGCATTCGTTATTTTGCAATAACCGGCGCCCGTTTACATTTTATTTGCTTTATTCGCGCATTGCGGAGGAGGAGATCCGGGCGCTTAGTGATTTCGTTCGCAAGCAAGGGCATGAACTGGTGCCAATTTATGTCGACCCGCAGCTGTTTCATGACGCTCCGGTGTTTCGCCACTATACGGCCGAGATGTACTACCGGCTGGCGGCGCATTTGTTTCTTCCGCCCGATGTCGACCGGGTGCTGTACTTGGATCCGGACATTGTCGCCATCAATCCGATCGATGAGCTGTATGAGATGGACTTTGAGGGGAACTGGTTTATCGCCGCCGAGCATACGCATTCGACCAAAGTGGCCAATTTGTTCAACAAACTTCGCTTGAAAACGCCGAACGCGAAAGGCTATTTCAACACGGGTGTGATGATGATGAACATTGCGATGATGCGCGAACACGTGCGGCTTGCGGACATTTACCAGTTCATTCGCGACAACCGGTTCAAGCTTGTTCTTCCTGACCAAGACGTCTTAAACGGGTTGTACTGGGACAAAATTAAACCGGTCGACTGCTACCGCTACAACTACGACGCACGCTATTATGACTTTTTGCAGCTTTTGCCCAACCCGAAACACGATTTAGCTTGGATTGAGGAAAACACCGTTTTTATCCATTATTGCGGCAAGGAAAAACCGTGGAAAGACCATTACAAAGGGGAGTTGGGGCGGTTTTACAAACGGTACAGCCAAGTGTTGGAGCTCGAGGGCGAGGCGACGGTGTAGCGTGGCTTGAGAGACGCGTTGAACAAAGAAAGTCTCTCACTCCAAGCAAAGCGAAGCGGAAGCGGTTCACAGGAAAAAGGCGCCCCATCAAAGCGGGCGCCATGTTCGATTACTGTTTGCGCTCTTGCCGGCGGATGCCGGCTGCCGCAGCGCGTGCCTGTGCTTCAAGGTCTTCATGGTCGGCAAATTCTGCCGAGTATTCCACATCGATGCCGTCAGATTTCAGCTGTTTCGGCACTTGCGGCAAAGTCGCCTTGTTTTTGTCGCGTGTTCGTTGTCCGCGAGAACGGCCCATCATCCATGCCCCCTATAGAGAAGTGTGAATCGTACGATTCAATCATTAGGATGGCATGGACGGCGCCAGCGTATAAATAGCAATCGTTTCTAGTGGCGCGCCTTTTTGGCCGTATAGCCGCCCGCTTGGTCCGCCATTTTAAAATCGCGGGCATAGCTTACTTCTTGGGCGCTTGTCAGCGTATGCTTCGCTTTTTCGCGTTTTCGTTTTTCCGCCATCGCTTGTTCCCTCGCTTTGCATCCATATTCCTTTAGTTCCATTTTGCGCAAAATCAGCCGTTTTTATGCTTGACACTCCACACGGCTAAAGCCGTGGGATTCTTGGGTCGTTCGCGTCCTCCTCCTTGTAGCAATGACAGGATGCCATTTCCATATGAAGAAAACGGCTCACTTTCATCCCACGCCTAAAGAGCGTGGGCTTTCTCGTTCGCGAATCTGTAAAAAAGAGGATGTCCGTTTGGACAGCCTCTTTTTGCATCAGATGCGCTCTCCCGCGGCTTATGCCTCTTTGCGCTGTTCTTCATTGTGGGCAAAGGAAGGATGGCGCATTGTATACAGCGTGTAGTTGTCTTTTGTAATTTCGTACAAATTGTATACATCCGCGCCGATTTGCTCGAGCAACGTCCGCCGCGTTTCATTGGCCGGCGTGACGTACGGCAGTTTTTCCGCCGCTTTGATCGAGCGGACGTTGACTTTGCGAATGCGCAAAAACACGGTTTCGATCGACAGCTCATAAAACAGCTCATGGAAAAACGCTTCTTTGGCGCGCCGATTGTAACCGAGCCCGTGATACGGCTTGCCGAGCCACGTGCCTAAAAAGCCGGCGCCATCTTGGATATCAAAGAGGCTGATTGTGCCGATCGGGTTTCCCCATTCGTCCAAAATCGTGCGTGAAATCAATTCGCCACGTTCTTCCGCCTCGATGAGCTGTTTTGTCATGAATAAAAACTCTTCGTACGAGCTGGCTTTTTGGCGCACGAAAGGGAAGACGTCCGGATGCACCATCAGCTCGTACAGCGCATGGCAGTCTTGCAGCTCGCGTTTTTTCAACATGGCCAATCCCTCCTTTGGATGCCGAGGGCAGCCTCCCAGCGGGAACCCACCCTCGAAATTTTTTTATTAAAACTTCATTAAAAAAATTTCGGGGTGGGAATCGAACCCACTAGGACCAGCGCGAGCGCTGGTGGCGCACCATTTGCCTTCCCCTTATCTCAGCCCGTATGCGATTATGACGACAACTAGCCTAAGGTCTCCTTTATCATACACGATCGGAGGCGAAAAGGGAATTGTTTTTTTGTTAATTTTTTTGGATATTTTTTGTCCGTCATGGGGCAAAAGCAAATCGGTGAGACAGCTTTCCAACGTTGGAAACGAAAAGCGGAAGCCGGCTTGCAGCAGCTTTTCCGGAATGACGCGCTGTCCTTCGGCAACGAGCATGCTCATTTCGCCAAGGAGAAGGCGAAGCGCCCAGGCGGGAACCGGAAGCCAGTGCCGGCGGCGAAGCAGGCGGGAGACTATGCGGCCGAACTCGTCCATTTGCACTGGATCGGGCGCGGTGAAATTGATCGGGCCGGACAATTCCTCGTGTTCGATGATATACGAGGCCGCGCGCACGACATCTTCAAGATGAATCCATGACAGCCATTGCCGTCCGCTGCCGACCCGGCCGCCCGCAAACAAACGATATGGCATGATCATCATCGGCAAGGCGCCGCCGTGGCGGGCGAAGACGACGCCAAACCGGGCGTAGACGGTGCGGATGCCGAGCTGTTCGATGGGGCTCGCTGCTGCTTCCCACGCCTGAACGGTCTTAGCGAGAAAATCGCTGCCGTAATCGGTTGTTTGTTCCGTAAATGTCACGGAGTCCGAGATGCCGTAAATGCCGACGGCGCTGGCATTGATGAATAAGATAGGCCGTTCGGACAGCGAGCGAATGTAGTTCACCATTGCCTCCGTTGCCTGGAGGCGGCTGTTAACAATCATCTCTTTTTGCCTTGCCGTCCAACGTTTTCGATTGAGCGGCTCCCCGGCTAAATTAATGGCGACATCGACAACTTCAGGCTTTCGGTGGTTGTCGAAGGAAAGGTAATGAATGCTGCCTTCGGAAGGTTTGGGAGAGCGGGTAAAAATGTAGATCTCATGTCCTTGCTTGGAAAAATGGCGGGCGAGCGCCTGGCCGATCAGCCCAGTGCCGCCGTTGATGGCGATGCGCATCTTGATTCCCCTTCCATTGGTTTATATTATGACTTCGCTTTTGGTGTCAGAAGTTCCTGCTTATGATACGATAAAAGATAAGGGGGACAAACAATGGGAACGATTGCCGACATTGTCGCAACCGAACAAAATGCTGAACGATTTTGGATTGTCGTGCACCGTGACGGCGCACCGTCGTTGAGATTGACAGTTGATCAAGATGTATTGCTTCAATTCCGCTTGAAAAAAGGGATGGAGATCAGCGACGACCTGCTTCAACATATTGTGTATGCCGATGAGGTGAAAAAGACGTATCAACAGGCGCTTTACTTTTTGGCGCACCGGATGCGTTCGGAGCATGAGGTCGCCGCACACTTGCGAAAAAAAGGCGCTCCGGATTCGGTGATTGATGAAGTGCTCAAAAAACTTCGCGCCGAGCGGTATGTCGATGACGAGGCGTTTGCGGCGGCTTATGTGCGCACGCAAAAAAAGACGGCGGCGAAAGGGCCGCTTCTCATCCGTGCCGAACTGGAACGGCTCGGTGTTTTGGGCCGCTTGATCGAGCAGAGTTTGGCGGAGTATACGTTGGATGAACAGGTGGCCATCGCCCGCTCGCTTTACGAAAAAGCGAAAAAACAGCGCCGGGCTGAATCGGCTCGCGCGTTTTTGGAACGGGTGCGGCAGCAGCTGATGCGCAAAGGGTTTCCGCATGAGGTGATTGCCGCCGTTTTGGCGGATGGCAACGCTCATACTGAACAAGAAGAACGGGAGGCGCTCCGTGTTCAGGCGGAGAAAGCGCACCGCCGTTATGCGCACCACCCGCGGCCGCTTTATGAGCAAAAGATGCGCCAAGCCCTGTACCGAAAAGGATTCGCACTTGACTTGATCAATGAATGGCTGCGCATGCACGGTAATGACGAGTGATCTCGAATGAAAGGATTTGAAAAGATTAGGGGATATTATCAGTTTTGTCGTTGAATGTTGATCACAAAATCGTTCCAGTTCCATAAATCAAGAGATGTTCTGAGCCTTTTGCCGAGTTCCATGTGGATGAAAACGATCCATCCGGAATGCTCAAAAAGGAGGCTTGCCTATGATTAAAGGAGAACAAAAACGGTACAGCGAAATGACGAAAGAAGAACTGCAACAAGAAATCGCCATGTTGACGGAAAAGGCACGCAAGGCGGAGCAGATGGGGATGGTGAACGAATACGCCGTCTACGAGCGGAAAATCGCCATGGCGAAGGCGTATATGCTTAATCCAGCTGATTTTCATCCTGGGGAGATTTATGAAATTGAAGGGGCGCCCGGAGAGTATTTTAAAGTGCGCTATTTAAAAGGAGTGTTTGCCTGGGGATGGCGGTTGAAAGGAAACGGAGAGGAGGAGGCGCTGCCGATTTCACTGCTTCGTAAACCGAATTTGCCTCAATCATGACGGGCGGGACAAGTTCACAGTCGGACGGAAAGAGAGCCTAAAAACCTAGGGAGGGTGTCTCCCTAGGTTGTTCCGCTACGACTGCTTGCGCGTCTGCCGCTCTAAAATGATGAGGTCAAGCGTTTGCTGCGTTTCGCCGTTCACTTGCGAGTGGGCGTGTTTTGGATTGGCCCACGGCTGCTGAAACGGGTTCGAATAAAAGTTGTCATAAAATTTCTTGTGCCGATGGTGACCCATGATTGTTCACCTCGCTGCGGAATGTGCCGGGGGAGTGCGGCGAACGATGCCGTGCTCCCCCTTCATGTTAAAAGAAATCGCTTCGTTCGCCGGAGGCGCGCATCCGTTCTTGCGGGTGGGTGTTGGTCGTGCCGTCGGCCCGCTTCGAGGCGTACTCGGCCTTGGCGCGCGGTTCGCCTTCGAGCTTGTTGTTGTTTTGGTTCGGGAAGTTGTGCGCTTTGTTCCGCACGGCACATTCCCTCCTTAACGGCGTGCTCGTGTTGGATGGCCAACACGTATTTTTATTATGGGACACCCTGTAGCGCTTATGTGTGGCAATGATTGGGGCGGAGCCCATCAGCCGTTTGGAGCAAGTTCGAGCTTTTTGCGCAGTTTGCCTTCGCTGAAAATCCAGCCGGTGTATGAGCTGACAATATTGAGATCGCGGTCGAGCTGGACGACAGCGACAAACGGGTAATACCCTTTGCTTCGATAGCGTAAATCAGTAAAGCGCACTTCATAGTAATCATCGTATTCGTTCATTTCCCAACGGTAAACCGGGGAAAAAGATAAGAAAGCGGCGATATTTTCGTCGCGTTTGGCGGCGTTCATCACCGGATGGTCGGGAAGCGCACGCTTTTGGAAGCGGTCAAGGATGATGAGCTCGCCGCGTTTGACGCGGGCGACGTAAAATTCGTCGCAGGTTGAAATGGCTAAATGCCATTCGCGCGGCCGCCATGTCGGTACGGTGATGATCTCGGTCACCCCGGCGATCGAGGCGTGCACGAGCCGTTTGATGTTGGCCTGCTGGCGGAAGCGAAGCCCATAATACGCAGCGATAAGCACGTAGACGACAAGAAACGTATAACCGGGATGGGCGCCGAGAAACAAGCCGCCGACGCCAACCAAATGAAGCCCAAAAATGACCGGATCAAACGTATGAATCACGCCAAGGGCGATCCATTTTTTTGTAAACGGGCGCAACGCCTGGGTTCCGTAAGAGTTAAAAATGTCAACAAATACGTGCAAGGCGACGGCAACAAACGTCCAAAGCCAAACGCGAAGCCAATCCGTTTTCGGATAGATGGCGGCCATCACGCTGACGATGAGCAGCGGCCAAAGAACGACGGCGGGAATCGAATGGGTGATGCCGCGATGGTTGCGAATATATTGGGCGTTGTTGCGCAATTTGAAAATCGTGTCGATATCCGGCGCTTGCGAGCCAGCGAGCGCGCCGATCAACACAGCGTGGGATAAGAGCGGATCGTGGGCGATCGCAGGGTCAAGTGAAGCAAGACTGCCGAGCGCCACCCCCATCAAAACATGTGTGCCTGTATCCAACGTGAAGGCGCCTCCTTCTTGCAGCATCGTTGCATGTTCGGATGGAAACTGTCTGTTGTCTCTCGGCCGGAGCACATCTTTCTTTTTCATGCAACTATTAGTATGCCCCACCTTGTGTTCAGCCAATAACCGTTTGAGGCATTGGCCGAAAGGAGGCGAGAGACAAACAAGGTTATGGCTAGTGTATCATAGGGCGACAATCGTTGGCGAGAGGCGGAACGACCAATTTCACAAAGATTCAAAAAAGGAAACGATTGATAGACAGTGGAGTGAGAAAAAGAAACAGGAAGCAAGCCGTTCGTCAGACGAAAAGGGAAGCGCTTCAACCAAAAACGAAAAGCGCCCCGCATGAGGCGGGACGTTTTGTTGATCATCTCGAACCGAGAAGCTCCCCACTTCAACGTCTATATAGGTGTAAGTGGGAGCATTCCATTTTGATGGAAGATCGGTTCACCATCCGTTCTTTTGGCGGCTCATTGGTCAACTGTCCTTTTCTCTGCCAGCCGATCGATTAGCCGTCATTTCTGAACCGTTTGCCGATCGCTTTGAGAGCGGACAGGAAAAAGCGGATCGCGCGGTTGATGTCCGGGTCATTGAGCGCTTTAAGCAAATCAAACAACCCGATTTTTTTTGTTTCGGCGGAGTTTTGTTCGTACGCCTCCAGCGCGCCGGCGGCGATGTGCCCAAGCAGTTTCGCCGTTTTCTCCGGATCAAGTGAAGCAGCAAGGCCAGCTATGGCGAACGCATGGTTGATCATCGTTGTCACCGGTTTTTGGTTGAGCTGGCCGACGACGATTTTCGCCACGTCTTCCCGCGCTTTTAACAAGGCGTTGGCCGCTTCAAGCAGGCCGCTTTCATGGAGCTGCTCGATGAACTCCAAGAGCTCGCGGACCGCCTCTTCACTGTCGCCGACAGCGGCTTTTAGCTTGGCCAGCGCTTCAGTTCGTTTTTCTTCCTCCGTCATTTGGCGCTTTTGAATGGTGGTAATCGGCTTAGCCACCGATCGTCACCCCCTTGTTTTCCTCGGTGAGCGGCACGTAGTCGCTTCGCCGCCACTTCCGCTCCACCTCGACGCCGTTTTGCGGATGCCGCTTTTTAAAGCGCGGATTTGTGCGCGGCAGCGGCGTCTTGCCGGACCGTTCAATGACTTCCATGCGCACGCGGGCTTGTTTGTAAGCCGGCGTGTTCGTGCGATGGTCGGTTTGCGGGCCGGTCAGCATGTTAATGGCGCTCTCATTGGCTGTGGAGTGCATCGGCAAGAACAGTTCATTGCCTCTGACTCGATCGGTGACGAGCACGCGCACTTTGACGCGGCCGTACGGCGAGATGAGCCGAACGAGCGCCCCATCTTCAATGCCGCGTTCTTTGGCGAGTTCAGGGGATACTTCGACAAACACTTCTGGGAATTTATGCTCGATGCCTTTGGATTTGTACGTCAAGTTTCCTTCATGGAAATGTTCGAGCAATCGGCCGTTGTTCACAAGCAAATCGTACTCTTTTGGATATTGCACCGGTTCGACCCAATCGGCTAACGCAAAGCGGGCTTTGCCGTCCGGGAAGTTGAACCGCTCTTTGTACAACAGCGGCGTATCGGCGCCATCATAGCTGCCCCAGCAAAGGCTGTTCCAGCCCTCGAGCCGGTCGTAATGCGCTTGTGAGTACAGTGGAGCGAGGCTGGCGATTTCATCCATGATTTCTTTCGGACCGGCGTAATGCCAATCGGCGCCAAGCCGCTTCGCGATTTCTTGAATGATCCACCAGTCTGGCTTGGAGTCGCCAAGAGGCTGCAGCGCTTGATAAAACCGTTGGATGCGGCGCTCGGTATTCGTGAATGTTCCTTCTTTCTCCAAGTTCGGCGCCGCTGGCAAGATGACATCCGCAAATTGCGCTGTTTTGGATAAGAAAATGTCTTGGACGACGACAAAATCAAGTTTCGCCAACGTCTCTTGCACGTGGTTGGCGTTGCAGTCGACGAGCGCCATGTCTTCGCCGACGATGTACATCGCTTTCAGTTCGCCGCGCTCGGCCGCTTCGAGCATTTGGATGTTGTCAAGGCCTGGTTTCGCATCGATGCGGACGCCGTACGCTTTTTCAAACTTCGCTCGCGCCTCATCATCGGTGACATGTTGGTAGCCAGGCAGCCAGGCAGGAAGCGAACCCATGTCGCAGGCGCCTTGGACGTTGTTATGGCCGCGCAATGGGAACGCGCCCGCCCCCGGACGGCCGTAGTTGCCGGTTGCCAAAAGCAAGTTGGAAATCGCCGCCGATGTATCGCTGCCGCCCGTGTTTTGCGTGACCCCCATGCCCCAAAGGACGCACGTGCCGTCCGCCTCATGGATCATTTCGGCGATGCGGATGAGGTCGGCTTTGGCGACGCCGGTGACTTGTTCGGCATAATCAAGCGTATATTTTTCCAGCAATTGTTTAAACTCTTCAAAGAAATGGACGCGCTCGCGAATGAATGCCTCATCGTGCCAGCCTTGGTCGATGATGTATTTCGTCACGGCCATCAGCCATACTTGGTCGGTGCCTTGTTTTGGGCGGATGAACAGGTCAGCCCGCTCGGCCATTTCATTGCGGCGCAAGTCCGCGACAATGAGTTTTTGCCCAAACAGTTTATGCGCCCGTTTGACGCGGGTGGCGATGACCGGGTGCCCTTCCGCTGGGTTGGCGCCGATGATGATGACAAGGCCGGCTGAAGCGATGTCATGAATCGTGCCGGAATCGCCGCCCATGCCGACCGTGCGGAACAGGCCGTCCGTCGCCGGCGACTGGCAGTAGCGTGAACAGTTGTCGACGTTGTTCGTTTCAAATACTTGGCGTGCCAGTTTTTGCATTAAATAGTTTTCTTCGTTGGAAATTTTTGACGATGAAATAAACCCGATGGCGTTGCCGCCGTATTGCCGCTTGATCGCGCCCAATTTTTCGGCAACGAGGTCGAGCGCTTCGTCCCATGTCGACTCGACGAAGACGTCGCCTTTGCGGATGAGCGGTTTCGTCAGGCGCTCTTGGCTGTTGACGAAATCCCAGCCGAATTTCCCTTTGACGCATGTCGAAATGGCGTTGACCGGCGCTTCGGATACCGGCTGGATTTTTAAAATTTTCCGCCCTTTCGTCCACACTTCAAACGAACAGCCGACGCCACAGAACGTGCAAACCGTTTTCGTCTTTTTGATCCGTTGTTCGCGCATGGCGGCTTCAATTTCGGAAACGGCGAAAATGGCGGTGTAATTCGGCTCCACTTCTTTGACGAAATCGATCATCGGATTGAGCACGTCTTTGTCCAGCCCCGTCATAAATCCGGCCTCGCCGAGCATCGATTTTTCCATTAACGCGTTGCACGGACAGACAGTGACGCAATGCCCGCAGCTGACGCATGACGACTCGTTGATCGGCACGCCGCCGTCCCAGACGACGCGCGGCCGCTCGGCGCTCCAGTCAATGGACAGCGTCTCATTCACTTGCAAGTTTTGGCACGCTTCCACGCATTGCCCGCAGGCGATGCATTGATTCGGGTCGTAGCGGTAGAACGGATGCGACATGTCCACCTCGGACGGGTCGACTTTCGGCCGGTACGGGTATGTTTGATGTTCAATTTGCATCATTTCCGCCGTGTTGTGCAGCTTGCAGTTGCCGTTGTTGTTGTCGCACACCGTACAGTAGAGGAGATGGTTCTCCAACAGGCGGTCCATCGCTTCTTTTTGCGCTGCCTTTGCCCGCGGCGAGCCGAGCTCGACGGTCATGCCGTCCGCAACCGACGTCGCACAGGCACGAAGCAGCGTTCCATTGACTTCAGCGATGCACGTGTCGCATGTCTGAATGGCGCCAAGCTCCGGCGTATAACAAACTTGCGGATGCGGAAGACCGTGTTCATTGACGACTTCTAAAATGGTCATCCCTGGCTTGGCGTGGTAGGTACGCCCGTTGATGGTTACCGTCACCATTTGCGCTCCCATCATCGCTCCCCCTTTGTTAAAATAAAAAACTCCACCAGCGACGAGACGAATGCTTCATCGCGGGTGGAGTAGTTCTTTAGCATAACGATACTAAACAACCAATCCAAACTTTTTATATTTAGTAGAAAAATAACAAGGCCGCTTCTTGCCTTATTATTTTTCCACTATGTATACATTTGCTATAGTTTATTATAGTACGGCGAAAGGAAGAACACAACGGATGGGCCGGAAGTTTTTCTGCTGACCGCAAGGAGGGATGAGAATGTCCAAAAAAGAAGCCGCTTTCAACGATATTGTGCGCAAAGTGCGCAAACAGCTGTTTGGGAAAGGGCCGGAGCGGATCAAAACGTATTTTGTTGACAATTTGGCGATCACCATTTTGCACGGCAATTTGACGCCGACGGAAAAATTTATCGCCCGCACGCCGGAAGGGCGGGACATAGTGCATGCAGCGAGAACGAAAATGATCCAAGATGTGTACGCCCAGCATGTGCCGGACGGCATGGAAGAGCTTGTCGGTTCGAAGCTTCTTTATTTGTTCAGTGATATTAAAGTGGAAGAGGATATGGCTGTTTCCGTTTTTGTATTTGAAAAACCGATTGAATTGTGACGATTTTGTGAACAGAAACAATTGTTTTTCGTTACTGTTCGTGGTATGCTTATGAATAGTTAGCACGATGAAAATAGTAGAAGCCTTGCCGGCTAAACGGTTTTGCCGCTTGGCAGGCAGGTTTCGGAAACGGATGTGCGTTGGTTTCGCTGCAGAAGTGCTGGGCGCAAACTACCGCCGCTTTTCGCTGACAGGGGCGAGTTTGTCCTCTTGTCCGGAAGGCGGCGGTTTTATTTTGCATGGAAAGGGGGAATGGCAAGGTGAGCGGGTTTGCGGCGAAACGGCGACCGATTGCGAAATACCGGAACGGGCGCTTTGTTGAGGAAGAGGACGAGATCGCGCTCGAGTTTCCGTTGACCATAACGGTCAATGGCGAGGAGTTTGCGACGATCGTTTGCACGCCGGCGCATCTAGATGAATTGGTAATCGGATTTTTGGCCTCGGAAGGAGTCATTCGGACGTACAGCGACATCAAAGGAATGAGCATTGATGGGGAGCGGGGCTTTGCTTATGTTGAGCTCGCCGCGGGCGGACTGCCGGCCAAACAGTTTTATGCCAAGCGGTTCATCGGCTCGTGTTGCGGAAAAAGTCGGCAGTTTTATTTTTACAATGATGTGAAGACGGCGAAAACGATCGTCGGCGGCATCGCCGTGAAGGCGGATGACTGCATTCGCCTCATGAAAGCGCTGCACGAGCAGTCGACGGACTTTGCGGCAACCGGCGGTCTTCACAACGCCGCGCTCGCCACACCGGACGGGATCGTCGCCATCCGCTCTGACATTGGGCGTCACAACGCGCTTGATAAGCTGTATGGCTATTGCCTGCGTCATCAAGTTGCGGTGAAAGACAAGCTTATTGTATTCAGCGGCCGCGTTTCATCGGAAGTGCTGTTAAAGGCGGCGAAAATGGGAGTGAGCGTCCTGCTCTCAAAATCGGCGCCGACGACGCTAGCCTTAGATTTGGCGGATGAACTCGGCATAACCGTCGTTGGCTTTTTGCGCGGGCAGGCGTTTAACGTGTATACGCATGAGAGTCGGATCATCATCGGGTAAAAGGGGAGGAGAGGCTGTGAAAAACCGTTGGCTCATTGCGTTATCGGCTGTCGGCATTCATATTTCGATTGGGTCTGTTTATGCGTGGAGCAATTTCACCAATCCGTTAAAACAATTGTTTGGATGGTCCGATCAGGAAGTGGCGCTCACGTTCAGCATTGCCATCTTATTTTTAGGTTTGTCGGCTGCGTTCCTTGGCCATTTTGTGGAAAAGCACGGGCCGCGGAAATCCGGGCTATTGGCCGCCGTCTTCTTTGGCCTCGGGGTGACGGGGTCTGGTTTGGCCGTGGCGCTTGGTTCGAAATACTTGCTGTATTTGTTTTACGGGGTGTTGGGAGGAATTGGGCTCGGCGTCGGATACATTGCGCCGGTGTCGACGCTTGTGAAATGGTTCCCGGACCGGCGCGGGTTGGCTACAGGGCTGGCGATTATGGGGTTCGGGTTTGCTGCGGCGATTGCGAGCCCGGTGATGAACAGTTTGATTGCCTCCGTCGGCGTCCGAAATACGTTTTTCATTTTAGGGATTGCGTATTTTGTCATTATGACGTTATCTTCTCTTTATTTAGAAAAACCGCCGGAAGGATGGCTGCCGGAAGGATTTCAGGAGAAAGTGAAGGCTGGAAAAGCCAAACCTTCGCTTGATTTGGCGCAATTGACGGCCAACGAGGCGGTCAAAACAAGACGGTTTTGGTATTTATGGTTGATGCTCTTTATCAATGTAACGTGCGGGATCGCCGTTTTAGCGGTGGCGAAACCGTTGGCGGTGGAAAGCATCGGCATCAGCCAAACGGCCGCCGCGGCGCTCGTTGGCGCTATTGGGGTGTTTAACGGGTTAGGGCGCATCGGTTGGGCATCGGCTTCTGATTATATTGGACGGCCGAATACGTATACGGCGTTTTTCGTTTTGCAAATTGTGATTTTCTTCCTGTTGCCGAACGTGTCCATCAAATGGCTGTTTGTGGTGATGCTGACGATTGTGTATACGTGCTACGGCGGCGGATTCGCCTGTATCCCGGCGTATATCGGCGATTTGTTCGGCACGAAGCAGCTTGGCGCCATCCATGGTTATATTTTGACCGCTTGGGCTGCAGCGGGCCTTGTCGGACCGATGTTTGCCGCGTATATTAAAGACACGACCGGTTCTTATGAAGGAAGTTTGGCCTTTTTTGGCGGATTGTTTGTCATCGCTTTCATCATCTCGTTGCTCGTGCGCATTGATATTCGCCGATTGCGTGCTCGACATGAATCGATCGCCTATGTTTCTGCGGCTAAGGAAAGTTGAGAACGATTTCCTTCCGTTTCCCCTCGGCGTGCGGCAAGCCACGCCGGGGGTTTTTTGATATAATAAAATGGATATGGATAATAGGCATCATGGGGGAAACGTTGAATGACAAGAGAAACAGAGCGATTTCCAGCGCGCGAGTTTCAGCGCGATTTGCTTGACTGGTTCGCCCGCGAGCGCCGCGACCTGCCGTGGCGGAAAGACCGCGACCCATATAAAGTATGGGTGTCGGAAGTGATGCTGCAGCAAACGCGCGTCGAGACGGTCATTCCGTATTTTGAACAGTTTATCGATCGGTTTCCGACGCTGGAGGCGCTTGCTGACGCTGATGAGGACGAGGTGCTGAAGGCGTGGGAAGGGCTCGGCTATTACTCGCGCGTGCGCCATTTGCACGCGGCGGTGAAAGAAGTGAAAACGCGCTATGGCGGCAAAGTGCCGGACGATCCAGATGAATTTTCTAGGCTGAAAGGAGTCGGACCGTATACGGTCGGGGCGGTGTTGAGCCTCGCTTATGGCGTCCCGGAGCCGGCTGTTGACGGCAACGTAATGCGTGTCTTGTCGCGTCTGTTTCTCGTGACAGACGATATTGCCAAACCATCGACGAGAAAACGATTTGAACAAATCGTCCGCGAAATTATGGCGTACGAAAACCCGGGAGCGTTTAACGAGGCGCTGATTGAGCTTGGCGCTCTTGTTTGCACACCGCGCCGCCCGTCGTGCCTACTTTGTCCGGTGCAAGCCTACTGCCAAGCGTTCGCCGAAGGGGTGGCGGAAGAGCTGCCGGTGAAAATGAAAAAAACAGCGGTCAAACAAGTGCCGCTTGCAGTAGCGGTGCTGGCCGATGATGAAGGCCGCGTTCTCATTCGCAAGCGCGACAGCACCGGTTTGCTTGCGAACTTATGGGAGTTCCCCAGCTGCGAAACGGACGGCGCAGATGGAAAAGAGAAGCTCGAGCAAATGGTTGGGGAGCAATACGGTTTGCAAGTGGAGCTTACAGAACCGATCGTTTCGTTTGAGCATGCGTTTTCCCATTTAGTCTGGCAGTTGACCGTGTTTCCCGGCCGTTTGGTTCATGGCGGACCGGTCGAGGAGCCTTACCGGCTTGCGCCGGAAGACGAGTTGAAGGCGTACGCCTTTCCGGTGTCCCATCAACGTGTTTGGCGCGAATATAAAGAATGGGCGGGCGGAGTACGCCGCCCCGATTAATCAGGCACCGGCATCGTGCCGTGTGTATACGTTGCTTCACGGCGCCCAAGGCCGCCGCGCGCTTCGATTTCCTCGATGATTTCGCGGTGAATCGTCTGCCCTTCAACGTTTAAATATGGAGCGATTTGTTGGAACGAATGATGAAAATAAGCGAGTTCGTCATCGGTCCATTCCGTTTTCGGAATCATCGACAGCTCCGTCATATCGCGGCCGACGTACATAGGCAGCCCCTCCCTCATCTATGGAATTCGGCTATATTATATGTATAAGGAGTGAAAAACATGAGCGGAAAAGTAGCAGTGGTCACCGGCAGCAGCCGCGGCATTGGCAAAGCGATCGCTTTGCGGCTGGCCAAGGAAGGATATGATATTGTCGTCAATTACGCCCGCAACAAAACAGCCGCCGAAGAAACGGCGCACGAAATTGAAGCGCTCGGGAGAAAAGCGCTCATCGTCAAGGCGAACGTCGGCGACGTTGAGAAAATTCACGCCATGTTTGCCCAAATCGATGAGGTGTTCGGGCGGGTCGACGTGCTCGTGAACAACGCCGCATCCGGCGTCTTGCGCCCGGCGATGGAATTGGAAGAAACGCATTGGAACTGGACGATGAATATCAACAGCAAAGCGCTTTTGTTTTGCGCCCAGGAAGCGGCCAAAAGAATGGAGCGGGTCGGCGGCGGGAAAATTGTGAGCATCAGCTCGCTCGGGTCGATCCGCTATTTGGAAAACTATACGGCGGTCGGCGTCTCGAAGGCCGCGCTTGAAGCGCTGACCCGCTACTTGGCTGTCGAGCTGGCGCCGAAAAACATCGCCGTCAACGCCGTATCCGGCGGGGCGGTCGATACCGATGCGCTGAAGCACTTCCCGAACCGTGAAGAGCTGCTCGCCGACGCGGCTGCGAACACGCCGGCTGGCCGCCCGGTCAAACCCGATGATATCGTCAACGCGGTTTTGTTTTTGCTCTCGGATGCAGCCGAGATGATTCGCGGGCAGACGATCATTGTCGATGGTGGAAGATCTTTACTTTTGTGACGTCAGCGGATAGAACGATCACCCCCGGGGCATAGTAAAGCACGTGGAGGTGAGAACAATGGCCAAACAACCGAACAAAACAGCAGCTGGCACAAACATTCAAGAAGTAAGACAACAAAATGCCCAATCGGCTCAAGCCGCTCAAGCTGGCCAATTTGCGACGGAATTTGCGGCTGAGACGAATGTGCAACACGTAAAACAACAAAATGCGCAAGCGGAAGCCCGCAAAGCGCAAAATGTCAATCAATAACCAACGATCATCCACGGCTGACGCCTGGCGGTTGTGACGACGGCGTATGTTGCTGCAAGAGCGCAGGCGATAGGCCGAAGATGGAAGGCAAAAGCAGGGGCGGCGCGCCTCTGCTTTTTTTTGTCGACAAAAGCTGTCATCTCTTTACAAGATTAGTGAAAGGGATTTGTGGGTGCGGACGCGAAATGATGAAAGGAAATCACACGGCAAAGGGGAAGGGAGAACGGAATGGCGATGGAGCACGCATGGACGAATGTAGGCGAAGAGGCGCTGTTTTTGCAACAGGAGATGGAGCGTTGCGAGGAGATCACCCGCCAGTTGGATGAACTTGAACGTGAAGCGCCGACCGCCGCCTTGCGCGAGGAAGTGCGGCAAATGAAACGTGAGGTGGAAGCCATCCGTCGCGCATTTTTAGGGCAGATGGCATCCGGTGTCTGACGGACAGGATGCGTCCTTGAGCCAACGCGCCAGTTGCCTTTTCCTCAGTAAGGCGGCCTGCTTTTCTTTCCTTTTGCAAAAGGAACAGGGTATAATATAACGAAGAAGCTCCCATCGGAAAGTAGGGAAGAATGATGCCAGCTTACCCTCGGGAAGGGAAAATCATTCAAATCCATAGCTACAAACATAATGGGACGATTCACCGGATTTGGCAGGAAACGGTCGTATTAAAAGGGACGCCATCGTATGTGATCGGCGGCAATAACAAAACACTCGTCATGGAAGCGGACGGCCGGACGTGGGTGACGCGCGAACCGGCGATTTGTTTTTTTCATGCTAAGCATTGGTTTAACATTATCGCCATGATTCGTGAGGACGGGGTGTACTACTATTGCAATTTAAGCTCGCCGTTCGTTTGGGATGAAGAAGCGCTGAAGTACATCGATTATGATTTGGATATTAAAGTGTTTCCCGATATGACGTACATGCTGCTGGATGAAGATGAGTATGAGCGGCATCGCCGCGAAATGCACTATCCCGATGTGATCGACCGCATTTTAAAAAACAACGTTCAAAAACTGATCGGCTGGATTAAGGAGCGGAAAGGGCCGTTTGCGCCCGAGTTTATCGACAAATGGTACGGAGTGTTTCAGGCGTACCAAACGTAAATAGCGGCATGAAAAAAGCCTGTTCGGCATTGCGGTCATTAATGTACCGAACTTTGGGCGGCTCATTCGTTCTCGCGTGCTAAGCATTAAGCAAGAAGAATACATTATGGCAGCGAAAGCGATCGGCATGAGCGACTGGCGCATTTTACTCCATCATATTTTGCCCAACAGCCTCGCGCCGATCATCGTTCAAGGGACACTGGCGATCGCCACAGCCATTATCGAAGCGGCCGCACTTGGCTTTTTAGGCTTGGGGCGCAGCCGCCCAATCCGGAGTGGGGGAAAATGCTATCCGGACGCCAAAGATTTCTTGACTCAGGCGCCGTGGACGATGATTTTCCCTGGATTGGCGATCATGCTGACGGTGCTTGGCTTTAACTTAATGGGCGACGGACTGCGCGACGCGCTTGACCCACGGATGAAAAATTGAAGCAGGCGGTCCGCTACGAGCGGCCGCCTGCTGACTTTTCCAGCTCTTTTTCCAGCGTGTCATCGTAATGGTAATGATGGTAACTGTCAATCAGTTTATCTAAATGTTCAAGGCGATCCCCATAATCCATGATCGCTCCGATTAAAGAAAACAACCGATAATCGCCCGGCGGCTGGCCGTCCGCATAAAAGGCGGAAGTGAGCCGCTCGCGCTGATGATGAATTTCCTCGGCCCGTCTGCTGTGAGGGAGCGGCTTTGCCTTATGGATAAATTTCAGCAACAGTTGTTCATGGTAGTCAAGCAAGCAGCCAAGGTGCAGGCAGACGGCTTGACGAAGCTCGGCGGGCAAGCGGCTGAACTCGTTTTCGAGCCGGTGCAGCCATTTTAAGACAGATAAAGCCCGATCGGCCGCTGCTATCATTTGCCGGTACAACACGAGTTTGCGAGATTTTTGGAAGCGTTGGCGTCGAAAATATGTGCGTTCTTCTTTGTACATAAAATATAGATGCTCGAGTTTGGTCATTTCTTCGTGTCGTGCTTCAATTTCTTCCTTCAAATGGTGATGGTCGGCTGCCTGCTGTTTATGCAGGCGGATCCATTTTAAAATGGCCTCTGTTTCTTCGCTGATTTTTTCATATACCTTTTTTTCGTATTTCGGCGGCAAGAAAATCAAGTTGACGACAAAGGCGGCGAAAATACCGAGCATCATCGTTAAAAAGCGAATGGCCGCAAATTCAATGAACTGGCGGTCTGTATATTCCATAATGGCAATGACGGTGACAAGCGCTACGGAAATCGTCGATGATTCAAGGCGCATTTTCAGGCAAAGGGCGATGACGATCATCAGCGTCAAACCGACGACCAACGGATCGCGCCCAAGAATGAAAACCGCCGCGATCGCGAACAAGGCGCCGATCACATTCGCTTGCACTTGCTCGATCAGCGATAAATAGGAGCGGTAAATGGTCGGCTGCATGGCGAACACAGCGGAAATGCCGGCGAATGACGGCGATGGAAACTGGAAGAGTGTTGCTAAGAACAAGGCGAGCGCCACTGCGATCCCCGTTTTGAAAATGCGGGCACCGAGTTTCATCTATGATCAAAACTCTCCTTTTTGTTTTGGTGAACCATTCAGTACTATACACAGTTTCATCCTATGTGCGCAAGGAAAAAATATAACGCCCCGCCGATGAAGGCGGGGCGTTGGGAAATTTCTGGTGTTCAAAGCTGCCGGAACGCCTTGCCGACCGCGTCGATCGTGTAGGCGATGTCGTCTTCCGTATGGGCGAGGGTGATAAACCATGCTTCGTATTTCGACGGCGCGAGATTGATCCCTTGTTTGAGCATGAGCTTGAAAAATTTCGCAAACAACTCGCCGTCGCTGCGCTGGGCTTGCTTGTAGTTTTCCACTTTTTCGTCAGTGAAGAAGACGGTGAGCGCGCCTTTTAAGCGGTTGACGGTCACCGGCAGGCCGCATTGGCGAGCATGGGCAAGGATGCCTTCTTCCAGCATTGCTCCCAATCGGTCGAGATGCTCATAGACGCCCTCTTGTTTCAACACTTCAAGGCAGGCGATGCCAGCGAGCATCGACGCCGGGTTGCCGGCCATCGTCCCGGCCTGGTACGCTGGTCCGAGCGGAGCGACTTGTTCCATAATGTCTTGGCGTCCACCGTACGCCCCGATCGGCAAGCCCCCGCCGATGATTTTCCCCATCGCCGTCAAGTCGGGCTCCACACCGAGCAAGTTTTGCGCTCCGCCGTACATAAAGCGGAAGGCGGTGATCACTTCGTCGTAAATGACGAGCGCCCCTTCCTTGTGGGCAATCTCATTGATCGCTTCTAAAAAGCCCGGTTTTGGCAGGACGATGCCGAAGTTGCCGACGATCGGCTCGACGAGGACCGCTGCGACTTGCTCGCCCCAAACGTTCATCGCTTCGCGGAACGATTCGACATCGTTGTATGGCACGGTAATGACTTCTTGGGCGATGCTCGGCGGCACGCCGGCTGAGTCCGGCGTCCCCAACGTCGATGGCCCCGAGCCGGCGGCGACGAGCACAAGGTCCGAATGGCCATGGTAGCAGCCTTCGAATTTGACGATTTTGCTTCGTCCGGTGTAGGCGCGGGCGACGCGGATCGTGGTCATCACCGCCTCTGTTCCCGAGTTGACAAACCGCACTTTCTCGAGCGACGGGATCGCCTCTTTTAACATTTTGGCAAACGTGATCTCATGCGGCGTTGGCGTGCCGTACAACACACCGGTCTCGGCGGCGCGGCGGATGGCTTCCGCGATGTGTGGATGGGCGTGCCCGGCGATGATCGGTCCGTAGGCGGCCAAGTAGTCGATGTACTTGTTTCCATCCACATCCCAAAAGTAGGCTCCTTGCGCCCGCTCCATCACGACTGGCGCACCGCCGCCGACCGCTTTGTATGAGCGGGACGGGCTGTTCACTCCACCAACAATGTGCTGGAGCGCTTCTTCATATAATTGTTCTGATTTGGTCCACTGCATGGTTTGATCCTCCTGTTTCCGCTGACTGCCTCTTTATATAGTAAACCGAGAAGACTCAAACTTCAATGCTATAGGTGTAAAGCGGGAGACGGATCGGTTTCTCCCATCATTGACGTGCCGATTCGAAAAAATCCGACAGGAAATCGTTTGTTTCCGTATGGGCGGAACTGACATCCAACTGTTGCCGACGGTCGATCGGCGAGTGGGCATTGACTTGGGACAAAAGCATTTTGCCGTTCTTTCCAAATCGGCGGCGGCGCCTAACGCAATGGCGTCAACAGACTGGAAAACAAAAAAGATGAAAATGGCGGCGATTCATGTATAATGCAACATAGGGAGAAGGGCGCAAGCCGCCTTTTTCATTTGACGCCAAGGAGAGGTCAGGAGGAGAACGATGAACGCGATTGAAGTAGAACATTTGCGCAAAGAATTTAAAGTGCACAAAAGCCGCTCCGGCCTTGTCGGAGCGTTTCGCGATTTATGGACGCGCCGTTATACGCTCGTTCGAGCGGTTGATGACATTTCGTTTGCTGTTAAGCAAGGGGAAATCGTCGGCTATATCGGCGAAAACGGCGCCGGCAAATCGACGACGATCAAAATGTTGACCGGCATTTTAACGCCAACGTCTGGGCGCATTGTCGTCAACGGGATGAATCCGCATAAAGAACGGGAAAAATTCGTGCGCACGATCGGCGTCGTGTTCGGCCAGCGTTCGCAATTATGGTGGGACATCGCTGTTCAAGAGTCGTTCCGGCTGTTGAAAAAAGTGTACCGCGTCTCGGACGAGCAATATCGCCGCCATATGGCCGAGGTGATTGACATGCTTGAGATCGGCCCGCTGCTTGATAAGCCGGTGCGCAAGCTGTCGCTTGGCCAGCGGATGCGCTGTGAGCTTGCCGCCGCGCTCATTCACAACCCGCCGCTATTGTTTTTGGATGAACCGACGATCGGCCTTGATGTGCTTGTCAAACTCAACATCCGCCAGTTTTTAAAGCAATTGAATGAACGGTATGGCACGACGATCCTGCTGACGACGCACGATATGTCAGACATTGAAGCGCTTTGCGAGCGGGTCATTATGCTCGATGAAGGGAAAATCATTTACGACGGGTCGCTTGAGCGCCTGAAAGAAAGATGGGGGCAAGGAAAACGGGTCGCCTTTACGTTCGCTGAAGCGGTGACGGCCGCTTTTTTGCAACAGTTGACTGAAGGATTGGAGGTTGTTTGGAAAAAAGGTGAACAGCCAAACGTTTGGGTCTCGCACGTCCCATCAGGAGGCGTGCCGGAAGTTGTCAGTCGCGTCGCTGCCCGTTGTGCGTTAAACGACATCCATATTCACGAAGTGCCGACGGAGGAGATCATCCGCAATATTTATGAGGAAGGTGCGGTTCATGGGTAAGTATGTCGAAATGGTCCGCATCCGCTTTTTAATGATGCTCGCCTACCGGACAAACTATTACACTGGCATTTTGATTTACGCCATTAACATCGCAGCGTATTACTTCCTTTGGTCGGCTATTTATGGCGGCAAATCATCGATGCAAGGGATGTCGCTTGGGCAAATGACGACGTATGTCGCCATTTCCTGGCTGGCGCGGGCGTTTTATTTTAACAACCTTGACCGTGAAATCGCCATGGAAATCCGCGATGGAAAAGTAGCGATTGAACTGATCCGCCCGTACAGCTATTTAGGGATGAAAGCTGTGCAAGGGCTTGGCGAAGGGTTGTTTCGCCTTTTCTTTTTATCGCTGCCTGGGCTTTTTTTCGTATCGCTTTTTTTGCCGCTTCAGTTTCCGGGACACGCCAAAACGTGGCTCGCTTTTGGCTTGTCGCTTCTATTCAGCTTTATCATTTTTTCGGAGCTGAACTTGCTTGCGGGGGTTGTGACGTTTTTTACGTTCCGAAATGAAGGGTTGCTTAGGGCGAAACGGTTTATTATCGATCTATTTTCCGGTCTTATTTTGCCTTTGTCGTTTTACCCGGATTGGGCGCAGCAGCTCATGGCGTATATGCCATTTCAAGCCATTAGCTATATTCCAAGCATGATCATTACGGAAAGCTTCCAAGGCGCCGCTGTAAGCGATGGATTGTTCACGCAGGCGGCGTGGTGCGTGCTGTTATTGTTTCCGATCGCGCTGCTATGGCGGGTGGCGAAAAAGCGTCTTGTTGTGCAAGGGGGGTAAACGTTGTTTTACGTATCGGTTTTTTTTCAATACATGGCGCAATATATGAAGACAAAGCTGCAATATCGAGCCGATTTGTTCGTGGAGTGGCTGTCTGACTTTATGGCTCAGGCGGTCAACTTGGTATTTTTGCTGGTTGTGTTCGGCCATACGACGCTGCTTCACGGCTGGTCGCGCGATGAGATTTTGTTTATTTACGGTTTTTTTCTTGTTCCATATGCCGTATTTGGCGCCTTTTTTAACCTTTGGGATTTTAATGAACGATATATTGTGCAGGGGGAAATGGATCGCGTGTTGACGCGCCCGCTAAACAGCCTGTTTCAAATTGTTTTGGAGCGGATGGAGCTCGAATCGTTGCTTGGCGCTGTGCCCGGGCTGATCATTATGCTGTATGCCGGCAGCCGCTTGTCTCTTTCATTTCATTGGTATGATGTCTTCGTGTTTATTTTGTTTGTCATTGGCGGTGCATTGATTTATGCCGGCATTTTCATTTCACTGGCGACGATCAGTTTTTTTGCCGACGCCCGCACATCCATCATGCCGATGATGTACAACATCAGCAGCTATGGCCGCTACCCGATCGATATTTATCATCGCGTCATCCGCTATATTTTAACGTGGGTGCTGCCGTTTGCCTTTGTCGGCGTTTATCCAGCTGCTTATTTTCTTGATAAAAAGGAATGGTACAGTTATGCCTTTTTCACCCCAGTGGTCGGCATGGTTTGCTTCACCGTTTCGGTCATGCTTTGGAACGCCGGGGTGAGACGATATCGCGGGACGGGGAGCTAGGCGCCCCGCCCGTTTTTGTTCATTTGCCATCAAAATGACAAACAATGGTCAAGCAATCGACACAACCTTGTCTGTATCGTTAGCATGTTATGGCGTAAAATAAAATGTGAATATATTCACAAAAAGGAAGAAGAGGTGAATAGTGATGAAAAACGGGAGAGGAAATCGGGTGGCGGTCGTCGGCACCGGGTTTGTCGGCGCCAGTTATGCGTTTGCCTTAATGAATCAAGGGATTGCCGATGAGATCGTGCTCATCGATGCAAATGAAAACAAGGCTGAGGGCGATGCGATGGACTTAAACCATGGGAAAGTATTTGCGCCGAAGCCGGCTGACATTTGGCACGGCGATTACGATGATTGCCGCGATGCCGATTTGGTTGTCATTTGCGCCGGCGTCAACCAAAAACCGGGCGAGACGCGGCTTGATCTTGTGGACAAAAACATTGCCATTTTCCGCTCGATCGTTGAGTCGGTCATGGCATCCGGATTTCAAGGACTGTTTCTCGTCGCCACCAATCCGGTCGACATTTTAACGTACGCGACGTGGAAATTCAGCGGCCTGCCGCAAGAGCGAGTAATCGGATCGGGCACGATTTTGGACACGGCGCGGTTCCGCTTTTTGTTGGGCGACTATTTCGCCGTCGCCCCGACGAACGTGCACGCCTATATAATCGGCGAACATGGCGACACTGAACTCCCGGTCTGGAGCCAGGCTGATATCGGCGGTGTGCCGATCCGCAAGCTGGTCGAGTCCAAAGGGGAAGAAGCGCAAAAAGAGCTCGAGCGCATTTTTGTCAATGTGCGCGATGCCGCCTACCAAATTATTGAGAAAAAAGGAGCGACGTACTACGGGATTGCTATGGGGCTTGCCCGCGTGACGCGCGCCATTTTGCATCATGAAAATGCCATTTTGACCGTTTCCGCTTACTTGGACGGCCCATACGGCGAACGCGATGTCTACATCGGTGTGCCTGCTGTGATCAACCGAAATGGCATCCGCGAAGTGATTGAAATTGAACTTGACGAGGAGGAGAAAAAATGGTTCCACCGTAGTGCTGCGACGTTAAAAGGTGTATTGGCGCGCTATTTTGCTCAGTAAAGCGCAACGATTGGCTTCGTCTGACGGGACGCTGGCTTGTCAAATGGGTCGGGCGATCCGGTGGAATACAGGAGTGCTGCCGATTCAAGCAGGGTTCGGAGGGTCATGCGGTATAATCGCCCGGTTGTCCGCGTATATATGAACGACGGACAAAAATGGGGGGAACGTGATGGATTACGCCTTCCTTGGCGTTGTTGCCGCCGTACTGCTCGGCAGCATCACCTCGCTTTGGACAGTGCGCGTGCAAGCGACGCATCGCATGTCACTCGATAGCTTATGGGTTCTCGTCCAATGGTATTTAACGATGTTGCTCGGTTTTGCCATGATTTATATGATTTTGCAAGTAAACGGCCATGCCGTGTTTACCCCATCCCCAAATAGCGCATCGAAAGATCGTTTGTCGCTGCTTGAAGACAGCTTGTATTTAAGCGGTATGACGCTTTTGTCGGTCGGATACGGTGATGTCACTCCGATCGGCGTCGGGCGGTGGATCGCCATTGCCGAAGCGCTGCTCGGCTACATTATGCCCGCTGTCATCGTGACGCGCACCGTGTTTGACTGGGATCATCGCTGATATGAGTTGCAATTTCCCTTCGTCTTCGCTACGCTAAAAGAAAATGAAGAAGACGGGGGAACGACATGACGATTGCCATTGGCCAGCCAGCTCCAGATTTCACCTTGCCGGCAAGCAATGGGAAAATGGTTTCGCTGTCTGATTTTCGCGGCCGGTATGTGGTGCTTTACTTTTATCCAAAAGACATGACCCCGGGGTGCACAGCCGAAGCGTGCGACTTTCGCGATCGCCATGCGCAGTTCGCCGAGTTGAACGCCGTCATTTTAGGAGTGAGCACCGACCCGATGAAGCGGCATGAGGCGTTTATCGAAAAATATGAGTTGCCATTTTTGCTTCTTTCTGATGAGCGGCATGAAGTGGCCGAGCTGTATGGGGTATGGAAGAAAAAGAAAAATTTCGGCAAGGAATATATGGGCATTGATCGCTCGACATTCATTATCGCCCCCGACGGAACGTTGGTTCAAGAATGGCGCGGGGTGAAAGTGAAGGGGCATGTCGATGAGGTGCTTGCGGAAGTCGCCCGACTAGCGTCATCTAGGTAAGCATCCAGACAATGTACATCGTTTTGCGTATGATATATAGTAACCTCCTCAAATGAATGACATAAGAGGCGGAAACAATTTCCGCCTCCTTTTTTTTGTTAAAATGGCGTCTGAGCCCATATATTAATGGCATCTATATTGACAAATGGCATGTATTCTTTGTAGACTAATTATAAATATTATAAAGTGATAATTTTTTTTACCTTTGAACAGAGAGTGAGGTGCATGACGGTGTCTGACAACGAGCAACTGAAGGAAGCGCTTGACATGCTGAAAAAGACTGGCATACGCATCACGCCGCAGCGTCATGCGATATTGGAGTATTTGATCAGCTCGATGTCCCATCCGACGGCTGATGAAATATACAAAGCGCTGGAAGGGAAATTCCCAAACATGAGTGTAGCTACCGTCTACAATAACTTGCGCGTCTTTAAGGAAATCGGGCTTGTCAAAGAGCTGACGTACGGCGATTCGTCAAGCCGGTTTGACTTCGTCACTTCCAATCATTATCACGTCATCTGTGAAGAGTGCGGCAAAATTGTCGATTTCCACTATCCAGCGCTTGATGAAGTCGAGCAGCTTGCCGCTCACGTCACCGGCTTTAAGGTCGACCATCATCGCATGGAAGTGTACGGAGTCTGCCCTGACTGTCAAAAAAGCAGGGCGCCGGCGCATTCGCATTAAAAAAGCTGATAGCACAAGGCGGCTATCAGCTTTTTCTTTTTTTGTTGTACTTTTCGTCAAACTCTTTTCCTTCCAGTTCGCGGTCTAACGTCAACGGTTCACGGCAAAACATGCATAAATCGACGCGTCCGAGCATTTTTGTCACTTTGCCGCACGACGGGCAAACAACTTGGACGGCTCTCGTCGAGAGTGTGCCGATCCAAAAATATACAATGCCACTGGCGACAAGAAACAACATCCCAAACAACATAAACAACGTCATGATGACCGGGGACGTACGAAAAAACAGCCCAAGATACATGACAATGACACCGATAAAAATCAAGCTTAAGGCGAAAGTGCGAATTTTGTTGATTTTGCTCGAATATTTGATGCTCATCACAGTCCCTCCTACATAGACCACTATACCATAAAACGGGGTCCCATCGCGAAGAAGAAATCAACAAAATCGACGTTTTAAAGAAAGGAATTCCTCGTTTTTTGTCGAATAACGAATGACGGCAACAAACGACAGCTTCATGGATGCAAGCATTCTGGTCTTTCTGAAATGAAACAAGCGTTGACAGCATTGTTTGAACATCTGCACAAATGCAATGTGATGATTGATGACGGTGGAAGGGAGGAAAAAACGTTGCAGAAAAAACAGCCGGCTCAAAATGGGAACGTATGGTTGTCTGTCAATCGATATGTTGGGATATCTGAGGGATTTGTCCGCCGGATATCGCGGCCGGCTTTCTGCAACGGACGCGAGGTATGAAAGAATTGCTGCATCCCATCTGTCACGAATGGGCAAACCGCTGCAACACGCACGGAATTTTAATGATTGAAAAAACGGCTTGCCATGCAGCAACAACGGATACGTTTGATGTCGTGCTGCTCGTCATTGTCGACCCGCAAAGCGAGCCTATGCTTCTCAGACAGTATTCACTAAACGAGAAAAAGGCGGTGCTTTATGCAGTCAGTGAACGGCAGTTAAATGAATGGCTTGTTCTCGGGTCACATCGAAAGGCGGTCGACTGGGTGTTCAACGGAAAGGTCGTGTTTGACCGAAACGGCTATGTTCAGCAGTTGCGCCAGCGCCTTGAGCAATTCCCGCCTAAAGAACGGCGATTGAAAATGGGACTCGAGTTTGCCAAACTGATCCGCCGCTATACAGATGGCAAGGCGCTGTTTGCCGCCAAGCATTGGCTCGACTCATACAACCATATGGTGCAAGCCCTCCATCATTTGGCGCGATTGACCGTGATCGAGCACGGACTTTACCCGGAAGTGACCGTATGGAATCAAGTCAAGCGAATGGATGGAAGGATTTATAAACTGTATGAAGAACTCGTCGGAAGTGAAGAACCGCTTCCGAAACGGCTGGAACTTTTGTTGCTGGCCAGTGAATTTTTGATTCATTCTTACGTAGAATCAGGTTCCTCTCATTTATGCGAAGCGCTGAAAGAAAAAAATGGTGCTTGGAGCATTGAGGAAATGACCGGTCATCCGCAGTTTGCGCCTTACTCGGTTGATCTTGTCATCATGCTTGAGTATCTTGTCGAAAGGAAAGTGCTAACCGTCGTGGAAATGCCGACAAAAGGAAATACAATGTTCGAACGGTATTACACATTGCAAAAAAAGAATTTTG
>NZ_CP014749.1:3710000-3721489 GCF_001592395.1 Geobacillus sp. JS12
ACGGACAGGTCGAGCAGGGACGAAAGTCGGGCTTAGTGATCCGGTGGTTCCGCATGGAAGGGCCATCGCTCAACGGATAAAAGCTACCCCGGGGATAACAGGCTGATCTCCCCCAAGAGTCCACATCGACGGGGAGGTTTGGCACCTCGATGTCGGCTCATCGCATCCTGGGGCTGTAGTCGGTCCCAAGGGTTGGGCTGTTCGCCCATTAAAGCGGTACGCGAGCTGGGTTCAGAACGTCGTGAGACAGTTCGGTCCCTATCCGTCGCGGGCGGAGGAAATTTGAGAGGAGCTGTCCTTAGTACGAGAGGACCGGGATGGACGCACCGCTGGTGTACCAGTTGTCCCGCCAGGGGCACCGCTGGGTAGCTATGTGCGGACGGGATAAGCGCTGAAAGCATCTAAGCGTGAAGCCCCCCTCAAGATGAGATTTCCCACCGCGTTAGGCGGGTAAGATCCCTCGAAGATGACGAGGTCGATAGGTCCGAGGTGGAAGCGTGGCGACACGTGGAGCTGACGGATACTAATCGATCGAGGGCTTAACCTAGTGAGAAAAGTGGAAGCGCCGCGTTTAGCTCTCGAAGCCAAATGTTCTTCACCCGCAGGGGTGCTTGCACCCCGAGGGGAAGGTTATTTGACCCCGAGCGGCGGCGAGCCGGAGCTGGACAATGCGAAAAGCGCAGGCGAGCGGCTTCTTCCGACGGTTATCTAGTTTTGAAGGAATGAACATCCTGTTGACAAATCCAACAGGATGGATATAATAATTACTGTCCAAGATGATCACCATTGCCTAGTGGCTATGGCGGAGGGGAAACACCCGTTCCCATCCCGAACACGGAAGTTAAGCCCTCCAGCGCCGATGGTAGTTGGGGCCAGCGCCCCTGCAAGAGTAGGTCGCTGCTAGGCAATTTCGTGGAGGATTAGCTCAGCTGGGAGAGCACTTGCCTTACAAGCAAGGGGTCGGCGGTTCGATCCCGTCATCCTCCACCATCTTAATATAAAAGCTGACTCGCTTTCTCATCATCGTGGGGTGGAGCAACGAGCCTTTGCTTCAACGAATCCGCTTCCAGTTGCCTCGACGCATCTGGCATCTTTGAATCAGCTTGTAGAGGAAGAGGCGACGAACAACAACGATAAGAGCATTGTGCAAATTAATTTACTTTCTTATCGCCGCGGGGTGGAGCAGTCCGGTAGCTCGTCGGGCTCATAACCCGAAGGTCGCAGGTTCAAATCCTGCCCCCGCAACCAAATTGGTCCCGTAGTGTAGTGGTTAACATGCCTGCCTGTCACGCAGGAGATCGCGGGTTCGAGTCCCGTCGGGACCGCCATTGTTTCAAAATTATGAAAAGAGACAGCTCAGCAGCTCAGTCGGAGTTGCCTCAACGCATCTGGCTTCCTCGAATCACCTTGCAGAAGAAGAGACACAGTGCAGTACAAGCAAAGCAACGTAAAACTTAATATGGCTCGGTAGCTCAGTCGGTAGAGACGAGCATCTGCTTCATCGAATTCGCTTCGAGTTGCCTCGACGCATCTAGCATCGTCGAATCCGCTGGCAGAGGAAGAGGCACAAAGCGGTATCAATAGGCAGTGTGAAAAATATAATACGGCTCGGTAGCTCAGTCGGTAGAGCAAAGGACTGAAAATCCTTGTGTCGGCGGTTCGATTCCGTCCCGAGCCACCATTTTTATCATAGTTCCGAAAGAAGATTCCTGCTTCATGCAAAGCTAAGTGGGAGTAGTTCACAGACATGTCAGATGTTCAAACCACCCCGGCTTAGTTCAATGGGTAGCCACGAGCACTCGCATCGTCGAATCTGTTGCGAGTTGCCTCGACGCACAAGGCTTCCTTGAATGAGCTTGAAGAGGAAGAGGCACAACCAGGCATACAACATGAATCACTAGCTAATTTTAAATGTGCCGGCTTAGCTCAATTGGTAGAGACGAGCATCGGCATCATCGAATTGGCTGCGAGTTGCCTCGACGCACAAGGCTTCCTTGAATGAGCTTGAAGAGGAAGAGGCACAACCAGGCATACAACATGAATCACTAGCTAATTTTAAATGTGCCGGCTTAGCTCAATTGGTAGAGCAACTGACTTGTAATCAGTAGGTTGCGGGTTCAAGTCCTGCAGCCGGCATTCTTATTCCTTAATAACCTCTTAAGCCATTAAGACGGCAACCGCGAGCCATTAGCTCAGTAACGAGCGCTACATCTTCGAATTTGCTTCGAGTTGTCCCGACGCATCTTGCTTCCTTGAATATGCTTGTAGAGGAAGGGACATCACTATCCTAGAGTGTTATCCAACTCGTGAGCCATTAGCTCAGTAGGTAGAGCATCTGACTTTTAATCAGAGGGTCGGAGGTTCGAGTCCTCCATGGCTCATCGTCTTGCGGAAGTAGTTCAGCGGTAGAACACCACCTTGCCAAGGTGGGGGTCGCGGGTTCGAGCCCCGTCTTCCGCTCCACTTCCGCCGGGGTGGCGGAATTGGCAGACGCACAGGACTTAAAATCCTGGGGTAGGTAACTACCGTGCCGGTTCGAGTCCGGCCCTCGGCACTTGTGCGCTCGTAGCTCAATTGGATAGAGCATCTGACTACGGATCAGAAGGTTAGGGGTTCGAATCCTCTCGAGCGCGTTTTGTCGGGAAGTAGCTCAGCTTGGTAGAGCACACGGTTCGGGTCCGTGAGGTCGCAGGTTCAAATCCTGTCTTCCCGATTTATCATGGGGCCTTAGCTCAGCTGGGAGAGCGCCTGCTTTGCAAGCAGGAGGTCATCGGTTCGATCCCGATAGGCTCCACCTTTTGACTTAAATTTGGCGGTGTAGCTCAGCTGGCTAGAGCGTACGGTTCATACCCGTGAGGTCGGGGGTTCGATCCCCTCCACCGCCACCATTATCGGACCTTTAGCTCAGCTGGTTAGAGCAGACGGCTCATAACCGTCCGGTCGTAGGTTCGAGTCCTACAAGGTCCACCATTATTATTGTTGCTTTTTTGGAGGAGTACCCAAGTGGTTGAAGGGGTCGGTCTTGAAAACCGAGAGGCGCCGCAAGGCGCGCGGGGTTCGAATCCCTCCTCCTCCGCCATGCACTTTAAAATCATGCCGGCTTAGCTCAATTGGTAGAGACGAGCATTCGCATCGTCGAATCTGCTGCGAGTTGTCCCGACGCATCCCGCTTCTTTGAATAAGCTTGCAGAGGAAGGGACACCGAGCATTTGACTTCCTCGAATTAGCTGGAAGAGGAAGAGGCACAACCAGGCAGACAACATGAATCACTAGCTAATTTTAAATGTGCCGGCTTAGCTCAATTGGTAGAGCAACTGACTTGTAATCAGTAGGTTGCGGGTTCAAGTCCTGCAGCCGGCACCAGATCGAGGCGACTATGGCGAAGTGGTTAACGCACCAGATTGTGGCTCTGGCATGCGTGGGTTCGATTCCCACTAGTCGCCCTTTTCATTATATTCTATATTTGCGTGTCTAGTTTAGTGGTAAAACCTCAGCCACGAGCATCTGCATCATCGAATCCGCTTCGAGTTGCCCCGACGCATCCAGCTTCTTTGAATCGGCTGGCAGAGGAAGGGGCATGGAAGAGCGTGGCAGATGTTGATTCCAAATGATATGCGTGTGTAGTTTAGTGGTAAAACCTCAGCCACGAGCATCTGCATCATCGAATCCGCTTCGAGTTGCCCCGACGCATCCGGCTTCTTTGAATCGGCTGGCAGAGGAAGGGGCATGAAAGATTGTGATGGGTGTTTCATCAAAAATTATGCGGGTGTAGTTTAGTGGTAAAACCTCAGCCTTCCAAGCTGATGTCGTGGGTTCGATTCCCATCACCCGCTTTTTATGGGCCTATAGCTCAGCTGGTCAGAGCGCACGCCTGATAAGCGTGAGGTCGGTGGTTCAAGTCCACTTAGGCCCATTATTTTCCATTGAATGTTTTTTGGCTATTCGCTATAATAATGGGCGAACAATGCCCCATCGTTCCACAGCAAAAGCGGAGCGACGAGCTTCACATCTTCGAATTCGCTGCGAGTTGCCTCGACGCATCTCGCTTCCTTGAATTAGCTGGCAGAGGAAGAGGCAACGAGCACATTTGGAAGATGTGCATAACATATAGTTATTCATCATTCCGCAATAGCTCAGCGGTAGAGCAACCGGCTGTTAACCGGTAGGTCGTAGGTTCGAATCCTACTTGCGGAGCCATGTTACGGAGAAGTACCCAAGTGGCTGAAGGGGACGGTTTGCTAAACCGTTAGGTCGCAGTTTTGCGGCGCGCGGGTTCAAATCCCGCCTTCTCCGCCATAATGGCCCGTTGGTCAAGTGGTTAAGACACCGCCCTTTCACGGCGGTAACACGGGTTCGAATCCCGTACGGGTCACTGGTTGCTGGCACCAGAGATTCTGGTGCCCTTTTGTACAATTTCTTTTGTCGATTTTTGCGTTTTTTTCTTGCGATGCGTGTGGAAGTCTGTTATAATGTCTCTCGTTAGCTTTAAAATTATGTTATGATGCTTGGGGACAACGCAGTGTTTCGTTTCGTTAAAGAACGAGGCATTGCGTTTTTTTATTTATCACCCTAAACCGAGAAGAACCCCACTTCCACGCGTGAGCGTAGGTGGGAGAGCGTTCAAGTAGGGAGGGAGTCCCCCATTTCCAACGGCAGGAAAGTGGGGGGAGAAGATCAAACGAACAATTGGGCGTCGGCTTCGCCGCCATGAATTTGCACAAACATCGTTTGGATGGCTTGAAGCTGGCGCTTGGCGGTTTCTTCTGGCGTTGATGGGAGAAAGTAAACGATTTGCAAAGCGTTTTTCGTTTCTCTCGTCACGGCCGTCCGCTCCGAATCGACGATCGGACTGCCAAACGGCCCTCGTTCATCTTTGCTGACGAGTTTGTTGGCAAAGTTGACTGTGCGGCCGTTTAACGCGATGTATTCATCTTGTTCCGTGCCGATCGTGAGCGTCACTGTCCCGTTGATGCGGTCTAGATCATAGATGCCGAGTGGAATTTTATAATAGAGTGAAAAAAAGTTGTTTATGTCTGCCGCTGAATGGATAGGCGGAATGAAGCTTTTTTTCTGGATGCGTCGGTACAGGCTTTCACTTGACGGTCGATAGCGGCTTGGGTCCGTTCCGATTTGTTTGAAAGTACGGCGCCATTCGACCATCTCAGGAATGTCGGCAATCGACTTTTCCTGCAGCTCGATGTAAAGAGATTCTTGAAACAGCTCAAGCCGCCCCTTAACATTTGCGGTGAATCGCTGACCTCGATATGATGATAGCGGATGACGCCGAATTTACCAGTAGGAAGGCGTTGCTTTAGTTGTTCTGATATCACGAATTTCATCTTGATCACCTCGGATTTCATTTTATCATATATGACGAAAGGAGGGAAAACGATGGATGTTATGGCATTAAAGCGGGAAGTCATTGAGTATAGTCGGTCAATCGGCATTGATAAAATCGGATTTGCGAGCGCTGATCCGTTTGTTGAATTAAAGGAACGGCTGCGCCGCCAGCAGGAGCTCGGCTATCAGTCCGGTTTTGAGGAACCAGATATTGAGAAACGGACGAATCCTTCATTGCTTCTTCCGGAAGCAAAATCGATCATTGCCATTGCTCTTGCCTATCCGTCCAAAATGAAAAATGCGCCGCGGGGGACAAAGACGGAACGGCGCGGCGTTTTTTGCCGCGCTTCATGGGGAAAGGACTACCACGATGTGTTGCGGGAACGTTTGCAGCAGCTCGAGGAGTTTTTGCTGGCCAAAGTGCCCCATGCCCGCGTTCGCTCGATGGTGGATACCGGAGAGCTCGCCGATCGGGCGGTGGCGGAACGGGCAGGGATCGGTTGGAGCGGCAAGAACTGCTCTATTATTACACCGGAGTTTGGATCGTATGTGTATTTGGGAGAAATGATTACGAATATTCCATTTCCCCTGATGAACCGGTTGAAAACCGATGCGGCACGTGCACGAAATGTATTGATGCCTGCCCGACCGGGGCGCTTGTACAAGGGGGACAACTGAACGCACAGCGGTGCCTTTCCTTTTTAACGCAAACGAAAGGCTTTTTGGCCGACGAGTTTCGGGAGAAAATCGGGAACCGGCTGTACGGCTGCGATACATGCCAGCAAGTCTGCCCGGAAAATAAGGGGAAAGACTTTCATTTGCATCCAGAATTCGAGCCGGATCCGGAAGCGGTAAAGCCGAAACTCATCCCGCTGCTTCAGATGAGCAACCGTGAATTTAAAGAAACATTTGGGGCCATGGCGGGTTCATGGCGTGGGAAAAAGCCGATTCAGCGCAATGCCATTCTGGCGCTCGCCCATTACAAAGACCAAACCGCGGTGCCGCACTTACTGCGTTTGTTGAAAGAGGATAGCCGTCCAGTCATCCGCGGGACGGCGGCGTGGGCGCTCGGGAAAATCGGGGATCCAAGCGCTAAGCCTTATTTGGAGGCCGCGCGGCAAACGGAGGCGGATGCCGATGTGATCGCTGAGATTGAAAAAGGACTGAAACTGTTGGCTGAGGCAAAGGAATAGGGAAAAAACGCAGCTTCCCCACATAAGGTAGTAACAAAAACGAAAGTGGTGGAAAGCAGCATGAAAAAACAGTTGCGCGCGTGGTTGGATGAGCGAGCCCGCTCGTTTGTGTCGGAAAGCAATATCCGAAGCGAAGAGGCGGCAAGAAAGCAACGGCTTTGCCAAAAGCGCGGTGCGGAGATCGTCCGTTGCACGATCCGGGGACAAATTGTCGGCAGGCAGACCATCGAGCGGGAAGCGAAAGTGATGTATATTGCCCACCATCAATTTTTAATTAAGCAAAGGGGTTCACTATATATAGAAGAACAGGTTGAGGAGCGATGCGCCTGTTTTGTTCGCGGTGAGCTTGTAGCTGATGAACCGATCAACCGGTTGGGGGGTATATGGAGGCGCCGCGCGTCGAACGAGAGCAATGGACGGGGGAGCGTCTTTCTTACCAGTATGACCGCGCCCGGGCGGTGCGGTATGCGGAAACGTGGTGGAATCGGCATAACCCGGTGTTTCCGTCGTTTCCGGTGGATTGCACGAATTTTGTCTCTCAATGCTTGTATGCAGGCGGGGCGCCGATGACGGGCTATCCGAACCGTGCGAGGGGATGGTGGTGTCAAAACGGAAGTTGGAGTTACAGCTGGGCTGTGGCCCATGCTTTTCGTTGGTATTTGAGCGGGTCGCGCATCGGCTTGCAGGCGGTGGAAGTGGCGGAGCCGGAGCAATTGATGGCAGGCGATGTCATCTGTTATGATTTTCAAGGGGACGGACGCTTCGACCACTCAACGATTGTGGTGGCGAAAGATCAGAACGGGATGCCGCTTGTGAACGCCCATACGACAAACAGCCGAATGCGCTATTGGTCGTATGAAGATTCAAGCGCCTATACGCCGAACATTCGCTATAAGTTTTTTCACATCATCGATCGCAAATAAACGTTGTTGAGGTGAAGGAAATGCCGCTTCATGTAGTGCTATACCAGCCAGAAATTCCAGCCAATACTGGAAACATCGCTCGTACGTGCGCAGCAACCGATACGTCGCTCCATTTGATCCGCCCGCTCGGTTTTTCTACGGATGATAAAATGTTAAAGCGCGCCGGGCTTGATTATTGGCCGTATGTCAATATTTCGTATTATGACTCGCTTGACGAACTATTCGCCCGCTTTTCGGAAGGGGAGTTTTATTTCATTACGAAATTCGGGCGCCGGTATTATGATTCGTTTGATTTCAGCGATACAGAAAAACATATTTTCTTTGTGTTCGGCCGTGAAACGACCGGATTGCCGAAGGAGCTGCTTGAGGCCAATATGGATCGTTGCCTTCGCATCCCGATGAATGACAAAGTGCGCTCGTTAAACTTGTCGAACACGGCGGCCATTTTAGTGTACGAAGCGTTGCGCCAACAACGGTTTTATGGGTTGTCATAAACAAAAAAACGACCTTCGCTCTGGAGGTCGTTTTTTTGGTCTTATTGTCTGACGCCTGGTTTGTCTTCATAGCCAGCGGTGAAAATGGCCGTCAAAAACGCAATGATAACCCCTAGCACAAGCAAAGTGCGCATCGTTTGTTCCTCCTTCATAATGAAAGTGGCAGGCGTTTCCCCCTTTATTATAGCGAATATGGCCAAGCATGTGAATGACCGCAGCTGGTTGTTAGGAGACAAAATTTTTTTTGCGGCGAATGATACGGGACATCCTCGCATAAATTGTAATAATCTTGCTGTTAGACATCCAAGGGTGAGGAGGTCCTTTATGGATATTTTGCAAAAAATCGCCCGGTATCGGGAAGAAGAAGAAAAGTTGAAATGGGAAGGAACGTTTGCCGAGTATTTAAAGATTTTAAAAGAAAAGCCGTGGGTGGCCCAGTCGGCTCATTCGCGTGTTTATAATATGATCAAAGATGCTGGGGTCGAAGAGGTGAATGGGCGGAAACGATATAAGTTTTTCAGCCAGCACCTGTTCGGGCTTGAGGAGGCGCTTGAGCGGCTCGTTGAGGAATATTTCCACCCGGCGGCGAAGCGGCTTGATGTGCGGAAACGGATTTTGCTGCTGATGGGGCCGGTCGGCGGCGGGAAGTCGACGTTGGTAACGCTCCTGAAGCGCGGGCTTGAGGAGTACTCCAAAACGGAGCGCGGAGCCGTTTATGCGATTAAAGGGTGCCCGATGCATGAAGACCCGCTTCACCTCATTCCTCACCATTTGCGCGACGATTTTTACCGTGAGTACGGCATTCGCATTGAAGGTGAGCTGTCGCCGCTCAATATGATGCGGCTTGAGAAAGAGTACGGCGGACGCATTGAAGACGTGCTGGTGGAGCGCATTTTCTTCTCCGAGAACCGCCGCGTCGGCATCGGGACGTTCAGTCCGTCTGACCCAAAATCGCAAGACATCGCCGATTTAACGGGAAGCATTGATTTTTCAACGATCGCGGAATACGGTTCCGAGTCTGACCCGCGCGCGTATCGGTTTGACGGCGAGCTGAACAAAGCCAACCGCGGGATTATGGAATTTCAAGAGATGTTAAAGTGCGATGAAAAATTTCTTTGGCATTTGCTGTCGCTGACGCAAGAAGGCAATTTCAAGGCTGGGCGGTTTGCTTTAATCAGCGCCGATGAATTGATCATCGCGCATACGAACGAAACGGAATATCGGTCGTTCATTGCCAACAAAAAGAACGAGGCGCTCCATTCGCGTATCATCGTCATGCCGATTCCGTACAACTTGCGCGTCTCGGAAGAAGAGCGCATTTATGAAAAAATGATCCGCGAAAGCGACGTCGCCGACGTGCATATCGCCCCGCACACGCTGCGGATTGCGGCTATGTTTACGATTTTGACGCGGCTGAAAGAATCGAAGCGGCCGGATGTGGATTTATTGAAGAAAATGCGCTTGTATGATGGCGAAATGATTGAAGGATTCAGCGAGGTCGATGTGGAGGAGCTGAAAAAGGAGCATCCGGATGAGGGGATGAGCGGCATCGACCCACGCTATGTCATCAACCGCATTTCTGCCTGCATCATCCGCAAAGGAGTGCCGTCGATCAATGCGCTTGACGTGCTTCGTTCGTTGAAAGAAGGATTGGATCAGCATCCGTCGATCACGAAGGAAGACCGCGAGCGGTATTTGAATTTCATTTCGCTCGTGCGCAAAGAGTATGATGAAATCGCAAAACAAGAAGTGCAAAAGGCGTTCGTCTATTCGTATGAAGAGTCAGCGAAAACGTTGATGGATAACTATTTGGACAACGTCGAGGCGTACTGCAACAAGACGAAACTGCGCGATCCGCTTACGGGTGAGGAAATGAATCCGGATGAAAAGCTGATGCGCTCGATCGAGGAACAAATCGGCATTTCCGAAAATGCGAAAAAAGCGTTTCGCGAAGAAATTTTAATTCGCATTTCGGCATATGCACGAAAAGGACAGCGGTTTGATTATAATTCACATGAACGGTTGCGGGAAGCGATCCAGAAGAAATTGTTTGCGGATTTAAAGGACATTGTCAAAATTACAACGTCGACGAAAACACCGGATGAGCAGCAGTTGAAAAAAATTAACGAAGTCGTCGCCCGCCTCATTGATGAATACGGGTACAACTCCACGTCAGCCAATGAATTGCTCCGTTATGTCGGCAGCTTGTTGAACCGCTAGGCATGCCTCAAGCGCTGAGGCATGCTTTTTTTATCCTCCTCCCCTGTCTGACCGAGTTGCACAGGGAGGGTCGAGCGAAGACGACGCAGCGAGCTTCGCTAAAAGGAAGCGAACAAGAGGACGCGAAGCTGATAATCGGGCTTGTCTACTTTTCTATTTTCCTCATTCATTGGTCAATTATTTTGAATTTTTGCATACGATAAAATAAACCAACTTGGCATCGTGATGGCCCGTTTTGATGACGCCAACATAAGTATATGCGGGAAAGCGAAAAGTGTGAAAATGATTTTTTTAAAGGAGGGGAAAACATGAAGGGGAATTTTGTTGTATCGAAAGAAGACTGGTCCCTCCACCGCAAAGGATATGATGATCAAAAGCGCCATCAAGAAAAAGTGAAGGAAGCGATCAAAAACAATTTGCCCGACTTAATTACGGAAGAAAGCATTATCATGTCCAACGGGCGCGATGTGATTAAAATTCCGATCCGCTCGCTCGATGAATACAAAATCCGCTACAATTATGAGAAAAACAAACACGTCGGCCAAGGAAATGGAGACAGCCAAGTCGGTGATGTCGTAGCCAGAGACGGAAGCGGGGAGGGGCAGGGGCCAGGAAAAGGCCAAGGGGCTGGCGACTTGCCAGGCCAAGACTATTACGAAGCCGAAGTGTCAATGATGGAGATTGAGGAAGCGTTCTTTAGCCAATTGGAGCTGCCCAACTTGCAACGAAAAGAGCTGGATCAAAATGTAACTCAACATATCGAATTTAATGACATCCGCCGCACCGGACTGATGGGGAACATCGATAAGAAGCGGACGATGCTCGCTGCCTTCAAGCGCAATGCCATGAACGGCAAACCAGGCTTTTATCCGATTTACCGCGAAGATTTGAAGTTTAAAACGTGGAACGAAGTGGTCAAGCCAGAATCGAAGGCGGTCGTCTTGGCGATGATGGACACAAGCGGATCGATGGGCATGTGGGAAAAATATATGGCACGCAGCTTTTTCTTCTGGATGACGCGCTTTTTGCGCACGAAATATGAAACCGTTGAGATCGCCTTTATCGCCCACCATACGGAAGCGAAAGTTGTCAGCGAGGAGGAGTTTTTCACGAAAGGGGAAAGCGGCGGGACGATTTGCTCATCCGCCTACCGCAAGGCGCTTGAACTGATCGAAACGAAGTATTCTCCGTCGCGCTACAACATTTATCCGTTCCACTTCTCCGACGGCGACAACTTGACATCGGACAATGCCCGTTGCGTGAAGCTTGTTCAAGAGCTGATGAAAGTGTCGAACATGTTTGGATACGGGGAAGTCAAC